>CAWELB010000006.1:0-25323 GCA_963809805.1 uncultured Chloroflexia bacterium | reverse complement strand
CTGACAATCGCTTGACCTGCCAATCACAGGAGTGTACAATACAAGCAAGAGATACAAAGCAAAATCGCCCAGCTGGACCTGAGCGATTTCATGCGCAGACACTCGAACCTTAGCAATCGTTACATCTAGTCTGATTGATAGCCCACAGCAACGTTAAAATTTTACGCAAGGCGGGGAGGGCGGGTCCCTTACCCGCAGTCGGGAAAATATAACTAGCCCTTCTCCATTCGGAGAAGGGCTTTATTAATCCTTTATCTTCAGTTGTTAAAAACAATTCTATGTCATTTCTTGATGAAAGTCGATGGGTATGTGTCCCGTGCCAGTAGGGACAAATATCCCGTCCATCGACGGATTTCAATCTAATAGCTCCTTAGAACAGATTGAGAGCATAAGAGACCCTCAAGAAGGTAATGAGTCGTCGAAGTAGTAAATTAGTGATTGTGCAATAGTTGGTTTTATTGTCAAATTTACTTTTCCACATTTTGGCCTTGGATTTTTCTTCAGTACTTATAGATTGCTTATAAGGGGTGGGATGAAAATTACGAAAAAAACCTTGCGCTATCATGACCAGAAATGGCATATCAAATACGTTGGATAATCAACCTAAATTGAAAATGATCTGTTCTGTTGATTAAATATAGATTCTTTATAGGTTTCATTTGGATTTTTTTGATAGATGTGGTGTTAATCTTGTGGGGAATAAATCTGGTGGTTAACCACAGAAGTTTATTGAATGGTTCGAGAATTAACAGAAAAGTCAAATATCATTGAAGTAGGTCAGCCAGAATACACACCAGGCTCACCCGGAGGGAAAATGGTCATTAATAACCCCATAGCTAACGATCACATGCAATTGCTTTCAATGACCGATTCGGTCATCAGTGTAAAACAAGTGACGAAAAAATTTGGAGATGAGCTGGCCGTCCGGGAGGTAACTTTTGCTGTACCTAGCGGTTCGATCTTCGGTTTTGTTGGACCCAGTGGATCAGGGAAAACCACGACAGTACGCTTGTTGACTGGTATTTATACTCCTACCGTAGGGGAAATATCTGTACTGAACATCGATCCGTCGAAGTTCAGCCAGGACCAGCGTGCAAGGATTGGCTATATGCCACAACTGCTAGTGCTATACCCCAACTTAACTGTATGGGAGAATATCAACTTCGCTGCGTCGCTTTATGGTATGAGCCTGTTTCGTAGCAGACGCCTGAAGCAAATCCTGGATTTTGCAGAGCTTTATGAGCATCGCCACAAGCTGACCCGTAATATTTCGGCGGGTATGCAGCGACGTCTCAGCCTAGCTGCGGCTATGATCCACGATCCCGAATTGTTGTTTTTAGACGAGCCAACTGCCGGAATTGATCCCATTTTAAGACAAAAATTTTGGGAACGCTTCAAAGAACTACAGGGTCAGGGACGGACCCTCTTTGTCACCACACAATATGTTAATGAAGCTGACAATTGCGATCTGGTAGGAGTTATGTCGAGTGGGAAGCTGCTGATGGTTGACACGCCCCTCGGTCTGAGACATCGTGCTTTTGGGGGCGATATCATCGATATGCGCACTTCGGAATACATTGATTACACCACCGAACAACTGCTGAGCTCAATAAGCTTGAAAACTATCCGTACGAGCGCTAACAGCGTTCGCGTTATTGTAAACGAGGCCAGTACAGCAATCCCCAGTCTCATGGAATGGGCACCCCAGAACAATATAAGAGTGGAGGCTCTCGAGCAATATACCCCTCCCTTTGAAGACGTCTTTGTAGAACTGGTGCGTTCGGAGGCTAGCAATGACTAAATTCTTCCGTGGAATTATCCGGGCTTCTGCTTTTTTACGAAAAGAAATATTTGATATTTTACGCCAACCCAGGCTGATCTTAACCCTGGTTTTTGGACCATTTATTATCCTGTTTCTTTTTGGGATAGGTTACCGCAACCAGGCGCGATCCTTGCGTACTTTATTCGTGGCACAGCAAGACAGTCCACTTGCCCAGAATATACAGCAATTGTCAAAATCGATGGCACCGGAGCTGGTCTATATGGGCATCTTGGAGAACGAGAGTGATGCGCTCGACAAACTGCGTCGCGGGGAGGTCGATCTGGTGATCGTGGCGCCTCAAAATGCCTATGATACCGTCCTGAATAACCAGCAAGCTGTTTTTACCCTGTACTATAACGAGATTGATCCTGTCCAGATTTCTTATATCCAGTATTTCGGTGCAATATTTGTAGACGCTGTTAATCGAGCGGTGCTGGTTACAATCACCGCAAATGGACAGAAAGATTCGGCCAGCATTCATAATGACCTGCAGCTTGCCCACCAAAGCACTACTGCCTTGCGCCAGGCTATACAGAGTGGGGATGAAGTTGCAGCCAAGCAAAATCAACAGGGTTTAAATACCAATGTAAATGCTATCTCCCTGGGTGTTGGAGCCAGCCTGGGATTGGTAAATAGTATCCAGCAGACAACAGGTGGGGATGCAAGCCAAACCAGCCCACTCATGAGCACACTTACAGATTTACAGCAAAATGCTGACCAGCTTAATAATACCTCATCATCTACGGAACAACGCTTAACCAATATCGATAAGATAGAAAAAGATCTTACCGATCTGGACAGTAATTTAACACAATTTGAAAGTATTGATCCCAATATTATCATCAACCCATTTCGTAGTGAAACGAAGAGCATCGCCTTAATCCAGCTCTCCGAAGCAGATTTCTTTGCACCTGCGGTACTGGCACTCTTGTTACAACATATCGCCGTGACATTCGCAGCCCTCTCTATTGTCCGTGAACGAAATTCAGGTACGATGGAATTATTCCGCGTTTCACCCCTATCAGCAGGAGAGGCTTTGTTTGGCAAATATATCAGCTACATGCTTTTTGGGGTTGTAATCACGGCTATCCTATCAGCCCTGTTGGTCTTTGTCCTGCACGTCCCTATGCTTGGAAATTGGGCTTATTTTGTCCTGGTCATCGTGGCTTTATTATTCACATCCATGGGAATCGGCTTTACCATCTCAATTTTGTCGCAAACCGATAGTCAGGCGGTGCAATTCAGTATGATCATCCTCCTGGGAAGCGTCTTTTTCAGCGGATTTTTCATAGGTTTGGAATACCTTTCCTATCCGGTGAAAGTAATATCCTGGCTGTTGCCCACAACTTATAGTGCGATCCTGCTACGAGGTATTACCCTGAATGGTGATGCCCCGAATTGGCTGCTCCTGGGTGGATTAGTGGGTATCGGCTTAGTTTTCATGATCATCTCCTGGCTCCTGATGCGCCGTCTGACTTCGTCAGGACAGCGAATCTTACAATAAGGTAATTCAATTCAGTGATCTAAACCAAGAGAGAAATGCAGCATACATAATAGATAAATGCACTAGAACTGTTCGGACAGTTTTTCGTTGAGTTTGAATTAAAGTGTGTCAATAAAGAAGTAGGGATTAATCGAGATGCCTCGCAGACGATCCTGCAAGTAGTTTCCGAAAACGCTCAGGAATTTCAACCTGAGTTAAGGAATTTTTATCCCGGTGATTAGAATCTGTTTAACAACGTTTTGGCTCTCGGTATCTATTATTTTTGGTTAATATTTTTGTAAACCAGAAGCTCATGACTTAATTAATTTTCTGCGATCAACCCAGCCAGGACAAGCCAGATGGCCAGCAAGAACATACCGATATTCCTGGTAAATCTTCTCCTATAATTAGTCCATTTTCTCTCATCAGGCTTATCGATTAATATCATGGGGCTGTCCAAAAAGCAACTCATGACAGCCGTAAAATAACTAAATAAAACAAGGAATTGAAAGAAGGCAAAAAAATTGGCAGTCATTGGACTGCCAATTTTGATGACTATCCTATACTCTCCGTATCAGGCGAATTATGAGTAGCAATATTACCGCCCCGGCGAACGCAATCAGGATCGATGGCAGATTAATCCCCGTAATATCACCGACATGAAAGACTGAGCCGGCAAGCCAACCGCCCAACATTCCGCCAACCACGCCGACGATAATATCACCAATCAACCCAAAGCCTCCTCCTTTTACAACCAATCCGGCCAAAAAGCCAGCGATCAACCCTACGACAATCCAAGATAAGACACCCATCTTAACCATCTCCTTTCAATATATTACAATATGGTTTTCCCCTGATATCAGACTTAATAATAGGCATATCTCAGTATAAAAGTCCCAAAAATCTTATAAATATTAAGTAAATAGTATTCGCACTTCAGATAACCACCTGGCACAGCGTCCAAATACTGGAACGTATTGATGATTAAGGTGAAGTATTTTCGTCGCCTTCTTCACGTTTTTCCACTTCACTATCTTCGTCTGGTTTAGCTATTTCGGTTAACTCAGCGACGTGATCTGAGATACTGGCTATCATGCCGTAGTGTTCGCTGATACGCCTGAACTGTTTTTGGAGAGTTTCAAGCTCATCATCGGACAGTTCTTCCAGGTTGACCAATGAATTTCTTGCTCCTTGAATCGACCGGATTAATTCATCCAGTTTCAGGTGGAGCGCTTTGGCATCGCGGTTCTGTGTATTTTGAATCAAGACTACGACCAGAAAAGTGATGATCGTTGTGGCGGTGTTAATTACAAGCTGCCAGGTATCTGAGAAATGAAATAAAGGGCCCAATATAGCCCATATCACCAGGAGTAATAATGCAAAAATAAATGCTCCAGGAGAACCAACGGCCTCAGAGGTTTTTTGAGAAAACTTTCTAAAGAATTCTTTCATTTAAAGACGCTTTTAGTATTTTTTTCACCCGGCACTCAATATTTGAGATTGCCTTACCGGCGCTATGCGAATTTACAGAAGAATTTTCTGTGATGGTACGATACGACGAGGGATCCTGGACGAAAACTAAACCAGGATGCCTCATGTACAGGGCAAGCTTCTTGGTGAGAGAAAATATATTCTTTGGATCGTTTTTTCTTCCGACCAAATCCGCTCTTCTTTCCCCCGCCCGAAGCTTTGTTCACCGTTGCCCAGGCGCGGGCTTCTGCTTCCTTGTCTGATACGCCTCTTTTCTTGTAGCCCTTTTCAATATGTTCCGCTTGTCGTTTTTGTTTATTGGTATATTTCGACTTATCACCGCGTGGCATTTCCTTTATCTCCTTTCGTTCCATTCATGGAACTTTTTTATCATCGAAATCCGTTTCATGAAGATTGAGCTGTATTTTTGGTATGCGCTTTTTTACCGAGTTGATGCCAGTTAGTTTCTTTAATCGTTATGCCAAAATGCCGTCCAGCTTTCTTGATATTTGCAAATGCGATGTCGCGGTCAGTGTCTAAGACCCCGATCACCTGATCAAAACGCGCCAGGGCGTTTCTGACATGGTCAGCATCTGTCAAAGGTTCTTTGCGCTGTTTTGGAAACGCATAAGCACTTTCCGGTAGGTTATCTCTTTCTTTTGTATCCAGCTCCCCATGTTGCGTATAGGGTTTCCAGGTTGCTTTAGCCATATGTGCCTCCTAATGGTTAATCTAGCAACAAAAAATATAAAAAACCTAAAATCAGCCTAAATAATTTCTAAATTCTGGCAATTAAGACCGACCAGCTCTGTACATGTATATACCTTTGATTATAATAATTCAGAGGAAGATAGTATGAAATTCATAAATTCGAAGCCTGTGACAAAATACAAGCCGGTTTATCTATCAGGAGATACAAATGAGTGAGAAGGAGACAGTGATAGAAACTTCCCCTTCACCCTTACGGATGGACATTAAAAGGGTGATCCGGGATTTAAATACAGCCTCGTCCAGCATTCAATCCCTCATTGATCACCAAGAAAGCTTTGCGTTAGACTCGATCCGATCCATCCCGTCTATCCTCACGCAGGTTCAGCAGACATTATTTAATGCCGAAGTAATACTTCACCAGATTGAAATCAGGCAGAATGAAGCTCAGCAAATTAACCAGAATGTCGACGAACTGCAAACGTTACTGGACGCCTTGCCGGTTGGAATTGTCGTAGCCCACGATCCCCAGAATCAGAACATGACGATCAACCCAGCGGGGTTGAAGATGTTGAACCTGACTCCTGGGAGCAACCCGTCGAAAAGCGCGCCGGGAGGGGATCGCTTACCTTTCAAGGTATTACATGCCGGTCATGAAGTGCCTACCGAAGAATTACCCATGCAGAAAGCAGCCAGGCATGGGGTCATATCGCAAGATGTAGAGCTGGAAATCCAACAATCGAACGGCAAGGTGATTAACCTGCTTGTATACGCATCGCCTTTGTTTGATGATCAAGGTATTGTGCGCGGCAGTCTTGGCATTCTCGTAGACATAACCGCGCGTAAATCTATCGAGCAACGCCTGGTGATGCAATATAACATTGCACGTGTCTTAGCTGAAACGGACAGCATTAATAAAGCTGCCACGGAAGTCTTACAGCTGATTTGCAAGACAGCCGGATGGGAATATGGTGCGTTATGGCGCGTTGAGCATGATCGCCAGACGCTGACGAACGAGGGTGTTTGGCATGCGGATAGCATCAATTTGACCGAACACGCAGAGGCAATCCGTTACAGTGTGATTAATGGAAATGACACAAGTTTGCCGGGGCATGTTTTGCAAAACGGTCAGCCCTTATGGCTGTCCAATTTAGCGGATTTCCATTCGCTGGATGCCATTGAAGCCGAAAAAGTTGGGCTGCGCAGCGCTTTTATTTTGCCTGTGCGCAACCGCGATAGAGTGGTTGCGATCCTGGAATGTTTATCGAATCGCAATCAAATGCAGGATCAAAACCTGATTGCGATGTTAAGTGCGGTAGGCAACCAGATCGGGATATTTGTAGAGCGCAAACAGCTGGAAGAAGCGCTTGCCAATCGAGCAAACCAATTGCGTCTATTAGCCCAGGCTGGCGTCGCCTTATCCACGACATTAGACTATAAAAAGCGGCTAGAAACTCTCGTACATATTATTGTGCCAGACCTGGCTGACTGGTGCGCCATCGATATCATTGATCGAAACCAAGTCTTGCAGCGGGTAGCCGCTGCTCACGTTGATCCCAGCATGGAAAAATTGGTATATGAGCTCGAACCATCGCGACCTGTAAAACCAAATGAGGCGAATACGCCTCAATTCGAGACTCTACTAACCGGACAATCCTTGCTATACACGGATATACCGTCCTCACTAATTGAAGAATTTGTGACTGATCCTCATCAACTAGAAATTATCCGACAGCTGAATCCGATATCCGCAATTGTGGTTCCCTTGATCACTCCTGATCAAAACCTGGGTATGTGTACCTTTGTCCAATCAGATTCAGGCAGGCATTACTCATCCAGCGATGTTGCATTAGCAGAAGATATCGGATATCGGGTTGCATTAGCATTGGATAATTCACTCCTTTATGAAGAATCCCAAAAGCTCAATGCTGAGCTCGAGCACCGGGTGGATGTGCGTACATCCCAATTGAAGTTTGCCGTGAACCAGCTAACCAATCAGATTGAGGAACGACAGCGTGCCGAAGACCAGATAAAGAAGCTAAACGCAGAATTAGAACAACACATTGCTGAACGAACTTCCCAATTGGAGAAGGCTAATCGCAACCTACAGAAGGAAGTATTGGAGAATCAACGTGCAAGCCAGACTTTTCGCCTACTGCTCAAACGAACGCGTGAGCTGTACCGAATCAGTCAAACGATTGGAACTGTGCGAACGCCGAATGAATTATTAGGGTTACTTCTATCCAGCAGTTATTTAAGGGATGTTAGCCGAGCCTCGATTGCAATCCTGGATAAACCCTGGATCGAGAATGAAACCCCTCCCGAGCATTGCTTCATACTGGCGGAATGGAATAAAGGTAAAAGGCAGCCCAAGTTTATTAATCAGCGATTTACGCTAGAGGAATATGGCATCTCTTTAAATAGCCCGTTTGGGAAACCGATTGTTATTCAAGATATCCAATCTGTTATGGAACTACCTGAAAATGTCAAGAAGCGGTTTGCTGATTTATACACACACGGCCTGATAATTTTACCTTTGATCGCTGGAGGGGAGTGGTATGGATTGCTTTCATTGCACTTTAAAACTCGCCAGATGTCCGATATGGATGACTTAAACCATGTACGCGGCCTGGTGGATGAAATGGCTCTCGTCATCAAGAATGTCCGCTTGTTGGAAGCTGAATCACAGGCCCGCCAGGAAGCCGAGAGAGCAAACGATTTAAAACTCAAATTCCTGGGAATGATTTCACATGAGCTGCGCACCCCGTTGACATCCATCAAGGGCTTTGCGACAACACTTTTAGCTGATGATGTGATATGGGTGGCGGATAAACAGCATGAATTTCTTGAGACAATTAATAGTGAAGCAGATAAATTGCACGATCTTATCGAGCAGCTTCTGGATCTGTCACGCATAGAAGCCGGCACCTTGCGCATAACACCCATAAAGGTGTCTTTGAGTACCATCATTGACTCAGCAATTGCCCAACTGCAAGTTATAACGAATGATCATCACTTAATATTGGATGTGCCAGCTAAACTTCCTCCCATCTTTGGTGATGAACTTCGGATTGCTCAAGTCTTGACCAACCTGGTAGGTAACGCCGTTAAATTTTCTCCACCTCAGACGCAAATCACAATTGCTGCCCATCGCGCTGGCAAGATGGTTCAGGTTGATGTGGCGGATCAAGGTCCTGGTGTTCCTAAACAGGATAACACCCGTATATTTGAAGCATTTCGCCAGCTAGAAAATGAAACCAGCAATCGAACCAAGGGGGCTGGTTTAGGCCTGGCAATTTGCAAAGGATTAATCGAAGCACACCACGGACAAATTTGGGTACAAAACCATCAAGGCCCTGGAACGATTATTTCCTTCACCGTCCCTATCTGGCGCGATATAAAAAATAATGCGTACCAATGATAAATACCTAGGAGCAAATTTTGATGGAAAATGTTCTAGTAGTAGATGATGAAGCTGACATCCTCAAGTTAATCTCAGAGAATCTACTAATCCGGGGCTATCAAGTTTCATTGGCAAAAAACGGAACTGAAGCACTAGCGCAAATACACGACAATCTACCATCCCTGATGGTATTGGATATTAAGCTACCTGATTTTACCGGTTGGGAGCTTCTCGAGCGGATTAAGACTGATCCTCTCATAACAAATGACTTTCCAGTCTTGATCATGACAGCCTCGATTGCAGAGACCAGTGTTGATCTTAAAACTTATCCAAGTGTTGTTGAAGTGCTTATCAAACCGTTTAGTATTACCAGGTTTGTATCAGCGGTAAAATTGTCTCTACAGCAGCGTTGATTGAGGGAGAGGGAAAATGGAAAGAATACTCGCGGTCGATGATAATCCACAGATTCAAAAACTGGTCACGGTTAACCTGGAAGCACGTGGTTATATCGTTCAAACAGCCAGTACGGGTGAAGAAGCAATCGATATATTCAAAGCAAGTCAATTCGATCTCATTTTGCTCGATTTAATATTACCTGGGATGAGCGGTATTGATGTGTGCATGTGGATTCGCCAGCAATCCGAAATACCCATCATCGTCCTGAGCGCACGAGGAGAGGAAGATCTAAAAATACGCGCCCTCGATGCCGGAGCTGATGATTATGTTACCAAACCTTTCTCACAGGGTGAGATGATGGCCCGGGTGCGCGCCGTCATGCGCCGCTCCAACGCAGTGATATCTGATAAGAATGGAGATATCACGATCATGGATCTCACGATCAATCTCGCCGCCCACCGGGCTTATGTCGCTGGCATCGATATGCATCTAACCCGGACAGAGTTTGCATTATTGGCTGAGCTGGCCCAGAACCAGGAAGCGGTTGTGACCCATGAAAATTTATTGGCAAGAGTCTGGGGACCACAATATCGCGATTCAAACCACTATCTGCATATCTACCTTGGACGTATTCGTAAGAAGCTGGGTACCAAGATGGAGCCATTACTTGAAACTGTCCCTGGAGTTGGATATATTCTCCATTCTGCGGTCTAAATTCCTATCTCCTTCAAAAGAAATACTCTAAACTGATATTTTCAGCAAAGAGACCCTGATAATGGCATGAGCGAGCCTGGCTCATCTCCCATATACGGGTCTTTTGGTGGATTTTCTGCGCCGTAAACTAATTATATTTAGACTTTATTTAGAACAGTTTTGGAACTTTTTTAGCTGGAACGATGTATCCTATGCCAACGTAGTATAGAACTGAATTCAGAGCAGTTTAGCTGGATACAATGCCTCAGTAAAATACCATATGCTAATAAAGAAAGGAATACTCGATGAACGAAGATATTTTGAAGGGAAAATGGAAGCAAATCCGAGGAAGATCCAAAGAATGGTGGGGTAAGCTCACCGACGATGACCTCGACATGATCGATGGGAATAGAGATCAACTGATCGGAAAACTTCAGGAGCGTTATGGATATACCAAAGATCGAGCAGCTCAAGAAGTCAATGCACGCTTGAAAGAGTTAAATCGTGCGATTGATAGAACCCCACAACATTGACCATCGTTTCATAAACAGGGGATGAATATAAATTGGGAGGGGAGGCAGGATCATCCCCTCCCAGAAATTATTTACGATAAGACCACCGGTCAATCAGTATGTCCTTATCTAACTCTCCCACCAATAACCCAACGTTCAGCTTGACCACCCGAAAAATTATCGCCAGTGTGTTAGTGATACTTTCGGTCATTTTGTTGTTTTATTTTCTATATCATTTTCGGACACTGGCGATGCTCGTCTTTATCGGAATCGTCATCAGTATTTCAATGGCGCCAGTTGTGGAGTGGCTTCACCAGCATAGGCTGTCCCGCTCATTTAGCGTGATTTTAATCTACCTGGGGCTGTTGATTCTTATTATTGGCATCATTTTTCTAGTCATCCCTCAAACGATACATCAGGTAATGCTGCTTACACCCAAGATTGAGGGTTTTTACACCGACTTGAAATCCACATTACAAAACTCACCCTATCCGTTCATTCGGCAATGGGTGGCTAACTTGCCCCTCAGCTTGAACTCTATTTTTATGCCCAAGTCACCTGCGGCAGGGGATGCAGCGGTGAGCTCAATTAGCTGGACATTTAATGCGTTACTAAGCATCATAGGAGGACTTTTCACCCTAATAGTGGTTCTTTTACTCGGCTTTTATTGGACGCTCGAAGGAGAGCGGATTGAATATGCATTTTCATTGCTCCTTCCGGCTGAGAAACGGGAAAGCACGCGTGTAGTGATCCAGGAAATTAAAGCGCGTGTAGGCGGGTTTGTGGGCGGGGAAGGTCTTCTGGCTCTCGCCATTGCCTCCATGACTTTGGTTACCTATTTAATTATCGGTTTGCCTTCTGCTTTACCTCTAGCTTTTATAGCTGGTATGTTTGAGCTGATGCCGTTATTTGGTCCAGCGCTTGGGGCAGTCCCAGCGGTGTTCGTTGCCTTAAGCTCTGATCCCTCAAAAACCTTGTGGGTAATCCTGGCAACTGTAGTGATTCAACAGCTTGAAAATCATCTTCTGGTTCCCCGGGTAATGCAAAAAACGGTGGGTGTCAATCCTATCGTCACAATTCTGTCAATCATCGCTTTTGGATCCATGTTTGGATTTCCCGGTTTATTGATGGCAATCCCCCTGGCGGCGGTAACTCAGGTAATTTTGGATCGATTGCTGCTCCATCCCGATAGGCCAGCCATTGATGTGCCAGCTGGACGGGATCGATTGAGTAAGCTCAGCTATGAGACACAGGAGTTCGTCGAGGATGTGCATAAACTAGTTCGACGTAAAGGATCCGGTAAAGGGGATGAAGGAAGTGATGAAATTGAGGATGCCATCGAATCTATTGCTACCGATTTGGAAGGGCTCCTGGCGCAAACTATTCAGCCGGATAGTTCGCTATGAAAAAACTTGCCTGGGATACGGCTGTAATTTTAGCAACGCTCACCGTTGTGTTTCTGCTTTGGCAGTTTCGCACAGCAGTGGTCCTTTTTATTTTGTCATTGATGGTGGCTGCCATCCTGAGACCAGTGGTAGATCGTTTACATAACTACGGGATACCACGCTGGTTGGCTCTAGTGGTTACGTATTTTGGGGTTGCAGCCTTAATCGCTGCCCTTGGTTATACATTCGGTCGTCCTGTCATTGGTGAGGTACAAGCACTGGCAGCGAATCTACCCGATAATTATGCACAAATAAAAACCCAATGGCTTAATGGTTCATTGCTGCAGCAGACCATCGCCAAGAATTTACCTGACTTGAATAACCTGTTCCAAATCATCACCAGCGGGCAGTGGGATACCTTTATTCAGAGCTTTTTGGGAGTCACACTAGGATCTCTTCAGCTAATCAGCGAGAGCTTGATGGTTCTTATCCTCAGCATTTACTGGAGTGCAGATCAAGAGCATTTTAAGCGGGTGTGGCTGTCATTACTCCCCTATGAATTACGCATCCGGTGGAGAGATGTCTGGCAGAATATCGAAAAAGAAACTGGATCATATCTACGGAGCGAGCTTATCCAGAGCTTGATCCTCGTAATCATCCTGGGAGTCGGCTACCAACTCCTTGGATTGAAGTATCCAGCTTTGCTAGCCATCTTGGGGGCTATCGGCTGGTTATTCGTTTGGTTCGGTGGGCTGGTAACCGTGATCCCGGCTTTCCTGGCGGGTCTTTCGATCAGCCCGGGCATTGGATTATTGGCTGCTTTAATGACGATCATCGTTTTAGCTTTCCTGGAGTTTATAGTAGAGCCACGAATATTTAATCGCCGGCGCGGCAGTTCATTTTTATTGGTAATCATGGTATTAATCATGGTAAAGCAATATGGGATTATCGGTTTTCTCGCGGCCCCACCAATCGCTGTGGCCATCCAGACCATCGCCAGTCAGATTTTCCGAACAACTGCAGCAGCCTCAATTCCTCTACCGCCTCCTCCAGATATACAGATTGAAATCTTAAGAGAACGTCTGAGTACGATTAAGGCACTGACCATCTCGCGAGCGAACCCACCAGCTCAGGAAGTCACCAACCTTATTGAACGGTTAGACGCGTTGATTGCCAGGGCGAATCAGGAGAAACAACTTACGGGTTAGGTTTTTTTCCTATACCCGGTCACTTTATAATATTTAGTTATTTTTTAGCTTATGTATAGGACAAAAATAGCTAATTTCTAATATGCTGGTTGAGTAGCTAAAAGTACTTTAGAAGGGGGCTGGCGAATACTCAGCCAGTGGATCCGGACACTTTGATCGCAACCAATAGCTACACTTTTGACCTTCAGGTTGTCCCTATGCTTCCGCAGTGTTGGCGAGTGATCAGAAAATTGGAGATTATTTATGAGCGAATTAGATGGTGAAGTTTTAAAAACCAACGTAAAAAAAGCAGCTAAAAAGGCAGAATACAGCCCTGTCATGGAAGGGTTGACGCGCCTGGGTTATGCTGTACGTGGATTAATTTACATCATTATGGGTTTATTAGCCCTTCAGGTCGTGCTTGGAAAAGGCGGTAAGCTGGCAAGCCCACAGGAAGCTATTGTGGAAATTGGAAAAAATCCGGCAGGTAGGATTTTATTATGGGTGGTCTTGGTTGGGCTTATTTCTTACTCGTTGTGGGGGCTGGTCAGAGCATTGCTCGATCCACTCCATAAAGGCCACGATTTGAAGGGCTTGTTTGCCCGCTTTGGATTTCTGGTCAGTGCTTTCGGTTACGCAGTCTTAATCACGCCTACTTATAGATATATCACGGGTAGCTCATCATCAGCTGGCGGATCCCAAAACCAGAATTTTATTATTTCCATCATGGGGATGCCAATGGGTCGTTGGATTGTGGGCTTTGTAGGTTTGGCTACTGTAATAGGAGGCCTTTACCAAATTTACCAGGGATTAAAAGCAAATTTCGACCGGCAATTCCAAATCTATGCTCTGACACCCGAGCAATCAAAAATAGCCATAAACATCGCCCGATACGGTACCGTGGCGCGGGGGTTCGTTTTTACTGTGCTAGGCGGCTTAATATTCCTGGCAGCATATCAGGCTAACCCCAACCAACCCGTAGGTATGGATGCAGCTCTTAAAACATTGTTGAAGCTGCCATACGGAATTTGGCTTCTGGCGCTTACCGCCATAGGCTTGATTGCTTTTGGGATTTATTCAATGATGAGTGCGCTTTGGTTCCGCCTGAAGAGATAGGAAAAAGGATTTCATATGACTGATCACACAATTGTTAGAACGTCCGTACAAGATCACGCACCGAGCAATCCCATTCCTTTAGATTTACGCTCTCCAGGCATGTTAGCGAAGTGGCCTATCATTGGAGTATTCATGTTCATTTTTGGAACTGTGGTATTTGGTGCGCTCACTTATAACTTATTTAACCACGGTCCTCTTTTAATATGGGATACATATCTGGCAACAACTTTACCAGCCATGGGCTTAAAAAGCCCGCCAATCATTAAATATGTTATGGACGCGGGTTTTTATTTAGGGAAAGATGCTCTCACAGTTCTAGTTTTTGTTCATGCGATTTACTTCGCCTTCAAACGATTATGGCAAGAGTTGGCTTTGATGTTGGTTGGTGTGATGGGTGGCACGGCGATGTTTTGGATCCTTTCCCATATCATCAACCGCGCCCGACCAACAGACCAACTGTGGATCATTGTGAAGCTCCCAGGTTTTCCAAGTGGACACGCGGTTGATGCAATCACATTCTTTGGGCTGCTAGCTTACCTGATAACCCCCAAAATGCAGACGGCATTTTGGAAAGCATTTGTGGTTGTTATTACAATACTCATAATTGCTTTTATTGGCTTTAGCAGGATCTTTACCGGAGGGCATTATTTAACCGATATACTTGCCGGCTACGCGGTAGGGCTAGCCTGGGCGGGAATAACCTTTACACTGATTGAACGCTATTTCCAAAAACGAAGGAGTCGAAATGTCAAAGAAGAATAAATCTAATCGGATTAAATTAATCGCCAACCCAGGTTCTGGGGATGCTGCAGAACAAGCTGATAATTTAAAAATGGTGACGAACTATTTTGAAAATCACGATGTAAAAGTTGATGTAGTCCTGACCAAACCGAAAGAAAAAGCCACACCGGTTGCCAAGCGAGCAAGTAGAAAAGGATACAAAGTTATTGTCGCAATGGGCGGCGATGGAACGATCGAGGCGGTCATGCGCGGGATGATCGGTAGTAAAACCCGGTTGGGTATCATCCCCTCTGGAACAGAAAACAACATCGCCAAGAGCCTGGGTATTCCTTCAGACCTGGAGAAAGCCTGTGCTCTGATCGAATCAGATCACACGCTTAAATTGGATATTGGGCAGGTTAAAACCAAGAAAGGTAAGAAATTTAATTTCTTCGAGATGGCTACTGTTGGACTCTCCGCTGCCATCTATCCGGATGCGAACAAGGTTTCCAACGGCAAATTATCCCACATTAAGGATACGGCGGTAACTTTCTTTCACCAGGAAACCAAACCAAAGGTTTCATTAACATTTAACAACGAGAGTAAAGATGAAGTTGAAACAATGTTGGTAATGGTTTCAAATACACCAATATTTGGGAAAAACTTCAATGTAGCTCCGCAGGCCTCTTTACAAGATGGACTCCTGGATATCTCAGTCTATCCGGAATTTAGTAAAGTTGAGCTGATTCATTACTATGCTGCCGTCATGGATGGTGGTTATTCAGGCGAAAAAAGAGTCCAGCATTATCAGGCGCGTAAATTGAAGATAAAAACATCGCCAAAGCTGGATGTGATGGCGGATGGAGTTGCGCTTGGTAAAGGCACAGTTACGATAAAGGTGCGGCCGAGTGCTTTGCGTGTAATCACCCAATTGGAAAAACCAGGTGTGGATAAACCGGAGAGAGATACGGCAGAAAAGCTGCCTGAGCCTGGAAACCAAATTGAGGATGAGCACCCCGGAAAAGAAACAGCGATAAAATTGGGGTAATAATTAGCGAAACGGAAAAAGATAGTATATGGCAGAACAAATTACTGATAAACCCATCGAGAAGATCCAGGCTGCGGCAAATCAAGCTGCAAGGGCTGAGAGCGCGCCGCCCCATGTAAGGCACTATCGGACCGTACTTTTCCAAATCGCGCTGGTGTTAATTGCAGGTGCTTTTGCTGGGTTAACTATTCTGGTCAAGATCATGCCAACCATTACGATTGATCTTCAGATCACGCGCGCCGTCCAATCGATAAATTTACCAGCCTTTTCTATGGTGATGAGCTGGATAAGCTGGCCAGGTTTTGGTCCACAAGATATTGTTATCACTGCATTGATCATTTTGCTGATTTATAGCTTCGGTCTGCAGTGGGAATCGGTATCAGCGCTGATAGCGGCAATCTTTACTACGGCGATCAATGTTTTAGCAAAAGATCTGGTTCAACGACCTCGCCCAACTCCGGCTGTCGTGAATGTGTTTACCACCCTTAAAAGTTATAGTTTCCCCAGTGGGCACGTCATGTTTTACCTGGGTTTCTTTGGGTTTATCTGGTTCCTGGTTTTTACCTTGTTGAAACCATCCATTAAACGCACCTTTCTCCTGGTATTCCTAGGTATCTTGATAGCTTTGGTGGGTATCTCGCGCGTTTACCTAGGCGAGCATTGGCCAAGCGATGTGTTGGGATCTTATTTACTTGGTAGCCTGACATTGGTAGCAATCATACAATTCTACCTGTGGGGTAAGAAGCGCTTTTTCACCAGGCAACCTGTCGCAGCTGCCCCGCCCCAGAAGAAATAAGTAGAGTTTTCAATCCTTCAGAATATGACTAGGGGATAGACGGGTAAAAAGGATATAGCTATGCCAAAGAAAAATACACCTATTCGGGCAAAATTAATCGCTAACCCAGGGGCGAAAGAAGTTTTAGAAGCGGCCTCACAGATTGAGCAAGCCAGGTGCTATTTACAGGATTATGGTTTAAAAGTCGATGTGGCTCTTGCCCACCCCATCAGAAAAGCCATTCCAATTGTAAGGAAAGCCATTAAAGATGGCTATGATGTTGTGATCGCCATGGGTGGGGATGGCACACTTGGGGCAGTAGTTCGAGGGTTAGTGGGCTCGAAGGTGAGCCTGGGGATTATTGCGGCAGGGACTGAAAATGATATTGCCAGGAGTCTGGGGATACCAGAAGATCTGAAGGAAGCCTGTACGTTAATCGCATCCGGTCACATCCGTAAGCTGGATATCGGTCAGGTAAGTACCAAAAATACTAAAAAGTTTTATTTCTTTATGTTAACTGCGATTGGTCTGATTGCGACGGTGTATCCAATGATTAAAGAAGTTCCTGAAGGTAAGTTGTTGGGTATTCAGGATGCAATCATGAGCCTTTTAAAATATGACTCAAAATCCACTGTTTTCTTGACCCTGGACGACGAAAGTAAAATCGAAGTTGATACCATGTTAGTCACCATCGTGAACACTCCCATCATTGGATTAAAAAACCTGGTAGCCCCCGAGGCCTCGCTGGACGATGGATTACTGGATGTTGCCGTGTACCCGAACTTCAGTAAGGCTGAATTGCTCGCCTATTTCGCCAGGACGGCTAACGAAGGTTCTTCAGCGGACAAAAACATCCAACGCTACCGGGCGAGAAAATAAAGGTAAAAACTTCACCAAAGCTTGATGTGGCGGCAGAAGGTATTTTAATCGGAAAGGGTACGGCGCGTATAAAGGTGCTGAGGCGAGTTCTGCGGGTAATTGCCCCTGAACCAGGCGCAGGCGCGGAAAAACCACAGGACGAGGTCAGGAAGGATAGAAAATAATGAACTTAGCTCAGAACAAACCGACAAAAATTCGAGTCCCACGAGGCAAGATAGAAGAGGCTCGTAGTAGTAAACCAGCTCGACCCAGCGATAGTGCAGAATTCCTTCCAAAACTGAAGAAGGTGAAACTTGCCATTGACAGGGATGTAATGAAAAAACTCAAGCTGGTTGCCGTAGCCTATTCGAAGATTGACCGTGAATATTTCCCTACTGAGGAAGCATATCTTGCGGAGGCAGAGGTAGAAAAACGCGCAAAGGAGGTTATTGCAGAACTCGATAAGCTTGGCGTCCCGGCGAAGGGTTACCCAGGCGATGCATATTTTATGACAAACCTGCTCGTGGATCAGCCTGATCTGGTTCTAAACCTGGTCGATACGCTTAGGGGCCGAGATGCGCTTCAAACCTCCGTTCCGGCTGCCTTGGAGCTTGTCAATACTCCCTATACTGGTGCCGGACTGCAAGGTCTTGTCATCGGGAATGATCGCAACCTTGTCAAACAAATGATGCTCGCTAACCAAATCCCCACACCTCCTTATCAATTTATCCAGCGTAGGGGTACAGCGATAGAAGAGAGGCTTGGGCTTCCCCTGATCGTCAAGCTGAATGAGTCTGGTGGGAGTGTTGGGATCGACAATCATGCGGTTAAACCTACCCGTGAGGCAGCCCAAGAACAAGTGGACGAGCTGATCGGCACGTACAAAACCCCGGTGATCGTCGAAAAGTTTATCGACGGGTTGGAAATCACGGTGGTCGTCCTGGAAGACTACCAGAAGAAACATGTCTTTTTAGGGCAAAAGGTGTTCGGTTTCAAGCCTGATGGAAAGCATTCTTTTACCAGTCTGGAGAGTTATAACGTAAAAAACTCTTATCAATACCAGCTGGTTAACGATCAAAAATTGGCCCGAAAAATTACCCGCTTTGCAGAAAAAGCCTTCACCGTCCTGCACAATCATGATTATGCCAAGTTCGATGTCCGTGTCGATTCAGGTACTGGCGATGCTTATTTTATAGATGCTAACCCAAATACCGCCTTCGGTCCGAGCATGGGATTACCGTTGACTGAGGTACTTGCGCTGTATCACGTAGCTTTCTCAGATGTGCTGGCAAGCCTGATAAGTAAATATGCGCGGAAAATCAAGTCGTAGACGGCCCATCGACTTTCGGCAGGATCGATTTACCCAGATCAGCGAATCTCATTGTGGGCCAGCTGTAATCCAAATGCTCTTGAATTACCTGGGGATCGAGGTGACTCAGGAGGCAGTTGCCGAAGCAGGTGGGGCCAGTGAACTGATCGAGCTGCAGGGTATGCGGGTCGACCAGCTTGGCAGGGCGGTACAACGCCTCGCTCCGCAGACCCGTTTCTGGTACAAGGATCATTCAACCCTGGAGGAGCTGGTTCGGACCGTGAAAGACTACGGTTATCTTGTGGGGATCGAATGGCAAGGTGTATTCGAGGATACACTGGAAGAAGAAACCCAGGATGGTGACTATGGTCATTATAGTGTGGTTTCCATGGTCGACTCTAAAAATCAAACGCTGGTAATCGTGGATCCCTACAAGGATTTCCGGGCGCAGGACCGAATTTTTACCTTCGATTTTTTTATAACCAGGTGGTGGGATACAAATGAGCTTCCTGATCCGCTGACTGGAAAAGGTCATCTCGTTGAGGATCGCCAGATGATGTTTACGATCACGCCGCAATCAGTGAGGTTCCCACAGCAGCTTGGTATGAAAAGAATAAGCTAAGGATAAAGACCATTACATTGTCCTCCTTAATGGATTGGTGCGAACAGGAAGCCAGTGAATGGGAGGATAGTTTACGCAGCTTCCCGATCACTTCATGATTTCCGAACATCCAGTTGCTTTCATTCATAAACATCAACACAATACAATGAACGGAGAGTTCAGAATGGGTTTACAATCGATGGTCTAGATCACCTGATCTCATACTAACAGATCCTGGACAGTCAAAAGAGCCCCTCAAAGATGTCCGGGATGCCACTGATTTCGTCCCTATGTATGTACTGAAGGGCATGCTGAGTGACCCTGCCTCCGTCTAGAGAAGCTCGTATATATGGGCGCCCGGTTTTCTGCAGAGTTGCGATTCCGAATCACTTTGCTCGATCATGGATAGATCACCCATGGAACTGACAGGCGGTTAGGAATAGAGTGTTTGGAGGCACAAGAGAATAACTGTGACGCAGAGGCAGATTACGGACTGCCAAGCACCTGTATCGAAATCTAGCTTTAGATATCCCACAATACCTTGACAACTGCTGAGGAGTATATACAATGATAGATAAGCGAGTTAAAAATGAAATCGCCCAGCAGACACTGAGCGATATCTTGCACAGGCACTCTGAACCTTAATAACCGTTACATTTAGATTGATTGATAGCCCACAGCAACGATAAAATTTTACGCAAGGCGGGGAGGGCGGGATTCGAACCCGCGGCGGAGGTTTTAGCCCCCGCACTCACTTAGCAGGCGAGCCCAATCGGCCTCTCTGGCACCTCCCCGTAGGCGGAGGGAGAGGGATTCGAACCCACGATGGATTTCTCCATACCTGTTTTCAAGACAGGCGCCTTAAGCCACTCGGCCATCCCTCCAGATCGAGGGAACCCGCAAAACAGGCGGTTCACGATATCCCTCTCAGGCGGACGGAATTCTACCATATCAAGGTACCTAATGCAACGATTATTATCCATTATCTAAAATGCAAGAGAGTCTACATAAAATTTATTGGTTTCACCGTGAAACCGGAGAAGTGACCAGTTCAGCTATTTAACCTGCTAACGTTCAACGCCTGCACCCGCTGGGTTTCGGGTGTTCCAACGTTCAAACGGTTATATATTTATTCGTGCTATACTTGGCGAATGTCGCGTTTTGCCAAATCAACCCTGATCGTGGCGGTTTTCTTCGGGTTGGAAAAAGTCCTGGGGTTTGTACGCCAGATCATCATTGCGCGGCAGTTCGGGCTCTCCCCTGAATTAGATGCCTTCAACGCTGCTAACAACCTGCCCGACTTGTTGTTTGCCCTCATCTCCGGTGGCGCCCTCGCCATCGCCTTCATCCCTGTATTAACCGAAACCCTTCAAAAACAAGACCGCCAGGCTGCCTGGGATCTGTTCTCGCGCATTGCCAATCTGGTGTTTTTGGTCACCGCCGGCATCGGCTTGATCCTTGCCATCCTGGCAGGTTTTCTGGTGCAGCGTGTGGTCACCCCCGGTTTTTCTCTTGAGCAGCAAACGCTTGTGACCAATATCATGCGCCTCGACCTGATCGCCACCCTCATTTTCTCGATCAGTGGGTTGGTCATCGCCGGCTTGCAGTCGAACCAGCACTTCCTGTTGCCCGCCATGGCTCCCGCCATGTATGACCTGGGGATGTTATTCGGGGTCATCATCCTGGCTCCCACTTCTGGCTATCATGTGGGTCCCCTCACCCTGCCGTCTTTTGGATTGGGGATCTACGGTCTGGTGTATGGCACAATCATCGGGGCAGCGCTTTTCCTCGTGATCCAATTGCCCGGGCTGGTGAAGTACAAGTTCCGCTGGACGCCTAAAATTGACCTGCATAACCCGGGAGTGCGTAAAGTCCTGGCTTTGATGGGACCGCGCGTTCTTACCGTCTTATTTATCCAATTGGTTTTTATTGCCACCGATAATATCGCTTCCTGGCTGGTTCCAGGCTCGGTTTCTGCCATTGTTTATGGCTGGCTGTTCATGCAGGTACCCGAAACCCTGGTGGGTACCGCCATCGGGACGGTGCTCCTGCCGACCATCTCGGAGCAGGTTGCGCGTGAGCAGGTAGACGCATTCCGCCAATCCTTAAATCGCGCCATGCGCATCATCCTAGCACTCACCATCCCTGCGGCGGTCATTATCGCTGTGGGTATTCGACCCATCGTGGGTATCCTGGGTTTCGATGCTGCCGGCACCGAGCTGGTGGTCTGGGTCACGCGCGGGTTCCTCGTTGGTCTGATGGGTCATTCACTAATCGAAGTTGCTTCACGTGCTTTTTATGCCCAACAAAATGCCCTGGTTCCTTTGGGAGCATCTTTCATGGCAACCGTGATCTTTGTGATATTGGCAATTGTCTTGGGCACTGCTTTGGGTGCGGCTGGGATTGCCCTCTCCAATGGGTTGGCGTACACTGCCGAAGCTGTCCTGCTTTGGTACCTGCTAAACAAACGTTTTGCGAGCGTGGTGGCGGTTGGCAGCACCCTTTTTAGGGCTGTCTCGGTTGCCATTCTGTGTGGGTTGATTGTATTTGGTTTATTGCAGCTTCACCTGCCGGTCTCAGACGTGCTGTTTGGGGTGGTTGCATTGGGGGTGGGTGGTTTGGTGGCGCTGCCACTCATCTTGCCAGAGCTCAAATTGTTGGTAAAAATGTAGAGGAGAAAAACATGTCAAAGTTTGTCTATCGTTTACTGGCTGTCTTATCGGTTCTGTCATTACTGTTGGCGGGTGCTGCTTCTCCCGCCAGCGCCTCCCCATGGAAGGATAAAGTGGATCCATGGGTCTTACAGACCGCTGCCGCGGGTGATACCGAATTCCTGGTGTATCTGACCACCCAGGCTGATCTCAGCGCGGCCGCCGCATTGCCTACTAGGCTGGAAAAGGGCAGGTTTGTTTACCAAACCCTGGTATCCACTGCGGAGCGCACCCAAAAAGGGCTGATTGCCCAGCTCGCCTCCCTGGGAGTGGAATATCGCCCCTATTGGATCGCCAACATGATCTGGGTGCGCGGGTCGCTCAGCACCGTTCAGCTGCTTGCTGCCCGTCTCGACGTCGCCCATCTGTATGCGAACCCGAAGGTATCCCTGGATGCTCCCACTATTAATGGTTCAGCGGATGTTCAGCCCAACGGGATTGAGTGGAATATCAGCTTGGTTAATGCGCCTGAAGTTTGGGACCTCGGCTTTACCGGTCAGGGGGCGGTCATCGGCGGCCAGGATACCGGCTATCAATGGGATCATCCCGCCCTGATTAATCAATACCGCGGCTGGGATGGATCGAATGCGGATCATGACTACAACTGGCATGATGCCGTCCATGAAAATGCGTACTCCAACCCCTGCGGGTTCGATTCCCCAGTGCCCTGTGATGACTATGGTCACGGCACGCACACCATGGGCACCATGGTGGGAGATGACGGAGGCACCAATCAAATCGGCATGGCTCCGGGTGCGCGCTGGATTGGCTGCCGAAATATGGATGGGGGCGTGGGAACACCGGCCACATACACGGAGTGCTACGAGTGGTTCGTCGCACCCACCCGCATCGATGGTAGTGACCCGAACCCTGATATGGCCCCCGATGTGATTAACAACTCATGGGGCTGCCCGCCCAGTGAAGGCTGCAACCCCGATAGTCTCCTCGTTCCGGTTCAAAATTTGGTCGCCGCTGGGATTGTCACCGCTCACTCAGCCGGCAACTCCGGCAGCTCCTGCAGTTCAGTATCGGATCCCGGCGCCATTTACGAAGAGTCGTTCACCGTCGGCGCCACGGACAGCGGTGATAACATCGCCAGCTTCAGCAGCCGTGGGCCTGTCACGGTGGATGGCAGCAATCGTCCCAAGCCCGATATCTCTGCCCCGGGTGTGAGCATCCGTTCTTCCGTGCCTGGCAATGCCTATGCGGGTGGTTGGAGCGGTACCAGTATGGCGGGTCCGCATGTGGTTGGCGAGGTAGCGCTGCTCATCTCCGCTCAACCTGCTTTACGTGGGCAGGTGGATCAGATAGAAAATGCCATCGAACAGAATGCGGTTCATATCTCCTGGACGGGTTGCTCCAGTTCTGGGGTACCCAACAATGCCTACGGCTGGGGGCGGATTGATGCCCTCGCAACGGTTGAAAGTTTCGCCCACCAGCTCGAGCTGAACAAAGTTGCCTCAGCCCCCCTGGTTACCCCCGGGGAGGAGATTACCTATACCCTGACCATTACGCACTCTGCTGGGATCAGCCCGACCACCAATGTAGTCCTGACTGATACCCTGCCTCTCGGCACTACGTTTGTCTCAGCTACCTCGCCTTACACCCGCGACGGTGACGTGATCCAATGGAGCTTTCCCAGCCTGGATGCTTCCGAATCTCAAAGTGTGGATTTGGCTGTACAGGTGAATATCACTTCAACTGAAGCGATCACCAACGACGATTATGCCGTACGCAGTGATCAGGTAGCCTCGGTTCTTGGCGAGGCGGTCATTACGCCGCTGCAAAAGGTCGATGCCCTGACGCTGAATAAGATCGCTTCCGCTTCCGGTGTTTTTCCAGGCGACCTGCTCACCTACACCCTCTCAGTTACTGATACTCACGACCTCTTACCGGGCACCAATGTGGTTCTGATGGATAAGCTTCCTGCGGGGACCACATTTGTCTCCGCCACCGGGCCTTACTCCATAGATGGGGATGTCGTCCGTTGGGATTTCCCCACCTTGAACGCCGGGGAGACCCTCGCGGTTAACCTTGTGGTGAAAGTAGATTTGTTTAATTCCGCCTTTATCACCAACACGGAATACTCAGTCTATAGTGACCAGATGGTATTGGTTCACGGTTCTCCTGTGACCACAATGCTCGGGAAACTGTTCTTCTTGCCCATCGCAATTAAAGCGCCGTAACCTCCCTCGAACGATCTGGATACTGTCCTAGCGATAATTTTCGTAAATCGCTAGGACAGTATCCGCATATCGGTAATCTACATCCATCGGTCCGTATGATTTCAACGCTTCGCGCAGGTTACCTAATCTACCGATTAACCCTGCCAGCATCCGGGTGCCGTATTCGATGTTGTAACTCGGGTCCTGCAGCTCCTCAATGGTCGGACGGCTGGCGAAACATGGGCCGTTGATGCACTCGAATGTTGCTGCAATGCCATCCCGTGGCATCACCTGCATTAATCCCACCGCGCCGCTGGATGAATAAGCCGTCGCATCCCCACCGCTCTCCTGTAAGATCACTGCTGCGATCAGGTCAGGGGGCAGCTCAGCTTGCCTGGCAAGCGCGGTGATCGCCTCGCACCATTGCAATATTCCCTCCGGGTAGCTGGAGCTCACCTCGCAATCCTCCGCAGGAGTCAGTGCCTGTGCAGGTTGCAAACTGATCTGGGTGGGAGAAGCCGCAAAAGCTACGTCTGCGGAAGGTAGGATTTCGATTTGCTTTGCGAGCAGCCAGCCCAACAAAGCTACCACCAGGCTGCCAATGATCGTACCCCGAATGACTAAAGACGGTCCGTTTTTCATATGCCCTCCCACAGCGGTCAGAATATCTGTATATTAGCACAAATGTTCTAATTAAGCAAGAGGGGAACCTGATCTTCGGACAATTAATAAAAAATAGTTGTCATTGCGGAATCCCCGGTGGTTTTTGGGGAAAGACCAGTGTTCTTCTGGTCTTGAAGCAATCTTCCTATTCCAAATAGCTCAATTAGGCAATGTCCAGAAAGCTTTGTAGGTTGGGGTTGAGCGGTTTGTGCGGAATCCCCCCTGGTTCTGGGGGGAGAATCCCCCCTGGTTCTGGGGGAGAATCCCCCCTGGTTCTGGGGGGAGAATCCCTCCTGGT
>CAWELB010000005.1:0-113369 GCA_963809805.1 uncultured Chloroflexia bacterium | reverse complement strand
GCGCCTAACGGTTTGCGTTCCTGGCAGGTGGACGGGCGTGGACAATGCTTGGGAGTAGAAAAAACTCAAAGCGAGAAAAATTCCCGAAAACGGCGACGAATCCCCAATATCCAGCTCACGCTGTGTTACCTACCGTTATGTTTTGTAGACTTATTCATCAAAGAAAGTAGCCTAGATTGAATTTCGTTATATAAATTTTCCAAGTCAACATCGCTTGCAACACCAAACTCTGCCTTGTAATTAAGGAAAAGTGGCAAAATCGGTATTGTTAATTCAACTTTTTGCTGTAATTCAATTTTGCTATCTACAATCTCGTTCGCTTTTCTAACTTCTCCCAAAACTTCTTTGCTTAAGGTTATATCTTGCCTCTGCATGTATCTTAGCGCTCGCCTGATAGCATCAAGAGTTCGATCCATTTCACCTTGCTCAATTTGACCGTAGTGGATAGCGTCCAAAACTTGAGACAGTTTTTCCTGGATGTTTATCAAGGTGCTTTGACTTTGATTTAATTCTGAAAAGCCATTCACAACTGCTTCTTGAAGTTCTGAAATTTGCTGTTCAGAACTTGTTATTGGCGACCATCGTTTACCAATTTCTCCCAGCAAAAATTGAAAATAAATTTCGACTACTGGTTGGCTACATTCTGCCACAATTTCTATTCGATTTTGATTTAGCGGAATTATTTTGAATTCAATTACACTTGAAATTGGGTAAGCCGTTTGGGAACCATCTTTTGGGAGTGTTAAGTAATAGCCTTCCATTCGCATATTGCGATTTCCGCTATACCCATATTGAGCAGGTCTTGCCGTTTGAAGAGAAATAAATCCTTTCTCCGTTGGGAAATTTTTATACGGAGCGTCTCTGGTAAAGTCTTCAAGCCAGTTACAAAAATATTCTTGTGATGTTTCGACGATGAGATTAATTTTCATTTGAACATTTAGCATATCTCTCGAATAGGCGGATAACTTGTGCATATAACGCAACTTTTCAGTGCATCTAGCTATATGCAGGTCTACTAAATATTATACACTGATGATCGTGGCTGGGATGCTGGGACATTCCCTGGCGATCTGTATCCCGGCCTATGCTCACTTAGCTCGCTTTGCTCGCTATTCTCGCTTCGCTCGAGATTTTCCAGGGACCCAGGATGAGCCGCCCGGCTTCGCCTCCCTTGCATCAGCAGCTCGCGTGATGGATGATATACTCACTCCGATCCCGATCGACCTTAGCTCACTATCCTGACTGGTTGTTTTATTAGTAATTGCAAGATACTTAATATTGCGATATACAGACCAGAGTAAGAGAGTGGGGTCCGGACAGTAAAGAATAACATCGGGAGCCAGGTGAATCCCATCTGCAAAAATGGGTAAAGATATATTAATAAACCTACAATCAGAACAGTTATGGCTATTGGCAATGACCGTTGACTCTTGGTTAATGCAATCCAGCCTAATCCAAGCCATATTGCAAATAAAAATAATCCACTTACCAAAGTCCACACGAATATTGGGTCTTGATACCAAGTTATTGCCGGATTGCTGCGGGCTAGTCTGCTCTGGGTAAAGAGCCAGCGATCCAGCAGGTATGCTAAAGCCAAAGATACAAGCACGCCTGCTGGGAACAGAATGCTTCGAAGAATGTCGTGGTCATTGCGCTCAAGAGCGTTATTCATTCTGCCCTCCCAAGCAATTATTATCTCTTATTTGATTTAGAGTCAATCAAACTTTTTATAAGTATATATCCAATAATACAAATTCTACATTAATATCAATGTTATAAACTTGTTCTCCAAATTGATGTGTAAACCAGTCTTTTTTCCCCACGGTTCATTTCAAGAATTAATTAATGGCGCTAAAATGTTTTGTCACTTTTCCGATTATGGCTATATGTGGGGGTTCATCGAGTGTTATCCCCCATATATAGGCGCCTCCGGCGGGGTCACCAACGCTTGACGGTGGATTCGAACGCTCAACCGTCTGATTCCGAAGTCAGACGGCTCGCTCACGCGCACCTCCCTGCTCATTCCTGTATCCCAATTTAAAGGCGAAACCGGCTTTTCAGCCGGTTTCAAAAATTGGTCCTGCGATGGTGCGTTTATTTCTACAGGCAATTCCTTTTTTATTTCATCGCTCAATTTCCACCCTAACCATTTTCAATGATACATGATAAAAAGTGGTTTGTCTGCCAGGGATGTGTGTGATTTTTCGTGAGGAGTCCCATTGATTTTTTGCGAGGAAGGATGGATGGTTTTCATCAGATAACCTGGATGGGTGACGTAACCTCTTCAAAACTTGGGTATGCTCGCCACCCACTGATCACGATTGGTTGCTAATCCACTGAAATCAATCCATTCTTGATCGCGAACTTGATCAGCTCCGACATATCGGAAACACCCAGCTTCTGCATCATCCGGCTGCGGTAGCTCTCAACCGTCTTCGGTGATAAATTGAGGCTCTTGCCAATCTCGGCACTAGTTTTCCCCTCCACCACCAGGCACAGGATTTCGTTCTCCCGCACGCTCAGGCTCTCGAGCGGGGCAGATTGCGTTTCCACCCGCGCCTGCATATAGTCGTTGACCAGTGTGAAGGTGATCGGTCGCGAAAAGTACATATCTCCCGCATATACCGATTGGACCGCTTCCATCACCTCCCTGCCGGCCGATTCTTTCAGCAGGAAGCCGCGCACCCCCGCCTGCAGTGCATGGAAGACGTGATCCGCCGTGCCCAACATCGAGAGGATGATCACCCGTACCTCCGGTGCTGTCTCCAGGATCTGCTTGGTCGCATCGATCCCATTAAGCTCAGGCATGGAGATATCCATGATCACGATATCAGGTTGCAGGTCTTTCACCTGGTTGACAACCTGCTTTCCATTGGCTGCGTCACCCACCACTTTAATCTCCGGGTTGGCTTCCAACAAGGCGCGTAAGCCATCTCGTACAATAGTATGATCATCTGCAAGTACCACATTAATCGTCATTTTTGTCTTTTCCCACCTTTACACACACCTCGGTCCCCTTGCCGGGGTTTGAATCGATCACCAGGTTGGCACCAATTGAAGCTGCCCGCTGCTGCATGGATAACAATCCCCAGTGCGGTTCAGCCGTAAGTTTTTTACTCCCATGTGGATCGAAACCCAATCCATCGTCTTTCACCGTCACAGAGAATGTCTCCTTGGATGAGTTGATCGTGATCACCACCCGGTTTGCCTGCGCATGCTTGGCCACATTGGTCAGCATCTCCTGCACCAGGCGGAACAGGATCTTCTCCACCCGGGGTGGCAGGCGCGGATCAATTTTATCCCCGCTCACGTGCGTGGTGATTCCTGTCCGGTTGGTGAAGTCGCCGCTGTACCATTTGATGGCTGCCATCAGGCCATATTCCTCCAAAACCGGAGGGTTGAGGTCGGCCATCACGTCCCTGATTTTATGTGTCGTCTCCTCCACCATCATCAGTGAATCATTCAATCGCTTCTGGATTTCCGATTGGTTCCCCGGCTTCAGCTGGTTTTGCAGGATTTTCAAATTCAGGTTCAACCCGGTTAGATTCTGACCCACCCGGTCGTGCAGCACGGTGGCAAGTTCCTGCCGTTCCAGCTCCTGCACCTCTTGCAATCTCAGCGCCAGGTCGCGCATCTGCTCGTTCGACAGTCGGATCTCCTCCAGCAGCTGCTGCTGGGCCATTTCGGCTTTGAGTCGTTCGGTGATATCGCGCGAGATATTCTGGAAAAATTTAGGTTTGCCTTCCGCGTCCCGCACCAGCACCGTGTTGTTTTCAGTCGAAAGCACTTCATCCGATTTCATCAGGAAGTGTCGAATATAAGGGCCCAGGCGGTCACCCCTCAGCAACAGGTCCATATTGCCTCTTACATCTGAGAATTCATCCGGGATGGTGATTTCAAGGATGGACATTGCTTCAAGGTCCTCCCGGCTGTACCCCAACATCTCCATGCTTTTATGGTTTACATGCAGGATGTTACCTTCCAGATCGGTCAGGATGATCGCATCACCCGCATTTTCGAACAACGCCCGGTAAGTTTGCTCGCTTTCCCTGAGTGCCAGTTCAGCCCGCTTGCGATCGCTGATATCCCTGACGTTGATCGCCACCCAAAATCCATTCGTGGTATCCAGGCGGCTTAAATCCACCTCGATCGGGAACTCTGTGCCGTCTTTCCGCTGAGCGTATAGGTCCACGCCAAAGCTGGATTGGTTGATGGCCGGGTTATCCAAAAATTCCGCAAAGTATCTCCGCTGCCAGTCGCGGCGCTGCTCAGGGATCAGGTTGTTAACAATGTTCATCCCCACCATCTCATCCCGCGGGTACCCAAATAGGCGCTCAGCCATGCCGTTGATCAACAAGATCTTACCCGATTGATCCAGCACGAACATCGCGTCGGGTGCCGATTCGATCACGTCCTCGAACCTCTTCTCTGCCAGCGAGCGCTGCACCAGCTCCTGTCGCAGCTGTTCGATCGCCTGCTTTAATTCCTTCGTCCGCTCCGCAACCACCACTTCCAATTGGTCGCGTGCCCTCTCGAGCTCAGCCTGGTCCCGCTTGTGCTGCGTGATCTGGTGCAAGACGACCACCCGCCCGATCGGATTCTTGTATGTATCACTCAACACCGATATAAGCAGGTCATAATATTGTTGGTCTTGCCCATCGCCCTGGGTGAACTCGGCTTTGTAATCCTTGGCGAAGCCGGCTTGTTGAATATGCGTGGTCAGCTCGGGCGTCACCGCCGATAAATTTTTCCCCATCGCTGCCCCGGCTGTACCATTGATCATTTTTTTAGCCGCCTGGTTCATATCGACAATATTGTCATTCAAATCAAGGACGATCACACTATCAGCCAGACCGGCAAAAACCGTCTCTTGAGCAATCGGTAAAATATTTGCCAGCTGGAAGCGGAACAGGCTGATGGAAAACAACACCCCAGAGAATAGAAATAAGAAAGCCGTCCAGTCTAGAAAATGTTCCGGACTCCAGCCAGTGACGTAAAGGAAATTGCCAATCCAGGGAAGCAGGATTGCCAGCAAGGTCAGAACATACTGCCATCGCTGCAGCTTGATCACGCTGAAGAGGGAGACAATCAGCTCGATCGAGCCAAGCAATAACAGCGTATAGCTGAAGACGATTAACACCCAAAACCAGGGTCCCCGCACAAAATCCAGCGCCACCAGTGGACCGATCGGCTCTAGTTCAACTTGCTGCCACACCAGGTTGTGCAGCTCGTTCGTCCAAACCAGCACCATCGTGGCTACCGGTATGATCAATAATAAAATCCTGTGTTGGAGAATCCTCTTCATCCACTCAGGATTGCCCAAATATTGAGCCACGAAAGTAAACCATGCCAGCGGTATGATTACGATCCCAAAAAACTCAATCCGCTCCCAAAATAGCTTGATGGTGAGGCTGGAGGCTACGATTTCAAACGCATACCCCATTGACCATAACGACGCCCCCAGGATTAGGATACTAAGCGCTTGCGATCCCGGTCCACGCCGGTTTCGGGCGACATAAAACGATAGAAAAAATCCCAGTGAAGCACTGAGGATCAATAGCGAGATATCAACGATGCGCAATTTTCATTACTCCCCGACCAAAGATAATGCAAATTACATTCTACGATGTCAATTAATTGTCTAACAACTTTAATATCATAACACCCAAGTAGCTGAAAGCTAAACTAACAGGATGATTAAATATGGCTAATAATATGCTGAAATTGGTCTTATTTAGATATTTCTCCTACCGGAGCATGTATAATATCCAGGAACCGATCTACAGCAGGTTGTATCCATGGAAACGGAAGTGGGACGGGATAAATTAGGCATGTCCGATACAATTTCGATCCTGGTCATCGATGACGAAGAAAATCTACGCCGGACCATGGCGATGATCCTTAACCGCCAGGGTTATTTTGTGGTCACTGCCGGCAGTGTGGCTGAAGCCAGAAAATGTGTGCAGGCTGGCACCTATAACCTGGCGTTCCTTGACCTGAAGCTTCCGGATGGGAATGGACTGACCCTCCTGCCCGAGCTGCGCAGCCAATATCCGCACATGCCAGTGATCATCCTCACCGCCCACGACAACCTGGGAGTGGCCCTCGAGGCCGTCGAGAGCGGGGCGCGCGATTTTCTACTCAAGCCGGTTGACCCGCCAGTCCTGCTCGCCCGCATCAAGGAGATCCTGGCAGAGGGATAGCCTCCATCCCCCTCCACCCTCATCCCATTCTCCGCAATTAATAAAGATGAGAGACGCTTGACTCTCATTTATTTTTGTTGTATTATATTTTCAGGACCAAACCCTCCAAACGTGCACCTGGATCCCGGTATCAAACCACCTGACAAGGTTTGATAGCAAGGAAAATCACATCGAAGCCGCTGATGGTCAATCGTCAGCGGCCGCTTTTTTTCCCCAAGTCCCTGAAGTAAAGCCCTCCAGCGTACATATTGTTGTGCCTGCGCAATATGCTCTATTGTTTTTTACAATAGGGCGGAAAACTGTTGCGAAAAGAGTCAATAAGAGCCCCAGTGCGTGGTTTAGAAAGGAGGCGGTCAATATAAGATAATCACAACCGAACAGCCTGGCAGTGTTGTCCAATCACTTTTTGGGAACCTTATCCAAGCAACCGGTATGAGTTAAGCCAAAAATGAGGATATAGTTATGAGTGTCAAGACGAATAAAAAAGTGATCCAATCCAAGCCGCTCAAAATGGAAGCCTACACCAAAGAGCGCGGGATGTTCAAGGCATATCTGCTTCAAAACCCTAATTATTTCGGCAATATCATAGAAAGTAAATTAAAACCCATATTGCCCATCACTGGCAACACCTATTACGAGGAGCTTGGCTGCTTGGGCTACCACCCGCAGCAGAAGCGCCTGGAGAGCGTGGTCTATGTTTACCAACCCTCAGGCTACGGCACCGATATCTGCGGACCGGGCACTCCGGAATTCGTCCGCTTCTACCTCTCCTATGACAATGGCGCCACCTGGCAAGACCAGGGCATGACCAGCTTCCAGGCATACAATATCCCCGAGGGTACCGAAGGACGCCAGCGGCTGGAATTCGCAGTTTCCTTGCCTGTCAATCCCAGTCCGAAATTTTGTTGGGTCGATCCGTTGATCCGGGCACGCGCCATCCTGTCCTGGAACAACCCGCCCCCTCCCAACCTCCCCCATTGGACCCCCGTGTGGGGCAACGTGCGTGATGCTACCATCCTGGTGGAACCCCGCCGCTTCATCTTCCCACATGAGCTCTTCGAGGCTGCCAAGGTCAAGTATCCACCCTGGTTCGATGAATTTCTACCTCCCGATCTGCCCATCGAGACCAAGCCGAAGATGCTCGGTGCCTCAGAGCTTGCCGTGCATTACAAGGGTCTGGATGTCCCGCCGCACCGCTTCGCATTCAAGGAGCTCTCGAATTTCATGGTCTCCAAAACAAACTTGAACGCCGAGTCTTTTGCGACCATGCTGCCGGGGATCAAGCTCGATCCGGATATCTTCAACTTCCTCTTCCCCATCACCGATGGTGATACTAGCTATGAAGAGCTCAAGTGCATCGGCCTGGATCCAAACTTCCCCGATACCCTGGTTGGAGTGATCCAGGTGAAGAAGGCTTCGGGCTATTCGGGTGGACCCTGCACGGATGGAAGCCATGAGTACGTCACCTTCTGGGCAGACTTCGATGACAATGGCAGCTTCGAGACCTGCCTGGGCACCGCTGACGTGCGCGTCTATGACGTCAAGGTGCCAGCCCAAGGTGTGTATTATGCCGTGCGCCTGCCCGTCAACCTCACCGAGTACCGCCAGGCTTGCCAAAAGGGACCGAGGCTGGTGCACATCCGCGCCATCCTGTCATGGGCGGTTGCCGTGCCCTGCAATGACCCCACCCATGTGCCCACCTGGGGCAACCGTGAGGAGACGCTGATCAACATCGCCCCGGTGGCAGGTGCGCCCGCCGGAGAAATCGCCATCCTGGGTGGCATCCCCGCTTCCATGATCGATCCCGTTACCGGGCTGACCACCAAGGATGCAGTTTTCGCCACCAATAACCTGCCTCCCGATAATCCCGATGGGATCCTCCTAACCGCCGATAGCAGACCCTGCCCCTTTGGCGGTCGCGTTACCGTCCAGGGAGCCCCAATCCTCGGGCAAAGCTATAAAGTGGAGGTTACCCCCTACGGTGGTGGCGCTCCGACTGCCGTCGTCACCGACCTCACCCTCACCCGCCAGAATAGTTCCACCTGGGTGCATAAAGCCAATACCATCACGCTGCGCTTCGACTACGTCGATTTCCACGACAACATCAACAGCGTCCTCGCCCAATGGGATACAACCGGCGATGCACTCTGGTGGGTGAAGCTCACCTCCTACGATGGGGCCGGCAACCCGACGGGCAGCGATGAACACCTGATCCAGCTGGATAACACCTGGCCGGAAGCCTCCATCGAGATCACCACCGGCGCAGGCAACTGTGGCAAGTTCAGTATTGGAACCCCGCTGCATGGGAACTTCCTCGCCCGCGACACCTACCTGGGTTACTATTACGTGAATACCTCCCCAGGTGTGAACACGCCCCCTGTGGGTGTGCCGGTTCCGTCATTCGGGCTGGTCAATACTGCTCTTGCGCCCGGTAACCCCTGGGACCTGGCTACCACGTTGATGGTGCCCTGTGGTTACGTAATCTGGGTGCAAGTCGTGGACCGCGCCATCCGCGATAGCCAATATGTGGGTCACTGGAACTCGGCCAGTGCCGGCTTTTGCCTGGAAGGAGGCCCCAAGAAACCGAAGTAAATCTCAGTAAGAAGTGAATCACTTTAGGGGCAGGCAATGTGCAGCCTTTTTTTGGTTGCGCTGAGACCTGCCCCTCTTCAGTTTTATTGTAGGGGCGGAGCAGGTTTTTTGCTCCGCCCGCTCTGATCATTCATTTGTTGGCTAACAGCTAACTGCTAACTGCTAATCTTGATCCAGTTTGTTCTCAGTGCTGATTCCGGTATGTTTTCTACGGGATTACCGGATTGCTAATCGCTCCCTACGAAGCTCCCTCCGCGCAGGCCTCATCAACCGGCACGGTCACCTCAGGCACCTTCACGCTCCGGGTCTGCCGGTATGCCAGCCAGACTGCCCCCAGGATCAGGAAGGCACTGACGGCTCCCGGAGCCCACATGCCAATGCTTCCAAACAGCAATCCCCCGATGGCGGGTGAGATCACCCGCGTGATGCTCTCCAGCGCATTGGAAATACCCAGCATCCCACCAATCTCCTCGGCTGCCACCAGCTTGGTGATGCCGCTGGTGATGATCGTGTTCACGATCCACACGCCTCCAAACAGAGGCAGCAGCACGATCAGCATGACCGACAGGTCGGGAGTGACTGACCATCCCACCAGGCCCAGGAACGTCATCCCCAAAGCCATGAGAATAATGCGGTTATCCGAAAATCGTTTGGTCAGCAGCCCAATGCCCACGCCCTGCACCAGCACAGAATAAAAGCCGACGTAGGTCATCACGAAACCGGTGGATTCAGAGCTGAGACCCAGCCTGTGTTGGGCGAACAGGGCAAAGACCGACTGGAACATGACGAATGCCAGCATCAGGAAGAATCGTACCAGCAGTAGGGAACCGATTTTGGGGCGGTTAAGCGCTGCCGTGAGCGCATTGAGTGTGAAAGGCGGTCGTTGATGCTGCTGGTTGGCTGCCTGGCGCTCGCCGGTGAGAGATTCCGGCAAGAAAAAGTAAATGGAGATCATGTTCACCAACGACGCACCGGCAGCCGCAAATGCCGGGATGTTATATCCCCACTGGCTGAGTAAACCCCCGGCTGAGGGACCGATGATAAATCCCAGCCCGAAGGCAGAGCCGATCAAACCCAGGCCGCGTGCCCGGTTCTGTTCGTCCGTTTGATCGCTGATGTATGCCTGGGCCACGGTGAGATTCCCCCCGGTGATCCCATCCACCAAACGGCTGGTAAATAATATGCAGATGACGAAAGCATTGACGGGGTGGGTGGCGACCAGGCTTGCCAGAAATGTGCCGATGGGCAGGGCGAACCCCAGCAGCAGATAACCGATGAACGACCCGCCGACGCTCAGCAGCAGGATCGGGCGCCTGCCATATCTGTCGGAGAGGCGGCCCATCAGCGGAGCGCCAACCAGTGAGCCGGCTGCATACGCCGCGATGATCAGGCCAATCACCAGGGGCGTGGCTCCGAAGGTCTCAGCGTAATAAGGCACCAGCGGGAGGATGAGACCAAAGCCGAGCATGTCTACGAAAACAACCAGAAAAATATTGATTAAACGGCTGGTCTTCATTAAAACCCCACATCGACCTCTGAGCAGTATTGGTTTTGAGTGACTTTATCGCCGGTGTTCTAAATCAGGGCACCGGGCAGGGGGTCCGCTTCGAGACCCAATTATTTCGTTGGATCATTCAAACATCAGCGGAGTGAGGGGTAATGGCTTGTAGCCTTGCGTGTTCTTCCACATTACGAGCCGCAGGGTCGCGCAAGCGATGTCTGTCTGAAATCCCCCTTATCATTAATCGGATAGATATTATCATATTATTGTGTTCATGACAAGGTCGAGAAATTTTCTGCCCTGTTTTGAGGTCAACACGGGTGCGCCAATGTTCTTTTGTCTCAACCCCTGCACCCGCTGAACTTCGGGTGTTCCAACTTTCCAACGCCTGCACCCGCTGAACTTCGGGTGTGTCAACGTTCTAACGCCTGCACCCGCTGGTTTTCGGGTGCCTGCACCCGCTGAACTTCGGGTGTTCCCCTGCATCGATTGTTCTTTGATCGATGAACGCCTATCTTAAAACGTTCTGACGCCTGCACCCGCTGGTTTCCTGGCCCCCCTGTTCTTGGAGGGGCTCGGGTGTGTCAACCTTCCAACCTGCTAACTTTCTAACGTTCCAACGTGTCAACATTTCAATTCCCTATTCACCCGCCTGATCGCTTCATCGATCCCATCCTTCAAATACCTCTCCAGCCGGTCATTTCCATTCCTACCCCCAATCCTCAAAAGTTTTGCTAGACGTACGCATCCCAGCCCGTACAGGTCCACCACCCGCAGGTACTCCCGCGTCTCAATCCCCTGCATCGCTCGCCGGTAAGCCGTTCTGAGCAGGTATCGGATCGTTCCAATCTCTTCCGTCACCATGCCTGGTAGTTCCTCCCCCTCTGCCGGTGCCCCCATTACCTTCTCCCGTATCTGCCTGCTGACGGGTGGGCGTCCTTGCTGCATCGCGATCTCATCCAACCTGCGTAATTGCTCCTCGACCCATGGGTTCTCCTGTGCGGTGTTCGCCGTCTCCTCTGCCGTAATCAGTGTTCCCATCCGCTGGGCTGCCTGTGAATATGCCTCCGTCAGTCGCATCTCTTCCCCATTTCGTTCGAGCAATCCTCGCATCAGCTCCCTCAAGCACTCCTTTTCCTCCTTCATTCCCTGAATCTCCTCCGCTATCACTGCTCTAACGGCTTGCATGTCCTTTTTGTGCCGGTAAAACCCATGCCTGACGTTCTCTCCCTCCTTGAATGGCTTTGCCTTCCTCACCCGCACCTCGGCTTCTCTGCGTTGCCTCTCCTCACCGCTCGTGCTTTCTCCCGGCATCTCCGCTAGCCATTTCAATCTGTATTTTGTGGATCTATTTTCCTCCCGGCTGTCCATGAAAACCTTCATCCCCTCCAGGCTCTCGCCTTCGTCCATTCTCAATCGGATCGCCGTCCGACGCAGCGCCATCATGTTCAGCTTCTCCTCCGCGATTCCCACCTTCCTTCCATATAGCTTCAGGCTGCTGAGCATTGACGTGCCTGATAGCGGCTCTTCCTCCAGCCAGTCTTCCGCCTTTCCACCCGTCACTTCCCTGCCGGGCGTTGCCAGCGGGGCAAATATATACTTCTCCCTCCGCATCCCCTCCAGCCTGCCGCTTGCTCTCAGATAATCCCTTATCGCCTGCCACACCGGGTCTGGCAGCTTCACCCGCTCCCCATCTTCCCTCCACCTCAGCCATGCTTCCTCCTCATTCGCTTCCATCTGCCCCCATCGCAGTCTTTGCAGTTGTTTCAAAGGCACTCCCAGATATACTCGTGCCATGAAGTACGCATACTCGCGCTTCCCCAATTCACTCTCATCCCTTCGCAGTAGATCCAAAAATGCCCTCACCTCTTCTCGGGTCCATAGGCATACCCCTTCAAACCGTCCGATCTTAAGTCTCCTGACCTCCTTCGCCGGGTTGAATCCCGCTTCGCAAGCTGTGTCCACCTGTTTAGCATCGCACCACTCGTAAAAGCTGGCGATGATCCCTGCTGCGCAGTTGATCGTGCTCTTCGCAAAGCCTTCCTGCTTCATCCAGTCGATGTGCTGTTCGATATCCTCCCCCGTCACCGACCAGGGCATCTTGCCGCACTGTCTCACCAACCGCCGCCATGTCATCCGTGCCTGCTTCACCGCATCTTTTTGGAAATCCCTCCTGCGTGCATCCATCCACTCCTCGAACGCCCGGCTCCACTTCTTCAAACGCCTGGATGCACCTTTCTGTGCAGTAGGCGCCGCCTCGCCGAAATAAAAAATGAATAACATCGGTATATTCTGTTCTTCGTCCATTTTTCCTTGTTTGGATTGTCCTGTAGGGGCGAAGCGAGAACATTGCTTCGCCCATTCTTCGTGTTTATCTTGTAGGGGCAGGTCTAAGACCTGCCCGCTCTTCGGGTTTATTTTGTATGTCCGGACCGAGTCCGCCCGCTCTGATCATTCATTTCTTGGCTAACGGCTAACCTGTCCGGTTTGCACTTCTACCGGATGGCTAACAGCTAACCTGTCCGGTTCGTTCTTCTACCGGATTGCTAACGGCTAACAACTGTTCTTCCCCCATTCTATTATAGCACATTTGTTCTATTTCACAAGGGGTTTACCGAAACCCGCCAATAATTTAAGCTTTCTCATCTGGGAAGTGTAGGGGCTAGTCCTTATCTGAGATGAAATCCTAGGCGCGTATGCTCTATCAGACTCCCGACCCCCAGCACTGGCCCTACGAGTTGTCAGATTGGCAATATGCAGATGACACACTGACAAGGAAATTACCTGATTAATTACTCAAGGGGTCATATAAAAATAACTTTTGATAATTGAGATTATTAAAGAAAGCATATGATTCGTTCGAACCTTAACAACTGAATAAGTGCTTAAGCACACACTGCGCGGTGGGTGTAAAATTTCACTGTGAGGTGAGTAATGAAAATGATTATCACGGTCGCGAATTTCACAGACGGTTGGGGAAAGTCGACGACATGTATCAATCTGGGACATGCTCTCGCATTGTCAGGTGAACGTTGTCTTTTGGTCGATGGTGATCCTAAAAGTCAGCTAGCAACAATGCTTGGATTGCGTCAGGAAAGCTGTATTACTGATTGGCTATGGAACGCAAGAAAAGGACCGCAGTCGGTTAGGGAAACAGGACGTAAGAATCTATGGTTGATACCTGGTGATAAAGAGGCATGGGAAGAAATAAAACCGATAAAGGAAAGGAGACTTCAACAAGATTTCTTTCTACCACAGCAGAATTCGTTTCTAGATGATTTCGACTATTGCATAATAGATACTTCGCTATCAGCTTTTTATCTAGAATATGTAGCTTTACTAGGTAGTAGTTTAGTATTAATTCCATATAACGTTGAATACAGTCCTATTGTTGGCACATACGAAATGATTGATACAGTCACAAATATTAAAAAGTTTCGACCCGATGCAAGCTGGATGCTTCCTTGTATTTTGCCAACATTTATCGACATGAAAAAGGCCGAAATTTACCAAGACTTAGAAGATATCTTTGGAACATCATCTATTGGATATAAGTTTGGTATATATAATGTTTTTCACGGTGTTCTAATATCATTCGCCATTAGTGGAAATGTAGGCATTGGAAAGACAGTTTTTGAATGCGATCCTAATGGACACGGAGCAAACGATTACGAAATATTACGTAAGCAAATCATGGATATACCCTATACTGGCATATAAAAATGACGATGGTTTTGTTGATCGTACAATCTCAAAGGAAAGAAGTAGTACATTGTTACCATTTATCACTTGACTACTGACCGGCAAAATGTAGAAAAGCTTCAAAAGATTGTTGATGACCATAGTAAGGTTTTCGCTACGTCCTCCCATTATTTTATTTTTTTCTCTTATCTCACGGCTCACAGCTGAATTCACACAACTGATTTCTCACGGCATATTTGTGGGCTGATGTCTTATCCGTTTATCCGTTATTTTATCCGCTGACTGGCTCCCCACCCATTTGCCTTCTTACCCAATGGGGTGTAATATATCTATACAACCCCATGCCCGCTCCAGATCGCATTCTCCAGCTGGTTGAAAATTTCGAAACCTACCGCTGCATCCGTCGCGCAGTTGAGTTAAATCGGATTAGTTAATGAATAATGTATGTGTATAGGACTTAAACCTATAACCGCTAGGTTCCGATAGCTGAAATTATGGCAAGTTAAATTTACAAATAACAAGAAAGTATGGAATAATGGAAATCGTTGGTGAGGGAAAAGAAACATTCCTATATATAAATGGTCTCGGTGTAAATAAACAAGTTAGCCTTGGAAAATCTATTGAATTATTACCTGTTACTTGTACAATAAATCCTAATGTCATTATGGACTTATCAAAAAATCAAGGCGAATATGGAGTTGCCTTGATTTTTCTTTGGCTTGTGAAAAGTCAATTACACATTGTCTCTGAAAATTCGAAATCGCTAGCTAAAGATGCGTGGAACTCACTCTGGGATATCGTCTTACTATCTGCGGTTTTTAATTGCGATGCTGTATGTAATTTTCAATGCGACAAATCTGCTGAAGATATTACTAATGATTGTGACTTTAGAGTAACAAATTATCATCTACGAGGGTTATCCCAGTCTATTCATTATTTAAATGATGAAGATATTGCTTGGATTAACAATAATTTTAGTAATGCAAGAAACCTTCTTGATCAATCTAGTTTTCTTAATGCAGTTCATTGCCTAGCTACATATCATTGGCATACTCTTCCTAACGCTCGGTTAGCCTTATTGTGGTCTGGCATTGAAGGACTATTTGACATAAATAGTGAATTGATGTTTAGATTGAGTCTATATATTTCTCGTTTTCTTGAAATGGAAAATTTAGAAAATAGAAAAACAATTTTTAATAATGTCAAAAAACTCTATAATGAACGATCTGCAGCTGTACACGGATCAGGAAAAATTGTGGATCCTTATAAAAGCGTTGATGATTCTGCTCATCTGCTAAAAAGGTTAATTCTCAAATGTATTAATGATAATAAATTACCAAATATCGAAGACCTTGCTCCTTAAAACTGTAGAACAGGGTTCTACATAAAAATCAATAGATAATATGCATACCTGCAGGAGTAGAATTACGTTCCCCTAAGTTTCGATAACAACTCTTAACAAATCCGACCAATAGGCTATAAGTTATGAACCTAAAGACTCTTATTCGCGAAGAACTTTGGCAAGATATTTCAAACTCATACGAAGCCGAGAATTATAAGAATGCGATTCTTGATGCTATGCATTATTTGAGTAAATTATTAAGAGAGAAAACCTCTATTGATTCAGATGGTGCCAGTCTTGTCCATCAAGCACTTGGTGGTGAAATACCCAAATTAAAGATTAATAAATTACAAACAGAGTCAGAGCTAGATGAGCAAAAGGGGCTAATTCAAATTTTACAAGGTCTGTATACAGGCATTCGTAACCCACGAAGCCATGAGCAAATTGCAGATACAAAAAATACTGCTGATCCTATAATATTTTTCATTGACTATTTATGTAGAATTTTAGATGCATCTAGGGCGCCTTACAACATCAATGATTTCATGACACGTGTTTTTGACGAAGATTTTGTTGAAAATGAAAGATACGCCGTATTACTTGTGGATACGATTCCATCTTCTAAAATAACTGATACATTGATACAGATATACAGAAATAGAAAAAGTGGCGATGCAAAAAAAGTCATGTATTTATCAAATGAAATTTTTAAAAGGTTATCCGACTCTGATCTTGGGAAATTTCTTGATATAGTATCGGAAGAACTAAATGTTACGAATGAAAATAGTGCCATAATCTCAACATTTCAGCTGATACCCGATAAATATTGGCCAAGGATAAAAGAATCTGCAAGAATGCGCATTGAAAATAAACTAATAAAATCAATAAAAGAAGGTGAAGTCATTCTTTCTTCTGGCAAAATAAGAAGTGGCGGGCTTGGCACATGGGCTGCTGGTCTAATTCCGTATTTTTCGCTCACTCCTGAATTAATAAAGGTACTTAAAACGAAGTTAGAAGATGAGGATTTAGAAGATCCCTTATATGTTTTTAAGTATTTTATTTACTATTTACCTACCCTATTCACAAAGAAATATTCAATCAATAAGACCATTGATGCTATTCACAGAGTTGTTTTAGGTGGATGTCAAATCATGAATGATCTATTATATGAATTTATTACCCGCTGTCCACCCGAATGGAAATTTGAATTATTAGCAAAATTCAAAGATATAACTGATACTCAAGAACCTGAATTCTGGCTGTCTGATGGCACACCATTTCTCGGCAATATACCCGAAGTACATTCAACCGATGGTGATATTCCTTTTTAAACACATTTAAGACCTAACTAAACAAAAGACCTTTCAAATTGTCTATCTACACGAATTGAACCCTAACTCGCTAGGTTTACAGAATCATAGGGAATATAACAATTTCATAGCCTAATAGAATGTAAACTTATGGTCGTTTGATTGCGAGTTCAATACATATCCATAAACGCTCATTTTTTGAAATTCGAGGATAAATGATAGTTCCATTTCGAACCAAATCTAGCGATCTGCGCTGTAAACCATGAAACTTCATCACCTGATGCTTTTCATGATCGTTCTAGTTCTGACTGCTTGTGGTCCAAGTCTCGAACAACAGGCGACAATGACTTCCACATCATTGACCGCTATTGCTGCTGCCTGGACGCCCACAGCAACCACAACACCCACAATTACACCCACTTTCACTCCGTCATCGACACCAACCAAGACGCCGACACCGACCTCTAGCGCGACACCTACACGTACTGCTACGCAAACGCTTTCTCCAACACCAACCGTAGATTCCACCTGGATATTTTTTGAGAGTGAATGGCTAACCCTGTATTACCCACCCGATTGGGCTATTCAAAAACCTTATGAACAAGCCTGTTCACCCGGTTCTACAGATTGTATTATTCGATTATCGCACTCGGAATCAGAAGATATAGATATATATCTGATAAGATACCCCCCAGGGATTCCATCGTACAGTAATATAAAAGAAGCGGATCAACGGGATTGGGATATCAGATCAATGATGGCTGGTCTTGTCGGCGCGCCGGAAAGGTTGAAATTATTGTCATTTGACGAAATGAAAGTAAACGGCCAGGATGCCGTTAAGCGTATATACGAATATCCAATGGTTGACCCAACCACTCAGACAATTGTTGGTACACAGTATAACTATCAAGTATTGGTCATGAATGGAAAAGATTTATATATTTTCCGTATGGTAACTATAAATTCTGACGAATTCGAAAAGTACAAGGAACTTGGAGACAAGATAATCACAACAATTGTTTTTAGGAAATAGGTGGTATTTAACCGATTTTGTGTCCGCTAAATCGGATAAAGCACAATCTCCGCTTGTTAAAAAAGCAGAGGCGGTTGTACACCGCCTCGCGACCTGCCCCCGAAGGAGCAGGGGGGATGTGCCTATTTTATAGCACAACTCACCTTGTTTGCCAATCCTGATTCCCCCAATAATTTAAAGTCCGAAATACTCTTCGGTAAGCCCATATTCAAAAACCTGCCAACCTTTCAACTTTTAAACGTTCCAACGTTCCAACGTGTCAACTTGCAAACACCTCAATGTCTCCGGCTCCTCACCGTCCCTCCGTGCCCTGCCAGATCGATCAAAAAAGCGCCTCCCAACAAAATCCATTCATATCCCACAATCCCCCCCGGGTATAGGAATAAATACGCCAGCGTCGTCCAGGGCAATAAAATGGCACCCAGCAGCGTCCACAACCAGCCCGGCAGCGCCGGCAGACCCGGTATCACCCACGATGCAAACGGCTGGTCGTGCGACCCTGGGTTCGCCAGCCACCAGTACACGATCCCCGCCCGCGAAATCAACACCAAAAACAGCGTTGTGAGACAGCACATGCTTCCCTCCTCGTTTACCTTTGGTTTTGCCTGACCAGCTCAATTCTAGTGCCTGGACGGTAAATATTCAAGGGTTCCCGCCCCGCCCGTTAAATCCCCCAGCTCCATACCCCCGTATCCTACATTACGTTATAACGTTTAAACGTTTAAACGTTGGAACGTTTAAACGCCTGCACCCACTGGGTTCTAGGACCCCCTGGTCTTGGAGGGGCTCGGGTGTTCTAACGTGCTAACGTGTCAACGTATCATCGTTCCAACGTTTATACGCCTGCACCCGCTGGGTTCGAGGACCCCCTGGTTCTGAGGGAGTGGAGTGAGGGGTGATCTTTCATTCTTATTAAGATCCTTTGTGGACCTTTGTGTCCTTAGTAACCTTTGTGGTGATCTTTTTTTGCCCCCTCACCTGCCCCCCAGCTTCTTGATTACTTTCAAGATCTCCTCCCCATAACGCTCCTGCCTCCACGGCACATCCTGCAGGCACTCCGCCAGGGCAGCCTTTTCCAAAGGGTTCTTCGCCGCCAGCAGGCTCAACAGGTCGCGCGGTAAGATAATGTCTGACTCGACCTCCAGCTCCTTGGCTTTCAGCTTGCGCCACTGCTTAAGCGCCTCGATGCGTGCCATATACCGCTCGTCTGGGCGCATATTGCGCGGGCGGTGGATCGGCTTACCTTGCAAACCGCGTTGCACGGCTTGCAAGAGTGCTTTTCCATGCCGGGTCAGCTGGTGCCGGGTCATTCCCGGCAGAGTTTTCAGCTCATCCATATTTTGCGGTAAGGAGCTGGCGATGGCGTGCAAGGTATGGTCGCTGATCACCTTGAACAACGGGCGGTTCATTTGCCGCGCCACCTCATCCCGGTAGATGCACAATTCCTGCAGCACGGCTGTCTGTTGGGGTGAGAGCTGGTGGACGCCGTTCACCCTCCAGCAAGCCGTCTTCCCATTCTCATGGCTGGCTTCCACTTTGCACAGGCGGCGGAAATCCTCCTGCGCCAGAGGCATCAGCCCCTTTTCCTCCAGCTGGCGCCACATCATTTCACGCAACGCGATCAGGTAGTGCGTATCCTGGCGGGCATAATCCAACAGGAAATCCGGCAGTGGTCGTTGCCCCCAATTGGCGCGCTGGTGGCGTTTATCCACCTGGAGCTTGAACTCCGCTTCGAGGATCGCCCCCAACCCCACTTCCTTGCGCCCCAGGATGCGTGCCGCCAGCATGGTATCGAACAGGTTGGCAAAGCTGAACCCAAAGTCCCGCTTCAGGCACAACAGGTCATATTCGGCCGCGTGAAATACTTTTTCGATCTTGGGATTGGCAAATATCGGACCGAGGGGTGCGAGATCCGGCAAATTGGTGGGCGAACCAAACGCCAGCGGGTCCACCAGGTAATCATCTTCAGAGGTGGAGAACTGGATCATACAGACCTGTTCGCGGTAGGCGAACAAGCTGTTCGACTCGGTATCCACTGCGATGGATTGCTGGTCAGCCAGGACGTGCGCCAGCCGTTTCAACCCACTCAATCTGGTGATGGGTTGGCTGGATTCTGAAAAATTCATGTGCCTATTATAGCCCAATTCAAATTGTAGGGGCGGACGGCGTCCGCCCAGTAGCCCCCATCGGTGATGGGGATGGTCAATATAATAAATTGCGCCGAACGCATAAATCCGCCGTGGGTTAAAACCCACGGCTATCGATGCAATAAACCCGCTGCGCGGGTTTCCTACGAATAGCCGGGGGATTCTATCCCCCGGCGACGCTGATTATTGACTTGAATCCCCCCTCGATAATGGCGGATTCTGTGATCAACCCCCTTCAACCCCCTTCAGCCCCTCCAAGCACAGTGGGGGCCAAGGGTGCAGCGGGGGCAGGCTGATCACGGCTACAAAGGCTTTTCACCCTAAAAGCAGGTTGATGCAGCCAATACCCTACTTCAGTTTTTCCATCACCAGCGCTGATTCACCATCTTGATAATATTTGGTCCACTCCCCCACTCTGGAATACCCGAAGCGCTCATACAGCCGGATGGCTACTTCATTCGAGGGGCGCACACACAACCTGATCTTCGTCACCGGGATCTGGGCTTCGCAAGCCTGCAGCAGGGCAGCCCCAACCCCCCTGCTCCGGTATTCAGGTAATACTGCGATAGTGGCGATCCATGCCACGCCTTCCATCCGGCGCACATCCCCGGCAATAAATCCCACCATCTGCTGATTGCACACCGCCTTCAAGCGTATCACTCCCCCAAACGTCAGCACACCGATCAGGTCCAGCAGCGGCCAGGCGTCCTTGGGGAAGGAGACCTGCTCCAGCCGCCGTAGGGCACCCAGGTCGCGCAAAGATGCCGTCTCGATGCCCACACCCGCCTCACATTGAGCATTCAAAATCGCATTCATGGAATTAACAATAAAGAATATGTCTCATCGGTTGATTAAAGATTTGCAATACGGAATACACTAGAAATGTATTCCGTATTGCGGTCTATTTTGATTTATAGTTTACTTCTGCTCGCCCTTTTGGTCACTCTTCATGAAATTGCTGATCATGCTGGTGAATTCCAAGGGGAAGATGAACTTGGTGGATGCACCCGCACCAATCGATTTGAGTGCCTCGAAGTACTGCAGGGTCATCGTCTTCTGGTCCACCGTTTGGGCTATGGCAAAGATCTTATCCAGGGCAACCGAGAAGCCTTCAGCCCGCAGCACCTGGGCTTGCTTTTCACCTTCTGCCACCAGGATGTTGCTCTGCTTCTGGCCTTCAGCGCGCAAGATGGCGCTCTGCTTCTCACCGTCTGCCACGTTGATGGCAGCTTCGCGTGTACCGGTAGATTCGGTCACCACGGCGCGGCGGATACGCTCGGCTGACATCTGCCGGTTCATCGCATCCTGGACCTCACGTGGCGGGATGATCTCGCGGATTTCCACGTTGGTCACCTTGACACCCCAGCGCTCGGTCACTTCGTCCAGGCGGGTGCGCAGCATATTGTTAATGTGCTCCCGCTCCGACAGTACCTCATCCAGCATGATCCCACCGATGACTGCACGTAATGTGGTCGTTGCCATTCCTAACGCAGCTGCTTCGAAGTTACCAACCTGCACAACACTATCCGTGGGATTTAAAACTTTGTAGAACCACAGGAAATCGATGCTGATCGGGGCATTATCCTTGGTAATTGAAGTTTGGTGGGGAACCTCACGGACTTGCTCACGAAGATCCACTGAGACAGGTCGATCGACAATCGGGATCAGGAAGACAATCCCAGGACCTTTGGCACCAATGCAGCGCCCCAGCCGGAAAACGACCAGGCGGTTATATTCCGGCACCACCCGGATGGCACTGGCAAGCAGGATGATTGCCAGAACAACGACACCTCCAGCCAGGCATAAGATAACAGTTGTTTGAGCTGACATAACTTACCTCCTCAGAGATTGGGTTGAATGGATTTTGTCCATGATTCAATAAGACGATTTGTTCACCGGAGGGACGGGTTCGACCTCCAGGATAAAACCCTCACGCTTAACCACGCGCACCTTGCTGCCCTCCGTGATTGGGGCTTCGCTACGGGCACTCCACAGCTCTGATCCGATTTGCACAGATCCCTCATCGAAGATATCGGTCCTGGCTTCACCCTCATCGCCGATGATTTTCGCCAGATCGTGCCTTGGCTTAATTTTTTCGGTATCCAGCACCTTGGTCGCAGCAATCCAAATATATCCGCTGGCAATCAACGATGCAATGATCGCCAGGAAGGGGTTCACGCCCGGTTGCCACCAGCTTGTACCTTTTACACCTTGAAACAGATAGGTGGAGCCGAGAACAAAGGCGATCAAGGCGATGACCAGGAAGATCAGGTTGCGCGATTTTCGAACTGCCAGGATAAATGGAATCACGCCGATGATCAATATCACCAGTGCCCACAAATTTATGGGATTATCGGGCAGCTGACTTATCACATAGCCCGCCAGGAATATTACAAATAAGGCGCTAACTTCCAAAACGCCTGTGCCTGGGGCAAAGAGAGCCATAATTGCCAGGACAATTCCTACCACTAAGAGTAGATATGCAACGTTAGGATCAATTAAAATTTCCATGGTTGTGTCCTCCAGGGGCGATTTGATTATACATCAGATTGGAGTATCGCCTCTCACATTCTATTATGCATCTATTTCCACACTTGAGGCTAAGAAAACCTCAGGATTTGGTATGATATAGGCATGCAGCCATTCTCACTTCTGCTCGGATTGGGTGCGCTCGCCGGCTTGGTCTTAGCGGGTTGGCGTGCACCGCAAAAAGAACGCCTCCGTTATATTGACGCAGGAGTGTTGACTTTGCTGGGTGCCCTGATTGGCAGCCGGGCACTGGCAGTGGTAGTTAGTTTTAGTTATTATCAATCCCATCTGAGTGAAATCGTGCAGGTTTGGCTGGGAGGGCTCTCGAGTATCGGGGCTCTGATCGGTGGTTTGCTGGCAGTGTTTGTCATCGCCGTGTGGTGGAGAATCCCCCTGGGCTTACTCGCAGATGTGCTCATTCCCCTGGCAGGTACCCTGACCGTCACTTCCTGGATGGGCTGCTGGGTGGATCGTTGCGGCTACGGAATGCCATCCAACAACTGGTGGGCGCTGCCCGCCCGCGATGAGTGGGGTGTGTTGGCCGATCGAGTTCCGGTTCAATTAATAGGGGCAATAGCAACCTTGATTTTGCTCTGGCTGTTGGATCGTTCAGCCAGGCGTATGCCTGTTCAGGGGATGAGTGCCACCCTGGGTTTATATGGCATCTCAGTCATCATATTCCTTCTCTCGTATATACGGGCTGATCCAACCCCCATCTGGAACGGTCTGCGCCTGGAAGCCTGGGGAGCTCTGGGAATGATGATATTTTCGTCATTTACACTGGTGGTATTATTGTCTAACTGGCAATACAAAAAGTATCGAATTCCCCAGGGATAAGGTCTTCAAGCTGGGGGAGGTGAATATGAAGGTAAAAATAGCACTGGCGCAAATCAATACTAAACTAGGGGATGTCGGCGCCAATCTTGACAAGCACCTTGAATTGATCCAGGCTGCCCAGGCAGAGAAGGCAGAGCTGATCATCTTCCCTGAGTTATCGCTCACCGGCTACAGCTTGCAGGATATCGTTCCGAATGTTTCACATAAGCCCGCGGACGATGACCCGGTCTTTCGACCGCTTTTGGAAGCCAGCCAAAAAATAGATATCGTGGCTGGTTTTGTGGACGAAGACCTGCGCCACCGCTTCTTTATTTCCGCCGCCTATCTGTCAGCCGGCAAGGTTGTGCATATTCACCACAAGGCCTATTTGCCAACCTATGGTTTATTTGATGAAGGTCGCTTCTTCGCCTGGGGTGATTCAATCCAGGCTTTTGACACCAGGTTTGGGCGGGTGGGAATTTTGATCTGCGAAGATTTTTGGCACGCCAGCCCACCCTATTTGCTGTGGTTGGACGGTGCCGACCTTTTTTTGTTCACCTCCGCCTCTCCGGGGCGGGGTCTGGGCAAGCAGCCTGTTCTTGAATCAGCCTGTTGGGTGGAGGATATCAACCGTGCGTATGCCAGCCTGTTTACTTCGTTTGTAGTCCATTCCAACCGGGCGGGTTTTGAAGACGGGTTAAACTTCTGGGGTGGCTCAACCATTTACGACCCAAACGGCGGTCTCATTGCCAGATGCCCGTACTTCGAAGAAACACTTCTGGTGTCTGAGATTGACTTGAACCAGCTCCACCGTACAAGGGCACGCCTGCCATTATTACGCGATGAGCGCACTGCCCTTACGCTGCGCGAGCTCAAACGCATCACCGGGGATGATCATCCTTGATGATCAATCTGAGTCAAGCCGTTTATGGAGTGGCAGGCTGCAAGATGTATAATATGACCGCAACTCAAAGCCTGTACGAGGGTGATAGAGGGTATGGAACACGAAAAGATTGATCTTTCAATTAACACCGATACTGCCCGGCAGATTCTCACCGCTTTCATCCGCACGGAAATCACCCGGGCTGGTTTCTCCCACGCCGTGGTCAACCTGTCCGGCGGTTTAGACTCATCCCTCTCATGCTACCTTGCAGCAGAGGCCTTGGGAGCCGAGAATGTGCTGGCCTTATGCCTCCCATATAAGTCCTCCACACCTGATTCAGGCGAGCACGCTAAATTGGTGATTGAAGCCTTGGGAGTCCAATCGCTCACCATCCCCATCACCAATATGGCGGATGCAATGATTGGACAATTCCCGGATATGAGCCGCGTGCGCCAGGGTAACATCATGGCGCGTGTACGCATGATCGTTTTATATGACCAATCGGAAGCGTTCCACGGTCTGGCAGTCGGTACGGGGAACAAGACAGAAATCCTGCTTGGGTATACCACCTTATATGGTGATTCTGCCAGTGCAATTAACCCCATCGGTGACCTGTATAAAACACAGGTGCGGCAGCTTGCGAAGGCGGTCGGGATTCCGCAAGTCATCCTGGATAAGCCTCCCACAGCTGACCTGTGGCTCGGGCAGACCGATGAAGGCGAGCTCGGGTTCACCTACGCTGAGGTGGACCAGCTGCTGTACCTGCTGGTGGATCAGCGCTACAGGCCGGAAGATTGCGTGGAGGCTGGCTTCTCCGAGAGCTTTGTGCGCCTGGTCATGGAGCGGGTGCGCCGCAACCAGTTCAAGCGTGTGTTACCGCCCATCGCCAAATTAACCAACCGCACAGTTGGCTACGATTTCCTGTACCTGCGTGACTGGGGGACTTGATCACAGGTACAGCTAAACTAGCCACCATTACCTGGTTTAATCTCCTCGAAACTTAAAACCCTGACCGGTTTGCTGTCCACTACATGAGCCAAATCCCGCCATCGCAGCCACCTCGCCGTTCCCGCCGGATCATCCGCATTCCGCCATCACTGCGTCACCGCGGCTTCCTGTTGTTGTGGTTAGGTTTGCTGATCTCCATCACCGGCTCGCAAATGCAGCTTGCAGCTCTGTTGTGGCAAATCCGCTTGATCACTGATCAGCCGATCGCGCTGGGTGCAGTAGGACTGGCGCGCATTCTGCCGGTGATCGTATTTTCTCTGCTTGGTGGTGCGGTTGCGGATGTGCTCAACCGGCGGCGAATCCTGTTCCTCACCCAATCCGGAATGGCGATTACCGCTTTCATCCTGGGGTGGCTCACCCTCACCGGCAATATCGACTTATGGCATATCTACTTACTCACCGCCCTGCAAGCCGTCGTCCAGGCATTTGACGGACCCTCACGCCAGTCTCTGGTTCCCAACCTGGTGCCTGGAAAAGACCTGCCGAATGCCTTCAGCATGACTTCCCTGGCCAATCAGATTGGATCGATCGCTGGACCGGCTTTGAGCGGGATTATTATTGCCGTTGGGGGGTTGCCCTATATCTACATCATCAATGCCATCTCATTCCTGGCAGTCATCCTGGCGCTGGTCCTGATGGGTCCGGTCGAACAGCAAAAAAGTGCCGCCGCCCGGAATGGCGCGGTCAGCTTCTCAGCCATCGTTGAGGGCATCCAATTTATCCTTAAGCAGCCGCTGATTATTTCCACCATGATCCTGGATTTCTTCGCCACCTTCTTCGCCTCTGCTAACACGCTTATGCCGATTATTGTGCGGGACGTTTTGCATTTGGATGTGGTAGCTTATGGATGGTTATACTCTGCTCAGGCTATCGGAGCGATGATGGCCGCGGTAGTCATCTCGCAGCTGCGTCAGATCCGCCGCCAGGGAGCGGTTTTCCTGCTGGCAGTGGTGGTGTTCGGTATTGCCACCATCATATTTGGATTCGCACGCAGCTTTATCCTGGCGATGCTGGCATTGATTGTTGTGGGTGGCGCGGATACGGTCAGCACCATCATCCGCAACACCATTCGCCAGTTGTCCACCCCCGATTACATCCGCGGCCGGATGACCAGCGTCAACCAGATTTTCTTCCAGGGTGGGCCTCAGCTGGGTGAAGTGGAAGCCGGTGCCGTCGCACAGCTCTTCGGAGCTCCCTTTGCCATCATCAGTGGTGGGGTGGGCTGTATCATCGCCGCAGTTTTTATCGCCCGGCGCTGGCCTCAGATCCGTAAATACAACGGCGATGAACCGGTCGTGGCAGGCACTCCAGCCAGCTGACCTCATCTGCTATAATCGCAGCATGGCTGTACCTCAAAACCCCTCTGAAGTTTACATCTGTGTGGATGTGGAAACCGCCGGTCCGATTCCAGGCGACTATTCGCTATTATCCATCGGGGCTTGCACAATTTTCGAACCCAGGTCCACCTTTTACATCGAGCTGAAGCCCGTCAACGAGCGCAGCACCGTGGAGGCGACGAACGTGCACAAGCTGTCCATGCTGCGCCTGGCCCATGAAGGGGTAGACCCCGAAGAAGCCCTACAGCGCTTCGAAATCTGGTTGAAACTCCAGGTCGCTCCAAACCAGCAGCCGGTGTTCGTCGCATTCAACGCCGCCTTTGACTGGATGTTCATCAATTATTACTTTATCCATTACCTCGGGTACAATCCTTTTGGTCACGCTGCTTTGGATATCAAGGCGCTCTACATGGGTCAGGCTGGAGTTCCCTGGTCTCAGACCTCCTGGAAATTCATCGATCCAGCCAATGCGGAGAAATCACTGCTCACCCATCATGCCCTGCAAGATGCCCTCGACCAGGCAGCCCTGTTCAAAAAGATACTTACTGATCTGCACAAACCATCTTATCACTTGGAGAGAAGCAACGATGACTGATGAAAATCTTCCCACCCCTGCTACCGACCTGGCTCGAATTGTGGAATCAGCCCACAGGCTGGGAATTGAGCTCGATGAAGCTGAGGCTTTACAGTGGATGACCGCCATCGCTTCCTTTGGTTCTTCGATGGAGATATCGGTGGACACCGATAGCGGTGTCTTTGGCAACAAGATCGTCATGCTGGATTTCAGCCCGCGCGAGCTGGCACATTTCCGGGAGGTGGGGCGATTGGTGGAGTTTTATGATGAGCCGGGGGTAGTGGAAACTGCCCTGGCACTATCCGGCTCATCGGCTCAATCGAAAATCCAAACCTACCCCGGAGATTGCGACTACTTCGAGCGCATCAACATTAATGCCCCCACGCGTGAGCAAGCGTGCCAGATCCTCTCCAGATTGATGCGTGATAAGGCACTCAGCGCACTCAAAGGTCCCACCTACCAGCTGCTGGAAGTTAAGTTTGGGAACTTTCCCGCGGATATACGAAGAGACGAACGATTAGTGCGCGCGGGAACACCCATATCCTGGCAGCCCGATGAGATCCAGAATGGGCGGATCGAGGCACAAAACCCGGATGGCTCACCCGCCATGGTCAAGTGGGAAGATGTGGCACCTGACCCAGGTTGGTGCAAGCTGGATTGGGTCATTGCAGACCCGGTGCGCGGGCAGCTTTCTAATGCCAGCAACATGCTCGATGTGACCTGGGAGGCTCCGGATGGCTCGATCACCCCGCTGGATGGCTATCTCGACCCCTATTTTCAGGAAGTTTATTTGGATGCTGAATCCATCCCGATTTTCTCCAAGCTCGCCAGGCACGTCTCTGCAGACGCTCTGGATGATTACATCAAGCAGCTGGAGCATGAAGTTAACAAGTACCTCACCAAGGATGTTAACTATGGAAAGGTTGCCAAACGCCTGTATAACATCTTCCGGCTAACCGGGCGTTATGAAGATGCAGCCTTCTTGCGCGACCTGTTCGATGAACCCACCACCTTACTTTACCAGGTTTGGTCGCTGATCCGTACCGTCGATGATGCCTGCATACCAGGGTCAGGGATCACCAAGCAGCAAATGCTCACCCAGGCTGACCAGCTGATCATTTCTGTGATCCGTGTATTGGAAGGCGCTCAGGAAGAGGAAATCGTGCGCTTATTGCTGAAATTCAGGGATGCCCTAAGCGCACAGGAAAGTGGGCAGGCTTTGAATGGTCCGGCTGAAGCTGCCCGGGCGGAGGTGATCAACCTGGTCAACAACTTCTTTTATGACAAATTATCCGCGGTCCCGACCATCAAAGCCTACATGGAAGGCATCCAGGGCGCGGGACTACAAACCAAAGCAGATTGAGAATATTATGGCAAGTTTAACCGATCAGGCAGGTGGCATGAAAGTAAGCGGAGGTGAGGCGATCGAGCGCGCCCACCAGGCATGGCAGGAAAGCATGCTGCGCCAGCTGGATGTACTGCGAGCTGAGATTCAATCCACCCTGCCGGGCAGGTTGGCAGTTAATTGCGGCGGCAGCCTCGAGGACCAGCAAATCCGGCTGACCTATTGGCGTGAAGCGATAGGAATTTCGTGGCCTGACTTGAAGGCCTGCAAACTATCGGATGGATCGGAATGCTCCGTTTACGATGCCGGCATGCTGCTGTATTACCTGCGTGAAGCGGACGGCACCCCCATGGCAGATCGCTGGATTGGCTACCGCGAGCTGCCGGGTGGGAATTTTTACAGTCAGGCTTTTCAGGGCTACGCCGGCGACCGCCTGGCGCGGACATTCGGTGATCATCCTGAAGCATATACCCAGGCAGCCAATGCCCTGGATGGGATTGCCCTGACCGGATTACCCGGCCTGGCATTTGCCTTCCTGCCTTTGCCGCGCATCCGCCTGGCAGCCATCCTCTACCCGGGCGATGACGAGTTCGCGGCGCGTGCCAGCGTGCTCTTCGATGCGGCTGCCAGCCATTATATGACCACCGATGGACTGGCATTATTAGGGTCAGGTCTGGTGAGCAGGCTGATTAAGGCTGGGAAATAATAAGATCACCACAAAGCAACTTTCCCCGCCGTTTGGTGAGGTTAATTTTGAAGAAGCAAATAAATTGTCAGCAACGATAACCTCATAGAAATAATTGTAGGGGCACGAAATGAAATGAATCCCTTTCATTTCGTGCCCCTACTGTTTTCCATAAAACCCTTAGTGTCCGCCGCGTCCTTTGTGGTGATCTTTTTTTATTTAAAACCCCTCCAGCTTGGACATATCGGCGATGCCGCTCCCGAGGGCAACGATGCGCTGTAGCAGCGCCAGGCGATTCTGCCGCAATGTTGTATCCTCCGCCATGACCAGCACTTCATCGAAGAAGCGGTTGACCTCCGTGATCATGGGTAGGAACGCAGTGAGAAAACTTTCCGCCGAGCGGTGGCGGGCCATATGCAGTGATTTCTCAGCCAGGAGCAGGGCCGAATACAGGCTCTCTTCGGCTTTTTCAGCAAAAGCCTGCGGATCCACTTCGAATGATTCATTGATCGCGCGGGTGATACGAACACAGCGTGCATAGGCTGGCAAGATGGAATGCCAATCCGGCCGGTCGACCCAGGCAGAAAGCTGCTTGACCGATTGGTAAGTGCGGGCGGGGTTGGATCCCTGCACCGTTAAAACAGCATCAACCACATCATACCGGTATCCATTTTCAAGCAGCGAGTTGCGCAGGCGCTCCACAATGAACCCCAGGCAGGCGGTTAATGTGCCGGGATCGATCGAAATGGGCAGGAGCCTGGCGGCAGATTCCAACCCCTTGCGCAAGTCAAAACCCGTATTTTGGGTAATCAGGGCTTGCACCAACCCAAGCGCCGCCCGGCGTTGAGCAAACGGGTCACGCGCCCCCGTGGGAGCCATACCCGCGGCAAACAAACCGGCCAGTGTGTCCAGCCGGTCAGCCAGCCCAACCAGCAAACCCGGGCAGGTCCTGGGCAGCAGGTCACCGGCAAAGCGCGGCAGGTAGTGCTCGAAGATGGCTTCGGCAACCGCTGCACTCTCACCCGATTCCATGGCGTAATACCTGCCCAGCACCCCTTGCAAGGAAGTCATCTCGATCACCATTTTCGTCGCCAGGTCAGCTTTACACAGCTCAGCCGCCCGGTGGGCAACGGCGGTTTCGTCTGCATTGAAGTTGATCGCTGGCGATAGTTCATCCACCAGGGCAGTGATGCGGTGGGTCTTATCCAACATGGAACCGAGCCGGGTTTGGAATGTCAATGTGCCCAGGCGGGGAAGAAAATCGGCCAGCTTGCGTTTGCGATCATCCCGTACGAAGAAGTCTGCATCCGCGAAGCGCGCCCGGATGACGTGCTGGTTGCCTTCGGTGATCAATTCGGTCCCGGGGATGGGTTTACCTACCTGGGAGGGATGATTGGCGACCGTGATGAAATAGGGGAGCAGCTCGGTCTCATAAACCACGGCATTATTTTGGGCTGACTTCGGTTTACGCCCAACATGCGAAGCCGGCTGAAAGACCGGGAAATAGCGCTGGTGCTTCTTCATCACCGAGATCAGCACCTCGCGCGGCAGGTGCAGGTGCGCCGGGTCAAACGATCCAAGCAGAGATGTAGGAGCTTCGACCAGGTTGGCTACCTCTGAAAGCAAGGCTTCGTCCGGTATATCGCGCCCCGCCACCGAGCCTGCCAGTGTCTTGATCTGTGCCTGGATGATCGAGAGCCGCTCACTTTTTTCAAGGAGGATGCCCTGGGTATGCATGGCACGGAAGTAGTCCGCAGTATCTTTCACGATGAACTCAGCCGGCAAAATGGTGCGCAAACCGCGCGTGACGTTCCCTGAACGAACCCCGGCATACTCGAATGGGATTACCTGGTCGCCAAACAGGGCTAACAACCAGCGGATGGGTCTTGAGAAGTAAATATTGGTCCGGTTCCAGCGCATGGATTTATCAAATCGCAGGGAACCTATCAACCCCGGGAGAGCTTCACTCAGCACCTCCACTGCCGGTCGACCGGCTTGCCTGACCGTGGCAGCGACGTAGCGCCCCCCATCCATCTCCACCACCTGCAAATCATGCACGCTGATCCCCTTGCTGCGGGCGAAGCCTTCGCCAGCTTTGGTGGCTGTACCGAATGAATCAAAGGCGCGTTCCGCAGGTGGACCCTTCACCAGCTGTTCCAGGTCAGGCTGCCGTGGCGCAACCTCCTGGATGTGGATCACCAGACGGCGTGGGGTTCCCATGACAGATATCTCACCATGTACCAGGCGCAGCTCATCCAGCAGGAGTGGCACTCGGTTTTTTAGCTGCTCGAGCGCAGAATCCAGGTCACCCGCGGGGATTTCTTCAGTGCCGATTTCGAGCAGCACCTCCGCGGAGGTCGTTCCAGCCGAACTACCCGGTGTGGCAGCAACCCGTGATGTGGTAGAGCCGCCAGTGACGTTTTCATCCAGCCAGGGATATTCCAGGTGCTGGCGCTGTGCCAGGTAAGCCTCTGCCACCCGCCGTGAGATATCACGCATGCGCCCGAAGTAAGCCTGGCGCTCGGTGATGCCGATCGCCCCGCGCGAGTCGAGCACATTAAATGTGTGCGAGCATTTGAGCACATAGTCGTGCGCCGGCAGGACCAGGTTTTTTGCCAGGCAGGCATTGGCTTCCTGCTCATACAGGTCGTACATCGCTTTAAGGCGTTCAACGTCCGCCACTTCGAAGTAATAAGTGCTTTGCTCCTGCTCCGCCTGCAGGTTCACATCCCCACTCGTCAGCCGGTCATTCCAGCGGATATCGGTGAACCTCTCCACGCGCTGCAGTGAGATGGCGATGCGGTCAAGCCCGTAAGTGATCTCCACCGAGACGGGGTCGCACAGAGTTCCCCCCGCCTGCTGAAAATACGTGAATTGGGTGATCTCCTGCCCGTCCAGCCACACTTCCCATCCCAATCCCCAGGCACCCAGGGCAGGCGACTCCCAGTTATCCTCCACAAAGCGCAGGTCATGCAGCAGCGGGTCGATCCCCAAAGCTGCCAGGGAGGCAATGTAGAGCTCCTGGGCGTTGCCGGGGTCGGGCTTAAGGATCACCTGGAACTGGTAGTGCATCTGCATGCGGTTGGGGTTCTCACCGTAGCGGCCATCGTCGGGTCGGATGGAGGGCTCCACGTAAGCCACGTTCCACGGCTCCGGTCCCAGCACGCGCAGAGCGGTGGCGGGATTGAGTGTCCCGGCACCCACCTGCTGGTAGTAGGGCTGCCAGATCAGGCAGCCGTTCTCAGCCCAGAAGTGCTGCAAGGTGAGGATCATGGATTGGAAGTTGAGAGGTGCGGTCATGGTAGCTCTTTAATTCTAGAAGTTTAGGTTTTGGTCAGGGAGATTATAACCGTAAATAAGCAGGGGTCAGTGCGTCTACAAAAATAAGATCACCGCTAAGGACGCAAAGGACACGACGGTGCACAAAGTAGTACGTATATTGATCCCCTCCGACAAAAAGGGCACAAGGTTTTTGATGATATTAAATCGGAGTAAAAAGAGAAATAGAGTTGACCTTCGTACAAAACATCGGACAATTATCATAAACCTATGTCATTGCGAGACGCAAGTGATCTTCTTGCGGCGTGGCAATCTCCAACCAGCCGCTTTTTCTATAAGCAGACCTTCGAAAATAACCACTTATAAGGATTTGTCCGAACCTAGGAAGAGTTATTGAATAAGAAGAAAAATAAGTGTATTATATAAATAGATCTGGGGGATTGAATAACCTGTTGTGAAGGTGAGCACGTGGTGTTGAAGGAGGAGAACCATGGGCATGCACCGGTTTTTCACTTGCATTTTTATAATAATTTGCATTATAGCAATTGCAACCAATATTCTCCCGGTAGAAGCTCAAAAATTGGAATATTCTCCTTCTAATCACCCTGACACGATGACAGTAACGCCTGAAATTACCAGCCAAATTGGCGGCTCGATGCAGGCAGTAGCCTGGCAAAATAATTTCGTGTATATCGCCGCTGGTTTACGCATCCTCATCGTTGATGTAACCGATCCAACCTCACCACAGCTGGCTGGAAAGACAGAGCTGCTTCCTGAAAATATTAGCGATATAGCAGTGGCAGGCAGCTATGCCTACGTGGTTGGGTTTTACAGCGGCTTACACATCGTAGATGTCTCGGACCCTGCGAATCCTTACCAGGTTGGATTTTACGATCCGGGTGGTTACGCCGTAGCCGTGACCATTACGGGTGGCTACGCATACATCGCGAATGGGTGGAACGGGCTGAGTATCCTCGACCTAACCGATCCGATCGCACCAATAGAAGTCGGTCACTATGAAACGTCTGACATGGCAACCAATGTAGCTGTAGAAGGGACCAACGCTTATATCATCAGTAATTATGGCGGCCTGCATATCCTCAACATATCTGACCCCACCACTCCAACAGAAATCGGTTTCTACAGCGAACCTCATAATAACTCGGTCCTGGCAGTCGCTGGGAATTATGCTTTCATTAACCGTTCGGGAGACCTGATAATAATCGACATCTCCGACCCGGCTGTACCGATGGAAGTTGGTTCCTGCAGCCTACCCCGGCCTCCAGATGATATCGTGGTCGTCGGAAGCTTTGCCTATGTTGCAGATTGGAATTATGGATTACTCATCATCGACATATCAGACCCGAGCGCACCTGTCGAAGTGGGATATTATTATCCTCCACAAAGTTTGGCTCATGCCTCAGTAGTGGTGGGGAAATATGCCTATCTCATTGATATCACCAGTGGGCTGCGCATCATCGACGTGTCCATCCCATCGGCTCCAACCGAAGTTGGATTCTACCAGTCGTTCGCTTCTGCTGATGCCGTGGCAGTGGTGGGGAATGTTGCCTACATCGCCAATGGCTATACCGGGTTGCAAATCCTGGATATTTCCGACCCGGCAGCTCCCATCGAAGTTGGTGCCTATGCTGCCCCAGGGCATATCTGGAAAGTGACGGTGATGGGACAGCTCGCATATATTGCGAGTGAAATTGGATTTGGTATACTTGATGTATCCAACCCGGCAACCCCAATTGAAATTGGACATTACCATACCCCCGGAGAATCGATGGACGTAGAAGTACTGGGAACCTACGCCTATATCGCGGATGGAATCAGTGGGTTACGGATTGTAAATATCGCCGACCCAGCTGCGCCCACGGAAGTGGGATTCTGTGATACTCCAGGCGCAGCCAGGGCTGTATCCGTAGCCGGGAATTTTGCCTATATCGCCGATTTAAGCGGTGGGTTGCGCATCATCGACATCTCAAGCCCAACAAATCCCCAGGAAGCTGGTTTCTATACTGACCCATCTATGAGTCATGCCTATGACGTTGCGGTAAGAGGGAATTATGCCTACGTTGCCTTCTTTAGATATCATGGATTTAATATTATCGATATCTCCGACCCATCGGCTCCTCATCTGGTAAGTTTCTATTTTGGAATTCTCTCCGCCGCGACCAACGTGACGGTGGCAGGGTATTATGCTTATGTGGCAGATGGATCAGTTTTACGCATCCTCGACATTTCCAACCCATTTACACCTTATGAAATTGGAAATTATTCGGGATTCGTCAGTGGCATGGTGGTGCTAAGCAATTATGTATATGTAGCCGGGGAGAGTAGTGGATTTATTATTCTGCGATTGCTTATCGATAAAGTCGCCGCTTCCATTCCGGTTTCAGGCGGCAGCCTGAGTTCATCGGATAGGGAAACAGATTTCATATTCCCAAGCGGTGCATTCACTCAAACGGTGATCGTCACATACCGGGAATTGTTAAACAAAGAGAACCCGTCCTATCAGGTTGAGATTGATCACACCTTCGATCTTACTGCAGTGTATTCAGATACCGGTGAGGTGGCGAATTTAACCCCAGGTCAAACCTTCACCATGGCAGTTTCGTATTCTGACATCGAACAAGGACCTGCGGTCGAAAACACACTGGCGATTTACAATTGGGATGGCGCCAGCTGGGTAAGAGAGCCGACTTCCATCGTAGACACGGCGAATAACCTGATCACGGCAGCTCCCAACCACCTGTCTCTCTGGGCAGTATTCGGTGAGACCAGGCGGGTTTTGTTGCCCATCATCGGCAGGTAAACCTAAACCACAGGAACAGGAGTTCGGAAACTATGGAAGAAACGATTTTACTTGGCCGGGGGCGGCAGATCGAAACAATACCGCAGACCATGTGGAAGCAGCACCTGGCGCAAATCCCGCAACATGCACCCAAACGCTTGAGCTTCATGACGGAGGCGCATCATCGGGTGCGCAACTTTGTGGTGGTGGAGCTGGCAAAACGAGCAGGACCGCTTGAGCCGCAGCTCATCGCTGAGAGATTGAAGCTGCCACCCGACCGGGTGAAAGCAATCCTGGATGAGCTGGAAAAACAGCTTACCTTCCTGGTGCGAAACGATCAAGGAGCAGTCGCCTGGGCATACCCTGTGACAGTAGAGTCAACCCCTCACCGTCTACAGTTCAGCAGCGGTGAGCAATTGTATGCTGCCTGAGCAGAAGACTCCATCGCCGCGCCCTTCGTGCAAGGGCAACTCCAAAACACGTACATTGCGGTTGAGATTGAAACGAAATGCCACCATTGTGGTCAGGGCTTGCACATCTTGCTCGACAGTAATATGAAGGTGTCTGTGCGTGAGCCGCAAGCCGCGCCGCTCGTGTTCATGCCTGATATAGACTGGGAGAAATTCGCCGATCGCACCATCATCGATGCATACTGACGGAATTCAGTCTTCTTCTGGTCAGAAGAACACGCCATCGAATATCGGACGAATGTGAAACAGGTGAATGGCATCTACCTCACTTTGGAGCAGTGCGCGTATATGACCCCCATCACCCAGGGATCTTTGTTTGGTTTCAAATAGGGCAAGCCTGGGTGATACTTCGTTCGTACTACTCACTCTGCCACTATCTTGATCCTTTGAATTCAAAATTATCAAAATCATCCCACTTCATTGTCATTGCGATGAGGGCGTGATACGCATCTTGGGTTATTACCACACTTCGAAGCCCAAAGAAGCAATCTTCCTTTTGTTGTAATGATCAATTTCCAAGTGTTTAAATCGATTACCCATCAATTATTCTGGATTCTGGTGAGTAGTTTCCTTTTTTACTTAGAACGACCAGCTGACCGGTCACAATCAAAACTATCCATCGCGGTTGGCATACTCAGAGATGAGAGGTATTTATTGAATCCTAATTTTATTGGATAATATTTACCGTAATTATATGGTTTAATTGTTAATAGTTCTACCTGCCGGTGCGATCAGAGCGGGGAAGATAGAGGAGAGCAGGTGATAGCATGAACATTTTAGTCACAGGTGCCAGCGGATATGTAGGTGCGCAGCTCATCCCCAGGCTCGAGGCTTTGGGGCATCACGTGGTTTGCCTGGTGCGCAACCCCGAGCGGTTGAATGCTCAATCCTGGGAAGCTGCCGAAATCCGGCAGGCTGATTTACTGAACCCTGCCAGCCTGGCGGGGGTAATACAAGGGATCGACGTGGCTTATTACCTGGTGCACTCCATGGCAGATGGGGTGCAGGGTTTTATCGAGCGCGACTATACAGCTGCCAGTAATTTCGCAGCAGCGGCGAAGGCGGCGGGTGTGAAGCGCATTATCTACCTGGGAGGCCTGGGTGAATGCGGAAACCTCATCTCGCCTCACCTTGAAGCCCGCCAGCAGGTGGGAGATAGGCTGCGCAGCTCAGGCGTGCCGGTCACCGAGTTCCGCGCCGCCATCATCATCGGCTCCGGCAGCATGTCGTTCGAGATGATCCGCTATCTTACCGAGCGACTGCCCGTCCTTTTTACTCCCAGGTGGATCACCACGCTTTGCCAGCCCATTGCTATCGAAAACGTCCTGGATTACCTCACCCTGAGCCTGGATGAGCCGCGATCCATGGGTACCATATACGAGATTGGGGGTCCGGATGTGCTCACTTATGAAGATATCATGCGCGGCTATGCCGGAGCCCGCCACCTGAATAGAAAACTGGTCAATGTGCCCTTCCTCACCACCCACATGCTGGCGATCGGTGCCGATGGGGTCACCCCTCTGCCCTACCCGTACCTGCGCATCCTGATTGAAGGCTTGAAGAGCGAAGTGGTGGTGCGTGATCCGAGCGCCCAGGAGCTTTTTGATGTGAAACTCATCCCATATGCAGGGGCAGTGCAGCAAGCGCTGCAGCGGCACGCACATGGGGAGGTTGAAAGGTTCTGGCGGGGAAGCAGAGCAGATCTGCTTCCTGGCAAAGCCCACCTGGATGTGGAGGGTATGTTCATCGAGCAGCGGCGCTTGGAGACCTCGGCCAGCCCCGAAGAAGTATTCAATACTTTTGCTGGCCTCGGTGGAAAGAAGGGCTGGTATTTTGGGGGTTGGCTCTGGCAGCTGCGCGGCTTCCTGGACAGGCTGGTGGGAGGCCCGGGCATGCGTAGAGGCCGACAGTGCCAGGATGAGCTGCGCATTGGCGATGTGTTGGATGGCTACCGGGTGGAAGCAGTGGAAGTGGGTCACCTGCTTCGCCTGCGCAATGAGATGAAAGCCCCCGGACCCGCCTGGATGCAGTTTGAGGCTATACCGGGCAGCCGCGGGAAGACCCTGTATATCCAAACTGCGTTTTTTGAACCGCACGGCCTCTTAGGACTGGCTTACTGGTATGCGCTGTACCCGTTCCACCAGGTCATTTTTAACGGCCTGGCGCCCGCCATTGTCAGGCAGGCCGAAGCCAATCCCATGACTGAGCTGGTGGATGCAGCATAAATACAGATAACCACAATCTGCCCTTTTCAAGCTAAATCAATCTAGCAATATCGAATAAGATGAGAAATCTTAAAATATCACGATTTTTGCGCGAGTTTTCCTAAAGCCCTTGTGAATTAGAACGTTTGTGCTATAATCAGGAGGTAACTACTCACTAATCCAGGTTTCCTGACCCGTAGGGGCGCAGGGGAGGGATTTGAGGATATAGATTATTGAAATTTTCCCCTGCGCCCCTACAATATATTTATTGTTTGGTCAATTTTGGACCGTTATATATAGTTGTGGTGAGTAATTACATCAGGAGGTAACTACTCACTGTATCTCTATCTTGATCCGTGAAATACAGAATTATCGAAATCAACTCACTTCGCTGTCATTGCGATGAGGGCGTAATCCGCATCTTGGAATATACCCACACTTCGTAGCCCGAAGAAGCAATCTTCCACTGACATTTCCGACGATTTACCAATTTTCCGATTTCAGTGGTAATTAAAATAAAATTGTAACCCCCAACCATGCGCCTTTTATCTCCACTGCCTCCCTTTCCCCTACCCTCACAATATTTGTTCCTCGTTATTTTTTGCTTTTTTTTATTAAATAATGATCATTCTCCTCTCAGCGGCGATAGCAGCTTCACCCAGGTGGATATCTTCCGCAATATCGCTATTCACCCGCACTAAAACGTCGGTTTTCGGATGCAGTGGGAAGACTTGGTATCTCGCAAGGATTATAATGACAGCCATGGCTAATGGAAATTTTTTAGCCGGATATAGTTTATTACCTCGAAAATAGGAGTTAAGTTTATGGCAATCGATTGGGAGGCTTGGAAGTTTTTATTGGGGGAGTGGGAAGGCGGGCACGAAGGCGACCCTGGGCAAGGCGATGGCAGGTTCACATTTGACTTCAATCTGGATGGAAACATCCTGGTGAGAAGGAGCCGGACGATTTTCTCCACCACCCCAGAGCGAGAAGGGTACACCCATGATGACCTATTGATTATCTACACGGAAGCGGGTGGCGAGAAAAAAGCGATCTATTTCGATAATGAAGCGCACACCATCCATTATGAGGTCAGCGTATCTCCAGACCAGAACCAAATCACCCTGGAGAGCAGACCTGTGCCTTCCCAACCCCAGTTCAGGTTTACATATATTAAAACCGGGGCGGATACCCTGGATGCCAGGTTTGAAATGGCACCCCCGGGTAAGCCGGGTGCATTCACCGTCTATCTCGAAGGTTCTTCCAGGCGCATCAATTCAAAATGAGCGTCTACATTTCGATGCTGCGGGGTATCAATGTAGGAGGTCAAAAGAGGCTCCAGATGGAACCCTTGCGAGAGATCTATACCCAGATGGGTTTCACCCACGTCAGGACCTATGTGCAGAGTGGGAATGTGATTTTTGACAGTCCGGCGCAAGATCCAGCCACACTCACCAGACGGATCGAAGCTCAGGTCGAGCACACATGTGGATATCGTGCGGAAGTGTTCATCCGGCAGCCGGATGAGCTGCAGCGTATTCTGGCAGGTAACCCTTTCCTGGATGACAGGCATGAGGACCCGAGCAAACTGCATGTGACTTTTTTATACCGGATTCCGTCCGAACCCTGGTGGAGTGAATTTGTGTCTCCGCGAGATACGAACGATGAATTTGCCCGCACCCACATGGCAGTCTATCTTTTTTGCCCGAACGGTTATGGGAAGACTAAACTCTCGAACAGCTTTTTTGAACGAAAATTAGGCATGCCGGTGACCACGCGCAACTGGAACACGGTGAACGCGCTGTATAAAATGGCTGTGGAAGTGTAGGTGGCTGTGTGAGATTCAATCTTATTGGCTGTAAGGGCGCAGGGGAGGAATTGTTGGGCTTTCAAAATAGTACCCTTTCTTCATTCAAACAAATCACTTGCGAGGCATCGTCGCGAATGCCGATTGATTCGATACAATTGCCAGAAACACTCTCGATGATGCTACCTAGGACTAGACATGCTGCCGGAAAGATTCATTGAAAAACACCTGGAAATGACACCCCCCGAGCTGCGCGATATTGTCCTGGAGATCCGCAGCATTGTCGCCAGTATTGCCCCCAATGCAACCGAAAGCCAGCACAGCCGGGGTTTCAGCTATTATTTTAAGCACCTGGGTGGACCAGTGAGTGCGGGAATCTGCCAGATCGGCATCTACCGTGACCACGTCCGCCTGGGCTTCATCCATGGGTCATTCCTGCCCGATCCGGATGGGCTTTTGGTGGGAGAGCCAAAATACAAGAAACATCTGCGCATTTATCACTATGAGGAAGCCCAGTGGGAGTATATGCGCAAGCTGATCGAAGCTTCTGCGCGCTTTGACCCTTACACCCAAAAGAAAGAGCAGGATAAATCTTATGAAAATGTGCCCGAAGATCATCCTGGAAGGGACGCGCCTGACGCATAAAACCGACATCGCATTCGCTCTAAATGAGCACCCTCGCCTTGTTGGACCACGCAAATATCCTTACCATTCTCCGCTTGTTTCAGCAGAGTGGTGTGGGTTTACCAATTACCCATGGGGGCGCGGCTTGATCAACTTCGAGCCCCAGGAAGAAACCCTGGCGATGGATACCTACCACACCTGGGCGCGCTTATTCCAGCAGATAAGATACTATTCGTGGATCGTCGACCGCTTTCATATCTCCACTCAGACTTACCAGTACATGCAAAACGGAAAAACCTATGATTTTACCTGGCTGGAGCAGATGCTCAAGGAGCTCAATTTCCGGCTCGTATTCTGTACGCGCTCAGCCGATTCCTTCAGCCAGGCCAGGGCTGAACGGGTGAAGGTATCGGGGAAACCATCGCAGTACGACGATCTACAAGTATTTGTCAAAGAGCAGGACGTAATGAATCGATTTGTCGATGCCTCTATGTTGAATACCCTGCGGCTGGATATATCAGACGATAATGTTGCTCTGGCGGTGGAAAAGATTGCAGATTGGATGGAGCAAACAGGCGGGCTTTATATTGACGGTGGATGAAGCAAAGTGAAGAGAAGCTCTCCCTTCATGTTTTACCTGCTGTTTTACGGTGCATTATCCTTTTTCTTGCCATTTATTGTCCTTTATTACCAGGGGTTGGGTTTCAGCGGGGCTGAGATTGGATTGTTGACCGGTATCGCCCCATTGATTTCCATGCTGGGAGCGCCATTCTGGACCGGACTGGCAGATACCCGCCGGCAGCATAAACTTATCATGAGCCTGGCGGTTCTTGCCGCAGCCGTGATCGCTAGCATCTTCCCGTGGCTGAAAACTCTGATCCCGGTTTTGTTGCTGGTGGGATTGTTTTCTCTATTCTCAGCACCCATCATTTCCCTGGCTGACAGTGCCACCATGACCATGTTGGCCAACAAGAAGGATATGTATGGTCGCGTCAGGCTGGGAGGCACGATTGGCTGGGGGCTGATCTCGCCAGTGGCGGGCTTGATGGTCCAATCTCTCGGTATCAGGCTGGCATTCTGGGGATACGCCGTACTCATGTTTCTGGCGTTCATCATCAGCCAAAAGTTTACCTTTGGGAACAGGGTGCAGGCGTTATCATTACGCCTAGATATACGTCGGATGCTTACCAACCGTCGATGGGTGTATTTCCTATGCCTGGCTTTCGTCGGCGGGATCGCCTTTGCTGCCATTAATGCCTACCTGTTCCCTTACATGGCAGAACTGGGTGCCAGTAAAACCACCATGGGCTTCGCTTTGAGCATCTCAACCATTGGTGAGCTGCCAGTCCTTTTTTTCGCCCATCGGCTGCTTAAACGCTTCAAGGCTCATGGATTATTCGTGCTGGGGTTAATCATCACCGGGCTGCGCCTGCTGTTATATGCGGCATTCAATTTTCCAACCGGGATCCTGATCTTCCAGCTGTTGAACGGCATGACTTTCCCCATGGTTTGGGTGGCTGGCGTTTCCTACGCAGACGAGAACTCTGCACCAGAAATGAAAGCCACCGCCCTGGGAATATTGGGAGCGGTCATCGTGGGGATCGGAGCAGCCATAGGCGGGCTGGCTGGCGGTTTTTTGATCGGAAGTATTGGCAGTCGAGCGATGTTCCTGGTGATCGGGGTCTTCACATTGGTGAGTATAGCAGTGGTCACGATACTTGATAGGGCAGATCAGAACCGTCAAGCCAGAAGCGTAACTCTGATGCGCCTGGCTCTAATTCCGATTCTTTTAAGCTGATGGGCTAAACGCACTCGATTTGACTTCCGAATAGCTATACGAAGAGATGGAAATATCAGTTCGTATCCGGATGGGTGTCACTTGAGCCAGACGCCTGGCGGCAGACTTGAGCAATTCCCCAGTCGCAGAAAGGTAATCTGGGAATAATTCTGATACCGGGGCAGCCCGATGGACATACTGCCATAATGCGGGGTCCAGCAATTTGCCATCGAACAGGATAATGTCAAAGTCGATCTGCCGCGACGCGTTTTTATCTTCGGTCCTCACCCTACCCATTTTAGCTTCCAGTGGTCGCAAGATTTGCTCTTTGAGCTCATTGGCATCCAGGTTGGTCGAAGCGAGAACTGCCATGTTGAGAAAATCAGGGTAGCAGCAATCCACGGAGGCTGATTCCCAAATGGAGGAGACCTGCAGGACGGTCATTTTCTCCTTCAACAGGAGCACGGCGCGAGGAATATTCTGCACAGGCTCGATATTTGAGCCAAGCAGCAGGCAGACTTGATGCGAGCTGGCTTCCATCTGTGTCATGCTATACCAGGTGCCTGCCGCCATCGATGTGGATGATCTCCCCGGTGACATATGCCGGTCCATCCAACAGGAATATCAACGCCTGACCAACTTCAGCCAGGTCTGCCCACCGGTTGGCAGGGACGTTTTTGAGGATATTTGCAGGCGCCACTCCCTCGCTCGGTGGGAGCACTGCCCCAAGCGCAAGTCCGTTCACCGTGATGCGCGGCGCCAGGGCAATGGCAAGCGATTGGGTGAGGGCAGCCAGGGCAGATTTACTGATGGTGTAGGGTAGATGATCAGCACCCGGGCGTAACGCCCGCCAATCCAATAAATTTACGATGCGACCCGTCGCTTCGGGCGGCAGTTGTTTGGCAAAAGCCTGGCTGAGCAAGAATGGAGTGGTCAGATTGACCATCAGGTGCTGGTTCCAGGCCTCGATCGTGGTCGTTTGCCAGTTAAGCGATTGGAAAATGGCAGCATTGTTCACCAGTCCATACAAGGTCCCAAACTCACTGGCATGTGGGATAAGCTTGCTCACCTGTGCCGGTTCATCGAGGTCAGCCTGGAGCAGGTAAGCCTTTCGACCCAAAGCCTGGATTTCCTCAACCAGGCTGCGTGCTGCTGAGTCGGAGTGACCGTAATGGATGACCACATCTCCACCTGCCCGGGCTACCGCGAGAGCAAGCTCACGCCCCACCCGCAGGGCAGCACCGGTGACGAGCACAAGTTTATCGGTTAATGGCATTTAGGCACCCATCCAATATCTATACTGGAGTGTAAACAGATCAATGATCCAATGCTGTCATAGGTTTGCAGCCACTTATCAGTGCTTGATCTGCAGTTACTTACTGGCGGCCATGAACTCCGCCCGCAAAGATGCGTCTTCAGCATAGTGCCCTCGCCAAACGGTGGTACGCGTGAGTGGAGCAGTTTCGCGCACACCCCGCATCTCCATGCATAAATGGTGGGCTTGAAGATAAACAGCCACACCATGCGGATGCATCATAGCTTCCAAGGTATTCGCAATTTGCTGGCCGACACGCTCCTGGACTGTAAAGCGTTTGGCAAACAGCCTCACCATACGAGTGAGTTTTGAGATGCCGATGATGTTCTCATGGGCGATATAACCTACATAGGCCATTCCATAGAATGGGAAAACATGATGCTCACAGAATGAGAAAAAGTGGATGGGACCCTCAATCACCTGGGCGAGGCTGCAGTCTGGCTCACCATGGCATTCTGTGTGAAAAATCTTCAGCAGCTTGGGATCGCCGTCATAACCCTCGGTGGCATCAAAAAGGGCTCTGATGAAGCGGCGAGGAGTGTCTTTGGTGGAAGGTGAATTGAGATCCATGCCAAATGCAGAGAAAATCTCTGCGGCATAACCTTCAAACTTACGCAGATTTTCGTCGGATATTTGCCTGGTCTTCAAGCTCATGGAGGTGACAAAATCAGAGTCTTCGGGATCGTCATGAATAAGCATAGTAGGCTCCTGTTCTTTCATCCATTAGCGCGCACTGAAATTAACCAATGCCCTGCTTACGCTAAGCATTATATTGATTTACGGAAGTGAAAATGCCTAACCTAATTATAACGGGTTCAGCCCTTATAGGTCAAAACTCTGCCCCACAGACTCTTGGTGCCCCAGATCCCGGCGCGCAAGGTCTCCAGCTGGACGATCTGACTATGGTCCACGAACAGGTTGACCTCGGCTCCGTAATTTTTGATATACCAGGCGAAGACCTCCGGGTCGGCGGCTTCAAACATCGGTTTTTCCAAACCAATCGCATTGATGATCTTGGCAACTACATCCGTGCGCCAGGTGGTGACGTTCTCCGTGATGCCCTCGGATTCGATCATGATCATGTAGGCTCCGGCATCCACGAAACGTTTGGCTTGCTGAATTGCCCACTCAGGGTCACGTGTACCTTCCGCCGCCAGCTCCGCAACCGCAGTTGCTCCACCTGCCCCAAACTGGATACCCACTTCAGGCTTGGCTTTCAATCCGGCTTTTTGCACTTTCTCGATCAGGCGCAGCCAATCATCCGTGGGAATGGAAATAAACCCGCTGGATATTTCAATGATATCAAACCCGAGCTGTTTGCACTCCTGGATGTATTGATCGACTGCCTGCGGACCCAGTGTAAGCACGTGCTCGATGAAGCCACCCGTGGAGATCAGCACATCATAGCGATGGCACAGGTCCAGGAGCTCCTGGACAGCTTTACGCGGCATCAGGCTGAAAGAGCCACCGGCGAATTTCAACACATCCACATAGGCTCCCATGGTTTCCAGGATATCCTCAAGATAACGCTTACCCATTGGCGAATAGTAAGGGCCACGGATCTCGGTTACACCTCGTTTACGAGGTTTGGCCTGACGCTCATTTATTCTCAAGAATGAAAACGCTCGATCATCGATTGGATTTGATTTTGATTCCATAGTTATTATTCCTTCGGTTGCTTATTTACTCTTTCCAGCAGTGTGACCAGATCACAGATGCGGATATTTTCCAGCTGTTGAACCGCACCTTGGATCTGAAATTGAAGGTCGGTTGATATATACGGCTGTGTGAGCTGCTTAAACTTACTAACTGCGGTTTCCCACAGCATTGGGCGGGTGCGAAAACCCTCATAATCGCGCTTCTCCTTGGTGAGCACGCGCCCATCCTGGAGGGTGATGTTTATCCGGCAGGGCATCTCGGCTGGGAAACGCTGGCTGAGCTCAGGAGAAGGGATGATCTTAACTTTGCGTAACAGTGATTGAACATCGTTTCGTTGGATCCGCTCAGGCAGGTATTGGGGAGGCAGCACCTGGTCATCCAGGATGGCAACCGCCACGATGTAGGGCAGGCTGTGATCTGCTTCTTCCTTGGTGCGCACGGTGAACTTTTCACCCTCTTCACCACCCCCGATGATGTTATACGCCACATCGAAGGTCTCAAGATCGATGCTGCGTATCTCTGGGCCAATGAGATGCTGCTCATGCTTCAATTCCAATATGCCCTCAATAGTTGCCTGAGAATGGATCTCGGCGTTATAGCGCTTGACCACGGTTTGGGTGATCTTCTCCAGGTCTTCCTTGGACCAGTCCAGTACAAAATGCCCGGAGATGGCGTCCATGAAGCCCTTATTGCCTTCAAAGACCTCACCGGGTCCGGTAATGCCCCGCATGGCCAGAAAGGCTGCCTGGGTGACTCCGAAAGCGGTGTTGGGGTAAGCCAGGCCTTTCCAATTGGAGAGTGCTCCCGTCCGGGTGACCCGCAGGGCATTGAAAGCCGTCCCGGCAATGGCAATGGCATTGGCGGTTTTTGCCTGGTCAAGGTGCAGAGCTTTGGAAACCCCCGCTGCCAAAGCATAAGCCCCCTGAGTGGTGTGGTCAAATCCTTTAGCCCGCACCGGAGCGACATCACTTAATCGACATTGCACCTGGTAAGCCACTGCCAGGGCGGTCAAGAAATCCATACCGGTGGAACCGGTATATTCGCACGCAGCCAGCACTGCACCCAGGTTGTCACTCGGATGGCAGGTTTCTCCTTTTGCCAGGTAGCTGTCATTGAAATCAAGGAAGCGCACCAGGGCACTGTTATATAAAGCCGCCCGGTCGGGTGCGGTTCGACCACCCCCGATCAAGGTGCAGAGTGGATTGCCACCGAAATCATCATTTTGAGCCGCGATCATCATGATAGGCTCAGCACCCAGGGCTCCGATGGCACATCCTAAAGCATCCAGAACCCGAATCTTAGCCTGTGCCCGGGCAGCTTCTGAAAGCTGAGCGTAATCGGCATTTACGACAAATGAGGCAAGTGCATCCAACATGGTCATAGTATTTCCCCTTAAATTACAAGCGACCTCTCAGATCAGCAGCATTAAACGGACCAGGTTCAGCGATCAGCTCACGCGCCTTAGGGACAGTGTCCCATACATTCCAGAGCAAGCACGCCCCGCACGCGCCCACCTGCCAGGTAATAGACCACACCCTTTTTGAATGGATCCTTCCAATCCACAAAGGTTTCGAGGCGAGAGTCAAGTTCACCCACAGCCTCATAACCCAGCTCGAACAAATCGGAGTAGAAATAGGATAAATGATTGTATGGTTCGTCGGCATCTGCCATATTGCGACCTGCTTGCTTGCCCATCGTATTGGCATTGTCTTCATGTTCAATGCGCATGCGCTTACCCAGGGTGGGGTTGCTAAATTCAGCCACATCACCTGCTGCGAAAATGTCTGACTGGCTGGTGTGAAGGGTATCATCCACCACGATGCCATTGGCAATCTTCAAGCCAGTAGCCTGCGCCAGGTCAACGTTGGGCTGGATGCCTATCCCAGCGATCACCCCATCCACGAGAATCTTATCGTCACCATCGGTAACCAGCTCGTATTTATTGTTTCGCTTTTGGATATCCTGTACCTTTACCCCAGATAATACCTCTACGCCTTTTTGACGGAAGAATGAACTCAAATATTCGGAAAGCTCCCGCGGATAAATACTGGCCCCGATCCCGACATCGGGGAATATCATCGTCACTTTTTTCCCATTCATTGCTAAAGCGGCGGCAATCTCAGAGCCGATAAACCCTCCACCGATTACCCCGAAGCGTTCAGCTCTCTTGGTCATTTCACGCAGCTGCTGGTAATCATCTAATGTACGGTAGTAAATGATATCCCCTGGTCCGAAGGGAAGCTTGCGTGGTGTACCTCCCGTTGCCAGGAGCAGTTTTTCATATGTATACTCATTCCCTTGATCATCCAGGACGAGCTTTTTATCCGGGTCGATCGAACGCGCGGTCCGCCCCAGATGTAGATCCACAGAGAATTGATCCGTCCGGCGCCAGATGCTATCCAGCGGCTTGCCTTTCCATAATCCTTTCGTTAACGGTGGACGATTATACGGTGGATTCTGATCCTTCCCAATCAGCCCGATTGTACCGTCTGCATCCAGCTCACGGATGCCTCGCACCGCTGCATCTGCAGTCATGCCGCCGCCAATAATCAGGTATTGATAACTTGCCATGTGCACCTCCCGGTGGCTTTCGCATTTTTTACTCACCCATATAGTTATTGCAAAAATATGATAAAATTGATTATATATCGTATTACGATGTAAGTCAACCTTTTTGGATGAGTCCATCCATATACAGGCTGCAGAATACTATACGTTGGTGGAGATATGACAGATTTCTCGAGTTTTTCAAAGGAAGATTACGAGACCCTGGCAGAGTTTCGTTATGCGCTGCGTTGTTTTCTGCGCTTCAGCGAAAATGCTGCCGAGACTGCCGGGTTGACTTTACAGCAGCACCAGGCTTTGTTATTCATTATCGGTTACCCGGGACGCGAACACGTGACGATCGGTGAGCTGGCCGAAAGGCTGCAAGTACGCCATCACAGCGCGGTTGGGCTGGTGGATCGCCTTGAAGAGCAGGGAGTGGTTGAACGTATCCACAATAGCGAAGACCGGCGCCAGGTCTTTATCAGTCTGACCGATAAAGGCATTAGCGTGCTTAAAGGTCTGGCAAGCACACACCGTGAGGAGCTGCGCCATCTCGGACCGCAGCTGTGCAATATGCTTGAACAAATCACGAACCTGGGGGATGGAAAATAATCCATCATCGTACGGTCAATGACAGATTACTAAATTGTGGGGAAATAATATAGAAAGAGAGTAATGATATGTTATATACACGTGTATGCGATCTGCTGGGGATAAAATTTCCTATTATTCAGGCGGGAATGGGACCATTTACATCAGCCGAACTCGCAGCCTCCGTATCCAATGCTGGTGCGATCGGCAGTCTCGGTGCTGGAGCCCGTCCGCCGGAATACTTAAAAAATGAATTAGCCAGAATTCACGAATTAACCAGCAATCCCTTCGTAGTGAACTTCACATTATCGCCATCGTTACCTGATCCCGATACTTTTAAATACGTCTTAAGCACAAAGCCAAAACTTATTTCTTTCGCTCTCGGTGAACCGGATGGCTACGTTGAAATGGTGCATGATGCAGGCATTCTGGTTATGCACCAGATAACTACAGTCCTGCAAGCTTACCATGCCGCACAAGCTGGTGTGGATATTATCATTGCCCAAGGAAGTGAGGCAGGAGGGTTCGGTGGAACGATCGCCAGTATGGTACTCATACCGCAAGTGGTAGATGCAATCAGCCCGATCCCCGTTGTAGCCGCGGGTGGCATCGCCGATGGAAGAGGGCTGGCAGCCGCCCTCATCCTGGGTGCACAAGGTGCCAATATCGGTACCCGTTTCCTGGCATCACAGGAGGCCCCAGTCAGCATGGAGTGGAAACAAGCCATCCTGGCAGCCGATTCACAGGATACTATCAAAGTTGAGTTTTGGAAGGAACTATTTCCAATAGGCGAGCACGCCTATCAGACCATACCCCGAACTTTGAGCTCTGCTTTTATCCGGGAATTGCAAAACCAACCTGACATGGTTAAGCAGGATGCTCAACGATTACGGGACCTTGTGGGATCTTCCATTGCACAGGGTACTTTTGGCGAACTCTTCCCATTCACCGGACAAACCACGGGATTGATCAAAGAAATCCTGCCGGCAGCTGAAATTGTGCGGCATTTGGTCGACGAGGCAGAAGCAGCTATCAGTCTGGCAACTGGTCTTTCCAAATAATTGGCTGTATCAGAAAGCTGATCCTTAGCAGTCCTGGAACTGCTTCACATTAACAGAATCTACTTTTCTGCTTTATAGAGGCATGCAGCAACACCAGGATTGGTAGTAGATATCCTTACTATCCAGTAACAGCGGAGGGTTGGCTAAAGGTCTTCTTCACCTGTGTCAGGGCGATCACAGAGAACAGGAATAGCAGCCCGTAAATGCTGAAGAGCAAAACGTAACCAAAACCCGGCACCTGGGGCACCTGGGCAGTGACGAAATCAGCGATTGGGCCACCGATATAAGCACCCACCGCACCTGCACCAGCGCCAGCCAGGTTAGAGATGCCCAGGTAGCGACCTGCCTCTTGTTTGGGGACCAGGAGCGTGCCCAAGGCCCAGTTGGCGGAGTAGAACAATCCTGTGCCTATGCCGATGATGCAACCACCCACATAAATGACCGGCAGGCTGGGGATGCTGAGGGCAACCACCGTACCCACCACTGCCACCAGACCAGCCAAAGCCACCATCCGCTTTATGCCAACCGCATCGGTGAGAAAACTGGCTACCAGGGTGGATATCAGGATGAAAACGCCGACAAACAAGATCAGCTTGCTGGCAGGACCAGCTGCAGCTTCCTTGACATAGCCCAGGCGTCCCTGGAGAAAATAGATGGCGAAGGTGGACAGGTTAACTGCACCTACCAGGAATGCCAACCGGTTAATCACCCACCAGGTGAAGGAGGGGTTTTCCCGTGCTTTTTCGCCGATGCTGATGCGCACGCTCAGCCAAACCCCCAGTGCGACTGCAATAAGCATCCCCAGCAGCCCAAGCAAGCCCATGACAGCAAATAATATGGCAGGTGAAGATACAGCTTGCATTAAGTTACTGACGAGCTTAACTGCCTGACCCATACCCAGGATGATCAGGGTGAATAGCCCGGTCATCGCCACCAAACGCAAGACAGGTCCCCACTCCACAGGCGCAGGTTTATCTTGCAAGGGTTTTTCTGGGATCAGCATGGTAAGCAGCATGGCGATTACCAATACTCCAATCGCCACCAATAATCCAGCCCACATATACCCCTGGCTGACTAATTTGCCCACGGTAAATGCCACCAGGATTAATGGAACGGGGATCTCCAGAAATGCTTTCACACCCGAGAAACTGCCGCGTTTTTCATCAGGCACCAGGTCTGGGATGATCGCTTGCTCTGCTGCCTGCCCCATGTTTGAGAATATCGGCTGTACCAGCCCGATGGCAAATAAGACCCAGAATCCGACCATGCCTTGCATCCCGGCGGTGAAACCAATTAAGATGGTTAACATCGCGGTCACGATGGTGCCGATCAGGATATATGGACGCCTTCTCCCCCAGCGGCTGGTGTTGCGGTCTGAAAACATTCCCATCAGCGCCTGGGCAAGCAATGCCACCATCAAGGTGAATAGGCGGAAGGTGCCATAATAAGTGGCTTTTTGGGTCTCACCGACAAACTGCTGGACGAGCAGCGGGGTGATCAAGCCCATGGTTTGCGATAGCGTGGTCAATCCCATAAAGTAAACGTTGAAGGTAATGTAGTCATACCAGCGGATGAGTCGGGTCATGTCAGGCTCCTACGATGAAAAAATGTGCATAGGGAGGAATATCCCAATGCTGAAGGCTATGAAAGAACTCGGTTCAGAAATTCGAGACTCAGTCTTGCAGCCAGGTCACGTTCCTTGTCCAAGATCACACAATGGGTGGAATGTTCCAGCCACTTTAGCTCCTTGATGGATGAGCTAACTGAATCCAATATGATCTGCGGCGATAAGGGGTGTACTGTCGGATCCAGCTTTCCCTGCAGGATCAGGATGGGTTGGTGGATTTGCGGTAATACACCCAGTACCACTTTTTGTAAGTGTGTAAGCTGCACGGCACCTTTCAAGGGTTGATCCGCATACCCTTGCCAGGGGTTATCGTCCGTGGATGGAGCCTTGGGGATCGAGGTGACGAAAGGTGCCAAAATTGACAACAGTAGGGTAGTCGCTTTTCCGAGCTTTAGGCGTAGGGCGGGAGCGTAGCACAAAACGGCGCTGGCTTCCGGGTGATTGGCTGCAAGGCGCAAGGTGAGCAGCGCTCCCAACGATTCACCCCCGATTATCACACGCTGGCAGCGTGCCACCAATTGCTGGTAAGTCTGCTCAAGGGAGGCATACCAGTCTTGCCAGGTAAAACGGTTGCAGTCCTGCGGGGTTGTGCCATGCCCGGGCAGCAGAGGTGCTGCGACCGTATATCCTTGGTCGTGGAGAAAGCGCGCCAGGAGTCTCACTTCGGCTGTGGTGGCTGTGTAGCCATGACACAGCAACACTCCAGTGGAACCTGCCTCCCAATAAAATGGTGAACCGTCAAGTTGGGGATTACGCAGCAGGGAGGGTTTGGTCATGGAATTGCCAGATCAAATAAATCAGGCAGTGAACCTTTTGAACAGCAAGAAGAGCAAAACAACAACGATTACCAAAAGTATCAGCCCTGCGATGGATAGCATGGCAACTTTAAGGTTGTCCACCGGTTTTTTGCCGCTCACCTTACCGGTTTGCCCATTGACGAGTATGCGGTATGGCTTACCCTGGAAGACATAATTGCCAATATAGATGGGTAAAAGGGCGAGCTTATAGGTGAGCCCACTCCATTTGCCAGCCCCGGTGCTGAAATTGCGCTTGGGGTGGTTCAGTTCTACCGTGTTCGAGAGGTTTCGCTTAACCTTGGTGATCACTTTTTCACGCGCCCGTAAGGAGGCATCTGCCAACGGATGATCATAGGTAAGGGCCACCCAACCTGCCAGGAAATCAGGAGAAAAATCCACCAATTCACTCAAATTGAATGGTTCAATACCGGCCAGATCATTAGGTGACAGCTTGCGCACACCAGGAATCAAGATGTCTTTGAACATCTCAAATTGGGATCCTGTGTGAGCTTCCCATTGCGGGACGTTTTTCGCCCCCACATTGACATCACAAAACCATGGGACTTCGAGCGTCCCCTCAAAGAGCCAGAAAGGATAATAAGCCGGGTGAAGGAGCATGCCTGCATGGCGACCAGCCAGGTTATCTGGAGATAATAAACCCTTGCTCAGCCAGGTTTTTAAACTCTCACCTGCATTCTTCGGATCCAACTTAAACAGGGCAATCCGCTGAGGGTCAATCAATTCCATCAGGGTAGGTGAGGTGATAAAACGATTCGCAGCACACCAGGGGCAGCTATCTGCGGTTTGACCGGGAGGCAAGATAATAACCACACCACATTGTTCACAAGTAAGGCGCGATTGACTGTCTGCCCATCGATGAGCTCTTTCGGTAGGTAAAGCAACGTCCAACAGCTGATCTGAGCTCTCTTTTATCACGCGTTGATCAACCTTACTGGTAAATCCACAAAACTGGCATACCAGGCTGATCTCATGGATGTCGTACGAAATTGAAGCCCCACAATTAGGACACAGGTAGGTTTTTATGACGGCTTCTACTGGTTGTGAAGGCTTTTGAGGACTGATCCCTTCCCCTTCAGGGAGGATGTGAGCCTTATCCAGCTTCTCATCGATCATCAACAAGCCTCGCTTGGCGGCCGCATTGGATGGGTCGATTGCCACTGCCCGTTCCAGATAGCTACGCCGTTCTTGCAGGTCATCTGTAGTCGCTGAAAGCCAGATCCAGATGCGACTGTCAGTGTTGTTGATCAGCGCAGCTTGATCCAGTAATTTTTTCGCCAATGACCGATTGCCATTTTTAACCGCGATGATGGCATCTTGGATGAGCTGGTTAAATTCTCGTTCTGTAATCGAGTCAGATGAGTCGGAAAAAGCTGAGGGTGACATGGTGAGATTATATATCGAAAAAGCAAAAAGGCAGTGGTTAATCGCCACTGCCTCACTGATTCCAATCTCAGTTTCATTCTTGATGGGTAAAGAAACCGCTCAGAAAGTGGCGTATGGGGGGCAGGCGTAAAACCAGCAAGAAAAGTATCAGGATCATCCACAAGTAGGGTCCCGTAACCCCCTGTTTAACCACCAGGATGTAATGGAAGGCTGCCAAAATATTGATCAAATACACCAGGTTGTGAAGTCGTTTCCAATTTTTACCAAGTCGCTTTAGCCAGGGCGGGAAGGAAGTGATTGCCAGGGGAATCAATAATACTCCTGCGATAAACCCGACCAGGGCATACGGCTTGATCAGCTCGGGGATTACATATTGAAGGTCGAAACCGTAATCCAGGCTGACAAAGATGGTAAAGTGCAGGCATACATACAAAAAAGAATAATCTCCCAAGGCCCGCCTGACCTTGAGGGCAGGCTTGAAACCGAAGATGGTGTTCAATGGAGTACAGGCGAGGCTTAATACAAGCAGCTCCAGAGCAATTTTGCCAGTCCGTAGTATAGAGGCGCGGATCGGATCAGCAGTTAAATTCCCCTGCCAGGCATCGAATAAGAGCCATGGGATAGGGAGCAGACAGCCGACATGAACCAGGATTTGCAACCATCGGTCGAAAAACCCATTTATATTTTTCAAAAATTTACTTTTAAATCCATCCCTGTGTAAAGTGAAGCTACTTGATTTTCATACCCATTGAACATTAGGGTTTTTATCCTCCCAACCTCCCCTATGCGGCGCTCTGTAGCCTGCGACCAGCGGGGATGATTTACATTGGGGTTGACATTGGCATAAAAACCATACTCACTCGGTGCAGCCAGCATCCAGGTACTGGGAGACGGGTCGCTCACCAGCTCAATCTTGACAATTGCTTTGATGCCTTTAAAGCCATATTTCCAGGGAACAACCAAACGGATCGGAGCGCCATCCTGCTTGGGGAGTGTTTCGCCATACATCCCGGTCACAAGTAACGTCAGGTCATGCATGGCTTCATCCAGGCGCAGTCCTTCAACATAAGGCCAGGAAAGGAGATCGGAGCCTTGCAGAGGCATATCCTTGGGATCATAAATGGCGGTGAACTTGACAAACTGTGCTTCCGAAGTAGGCTGGACGTCTTCCAGCAATCGGTTCAACGGAAAGCCAATCCACGGTATGACCATCGACCAGGCTTCAACACAGCGCAGACGGTATATCCGCGTTTCCGGCTTAAACTTCTGCAGATCGTCGATGCTGTAGGTTTTGGGATTGGTGACCAGACCGGAGACGGCGATACTCCACGGTGAGGTTGGAAAATTACTCGCTAAATCTGCTACTGCGGTTTTGTCGGTTGAGAATTCGTAATAATTATTGTAATTCGTAATATCCTGATATGAGGTCAGAGGCGCTCCCAGCTCATCAGTGGTGGCACCTGTATAGGCTGGTGGACTTTCGGTAACCTTAGGCAGATTTCCATTGCAGGCTGCCAGAGCAAGAGCACTTACTGCGACAGCACCCGCACTACCAATGAATTGGCGGCGGGAGAGATATAGACGCTTGGGTGTAATCTCAGAAGGATCTATCTTGACCATAATGCGCCTCCAATACCATGCTGGTATCTATTTTACACAGATTGTCAGTCGAGAGAATTACAAATAGATTAGGGTACTCTAAGTTTACTCCAAATGCAACCAGCGGCGATGCATAACGTATTAATAACATATAGCAAGGAGAGTAACATGATCAATCCAAAGAAAGTCCATTGGCTTCTCAGACCATTCATCTGGATATGGAATTTTATTGCTTTTATCGTCTCACTCACAGGCAGGTTAGTAGCTGTAATATTAGGTCTGGTATTAATGTTGGTGGGAGGTATCCTAACCATTACGGTGGTGGGTGCCATTGTGGGGATTCCCATATTCATCATCGGTGTGCTGTTGGTTGTAAGGGGGTTGTGGTAGCCTTACACACAAAGAAGTAAAAAGGCTCCTCTTGGATTGAGGAGCCTTTTATTATTCCCACAGATAAGGCAAGCTGATCAATGACTAGGTGTAATCGACTTTAACTGCTGCAGATTGGGTAATGGGAGAATTCCGTTCCACAAGAGGCTCATTGGCTGGTTGAGCAGATCCTATCGTCTCCGCTGGATGGCCAGCAGTTCTGCCATCTTCAAAGTGCATAATGGCAGGTATAAAGAGGCTTGCGATTCCCATTAATCCAGTGACGACACCCCCGATGATAAACCACGTCTGCACCCCAAGCTTATCGGCGATCGGTCCAGCAATGATCAAACCGATAGGTGACATGGCACCCGCCATGGTTTGAATCAGCGTAAAAACACGCCCCTGCATTTCGGGTGCGACAGCCGCCTGGACCGCTGCCAGCAGAGGACCATTGACGATCGGGTTGATAATGCCCAGGAAGAGCATGGTGGCAACTGCAAATGGGAACGCAGAGGATGGTAACAGACCCATAGCCAGGCAGCCCAACCCCATAAACTCCAAACCGAGCAAGCTGGTCAATATACGCCGCTTGAATCCCCCCCAGGCGCTGAGGATCAGACCACCAACGATGAAGCCAGCTCCGGAAAATGATTCGAGGGTGGCAAGTTGAATGGCCTGCCCATTAAAATGCTTGGTGACCAGGATGGGGAGCAGCGCGAAAGCCGGGGTGATCAGAAAGTTGATCACTGTGGCCATGATGCCGATGAGCATGAGTCCTGGCCAGCCCCAAACATAATTGAGGCCTGCCCGGAAATCCTGCCAGAAGGTGGATTTTCCATTCGCTTCAGGCAGTAAATCATTTCGTTCTGGCTGGGGAACCTGGAAGAAGAACAGTGGGACCACAGCCAACATAGCGGTGAACACATCGATCGCCAGAATGCCTTCCATTGGTAACCATGCCAGGAGTAGGGCACCCAAGGGAGCTGAAGCGATGCTCATACCACCATTCAACATCTGGTTGAGGCCCTGGATGCGCGAAAAATGCTCCTTGGGTACCATTAAGCTGGTGGATGCCTGCATGGCGGGCCAGTGGAAACCGCCGCATACGGAACGGACGAAAAGCAGCCCATACACTTGCCAGATTTGAACATGTCCCAGGGCGAACAGGATTGCCAATATCACTGTGGCGAAGGCGATGAGACTGTCAGCGACGATCATCGTCAGGCGCCGACTCCAACGATCTACCAATGTGCCGGTGAATGGGCCCAGTATGACCTGTGGTAACAACCCCACTAAGGAGGCGGTCGCCAGGACCGTGGCTGAGCCCGTGGTTTTAGTCAGCCACCATATGACCGCAAATGAAACAAGCTGGCTGCCGAGCAGCGAGACAGCCTGACCGCTCCAAATGGTAAAAAAGCGGGGAGCCCAGGGTTTTGGTTGTTCAACAACAGGATTTGCATTCATGGTCGATACCTCTGAGATTAATTATTTATGTTGATATTAATATTATACACAATATTCATGATATGTCAATGAATTTTATTGATATTTATGTCTATATTTATAAATATATTCAATAATGATTTATTATCTAGGTTTTCATAACACATGGGCGTTATAGATTCACCTAGATTCGATTGGTTACTCCTGGAATAAAAGGCTTAATCAATCCTCGGGTATAATCACTTCAGTCAGCTGAAATTGATTTACGGAGGAAGTCATATGGTCATGCCAGTAATGCAATATGCTCCTGAAGTCTGTGCCTGGTGCGAAGGGACGGGCAAATATGGGCAATATAATGATATCTGCCTGGTGTGTAATGGGCAGGGAAGCGTGCTGGTAGCGCAGCCATCCCATAAATGCCCCCATTGTGATGGGACGGGTGTTCAGGTGTCAGGTGAGTACCAGGATCGCTGCAAGATCTGTGGAGGCGCTGGCTGGTCACACGTGTTTAAAAACGCATCCTCCATTCGATGAGGGTTGGCATGCGCCTGGAAAATAAGGTAGCACTGATCACAGGGGGAACTTCGGGTATCGGAAGAACAACTGTAGAATTGTTTGCCGCTGAGGGGGCAAGCGTAGCATTCACCGGACGCCGCAAGCAGCTTGGGGAACAAGCAGCGGAACAGACCGGTGGTTTTTTTATCAAGGCAGACCACCGCCGCATGGAAGATTGCCAACATTCGGTGGCTGAAACGGTTTCCAGATTTGGGCGCATCGACATCCTGTTCAACAATGCCGGGATCGTGGTGAGTGGGACCGCAGAAACGACCACCGATGAAGATTGGGACGATACCATGCTGCTCAATGTAACCGCAGTATGGCGTATGTCCAGGCTTGTGATACCCCTCATGCGGGCACAAGGCAGTGGAGTGATTATCAACAATGCCTCTGATTGGGCCTTCATCGGGGCACCTGCGGTGGTAGCTTATTGCACCTCAAAAGGGGCGGTGGTACAGATGACACGCGCTATGGCGATTGACCATGCCAGGGAGAATATCCGCATTAATGCCGTCTGCCCCGGCGATACTTATGTGGACCGCTGGCTGAAGGATGGATTTTACCGCACCTCTGGTGGGGTAAGTGAAGCCGAGGCGCGTAAGACTGACCTGCCAATCGGGCGCGTGGCTGAGACGATAGAGATTGCCCGGGCAGTGCTCTTCCTGGCATCAGATGATTCCAGTTTCATGACCGGCACAGCACTGCTTGTGGATGGGGGAAGCACCGCGCGCTAGGTATATCTCTCGCGGGTGCTAGATATAATTTGCGATCGTGTATAACATCACCCCGGTGGCAATCGCCAGGTTCAATGAGGTCACCCGGCCGCGCATGGGGATTTTTAGCATCACTTCGCATACTTCAGACTGAGACGGAGTTAACCCTTCGCGTTCGCTGCCCATCAGCAGGATTAATGGACGTTCGATATGTTCGACCTGCCGATAATCCTGCTGCGCGTGAGCAGACGTACCGTAAACCTTATAACCGCATGTGCTTGCCCACTGACGAAATTCAGAAAACGTGGCTGATACCAGCGGATACCAGAAGATGGATCCCATACTGGCGCGCACTGAGCTCGGATGGTAGGGGTCAGCGCTATATTGGTTGCTCGCCGGATCATCCAGCAGGATCAAACCGCTGGCGCCGACGGCATCAATCGTGCGCAAGATCGTTCCGATATTACCTGGGTCTTGAGGGGCTACCAGCGCGACTCCCCAGGGGAAGGTTTCAGGTGAATAGTCGTCGAGATGCAGATGGGGTTGCTGCACAACCGCGATAATCCCTTGCGGGTTTTCTTTACCTGCCAGGCTGGAAAAGGTATCGCCATCGACGGAATAACAAGGGATTCCAAGCTGCAGCTGTTCCTGGATCAGCTTATTCGCAAAATCACTCACAAGAAAATCCGGGGCATAACAGATGTAATCGATGCTCGCATGTGCGGCGATCGCTTCGCCCACATGGCGGATGCCTTCAACCACATACAGCCCGCTTGCGTCACGTTCCTTACGCCTCGCAAGCAGTTGGCGAATTTGCTTAATCTTCGGGTTGTTTCGGCTGGTCAGAGTCATCATTCCGATCCAATGGCACCCACGCCAGGACTGAGGTGCCTTTACCAGGCTCAGAATTGACCTCGATATCTCCCCCCATCTTACGGGCGCGCGTGCGCATGTTGGCTAATCCATGCCCAAGGGACAGGCTCGTATTAATTACATCGAAGCCCACACCGTCATCAGTAATTTCCAGCATGACACGCCCGGGTGCAAGCCATATACTCATTTTTGCCAGGTGCGCCTGGGCATGCTTGGCAATATTTGCCAGGGCTTCCTGTGAGATATGGAACAGTGCGGTAGAAATCGGAGTGGGAAGGATCACTGAACCAGAGTCAGGTCCCGTGAGGATAATTTCCAGGTGAGTATTGAGCCGCGTTTCATCGATCAGGCGCTGCAGGCTATCCATGAGATTTTCACCACGGAACTGGCGTGGACGTAAATCCATGATATATGTGCGAATGTCGCGAATCGTGCCGTTCAATCCCTCAATCGCCTGTTCCACTTTCACCAGGGCTTTACGGGGGTTGGTTTCGACTTCCATGCGGGCATAATCCAGGGCTAAACCCACCGCATAAATGGACTGGATGATCCCATCATGTAAATCCATCCCGATGCGCTCGCGTTCCTCCAGCACAGCCAATCTTCGCCCTTGCTGGTTTAAACGCACGTTTTCAATGGTAATGCCTGCCCACGTCCCGATCGAGGTTAAAAGACTGATTTCGCGTGGTTCCAGGCGCTGCATATGCCGGGTGGCAACCCCCATTACCCCGATGACATTGGTGTGAGCAATCAATGGAATACACGCCAGGCATTGGAATCCCTCATTAATAACCTGACGGCGTAAAAAATGCACATCATGTTGCAAAGAATTGGTCACCATGGGCTTGCCGCTTTCTGCGACCATACCCACGTAACCTTCTCCCAGCCTGAACTGATCCTTGGTCCAGAACGCATCCGCAGATTCACCTCGGTGCATTGCCATGCGCAGCGATAACCCATCCTCTTCGGTCAGGAAGATTTCACCTGCCTCGACCTCCAGATACGACATGATATGGTCAAGAGTTCTTTCCAGGATTTTATCGATCTCGTTGGTGTCTGCCAGCGTCTCGCCGATGTCATTGAGCAGTTTTAAGTCTTTGTTGCTTTGGGATAGCGAACGGTCGCGCTCCATGAGGTCTTCATACATGCGCGCATTCACAATTGCCACTGCAGCATACGCGGCGAGCATTTCAATTACCCGTTCATCGTCGCGCGTGAACTCGGTGTAATCTTCCTTATCCGTCAAGTAAATTTGACCCAACAGCCTGTTCCCGGAAAGTATAGGCACTCCCAGGAATGAGTTCATGGGGGGGTGGTTGGGAGGAAAACCAACACTGCGATTATCACGTGCTATATCGGGGATACGTATGGTTCGGCGTTCCTTGGCGATGGCACCGATCAACCCGAGGCCGATCGGAGGGTGAGCCATCTGGTGGATCTCATCCGAAGTCATACCGACCGGGATAAAGTGAACCAATTTCCCATTCTCATCCACTACGCCTAAAGCGGCATAACGCGCCCCGGCTTGCTCACGCGCAAGATTGGCGATTCGGTCAAGCACGACTTCCAGTGAAAGGTCGCTGATCAGCTCCAGGCTGGCACGGTGCAAAGCAACCAGCCGAGCTTCAATTTGCTCACGGGTTAACAATATCATCCAGGAAACCTCACCACGACATAATTTTACCTTAATTGGTGATGTTTGGCTAATATGGCTTTGTGAAAGATGGCACATTAACCTCAATCGGGTGAAAAGCAGTAAAATACCCCCGGGAGGTGCACATGGAAAAACAAATATTGGTCTTCAAGGGCAGTCCGAGAGAGAAAGGCAACAGCAGCCTGCTGGCAGATAAGGCGAGTGAAGGGGCAAAAGCTTCTGGGGCGGAGGTGGAGGCTTTTTCATTGCACCGGATGGACATCCGTCCATGCGATGCTTGTGATACTTGCAAGGAAACCGGGGTTTGCGTGCTCAAGGATGACATGCAGCCGCTTTACTTCAAACTGCAGGCAGCCCAGGCGATCATAATTGCCAGCCCCATCTACTGGTTCACTATGAGCGCCCAAACCAAGTTGTTTATTGACCGCTGGTACGCTTTGGAAGGTACCCAAGGCAGTGCACTCAAAGGGAAGCACTTCGGGATCATTTTAACCTATGGTGATACTGACCCCTACAGCTCGGGAGCGATCAATGCCATTCGCTCATTTCAGGATATGTTCCGCTACATTGGAGCGGATATCACCGGCATGGTTTATGCTTCAGCCAATGATGAAGGCGACGTGCTGAAACAGCCTGAACTCTTGGAACGCGCCTATCAGTTGGGCGTTAAGCTGAGCAATGCCAGTTGACAGCTATACCCGTTGATACCGTAGATGATACTCACAACGATTGACAACCAGCTTGCCACCCTGGTAATCCGGGGAATGAAAGCACCCGACCTGGATTTTGCCGCCCAATGCACCGCAGCGGAAGGCTGGGTGAGTGAAAACCGCACCAGCCTGGAGGGGTTCTATCTTCACGACCCAAAAGGCTGCCTGATCGCGGAGGCTGGTGGACAGGCGGTCGGAATATGCATCGCAACCAGCTACGGTAAAAGTGGTTTTATCGGCGAATTGATCGTGCGTCCCGAGGCGCGGGGGAGAGGCGTAGGGGCAAAACTATTGAATCATGGCGTAATGCTTCTACAAGCTCGAGGGTCTGAGGTTGTGTACCTGGACGGGGTAGTGAAAGCAGTAGAGTTATACGAGCGTAATGGGTTCCTCAAGCTGTGCCGTTCGTGGAGGTTTTCAGGGCAGCTGGCAGGTAAACTCAGCCCACGTGTGCGTCCGATGACATTCGATGACCTGGGACAGGTCTTCAGTCTGGATCGGGTATCATTTGGGGCCGACCGGAGCTTCTTCCTCCGGCGCCGCTTTGAGATCTACCCAGAGCTGAGTTACGTGTTGGCCGAGGCCGGAATAGTAAGCGGATACATTCTCGGTCGCAGGGGTGAAGATTGGATGTCAGTCGGACCATGGGTAACGTCTGCCGACGCAATCAACCCCCAGGAGCTGCTTTATTCGTTTGCACTCCAGGCAGGGGAGAGGCAGATGAGTATTGGGATCCTTGAAACCAATCATCAGGCCTGCGACCTGGTGCGAGCATTAGGTTTTTCCGAACGCGCGGACAGCCCCTGGCGCATGGCACTCGGCTATTCAGGGCACCTGGGTGCCTCTCCCGGCTGTTTAGCCGTGGGATCGGCAGCCAAAGGCTGAGTATTCGAATCAAACCTATAAAAAAATGATAGCCTCTTTGGAAAGAGGCCATCATTTACGATCCAGTCTCGCCTTTGGAGGAGGCAGATGAGACTAAGGATATTATCACCGTAATAGACGGCTTGCACGTGAATGATGCGTCTGATGAATCGGCTGGTGGTTTTTCTCGATGTGATTTTGTAGCTCATTTACGCTGTACTTAAGCAGTGAGTCATCCAATGCCTGCACAGCAACGGCGCCCGGCTTGGTCACCCAAAAATTCCTGCCAGCTTCAATCACATAATCTTTCAGGTCACTTTCCTGGGTGATCCACAAGGTACCGTTTAGACAGCTGATCACATCACCGCGACGATCGCCTTCGAGGGTCCACATTTTATGCTTGGGAAGGGAAATCTCGGTGATGGAATGGATATTTTGTCTGGTGTTTAACATGGCACTATCTCCTGATCATTATTTATGCTCAATTTTATACAAAATAGAATAAAATAACAGATGCAAATTACCGGTATTGTAACCATAACAGTTGTGTTATCATTAGACTGTACTGCTTTTTAGATTGCCAAACTGTACTTGTCAGACATTAACCTCAAGAGGGCTTAATATGAGTCACCAAGCCAAACAGGATACTTTTTTATATGAGCAGGTAGCCACGGAACTGGGTGAGCTGATCCACAAAGGGACGTTTCGGGCGGGTGAGCGCATCCCTTCCGTCAGGCAGCTCAGCCGGCAGCGCAAGATCAGCGTCACTACGGTTTTACAGGCATATATGATATTGGAGAATCAGGGTTTGATTGAGACCCGACCTCAATCAGGGTTCTATGTGCGCTCTGCCATTGCTGAGCTGCTGCCCGAGCCCGATATGTCGACCCCCGTACAGGATCCAACTTTGGTGAGTGTGCGCGAGCTGGTCATGATGGTGCTGAGGGATTCCACCAACCCTGATCTGATCCAGCTGGGGGCAGCAATCCCAAATACCGAGCTGGTGATCCCCGCCAGACTGAACCGGATCATGGCATCTATTTCGCGCCAGGTGATACACCAGTACAACACCTATGACATCCCGCCAGGCAATGAAGCGCTGCGCATTCAGATTGCCCAGCGTGCCGTAGGGTTCGGCTGCAATATCACCCACGCCGATGTAGTGACCACCTCTGGCTGTCTGGAAGCCTTCACGCTTAGCCTGCGGGCGGTATGCAAACCTGGAGATACTGTGGCGATCGAATCCCCCATGTATTTCGGTGTATTGCAGGTGCTCGAATCACTCGGCTTGCGGGCACTCGAGATCCCCACCCATCCACGCGATGGGATCAGCCTTTCTGCGCTCAGGTTCGCCATCGAGCATAATCCCATCCAGGCCTGTCTGGTGTTATCAAACTTCAATAATCCATTGGGGAGCTGCATCCCTGATGAAAACAAGCGCGAGCTGGTCGAGCTTTTAGCCCGCAAAGACATCCCGCTCATCGAAGGGGACGTGTGCGGTGAATTATATTTCTCAGGAGTGCGCCCGAGCGTATGCAAGGCTTATGACCGCAAGGGGCTGGTCCTGCTGTGCTCTTCTTTCTCGAAGGACCTGGTGCCGGGCTACCGGGTGGGATGGGTGGTACCCGGCAGGTTCAAGTCGACCATCGAATGGCTGAAATACACCACCAACGTGGCTACCGCTACCCTGCCCCAGGTGGCGATTGCCAAATTCCTCGAATCGGGTGGCTACGACCATCACCTGCGCAGCATCCGCAGGTTATATGCCGGCTTTGTGTCGCAGATGTCACAGGCGGTGATGCGCTACTTCCCGGAGGGAACCCGTGTGACACGACCCAACGGTGGGATCGTGCTGTGGGTAAAGATGCCGGATACCGTCGATTCGCTCGTGCTCTACAAGCAGGCATTGCAAGCCGGGATCACCCTGGCGCCCGGGTACATGTTCTCCGCTACCGAGCAGTACCGCAACTTCATCCGCCTGAACGCCGCCTGGTGGTCGTATGAGACCGACCGGGCGATGGAACGGCTGGGTGAGCTGGTGGCGGAGCAGGCCAATCCACATCGCAGGCTGTAAATTGAAAATATTCTTGTTAGAAACTCGTAATTCTCCTATCACCGGATTAATCTAATAACCCGGGAACCTGGCTTCACCCGTTATCCATAAACTGAATCGTTCTACCGGTGTACGATGGGTATGTAGGATGGCACACACACTCCATAAAAAACCTTGAAATGCAGTACCTTGGAAAAATAACCGTCGACCGTGGTAAACGTGATCGTTCCCTGGGATACCCCCGGGGGCAGCTGTGAGATAGAAGCGGTAATAACCGGCTGTGTGGGTACTGTGCCGCTATCCGGTACAATCGTCAACCAGGGAACATCCGCCAGGGCTGACCATTCAAGGAAGCCGGCACCGGTGAGGTTAAGGGTCATGGTGGGATCGTAGGGGTTTTCCGGCGCGACACAAAATGAGACCGAGATCGGATCGACGGCAAATGGTGCTGGAATGAGAGTAGCTTGAACAGCCTGCAGCATGTCATATGCCCCCGCGGGATCAAGCGGGGTGTAATCCACCAGGACGATGTAATGCAGCTTGTCCCAATTGACCCCTTCCAAATCGGAGGTTTCCATGCTAAAAGTGGAAACTCCTAAAGGCTCAAGATTAGTGATTGCAGTTGAAACGGCCGCGCGCACATAGCGGTCGGTGGCACCCGCGTGGATATCTTCATAGACGATCCCGTGGATGGTTGCGTGATTAGCCGGTGAAAGTGTAACACCACTGAAGTTATTTACCAGAGCATAGAAACCCACCTTGTTGCCGTCGCGCCAGGCGTAAGCTTCCAAGGCTGCCTGGGGAGGCCTGACCATCGACGTATCCACCATGCCCTTGTAGACCGTTTGATAGTCAAGATAGCCATCCTCGTATTGGTTCCCGCTATCCACCATCACCATCGGTAAGCTGGCATAATCCTGCCCGGAGGCCTGCCACCAGCGGCTGGAGCGGGAATAGAAGCTGCCATTCACGTTGTATTCGAGGAAGACCACGGGTTGACCCGCATATTCCTGTGCCAATTTATCGACCACCGCACCGGCGGTCTGGCAGTTCCCTCAGGCAGGGTTCATAAAAGCTTCAAACACCACCAACCGGCTTTGATTTTGAGGTTCATCGCCTGAGATGGACGCGGATTGGGCAGCAGCGGGATTGATTGCTCCAGACAACAGAATGATAAGAAATCCAATGAGGATACGCTTCATGGAATAGTCCCTTTCTGATTACCAGGAGTAATCATCATTCAGGATGGGGTGTCAACAGCCACTCACTAAAATTCTCACTTATTGTATATTACATTTGATGAACCATTATACCTTTACCGGTGATTTTGACATGTTCACCTGCCTTTTATACGAATGACGGCTTAATTAGATTATTGATTTGTTAAAATACCAAGTAATGGCTCATTTTCGTAATCCGGTTGAATATCCGAGACCATTATCTGTTGACCAGTTAAAATATTAATCAAAAATATATAATCAAGCTGATCAGAGTATAGATATGTCCGGGCAATCAACCAATCTCCATCGGGTATAACAGAAACAAGTTCCGTGACTTTTGGTAAGTGATAAATAATAACCTTTTCTGATGTTCTAACGTTCAATAGTATGAGGCTACTATCGTTTTCATTATTAATAAGATAATAGAGCCTTTTCCCATCTTCTGACCATTTGGGGGAAGTAATTCCATACTGGCTATTATCCAATTCCTGAATTTGATTAGTTGCATAATTCAAGAGTAATAGCCTAGAAACCTCTATATTATTAATTGTAGTATTTTGTACGAAGGTGATTAATTTGCCGGAATAGTCCCATATAGCATTACTGAAAGACCAGCCACCTGTATCAGTTTGGGGAATGGTGTCTGAATAAACCCGTTGCTCATGGAGATCATTCCCAGATACCTTAATAACAAATACGCCGCTATCTTCGCCACAAGAGTAATACCCTGAGTAAAAAACAGTGGTTACGAATGCACTACTATCAGGCAACCAATCGATATCTGTATTACAGGTTGAGTAGTATTTTTCTATACCTGTGAATACGTTCGAAAGGATCGAAGATACACCTTCCCAGTACACAACCTTTATCCACAACCAATTGCCATCCGGCGACCATCGATCTGGGACATAAATGATGTTGTGTCTTTCATCAAAATTGAGATAAGCGCCTCGGTAATGCGATTTTAATATCGTTATCGCCTTGGTTTTCAGATTGTAAATTTTTAAGCCCTCGAAATCAGAATAGGCTAGATGATTATCATTACTGAACACAGGTGACCACGCTTCATTAACCGAAGGAACGGTTAACGCCTGTTGAGTGAAGGGGCTTTTAGAAATATGCAAGCCATTGGAATCGGAGAAGGCGATATATTCCTTATCCGGGCTTAAGGATGCATCAATTATCTCGTTTTGGGAAAGGTCTAGTCTCACTATTGACAGTGTTCGAAGATTGAAAAGATAGACCGCGCCATTTGAAAGGTACAAAAGGTCGATATTGGGTCCTGGTGCCGACGTAGCTGTCGGAGCCTGAGTTGTCGTAGATTGTGGGCTTGGAGTTTGAGTCGCTGTCTGAGATGGGATTACGATCAGTTCTTTTGTTGGTGCAGCTGTCCTGGTTGGAAGAATTACTGTAGGTTTGAGGGTTACAGTGGGTGATGGTAAAGGAATGGACGATTGACAGCTATTCAATATGAGAATTGGGATTAAGAGTGCTGGAATCCACGAGAAATGCTTCATTATCATCAGGGGTTGAAATTTCTATTGACTGATCATCAGTTTAGATATTCAACAGTATATCCGGAATACATCGAAAGGACCCGAGCAGTGCTTCAACGTGTGCGGGAATCCTTCCAGATCAGCTGCTCATTGGTCCTCTGGTCGAAGAAATCGCTGCACTTGCCATCGCCTTTGCCGGTGAACCCGCCATCCGGCGCACACAGGACGTTTCCACTGCCATCATAAAGCGTGCTAAATTGATCACAGCACTGGGCCGGAACGTAATAAACCTCCTGCCCATTGTATTCGTAGCGCCAGATGGATTGCGGGGGGTTGCCCACCGGCTCGCTTTCGTATTTCTTGATCAGCTGGTCGACCCAGGCCGGGTTTCCAGCCTGGGTGGCTTGAGAACAAGCCGCCAGCAGTATGGTTATGATGATGATCGCCAGGAACCGAGACTTCATGTGTTCTTCCCTTCCATACCGGCAAATTGATCAAGCATTGATGAATTCATGATCGTTAAAGCCAAAACGTAGATCGACATGGAATTGTTCCACGAATTATTTGAACCGCTATGATATAGCATGTACTATAGATGTTTTGTAAAATAGTACCTTTGGTGACCCGGTGGGAAATTCTCCAGCACGCCAAAGACCTGATAGCCATTTTTCTTGTAGAACTCCGGCGCCTGGAAACTGAACGTGTCCAGGTATGCCTCGGTTGCCCCGCGTTGGCGTGCTTCGGCTTCCGCCATCGCTAAGAGCTGCTTCCCATATCCGTGGCTGCGCAGCTCTTCTTTGATCCACATCAAGTTTACAAACAACCAGTTCCAGTGGGTCTCAGCGATCACCCCGCCAACGATGGAGCCGTTTGCAGAACGAAGAACGTAACACAGGTTTTTTCCATGACCGTCACCTGCCTGCTGGTTGTTGTAATCCCGGATACCCCCTCCAATGACCTCCCAGGCAGGCTCATCCAAACTTTCGATATGATATCCCTCATCCATCATCTGCCCTCATCCTTTCCAGTTAATGCAACTACGGAATTCTTATTAGATCGATCTGCTTGATTATACACATACTATTCCATTGGGGTGGTTCAACATGGTTCATGCGGTGAACATGTCCCAAGTAATTTCCTCATCGGATAAAATAAATCGAAAATTTGAAGCGATTGGGCAATTTGATAGCTTTTGCCAGCCCCAGCAGATAGACTTGACTTGACAGCTTTGTGCTGTCGCAGGTCCACTCCTGAAAGGAGTTGCATGCCAACCGTAGCTAAAGGATCACGCATTCCAGGTTTTTATAACCTGCCCCTGGCGGAACGTTTAATTGAAATTTCCCAGCGCGGAGAGCTCTCCTCGGAAGATATCGCCGCGTTGAGTGGGCAGGCAGGACTATCGAGCGAGCAGGCCGACCACATGATCGAGAACGTGGTGGGTACCTTCGCCTTGCCGCTTGGAGTCGCCCTCAACTTCATTGTCAACGGGCGTGAAGTGCTGGTGCCCATGACGATCGAGGAACCCTCGGTGGTGGCAGGGGCATCTTTCATGGCCAAGCTGGCGCGTGCAGGGGGAGGCTTTATCGCCAAAGCTGACCCTCCTGAAATGATTGGCCAAATCCAGCTGTTATCCATTACCGACTTAACCACTGCCAGGCAAGCTATCCTGAGCCAAAAAGAACGATTACTTAGGGAGATTTCCGACCTCGACCCGGTGCTCAAGCGCCTGGGGGGAGGTCCGCGCGACCTGGAAGTGCGCTTGATCGAAGACTCACCCATTGGCGCCTTTTTAGTGGTGCATCTCATTTACGACGTGCGTGATGCCATGGGTGCCAACGCGGTCAACACCGCTGTCGAGCGCCTGGCACCCCAGCTGGAAAGCCTCACCGGCGGTAAAGCTCATTTACGTATCCTTTCCAACCTGGCTGACCGCCGTTTAGCGCGGGCGGAGTGCACCATCCCGCTGCGCGAGCTGGCTTTCGAGACCTACCCGGCTGAAGATGTGCGCGATGGCATCATCTCCGCCTGGGCGTTCGCAGCTGCCGACCCCTACCGGGCAGCCACGCATAACAAAGGCATCATGAACGGGGTCGACCCGGTGGTGATTGCCACGGGCAACGACTGGCGCGCCATTGAGGCTGGGGCACATGCCTACGCCGCCCGCAGCGGTCGTTACACCTCGCTCTCCACCTGGGGGCAGGATGCACAGGGCAACCTGGTGGGCAGCCTGGAGATGCCCATGGCGGTGGGAATCGTCGGTGGAGCCACGCAGGTGCACCCGGCGGCGCGCGCTTCCATCAAGCTGATGGGCGTCACCACGGCTGCACAGCTGGCAGAGATCATCGTCTCGGTGGGGCTGGCACAAAACCTGGCTGCCCTGCGTGCCCTGGCAACCGAGGGCATCCAGCGCGGTCACATGGGCTTGCACGCCCGCCAGGTGGCTATCGCCGCCGGAGCCCAGGGTGATGAGATCGAGCAGCTGGCCGCCCGCATGGTCGCTGAGAAGACTGTCCGCATCGACCGGGCGAAGGAAATTTTGGCGGAGATGGAAAAGAAAGATTGATGACCTGTCAATTCCCGTGAGATGATGAATGAATAAGGTTCTAATCTCGATTTGTATCATAATAGCTTTCGCTGGAGGCATCTTCGCCGGTTGGGTCGACTTCAACAACGACGAACCCCAGGCCGCCGTGCTGGTGATATTGGTGGTGACGTTCCTGCTCGGCCTGATTCAGCCCAAATTTGCCTGGCTGTGGGCGATCATCGTGGCTTTATGCCTGCCCGGAGTTTACCTGGCCGCGACCGGCCTTGGCTACCATCCCGTCAGCCCACCCAGCCCGGGCTGGTATGCCTCACTGCTGGCACTCATTCCGGCTTTTATCGGTGCATATGCTGGCGCATTGGGTAGGATGATTATTAATAAGGTTTACTGCCCCGTCATAACTGGAAACAAGAAATGATATACTCTTGGTTCCTAAGATGAAATAGACCGTTCCATGCAGTGATTTCGGCTGACCCTGGTTGCCGATGGAACGAAATCAACAGAAAGAAGTGATAAATATGGAAATGCCTCAAGCAAATCTCAGACCTATGCTGCTCAAACCTTCCAAGCCGGTGGGGATCATCGGCTACGGCGCTTACGTGCCGCGTTACCGCCTGCCTGCCAAGGAAGTGGCTCGCATCTGGACGGATGGTGCCGGAGGACTGCCGATCAAGGAGAAAGCCGTCCCCGGGCTGGATGAGGATGTGGCTACGATGTCAATCGAAGCCGCCCGCAATGCCATGCTGAGGGCGCAGATCCATCCTGAAGACATTCGTGCCGTATGGGTGGGCTCAGAATCGCACCCTTATGCGGTTAAACCCACCTCGACCATCGTGGCGGAGGCCATTGGGGCAGTGCCCTACGTGCAGGCAGCGGATTGGGAGTTTGCTTGCAAGGCTGGCACCGAGGCCATGGTGGCAGCGATTGGTTTCGTCGGTTCAGGCATGGCGCATTACGCCATGGCGATCGGCATGGATACCGCCCAGGGACGCCCGGGTGATGCCCTGGAATACACCGCCGGAGCCGGTGGTGCAGCCTTCCTGCTCAGCCCGGCAGAAGAAGCCCTGGCAGTGTTCGAGGGCTCGTATTCATATGTGACCGATACCCCTGATTTTTGGCGGCGGGAATACCAGAAATACCCCGAGCATGGTCAGCGTTTCACCGGTGAGCCGGCCTACTTCAAGCACATCGTTGAGGCTGCAAATGCGCTGCTGGAAGGTACCCATACCACCGCCAAGGATTATAAATGGGCGGTATTCCACCAGCCCAACTCGAAGTTCCCCCAGCGTGTGGCAGCTCAGCTTGGGTTCACCAAGGAACAAATCGCTCCCGGGCTGCTGGTTTCGGTAATCGGCAACACCTATGCCGGGGCAGCCCTGATTGGGCTCACCGGTATCCTGGATGTGGCCGAACCCGGGGATAATATCCTGATGGTTTCATTCGGCTCCGGCGCTGGCTCGGATGCATTCGCCATCCGCGTGACCGACCTCATCCGAGAGCGCCGTGACCGCGCTCCAAAGACCCAGGAATATATTGCCCGTCGCACTGAAATTGATTACGGCACCTATGTGCGCTACCGTGGTAAGCTGGCAATGAAATGAAACGATTGAATATGGGGATAATCATCCAATGAGTGAAGTCGTCATCGCAGGCATCGGTCAAACGGACGTCGGTGAGCATTACTCCATCTCGCTGCGCGACCTGGCGCTCATGGCTTTGGAATCAGCCATCCAGGACGCAGGCGGTCTACGACCCGATATATTGTTCGTCGGGAATATGATCGCACCCTCCGCTTCACACCAGGCTCACCTGGGTGCGCTCATCTCGGACTATGGTGGTTTGGATGGCATCGAAGCCTCGACCATCGAAGCGGGTGGAGCCTCAGGTGGTGCTGCCTTACGCATGGGCTATTTTGCCGTCAAGTCGGGCGAGGCAAAAGTGGCGCTGGTGTTGGGCGTTGAGAAGGTGACCGACCAGCTTGGACCGGGTGCGGAATCCATGCAAACGTTGAGCGAGGATAGTGATTATGAAGCCGTGCAAGGGCTCACCCCCAATGCACAGGCCGCCCTGCTCATGCGCCGCTATATGCACGAGTATCAGGTTGAGCATGATGTTTTTGCCGGTTTCCCCATCCTTGCACATGCCAATGCGCTCACCAATCCCCATGCCATGTTCCACAACCTGGTCACACTCGCAGCCTATCAAAATGCCGACCCACTCAGCGAGCCATTAACCCTGTTCGATACTGCTCCGGTTGCAGATGGCGCTGCGGCTTTGATCCTGACCTCACCCGAAGCCCTTCCAACAGGCAATCCTCACTCCCTCGTGCGCATCATTGGCTCCAGCCTGGTCACCGACCGTCTGGCGATCCATGATCGACCTGACCCATTGGCATTCGATGCTGCTCGCCTCTCCGTTGAGCGGGCCTGCCGGCAAGCCGGTATCATGCCGGGCGACGTGGACTTCTTCGAGCTGTATGATTCATACTCCATTTATGCCGCCCTGTCATTGGAAGCATCCGGTCTTGCCAAGCGTGGCGAAGGTTGGAAGCTGGCACAGGACGGAAAGCTCAGCCGGGATGGTGAGATGCCCATTGCTACCCTCGGCGGGCTCAAAGGACGCGGCAACCCCGGCGGGGCTACCGGCGTTTATCAAGCAGTGGAAGCTGCCTTACAACTGCGTGGGCAGGCAGGTGCCAACCAGGTGCAAAATGCCCGCCGGGCACTGATCCAATGCCTGGCAGGTCCGGCATCTTCAGCCGTTGCCCATATTTTGGAGGCTGCATGAAAATAGGAGCAAGCCCTGCGTATTTATCGCCAGCTTTCAGCTCTGCAAGGCTAAAAAAGGCAATCTGATAGGAATTGATAGCCACCAATGGCTATATTTAGCATCGAAAGTTGTTGAATAAGGAGATTTTATTATGGAAATACCTCGTCATTGGCGATTAAAGAAACAGCGCTATGCTCTGGTTGGAGAAGTTTGCCCTCATTGTGATGCCAAGCTGTTCCCGCCGCGTGATATTTGCCCCAATTGTGGGCAGGAAGCCCGTACTGAGTACCAGTTCAGCGGGAAGGGTGAGGTATTTTCTTATACGACCATTTATGATGCCCCAGCCGGGTACGAATCGAACGTACCTTACACGGTGGCATTGGTGAAACTGGAAGAAGGCCCGATGATCACCGCCCAGCTCACCGACCTTGGCAGCCAGAAGGTGGAGATTGGCATGCCAGTCGAGATGGTCACCCGCAGGTTGCGCTCCGATGGCGATGAACGCGGCATGATCGTCTATGGGTATAAATTTAGACCCATGATGCACTAGCAGATATTGAAAAATTATAAGCGCCCTCCATCTGAAGGGTGCTTTTTTTTAAATTCTCTGGAGATAATTCTGTCCATTGTTGGGTTGAATCAGTCGCTTGCGAGCGTAGCGTGCGGATTGACTTTTTGCAGAAGGGATATACAATAAATACAGCCATGATATTTTTTGGTTGGTTTAGTTCAATATGGATATCCTGAGCTCCTTAAGGCGGGCGATGATTTTAGCTTTTCGAAGTCGAAGATAGCGTATCAGTTTAAGGAACTGGATAACACCGGGTCAAATGTTATCCATCGTAACGGTCAATCGATAGTAGGCAAGGGGAATGAAGAGTGGATTTTGGGCTGTGAGGTCTACTACAACAAATGAATCTTCAAAAGAGGGAGAACAGCTTATGGTCGTAAAGAAGGAATATCTATCACCATGCGGTATGTATTGCAGTGTGTGTGCCGTAAGATCAGCAGATCAATATAATGACCAAAATCTCAAAGCAATTCTGGCCTCTGTCTTTGGCACCACGCCAGAGAATGTAGCTTGTGGTGGCTGCAGGTCGGAAAATATGTTTCAGTTCGCCAAGACTTGTTCTATTAGGACATGCGCATTGGAAAAATAATTTAGATGGATGTCACCAATGCGATGACTTTCCATGTGATCATATCAACAATTTTCCTTTTGAAATATCAAAAAATAAGATGTTAGAAGGTATCCATCGCTGGAAGGAATTAGGCACTGAACGTTGGGTGGCTGAAGTTGAAGCCGAGTATACCTGTTCCAATTGCGGAGCATTATTACATCGTTTTGCCATTCAATGCCCCAATTGCCAGACCCCAAAGAATTAATTCAACCCATATTTTGAGGCGGCTGTAGCGATCATTTGATTACATTTTTTCAAATGATCTTCTTTGCTCCAAGTCATAATTCATAGATATGGTATTTCTAGGTTGAATGGAATATAATCACCCTGTATTTGGACAATTTAGATACAATTTACTAATTTAAACCAGAAAGGAAAGTGGGATATGTTAAATCTAAACTCGGTCATGATTGGCACAAAACAACTGAAGGTGATGGCAGCCTTTTATGAAAAAGTACTTGGAAAACCAGCGGATATGTCGGATGAGAAGAATGGTTTTTATGGCTGGCAGGTAGGAGCCGGTTACTTTAGCATTCTAGACCATTCCGAAATGGGTGGGAAGACCAAAGATCCAGGTCGAATCATGCTGAATTTTGAGACCAACCAGGTAAAAGAGGAATTTGAACGCATCAAGGCGCTGGGTGGGGTGGTCATAGCGGCTCCATACGAGATGGGCGGCGGATGGATCGCCACCCTGGCCGACCCGGATGGCAACTATTTCCAGCTAATTACCCCCATGGAGATGTAGATCACTCCATTTCTATGTTCAGATATTTCAAAAAACGCTTTCCACTTGGGGAGCGCTTTTTTTTCGCCTGTATCCTGTAGTCTATTCAATCATATCTTTTTAGGTAAGGGGTGTTAATCACAATAGCATCCAATTCGGGTTCGCAGATAAACATGTAGCAATATCATGACTTTAAGGAGAATAACAGCATGAAAAAATCCCACCTCCTAATCATTACCTTTGCCATCCTTTTTCTTTGCATCATCCAGTCGGCCGGCACACTGGTCGAATTGATTTACATCCTGGATCTGATGACCTCAGGCCTGGATGCCAAGGTGTTGGGTGTATTATTTTTCTTTGCGTCTCTGCTCTTGCTTCCCTTATCCAAAAAAAATCCGCGCTTGCTGGTGTGGCTCCTTTTTAGTGTGTTGTTCATCTCACGCGGGCTGACGCCTTACCTCGATACCACCAACCGCTTGATCGCCTCCGGCATCGCCGCTGCAGTCTCCCTTACCTTGTTCTTGCTGCTCATCACCCTGAGCCCAGCTTCCGGCCGCTCGGCTCCTGCCGGCCTGGCACTGAGCGTGGCTTTATCCACCCTGCTGCGCACCCTGGGTCATGGCATCGAACTCTCCTTGACGCCCGCAGGTGGCTGGGTCGGTTGGATCATCGTGTTGCTGCTCGGTCTCAGCCTGGTACTATCGGACCTGAAGCCTGATCCTTCCGTCCAGCAGATGGGTGGCAAACGCACTGTTCCAATCTTCGGCATCTATCTCATCCTGACCCTGGTCTATTTTTCAGTTTCCGCCCCCGCAGTGATCGCCCGCTGGACCGAGGGAAATTACACCCTCATCGTCAGTGCAGTCAGCCTGTTCTCACTTGCCTGGGTCTGGCTATCCACCCACCGTGCAGATTTCCTGGAGCGTATCTCCCCACGCCTGGTGGTGGTCTGGAACCTGCTCTTCACCCTCAGTCTCACCCTCACCCTGCTGGCGCAGCGGGTCTCTTTCCCACGCACGCTCGGCTCCGCACCTGTGGTGGTGGGCACACCCTCCATCTTGCAAATGGTCCCTCTTGGACTGATGCTCCTGCTCTTCCCGGTGCTCTATCTCGACCTGCAAATCTTCCTCCAGCGGATGGAGGATTCTACACAGCCTTCCCACAGCCTGGTCCCGGGCATTCTGTTGGGGAGCTTTACATTGATCCTGTTAGTGTTCGTCAACATTTTCTCCAACGTGTGGGGCTATATCAAACCCATCAGCCCACCTTTACGCAACACCTTTTGGCTGGCTTATTTCATATTATCTGCACTCATAACCCTGCTGGTCTGGCTCTCGATCAGGAACAAACCAGCCGTCGAACGGATTCAGACAACCAGTCATTCCTGGATCTGGTCAGTTGTGCTCGCCGCGATTTTTCTGGTTACGCTGTTCTTTGCATTACCAACGCCCCATGTTCAGGCGGATGCAGCCGGGAAAACCTCGCTGCGAGTGATGACCTTCAACACCCAACAATCCAACGATCAGTTCGCCCAGAAATCTTTCCAGGCCCAGCTTGCCCTCATCCGCCAGGTTTCCCCCGATATCCTTGCCCTGCAGGAAACCGATTCGACCCGTATCTCCCTCAACAATAACGATTACGTCCGCTATTTCGCCGAAAATCTCGGCTACTATTCTTATTTCGGACCAAGGACACCGACCGGAACATACGGTACCGCCATCCTCTCGAAGTTCCCACTGCAGAACACGAACACGATATTTATGTACAGCGATAAGGACGAGACCGGCGTAGCCGCAGCCGAAGTCGAAGTGGCGGGCTTACGCTTCGCTATCTACGACGTCCACCCCGACAGCTCAGACCCGGCGATGCTGGCTTTTGCCCAGACCCTTCTGGATATTTCGAAAGACAAACCCTACGTGATTGCCATGGGCGATTACAACCTGAGGGATTATGAAGCCGCCTACCAGCTCATTGCCAGCTTTTATACCAATGCCTGGGTGAGCGTCTACCCATCCAAAATCAGCCCGGGTGGCATCGACATGTCGGGAGAGAACCGCATTGACCACATCTTCCTTTCGCACAATCTGACCGCGGTCAATCCCACTTACATCCTACCGCCCGAATCTGCCACCGATCACCCCGTGCACTGGACGGATATCGAGTGGGGAAGACCGTGACCTTCATGTCATTGTACAGACTATATCTGTGATTAACCAACAAATACTAAAAGCGGCTGTTCTTTAGTGGATATTGGTTTTGATAACTGGAGCAGAAAGCCTTTTTTCGGGCTATAAGTGTTCTCCTTTTGGAGAGCACTTTTTGTTACTTGCAGGAGGAAGGATTGAGAACCTTGGGATTATGCCTGCTATTTAGTAAAACAAAATTCGGATAATATTTATCTTTAAAGATATATATTTGATATAATGATTGTGAACTACAGTTACGGGTATTTCAAAGAGTGGCGGCACGTGTCATCGAAAACTAAATACAGGAGGAAATCATGGCAGCACGGTTTCAACATTCGCAAGTAATCAACCGTCCGATAGATAAAGTATTCCACTTCATGGTTAATGAGCACGTCCGCAACCATCCCCGCTGGGACCCAGACATAGAACTCTGGCTGGAGGCGGATAGGCCGATTGAAGTCGGGACTGTTATTCGCAGACGTAACAGCCGCAGCGGTAAACCAGTCGAGGGAAGCATGGAGGTAGTGGAGTACGAACCCAATCGGGCATTTGGAATGCTAATCCACGATGGTCCAATCAAAATGATCGGACGGATCACTTTCGAGCCGGCTGGTGATGACAGCACCATCGTAACAACCTATTTTGAGCTTCCCGATATGGACGAATCCATGGACAAGACTTTTCTTATGCGCAGGTTAGAAGAGAGCGGTAAAGTAAGAAAGAAACTTATCGAGTCCGAGGTCATGGAATAGTTTACAGGATGGCGCCGCATGAATGAACCAATCGTTTTTATCAGTCGTAATCGGATAAAGGCTGGAATGCTGGATGAATTTAGAAAGCACTATAACAATAGTATCCCTTCGATAGAGGCTGGCAAACCAGGCACGCTCGCCCAACTTGCTTACTTGAATGAAGATTCTTCTCAGGTAGATATCGTACGCTTCTTTCCCAATTCGGAAGCTCTGGACCATCAAATAGAAGGAGCCGATGAACGCTCGAAAATAACCTACAAGTTTATTGAGCCTATCAGTATTGAAATCTATGGCACCCCAAGCGAATTTACTCTTGAAAGGATGAGGATAATCGCAGGCTCGGGGATTGATGTACGCATCTACCCATATTTCATTGGTGGTTTCATCCGTCCAAAAACTGGATGAATGGATATCTTTTAATAGATTATAAAACTTGAAATATCCAGCGGGTTAACCTGATTCACCTTGACAATAAGGTGTTTATATTTATACTAATATTATATAATTAGTATAGTATTGCTTGAGATGCAAAACCTACATGCCACCAGGCAATAATGAAATATAAACATGCAAATCAGAATAAAGGGTATCAGGCAAAGTCATAGTTTTCCCTCAAGCGGAGGAATTTTATAAAATGGACACCGCCGTAGTCATTCAATCGATCACCATCTTGTTTTCAGAGGCCTATGCTGGTCCCGCCGACCCAAAATCGACCTGGTTCATCGATAACGAGCCTGATTCAGGTATCCTGGGGATAATTGCGGGGGTCTCATCAGCTGAAGCGTCTTGGTCTTCCAACAAAAATAACCCTGGCACTACCATCGCGGGGCATGTTGAGCATTTGCGCTGGAGCCTGGCGAATGCCAATGCTGCCCTGCAGGGTAAGCCGTATCAGGGAAACTGGGCAGAAAGCTGGAATACCCTTGACGCAGATGAGACCAAATGGGATCAGCTTAAAAAGGATGTGCGTACCGAGTTCGAGACATTGCTCAAAAACTTGCACAAACAGACTGAGCTGCCAGGTGATTATCTAACCGGCGTCATGGCATTGATCCCCCATGCAGCTTATCATCTTGGGACGTTGCGCCAGCTTATCGAACGAGCGCGTGCGGATGCGATGAAAAGCAAAAATTGAATGGCAGGCTAGCTGTTATGGACCTAACACCTCCTATCCTTGAAATGCGCGTTGCCCTCACCAGTCATGATTATGATCGCTTGTTAAAATTCTACTGCGCTGGGATGGGTCTTGAGCCGGCACAAATTTGGGATAACGAACAGGGCAAGGGCTTGATCCTCAACCTGGGCATTGCCACAATGGAGCTGTTTGATGAAGACCAGGCTAACACGGTGGATCGAATCGAAACGGGGCAACGCCTGAGTGGGCAGGTACGCGTCGCGTTTCAGGTACCCGATCTGCAAGCAGCCGTAGAGCGATTACAGGCTCATGGTGCAACTCTTGTCCATCAGCCTGTCGTCACACCCTGGGGGGATTCCAATGCCCGCTTCCAAGACCCTGATGGTCTTCAAATCACATTATTTCAAAAACCTAAGGTTGGATCTACTGAATAGATTGAAATGTAAATTCCGACTCTTATGATTAATTGGAGCTCATATGATCACTTCACTCAAAAACTACCAATCCATACAAGACATTCCTCTAAGAGAATCTCTTCATTTGGTCGAGCTCAGTGAAACCGAAGCCTGGGAAAATTACTATCTTTGCTCACCCGATGAATTCAGCCAGGCTTATAGGGTTGTTGCAAAACGTATTGGCTCTGTATCGGTAACCATGATCCCCAAGCTGGATTGGTCTTTCTTCAACCGCATCGTTGGTCTGGGCGTCAGTGAGCCTGCGACGGAAACCATGCTGGATGATGCCATATCTATCCTTAAAGATGCGGGCTGCAATAATTTTATGGCTCAGATCAGTCCAATGTCACAGCCCTATCAATTGCCCACCTGGCTCGAAAAGCGGGGCTTTAAACTCGGTCGAAATTGGGCAAAAGTGTATCGCGGGAACGAGCTCCCCATCGATGTGCCAACCGAATTGAGAGTGGAAACCATTGGGATCGAATGTGCAGACATGTTTGCTGATATCGCCTTGTCTGCTTTTGAAATGCCAGCTGAGTTACGCCCTTTGGTGAAAGGACCCATCGGAAAACAGGGCTGGCACCATTATCTTGCCTTTGATGGAGACCAACCCGTCTCAGCTGGGGCAATGTTCGTATCGGGTGAGATCGCCTGGCTCGGTTTTGGCAGCACGCTTGTAACTCATCGCAATCGTGGTGGACAGGGAGCAGTATTTGCCCGCAGGATCAATGATGGGTTAGCTTTGGGCTGTAAATTGTTTGTGACCGAGACGGGGGAGGATACCCTCGAATCACCCAACCCCTCCTATCACAACATGATGCGTCATGGTTTCAAGCTTGCCTATCTTAGACCCAATTACATTTATAAAGCGATCGCATAATTAGGTTTGGAACTTCATATGCAGTAAAGACTTTTAGCTCTCAGGTGTGAGAGAAAAGTTATAATTAGCCGCGCCCTACCAAACAATTTTAAGAACGTAACGTTAAAAACACTGGAAATGTGACTATGAAACAGCTCGTCCAATTTTGTGAAGCCAATCTAAACCAACTATGCAATGAGATCACCGACCGGAGCGTTGGAAGTGAAGGTAACCGCAAGGCAACCCGTTATATCGAACAAGTGATCTCGTCCTTGGGTTGGGTGACTGAGACGCAGGAATTTGATGCCATCGATTGGATCGACGGTGGGGCGAATTTACATTGCGGAGAGATCAGCTTTCAGGTATTTGTAAGCCCATACTCACCCGGCTGTGAGGTTAAGGGGCAGCTGATGGCGGTCTCCACCATTGAAGAGCTTGAGCAGGTCGAAATAAGCAGCAAATTGCTCTTATTACATGGGCAAATTGCCAAAGAACAGCTCATGCCCAAGAATTTTGTCTTTTATAACCCTCAAGAACATCAGCACATCATTTCTCTGCTTGAGAGCGGGTATCCCGGGGCGATCCTATGCGCAACCGGCAGAAATGCTTCGCTGGCCGGAGGTGCCTATCCATTTCCGTTAATTGAAGATGGAGACTTTAATATCCCTTCGGTTTATATGACCGAAGAGGAGGGTAGAAGGCTGCTATTGTATATAGGGAAAGAAGTGACATTGAGCTCCGCTTCTGTGCGCCTGCCTGGGAAGGGTTATAACGTGATTGCGCGCAAAGGTCGCCAATCTGGAGAACGTATCGTGGTAACCGCCCACATCGATGCCAAGAAAGGCACCCCAGGAGCGCTCGATAATGCCAGTGGCGTGGTGGTTTTATTACTTTTGGCACGCCTGTTGGGTGATTATGCCGAAGACAGGCTCATTGAGCTGGTTGCCTTCAATGGAGAGGATTACTATGCCGTCCCGGGGCAGATGCTTTATCTCCAGGAAAATCAGGGTCAATTTGGGGAAATTCTAGTAAACATAAATATCGATGGGGCGGGGTACAAGGAAGGGATGTCGGCATTTTCTTTTTACGGCCTGCCTGACAAATTGGAACAGGATATTAAGGAAGTCATCCTTCAATATGATGGAATAACGGAAGGCGTACAATGGGTGCAGGGTGACCATAGTATCTTTATTCAGCAGGGATGCCCTGCGATTGCAGTATCCTCTCAATGGTTCACTGACCAGATCGACAGCCAGACAATCACTCATACTCCAAAAGATAAGATGGATATCGTCGACTGCCTTAAGCTGGTGGAAATTGCCCAGGCATTGAACCAGTTTATCCGGAAATAAATGCCTGGCGTGTTTACCTTAATTGACATTTAAAGAAAATAATAACGTTTTTATGTGAAGAATGAGCTATTATGGCTGAACATCCTCCCATCACCATCGTCAATGTCGGTTACCTATCCACCAATTACTGGGTGATCAGCGCCGGCAGGTCACGCCTGCTGGTAGACCTGGGATACCCGGGCACGATGGGCACCATGCGCGCCCGCCTTAACCAGATGGATGTCCCGCTCGAGGAGATCCGCTATGCCCTGGCGACCCACTATCACATCGATCATGCTGGCCTGGCCCAGGAGCTCAAGCTGGCGGGAGTCCCCTTGCTGGTGCTGGATAACCAGGTTGCTGCCATCCCATTGATGAAACAGTTCACCAAGCCACAGGACCACTATGTGGAAATCTTGCTGGATGGCAATATCGTGATCACTGCCGCCGAGAGCCGGAAATTGCTCGATGAGATTGGCATTCCCGGTGAGATCCTTTACACACCCGGGCATTCGGATGACAGCGTATCCCTGCTGCTGGACGACGGCTCGGTGTTCACCGGGGATCTGACCCCTCTGGAACATGCCTGGGGTGAAGTCGGAGAAGTAGTAAAAGCGAGCTGGCAGCTGCTGTTGGAACACGGCGCGAATAGAATCTATCCAGCTCATGGGGGAATACGACCCCTGAATTAGTTGCACAGGACTGAAGTATATATCCACATTTCATGGGGGATTTATTAAGGGTGGTTGTCATTTCTTTTCTACTTGGATGGGTAAGCTTGAGTAAATCAGAAATTGTGGGATTCTTGTGTAGCGCTCTCCAGATTTAGAGAGCGCCTCTGATTTCCTTTCGTGGGCGGTCAGCTATAATATCAATTAAATGCTATGGAAAAAATTGTGACAACTCTTCCCTCTCCTGGAAATCCTGTCTATTTCGTGGGCACCTCCGGATGGACCTATGACCATTGGAAGGGGTGTTTTTATCCGCAGGACCTGCCGAAGAAGAGCTGGTTTGAATATTATGCCAGTGTGTTCCAGGCAGTAGAGGTCAATGCGACCTTCTATCGCTCCTTCAAGGACCAGACCTATGCGAATTGGAGGGAACGCGCCCCGCAGGGATTCGGTTATGTGCTCAAGGTACCCCAATTGATCACTCACCGCAAATATCTGGTAGGCGTGGATGAGGATATCCGCACATTCTACCAATCCTGCAGCCTGTTAAAAGACAAGTTCGAGATGATCCTGCTGCAAATTGCTCCTAACATGCCCTATGACCTGCGGCGCCTGCAAATAGCCCTGTCTGCCTTCCCCGACCCTGCCAGGGTGGCAGTTGAGTTTCGACGCCCCGAGTGGCTCAACCCGGATACGATGAGCATCCTAAATGACACTCGAGCAGCCATTTGTAATGTAGATTCGCCCCAGCAAAGGCTCTCCGATACCCTCACATCCGACCGTGCCTATCTGCGCCTGCATGGGCGCAATCGCTGGTATGCCTATAATTATTCGGAGCTGGAGCTGAAAGAAATCGCCGATCTCGCCCGAAACCTGGCAAATAAGGGGGCTCAGCGGGTATATATATTCTTTAACAATGATTATGAGGGCTATGCGCCAGCCAATGCCCGGACATTGCAGTCAATACTCAATAGTTGATCGGCAGCAAACACTGTTTTTCTTACTCCAACGAATATCCCAGGTAATTCTTCCCCCAAAAACAAGCAACACCATAATCCAGCCGCATAAAACCCGTCTGATCTTGACAAATCAATGTAGTTAGACTACAATTGATATAGGTGAACTCTATTATATGACAACTTATGGGTGCATCTGTTTGAGGCGGGGAAACTGATCGCTGCCTCGTTAAAATACACTAACAACCAGTCAGCTGCTGCAAGCGGCATACAGCCATCCATGCATTAATCCACCGGCTTGTGTGCTGTATTTGTTATATGCAGTTGACTGTTTGTTGTAACCAACTTAGCTTTGAGGTGATACCATGACAACCCCCATTCTCACACCTTCCGACTCCCTGCGGGTGTACGATGATATCCTGCAAACGATAGGTAAAACCCCTTTGGTGCATCTACAACGCCTCGGTGCTGGCCTACCCTGCCCGCTGTATGCCAAGGTTGAATACTTCAACCCGGGCGGCTCGGTGAAGGATCGGATCGCAGTCAACATCATCGAACAGGCAGAGCGCAGCGGGCGGCTCAAGCCAGGCGGCACCGTCGTGGAGGCCACCTCCGGAAATACCGGGCTGGGCCTGGCGATGGTGTGCGCCTTGAAAGGCTATAAAGCCACCTTTGTGCTGCCGGATAAGATGAGCCAGGAGAAAATCCAGTTGCTGCGAGCGTTTGGCGCTCGCGTGATCATCACTCCCACTGCTGTCGCCCCGGAAGACCCGCGCTCCAACATCAGCGTATCCAAGCGCATCGTGGAAGAGACCCCCAATGCGATCCTCGCCAACCAGTACCACAACCCCGAAAACCCTCACAGCCACTATCTCACCACCGGTCCGGAAATTTGGGAGCAGACGGGTGGCATGGTTACCGATGTGGTCATGGGCATGGGAACCGGCGGTACGATCAGCGGCGTCGGGCGCTATCTCAAGGAAAAGAATCCGAAGATCCACATCATTGGCGTGGATCCGGTTGGGTCGCTGTTGATGGACACCTGGCTAAAAGGTCACCTTCCCGAAGAGGCGCATCCCAAAACCTATAAAGTGGAAGGGATTGGTGAGGATTTTTTGCCCTCCGCCCTGGATTTATCCGTGGTTGATGATGTCATCCAGGTAGGGGATAAGAAGTCCTTCACCTGGGCACGCCGTCTGGTTAAAGAAGAAGGCATTTTCAGCGGCGGCTCATCCGGATCTGCCCTGGCAGCTGCCATGCAATACGCTGCCAACCTGCCTCCTGACCGACTGGTGGTAGTACTCCTGCCCGATTCAGGCTCACGCTACCTGTCAAAATTTTATGACGACAAGTGGATGCGTGAAAACGGCTTTATGGTCGCGGATTGGTGCGAAGCCTCCCTCAAGGAAATTCTGACCGTTAAACCCCTGCAGGGATTGATCCTCGCCCATGTAACCGATAGGCTGACGGATGTGATCGCAACCATGAAATCGCATGACATCTCGCAGATGCCAGTCGTCAGCCAGGATGAATCGCTGGCGGGGTTGGTGTCTGAGATCGACTTATTAAAGTATCTGGTGGATGATAACCACGCCGGGCACCCCGACGAGACGATTGCGAGGATCATGCGTCCGGCTGAGAATATCTTCCCCTCAAGCACGACAGTAGAAACGGTCCTGCCCGCCATCATGGAGAACCAGGTGGTGCTCGTCACCGAGGATGATCACCCCATTGGCATCCTCACCAAAATAGATATCCTGGATTTCATCACCCAGGGAATGTGATCAAGGAGAGACCAGGTATGAAATTCGAAACCGCCGCCATCCACGCCGGGCAAAACCCTGACCCCACCACAGGAGCCGTCATGACCCCCATCTACCAGACCTCCACGTATGTGCAGGATGGGGTGGGAAAGACGCGCGGCTATGACTACGCCCGTACCGGCAACCCAACCCGTACCGCCCTTGAGACCTGCCTGGCAGTGCTTGAAGGTGGTCAATTTGGGCTGGCATTTTCTTCTGGTATGGCTGCCACGGATACCCTGCTGCGCCTGCTGGCACCCGGCGACCATGTCCTGGCTGGTAATGATGTCTATGGGGGCACGTACCGATTGTTCGAGCAAGTGCTGCGCCCTTATGGACTGGATTTTACTTATGTAGACACGACCGACCTAGAGCAGGTGAAATCGAGCCTTCGTCCCAGCACCCGCATGATCTGGCTGGAGACGCCCTCAAACCCACTCCTGCGCCTGACCGATATCACTGCCCTGGCTGAGCTCGTCCACGCATTTTCCTGGCAATGCCTGGTGGTTGTGGATAACACCTTTGCCACCCCCTATTTACAACAACCGCTTGCCCTGGGAGCCGACCTGGTGGTGCACTCTACTACCAAGTACCTGGGTGGCCACTCGGATGTGGTTGGGGGTGCCATTATTGGAAAGGATGACACTCTTCGACAGCGACTGGCATTTTTACAGAATGCAGTTGGTGCTGTGCCAGGACCCATGGATTGTTTCCTGGTGCTGCGCGGGATAAAAACTCTGCCAGTTCGCATGGACCGCCATGCTGAAAATGCAGTCACGATTGCCGATTTCCTGGCGGCTCAACCTGCTGTGGAGAGCCTCTATTATCCTTTCCATGCCTCGCACCCGCAGGCGAAACTTGCACTGCGGCAGATGCGCTCAGGCGGGGGAATGGTGTCTTTCACCTTAAAGGGTGGAGCAGCTGAGGCTATTAGAGTGGCGGAGAGCACCCGGCTGTTCGCTTTGGCTGAGTCACTTGGCGGCGTGGAATCGCTCATCGAAGTACCTGCCTCCATGACCCATCTCTCCACCGCCAATTCCCCCCTGGCTATCAGTCCCGGCCTGGTCAGGCTTTCGGTTGGCTTGGAAAATATCGATGATTTAATTGTTGATTTATCACAGGCCTTAGGCTAGGATAGCGTCTATATGTATAAATGCCTTCCTACTACAGACGCTTTATATAGTTAAAATCGTTAAGTCGCAGCAGTACCTGGCTGGATGGTTTGAATGTATACGGTGTAAAATACATCCAAGCATATAGGGTTTGTATACATTTATTAAAGCTTAGTCCAGAGATAAATTGGCTAGATGATTACTCGATCCTATTAATCAATACCTTGAAGGAGATTTCTATGCCACAAAATCGCGTCGATTTGGGCAATATTTTTCAGGCAGTTACACAAAACCTGGCACAGAACCAACCTGCTCTTGACCAGGCAGATGAGTATAACCATGACCATGGAACCAACATGGTTCAAACTTTTCAAACCATCACCAATTCTTTGCAGCAAAAACAAACTAAATCTGCCAGCACGGCTCTGACCTACGCGGCTAAGAACCTTGCTAAGAACACCACCAGCGGTTCGGGAAAGCTTTATGCACAGGGGTTAACCCAGGCTGCAGCAAAATTTAAAGGAAAAAGTGTTGATTCCAAGGGAGCACTGGACCTGCTCCAGACCCTGATTGGTGGTGGGCAGGCAGCACCCCAATCCGGCGGCGGTGATATATTGGGCTCGCTGCTCGGTCAGATGACCGGAGGCGAACAATCCCAACCCTCAGAATCCAGCCAACCAGGGGGTGATCTATTGAGCTCAATCCTGGGTCAGGTAACCAGCGGTGAACAACCTAAGCCGGCCTCTGCCCCTCAGCAAAGTGGCGATATGCTCAGTACTCTCCTGGGTGGACTGACTGGAAGTCAACCTGGCAGCTCTGGCTCCAATAGTGGTTTTGACATCGGAGACTTGGTAAATGCTGGCAAAAGCTTTATGCAGGCCAAACAACAGGGTGGCAGCACCGGCCAGGCCTTGATTCAGGCTTTTATGTCAGCCAGTGGGATGGGTAGCAGGGCTGAACGCACTCAATCTACTCAGCTGGTAGTCAATTCGTTTTTACAGGCGTTAACCGGTTCCCAAAAACCTAAATAAACAGATTACTGCGTAAATTTTTTTAATCATAAAAGCACCCTCCTAGTGGATTGAGCCCATTGGGGAGGGTGCTTTTTTGTTGGTCGCTAATCTTACCGCGCAGGTTGATTATCGTCGCTAGACGCGATCATGATCCTGGCATCCAGTGCCCGGCAGCCGTTGTTCTCCTGGAATACACGCAGGGGGTTGATATCCAGCTCCCGGATTTCGGGGAAGTCGATCAACAATTGTGAAAGCCGTAGAAGGGCCTGGCTCACCGCCTGGAGATCGGAAGGCTTATGTCCCCTTGCCCCCTTGAGGATCGGAGCTCCGCGCAGCTCGTCAATCATCTCTCGTGCCTCCTTGTAAGTGATTGGCGCCACACGCAGTGATACCTCCTCCAGCACCTCCACGAAGATGCCGCCCAACCCGATCAGCACCACCGGGCCAAAGTTGGGGTCCTGCCTGCCGCCCAGGATTAGCTCCTGCCCACCTGTGACCATCGGCTGCACCAAAACTCCGTCGATGTTCGCATCCGGGTAGGACGAGTGGATGCGTCGTAGCATATCTTCGAAAGCTTCCTCCACCGCGGGACCGTTTCTTAAATTCAGCTGCACGCCGCCTACATCTGACTTGTGCGAGATTTGCTCGGAGATCACTTTGATCGCTACCGGGTAGCCCATCTGCTCGGCTGCCTGCCGCGCCGCCTCCACGGTGGCTGCGCGTACACCTACTGCCGTCGGAACGCCATAATGCTCGAGCACTTGCATTGCTTCTGACAGCAGCAGGTCGCGCTTCTCTGTTCGGGCATGCTCGATTAAACCCTTGACTGCCTGTTGGTTTACGTTGAACGTTGGGGTCTGTTCGGCGCTGCGGATCTCCTGCCTGCGGCTGTTGTAGCGGTAGCTCATCTCCAGCGCTCGGATGGTTTCAACCACTGCGGTGAAGATGGGGAAACTGTACGTCCGGCGCAGGTAGTTCACTTCATCGGCGGTGGTGGAGACGTAATAGGCGATGGGCTTTTCTACCCGTTTCGTGATCTCCATCACGCGCTCCAGCAGCTTGCGGCTGGTCGGGATCTCGGGTTCCGAGGCTGTATGCAGAAACACTACCCCATCCACGTTCGGGAGTTTCAAAGCCTGTTCGAGGATCTGGGCATACACATCCAGATTAAACAGATCACCCAGGTCGACCGGGTTGGTCAGCTTGATGACCGAGGCGCGGAAGTGCCTTTCAATCTCCTCCAGGAAGGCTTGGGGCAGCTGTGCCAGCTCGAAACCGGATAGCTCGCTTGAATCGGCTGCCACCACCGCGTGACCCCCCGAGCGTGAGATAATCGCCAATTTTTTTCCCCGCATCGGGGGTAAACGCAGTGCCTTCAGGTTGTTGAGCAGGCTGGTGGCGTCGTGCACGCGTACGATATCCGCCTGTTTGAAAGCCGCCTCAGCCACCTTATCGTCGCTGGACAATGCTGCCGTATGCGAAGCAGCGATGATTTTCCCCAGCTTGCCGATATTGGATTTGAACACCAGGATGGGCTTGGTGGAACGACGCGCAATATCCATCAGTTTGCGCCCATCCCGTAAACTCTCTAAATAGAGGAAGGCTACTTTGGTACCTGGGTCATCCAGCAGGTATTCCAGGATTTCTTCCGCCGAAACGTCCAGCATATTGCCCACCGAGACGAATTTGTTCACCGGGATACCTTCATTCGTCATGAGATTGAGCACGGAAAAACCCACCCCGCCGCTCTGTGAAATCATGCTAACTTCCCCAAGTTCGGAAGGTTTTTTCAGGCGCAAGAAGGGCACGCTGAAGCCGTTATCCACGTTGATCACCCCCACACAGTTTGGACCGACGAAGCGGATGTTGTGATTGCGTGCCACCAGGCAAATTTGCTCTTCCAGCTTGATACCTTGCTCACCATATTCGCGGAAACCGGCCGTCTCGATGATCGCCCAGCGCACGCCCTTCTGCCCGCATTCTTCCAGGATGGCGGGCACGGTATGGGCCGGAGTCAGGATCACCGCCAGGTCGATCGGGTCCTGGATATCCGCGATGGATCGATAAATGCGGTGGGTTTGGACGGAGCCGCCCGATGGTCCCACCGGGTAAACGATGCCCCCGAAGCCAAACTCGACCAGGTTGCCGACGATATTGCGCCCCAGGTTATCCGGCTTATCCGAGACCCCGATCACGGCTACACTTTTTGGGTAGAAGAATTCACGCATCTTGATTGCCTCCTATAACATGCGCCAAAAAATATTACTTTCGAATTATAGTCGAGGACGGAAAATTGAGATGAAAAAGACTTTTTATTGCTTCAATAACAATAGGGTGACCGACTCCCAGATACATAGAGGGAGGTAATTGTGAGGATGGCGCAGTGAAGCTTATTACTTTGAATTATGCTATACTGAAATTACTTGGTGTAGGAAACTCAGTCTGTCAATACTTATTCACTCAATCATCAATGTTTTGCTTAATAATTAATCGATTGTTACTTTATTCGCTTTTATATAATCCCTAGCAGTTTATAATGAACAACTCTTCAGTAGAGATTATCTATTGGACCATTGTAATAGCTTGCTTAGTACTTCAACCTGTTATTGATTCATTCTTCACCCGGAAGAAACATTATTGGTCTGGCGTTATTGCCGCCCATGCGTGTGTGTTGCTTCTTTGGCCAATATTCTATCTCATATTGAGGAGTTCAGTTACCGATGACCCGTTAGGAGAAGGATTTGGGCTAGCCATAATTGGTCTTGGCGGTTTTTCCCTTTTCGCGATCACCATTTATGGAATTATCTCATTAGGTATAAACATATTGTTAATAAAGGATATAAAGTCTTTTAGGTCAAATCCTATTCTCCGCTATCGTCCATGGCTATCATTTGGCATATTAGTAATAGTCATAACTATACTCAATGCTCTGAGCGGAACTGTTTCCTATTTTAGGGTTACGAATTAATTTTCGATTTTCGATATGATTGCACTTTTATTATCGCCAGGTGCTATCATACTTTTACTCTTCTTACTTGTGGTGCTTTCCTCGAGTATTTATAATTTTGAAAGAAAAAAAATCGAAGAATCTAATCTGATTAATAACTCTACGGTACTGAAAAGCACCCCCATCCAGCGGATTCATCGCCTTACAGCATTTATTCTTGTACTTGCAATCGTCTTTTATCTCTTCTTCCAGGTAAACAAGCACAATCCATTTGCGATGGGGAACCCCTTTGCGGTCGACCCATACGATGCCGTGGGTTCCATCGCCATCCAGCTGGCATTGTTGATTAGCCTGCTGAGCTATGCGCGCGTGCTCCGTTGCCGGGAGGATCCAAACCAGCTGAAGGAACGGTTGATCCTGCATGGGAATATCCTGGTCCTGGCAGCCATTTTCATCACCTTATGCAGCGATACCGTTGCAGAATTTGTGCGGCGTTTACCCCACTCTGTCTGGGTAACTATCCTGCGTCTCGAATTAGGCGGCATGTTCCTGCTCACACTATTCTGCGGGTTGGCGCTTTGGTTGGTGTTCAGGGGTGTGCCGACCGCACCTCCACCAGCCAACCTCACCCCCGCAGACGCCATCGATGACTTGTGGAGCCTGGTGCGCCTGCCAGTGATACGAGCGGGAGCGATTTTCCCGCCGCCCGTGGTCGAGTGGGTAAAGCGCTTCAACAGCGACCGCTTATTTGCCCACTTTCAGTGGCTCGACCCGCGCCGGCACCCCAGGCGTTTCACAGCAGCAGTGGGCTTGCTGATCGGTCTGGCGCTCTGGCTGGCTGGATTTCAGGAAGGCTTACCGCCCAGCCTTGGGATAGGATTATTGCTGTTGGGAATCGATATCTCCGTCGAGCTCGTCGCCACTATGCTGGGGTTCGCTATCCTCGGGGGATACCTGGGCATACGCCCATCATTCAGAAAGCTCATGTGAATGAGAATATTTCTCAATCCTGGTCATTTTCTTAATTATTCTTGATGTATTCTTATTACTTTCTTCACAATTGGGTCGATTCTACGTATATAATCAATCGAACTAAGTGTAGAATAGTTTGGGAGATATTATGAGAAATCGACCAATGATCATTTTTTTAGTTTTTCTGGTTTTGATCAATTTGACAGCCGCTTGTTCGTCAGGAACGTCCAGTTTCACACCTGGTCTCCACCACCACGCAAAGTGGTGCCGCGCTGCTCCAGGAGCGATGTGCAGTGTGCCACCCGCTTACATTTGTCGAGAAATCCAGGCATACAGCTGCAGATTGGAAGCTTATCGTCGATATGATGATCAGCCGAGGCGCTACGCTCTCCCCTGAAGAAGAAACCCTGGTGGTGGATTACCTGTCTGCCAACTTTGGCAAATAGTCTGCTACCGATCAATTTCGCACCCTGGCTCACGAGATTGGTGGGGGGTAGCTCTCTTTTCAAAAAATACCCCTGATTAATCGATGTAGAGTCATCTAAATTTATGTAGATTATGCGTATCGGCAAGCAGCACTTTCTAAATAACTATTAATCTACAGATACTTGTAATTTAGGTAATTCGTATTATAATCATCCTAATTGTAGTAATTCGGTTTATCAGGGGACTAGAAACTACTCAACATGGACATATAGAGGGGCAATTTGATCCGTGAGGTTCAAATATAAACCAACAACATAAGTAACCGCATTATCCTGATCGATCTAATAGATCTTCTCTGTCACTTTGGATTTTATATTGTCCTAAGAGAATCAGGAGTAGCAAACAACTTCATAAGGGAGGAAAATATGCTACCTAAAGATTTAGTTACAGGGGCAGATGTGGCTATATTCCACAGTCCCAAAAAAACAAGTTTTGACCTTTCAATTATTGTCCCGACACGCAATGAAGTCGGAAACGTCAACGCACTTTTGAATCACCTGAACCAGGTGCTTGACGGGATCCACGCTGAAGTATTGTTTGTGGATGACTCCACGGACGAAACACCGCAGGCAGTGGATTCGGCTATCCCACAATACCCTGCATTGACCATTCGCCTGCTCCACAGGTCACCTGATGAAAGGATTGGAGGTCTGGGCGGTGCCGTATTGCTGGGTTTGCAAAATGTGCATTCAGAGTATGCCTGTGTCATGGATGGAGACCTCCAACATCCACCTGAATTGCTGCCAGTATTGCTGCACACCGCCCAAGACAAGGATGTTGACCTGGTTGTAGCTACTCGCCGCACTGACGATAGCCAGGTTACTGGTCTCAACCTTACTCGCAACCTGATCAGCCGTGGGCTCGACCTGGCGGCCCGTGCATTTTTTAAACGCCAATTACATGGGGTGAGTGACCCCCTCTCCGGATTCTTCCTGGTGCGGGTCAATGCGTTGAATCTGGCAGCTCTACGACCGAATGGTTTCAAGATCCTCTTGGAGATCCTGGTCCGCAATCCTGAGCTGCGTAAAGCCGAAGTTCCATTCCACTTTGGAGAGCGTTTAACCGGAAAAAGCAAAGCCTCGACCAAGGAAGCCTTGAAATATCTGACCTTACTTTGGACTTTGAAGTTCGGCACTGGCTCAATCCGTCTGGCTGGCTTTGCACTGGTGGGAGCGAGCGGGATCCTGGTCAATTCACTCGTCCTGTATCTGGTTACCTCCAGGTTGAATATTTACTATCTCTGGTCAGTCGCGGTTGCCACTGTCGCCTCAACTTTATGGAACTTCAGCCTGACAGAGCTGTGGGTTTACCGGGCTGGATCACAATCGCAGGGTCGTATCCGCCGCCTGGCTTTATTCTCACTGATGAATGTAGCCGCTCTGGTGTTACGCAGTCCACTGATCTATATCATGACCTCTCTGTTCAGTGTCCATTATGTCATCTCGAACCTGATCTCATTGGTACTCCTGACTGTCCTGCGGTTTATGACCGCCGACTCGATGATCTGGGGTAAGACAATGAACGCAGCGGGTAAAGTATCAAACGTTGCCACTGCCAATGGGATGTATTCCTACAGTATCCATGGCGTGGTTACCGTTGTATCAGAAGGGGAGCTCCCAGAGCTGGAGCCCTTCCGTGTCCAACAGGAAATCGAGCAGCCTACCATCCGTGTCCGGATTGGTATACCCCCAGCTCCGAAGAAAGGCGCTGAGAAAGACGGCAGTTATCTCCGCTACCGTGAGCTGTTCGGGCACCTCGGTTTTGAGGCCGGCATCTGGATGGGTGAACAGGTGAATGTAGTCGCTTCACCCCTGTTAAGGTATTCACCCCATGTTTTATACACCAACATTGTTGAGCCGATCTTGCGTTGGACGTTCGTGAAAAAAGGTTACGCTTTGGTTCATGGAGCCACGATCGCTTTTGGCGAGGAAGCTTTCCTCATCACTGCACGCACAGACACAGGAAAAACCACAACTTTACTTAAAATTCTAAGCCACCAGCGCCGTGATAGTGATAGAGCGGCTTTCCTTTCAGATGACATGACCATCATTACTCCGGATGGAACAGCCCTGACTTACCCAAAGCCGTTAACCATCAGCGCTCATACTTTATCGGCAGTGAACTCAGACACCTTGAATTTCAAGGAAAGATTATTCTTGCCGTTCCAGAGCCGCATCCATTCTCGCGGTGGTCGGCAGGTGGCGACATTAATCAATAAAACCATCCTACCTGCTGCCACGATCAACATGTTTGTGCAAATGGTGGTGCCGCCACCCAAGTATTTCGTGAGCAAGCTGCTCCCCAAAGTCAAAATCGCCTCGTCAGCACGCTTTACTGGCATGTTTATTATCGAACGAAGCGGTGAAGGGTCCTTTTCGATGGATAACGCGGAAGCGATGAGAGTATTGTTGAGCAACTGTGAAGACGCCTACGGTTTCCCACCCTACAACGACTTGAAAGAGTTCCTGTACAACAACAATGGGGTTGACTTACGAAGTATCGAACAAAGCATCATTCGTCAGGCATTGGAAGGTCTTCCCGCGACCAATGTCCGGTCCAAAAAACTGGACTGGTGGTGCCTGATCCCAACCTTTATCGATGAACGTGTTGCTAGCGATTGTCTGTGTGATAGCAACCGATCAACGAGAGCCCCCCAACTTGAATCTATTCACGCTATCTCAGGTGACTAGACGAACTGGGGATCTCTGTTCCACCCAACCATCCCATCCCCTTCGGGCATGCGAAACCTGCTGACCGGAGGGGATGCGGAGCACAAAATGGGTAATCGCTGATACATGATCAATCTCAAATGAGGTACATGAATGGAACGCAGGGCAAATAACACATTTAGCATAAGTGAAAAGGTTTTTGAGCACGAGGTTGCCCAGCCTCGTGCGCTCCCCATGATCAACGAATTAGTAATTAGCCGCCTGATCATGGTTTTGGCGATGGCAGTAGGGTTCTATCTACGTATCTGGCAGATCGATGCCATGGGATACAACACCGATGAGGCCGTCTATAGTGGGCAGGCTGCTGCCATTGCTCAAGTTAGCGGATTGAAGGACATTTTCCCAATATTTCGTGCCCACCCTCTTCTGTTTCAATTCATCCTTTCGATTGTTTATCGCATTCAATTTAACGATTTGTTGGGTCGTTTATTAGCTGTAGCGTTTGGCCTTGGCACCGTGATCGTAGTCTATAAGATCGGAGAAACCTTGTACGGCAGGTTACCTGGAGCACTGGCAGCATTATTTCTGGCCTTGATGCCGTACCATGTCATCGTTTCCCGCCAGGTATTGCTGGATGGTCCGATGACCTTTTTCGCTACATTAACACTGTATGCGATTGCCAAGTTTGCTAAAACCCGGCGATCTTCTTGGCTCTATGCCGCGGGCGGGAGTATGGGCTTAACCGTCCTAACCAAGGAAACCAGTATTGTCCTGTTAGGTGGTATTTTTGTTTTCATCGCGCTGGCTCCAGAAGTACGTACGCGTATACGCGACCTGATCGTTGCAATTGTCATCATGGGACTCGTCGTTGCACCTTTCCCACTCTCAATACTTCTGGGCGGGGGCTCGTCCTCCGGGCGTAATTATCTGGTTTGGCAGCTCTTCCGCCGACCAAACCATGCATGGTCATTTTACCTGACCAATGTATCGCCTGCGATAGGTATCCTGGTGATACTTGCAGCAATTGCAGGGTTTTATTTCCTGAGGCGCGAGAAATCGTGGAGTGAAAAACTTTTACTGGCATGGATCATCGTACCCATTGTGTTCTTTGAGATTTGGCCAGTAAAAGGGTACCAGTATCTATTGCCAATTGCACCTGCCTTCGTAATACTCGCGGGTCGCTTCCTGGGAAATATGATCATCAAAGCAACCACCATCCACCAGTGGCTGCACATTAAGAATATCTTCAGCCAACCGGCAGTCTATTGGTTGATGGTCGGCTCCATCGTTCTGTCATTGGGTTTATCCTCCTGGAGTAGCATCCAGCCTGAAATTTCGACTACATTTTTGGCAGGTACCGGTGGTGTACCCGGCGGCAGGGAAGTAGGTCTCTGGATCGAGGCTAATGTTCCTTCTCATGCCCACTTCATGACCATTGGGCCATCGATGGCAAATATTATCGAGTTCTATGGAGAGCGTGTAGCTTATGGGCTGGCAGTAAGCCCCAACCCCCTGCACCGCAACCCGTCGTATGACCCGATCCTCAACCCTGACCTGCAGATACGCAGTTCTGAGCTGCAATATCTGGTTTGGGATTCTTTCTCTGCCAGCCGCTCGCAGTTCTTTTCAGATAAGCTTATGGCGTATGTCACCAAATATAACGGCCGGGCTGTCCATACGGAAACGATCACGGTCAAAGATGGAAACGGTAATCCGGTTGTCAAGCCAGTCATCATCATTTATGAGGTGTATCCATGATCCGGCGCATTCTTTTTTCTTTCACCATGGTTGCCATCTTGTTGGGAGTCCAAGTCTTTCCCGCCCTGGCAGCTTCAACCTCTTCCCAGCATCAACCCACTACCCCCATTCAACACCTGGTGGTTTTGATGCAGGAGAACCACAGCTTTGACAATTACTTTGGGACGTATCCTGGCGCAAATGGTTTACCCGCCGATACAAAAATGCCGGTTGATCCGACTAACCCTGCCGCAGGGTATGTCACTCCGTGGCACATTGGCAATGCCACTATTACTGATCTCAGTCATAGTGCTTCAACCTTCAAGGATCAATTTGATAATGGCAAGATGGATGGGTTTGTGTCAGCATTAAACGCCCGCAACCAGGACGGCAAGCTGTCCATGGGTTATTATGATGGCAGCGACATTCCCTATTATTGGAACCTGGCGGATAACTATGTGCTTTTCGACCAGTTTTTTACCTCGGCCAAAGATGGCAGTTTTGCCAACCATATGTATTGGGTCGCAGGAGTCTCACCAGTGGCCCCCAAAGGTGAGACACTGGCGAATGTGTTGGCAAACGTCCAGACCATTTTTGACAATCTGCAGGAAGCGGGAGTCTCCTGGAAATTCTACGTCCAGAATTACGATCCAACCATCACCTACCGCAACCTGGGTACCGCTGGTAACCGAGAGTCCCAGGTTATTTGGGCACCTTTGCTCAACTTCGATCGTTTCATTGATGATCCAACTCTGTCGAGTCATATTGTAGACTTAAGCCAGTATTTCACCGATTTACAAAACGGAACGCTGCCAGCAGTCTCATACATCGTCCCCTCAGGTGCCAGTGAGCACCCCCCAAGCAAAATATTAAGTGGGGAGCGCTATGTTAAGAACATCCTCCAGGAGCTGGAGCGTTCCAGTGCCTGGAATAGCTCGGCGTTCATGCTGGCATATGACGACTGGGGTGGCTGGTACGATCATGTAGCCCCCATCCAGGTCGACCAGTATGGTTATGGCCCACGCGTCCCAGTGCTGTTGGTCAGCCCTTATGCCAAAACTGGCTATATTGATCACACCGTGTTGGATTTCACTTCGATCCTGAAATTTATCGAACAAAACTGGAATATCCCTTCTCTGGCTGAGCGAGACATCAATGCCAATAATTTCTTGTCAGCCTTTGACTTCACTCAGACGCCGCGCTTACCAGATTATCTTCCTTTGACGCGCATCACTGCTGCTGCCCATAAGAAGGACCCGACCAAGGTAATTTACCTCGGGTATGGCGCAGCATTAAGCATAACCATATCGATTATTGGCTTTGCCAATTTCCGCTCACGCCGGTCAAAAGCCCATCACCCTACGGAGACGAAGGAATGATAAGACGATCGCTGGCTCTTGTTTTAACTACTTTTTTGTGTTTAGCTAGTCTGTCATGGGTAGTGGTTACTCCAGCGTGTGCCAGCCTGGCCCGCATGAACAAGCTATCCATTCTAGAAAATGGGTACATGGGTTTGGCTATGCCAGGCGGCGAAGGAAATTCACCGGTAACCACTGGCAAGCAGTTATTACAGCAAAGTTCTGGAAAATATACATCTGATTTGCGTATACCTGTTTCTCAATCCGCCTTTCTAGATAAAAAGATACCTGATGGCGTCGCTTTATTCATGTCAGGCACCAGTCAGGTTAACCTCACTGAACCCATCACCCTGTCGGGTTTTCTCAAAGATACATCCACCGGCGGTATGATAGCCGGCAAATCGATCAAATTTTCCACCAACGGCAATTTACTCGGTCAAACCCATACCGATGCTAATGGAGCTTTTCAAATTGAAATCAAAAAAGATCTGAGCGCAGGGTTTTATTTGGTGACCGCTTCCTTCGATGGAGCGCATCTGCTCGCGCCTGCCTCAGCCACTTTCTCGGTTGAGGTCCTGCCAGCCATCGTGAGGGTTGAGACGGTGCCTGCTATTCCCGGCATTACATTTAAAATGGACGGTCGCCAGTTTATATCCGGTCCGGATGGCTCAGCGACTATTAATATTAACCAGGCGGGTACTTATCGGCTGGATGTTCTGCTGGATCAGTACCACAATCCTTCACAGCAGGTTGAATTTGGACGATGGTCGGAAGAATCCTACCAGCCGTTCCGTACTGTTACTGTGCCTGCAAACACACCTATCCAGGTGGGGCTGAATGTTTACCACCGCGTCAGTTTCAAGTTTATCGACTTAGACAGTTTGTCAGTTGACCCTTCTCGCATCATCTCGATCTCAATCCGCAGCGCCCAGGGTGATGTCTTCTCCCTCAAGCCCGGTGATACCCCCTGGCTGCCATCCAGTCGTACCGCCCGCCGCCAGGCCGGCCTGGAAGAAACTAAGCTGCTCTATTCGGTGAATAGCATAACAATCGATGGCTCTAACGTGGTGAATTCCGCCCAGCAACGCTTTTATGCACAAACCGACGATACCTGGACCATCTCCTTATTGCTTTTTTCTCTGCGTATCAACACGAAAGATGGCTTGTTCGCTGCTCCCGTAGGCACGTCGGTCAATGTCGGCTTTCCGGATGGGCAGGTTAAGAACTACCTGTTGGATAAAACCGGCAAGCTGCAAATTCATGCCCTGGCACGCGGCATTTATCATATTTCCCTGATCGGCGTCAAGGGCCTGGGTACCAGTACACCGGTGGCGCTCTCACGCAATCAGGTGGTCAATCTCAACATTGTCACCCCACTGGATCTGGCAGTCGTCGGTTCGGTTTGCTCCGGGTTAGGGTTGGGTCTCATTATCTATGGGCGACCATGGTTGTTAGGATTTCTATTGAGAAGGAAACGCAATCCTTCCCGCAAGCTGAGATGGACTTCGCAACATGAAAACTAGGATGCAAACCCTGATTGATATTTTTTTATGGCTGGTGGCATTCATTTTGATCGTAACCGCAATCGTAGCTTTTAATGCGCCGCAATCCTCCGCTGCCAAAGTAAATTCTGCCTTGCTACCCGCACCCACCCCACCGGCTCCTATCCCAGTATTGGCTTATTACTACATCTGGTATGACCCAACCTCATGGGATCGGGCAAAGATTGATATCCCAACATTAGGAAAATATTCCAGCGACGACATCTCGGTGATGCGCCAGCACATTCAGGAGGCAAAGGCAGCCGGCATCGACGGTTTTATCGTTAGCTGGAAAAGCACAGACACGCTTAACAGCCGCCTGGCAGCGCTGGCTGAGGTTGCCCAGGAAGAGAATTTCAAGCTGGCGATCATCTACCAGGGATTGGATTTTTACCGCAACCCGCTGCCGATCAGCCAGGTGGCAAGCGACCTGGATGTATTTATTCAGCGCTTTGCCAGCTTGCCTGCCTTTCAGATCTACGCAAAACCACTGGTCATCTGGTCTGGCACCTGGAAGTTTAGCACCCAGGATATTGAGCTGGTGACCAAGAGCCGCCGTGGGGCGCTTCTGATCCTGGCTTCCGAGCGTAATTTGGATGGGTACACCCGCCTGGCAAACCTGGTGGATGGTAATGCTTATTATTGGTCATCCGTAAATCCGGCAACCTTTCCCGGCTACCAGGATAAGCTCGACCAGATGAGCCAGGCGGTTCACAATAATAATGGGCTTTGGATTGCTCCAGCTGCCCCAGGCTTTGATGCACGCCTGATCGGTGGTACCTCGATCGTCGACCGCAATAACGGCGATACATTCCGCACCGAGATCAACAGCGCCATGGCCTCCTCTCCAGACGCACTCGGGATCATCAGCTGGAATGAGTTCAGTGAAAACTCTTATATCGAGCCATCCAAGAATTACGGCACCCAATATCTGGATATTTTGACCCAGATTCACAACACTCTTGCTCCGAACGTCGCTGAGTTTGACTCGAGCATCCCGGATCGCATATATCACGAGGTTATCCCCGGATCGCGGGTGGTTGCCCTGGGCGGCCTGGCAGGTCTCGTGGTGATCAGCATGGTGATCATCGTCCGCCGAAGGTAACTGATAGCAGGTTCCAACGAATTAGAATCATTCTATTCAACCTTTGGATCTCAGGATTGTGAAAGCCTGAGCCATTCCCTTTTATAATTAAATAAAGTCTCACTTTCCCTGATCGTAATTTCATAATTCGAGAAACAAAACGAGGTAAAATAACTGCCTGAGTCGTTGTGAATCAAACCTATCGCGGAGGACACATGATAAAAATGCTCTCGGGAGATGAAGCTGTAGCGCGCGGCGCCTGGGAAGCAGGCGTTGTAGTCGCTTCAGCCTATCCGGGCACCCCCAGCACAGAGATCCTGGAAGACCTGGTGCATTATCCCAATATCTATGCCGAATGGGCTCCGAACGAAAAAGTAGCTGTGGACGTGGCCATTGGGGCTGCCTATGCCGGGCGGCGTGCCATGGCTGCTATGAAGCATGTGGGGCTGAATGTGGCAGCCGACTCCTTTATGTACGCCTCCATGACTGGCATGGAAGCCGGGTTGGTGATCGTCTCTGCGGATGATCCAGCCATGCACTCCAGCCAGAATGAACAGGATAACCGCACCTTTGCCAAGTTTGCCCGCATCCCCTGCCTGGAACCCAGCGATAGCCAGGAAGCCAAGGACATGACCATCGCCGCCTTCGGGCTGAGCGAACGCTTCGATACCCCCGTCTTGCTGCGCCTGACTACCCGCATCTGCCACTCCACCAGTGCCGTGGAGCTCGGTGAGCGCATCGATGGAGCCACGGAACCCAAACCTTTTCCACGCAACCCCGCGAAATATGTGATGGTACCCGGTAACGCAGTCAAACGTCACCCGGTCATCGAGCAGCGTATTGTAGACATCGCGAAATTCGCTGAAACCTTTCCCTTCAATCGTATCGAGCAGGGCGACCATGCACTCGGCATCATCACCGCCGGTGTAGCTTACCAGTATGCCAAAGAAGTCTTCCCCAGCGCTTCCATATTACGCCTGGGGCTCACCTGGCCCCTCCCTGAGCAGATGATCCGCCAGTTCGCAGCTTCCGTCGAGAAGCTTATCGTCATCGAAGAGCTGGACCCATTCATCGAAGAAGCCGTCCGCTTGATGGGCATCCCGGTGGAAGGGAAAAGCATTTTCCCGCTGATGGGTGAGCTCGACCCGCGGGTGGTGCGCGAATCTGCCATCCAGGCTAGCTTGCTGCCTGCCTCTGCCCATATTCCTCTTCCCGGAGTTGACGTCGGGCAATTACCAGCCCGCCCACCCGTGCTATGTCCGGGCTGCCCACACCGTGGGGTGTTTTATGTACTCAACAAGCTCAAGGTGCCGGTCAATGGCGATATCGGATGCTATACCCTCGGTCTCATCCCGCCCCTCAGTGCCATTCATTCGTGCGGTTGCATGGGGGCTGGGATTGCCGTCGCCCATGGGGCGGTCAAAGCTGGTAGCCCCGAGCGGCACGTGGCGGTCATCGGTGATTTAACTTTTTTCCACACCGGCATCCCGGCGTTAATCAACACCGTCTACAACCGCAGCCCGGTGATCACCATTATCATGGATAACCGGGTGACCGGGATGACCGGTCATCAGCAGAACCCCGGAACGGGATTCACCTTGCAGGGTGATGCCACCACGGCCATCGAGCTGGAGCCGCTGGTGCGCGCCCTGGGTGTCAAGCAGGTCAAGTCCGTACCGGCGTACAACATCGCCGAGGTTGAATCCACCTTGAGGGAATTCCTCAAGCTGGACGAGCCAGCAGTGCTCATCACCGTCGAACCATGTGTGCTTTTACCCGAAGTGCGCAAGACCTGGGTGCCCCTGGAAGTGCTGGCAGAACAATGCAATGGTTGTGCCCTGTGCTTCCGCATTGGCTGCCCGGCTATCCTAAAGAGCGACGAGCTGGATGCCCGCTTGCAGCGCCCCAAAGCCTTGATCGATGCTTCTCTGTGCACAGGTTGTGAGGTGTGCGCCCAAATTTGCCCGCGTGATGCAATCACATTCAGACCGGTTGAGATGAGTGAGGTTTAGCATGAAAGATCGCATCAATTTCCTGTTGGCGGGTGTCGGTGGTCAGGGAACCATCCTCGCCAGCGATGTGCTGGTCAATGTAGGTCTGGCGGTAGGCTACCAGGCTAAACAGGCTGAAGTACATGGCATGTCGCAGCGCGGTGGCAGTGTGACCAGTTTCGTGCGTTGGGGACCGGTGGTATATTCGCCCCTGGTGGGTGCAGGTGAGGTGGATGTTTTCCTGGCTTTCGAAAAAGCGGAGGCTCTACGCAACCTGAACCAGCTGCGTAAAGGTGCCCTGGTGTTGGTCAACCTGGCGGAAATCGAGCCGGTGACGGTCACCTCCGGCGGTCAGACCTATCCCGATGATGCTCGCCTGCATCAGAAAATAGCCGAAGTGACCCAGGGAGTCGTCTATGTGGATGGTGAAGCCACAGCCCAGGGTTTGGGCAACATCAAAGCTGCCAATGTGGTCTTGCTGGGGGCACTCTCAGCCTTGATGGAACGCGAGCAGCTGACCGGTCCGGAATGTTCCGCTGAAACCTGGTTAAATGTGATCATCCAAAGGGTGCCGCCCAAATATGTAGAGCTCAATCGCCAGGCTTTCAATGCCGGGCGCGCAACCGTTAATCGCGCAATTTAATCAGCGAGCGTGTATAGAGTGGCTCGTTTGAGCCACTTTTACCAGGATATTGACGGTTACGTAAACCTTTACTAGCAGTCGTTTGGCTTGAAAAAGTAAAAGTAGGCGTATCCGAAGGCAAGCAGGCCATAGGTGAGGATATTAAGCGGCCAGCCAAGGAAATTTATATTCCCGCGCAGCTGAATTTCTAACGAAGCCGCCAGGCCAATGATATCCTGGATGAATAGCGCCAGGGCAATTGCTCGCCGGGCTTGGATCGATTCGGTTCTCCTGCCAAACCACATCAGGGTGGCATAGCCCAGGATCGATCCGCCCACCAGGCGGGTCACCCAAATGGAAGCATCGTCGGGAACGAGACCGTATAACCGGCCCAGCCAACCGGGAAGCAAAGCGCAGGACAGACCGAACAGAATTGCCACAAAAATATTGATGGTGAATAGATGTCTCAGCTTCATTGACTCCTCCTTTACGTGTTTGAAATAAATGAAAATCCGAAGAATTATTAAAAATCAAAAGGAGCAGGCTGGTTCTAGCTTGCTCCTTTTAGATTAAGCAATATCACTCCTCCGATGATCAAAACCAACCCCATCATTTTGGGAAAATTAAACGATTCGCGAAAAGCAATGATACCAATCGTTGCGATCACAGCTGTACCCAGCCCTGACCAGATGGCATACGCAGTGCTCACCTCGATCTTCTTAAGCGCCAGTGCCATGAACACGAAGCTAACGGCATACAGCACGAACATCAACACGGCTGGGACCAGCCTGGTCAAGCCCTGTGAAACTTTCATCAAGGTTGTGCCAGCCACTTCGGTCAGGATGGCGATCAGCAGGTAGATCCAAAATATCATGTGAAACCTCCATCGATGGGGTGGTCAGCAGGTCACCCTAATTATGCATTCATAAAATGCCCATCTCATACACCCGGTAGCGGCGCAGCGGTTTGGCGCCCAATTTCAAGATGGCATTGTTCATCGGGTAATTGTCTTCCAAAACGTAATTGATCTCCATGCGGATATTCGGGCTGTAGCAGGCTTCATACAAAGCCCGGTAGATCAGGCTGTCGATACCCATGCCATGGTACTCGGGGATCACGCCCAGTGCGAACATGCGGTATGAGCTCAGACGCGGTAGTTGCCAAAGCATTTTGATCCAACCCAGCGGGAACAGGCTGCCGTGCATTCCTTTCAGGATCTGGTTGACATCCGGGATGGCAATGGCAAACCCGATCGGCCTCCCCTGCTGGTCTTCAGCGAAAAGCACAGCCCTGGGGTGGATGATCGGTTTCAGGTCATGCGCCATGGCACGTACCTCGGCTTCGGTGACGGGGCTGTAGCCCCAATTGTCTGCCAGGCTCTGGTTGGAGAGCTCGATGATCGTCTCCACCTCCTGGTTGAACTTCTGCATATCCAGCGGGCGTACGTGCACTTTATAGCGCTCAGCCACCCTGTCCGTCAGGGTGAGGATGCGCTCTGGGATCTGGTAGCCCTCGCGCACATCAACTAGTACACCAGTAAATCCTTGACTTTGGTTAACCCGTAGGACGTGAACTGGTCATTGTAATAGGCGGGGTTGTACGGCGCCATCACGATAGGCGAAGGCGTGTAACCCTCGACCACCGAGCCCCATTCCTGTGAAACGAAACTCCACGGTCCGCGCATGGCTGTCATGCCGTGCCTGGTCAGCCACTCTCGAGCGGTGTCTAATAATAGTTTTGAGGCTTCAAGATCATGCGGGCATTCATAATAGCCGAACAAACCCACCGGCTCTCCCCAGGCTTCCACTGCCAGGCGGTCGATGAAGGCTGCCACCCGTCCAATGGTTTTCCCCGCCTCCTGCAGCAGGAATAAGTCGTACTCGCAGTGCGTCAGCAGCGGGTTGCGGATGGGGTCGAACTGCCCGCGCTGCTCATCCCGCAGGGGTGGCACCCACACCGGGTCATCCTTATACAGCTGGTAGGGCAGGTTGATGAATGTTTGCAGGTCTGTTTTAGTTTGCACTCGGAGGATATTCATAAGCTAATCTGATCCCAATTCGCTATTCGTCGGAAACCATGTTCATCCTGTTTTACGTATATAAACCAGTAAAGACCCACGGTTTAGACTTTTTTACTATTTACCAGCCGCCGGAACTCGAGGCTCTTTGCTCCAAAATTGAGCAACAAGCCCACCTCAAGATGATATGCTTCCAGATAATTGATGGCTTGTGCAAGATGCACATCTTCGAGCTTAGTGACAGCTTTCAATTCCACCATCACCTTCTCCTCCACTAAAAAATCAACCCTACGAGTCCCAATTTCTTCCCCGGCATAGAATATAGGCATTTCAAGCTCTCGTTGAAATGATATTCCCTCTTTTTCCATTTCAATTACCAATGCACGCTGATATATCACCTCTTGAAAGCCATTTCCAAGCGCAGAGTGGACCTTCATCCCTGCGCCGATGATTTTGCGCGTAATCTCTGAGTAAAGATACGAAGTATCATTCATAAAAACATTGTCTGAACCGCAGATTTATCAGATTTCGTATGATTACCCAGATAAAAATGCAGTGGATAATTTTATCGGCGAAATCCTATCATCAGCGTCAATCTGCGGTTCAGACTTCACCCAAACTTTACACAGCGCATGGAGATTGACCCACCCCAAATTTTGTCGGCAAAGAAGCTGATGGGTTCATCTTTTTCCTTTAATCCTAAAATGTAAAGCAGGGGCAGGTAGTGTTCAGCGGAATTCACCGCCAGCATCGCCGCTTTGCCGTATTTTTCATAATGGATGATGGATTCATGATCCCCATCCAGGATCCACTGCTTCACTTTTCCGTCGTATTCCGCGGCCCAATCGAATGCCGTATCCTCCCACACCATCATGCGCAGGTTGTGCACGATGTTGCCGCTCCCGATGATCAGCACACCCTCCTGGCGCAGCGGTTGCAGCTCCTTACCCAGCTGATAATGCTGTGAGTTTTTAGTCTCCCGGTCCAGGCTCAGCTGCACCACCGGAATATCCGCCTGCGGGTACATCCGGCACAGCACCGACCAGGTGCCGTGGTCCAATCCCCAGGTCTCATCGGGGCTCACGTTCGATTTTTTAATTAATTGGATGACCTTGTTTGCCAGCTCGGGCGAGCCAGGAGCCGGGTACTGCTTCTCAAACAATGGGCGTGGGAAGCCGTAAAAATCATGGATGGTGCGGGGTGCCGCCATCGCAGTCACCTGCGAGCCCTGCGTTTCCCAATGGGCAGAGATGCACAGGATGGCTTTGGGTGTGGGGATCTGCCTGGCGGCATCCTCCCATGAGTGGCTGAATTCATTATCTTCGATGGCATTCATCGGGCTGCCGTGCCCGAGGAACAAGACCGGCATTTGCGGATTTTCCAATAGTTTCCTCCGAAATCAAGCCCATCCGGGCATTGGATGCCTAAATTTACTACTGATAGGCGTTTATAGCAAGACAAATAATTAACCACGACGTACACGAAGGCACAAAGAAAATGTACAACATATCCTTACCAGGAAATACAGGGTTTTTATGTTTTCATATATGTCCGCTGTATATCAGGATTATGTTACGAAATTATTAATAATTAGTAATCACAAATTTTACTAATTCTTTGTGGACCTTCGAGTCCTTTGTGTCATTTGTGGTGAGAAACTATATCTTATCCTATTTCAATGCGGCTGATATAATCGCCGTCATGACTCAAACCTACAAAATCATCCTCAACCCAACCGCCGGGCACGGCAACGGATTGCATGCCCTGCCCCAAATTGAACAGCTCTTCACCCAACATAACGTCAGTTACAACCTGGTGCGCACGGAACACCCCGGGCATGCCATCGAGCTTACCCGCCAGGCTATCCAGGATGGTTTTGAGGTGATCATCGCCGCGGGCGGCGATGGCACCGTTAATGAAGTGGTCAACGGGCTGGTCCAAAGCAAGCTGGAAGGCAAGACGATCCCTCCGTTGGGGGTGCTGTGTGTGGGGAGGGGCAATGATTTTGCCGGCAGCGTGGGCATCCCCACCGAGCTCGAGGTCGGGTTCCAGGCATTGCTGGCAGGCAAACGCCGCACCGTCGACGTTGGGCGGGTGGTGGGGGGCAAGTACCCCGAAGGCCGGTATTTTGCCAATTGCGTGGGCGTGGGCTTCGATGCCATCACCACCATCGAGGTGACCAAGCTGCCCCGCTGGGGCGGCTATCTGAGCTTCATGGCGGCTGTGCTGAAAACGGTGTTTCTCTATAACAAGGCTCCCCTGGCTCAAATCGAATATGATGGTAATGTGATCACCCAACGCTCACTGCTGATCTCGATCATGAATGGGCGCCGGCTGGGGGGCGGCTTCTACATGGCACCCGATTCTCTGCCCGATGACGGTCTGTTTGACCTGTGCATCGCCGAGCAAATGAGCTCTTTCGAGGTGATCAAGATGATCCCGCATTTCACCAAGGGTGATCAAGCTACTCAGCCGCAGATCAAAACCGGGCGGGCGGCGAAAATCAGCATCACTGCCCAGGATGGTCCACTGCCTGCCCAGACGGATGGTGAGATCATCTGTGTGGACGGCTCCCGGCTGGATATCGAAGTCTTGCCGCGCCAGCTCGAGATCATTTACCAACCCCCACAGGCTCAGGAGTGACCCTTTCACAGCGTTTTGTGGTTGGTTTTTTTAAAGGCCTCACCAGCCTGATCTGCCGCATCGATGATACCGAGCTAAAGCACATCCCAAAACAGGGACCCCTGATCATCTACACCAACCATGTAAATATACTGGAAATTCCGATCATATACACCCGCCTGCAGCCTCGGCGCGTGCATGGCATGCTGCTCGCCGAGCGCTGGAAAATTCCTGTGATGAATTGGGTCTTTGATGTAACCGAGACCATACCATTACATCGCGGGGAGGCGGATTTGCTTGCCATTCGCAACGGTCTGGAGGTGCTGGAGAAGGGCGAGATCATCATCATCGCACCCGAAGGCACACGCAGCCCGGATGGCAAGCTTCAGCCGGCTCATCCGGGCGTGGTGCTGCTGGCGCTGCACAGCGGCGCTCCCCTGGTGCCGGTGGCATATTTCGGTGCGGAGCAGTATAAAGAGAACCTGCGCAGGCTGAAACGCACCGATTTTCACCTGCGGGTGGGAAAGCCTTTCCACCTGGACCCTCACGGTGAGCCTGTCACCCGCCAGCTGCGGGAGCAGATGATGGAAGAATTGATGATCCAGCTGGCGGGATTGTTGCCGCCCGAATACCGCGGGGTGTATTCGCAACTAGTGGACCCCGCTCCAAAATACCTCGTTTTCTAGTAGATAATATTCTTCTGTAGCGGCGGGCGAAGTGCAACCATCATTTGGTTGCGCCCGCCCCACCCCTACCATGCGCCCCCGATATTTCCACCACAGTTGGTATCCTAGGGTTGAAGTATCCGCAGTGGTAGGATGCTACGCCCTTTTTTGTAGGTGCGCCTTCTTTGTAGAGACGCCCCGGCGGGGCGTCTCGGTGCTGCCGTATCCTTGAGGAATTGTTTTTTTGTAGGGGTGAGTCTCTATAACATCAGCATTTTTCCTCCCCACCTTCTATATTAACATACCCCCATCTCTTGACTCAACCACGACTCACCCGGTCTTTCTCCATTCGGTTAGCGCCTGCCTCCCCACGAGTAATACATTATCTCCGAGCCGAACAACCCACTGTTGGCTGTGGTGTTCGATGTGCTGCCCAGCCTCTCCCGAGCGCCCATGCTCTCCGTTTCCAGGGCAAAGGGCTTTCCTTCTGGTCTATCCTTTTTTCCTGGCGATGGCGGAATGCGATAAACTCTTCTTTTAATCGATTGCGTATTCAACTATTCTAGAAATTAAGGGAACATATCTCCATTTATTTGAAAGCATGCTTCATCAGGATTCCCGATCAATAAATCAGAAAATTCTTTAATAGTGAGTGAAGTCGCTTTATCGATCGGAATACCTTCCTTAGGTGGATAAACTGGATCTTCACCCATCCAAATTCTGATCGAATCAAATGAATCAGTTAATGGACAAATACTTTGCGTTTTCGAACGAACTAGATTTAATGCATCATATTCAACAATAAGATTACTTTGGTCAAAAACCATGATCATTTGAAATAATGATTGTGGACCTGTACCTAATATTACACTCACATTGGAAAGAGAGCCGAAGATATTGATTAATGTCTCGGGAGAAAATGCTAACCATTCACGTGCAGTATTAGGATTTGGAGATTCAGGTACGATATATTCAGTAATATTCCATATTATCTGGTTTTGTACTAATAGATTGCCTGAAACACGTAAACCATCATTGAATTTATAATCGACCCAACAAAATTCTTGGCCTAGATATAGCTTACAATCTACTTGTAATCTAAGATGTGTAAATATATCTTTTGCTTCTTCTACAGTGGTCTTTCCAGGTACAACTCCTAAGAAACAAGGTGTATTACACCTTTTGGTTCCCTGCATATAAGACATAATCTCCAATCCAGCTTGTTCCGGTTTTAAAGTTGGACTTGTGCTTGGTTCAATTGTTAGAGTACTGATTGGTGTATTCGTTGTTTTTAGGTTGGTAGTCGATACCGTTAAGGTGGGAGGCAGCATATTTCTTATTGATATAGTTGGTGTAATGATCGGTGTTTCAGATGTAACATTAGCTAACGTATTGTGGGTTGTTGTTGAAGAATTAGAACCGCAACTTGTGATCAAAAAAATGAATAGGAAAAGGCTAGTAATCGATATTATTGACTTCATAATTATTATCCTCAAAAGGCCTCCCCTATCTAATAGTTAGTAGGTTGGGGTCACCCGGTATCTTCTTATACCGGGTTGAGGGTGCAAGCCGAAACCCAACCTGATGTAGTTATCCCATAAAACACCCGCCCGACCAAATGGAAGCATCTTCACACCAATTTGAAGGGTATAACCCAGTCTGAACATATCTCAAAAAAATAGATTAGCCACAAGTGTAAAAAAGGAGGTTCCGTAATTAACATATACTTTATGATATTCCTTGGAAGGATTGTAGATCTATTTGGACGTTGGGTTTCGCATGGAAGATCACCATGCTCAACCCAACCTACGAATTCTGCCGTAAAACCCTAAGTTATGCTTGCAGTTTCTGTACCCTCCCAAGCCTCTCCGTAGCTTTCATATCATACCAATCCGTATCAGAATAACAAATTTAACTTCATTAGTCAATTGTCATTCAACGCGAAGTTACAGTCAAGGATTCCCATAGAAATACAACAAGAGAGAGTTTACTGCCAATGGACATAACGATGCAGCTCTTTCACCCAAGGTTTATCTTGATCTGGTCCATTGAAAATTGGCATACCGCCATTTACATATCCAATCCGATCTGATGGTACTCCTTTCCTGCGATTATACGGTTCAAGGATTTCCATGGGTAAGTAGTCAAAAGCCAGGACTTTCAAGGTCTCTTTATACTGGCAAAGCGCCAGCATCGCCCTTGCTCCTTTCAATTTCCAACAACAGCCGCGTCCTTTCATGCGATGGATGACCAGCTTATCCACGTTCCCTTCGATCGCACCCAGGTTGCCTAGCTCACTGGAATAACCCCTGTGGGGTAGGTCCAACAAGCCATCCTGTTGACTCTCGATATACTGGTAGAACTGCTCTAATTTCTTTTTCTCTTTGCCAAAAGCCTGCCCGATGCGTTGCCTCAATACCTGGCATACAGCGGGGAAACCTTGTTGGCGCAATATCATCACCATCTCCTGTGCTTCGGTCCGGTCCCCAATGGCTCTTCGAGCTGCACGGCTCAAGTGGAAGCGATCCAACACAAATTCCTGTTGTAGCCCAAAACGCTGGAAAGTACGCCGTACCCATTGATTTCCATCCCCTCCACTGATCAGCAGCTTGGTCTGTTCCAGATCATAATGACGGTGTGCAGATTTCAATACCTGTTCTTGCCATGCATCCCCACTGAGCCCCAATGTGACCACACTGCATTTATCTGCTAGTCGATAACGCTTCTTGCCCAGTGCCTTCTTCCCAGTGTAGAGCGTGGCTACTCGGACTTCCACCGAGCGTCGTTGCTCCCTTTGCAGGTGCAGCCATACCCCATCACTTTCTCCGTACAGCACTTCTGCCTTTACCTTCCCTGTGGCAATGGCTTCTCCAGCTTCAAATACGCTCCTGCGCTCCGCTTCTTCCCCATCGGCGATGCGGTTCCCTACCTGCCACACCATCCTCTGGATGCTGCTATGACTGACTTCGCTCTTCATCAACCAGCTCATTTGGCTTGCTGCTCGGCGGTAGGTCCCTTCACAGGCCAGGTAAGCTCCCATTTCTCGTACTCGTTGACTATCCCTTCCATATCTCTCCACTCCCAATGCTTCGTCTAAAGGCTTTCTCCGCACACCCTTTTCGTCTTCGTAGATACGTCTCTGGTAGTGGATCCAGCCCACACTGCTCAGAATGCTGCGCTCTTCGGTGCCCATATTCCGCCATCCCGCTGGCACTCGTTTGCGTATATCCCGATCCAATCCTGCTAGTCCAGCCTCAAGCACTTTGTTGCCAAGCTCCTGAACCACTTGACTGATCCCACTTTCCAACTCATGGGCTTCTATCTTACGTGTATATTGGATCATTTCACCATTGATGTTTACGGTTATACTTAATTCGACAGGCTTCTCTGTCATCGGAGAGTTCCCTTCTGTGTTGGATTGTGCCAACAACAATATTGATCGGAACTCTCTCTTTTGGCAAGCGTTTTATGGGTTTATGATACAGTAACCAACGCGAATAGCTCGCTGATTTATTCAACGCCAACGTATTTCAGGACTTGGTAAATTTGTTCATGACTAACGTCACGGATCGCTCCTGCAAGCCAGTCCAGCATCTTTTGCTGGATGTCATCACGCTCGCAAGGCTTTTACCCAATTACTAATTACGGGTTACTAATCACTATTTCTTACCGTCTAATATGAGAAACCTTAAAATATCACTGATTTTGCGTAAACCCCTTGTGGATTAGAACATTTGTGCTATAATCAGGAGGTAATTACTCACAGTATCATCTATTTGATCGTTCGAATTCAGAATTATCGTGATCATCTCGCACCATTGTCATTGCGAAAGACCAGTGGTCTTCTGGTCTTGAAGCAATCTTCCTTTTCCAATAATGCTCAAATGACTACTGGGTCGAAATCGTTTAATTTACAGACAGGAAGATTGCCACGTCGGGCTTTAGAGTATGTTGGAAGCCCTAGATTTCGTGAACGCCCTCCTCGCAATGACGGTTAATCTGCTTTATTTCCCAAATTATGATCCTTGTAGCTACTAAAGAAAAGCCAGTGAGTAATTACATCAGGAGTAGATTCATATGAAAAGGTTTTTAGATCAATCTACTCCTGTACCGGTTGTTTTTTATCGGTACCAATGCTCTCCTGTGCCGGTTGTTCTTCACCGGTGCGCTTGTTTGGTGCTCTCCCCTTTCGGTGCGATTGCTCTTTAGCAATAAGTCCCATTCTTCCAATAACAAGGGATTGAATTCGATTTGAATTTCTCTTTTTTTATTAAATAATCCATCAGTCTCAAATATCAACCGTTAAATCTGTAATCAGTATGCCAATCGCTGCTTTCCTCCCCAACCCCCACTTGCTGCTCCTCCGGCTGCTCTTACCTCTCTCCACCCGCGGTCGCTAACGTTCGTGCTGCCGTGCGGGCGATAATGATATACCTATTGAAGGAATAATTGAATTCTTTTTGTTTTTTTTAATTCAATTCACGTCAATCCCAACTCCGTCCCTACTCGGGTGTGCATATGTTCCAACGCCTGCACCCGCTGATTTCTTGGCCCCCACTGTTTTCACGGCCCCCACTGGTTTTGGAGGGGCTGGAGGAGCTCGGGTGTTTAAACGTTATAACGGACAACATATTTAATGCTACAATCTTAATCCAAGCATATATATCTGTGAGATTGAGGAGTGCACTAATGAAAATCGCCGTCATCGGTGGGGGATCCACCTACACACCCGAGCTGGTCAACGGTTTCCTCGAACGCATGTCCACACTGCCCGTCAGCGAGCTGTGGCTGATGGATATCGACCTTGCGCGTTTGAACATCGTGGGTGGTTTTGCCCAGCGCATGGTGCAAGCAAAGGGTGAGCCGTTCAAGGTGGTGATCACCGATGATCAAAAAGCTGCCATCCAGGATGCCTCATACGTCATCACCCAGTTGCGCGTGGGGCAGATGCCTGCCCGGGTGGCGGATGAATATCTGGGGTTGCGGCACGGCCTGATCGGTCAGGAGACCACCGGCGTGGGTGGCATGGCAAAAGCCCTGCGTACCATCCCGGTTGTGTTATCAATCGCCGAGGATATGCGCCAGCTTGCCAAACCCGGGGCGCTGCTGGCGAACTTCACCAACCCTGCCGGCCTGGTCACCCAGGCATTACAGCTGTACGCCCCCGATGTGCCCTCGGTGGGGGTGTGTAACGTGGCTATCGGTGTCAAGATGAACATCATCGAGGGGTTGGAGCGTACCAGCGGGAAGACCATCACGCTAGACCAGGTGGAGCTGGACACCTTGGGATTGAACCACCTCTCCTGGCACCGCGGATTCACTGTAGATGGCGATGATGTTTGGCCGCAAGTGATCGAGGCCACCCTGGCGGAGCTGCGTTCAGAAGCTGAGCCGGAGTGGGACCTGCGCACGGTTGAGGTGTTGGGCATGCTGCCCAATTATTACTTGCAGTACTTCTACCATACCGACCGCAAGCTGAAATCGCAGCAGGAATGGCCCCCATCCAGGGGTGAAGAAGTGATCGAGATCGAGAAGGGTTTGCTCAAGCAATACGCAGACCCATCCCTCACCGAACCTCCCGCCGACCTGATGCTGCGCGGTGGCGCATTTTACTCCACCGTTGCCACCCAGCTGTTGAACGCTCATTACAATGACCTGGGGGAGACGCACGTGGTCAACACCACCCATGGCGGGGCAGTTAAGGGCTGGCCAGAGAATTGGGTGCTGGAGATGCCCTGCCGGGTTGACCGCAGCGGCATCCACCCCCTACCCGCTGAGCCGCTGCCGCCGGTGTGCTTCGGTCTGATTGCGCAGGTGAAGTCTTACGAGCTGCTCACCGTGGAAGCAGCTGTGCATGGCGACCGTAACGCGGCTTTCCAGGCATTGCTGGCACACCCGCTCGGACCCAAGGCAGACTGCGTCCAGACTGTGTTGGATGATATGCTGGCTACCAACCTGCAAAACCTGCCCAAATTTTGGAAGCATTTCGAGGGACTGAACAGTGGATGACATGAAAGAGACCAGTATGCCCATTAATTCCACCCTGCTCAACGAAATCTACGAACAGCCCGAAGCCATCCGATGCATGCTTGAAACCGAAGCCGGGCGGGTGGAGGCGATCAGCCAGCAGCTCTCGCCGCGCAGGTTCTCGTATGCCCTGCTGGCAGCGCGCGGCACTTCCGATAATGCCGCCCGTTATGGGCAGTACATCCTTGGGGCGATCAACCGCCTGCCGGTGGCACTGGCGGCACCCTCTTTATTCACGCGCTACCATACTCCACCCCGCCTGGAAGGCAGCCTGGTAATCGGTATCTCGCAATCGGGGCAGTCGCCAGATATCGTCAGTGTGATCGAAGAAGGTCGCAGGCAGGGAGTGCCGACCATCGCCATCACCAACGACCTGGAATCGCCCCTGGCTCAGGCAGCCGAATATCAGATTGGCTTGAGCGTAGGTAAGGAACGCAGCGTGGCAGCCACCAAAACCTATACCGCCCAGCTGACTGCCCTGGCACTGCTGGCGACGTGCCTGAAAGGTTCGCCGATCCAGCTCGACCCACTGCAGGCTATTCCAGGTGCGCTTGCTGAAGCATTAAAATCAGAGACCCAGGCAAAGGAAGCGGCCAAGATCCTGGCATCCTCCGAC
>CAWELB010000004.1:0-66435 GCA_963809805.1 uncultured Chloroflexia bacterium | reverse complement strand
GCGATGTCGTCCATGGAGACGGCGTCGGCGCCCCGCTGGGCGATCAGGGTGCGGGCGGCGTCGAGCAGGAGAAGCCGGTTGCGGGCTGCGTCGCCTCGTTCATGTGGCACGGAGACCGGCAGCTCATTGGCCCGGTCGATCGCGCTCACTCCCACACTTTAGCTCAGCGGGAAATAAACCGGACCGTAGTCCGGTTGTGGCGTGCGAGGATGTCGGACTACTGAAGGGGATGCGGACATGGCGGATATCAACGTTCTGGCGCTGGTAGGCAGCTTGCGGGCGGCATCGGTCAATCGTCAGCTCGCCGAACTGGCGGCGGAATCGGCGCCCGACGGTGTCACGGTCACCGTCTATGACGGGCTGGGCGATCTGCCGTTCTACAACGAGGACATCGACACCGAGGACGCACCCCCGCGGTGGTGGCATTGCGGACGGCCGCCGCGCAGGCCACGCCGCGCTGGTGGTGACGCCGGAATACAACGGCAGCATCCCCGGTGTGCTGAAGAACGCCATCGACTGGCTGTCGCGGCCGTACGGCAACAGCGCGCTCAAGGACAAGCCGCTGGCCGTCATCGGGGCCGCGCTGGGCCAGTACGGCGGGGTGTGGGCGCACGACGAGACGCGCAAGTCGTTCGGGATCGCCGGGCCTCGGGTGGTGGAGTCGGTCAAGGTTTCGGTGCCGGCCAAGGCCCTCGATGGCAAGCACCCTCGCGAGAACACCGACGTCGCCTCAGCGGTGCGCGACGTGGTCGGCAAGCTCGCCGCCGAGGTCAGCTGACCGCGTCCCCAGAGCCCGCAAAGCCGCCGGTGTGGTCGCGCCGGCGGCTTTTGCTATCTGCGGGTGTTCTGGGGGCGTTTGGCGGAGTGATCGGCTCGCGTTGTCGGTGCCTGCTGGTAGATCTAGGGGACAGCCGGTGTCGCTCGGCGTGTTGTGACATGCGACACGCCGTACGGGGCAGCGCCGGGGTGCTTACGACCAGGGAATTTCAGAATTGTTATTCAGAACATGTGGTATCTCTTCTCGCTGTCGGCCACTAGGTGTAGTGTTCGTGAGGCCGACAGACCCGAGAGTCACAGGGCCGCCGGATCGCCGGAACCGAAGCTGAGATGTCGGTCCGAGCGGCTCCGCCAGCCAGGAATTTCACGGTCCGAAAGCTCGCTGAAAGTTCATGAGTGCCTGCGCACAGACCATCCCGTGACCGTCTTGAGTCCATCTCCATGTTTCGCTGAGGAGCCATACCGCAGATGACCATCACCGTGTACACCAAGCCCGCCTGCGTGCAGTGCAACATGACCTACAAAGCCCTGGACAAGGAAGGGCTGGCCTACGACGTCGTCGACATCACCGAGGTACTCCGAGGCCCGCGATTACGTGATGGCGATGGGCTACCTGCAGGCGCCGGTCGTCGTCGCCGGCGGTGATCACTGGTCAGGCTTCCGGCCCGACCGGATCAAGGCCCTCGCCGGTGCCGCACTGAGCGCCTAGCAGTCCGGGCGCCACGAGGAGAGATGTGATGAATCCGGATGGCGGCCCGAGCCTGGCAGGCCCGGAGCGGTTGGTGTACTTCTCCAGCGTCTCGGAGAACACCCACCGCTTCGTGCAGAAGCTGGGCGTGCCGGCCATCCGGATTCCGGTCAAAGGCGGCATCGAGGGCCCCATCCTGGTTCACAGGCCCTATGTCCTGCTCCTGCCCACCTACGGCAGGGGCCGGGGCGACAGCCCGCGCCTCGACGCCAAGGGGTACGTGCCCAAGCAGGTCATCGCGTTTCTGAACAATCCGCACAATCGGTCCCTGATCCGCGCCGTGATCGGGGCCGGCAACACCCAATTCGGTGCCGAGTACTGCTTTGCGGCCAGTCTGGTTTCGCACAAGTGCAAGGTGCCGTTTCTGTACCGCTTCGAAATGATGGGAACCGCAGAGGACGTGGAAGCCGTTCGTGCGGAGTTGGCCGAATTCTGGAAGGACGAGGACACGTGGCACCTACAGTCACAGCTGCAGAGCCTGTAACGACTTCCGGGCACGCATTGCCCGGCGAGACCGATTACCACGCGCTCAACGCGATGCTGAATCTGTACGACGCGGACGGCAAGATCCAGTTCGACAAGGACGTCCTGGCGGCCCGCCAGTACTTCCTCGAGCACGTCAACCAGAACACCGTCTTCTTCCACAATCAGGACGAGAAGCTCGACTACCTGATTCGCGAGAACTATTACGAGCGTGAGGTTCTCGACCAGTACTCGCGCAACTTCGTCAAGACGCTGCTGGATCGCGCGTACGCCAAGAAGTTCCGGTTCCCGACCTTCCTCGGCGCGTTCAAGTACTACACGTCCTACACGCTGAAGACCTTCGACGGGAAGCGCTACCTGGAGCGCTTCGAGGACCGCGTGGTGATGGTGGCGCTGACGCTGGCCGCCGGTGACACCACCCTGGCCGAGAAGCTGGTCGACGAGATCATCGACGGCCGCTTCCAGCCGGCCACCCCGACGTTCCTCAACTCGGGCAAGGCGCAGCGCGGCGAGCCGGTGAGCTGCTTCCTGCTGCGCATCGAGGACAACATGGAGTCGATCGGCCGCTCGATCAACTCCGCGCTGCAGCTGTCCAAGCGCGGCGGTGGAGTTGCGTTGCTGCTGACCAACATTCGCGAGCACGGCGCCCCGATCAAGAACATCGAGAACCAGAGCTCGGGCGTCATCCCGATCATGAAGCTGCTGGAGGACTCGTTCTCCTACGCCAACCAGCTCGGTGCGCGGCAGGGTGCGGGCGCGGTCTACCTGCACGCGCATCACCCCGACATCTACCGCTTCCTGGACACCAAGCGGGAGAACGCCGACGAGAAGATCCGCATCAAGACCCTCTCGCTGGGCGTGGTGATTCCCGACATCACCTTCGAGCTGGCCAAGAAGAACGAGGACATGTACCTGTTCTCGCCGTACGACGTCGAGCGCGTGTACGGCGTGCCGTTCGCCGACATCTCGGTCACCGAGAAGTACCACGAGATGGTCAACGACGGCCGGATCCGCAAGACCAAGATCAAGGCCCGCGAGTTCTTCCAGACGCTGGCCGAGCTGCAGTTCGAGTCGGGCTACCCGTACATCATGTTCGAGGACACGGTGAACCGGGCCAACCCGATCGACGGCAAGATCACCCACTCCAACCTGTGCTCGGAGATCCTGCAGGTGTCGACGCCCTCGCAGTTCAACGAGGACCTGTCGTATTCCAAGGTGGGCAAGGACATCTCCTGCAACCTCGGCTCGCTGAACATCGCCAAGGCGATGGACTCGCCGGACTTCGCGCAGACCATCGAGGTGGCCATCCGCGGGCTGACCGCCGTCAGCGACCAGACGCACATCTGGTCGGTGCCGTCGATCGAGCAGGGCAACAACGACTCGCACGCCATCGGCCTCGGCCAGATGAACCTGCACGGATACCTTGCGCGCGAACGGATCTTCTACGGATCCGAAGAGGGCATCGACTTCACCAACATGTACTTCTACACGGTGCTCTACCACGCGCTGCGGGCGTCGAACAAGATCGCCATCGAGCGCGGGCAGACGTTCAAGGGCTTCGAGAAGTCGAAGTACGCCAGCGGCGAGTTCTTCGACAAGTACACCGAGCAGGTGTGGGAGCCGGCGACCGAGCGGGTGCGCGAGCTGTTCGCCGATGCGGGCATTCGCATTCCCACGCAAGAGGATTGGCTGCGGCTCAAGGAGTCGGTGCAGGCCAACGGCATCTACAACCAGAACCTGCAGGCGGTGCCGCCGACCGGGTCGATCTCCTACATCAACCACTCCACCAGCTCGATCCACCCGGTGGCGAGCAAGGTCGAGATCCGCAAGGAAGGCAAGATCGGCCGCGTCTACTACCCGGCGCCCTACATGACCAACGACAACCTGGAGTACTACCAGGACGCGTACGAGATCGGCTACGAGAAGATCATCGACACCTACGCCGCGGCCACCCAGCACGTGGACCAGGGGCTGAGTCTGACGCTGTTCTTCAAGGACACCGCCAACACCCGCGAGGTCAACAAGGCGCAGATCTACGCCTGGCGCAAGGGAATCAAGACGCTGTACTACATCCGGCTGCGCCAGATGGCGCTGGAGGGCACTGAGGTGGAGGGTTGCGTCAGCTGCATGCTGTGAGCTACGCGTCAGCGCCGCCGACGATAAACCGTCGGCGGCGCTCTCAGCTGCATTGTGGGCTTCCGCCCGCTGCGTTGAACACGGCACTGAGAGCGATGTTTCGGCGAATTCTTCGCCCTCAGTGCTGTCTCAACGGGCCTTCTCCGCATGCAGCGCCTTCAGGCGTCGCTGCTCGTGCAGCACCGCCTGGTAGCTCTCGCGTTCGGCGATCAGCCACTCCGGCTTCTCCTCGAGCAGCGCATCGATCTGCTCGGTGGTGAGCGCATCGGCGACACCGCCGCGTGCGAGGCCGGCGATCGAGACGCCCAGCTTGGCTGCCACGAGGTTCTTCGGGTGCGGCCCGTTCTTGCGGAGGTCCTTGAGCCACTGCGGCGGGTCCGCCTGCAGGGCGGCCAGCTCGTCGCGGGTGATCGCGTTCTCCTGGAACTCCGCAGGCGTCGCGGGCAGGTACACGTCCAGCTTCTTCGCCGCCGTGGCGGGTTTCATGGACTGCGCGTTAGGCCTGCTCATGGCATCAGCCTATCGGTAGCCTGATGCGGTGACCCAGCCCTCGCTCACCCTCGGGTACGTCCCCGGTGGGACGCCCGCGAAGTGGGCGCGGACCTGGGCAGAGCGCCACCCCGACGTTCCGCTGACGTTGCGCGCCGTCGCCGCGGCAGACGCTGCCGCCGAAGTGCGGGCCGGGACCGTCGACGTGGCGTTGCTCCGGCTGCCGGCCGACACCTCTGCGTTGGCCGTCATCCCGCTCTACGAGGAGACGACGGTGGCTGTGGTGCCGACCGATCACCTTCTCAGTGCAGCCGACGAGCTCACCTCCGCGGACCTCGACGGTGAGCCGATACTGCTGCCACTCGACGACGTCGTCGCCTGGGCGGACGCTCCCGGCACCCCGATCGATCACCGGCCCGAAACCACCGAGGATGCAATAGAACTCGTCGCCGCAGGGATGGGCGCGCTCATCGTTCCACAGTCGCTGGCTCGGCTGTATCACCGCAGGGACCTCACGTATCGCCCGATCGCCGACGCGCCGACGTGCGTGGTGGCGCTCGCCTTCCCGGAAGGGCCACAGTCGGCACTGGTCGAGGAGTTCACCGGGATCGTGCGGGGTCGCAAACCCGGTTCGTCGCGGGGGCCGGCCCAGCCGGCGCCGAAGCGCACCGCACGGGAGAAGACTCTCGCCAAGCAGGCCGCCCGCGCCGCTGCGGGGAAGGTCGCCCGCAAGCCGGGTCCGGCCAAGCGGCGGCAGCCGTAACGGGTGCGTGACGCTGTTTTACCTGGTCAACACACATGCTCCGAGATACTCGAAGCCATGACCGCGCTGACGCACGTTCCGGCCACCACATCCCCGGCCGACCTCGCCGACCACCTACGCCGCGACGGCTACGTCATCGTCGACGACCTGGTTCCGAACTCGTTGATGGACACCATCAGCGACGAACTGGCGCCCTACCTCGACTCGACGCCCATGGGCTACAACGCGATGATCGGTCGGAAGACCCGGCGCACCGGCGCGCTCGTCGCCCGTTCGCCGGCCTGCCGCACGCTGATTCAGGATCCGACCATCCTCGGTGTGTGCAAGGACTTTCTCGGCCACGCCAGCGCTTTCCAGCTGATGCTGACCCAGGTCATCTCGATCGAACCGGGCGAATCGGACCAGGCATTGCACCGCGACCAGAATGCCTTCGACTTCTACCCGTTTCCCGACGACTACCACGTGCAGTGCAACACGCTATGGGCGATGACCGACTACACCGCGGAGATGGGCGCCACCAGGGTCGTGCCGGGAAGTCAGGTCGGTGACAAGAAGCCGACCGACTACGCCGACGACGAGTGCCTGCAGGCCGAGATGTCGCGCGGTTCGGTGCTGCTCTACTCCGGCAAGATCGTGCACAGCGGTGCCGCCAACCGCAGCGACCAGGTCCGGCGTGCCATCAACGTCAACTACTGCGTCGGTTGGGTCCGCCAGGAGGAGAACCAATTCCTTTCGGTGCCAACCGAAGTCGCGCGCACACTCGATGACGACCTGCTGAAGCTGATCGGCTACCAGGAGGGCGCGTGGGCCATGGGGTACTTCCGCGACTTCGAGGACCCGCTGCGCGCGATCCGCGGTGACGAGGTCGCCTACGGCTTCGACGCGGCCAAACTCAACGGCAATGCGGGCGCTGCGTTCGCCGACCAGCTCACCCATAGCGAGTGATGCCGCGTCGCGGTTAACTAGATCCATGACCGCACTCATGCCGGCGGCGTTCATCGGGCACGGCAGCCCGATGAACGCCCTGGAGCTCAACCGCTACACCGCGGCCTGGCGTGCGTTCGGCCAGTCGGTGCCGCGGCCGCGGGCGATCCTTGTCGTCAGCGCGCACTGGTACATCAACGCGACCGCGGTCACCGCGATGGCGCGTGCCGCGAACCATCCACGACTTCTACGGTTTCCCCGCCGAGCTCTTCGACGTGCAGTACCCGGCGCCGGGACTGCCCGAGCTCGCCGACGAGATCGCCGACGTCGTCGAGCCGACCTGGGTGGGCGCCGACATCGACAGCTGGGGCATCGACCACGGCACGTGGTCGGTGCTGGTGCATGCCTTCCCGGACGCGTCGGTGCCCGGTAGTGCAGTTGGCCATCAACGCCTACAAGCCGCTGGAGTACCACCTCGAGCTGGGCGCCAAGCTGGCGGCGCTGCGCGAGCGCGGCGTCCTGATCGTGGGTAGCGGCAACGTCGTCCACAACCTGGCAGGCATGGATCCGGCGTTAAGGGACGGGGCCTTCGACTGGGCCCAGCGCTTCGACGACCAGGCCAGGGCGCAGCTGCTGAACGATCCCGCCGATGCCGTCCGGCTGCGCGAACACGCCGACTACGCGGCCGCGGTGCCCACACCGGATCACTTTCTGCCGCTGCTGTACTTCGCAGGACTGGCCGCCGTGAACGGAGGCGCGGTCGACGTGCTCACCGACGGCTATGCCTACGGTTCGCTGTCGATGACGTCCTACACACTGGGGCTGCCGAGGGCCTCAGAAGATCGTTGACGATTGTCCCCGGGGGTCCTGGCCGGCGGGGAACCGGCGCAGCAGGGCCTCCTGCACGAAAGATGCAACCAGCCGGCCGTCCTCGGTGAAGACATGGCCACGTCCGTACGTGCGTCCGCCGCCTGTCGCCTGCGCCTCGTGATCGATGAGCAGCCACTGCCTGGCGTCGAACTCGTCGTGGAAGGTCACGTCCTGCGTCAACACGCCGGTCGACACCTCCGTATGTGCCATCGACTGGCCCAGGCCGGCATGGGGTCGCATCGCGGTGGCGATGAGCCAACCGTCGGTGGCGTGCGCGAGCAGCGCTCGCGCGAACATCGCGTCGCCGATCGGAGCATCGGGGAACCGGATCCACAGCTGTAGGGTCGGCGGTCCGGTGAGCGCGGGGTCGGCGATATCCACGTCGCCAACGACGATGGTCTGCGGGGCAGCGAGCCAGTGGGGGACAGCCTTCGCCGGGTCCGGCGAGGGTGCGTCGGGCATCGGGATCTGGTGGCGTACCAGGTCCGGCTCTGCGACATCGAGCAGAACCAACGAGCGTGCGCACAGCCGGTCGTTCTGTACGAATGTCACTGTGGCACTGGCGATATTGCGTCCTTCGTGCATCGGTTCGACCCGAATATCGACCGGCTGATCGAGCCTCGCGCCCTTGGCGAAGACAGTCTGCACCGACCGCACCCGTTTGTCCGGAATGCAACGGGTGGCCGCGACGACTGCTTGGCCCACCAGCTGGCCGCCGAAGACGACGCCGCGGCGCTCGGTGAAGTACGGGGCCCGGAATACCCCGTCGCCGTCGTCGCAGAGGGTGAATGCCGCGTTCAACTCTTCGCTCAGCGATGCCACGGTCCGACGGTATCAGTGGCGGTGCCGCGGTACGTTCGTAATTGCCTACCTGACCAGCAACTTCACCGGTACGATGCCGCCATGAGCGATGAGATCTACCGAGACAAATTCATCGTGCTCGACGGCGGCACACGGCAAACCCCTTGACGACTGTGGGGCTTGCGCACCCAAAAACGCGATTTTTCGTGCAGGAGGCCCACACTCGAGGTCGTCAAGCGATCAGGTCGGACCAGAACTGCACAGTCGGCGTCGGTAGCTGCGATGGGTCAGGCTCGATATGCTCGAACTCGCGCTCGATATAGGCGAAAAGGTCAGTGCCGTAGCAGATTACGTCGGTCTGATACACCGACAGCACGGGATGGCCGTAGCTACCGCGGCCGGCGGGTAGGTAGCGATTCGAATGCACCGGCACCAGCTGCGGAACGCGCGCCAGATGGTAGTTCGCGCTTCGCAAAGCGTCCTTCATCCGGAGCGGGCGGACACCCCACCCGGCGCCCCAGAATTCCCGCCACTCGACAGCGAACAGGATTCCCTCGACGGGCAGCTGTAATCGCTGTTGCAGGCTCCGGCGCGGCGCCGACCGCCAGTCCGGCCACGATTCCCCAAGCGGCAGCCCAGAGGACAGAAACGATCGGTGGTCGTCGGCGAATTCGAAACCGAACTCGTGCTCGATGTGCGCCAGCTCATCGTCGGTGAGACCGGGGGCTATCGTCACCGTGCCGAGCGCCGCGAGCCGTCGGGACGCCTCAACGCCGATCTGGGTGCCGTCGGGCATGCGACGAAGCCTAAGGCACCCTGCGCGAGGACACACGTCTAAAGCATGTGTGTCAGTGGCTAATCCGGAATAGGTCCGTCGTATCGCCGGGCGAACTCGTCGTCGGGGACCGGCCACCGATCGCCATGCTCGCCCAGCACCAGCCAGTCGCCAGGTGAGGTGGTTACGCGACCTTCGAGGGTGTCGACGATTTCGCCGTTCCGCGCCGGCCGCGCTCTGACCGTGCCTCGCCGTCGCCAGAGCCGGCCGCCGATGTGCTCGTAGCGTGAGCGGAAGATGTCGTCGCGGATCGACCAGGTGTGCCCAGTGGCGGTGTCCTCGACAGCCCAGTCGCCCGCGCTGGCCCTCATCGTCTGCCCGGTGCGAAGTGTCCACGTCCAATCTTCGGCTCGCCGTTCGGCGACGACGGTGCCGATTCGTCGAAACAACTGCCAGTCATCGTCGTTGGAGTCATCAGCAGAGTTCGATGCCGCGTTGTCCGCCGCTGGCCAGAAGCGCCTCAGAATGGCACCGACGGCGCCGCGGAGCGCGGCAAACGATGGAGACCCCACAGCGCGCAACTGTAGCCGCGTCGGGCTCGCGCCTTGGGTGAACGCTGGCTCCCCACGGGCAATTTTGTTGCCGTCAACGCGACAGGGTGTTCAGCGGAACGAAATTCGTTCCCGTTCTTGCGGGTTGCCGCGTGACGGCAGACGCTCTCATTTTGTGATTCTTTTCGACCAAAACTACCTACATGCTGGCATTTCGTGACATACCGTGACACGGTCGTTAATTCGCCAATTTCGTACACGTTGGGTTGAAGTTCGCTGGGGGTGACGTCATGTCCCGCATCTTCCTCAGTCACTCGAGCGCGGATTCCCGCGCAGCGATCGCGCTGAAGCAGTGGCTGATCGAGCAGGATGCGTCGCTGCCCAACGAAATCTTCCTCGACGTCGACCACCACACCGGGTTGAAGACCGGGACACGGTGGAAGGACGCGTTGCGTCAAGCAAATGCACGCTGTGAAGCCGTTGTATGCCTGTTGTCGCGAAATTGGGAAGCGTCTCACGAGTGCAAAGTGGAATACCGCACCGCGGAGAACCTGAACAAGCAGATCTTCTGTGCTCGGCTGGAGCCCTCCACCGGTGACGATCCGCAGCTACATCTTCCGGTCTGATCCAATGCAATAATATGTTCGGTGGATAAAATAATGCCGATTGTGAATTGGCAACCAAAGGCTGACCGGTCAGCTCGTATGGATTCCAGAGGGGAAAACGCCCGGTGGTTTGGGCTCCTTCATATGCGAGTTTATGCCACGGATAAAACTGCAGCACAACGTCGCTTAATAAGCCATTTGAAATCTTTTGATTTTCGGTTGAGGTCTGTAGTGCTGGATAAGTAGACAATATATCCGCAGGTAATAATGCCTGGTTATGGAAAAGTGCGCCATCAATGATAATTAGTGGGATGAGGATGATAATTGCTAAAGCAAGTAAATCCGACTTCAGAATCTTATGATCCATCGTTAAACCTGGTTCATAATAACTTTACAACACATGCTGGGTGGTAATAATTGAACCTTAGGGAATCTGCCGTGCTCTCTTTCAATGTTATTTTATACGATTATCCGAATATTGAAGATGCTTCATGCGGTGAATCCAGCTGTAGTGGCGACCCTTCTAAAGTAAATGATGTGATCGATTGCCTGGTTGCCGGGGGTGGTAAACAGCTAAAAATAGTCATTATGGGTCGTCCCTACAAAAGTACTCACGTCTACCCCTTCCCGCCTCTCCTTGTCACGAATTATATTTATTTTGGATCTGGGAGGACAGTGTAGAGACGCCCCGGCGGGGCGTCTCTACACAAGGATTTACAATTCCGGCGAGCGTTGGTCGATCCGATCTTTTACCAGCTTGATGAACTCGTCCACCGGCATCGCGTCTATGCGTGAGCCGTCGCGTTTGCGCAGCGAGACCGTGCCTTCTGTCATCTCACGCTCGCCCACCACCAGCATATAGGGCACCTTGAACAGCTGAGCCTGGCGGATCTTGGCGTTCATCCGATCGTTGCTCAGGTCAGCCTCGGCACGCATGCCCTTTTCTTTCATCTCACCTACCAGACGCAAGGCGTAATCATTGTGGGCGTCGGTGATGGGGATCACCCGCACCTGGTCGGGCGAGAGCCAGACCGGGAAGTTGCCGGCGTAATGCTCGAGCAGGAAGCCGATCATGCGCTCGTGGGTGCTCAAGGGGGCACGATGGATGCATAGGGGCGTCTCTTCCTGCCCCTCGCGGTTGATGAAGGTCAGGTTGAAGCGGGCGGGCACGGCAAAATCGACCTGGTTAGTGGCCAGCGTGAACTCCTTGCCAATCACAGACCAGATCTGCACATCGATTTTGGGACCATAGAAAGCAGCCTCATCCGGCACCTCTTCGTATGGTACTTTGCCGTTATCCATAGCCCGGCGCACCATCTCTTCCGTCTTCAGCCACAGGCGCTCGTTATCCACGTATTTCTTACCCAGGCCGCTTTTATGGTGCGTGCTCAGGCGCATCATGTACTTGTCGATCCCAAAGATCTCGAAATACTTGTGGTACAGCTCGATCACACCCATGAACTCCTGCTCGAACTGGTCTTCAGCGCAGTACATGTGAGCGTCGTTCATCTGCATCGAGCGCACGCGCATCAATCCGAACAGCTCACCACTCTTCTCATAGCGGTAGCAGGAGCCATATTCCGCCAGGCGCACCGGCATATCGCGGTAGGAACGCGGCTTCGAGCCGAAGATTTTGTGGTGCATGGGGCAGTTCATCGGCTTCACGTAGTACTTCACGCCCTCCAGCTCCATGGGCGGGTACATGCTCTCGGCGTAATAAGGCAGGTGACCCGAGTGCAGGAACAGGTCTTCCTTCGCCAGGTGGGGGGTGCGCACGCGCAGGTAGCCGGCTTTGTCTTCCAGCTGCTTGGCAAGCTTCTCCAGCTCGTCGATGATGACGCCACCGCGCGGCAGCCACAACGGCAGCCCGGGACCCACTTCCTCGTCGAAGGTGAAGATCTCGAGCTCCTTGCCCAGCTTGCGATGGTCGCGCTTCTTGGCTTCTTCGAGCAGAAAAAGGTATTCCTCCAGCTCCTTGGAGGTCTTCCAGGCGGTGCCGTAGATGCGCTGCAGCATGGGGTTGTGCTCATCCCCGCGCCAGTAAGCCCCGGAGGAGCTGAGCAGCTTGACGGCAGAGGGGTTGATCTGCCCCGTGTTATCCACGTGGGGGCCGCGGCACAGGTCGGTGAAGGTGTCGGAAGTGTAGATGGAGATCTCCGGCGTGCCCTCCAGCTCGTTGCCGTATTCGTCATGCCCACCTTGCTCGAGCCCGGCAATCAGCTCCAGCTTGTAGGGCTGGTCCTTGAAGATCTGGCGCGCTTCCTCCGCCGATACCACCTGGCGCTCGAACTTGTGATGCCCGGCGATGATCTGGCGCATGCGTTTCTCGATCTTCGCCAGGTCTTCGGGGGTCAGCGGGCGCGGCAGGTCGAAGTCATAGTAGAAAGCCGTTCTCGATGGGCGGTCCGATGGTGTATTTGGCCTCCGGGAACAGCTCGATCACTGCCTCAGCCATTACGTGGGCCGCCGAGTGGCGGATGCGGTACAGCTCTGAATCTTCATAACGTTCTTTCTTTTGCTCTGACATTCATAACTCCTTAAAAAATCAGGATGGATATTTATAATCCTTTTTTAGCTTCAATGACACGCTTTACCCGGTAAATAAAATCGTATAAACTCATAAAGCCTAATTCTTCTTCCGTCCGCAGCCGGACTGATATTAGCTGCTTATCGATCTCACGGTCACCCACAATCACCATGTAGGGTATTTTTTCAAGCTGAGCCCGGCGGATTTTGGCTTGCATGCGATCCCCCGAGTCATCCACCTGGATGCGTAATCCCGTCTGCTTGATCTCGCTTTCAACGTGATGCGCGTACTCATTGTGACGGTCGGAAACCGGGATGACCTGGACCTGCACCGGGCAGAGCCAGACCGGGAACGCCCCGGCATAATGCTCGATCAGCAGGCCAAAAAACCTTTCCCAGGAACCGAACAGGGCGCGATGGACCATATACGGGCGGTGATCCAGCCCGTCTTTCCCAATATAAACCATATCGAATCTTTCGGGCAGGTTGAAATCGAATTGGATGGTTGTATTTTGCCAATCCCTGCCCAGCGAATCGGTAATCTTGACGTCAATCTTGGGTCCATAAAAAGCCCCGCCGCCTTTATCAATTTGATAGGGCAAGCCGCGTTCATCCAGCACTGTTTGTAGGATGTGGGTAGCCTCATCCCATTGTTCTTGCGACCCCATGGCTTTGTCGGGTCGAGTGGAGAGGAAATATTTCAGGTCAGTGAAGCCAAATGCTTCCCACATGCGGGTTGAAAAAGATAATACCTCCCGGATCTCATCCAGCATTTGCTCGGGGGCGCAGATAATATGCGCATCATCCTGGGTGAACCCCCTGACGCGCATGAGACCATGCAGCACACCACTGCGCTCGTAGCGATATACCGTGCCGAGCTCTGCCCAGCGCAAAGGCAAGTCGCGATAGGAGCGGGTTTGTGACTTGTAGGATAAAACATGGAACGGGCAGTTCACGGGCTTGAGATAGTATTGCTGCCCCTCGATATCGAGGGGAGAGTACATATTTTCTCGGTAAAAATCCAGGTGCCCGCTGGTTTCCCATAACTTCCATAGCGCTATGTGCGGCGAGTAGAGCAATTCATACCCGCTTTCGTAGTGCCTATCGATCCAAAAATGCTCGACGATCGATCGGATCCGGCCTGCTTTTGGTCCATAAACAATCAGACCTGCGCCAATCTCTTCGTGAGTAGAGAACAGGTTCAGCTGCTTGTTGATCCGCCGATGGTCACGCGCTTCAATTTCCTCGAGCATTTTCAGGTAGCCATCCAATTGCTCTTTCGTTTTCCAGGCTGTGCCATAAATCCTTTGCAGCATCGGGTTGTGTTCATCCCCGCGCCAGTAGGCGCTGGCAGCTGTCATGAGCTTGAAGGCGGAGGGGTTGATCTGCCCGGTGTTATCCACGTGGGGGCCGCGGCACAGGTCGGTGAAGGTGTCGGAAGTGTAGATGGAGATCTCCGGCGTGCCCTCCAGCTCGTTGCCGTATTCGTCATGCCCACCTTGCTCGAGCCCGGCAATCAGCTCCAGCTTGTAGGGTTGGTCCTTGAAGATCTGGCGCGCTTCCTCCGCCGATACCACCTGGCGCTCGAACTTGTGATGCCCGGCGATGATCTGGCGCATGCGTTTCTCGATCTTGGCCAGGTCTTCGGGGGTCAGCGGGCGCGGCAGGTCGAAGTCATAGTAAAAGCCGTTCTCGATGGGCGGTCCGATGGTGTACTTTGCCTCCGGGAACATCTCGATGACCGCTTCGGCCATCACGTGGGCCGCCGAGTGGCGGATGCGGTAAAGCTCTGAGTCTTCGTATCGCTCTTTGTTTTGGTCTGCCATTCACGCCTCTTTGTTCCTTTATAGCTACCTGACTACCCTTGATCCTTATAAGCCTACAAGGTTGGGCACAGGGGTTGAATAAAATAATGAAGCCTGGAAATCCACCCCTGTGCCCCTACAATTCACGGTGGATTATTCAATCACAATCACATCGCACAGCGCCAACTGTAATTCTATGATCCTGCCTCGCAGCGGCATGGTGTTAAACAAAAAACTCCCGCCCGACTGGGGCGAGAGAAGTCTCACGCGGTTCCACCCAGATTTATGTCCGGTCTCCCGGGCACATCTCTTTAGACTGATAACGGGGTCAGCCGTTCACCTTACTCGGGTGGGCAGGTTTCGATCCGGGTGGGTCTCAGACCCACCCCTACTGCTGCCCTACCTTTGGGGGTCACGCTCACGGGTGGTTTTCGCTGGATATTCCGAAGGAGACTTTCAGCCCATGGTCTCCCATCTCTGGCGGACGATTTCCAGCTACTCGTCCCGGTCAACGCGGTATAAGATTGCGCGAATTATACTACTTTTTCTCAGTGAAACAAGATGTACTCTGGCGAGCACTCAGCAACGGAATGCCACCAGCATGCCATCCCGGATGGGGATGAGCGAGGAGACCCAATCGGGGCTGGTGGTCAAAATACGGGTGAGCTCACGCACGCCTTCGGTGCTTTCATCTTTATCATTGCCGTCCAACACCTGCCCGTGCCATAGCAGGTTATCCACGATCAGCACACCCCCCGGGCGCAGCTTTTCGCGGATCATGGGCAGGCTTTCTGGATAGCATTCCTTGTCGATGTCGTTGAAGATCAGGTCGAATGGACCCGGCGTCTGAGAAAGGGTCTCGATGGCTTCAGCTACGTGGTACTCAACAAAGCTCGCGTACCCCAGCGTTTCCAGGTGCTGGCGGGCTTCGTTGGATAGATTCTCATCCCAGACCACGTGATGCACCTTGCCGCCCCCGTTCTCCACCACTGCCCGGGCGAACCAGGCGGTCGAGTAGCCATAGCCCGATCCCATCTCGAACACCGAGCGCGCCCCGATCATACGTGCCACCTGGTAGCACAGATGACCGCACACCGGACCGATGATGGGAAAGTTCACCTTTTTAGCATACTCTTCCATGGTGAGCATTTCTGCAGGGCGCTCGGGCACCAGCTTCACCAAATAACGGTTAATTTGATCATAATCTTTTAGATCACTCATATATCCCTCTCTTTTGGACTAAATCTATCCAATTATACTCATTTTTTGTCATATTTACAGGAGCCACGCTCGCTTCACGGCAGGTAATCCCCTTCCCAAACCTGGCATCCCATGTTAAACTCTATGCGCTTCGACTCATCCCGGCGCTCTCGCACGAGGGCGTCTTTTTGTGTAGGAAAAATTGATGTATATCCTTCTCACCGGCTCTGTTGCATACGATTATCTGATGACCTTCCCGGGTTATTTTCGTGATCATATCCTGCCCGACAAGCTGGATTCGATCTCCCTGTCCTTCCTGGTCGACTCCTTTCGAAAACGGCGCGGCGGTATCGCTCCCAACATCGCTTACACCCTGGCTTTGCTGGGCGAGCAACCGCACATCATGGCCACCGTGGGTGAGGATTTTGAGGATTACCGCAGCTGGCTGGAATTAAGGGGCATCGATACATCCATGATGAAGGTCATCCCGGGGTCTGTCACGGCATCTTTCTTCTGCAATACCGACCGGTCGAACAACCAGATCGCCAGCTTCTACCCGGGTGCGATGGGATGCTCCACTGAGCTATCTTTCAAAGATCTGAAAGGGGAAAGACCCGACCTGGTGGTCATCTCACCCAGTGATCCCGAGGCGATGAAGAAGCACGTGGTCGAGTGTCGCGAGCTGGGCCTCCCCTACCTGTATGACCCGAGCCAGCAGATCGTCCGCTTGACCGCGGATGAGCTGCGCTTTGGCATCGAAGGCGCATTGGCACTGTTCGTCAACGATTATGAATTTGGACTGGTGCAGAAAATGACCAGCCTGACCACAAAAGATATGCTGCAGTCCCTGCAGTTCATGGTGGTGACGTGCGGCAGCAAAGGCTCTACGGTGTATTCCAGGGAAAAGGAATACGCTATCCCGGTGGTACCACCCGAGCATATTGCTGACCCCACGGGTGTGGGGGATGCGTACCGCGGTGGCTTTTTGACTGGCTACAGCCACGCGTTTGACCTGGAGATCTGCGGGCAGATGGGCACACTGGCAGCCACTTACTGCCTGGAGAAGGAAGGCACCCAGGGACATACCTACACCCCAGCCGAGTTTGTTGCCCGCTTCAGGCAGACCTTTGATGACCATGGGCAGCTGGATAAGCTGTTAATTAAATAAACTTGAAAGTATTTTGAACAAAGGAATGGGAGATACCAATGGAAAACTATGACATAAAAGACTCAAAGCTGGCCGAAGGTGGGCGCAGGCGCATCGATTGGGCAGAGCGCGAGATGCCCGTCCTGCGCCTGATCCGCGAGCGCTTTGCAAAGGAACGCCCCTTGAAGGGGATCCGCATGTCAGCCTGCCTGCATGTGACCACCGAAACCGCCAACCTGGCACAGACCCTCCACCTGGGAGGGGCAGACCTGGTGATCACGGCTTCGAACCCGCTCTCCACCCAGGATGATGTGGCGGCGGCGCTGGTGAATATCTACGAGGTGCCCACCTTCGCCATCAAAGGCGAGGATAACGTGACCTATTACAAGCACATCAAGGCTGCCCTCGACCATGCACCTCAAATCACCATGGATGATGGGGCTGACCTGGTGAGCACGCTGCACAAGGAACGCCGCGACCTGCTCAAGGGTGTGCTGGGCGGCACCGAGGAAACTACCACCGGTGTGATCCGCCTGCGCGCCATGGCGGCGGATGGAGCCTTGAAGTTCCCGGTCATCGCAGTGAACGATGCCCAGACCAAGCATTTATTTGACAACCGTTATGGAACCGGTCAATCCACCATCGATGGCATCGTGCGCGCCACCAACGTGCTGCTGGCAGGCAAGGTGTTCGTGATCGCCGGGTACGGCTGGTGCGGTCGCGGCCTGGCAAACCGGGCGCGCGGTATGGGCGCCAACGTGGTCATCACCGAGATTGACCCATTACCGGCGTTGGAAGCTGTGATGGATGGATTCAGGGTGATGAAGATGACTGAAGCCGCTAAAATCGGTGATATCTTCGTCACTGTGACGGGTGATTTGAATGTGATCGACCAAAAACATTTCGAGGTGATGAAAGATGGCGCCATCGTCGCCAACTCGGGACACTTCAATGTGGAGATCAACATCCCGGCGCTCGAAAAAATAAGCAAGGAAAAACGGCTGGTTCGCCCGTTTGTGGAACAGTTTGTTATGGAAGACGACCGCCGGATCAACCTGCTGGGTGAAGGCCGCCTGATCAACCTGGCGGCTGCAGAAGGTCACCCTGCCAGCGTGATGGACATGTCTTTTGCCAACCAGGCATTGAGCGTGGAATACATGGTCAAAAATGCAGACAAGCTGGAGAAGAAGGTCTATGGTGTGCCGGATGAGATCGACCGCGAGATCGCCCGCCTCAAGCTGAACGCCATGGGTGTGAAAATTGATAAGCTGACCCCCGCTCAGGAAAAATACCTCAATTCATGGGAAGAAGGCACATAGCTCATTCGTGATTCAGTTTGAGAGACCAATTTCAGAAATAACTGATAAGACCCGATGAAAGTCGAACCAGTCACTTTAACGGGCAATATCGTGCGGCTCGAGCCGCTCTCCGAAGTCCATATCCCAGCGCTTACAAAAGTGGGGCTGGAAGAAAAAATCTGGCGCTACATGCGTTATGGGAAGATGGAGAGCGCCGGGCAGATGTCTGCCTGGGTGCATGAGCTGCTAGACCTGCAAGCGCAAGGGACTGACCTGCCTTTCACCGTCATTTACAGGTCCTCCGGGGCTGCCGTCGGTTGCACGCGTTACCTGGAGATTGACACACGCGACCGCTCGCTTGAGATTGGCGGCACCTGGTATGGGTTAGATTTCCAAGGCACCCTGGTCAACACGGAATGCAAATACCTGTTGCTTAAGCATGCTTTTGAGCAGCTGGAATGCATCCGTGTGTGGTTTAAAACCGATTTGCGCAACCTGCGCTCACAGCGTGCTATTGAAAAGCTGGGCGCGGTGAAGGAAGGGCGTGCTGCGCAACCATATGATCCTGCCGGATGGTACCATCCGCGATTCGGTCATGTACAGCCTGCTGCCCCAAGAATGGCCCCAAGTAAAAATGACATTGGAAGCCAGGCTGGCTTCCAAATCTTCCCCAGGGGGTTAAATATTTCAAAGAAGATAGCTTGGTTGACCTAAACGATGCAGAATTGATGCTTACGTGCTACAATGACAATCGCAATTAATCAACGACCTTAAAGGTGGTATTCCACCTATTTTTTATATAGATAAGAGAACAATATTATATGAGTGATAAAAAACTACGCATTGTCCCACTCGGGGGGCTCGGTGAAGTGGGCAAGAACATGATGGCGGTGGAATATGGCGAGGATATCCTCGTCATAGACGCTGGACTGATGTTCCCCGAAAACGACATGCTGGGGATTGACTACATCATCCCCGATTTTCAATACCTGCTGGATAAACGCCAATCTGTGGCTGGCATCCTCATCACCCACGGGCATGAGGACCATACCGGTGCCATCCATCACCTGCTGGAGCAGGTGAACGCGCCTATCTATGCCACGCCGCTCACGCGCGGACTGGTGGAGAGCAAGCTGTCGCGCGGTGGCCTGCTTAACCAGGTGACCATGAACACCGTCAAGGCAGGTGAGATGGCACAGATAGGCCCCTTCAAGGTCGAGTTCTTCCATGTTTGCCATTCCATCCCCGACGGAGTGGGGTTGGGGATCGACACCCCGGCAGGCTTGATCATCCACTCGGGTGACTTTAAGTTCGACCACACCCCGGTGGATAGCTGGCCAACGGATTTCGCAAAGTTGGGTGAGTTCTCGGGGCGGGGTGTGCTTTTGCTCATGTCAGACTCCACCAACGCAGATAAGCGCGGCTGGACGCCCTCCGAACGGGTGATCGAGCCGGCGTTGGAACAAATTTTCCGCACTGCCCAGGGGCGCATCATCGTCGCCACTTTCGCCTCGGTGATCTCACGCATGCAGCAGGTGGCAAATATTGCGATTAATCATGGGCGTAAACTAACCTTTGTGGGCACCAGCATGACTGAGAACGTGCGCATTTCGCGCAAGCTGGGCTACCTCGATATCCCGGATAACCTGCTGGTGAGCGTGGATCAAGCATTGAAGATGAAACCGAATGAAATCGTGCTGATGTGCACCGGCTCGCAGGGCGAACCTTCATCCATTCTAGGGCGGCTCTCAACCGGCACCAACCGGCAATTCGACCTGCAGCCAGGAGATACGGTGGTGCTTTCATCGCATCCAATCCCCGGGAATGAGGAAAGCGTGCACCGTGCCATCAACCGTCTGTTCAGGCGCGGGGCAAACGTCATTTATGAAGCCATCGCTCCGGTACATGTATCCGGGCATGCCAGCCAGGAGGAAGAGAAGCTGTTGATCAACCTGGTGAGGCCCAAGCACTTCATCCCCATCCATGGCGAATTACGCCACCTGCACCAACATGCCGACCTGGCACGCGAGCTGGGCATACCCGCTGAGCGTGTGGCCACGATCGAAAACGGCAATTCGGTGGAATTCGATAACGGCGTGATGAAGCTGGGCGAACGTGTGCCGGGTGGCTACGTGTTCGTGGATGGCGCCGGGGTGGGAGATATCGGCCCAGCTGTGGTGCGTGAACGCGAAGCCCTGGCACGTGATGGAATCCTGCTGGTCAATCTGAAGCTCGACCGTAACACCTGTCAGCTTTTGGACGAGCCAGAGATTATCACACGGGGTTTTATCATTATCCGCGATGCGGAAGAGCTGATGGCTGGGATGAACAAGCTGATCCGCGAGACCGTGCGGCGGGCCAACGGAGAATTGAAGGAAGACCTGCGTAACATCCTGATGAGCTACATCTATAACGAGACCAAACGCCGGCCGATGATTTTCATCACCATCAGCCGGGAGTAATAAGCAAGCAGCAAAGTGGGAGCTGAATAAAAAGTCATAGTATTGTGGAAAATATCTAGAACGTAGCGGCCGTAGGGGTGGGATTTGAACAACATGCACCAGAATAAATACCCCTACGCCCACTTGGTGCACGTTCGGTCAAAGCGCAGGGGGTAATTAATCAGGATATCTGGTCGTGCATCTACTTTTAGGACAGTCCTCACTTTTTATTTCACCAGCCAGTATTTAGCGAGGCAAAAAGGTAACTACGATCAGGATCCCCGCCAACAAGATCAAGGCGGCCGCGGTGATCCAGGCGAGGATATTGAATACGCGCCCATTGGCGAACCTGCCCATCAGGCGTTTATCGTTGATCAGCACCAGCATGGTGACCAGGATAACCGGCAGCAGCACCCCATTAAACGTCTGGCTGATCAGCATGGCGTCAATCAAGGATTTCACCGGCAGTAAAATAATTGCCGCACCCAGGATGATCATGGCAGTGTAAATGCCAAAGAAAATGGGGGCATCTTTCAAGTCGCGGCTGATGCTATTCTCCCAGCCAAAAGCCTCACACACGGTATAGGCAGTGGAGAGAGGCAGGATGGCGGCTGAAAACACCGAAGCATTCAACAGCCCCAGGGCAAATAGGATGGAAGCATATTTCCCTGCCAGTGGCCCCAGTGCCAGGGCGGCATCCTTGGCAGTTGAGATGGTCAAACCACTGGAGAAAATCGTATCGGCACAAGCAATGGTGATAAATGAAGCCACAAAGACCGCAAAAAGGGACCCGAGGACTACATCCACGCGCTCGTAGGCATAATCCTTGATTTGGATGCCTTTATCTACAATGGAGGATTGCTGGTAGAACTGCATCCAGGGGGCGATGGTGGTGCCAATGATGGTCACGAAGATGGTCACGTAGCCAACATCCAGGTGGAAAGTAGGCGATGCCAGGGCACGCCCGACTTGTGACCAATCGGGGGCGGCGATCAATCCTGAGGCCACATAAGCCAGGTAGATGGCGCTGGCCACCAGGAAAACACGCTCGACCACCTTATAGCTCCCCTTAACAATCAGAAACCAAACCAAAACTGCTGCTATGGGGACTGAAATGAACTTACTGACCCCGAAAATCTCCATGCTGGCAGCCACACCGGCAAATTCACTGACGGTATTGGCCAGGTTGACGAATAAGAGTAAGGCCAGGATCAGTGTGGTCACCCTGACCCCCATGCGTTCACGGATCAGGTCTGCCAGGCCTTTGCCAGTGACGACTCCCAGGCGAGCGCTCATCTCTTGCACGATGATCAGTGCAACCAAAACCAGCGGCATCATCCACAGCAAGGCGTATCCATAGTGGGCACCAGACACCGAATAGGTGGTGATCCCTCCGGCATCATTATCGACATTGGCGGTGATGATGCCCGGACCGATCACTGCCAGCAGCAAAGCCAGGCGCATGCGGAATGGTTTCAAGCGTTGCCAGAAGTTCATAACTTCACCCTCTCGATATTGGCAGCATGATGCCCCTGTGAAATTTCTGGGCGACCTCTAAAGCAGGATCATTGATAAAAGCGCGGCAGGCGCTTTTTCCAGGCGGTGGGGATGATCTTATCCAGGGCATCATCAGCCGTTACAATACCATGGATGCGATTGTGCTCATCCACGACAGGCACCGCCAGGAGATTGTATTTGGAGACCACCTGGGCACAGTCTTCTTGGCTGTCCATCAAATTCACCGTCACCACCCGTTTTTCCATAAAGTCGGTGACCAGCGCATCAGGTTGAGCCAGAACCAGCAATCGCAATGAAAACACTCCCAATAAATGCTCTTCCTTATCGGCTACGTATATATAGAAAATTGTCTCAGCCTCGGGGGCAGTTTCCCGCAAGAGCTGCATTACTTGAGCTGCGCTGTAGTTGGAAGGGACGGTAAAATACTCCGTATTCATAATACCGCCAGCGGTATCTTCAGGAAAAGTCAACAGCTTGCGGACGTCTTCAGCTTCATCATCTTCCATGAGCTCGAGCAGCTCATGCTTGCGGTCTTGAGGCAGTTCTGCCAGCAGGTCGGCTGCTTCATCGGGCGCCATTTCTTCCAAGACGTCTGCCACGCGTTCATCCGGCATCCGCTCAATCAGGCTGGCTTGAAATTCAGGTTCAACCTCTTCCAAAGTATCGGCCAGTGTTTCGATATCCAGGGTTTCAAGGATTTTGCTGCCTTCCTGCCGGGTTAGGTCGCTCAAAATCTCTGCCAGGTCAGCCGGATGTAAATCTGCCATTTTGGAAGTGGGCACTTTCAAACGCATAGGCTGATCACCCGCCAAAAGCTCGATATTATCCCAGGAGATAATCATGGGGAGCTCGGCGTTGCGAGGATGTGCAGCCAACCGGTCTGCCAGGCTGCTCAATCCCAACCGGCGGATCAATCCGACGCCACTGATATCTACATTGGCGATATATACACTCCCGTTAACGCGGGTAAGCTCCAGGTCATTGACACGTACCACACGCATCCCATCTGTATCAATGATTTGTTTATCCAGCACATCCCGCACCAGGTACAAGTCATCCGGTGTGGGATGATAGGGGATGATCTCGGTTATTTTCTTCTTAAGCGGGATGGCTAAAGATATTAAGGCAGCCACATCCTCCATTGGAATGAACAGCGTACCGGCAGGCTGCTTGACTTCAATTGCAATTAGCTGTGGATGGGGAACCTCACCATGACGGGAGGCAATCAAATCTTTAAGCTTTCCAATCCGTTTTCCATCGGCATCAGCCACGGGTCGGCCAATAAATTCACTGGCGTATAACATGTTTCACCTCCTGAACGATACAGGAACAGACAAGTATCACTGGCAGGGTCAGGAGGTGAGGGGGTTAAAAAAATATCCCGGAAGGCCTGGCTCAAATTTCCGCCACTTCCGGGAAGTTAATTAAATGTTAACCTTCCCTTTTATGCCTTCCTGATCCCTGCTGGTATAATCACTTTGTTAAATGCACACCTTAGTGTGCACCGAGTACTCGGAGGGCGGTCATCATCATCAGCTAAGATAGTCTGCGGCTTGACTCCCATCGAGCATTCACTAATAAAAACTACTTCAGAATTTGGATTCATCAAAATCGTCGTTGCAAATCAAATTTTCTAGAATAGCGTCGCTTCACGAATAACGTCGCTTCACGAAGAACGTCGCGAAGTATAGCACCAGGGTTCAGTGACGACAAGAGGGAAATAATATCAATTATGTAAGTCAGTCCGCTATTTACAGGAACTTTCTGCCAGGTATTATCGTCTAAAAGGCACTAAATAATGTTACATGGAGGTAACAATGCGTACGAAATTATTAATACCCACAATCTTAATCCTTGCAGCTGTAGTACTCAGCGCCTGCAGTGGAACCGTCCAATTCGGACAGACCCAGCCGCGCACGATCAATGTCACCGGTAATGCCCAGGTGATCCTGTCCCCTGATATTGCCTACATATCCATTGGCGTTCACAGCGAAGCACAGACTGCAAAAGATGCAGTCGCAAGTAACAATACCCAAACCCAGGCAGTCATCGATGCAATCACGGGCCAGGGCGTAGATGCCAAGGATATCCAGACCACGAACTTCAGCGTCTACCAGCAAACGAAGACTGGTCCAAACGGAGAGAATCAAGGGATCTACTTCTCAACGGATAACACCGTATACGTGACCATGCGCGATCTCACCAAGATCGGAGCGATCCTGGATGCATCTATCTCGGCAGGTGCCAACAGTATCTATGGCATCACCTTCGATGTGCAGAATAAGGATGCTGCGCTAGCAACCGGACGAGATCAGGCTATGACAGATGCCAAATCCCAAGGTGAAGAACTTGCCAAAGCAGCGGGTGCCACGCTGGGTGCCGTGCAATCGATCAGCTATTACAGCAGCTCTCCATCACCGATCTATTATGATAACAAGGCTGTTCCTGCAGGTGTCGGTGGCGGCGGAAGCGTGCCCATTTCAACCGGACAGCTGACCCTGACCGTATCCGTCAGTGTGACCTACGGCATCAAATAAGGCTATACCCATGACCTCAGCGCTGGAAACATCGCTGAGGTCAAACTCGACTATAATACCTCTCGTGAGAGAGGTATTTATTTTTCGTCCGCCTCGCCGGACCGGGATCATCTTCCATGGGGTTGCGATTCTCATCCTGAGCGGATTGGGGGCATTGGGTATATTGAAAGCCTCCCTATCAGAAAGTGGGCCTACATTCCTCTTATATTTACTGGGTGCACTCCTGGCGATCGCATCTCTGCCAGTGCTCGTCTATCGGGTATACGCCCTTCAACAAGCAAGATATGTTCTAGCCCGGGATGGCATTAAACTGTTTTGGGGCTTGCGGCGGGAGGAAATCCCCATCGACACGGTCAGCTGGGTTGTGTCGGTGACTCAAAACCAAATGACCTTATCGAAACCATTCTTTCGCATTCCAGGAGCAATCCTGGGCGTTCAAACCCAGGCAAATGGTATGCCGGTGGAGTTCCTGGCATCAAGCGAGAAAAATCTCGTGGTGATCGTCACCTCCAGCCGGACATTCGCCATCTCGCCTGCCAATATGACCGAATTTCTCAGCACATACCGCAAACTGGCTGAATTCGGCTCGCTGGCGCCCATTCAATCAGCATCGGTTTATCCGACCTTCCTGCTGGCGCGCTCCTGGGCAGACCGGCCTGCACGGATCCTGCTGATCACCAGCGCAGTTCTGGCATTAGGGCTGATCGGGTGGGTGAGCCTGAGCATTCCCAACCACCCCATGACTGCACTCAGGCTGAATGCGGATGGCAGCCCGGTTGAGCTGGTACCTGGGATACGGCTTCTGCTACTGCCGGTATTAAACACGTTTTTCTTCATCGCAGATTTACTCTTAGGGCTATTTTTCTACCGCAGGAAAGATACTCAATCCCTGGGTTACCTGATGTGGGCCAGCTCTGCACTTACCAGCCTGTTGTTTTCGGTTGCCGTTTTCATTATCCTGCGGGCAACCTGATATTTATAGGAATAAGGTTTGAACAATCAGATAATTCAGCTATTGATCGGATTTCTTTTGGCAATCCTGATTGCCGCCCTGGCATGGCGGGCGGGTTCACTCTCCAAAAGTGGAGCCTGGGCAGCTGTGGTAACCGGCGGGTTGATCTTTGGCTTGGGCGGATTTCGCTGGGCAGTCCTGCTGGTATTATTTTTCGTCTCTTCCAGCGCATTAACCCGCGCCTTCAGCCAGCGTAAAGCCAGCCTGGCGGAGAAATTCTCCAAGGGAGGGCAGCGCGATTGGGGACAGGTGATGGCGAATGGAGGTCTGGGAGCGCTTTTGACGGTAGGATACGCGATTCCGCCGCACCACGAATGGCTGTGGCTGGCATTTGCCGGTGCCATGGCGGCGGTGAATGCCGACACGTGGTCGACTGAGCTGGGGGTATTGAGCCTGATCCCACCACGCATGATCACAACCGGACAGAAAGTCGAGCGCGGTACTTCCGGTGGCATCACACTGGCGGGGATTTTGGCTTCCCTGGGAGGTGCTGCACTGATTGGCCTTGCAGTGGTTACCTTTCCAGCTGACCATCTCTGGCTTACCTTATATGGAATTATTATCCTTGGAATCATCATCCTGGGAGGCCTGGTGGGATCGTTGTTCGATTCGCTGCTGGGCGCCACCGTGCAGGCAATTTATTGGTGCCCCACGTGCAATAAAGAGACGGAACGCCACCCCACACACACGTGCGGCAGCTCAACCACTCAGATACGGGGTTGGCGATGGTTCAATAATGATATGGTGAATTTAGCGTGCTCTTTGATGGGGGCGATTGTAGCTGCCGGACTTTACTGGCTGCTGTTTCAATAAAAAGTGCCAGCTAGCCGCCAATTTGGCTCATCTCGCGATTGAGCGGGATGACACCCTGTGCTAATTGGTGACCCCAGGGTTTTAGCCACAGCCCTTCGAGGATGAGCTTACGCAGCTCCTCCACGCTTGCACCCGCCCGCAGGGGGGTGAGCAAATCCACTTCCTGTTCACGTAACAGGCATAGCCGCAGGCGTCCATCGGCAGTCAGGCGGGCACGCGTGCAGGAATGGCAGAAGGGTGCAGTGACCGAGGAGATAAAGCCAATATCTCCAAGCGCCCCCGGCAGCCTGAATATGCGAGCTTCGCCGTCCAAATCTCCCCCGTTCACCTGTTCCAATGCTCCAAGGACAGGCTCGATATAAGCATGCATCTCTTCAGCGGTGACCAATTGACCCATCTGAAAATCATTGTTGCCCCCAAATGGCATCAGCTCAATAAAACGGACCTGCCACGGATGGTCCAGGGTCAGGCGTGCCAGGTCAACCATATCCTGTTCATTATAGCCACGCACCACCACAGCATTGATCTTGACCGGTGTGAGGCCTGCGTCTTCCGCCGCCTGGATACCGGTCCAAACATCTTCCAACGAACCCCAACGGGTGAGGGTATGGAATTTCTCTGGATCCAGGGTGTCAAGGCTGATGTTCACTCGCTGCAGACCGGCTTGTTTCAATGGGAGTGCCAGGCGCGGGAGCCGAACCCCATTGGTGGTCATGGTGAGGATATTCACTCCCGGGATAGTCGCAATTCGCTGCACCAGGTTGACCACATTAAGCCGTATGGTCGGCTCGCCGCCCGTCAGGCGGATCTTATCAAACCCCAGGCTGACGAACAAACGTGCCAGGGTTAGCACTTCGTCATCCTGCATAAGCTCGGCAGAAGGGCGAAAGACCATCTCCTCTGGCATACAATACAAGCAACGTAAATTGCAATGGTCCGTCAGGCTGATGCGTAAATATTGAAGTCGTCGTCCGTAGCGATCAAGTGCCATAATTCATCCGTATTCACCAATAAGGATAAGTATTATAGCATTAAATTTTCAAGCTTCCGGTTTGGGCTTTCAGCGCGGCTGCGATTTCAGGATGCAAGACCCACTTCCCGTCCTGCAGCACGAACTCGTCCCAGGGGAAGATGATCAGCTCGTCACTCAGCAGAGACGTTATCTGCGGCGTGGGATTCGCCCATGAATGGCTGACCAGGCTGGCAGTCAGCACCTGTGATGCGCCCAGCGAGCTGGCGCTGGCGGCTGCGAGGGCGAGCGTTTCGCCTGTGTCGGCGATCTCATCGATCACCGCCACAACCTTACCAGCCACTTCCTGCGGGACGGGTATTTTCCAGGCTGGATGTGCATGTACCACCTCATCATTTATGCGACGGGTGAGACGGATGGGAAAGTATTCGCAGCGCAGGCTGCAAGCCACGGCAGTGGCTGGAAACAAGCCTTCGCGGGCAATACCCAGCACAATTTGAGGTCGATACGGCTCCAATAATTCGGCCAGATTCCTTGCCAGTGAGGCAAACTCAGTCCAGCTGATCTGCCTCACTCCCAAGCGATGGGCGTAATCATAGCTCTTCATATCAGCTTTTTGATGTGGGTGATGTGGTCATACTCGTGCCAGACAGCCCGGCGCAGCAGCTTGCGCGGGCTCCAAAATTCTCCACTCACGCCAATCACCTGCCTGGAGCCTGCCAACCCAGGCAAAACCTTAACCAGATTAGCGCGCACTTTCTCCAGGCGCTGCAAAGGGTCTTCAGGCACCTCCTGCCTGGGAAATCCCAACCCAAGCCGGTCCTGGTACCACCACTCGGCACCCCCGATATGTTTGAGGATGCCTGCGATGTCCCAGCGTTCACCGGGCTGAGTTCGCGTCAGGATATCCGCTCCCAGGTTGCTGACGGTCTTCAAAAGCGCATCTCGTCCCCAACGGAGCAGGAGCAGCCCGCGCTGGATATCTACTGCGCTCAATGGGATCCAATCATGGCGGAACCAGGCATTTACCTCGTAACCCTGTGGAGCCAGCTCATACGCGTCGTTGATCGTGAAGCACTCCCAGGTTTCTTCAAGGCGATACGTGACATCGTCTCCAACCAGCCAGCTATCTGAAGTATGAGTGGCGATCCACTGGCGATAATCTCTGATCGCCTGGGGTACGGTCTGTAAAGCTGCCTCGCCGTCGGCGCCATAAGCAAAACAACCCGGGTGACCCAACACCCAGACTTGAGAGCGTCCCTCAGTATTATTTTCAAGACCAATCTGGAACATGTAAATCTCCGTTTACATCCACTTGCGCCGACGCATCCAGATAAACATACCAAAGGGTGTGCCAATCACAATTACCATCATAAAAATAAATGCCGGGTTATCTGTCCAGGGGATCAAACCGTTGGAAACTGGCTGGAAGAAGTTCATCCCGAAAAAACCGGCTACAAATGAGATGGGCATGAAAAGGGTGGTGATCAGAGTAAGGGTCTTCATGATCTCGTTCATACGATTATTGATCACCGAGAGATAGGTGTCCAGCACGCCTCCCACCAGGTCGCGCAAACTTTCAGAGATATCATGCAGGCGCACCAGATGATCATAAATATCGCGGAAATATACCCGGTCTTTGGCATCGATCACAGCATAATCATCCCGCGCCAGCTTATTCAGCACCTCACGAAGCGGTGAAAGCACACGCCGCAAGTGCAGCGTGGCACGCTTGAGGGTAAATATGCGCTGGACGATCTCGTTGGATGGTTTTTCCAGCACCTGGTCTTCCACCAGCTCTATCTCTTCATCCAGGGTCTCCACCACCTGCATATAATCGACGATCAGCTCGTCGGTTAATTTATAGAGCACATGATCGGGACCGCGCTTGAAATAACGGGCGTCCTTGAGGCAGATATCCCAGACCCGGTTGAGCGCCTGGATAGGTAAATCATGGTGGGTGACGATGTAATTCTCACCCAGGAAGATATCCAATTCGATGCCTTCGATATCCTCCTCACCACTGATGAAGCTGATGGCATGCATGGCGATATAGAGGTACTGCTCCCAATCATCTACTTTGGGCGTATGTGTCTCGTGCAGGGCATCATCCACAGCCAAAGGATGAAACTTAAAGGTATGCAGTAAAATATCTTCCGCCGGTTCGGGCTCTTCACCCCCAAAGTCAACCCACAGCACACCCGTTGGATTCTGGATGGCAGCCGCGTATCCTTCCGGGCTGAGCTCAGTCAGTAAATCTCCATTCCCATTATAGTAGAGAGCACGCAGCATTATTCCTCCGCGAGATAGTTCGTGCTAATTTTCATAGGTTGGATATTGAATTCGATTACCATTATACGTTAAAAAAGAAAGGGTGCAGCCATCCGGCCTGCACCCTGATCAATGCGTGGGGAGTAAATTATGCGGTAAATTTTTGTTTGAGGCGGGCGTTCTTGCCGGTGCGTTCACGCAAGTGATACAGCTTGGCCCTGCGCACTTGTGAATGACGCTGGACGATCACCTTCTCAAGGCGCGGGGAGCGAGTAAGAAACGTGCGTTCGACGCCGATGCCATTGCTGGCAATCCGGCGGACAGTAAAGCTGGCGTCATTCCCATGCCCTCTGCGGCTGATAATGGTACCTCTGAACTCCTGGATACGCTCGGTGTTACCTTCCTTGATGAGCAGATGCACGCTCACCAGGTCGCCAGGTCGCAACTGGGGGACATTCGGGTTTTCAGGCTGTTCAACAGATTTCAAAAGATCGTTCATGATGTTCCACCTCTCAAAAAAATACCAAAGATTGCTTTATTTCAACACAAAGCCGCCAGGGGCGGCGAGGTGCAGGATTATAACATGCCATGGTTAATTTGAGAAGGAAAAATATACCTGATCAGTCTGGTAATTCGGGCATTGGCTCAATTTTTAGTTTCTCACCCATCTTGGGCGTGTGAGCGTAATTGCTTTAGCACCTCAGTAAAACTCACCGGGTAAGGTGCATTGAATTTCATTTTTTCCCCTGAAAGCGGATGGTTTATTTCGAGGGATGCGGCGTGCAGCCCCATGCCAGCCGCATATTCAATTGGTGAATTATTATCTGCATGGGATTGGCTACTTGCCGACCCAGCTCGATGGATATTTCGTTTGCCATATAATTTATCGCCCAGGATGGAAAGACCCACAGCATAGAGATGAGCGCGGATTTGATGGGTGCGTCCGGTTTCCGGGATGGCCTCCACCAGGCAATAATTATCAAAACGCTCCAGTACCTTGAAGTGAGTGACGGCAGGCTTTCCGGCTTGTGAGTCAACTATAGTGCGGTGCTGACGGTCACCATTCGCGCGCAGCGGTAGACTGACAGTCTGTTCCTGCCAATCAGGGTTTCCCACCACCAGGGCATGGTAAACCTTGGAGACCTTGTGCTGCTCAAACTGGGTATTAAGCGAGCGGTGTGCTTCTGCGGAGCGGGCTAATAGCAGCACCCCACTGGTATCTTTATCCAGGCGGTGGACGATCCATAAGTGCCCAAACTGGCGCTCCAACACACTTTTAATGTGCGGCAGGCTGGGGTTATAGCCATCCGGAAGAGTGGGAAGCCCGGCCGGTTTATTGACCACCAGCAGGGCTTCGTCACTAAATAGCACCGGAATTTCGGATGGCTGATTCATCCCCACAATGATTTTCTGTGGCTAACCGATATTCCCACGAACATCAGGCTGTGGGGCAGCTTCGCCACGTCGCACGCCTATCATCATGATGAATGCCATTACCATGAAGAATGGCGCCGCTACCATCGTAGTGCTGTAATTCTTCCCGCTGAGCTGGATGATCCAACCGTTGATGTTCGGGCCGGCGATGGCCGCCAGGGTAGAAAACAGATAATACAGACCGGTGTATGTCCCAAGGCGAGTTACATCAGTCATATCCACCACCATGGGCAGAGAGTTAATATTGATGCAAGCCCACCCAATCCCGGCAATCATCAAGACCACTCCAACGACCGGCACCTGACCTAAAATGGGCAGCTTTGTGAGCACTGTAGTGAGCGTAGCGATGGGTATAAAGTACATGGCCAACAAGCACAGAGTCATGATCACGATGCCGATCGAGATGGTAACGCGCCGTCCGATACGGCTGCCAAGATAGCCAGACGGCAATGCAAAAAGTACAAAGAACAACGAGAGGTGTCCCAAAAGGCGAGTTCCATCCGCAACAGTCAGCAGCAGGTGGTTTTTGGCATACAGGGTAAAGAAAGCTTCAACGGCATTGTATGCCACGAACCAAAAAAAGATCGCCATGAGCACACGCAGGGCGCTTCGATCTGGATCAGTAATCACCTTCATAAAGCTTGTGATCAGGCTAGGTTTCTCTTCCTGGTCATTTTCATACACCTTTGGTTCACGGATCAACACGAACACCAGCACAGCTGCAATGATCACCAACCCTGACCCAAGCCAGAAGGGGTAAGCCGGGTTCATGTCGTACAGCTTCGAGCCACCCAAAAAAGCAATGATCGATCCAAGTCCACCCATAAGGTTGATGACCCCATTCGCCTGGGAGCGGTTTTGCGAGGGGGTGATATCTGGCATCAGGGCAATCACCGGGGTACGCCAAAATGCCATACTCAATAAAAGTGTGGTGGTGCAGGCCACAAATAACGGCAAGACCGCCGCCAGTGGGATCAGACCAAACACAATCGCACCGACCGGCGCACCAATCAAGATGAAAGGCATACGTCTTCCGATGGGTGTGCGCAGGCGGTCTGACCAGGCTCCCACAGGCGGCTGGATGAGCAGTGCTGCGATGTTATCCAAGGTCATAAAAAAGCCAATCAGAGCTGGCTGCAAGCCAAACTTGTCTTGCAGAAAGACGGGTACAAATGCATTGTACGTTGCCCAGATGATACTGACACCAAAGAAACCAAAACCGAGCAGAAAAATCTTGCCATAATTGAAACGCATTCCAGCCTCCAAAATGTGGATTATTTACCTACATAATAAAAATAATTCCAGGGAAATCCTTTACTTATCCTCTAACTCCAAACCAGCTAAAAAGTCGCGGTCACTTTTAGATAGGTCTGCTTTATCCAGTAAATCGGGGCGGCGCTGCAGGGTTCGCAATAATGCCTGCTGGCGGCGCCATTTAGCGATGCGGGCGTGATCGCCGGAGAGCAGGATCTCGGGTACGCCCCAGCCGCGGAATTCAGGTGGTCGGGTGTAGTGGGGATATTCCAAAAGCCCGGTGGCATGTGAATCATCCCAGGCGCCTTCCGGGTCACCCAATGCGCCAGGAATCAGGCGGGTGATGGCATCGATCAACACCAATGCCGGCAGCTCACCCCCACTGAGCACATAATCTCCGATGGAGATTTCGTCCGTCACCAGGTGCTCACGCACCCGCTCGTCGATGCCTTCGTAGCGGCCGCACAATAAAGCCAGGTGATCCAGCAGGGCGAGCTGCTCGGCGATCGACTGGGTGAATACCCTGCCTTGCGGAGTGAGCAGAATCAGCGGGCTGGAAGGCGGGCTGCCAAGCACACTCTCAACCGCGGTGAAAATCGGCCCCGGTTTCATCACCATACCGCCGCCACCCCCATAAGGCATGTCGTCGCAGACGTGGTGCTTGTCGGTGGTCCAATCACGAATGTTATGTAACTGCACCTCCACCAGGTGGTTTTCACGGGCGCGCTGCAAGATACTGGTTTCAAGATAGGGAGTAAATACGTCGGGGAAGAGGGTGAAAACATCGAAACGCATGGGGGTATTCATTTTTAACGTATTCTAGCTGTAAGCGGAAGGATTAGCAATACAAGCATAGAAAATTATTCTTGAAGAATCGATATCCTCTATTTGGCATCCTGAAAATATTGGGTGATTAACCCAGACAGGTCTTTCGAAGTGTGTTCTCTCAGAATACTAAAGAAATCCGCGCCTGTGGCGATGCCATAAGCTTTTTTATGGGCGTAATCCTTCAAAAAAGCAAAAAAGGCTTCGTCACCAATCAAAGTGCGCAGGTCACCCAGAAATTTAGCCCCATTTAGGTAAACCGCATCCCGGTAGGGTCGGAACTGTTGGTAATCGTAGATCGAGCCATCCACCCACCCGCTGGGGTCGTAAAAATTAACCCGGTAATACCACCACCAATCCAGCATGGATTCGCCCGAGCCGCGACGGGTAGTCGGGATACACATTCTCATAAAAGACATGTTCCATATAAGTGCACAAGGCTTCATCCAGCCAGGGTTCAAGGGCCTGGTCATTTCCAACCAGTCCATACCACCACTGGTGGGCAGTCTCATGGGCGGCGATGAAAGTGAGATACCCCTTTGGGGTGCCATCATACAGATCAAAGAAGCCGTGGCTGAGAAAGAACAGTCCGTCATATTCCATGCCATCGAGGAAATCAGCTTCGACCACGCTCAAACTGGTGTGCGGGTAAGGCATGATCAAATTGTTGTAAAGCGTAAGCGCGTCAGCGGTATTTCGCAGCACCTCCTGGCCACCATTCTTATCGAAAGGAAAGACGTAGCTGTTGACAGTTACATTCCCAACGGTAGTGGTTTGCTGTAAATATTGGTTGCTGGCCGACAATGCAAAGGTACGGGCAGATTCCAGCTGATAGGAGTACCGATCTCCGTCCTGCACCGCGGGGGCAGAAGCGGCAATGATCAGATCTTGAACTGGCTCCACCAATGTGAGCCTGACCTTAAAATCTGCCATCGTGAACACCTGGTGCTCGCCGAACCACCATTTCGGATGCACCAACCATCCACTACCCGCAAGATAGGGTGGAATATACGGGTACCAATCCACGATATTCGTCTGCCTCTCGGTATAACCATAGGGCACGGGTCGGATTAATTCGGACGGTTCAGGAATCATCGGTAGTATCAACTGGTAACTTATCTTCATCCCCATTCTTTCGCCTGGTGGAAGCGGTTGGGGCAATGGAATGTGCAGCTGGGCATCTTTTAGCTCATAATCGATGATATTTTCCCCATCTTCCCAGGTCATGGAGACCAGCTCGAAACCCCCCGACCACTGGTTGGGTTCTACTACCAGGATCAGGTCGGGGATTGATTCTGAAGTGTAATTCGTATAACTTATCACTTCAGACACCGAGAGCAGGTGTCCAAAATAATCGAATTGGGCATCCAGATCATATTGGGCAGGTATTTGAGCCGGTGGGGTCGGGATGGCTGTACTCTCGAGTGGTGTGACCTGGGGTGATGCTGCCAGAGTGGATTGGGTGTCTGAGGGGGCAGGCGAACTGCTCGCAGATGGGGCAACGGTTAAAGTGGGTTGGATTGTTGTTCCACCTGACAATGGAGTCTCGGACGGAGCGCTGGTATTCGCCGGGTCTGGATAAACGCAGCTCACCAATAAAAACAGACACGCAAGCGTGACATGCACTGCGTGACTAGCTTTCATCCCATTATCTTCCCGAGGTCAGAACGCATTCATCTTCCGAATAACCAGTATTTTACCCATATGATAAATAAATCAGTAATAAAACCATCAACACGATAGCGACTAAGAGCAAGCCTGCCATCAGCCACGAAAGGAGAGAGCGGGAGGGTTTTGTACCCGCAGTGTCCTCTGCCGAGGGAATAGCTCGTATCGGTTGCGTGATGTGCGCAGGCTGAGGAACTTCCATTGCCACCACCGTGATATTGTCATGCCCTCCTCGCTGGTTGGCGAGATCAATTAATTGGGTCGGACTTAATTCAAGCTGCCTGGACCGTAAAATATTTAATATCTCGCCATCCTGAACTAAATCGGTTAAGCCATCACTACATAACATCAGCCGATCTCCTGGCAACAAGTGCATACCCTGGTTGGCTTCCGCCTGGGCATCGCTCTCATCAGGGCGCAGCCGCAGGCGCATATCCGGATTAATTGCATTCATCGAGCCTAGGAACCGACGGATGATATGTGCATTCGGATGACCTTTAACCTGGTCAGGTGTCAGGGTATGTTGGGCAAGAGCTTCCTGGATCCAGGTATGATCTGTAGTCAGACAAACCAGCTTGGATCCACGCTGCAAGTACAGCCGGGAGTCACCTACTGAGGTAGCGTAGAGCTGGTCGCCGATCACCCAGGCACAGACAGCGGTGGTACCCATCCCGGCCAGGGAGGGATCCGTTTTTGATTGGTCGAGGATAACCTGGTTGGCATACGTAAGTGCTTGCTTCAACACCTGCGCAGGCTGGTTCACCTGGCTCTCTGCGACATAGCGATTGATATGCTCCACTGCCAGCTGAGCAGCCACCTCACCTGCGCGATGACCACCAATACCATCTGCCAGCAATGCCAATACGGTCGGTTCGCGGTGGTCGGAATCAAAGCGGTACGCGATCACAGAATATCGATCTTCATTCCGTTTGCCCTTCATGCCCGGATGTGTTTTCGCAGCGATCTTCAAGTGAGAATGGTCAAGTGTGATCACGGCTCTGGCTCCAAAGGCGTGACCACGATCTTGCGTAACGCGCCGGGCTCAGACAACTTAAACCTGAAACCGATCCTACCCAAATGGATGATGTCCATATGTTCGAGGGTTGTGCCCTGTGATGATACCCGTTCGTAATTCACCCAGGTGCCTGCCCCTGAGCCCGCATCCGTGATCAGAAATGTTTTGTCGGCATGCTGAATCCGGGCATGAACTGCATCTACAGACCGGTCAACAATAACCAATGTCGCTTGATGCGCGTCGCTGCCGAGGATCACATCCTGGTTGTTGATTTGCATCGCGGCGGGTAATGTGGGCTCGTCGGAGCCTACCAGCGGCATCAGGTAAGCCAGCGCAGGGATGGGTTTTTCTTTCCGCGTAAGCCAGGGAATGAAGGCTTTCCAATTAATTGAGCGGGTTTTGACTTTTTTGTTTGAGGAAGAGGCAATTTGCACTGGTTGGGTAACTGGATCCTTACGCTGTTGCATGCGCTCACGATATCCCGCGGGTCTTGTTTTATCAGTGCTGCCCGCCGGAGGCCAAACCTGACCAGGATGTGGTTTCGGGCGGATCCGTCCACCGACAATCAGCACCAGAACCAGGATGGAAGCTGATACAACGACGGTCACACCGATGATCAGCGGGCGTTTTTGTGTAACTGCGACCATCAATCCATGGGAGCCGCTCGGTACTGTGATCTTTACTTTAGATTCAACGGATGTGCCTAACAGCCCCAGATCGTCGATCGCCTCGACGCTCAAGGTGTGCTCACCATCCGTGATATATGGGTGCAAATCCCATACGAACTGGTCATAAGGTGGTTGCGTGTTCTCTGCAACAACCGCACCGTCAACGTAGAGACGGGTGGTGGTGATCGTGCGATCATGACCATCTGGGAAAGCCACCTGGATGGATATAACCTGTTCCACAGGTAAGAGATCAACTTCCACGTTGGAAGTAATTGGGGTTGGCTGATTTGAAAATGAACGTATGATCTCCGTTGGCGGGTTGAGGATTGTTGCCACAGGGGGTTGTAGATCGATCTCAAAGGACTGTACTGGGGTAGTTATAAGCTCGGTTCCTATGTTTAGCTGGGCATCTACCTGTTGAGGTCCGGAAGTAGCAACCTTTGAGTCGTACTTCAGCTGGTATACATGGCGCAAGGGTTCGAGCAGGGTATCCAGATCGGGTACCGTCTCGTCATGTGAAAAGGCAAAAAAAGCTGCGTGCGTCTGCTCTGCCAGATTGCGCAGCAGATCAATCTGCGGTAAGTCAAATACCTCCGGCGCAGCCACCAACCACACAAAGATATGGATATTCTCCTGGTTGGCGCTTGCGATAATGGATTGTAAACCCAGCGATACATCGGTCTCCTGGGGAGAGGTGATAAAAAGTATCGCCCGCTCCATCCCCGGACGGGTGGTCGGGTCTCCTGCCACCTGTAAAGCAGAAGCAAGCACTTCAAGGCTGGGGATTGCATTAGGGTCATTGGGTTTATAAGCTTCAAGCGATGAATGCAGTGAAACCGGACTTGACGAGTGAGTCAACTGGGGACCGCCCAGGGTGATCAGGCTATAATCATCCCCGCCCGAGGGCTCGCTCACCCAGCCTCCGGCGAGCAGACCTCGAAGCAGGTAATCATAACGGGAATTTCCCAGGCTATCGCGGATGGTGAATGAGCTCCCTGGGGTAATGGCAATGACAAATTGAACCCCCACCCTTTGTTCGTCCAGCTCACTTACCTGAACCGGCACCCCGTTCTCCTGGATGACGACCTCCTGTGGGGTAAGTCCGTAGATAAACCTGCCTGAGGGGTCATGTATATCCAGGTAGGCGCTCAGGTGGGGAAAGTCGGTTGTATCAGGAGTAGTGAGTGTTGCAACGTCGCCGGTTTGAGCGGTTGAGCTTCCGACACAGAGGATCAGTGTTACGAGCAGGGTTATGAATATGAAGATAAGCCGCCCAGGCTGAGCTGACATGCAGGGTATTGTAGCACAACAGGAATCAAAAGGGCACGGTGGTTTGCTCACCGTGCCCTCGAGCGATTATGGCGTGGGTGTAACCGGGGGTGTTTCAGGGGGCGGAGTTACCGTTTCTCCTGGGGTAACTGGTGTGCCAGTTGAAGCACCAACCGCTGAAAGCGCAGCTGCATCCACGGCGGTATTGGGCATCCCTGCCAGGATCCATGCCTGGTAGATGGCTACCAGCTCAGGCGGCAAGGCGCGTGTGGGAGGCATTGGGTTTCCTGCCTCAAGACCTTCGACCCGGTTAAGCATCTGCATGGTATTGCACAGCAAGTCACCAGCGATCAAATCGGGGGCATGATCACCCGTTTTTATCGTATCATCGTAATTGTCCATGATGTAGTTGTTATTCTTTTTGCCAACACGGTGACAGGAGACGCAATAACGCTTTTGGATCGCAGCGATATGCACTTCATAGGAGGGCACTTCCCCAGCAGCCAGGGTCGGGATTGCATTGGCTGAAGCCACTTCCTTGGGCAGCTCAACTCGGTCATCCCAGGTGTAGCGCATGAAGGTGACGATCACATCGATATCAGAGGGGCCTAACACCCCGCCATAAGCTTTTGCAAAGGGCACCATGCCCAGGTCCGGCTGACCATAGGAGATGATATCGGTGAAGGTCTGGTCATTGCGCGTGTACATCTCATCTTTCGTATTGATAGCTTTCATGATATAGCCTTCCAGCCCTTCAACCCCCTTGACCTCACCCCCTTCACCATTTGGACCGTGACACTCGGTACAGTTTACCGAGTACAGGTCTTGCCCGGCGAGGATCTGTTCGGGAACGCTCCCCGCGATGGTGCCAGTCACCTCCTGGGGAGGGGTGGTGGCAACTGCCATGATCGTCAGTGCCACAATCCCAACCACCATTACAGACATGATGATGACCGCCACCGGGCGGGCTTTCCAGTGCCGTTTCGAGTTCCGGTCGAAGAATGGTAGTAAGAATAACGCCAGGACAGCGATGATCGGGATGACGGTCGTACCCAGCCACTCCAGTGAACCGGGGAAATATTTGAGCAGCTGGAAAAGGAACAGGAAATACCATTCAGGGCGGGGAACATAAGCCGAATCCGAGGGGTCGGCTTTCGGCTCCTGGGAGACGCCAATCCAGGTTGCCATGATGATCAGAATGATAAACAGGGCCGTGGTGATGACGATGTCTTTATAGATGATATCCGGCCAGAACTTGACCCCGTTTTGCTTTTCCTGGGTATATTTTTCTTTATATTGTTTCTTTTGCTCTTCGTTCACGGCTATCTCCTTTTCCTAGTCTTCTGGTTTGGGGACCGAAGAGATACCCAGACGGATGACCATATATAGGTGGACGCCGATCAAACCCGCGATGATGGCGGGGAACCACCAGATATGGACCGAGAAGAAACGCGCCAGGGTCACTGCGGAGAGGTCGCTCCCACCCCGCAGCACCTGGTTAATAAAATTACCTATGAAGGGCACCGTTCCCGCAATGGAAGTTGCCACCGTGGTTGCCCAGTACGCCCGTTGGTTCCAGGGGAGTAAATAGCCTGTAAAGCCCATCCCCAAGGTGAGCAGGAGCAAGAGTACGCCGGTGACCCAGGTGAACTCGCGTGGATATTTGTAAGCGCCGAAGAAATAAGTGCGCAGCATATGGAAGAACACGATCAGTACCATCAGGCTGGCACCCCAATGATGGATACCACGGATCAGCCAGCCGAAACTGACACCGGTCATGATGAATTGAATGCTGTCGTAAGCATGGTCGGGGGAGGGCACGTAATAAATGGTGAGCATGATGCCGGTGATGCCCTGGAGGAGAAAGAGAAACAGGCTGGCGCTCCCCAGGGTGAACCACCAATTGACTTTGGGTACCTTGCGGTCGAGGACCGTATCATAAATGGTCTTCAACCCGAGTCGTTCATCGAGCCAGGTAAAGGTCTTTTGGAACATAAATTAACTCCCCAGGAAGTGAATGAAGAGATTACTTTCCTCGACTTTGGTTTCGTACTTGTCTAGAGCGCGAGGTTGCGGGCCTTTAATGATCCCCCCATTGATATCAAAGTAAGCATCATGGCAGGGGCAAACGTAGGCAGCTGCGTCCACCTTCCAATTGACCCGGCAGCTCAGATGGGTGCATTTGTTGGAGAGTGCCACAATCGAACCATCCTGCTGCTGGATGATATAGACGCCGTAACTGTTGACGGTTTTCTCCCATCCATTTACCTTGGTGCGGTTGAAGTTAAATAAAGTTGGGATGCCAACGGCGTAATTCGCCACTGGACCTGCGGGAATCCACGCATCCGCAGATACCTTTTGCAGCGCCGGGGCTATCAGATAGCCGATAGCTGGGATGCCGATCAACGCTCCCATGACCGTGCCGGCAGCCGCGGTCACAATGGAGACGAACTCTCGACGGCTCATATGGGGGGAACCGGGCATTTGTACCTCCTGGTGAGCAAGTAGATCTATTAATTTTTAAAAATCGGGAAGACGATCTTCCTGATGGCGCAATGAGCGTATGGTAGGCATATTGTACATCAAAGATACAGGAAGATCGTCTTATCCCGCATGTATAATTGTAGAACATATCATGATATGATGATAAGGATAAGTAATATGAATAATCCATGAGTTTTATCACTTTTCCCTAATGTTAAACAAATGGGATAATTGTGACATCCATTTTTCGGTGCTTTTTCGCGAATAAAGGAGGAGAACATGGCATATGGCAAGTACACCGGCTTCAAAGGATGGCTATATAAAGGGAGCACTCCTTATTACGCATTTGCGCTCCACCGCCTCACCGCCATGGGGATCATCCTATTCGTAGGGGTTCACGTTGCGGCTTCATTCTCGATGCAGCAGGTGCTGGGTACCTGGGGGACTACGATCAATACAATCTACGAATCCTGGTGGTTCCAAATTGTGGTTGTCTTCTGCGTGCTCTTCCACGCTTTAAATGGATTCCGTGTGTCCATCCTGGACATTTGGCCAAAGATGCTTAAGTATGAACGCGAAGCCACCTATCTGCTGTGGGCAATATTCGTCCCGATTTACGTCCTGACGATCTACATGATTGTCATGAAAGCCATCACCGGTAGTGTATAGCTAAGGAGAAACGGATATGCGACCTCGTTACGTTCCACAACGTGGCATTAACCTTGATTACCTAATGTGGTTGTTCACCCGCATCTCTGGGTTGGGTATCGTGCTGCTGGCACTCATCGGCCTTGGCTCGGCTATGTATATGGGTGCGCGCCTGCAGATGGACCTGCAGACCGTCTTGCGTTGGACATTTTTCCCCAATCCCAGTCATGTGGTCAACAGCAATGTCCCGGATGTAACCCTGGGATGGGCTACCGCCTTCTGGCAGATCATGCAATACTTGATTTTATTTTTCGCCTTCACTCATGCAGCTAACGGGATTCGTATGATCGTTGAGGATTATATCGGCCACACGTTCTGGCAGCCATTCGTCAGAGCGCTTATTGCACTGCTCTGGTTGGGAATGGTAATTGTCGGCATATACGTAATTCTCGGATCTGCGTACTAGAGTAGTTACAGGATGTGAGGAGCCCTAACATTATGATAAAACACCAATTTGAGGTAATCGTAGTTGGAGCTGGTGGGGCAGGCTTGATGGCGGCTCTGTATGCTTCGAAGACTGCCAACACGGCTGTGATCAGCAAGCTGTATCCCACCCGCTCGCATACCGGAACGGCTCAAGGGGGAGTGGGGGCAGCACTGGCCAACGAAGAAGAGGACCATTGGGAATGGCATGCCTTCGATTCGGTCAAAGGCAGCGATTACTTAGGAGATCAGGACGCCATCGAGTTCATGTGCTCTGAAGCTGTACAGGCTGTGTATGAGCTCGAGCATTATGGATTACCATTTTCGCGCACAAAAGAGGGCAAGATTGCCCAACGCCCGTTTGGCGGGCATACCAACAACCTGACCGGGAAACCCGTCCGCCGGGCATGCTATGCTGCCGACCGCACCGGGCACATGATTCTGCAAACACTCTACCAGCAATGCCTGAAGAATAACGTCAATTTCTTCGATGAATTCCAGGTGGTGGATCTGCTGGTGGTCAACGGGGCTGCCGCTGGGGTGGTGGCGATTGAGCTTGGGACATCCGAGCTGCACGTCTTCCACGCCAAGTCGGTGATCCTGGCGACCGGCGGGCATGGACGGGTTTGGGATATCACCTCCAACGCCTATGCTTACACCGGGGATGGAATTGCCATCAGCATGCGTCACGGCATCCCGATGGAAGACATGGAATTCTTCCAATTCCACCCGACGGGTATCTATAAGCTTGGCATCCTGATTACCGAAGGGGTGCGGGGTGAGGGAGGGGTGCTGATCAATGGCAAGGGTGAACGCTTCATGGAAAGGTATGCACCCAGAGTGAAAGACCTGGCCTCACGCGATGTGATCAGCCGGGCCATGTACCTGGAGATTAAAGCTGGTAACGGGATCAATGGTCAAAATTACCTTTATCTTGACGTCCGTCCTGAGACGGTCAACAAATACGCCGCCCTGGATGGGCGCAAACGTCTCGATGGCACTCCATATACGATGACCGGTGAGGAAATTATCGCCAAGCTGCCTGATATCGTGGATTTTGCGCGCACTTATTTGGGGGTTGACCCGGTAGCCCAACCGATGCCGGTGCAGCCAACGGCACACTATACCATGGGCGGTATCCCCACCAACAAGTTTGGTGAAGTTGTGATCGATGCAGACAACACCGTCATGCCCGGTCTGTATGCAGCCGGTGAAGTGGCGTGTGTCTCCGTCCATGGTGCCAACCGGCTTGGGACCAATTCGCTGCTGGACCTGATCGTTTTCGGCAAGCACTCTGGGTTGCGGGCAGCTGAATTCTCCCAGGGTGCCGCTTTTCAGCCCCTGCCGGCAGATCCAACCGAGTTTGCACGGGCACAAATCGATGCGATCAGTAATACCCAGGGAAATGAGAAAATCCTGGAGATCAGCGCCAAGATGAAAGCTGTGATGATGGACTGCGTGGGCATGTTCCGTACCGGCGAAGGGATGCAGTCTGCCCTGGAAACGGTGCGCGAGCTGCGCGAGCGCTATAAGCACATCCCATTACACGACCGCGGAAAAATCTTCAACACGGAGATGATCAATATCTGGGAGCTGGGTAACCTGCTGGAAATTGCCGAAGTTGTCACAGTGTGTGCACTGGCTCGTACTGAAAGCCGAGGCGCACATGCCCGCGATGATTTTCCGAAACGCGATGATGTCAACTGGTTGAAGCACACCCTCTCATGGGTAAAGCCCGATGGTCAGATTGAGCTGGGTTACAAACCCGTCATGATCACCAAATACCAGCCTAAGGAACGAGTTTACTAAACGAGGTGGCAGCTATGCAAGTTACAGTCAAAGTCTTCCGCTTTAACCCTGAAAAAGATAAGAAATCTCATTACGAAACTTATAAGATGGAAGCTCAGCCCACAGATCGCGTCCTTGACATGCTGGAGTATATCAAAGGCTCTTTTGACGGTACGCTTTCCTTCCGGCGTTCTTGCGCTCACGGAGTTTGTGGTTCAGATGCGATGCGCATTAATGGGCGGAATTACCTGGCCTGCAAGGCTTTGCTGAAGGACTTCCATACGAACAAGATCACCGTCGAACCCATACTGGGCTTGCGGTTGATCAAAGATTTAATCGTGGATATGGAGCAATTCTTTGCGCATTACAAGTCAGTGAAACCGTATTTCGTCAATGATGAGACTGCACCACCCCAGGAACGCCTGCAAAGCATCGATGAGCGCGAGCGTTTTGATGATACAACCAAGTGCATCCTGTGCGCCTGCTGCACCACCTCCTGCCCAATATATTGGGCGAGCGACCAATATGTAGGTCCAGCTGCCATTGTGGCTGCCCATCGTTTCATATTCGATAGCCGCGATCGAGCCGCAGCTGACCGGTTGCGAATTTTGAATGACCAGTTCGGGGTGTATCGCTGCCATACCGTCTTCAATTGCACCGAATGCTGCCCGCGCGAGATCGAGATCACCCAGGCAATCGGCGAAGTAAAGGCTGCCATCGCCACCGGAAAATTGGATTGAGTAGATATTTATTGAAATACAGCTTCCCGCCTGGATTTAGGTGGGAAGCTTTTATTTGGCAATCTTCCATGCTATAATCCCGGGCGAAAGCCCCAGTAGCTCAAAGGATAGAGCGAAGCACTCCTAACGCTTAGGTTGTGGGTTCGACTCCCGCCTGGGGCGCTTAAAGTTGTCTAACAATTGGCTTTTTACCCTTGTCAAAATTCAAACAATCGTGTATTATTGCGAACGATGAACGTCTGGGTGCCCCCCTCACCCAGGCGTTCATCATTTAAACCACCAAAAACCCATTTTCCCAAACAGTATTACCGTTTGGTGATCACCACCCCACTCAAATCGTATGTCAACGCCCCGGTGATGCGCACAGGTAGGATCTCACCAGGCGGTGCTTCGCCTTCCACGATCACCAGTCCATCGATCTCCGGTGCATCGCGGTAACTGCGCCCCATGGATAAGCCGTCTCCCTGCCCTTCAAAGAGCACCTCCAAAGTTTTCCCCATGAAGCTTTGGTTGCACTCGAGCGAGATATCCTGCTGTAGTGCCATCAACCGGTCATATCGTTCTTCTTTAACCTCATGTGGGACCGGGTCGCCCAAAGCTTCACTGGCTGTTCCGGGCTCAAATGAATATAAAAACGTTCCCACCCGGTCAAATCGAATCTCTTTGACGAAATCCAACAAGGTTTGGAATTCAATCTCGGTTTCACCTGGATACCCAACGATAAAAGTCGTCCGTAAAGCCAGGTCCGGCATGGCAGACCGCATTTTCTCCAGGGTGCGATGCACCCAGTCCAGATTGGCAGGTCGTTTCATCCGGCGCAAAGTATCCGGATGGGCATGCTGGAGAGGTATATCCATGTAATGTAGGATCTGAGGGTTGGAAGCCATGACATCGATCAGGCGATCAGTCACATAGCCCGGATATGCGTACATAATGCGCAGCCAGTCGATTTCAGGCACAGTTTTCGTCAATTTCTCCAGCAGATTCGCCAGCCCATCCTTCATTCCAAGGTCATAACCATAATCGGTAGTGTCCTGGGCGATCAAGTTCACTTCGCGCATTCCAATTTCGCTCAGCTGGCGTACCTCATCCACAATCACATCCATCGGACGGCTGACCGCTGTACCTTTGATCAGAGGTATAGCACAAAAGGCACACGGACGGCGGCAGCCGTCGGCGATCTTCACGAAGGCGCTGTTACCCTGGATACCCACCCGTAACACACCCCGCTCATCCGTACCCACCGTGGCGACATCTGGCAGGTGGTAGAGGGGTTCGGGGTGCTTGCCATGGCGCAAAGCATCCACCACATCGAGGATATCCATCCAGCGCCGCGTCCCCAGGATGCCATCGATCCCGTGCACTCTGTGCGCCACTTCCGCCCCATAGCGTTGGGTGAGGCAGCCGGCGGCGATCAATATTTGACCGGCTTGTTTATGTTCAGCCAGCTCCTGCAGCACGCCGAAAGATTCTTCCTTTGCCGGACCGATGAATCCGCAGGTGTTGACAATCAACACCCGGGCTTTGGTAGGCTCATCGGTAGATTGGTAGCCTGCGGTAGCCAAGATTTGAGCCATAGATGCAGAATCTACTGCATTCTTGGCACAGCCAAGGGATATCATATGAAATGACTTATTCTTCATATTCCGTTTACTTATGGATTGGGAGTAGGGGTGGGTGTGCGCGTACTCGCCGTCGGCGATGGCGTGGATGTGGGACCAACTGTTGCGGTCGGTGCCGGGGTGCTGGTATAAGGTACTGCAGGTGTGGCAGTCTGAACGCCTTCAATGGAGAAGATACGTTCAACCACCTGTCCGTAAGATCCCAGCTGACCCAGATCTTGTTGGTTGAAATATACTTGTAAGCTGGAACCATCGCCGGTTAAAAGCTCGATGCGATCATTGGCGGCGAAGGAATAGGCACTGCCCGTCATCACCCGCCCCTGAAAGGCAATTTCGCCATCCACAATAACACGCAGCCAGGCACGCGATTTGGCTATTAAATATATCTGCACAGGTGCGTTGGAGTTACCTGGAGTGGGTCCTATTACTATCGGGGTCTCAGCTACCTGAACCGTCCCGGTAATCAATGGAGCATCGATCATCAGCGTGGGTGTGATTGGAACCACACTACCGGGGAAGAGCGTAGCTGTGCCAAAAAGACCAATATCTGGAGTGGACAATAATATCTCCGATACAGGTGGTGCGGTGGGAGATGGCTGCTTATCCGAATTCAAGCTTGAAATCCGCATTGCACCCCATATGGAGAACCCCACCAGGAAAATAACTAGAAAGCCTCCGACAAATAAATCCATCGAGAACAGACGTTTTAACTGTGATGGGAGGGCAGGAGCTTTGGCTGATTCCTGGCGGCGTGAGTTAGGCGTCGTCGCTTGTCTGGCAACCAGGCGGTCATAGAGACCTGCCTGCAAGCCATCTGCAAAATGGAGCAATATAGCTTCCGTGTTGAGACCAAGGAAGGAGGCATAATTACTAAGCATTCCTCTACCCTGGACCGGGGACGGCAGATGGGAAATATCTCCGGATTCGAGTGCCTGAACATAATGCATTCGAATATGGGTATGACGCTCGACATCTCCCAGGGATAAGCCCATCAATTCACGCTGAGTTCGCAGTTTGTGCCCAAGCTCTTTAAAGATTTCTTCCGAGCTGTTTACAGGTCCATCCGCCACTTCCGCGCTGGAGAGTGGAGCGATCTCGATGGGTGCTGCCAATGAATCTTTTTCCAATGTACGGATCAGCTCACCCGTGTTGAGCTTTAAATATTCTCCATAGGCGCGCAGGAAGCCACGACATTGTGCCAGGGAAGGAAGTAGCTCAAATTTATCTGCTTCCAATGCCTCCAGATAGTGCAGGCGGATATGCGTCGCTTGCGCTGCCTGATCGAGACTCAATGCCTGTGATTCTCTGGCCTGACGGAGCTGTGTTCCGATGGACATCGACTGTATTATACAGCAGGCTTAAACATCAACACGGGTGCCGTGGAGGTGAGTTTCTCCTTATAAGCACCCGTTGATCTGGTATCGATTAGGATAATTATTCGGCTTCTGATTCGGCTTCTGGTTCATCCTCAGCATCAGCTTCGGATTCTTCCAGTTCAGGTTCCTCAACAACTTCCTCGACCATCTTCACGGCAGGTTTGATAGGAGTGGTGGCAGTGATGGCTTCACCTTCGCGGTGTACGATCACGTCAATGGTGGGGATGAGATCGACCGTGAGGCGAATGTGCACTTTATATTCACCCAACATGCGCAGTGGTTGCGAATCGATCTGACGCCTGGCAACTTCCACGCCCGATTTGGCCTTGATTGCCTCGGCGAGCATCTGGGTGGTCACCGAGCCGTATAATTTACCCGTCTCGGAGGCTTTGGCAGGGAAGATCAAGGTGAGCCCGGCAATCTGCTTGGCAACGCCATCCATCTCTTGGTTCACGATGGCTCGCTGAACGTTGGCTTTCTCGCGGATGCGTTCAGACATTTTAAGTGCCTCAGCGGTCGCCAATACCGCCATCCCTTGCGGAAGCAGGTAATTGCGACCATATCCATCGGCAACCTTTTTAACGTCACCAGCCCGGCCTAATTTGTATACGTCTTTCAGGAGGAGTACTTTCATTTTCTCAAGCCCTTTCTGATTCTGCAAAATTTTTGCCCGGGCGAAGGGTACAACGCCACAGGCAAGGTGGGATTTTACCAGGAAGTAGACCCTGAGTCAACGATTATAATAAACTCATGCCATCACGCGCGCGCTCACAACGGGTTGAAGCCATCGTGCTTCGCCACACAGATTGGGGAGAAGCTGACCGTTTATTGTGGTTATTCACGCGTGAGCTTGGCAAGCTCAGGGTGGTGGCGAAAGGTGTACGCAAACCCCGTTCACGCAAAGCCGGGCACCTGGAACCGTTCACGCGCGTGGAGCTTCTGCTGGCACATGGACGGGATTTACCCATCGTCACGCAAGCCGAGGCGAAGGATGCCTACATGGACCTGCGGGAAGACCTGGTGCGGGTGGGGTATGCTTCCTACATCGTCGAGCTGTTGGACCGCTTCACCTATGAAGAGGGGGAGAATTATGCCCTGTACCGTCTATTGGGTGAGACCCTCTCCCGGATCAACAAGGAAACCGAGCCTGCCTTTGCCGTGCGGTATTATGAAGTGAGATTGCTGGACCTGGTTGGTTTTCGGCCTCAGCTGCTGCAATGTGTGAATTGCGGGGAAGAAATACAAGCCGTAGATCAATTCTTCTCCTTTGAAAAAGGCGGGGTGATTTGCCCTAAATGTGGCCTCAAAGAAGCGGGTGTGCGCCAGGTGAGCATGCCGGCACTGAGAATTTTACGTCACTTCCAACGCTCCAACTACGCTGAAGCGCAGCGCGCCCGGTTATCATCCACAGTAGATGCTGAGCTGGAAAACCTGATGGGGCAATATCTTACCTATTTGCTGGAGCGGGGGCTGAATTCACCTGCATTTTTAAAACGGGTAAGAAAGTCTGCTGAGATGGGAAGCAGTTAGCATTTTCTAAAAAGACTGTCAATTTACCCAATGAGTCACTCGTTCAGGCGGGTTTATTTTCTGAATCCCACATTTGTCACTTTCATCCTATCGATTTTGTGCCATATTACACTATATTGTGCAACCTTGCACAAGTATGCTATAGATGAAACCCGATGCATAAGCCGGGATTCAGAAGTATTTCGATGCCAGGTTTCGCCCGTTTTGTCGCTCCATTCGCTCCACTACCGCCAGGCGACCATTTTGCGTTTATAAACAGAATTAGATAGACCCGCTTTTATCAGGTGCCAATTTTATCTGTGGTAATTTCCAAATGAGGAGAATCACTGGATGAAACCAACCAATAAAGGCAGCCCCAAAATTGGGGTTTATATCTGCCATTGCGGCACCAATATCGCTTCGATGGTGGATGTGGAAGCCGCGACCAACCACGCCGCCTCATTGGAGAATGTGCTGGTCGCCCGCCATTATGCTTACATGTGTTCAGACCCAGGCCAGGCTCTCATTAAGGATGATATCAGCAATGAAGGCCTGGATCGCGTTGTGGTGGCTTCGTGTTCGCCTCTGATGCATGAAGCTACCTTCCGGCGGGCATGTGCGGATGCAGGGCTGAATCCGTTTTTGTTCCATATGACCAACATCCGTGAGCAATGTTCGTGGGTTTGCGAAGATTCTGCCAGTGCAACCCACAAAGCCGAGGCACTTATTTCAGCTGCAGTCAGACGGGTGCAATACCAAAAACCGCTGGAAGCCCGCCAGGTGGAAATGAAACAATCCGCCATGGTGGTAGGCGCAGGCATCGCCGGGATTGAGGCTGCCCTGCGGCTGGCTGACACTGGCAAACATGTGTACCTGGTGGAGCGGCAGCCAAGCATCGGTGGGCATATGGCCCAACTGTACAAGACCTTTCCCACTCTCGACTGTGCGGCCTGAATTCTCACACCCAAAATGGTGTCCGTTGGACGCCACGAAAACATCACGCTGCTGAGCTACAGCGAAGTTGAATCAGTTTCGGGATATGTAGGGAATTTCACCGTCAGAGTTCGCCGAAAACCACGCTACGTGGATGAAAGCACCTGTACAGGCTGCGGCACCTGTGTAGAAAAATGCCCCTGGAAAAAAATCCCCTCCGAATTCGATCTGGGGTTGGGCGTCCGCCCGGCGATATACTTCCCATTCGCGCAAGCCGTACCGCGCGTCCCGATCATCGACTCGCAAAATTGTGCCTATTTCCAAAAGGGTAAATGCCGGGCATGTGAAAAATTCTGCCTGACCGGGTCGATCAATTTCGAGCAGAAAGAAGAGCTTATAGACCTCGAAGTTGGAGCCATCATCCTGGCGACGGGGTTCAAGGATTTTGAAGCCCGTCGCATCCAGCAATACGGATATGGCGAGCTGGACAATGTGCTGACCAGTATGGAATTGGAACGCTTGATCAACACCGGTGGGCCCACCACGGGGGAGGTGCGCCTCAAGGATGGTCGCAAACCGGAAAAGGTTGCCATTGTGCATTGTGTAGGCAGCCGCAATAAAGATTATCACGAATACTGCTCGCGCGTGTGCTGCATGTACTCGCTCAAACTGGCGCAACTGGTGCGTGATTATGTGGGTGCTGAAGTACACGAGTATTACCGTGATATGCGCGCTTTTGGCAAAAACTATGAAGCCTTTTACGAGCGCGTGGCACGCGCCGGCGTCCACTTCACTCGCTTTGACCAGGAAGTGGATGGGGGTGGATTACAGGTCTCATCAGATAACGGGCAGCTCAAGATCACCTCAACCGACCTCTTCACAGGGGAACCCATCGAGCAGCTGGTGGATATGGTTGTACTGAGCACAGGGATAGAGCCCCAGGCAGACGCTGCACAGGTGGCACAAACCTTTAGCATCAGCCGGGGTCCCGACGGCTTCTTCCTTGAAAAACATCCCAAGCTGGCTCCTGTGGAAACTACCACCGATGGTATCTATCTGGCAGGTACTTGCCAGGGTCCCAAAGACATCCCCGATAGCGTGGCGCAAGGTGGCGCAGCCGCTTCTGCCGCACTTTCGCTGATGGATGCCGGGCATGTTACTCTGGAACCATTCACCACTTATATTGACCAATCCATCTGCTGTGGCTGCCGCACCTGTGAAAGCCAGTGCCCTTACCATGCAATTGACATGCTGGAGTTGGAAGGGCATATGGTGGCACACGTAAACGAAGTGTTATGCAAAGGTTGCGGAGCCTGTGTGGCTGCATGTCTTGTCCACGCACCCATCCAGAATGGCTTTACCCAGGATCAGATCCTGGCAGAGATTGTGGGGATCATGTCAGTGTTGAGAAAGCCTGTAATCCTTGAAGAGGAGGTGGCATGAACCTCTCCAAAATAAAGACCGGGGTCTACATCTGTCACTGCGGCACCAATATTGCCGGCAAGGTGGATGTGCCTGCTGTGGTGGAATATGCCCGCCATCTGGATAACGTGGTGCTGGCACGCGATTACACCTATATGTGCTCTGACCCTGGTCAGGACTTGATCAAACAGGATATCCGTGAGCAGGGACTGAACCGGGTGGTAGTGGCTTCGTGCACACCATTGATGCATGAGCCGACCTTCAGGCGCGCGTGCAAAGAAGGCGGGCTGAACCCGTTCTTCTTCCAGATGGCAAATATTCGTGAGCATTGTTCATGGGTGGTGGATGACCCCGCTCTGGCAACTGAAAAAGCCAAACATATGGTCAGTGCAGCCGTCAGCCGTGTTCATCATCACCGCCCGCTCAGCATGCGTTCGGTGGATATGGAACAATCAGCCCTGGTGCTGGGTGGGGGCATCGCCGGTATTGAAGCTGCACTGCGCCTGGCCGATGCAGGCAAGAAGGTCTATATGGTGGAGCGTGAGCCCAGTATCGGCGGTCATATGGCCCAGCTCTATAAGACCTTCCCAACGCTAGACTGTGCGGCCTGAATACTTACCCCCAAAACGACGTCCGTTGGACGTCACGAAAATATCAGCCTGCTCACTTACAGTGAAGTTGAGAACGTATCCGGATATGTGGGGAATTACCAGGTGCGGGTGCGTAGGAAAGCCCGTTATGTGGATGAATCACAGTGCACCGGCTGCGGTAAATGCGCCGACGTCTGCCCGGTGGATGTGATCAATACCTTTGACCGAGGTTTAAGTACCCGCAAAGCCACTTACCGCAATTCAGCCCAGTCGGTGCCTGGGGCATACGTGATCGAAAAACGAGGCATCGCACCCTGCCGGGCAGCTTGCCCCACCGACCAGCGTGCCCAGGGGTATATTGCCCTGATCAAGCAAAGGCGATACGCCGATGCCTATTGGGCCATCCGTCGAGAGCATCCATTCCCCTCCGTTTGCGGGCGAGTCTGCAATCGCCGCTGTGAGGAACAATGCAGCCGTGGGCTGTACGATGAGCCCGTTAGTATTATGAAGCTGAAGTGGTTCGTTGCCGATTGGGCCTTTGCTCACCGTGACGAGCTGCCCAACATGCGTGATAAATCGCTGGTAGGCACTCCGTTTTCCCATACCCCCATCAAAACAGGTAAGAAGGTTGCCATCATCGGGGCTGGTCCGGCTGGCATGACTGCGGCGCTAGACCTGGTACGCTTTGGTCACAGCCCAACTGTTTTCGACAGCCTCCCCATCGCCGGAGGTATGATGCGGGTGGGAATTCCCCCCCACCGTTTACCCTATGATCGCCTGGATTGGGAAATCCAGCAAATTATCGATGAAGGCGTGGAAATGCGCCTGAGCACGCGCGTCGATGATATTCCCGGGCTGTTCGATAAGGGCTATGAGGCAGTGGTTATTGCCACAGGTGCCCACAGTGCCTGGAAGTTGAGCATCCCGGGAACAGAGCATCCCGATAACTGGCTGAGCCTGGACCTGCTTCGCCGGGCTTGCCTGGGTGAAAAACTCGACCTGAGCGGTCACGAAATCGCTGTGATCGGGGCTGGAGATGTGGCCCTTGATGCAGCCCGGGTATCCATTAGGCTTGGTAGTCCCAAGGTGAAGATCGTCTGTCGCGGCATGCGCGCCTCGTTCAATGAGATGGACGAGGCTATCAAAGAAGGGGTTGAAATCATCCGCAACCGGGTGTTCAAAGAAGTTGTTATTCAATTAAATCAAATCGTTGGGATTCGCTGTGTGGAAGCCAAGGTCGGTGGCATCGTTAATGGTAAACGCCAGGTGGAGGAAATCCCCGGTACTGAACATGTGATTCCATGTGATCTGGTCATCTGGGCTGTTGGTCAGCAGCCTGATTTCACCTTCCTGCCCTCCGATACCCGTATCCGTAAGCTCAGCTCGATGGGGATTGAAGCGGATGATGAGATGATGACCTCCATGCAGGGTGTGTTCGTGGCAGGCGATGTACGCCGCGGGACGACTTTCTTCGTCGTGGATGCCATCGGTGAGGGTCACCATGTGGCAAGGTGCATCGACCGCTACCTGCGTGGAGCCGAAGGAGTCCAGGAGCCGCCCAAGCTGCCCATCGCCACGTTTACCAAGCAAGAAGTAGCGGAAAAGATGGAGATTGGTTGGGCAGCAGACAATCCCCGCACCAAGACCCACACCATCCCCGCAGAAGATCGGGAAAACAATTTCAATGAAGTCGACCTGGCGTTCACCGAGCAAGAGGCAATCGCTGAAGCCGAGCGCTGCCTGCGCTGTGGCATCTGTTCCGAATGCCTGGAGTGCCTGTCGGCATGTGAGCGCGGTGCCATCAACCACGACATGAAAGATAGCTACCTTGATCTCAAGGTAGGCACCATCGTACTGGCAACCGGTTTTAAGGACTTTGACCCATCCCGTATTCCTGAGCTGGGTTATGGTCAGCTCGATAATGTGCTTACCTCGATGGAATTTGAGCGACTGATCAATATCGGTGGACCAACCTTGGGAAGGGTCACCCTCAAAAACGGTCAGCCCCCCAGGCGGGTTGCCATTGTACATTGTGTGGGCAGCCGGGATAGCAAATACAATGATTACTGCTCGCGTGCCTGCTGTATGTATTCGCTCAAACTGGCGCAGCTGGTGCACGAATATGTGGGCGCTGAAGTACATGAAATCTACCGCGACATGCGCTCCTTCGGTAAAGATTACGAAGAGTTTTATAACCGTACCCGCAAGAAGGGGGTCAATTTCTACCACGGACATGTAAGAAATATCCAGGCCCAGAATGGGCAGCTCCTCGTGAAGTGGGACGAGGCTTTCTATGGTCAGCCGGACCATGTCGAAGTGGATATGGTCATCTTATCGACAGGTCTCGAGGCGCAGGCGGATGCTGCCCAGGTGGCTAACATGTTCGGGATCAGCCGCAGCCCGGATGGGTTCTTCCTTGAGAAACATCCCAAACTGGCACCCGTAGAAACTACCACCGAGGGAATTTATATCGCCGGTGCCTGCCAGAGCCCAAAGGATATCCCAGACAGCGTGGCACAAGCTGGAGGCGCCGCCGCGGCAGCCCTTTCCCTGCTCGATCAGGGCACGATCGCCCTGGATCCATCCGTCGCTATGGTGAACCTGCAGCGTTGCGCTGGATGCGGTTTGTGCGTCAATGCCTGCCCGTACAGTGCCATCGAGCTGAAAGAGAGTGTGGCTTCGGTCAATACATACCTGTGCAAGGGGTGTGGCACCTGTGCTTCAACCTGTCGCGATAAAGCCATTACCCTGATCCATTTCGATGATCAACAAATCGTCAATGAGATGATTGGCGCATTGGCGGTCGAACCGGTTGTTCCCGGGATCCTGAACCCATAGGAGGGGATCGCATGCCATTTGAACCCAAGATCATCGCTTATCTCTGCACCTGGTGTAGTTACACCGGTGCCGATACAGCCGGCATCGCCCGCCTGAAATCTCCCGCCAATATCCGTGACATTCGCGTTCCTTGTTCAGGGCGAGTCTCACCCGAGCTGATCATGCGCACCTTCGAGCAAGGAGCAGATGGTGTGCTGGTGTTGGGCTGCCATATCGGCGAGTGTCATTACAACACCGGCAACCACAGGGCAGCCAAGCGCCTGCCTGTATTACGGGCTTTGCTTGCATATGCCGGGCTCGAATCTGAACGGGTAAGGCTCGATTGGGTGTCTGCTTCTGAAGGAGAACGCTACTCGCACATCACCACTGATTTTACCGAGACCGTGCGTGCTCTCGGACCCATCCATTGGAAAATTGCCGACCGTGCGGTACATTTTGTGTGGGAACGGGAGCCCATCAGCCACCGTTACTCCGCGTTTAATGATGAACAGCCCAAGCATGCCGTCTATACGACACCCGTTCACGAACAGCAAACCGAAACTCTGCGCACGACTGCCCGGGAATTGCTGGCAAACAAGCAGGTGGAAAGCGTTATCGGCTATGAGCTTGGACCCAGGGGTCGGACACGCCCTGCATTTATTCACCAGCCTGAAAATGTTGAGCGACTGGTATGGAACCAGGACTGCACCCATAACCTGACCGCTTACTTAAGTAAAAAGTTGGGTTGGGGCACAGACGGCGGTAAGAAAAAAAAGCCCGACAGCATCCCTAAAGCAGCCGTTGTGGTGAAACCATGCGATAGTCGTTCCATAAATGTCCTGCTGGCCGAGAATCGGTTCTTGCGCGAGCAGGTCTATATTATTGGCATGGCCTGCGATGGTATCCGCCAGGGTGCCGGGTTCAATAACGATAAAAGTGGTGCAATCCAAACGCGCTGCGCAGCCTGTAACTTTCGTACTCCGGTTGTGTATGACACGTTAATCGGCGACCCGGAGACGACCTACCGGGAGATCCCACCCGAGCATGTGTACCCGGGGATTGAGCACTTGAATGCGCTCACACCTGCCGAACGAATGAACTTCTGGCTCAGCCAGTTCGATCGCTGCATTCGTTGCTACGCCTGCCGTCAGGTATGCCCGATGTGCGACTGCCCCATTTGCTTGTATGAGCGAGACGATTCGCTTTGGGTGAGTATGGGTATTGATGTGGATGAGAAACGTGCCTTTCACCTGGGGAGAGCTTATCACCTGGCAGGGCGCTGCGTGGGGTGCAATGAGTGCGAACGAGCCTGCCCGATGGATCTTCCCCTTAGCCTGATCCATCGAAAAATGGCACAGGAGATGGAGACAATTTTCGATTATCAAGCCGGGATGGCTGCCGTTCCACCACCCTTTGTCACCATTCTGGGCGGAGAGGAGAACCTGCCATGAACTACCTGACCCACCAGGAATTGGCTGCCTGGCTTGACCGCCTGGCACAGGAACAAACCTTGATCGCCCCGGTGGACATTGCCGGTAATATCCTTTACCGCCCCGTTGAAGACACCCATGATGTGGTGTGGCACTTTGTGCGCTCCTTCATGTCGGTGAAGGAAGTGTTCTTCCCACCCACCGAGCGCTTGATGCTGATTGAAAAACTTGCCGGGCAGGTGAAGTTAACCGACACCCTCCCGGAGGGTAAATCGATTATTTTCGGCGTCCGCCCTTGCGACGCCAGGGGATTACTCACCCTGGATGCACTGTTCATCGAGAACGAACCTGTGGATCCTTACTATGCCCGCCGAAGGGAGAATACCACCCTCATCGGGCTGGCATGCCCATCTTTGGGTGCCAGCTGTTTTTGCACCAATGTGGGCGGCTCTCCTGATGATCCCACGGGAATGGATATCATGTTAACCGCCTCGAACGGTGGTTATGTGGCCGAGATCATCACCGAGAAAGGTGAGAAAATCAGCAAGAAGTTCCCCGTTTTCGATGGGCTGTCTGAGATTCGACCGCATCCCACGCATGCCCGCAAACGTGAGCTGAAGATTCCCCCAAAGGAAGTCTGGCCGGCCAGGTTCAATGACGACTTTTGGGCTGAAATGGCCGAACGCTGCCTGAGCTGCCGGATCTGTGCCTATGTTTGCCCAAGCTGCCGTTGTTTTGATGTACGTGACGAAGCCCTTATGGGTGCAAGCGGGCAAAATCAATCCGAGCGCATTCGCTGCTGGGATTCATGTAACGGCATCCCGTACCGGCGTGTGGCAGGAGGGCACAACCCTCGTTTTATGAAGAATCAGCGCCTACGCAACCGTTTCTTCTGCAAGTTTTACTATTTCCCCATACATTACGGTCCAGTGTCGTGTACAGGCTGCGGACGTTGCATCGATGCCTGCCCGGTGAATGTGGATATCACCGAGGTACTGGGGTATATGGCCAGGAGGTAATTGATGACAGATAAACTGGAACCCAACCCCATGCTGCCATACCTTGGAAAGCTCATCGAGGTGAAAGACATTGCCACCGAGATCAAGCTCTTCCGGGTTGAGATGCTTAATGGGGGTGGCAAAGCCTTTCAAGACTATAAGCCGGGGCAATTTGCATTCGTTTCAGCGTTCGGGGTGGGTGAAGCTCCTTTCGGTATCGCCAATATCCCCAAAAATGGAGATGCCACCCTCGATTTCGCCATCAACCGCCTGGGTTCAGTCACCACCGAATTGCATGAGCTAGGCGTGGGTGACATGGTGGGAGTACGTGGCCCGATGGGGAATGGCTTCCCCATGGACAAATTTAAGGGGAAAAACTTGATCGTGATCGGTGGAGGCATCGGGGGTGCTCCTCTGCGCCCGGTGATCCAGTCGGTGATGGCTAACCGGAAGGATTACGGTTTTTTTCAGATTTTGTGGGCTGCCCGAAATCCATCTTTGTTGGTCTTCACGGATGAATATGATCAATGGCGCGCAACACCCGATACAGAGCTGCACCTGACCGTTGACCAGGCTGACGAAACCTGGAGCGAGGGTGTGGGTCTCATTACCCAGCTGCTTGAAAAAGTGGCCCCTTCACCGCGTAACGCCATCACCATCACCTGCGGACCGCCTATCATGATCCACTTCGTTAATCGAGTTCTGGTGGAGAAGCTGAACTTTTTACCTGAACAAAATTACGTCACTTTGGAGGCGCGCATGCATTGTGGGATTGGTAAATGCGGGCGCTGTAACCTTGGTACCAAGCTCATCTGTGTGGATGGACCCGTATTCACCATGGCTGAAGTAGGTTCCTTGCTGGAGAGTTTCCTGTAAATCATAATAATCAATCCTGTCTGGCAATAACTAATTACACTTCCTATATTTAATATTTAAATGTTATGGATGGAGATAAATCGAAAAAATGGATGTGCGGAGGAATGTAAACCCTCCGCACATCCATTTTTCGAACGCTTTTCCCCCTTCCATATTTTAGGGAAGGTGGGATAAAGGGGGGATGGGTGACCGATTACATCTGGCAGGTCTTGGATCTGGAAATGGAGGACCTGCTAGTTTTTTTTAATAACTACCTGACCAGGCTGCCGATGAGCGGTGAGATTTGGGGTAGAATTCCTAGGCAAATCTGGATTTTATCGGAGGGATGCATGCCTTACGACCAAAACCTGGCGAAACGCATGCGAATTGTGCTGGAAGCTCACCCTGGGATGGTGGAAAAGAAAATGTTCGGTGGAGTTGGGTTCATGCTGCGTGGAAATTTGGCCTGCGGCGTTCAAGGGGATGACTTAATTGTGCGTGTGGGTGTTGAAAATAATGCTTCCTCACTGGCCAGACCTTTCGTGCGCCCATTCATGCCGGTGCCCGACAAGCCGATGGCAGGCTGGATCCTGGTGGCACCTGGGGGTGTTACGACCGATCAAGACCTGCAGCAATGGATTGAGCAGGGCTTTGAGTATGCCTCGACCCTGTCCGAAAAATGATGATGCGCTTCCTTCCCTTGCTTTTCACTATTGAACTTCATTGGCTGATTTGCTGATCGATTGGGTTTGGTACACGTCGCTGCTGCATCTGCCAGCCTCAGGCTGGGTGAACCCGGACCGCACGATTGTAGGTGGCTTTTTGAAGCAGGGTTTTTCCATCCACGGTTTGTGGGGTTGTAGAAATCTATAGCGAGCTGGTAAACCTTACCAGCGAGAGGTGGTAGCTATCCTTCTCTTCCCCATACCTTCAATAATCACTTGTTGCTGATCGTCTTATGCAGGAATTTCAAGCTAGATTACTCACCCGTATAGATGCGCGGCACACGTGTATTGATATTGGTCAGGATCTCATAAGGGATGGTCCCGGCCCAATCGGCTAAATCTTCACAGCTGATTGATTCTGCGCCTGACTCCCCTATCAGGATGACTTCATCATCGTTATAGGCGCTGTCCCATTCAATGTTGATCACGATTTGGTCCATGGAGATACGCCCCACGACGGGGTATTTTTTACCCCGCAGGAGAACTTTGGCTTTGTGCGACATGCTGCGAAAATAGCCGTCGCCATAACCCACCGGGGCAGTCACTGCCCGCACCATGTGATCCGTCTGCCAGCTCGAGCCATACCCCACCGGGTGGTTGGGGAGAATGACTTTAAAGTACACCACGCGTGATTTCCAGCTCAAAGTCGGGCAAACCTTGACGGTATGGGGTATCTGAAATGAAGGATAAACCCCGTATAGCAACAACCCTGGTCGGACGATATCAAAATTAGCTTCGGGGAGCTGTAAAATGGCAGGCGAATTCGCCATATGGCGCATAGGAGGAGGGGGCAGGCTGTGCTTCTCGTAAAACGACAGTACCTCCAGGAAACGCTCAAGCTGCAAACGGGCATCCTGCAAACCAGGCAGATCTGCATTCGCAAAGTGGGAATAGATGCCTTCGAAGTTTATGAATTTGCAATTAAGGGTGGCTTCCAGGAAGCCGGATGCATTGTAATAATGCACCCCAATCCGCTCCATTCCCGTGTCAATCTTCAGGTGAACCTTCGCCATCACACCCATCTGGGCGGCAATTTCATCCACCTGGGATAGTTTATCGATGGAGGAAGCGGTAATGGTTAAGTCATATTTTAAGAATCCTGGCACCTGGTTTCCCAGGATGCCACCCAAAACCAGAATGGGCATGCGGATTCCGTGCTCTCGCAGCAGGATGCCCTCTTCCAAAACTGCAACACCGATGTAATCCGCTCCCAATGATTCCATCAGCTGCGCGACACGCAGCAATCCATGACCGTAGGCGTTCGCTTTTAAGATGGGCATTACCTTTGCGGGCGCGACATGCTGGCGGATGGCGTTGAAATTGTCCGCCAGCCGAGTTAAGTCCACCTCCACCAGGGTGGGGCGGACTATATCATTCGAGCTGATGGTCGGGTCATTGATGGATGGCATGGGTTAATGTGGCGTCAGTATCAGGATTCCAAAATCACTAATATGCAATCTAAAGTATACCAATAAAACAACAGCGAGCAGGTGTTTGGCACCTGCTCGCTGCGAAATATATAGAAAAGATCTTATGGGGTTGGAGTGACTGGGTTTAGAAGTGCATCGATTTTTGTTTGAAAGGTTGCAAATGATTCCGCCCCAACCACCGGCTGCCCATTGACTGCAAATGTGGGCGTGGATGATACCCCCAATTGACGGCCAATATTGGTTTGATCCTTGACAAATTGGCTATATTTTCCTGAGTCAAGGCAGGTGTTGAATGCTTTAGTGTCCAATCCCATGCCGGCGGCGAAACCTTTCAAGTTATCTTTGCTGAAGGCACCCTGGTTCTCACCACCCTGATGCGAGAACAGGTAATCATGAAATTGCCAATAAGAATTTTGATCACCGGCACACTCGGCAGCTTCAGCTGACCATTGTGATTTATCTCCCAGGAAGGCGAAGTTGAAATAGCCAAAACGCACCTTGCCTGTCTCTACGTAAGTTGTTTCGATCTGACGACCCGCGTCAGCGGCAAAACGCCCGCAGTAGGGTCATTGATAATCGCTAAATTCGATGATTGTGACCGTGGCATTGGGGTCACCCTGGAAGTGGGTGGTGTTCTGCACGAGATATGCCATCAATTTCTCAGTACTGTCGATTGCTGCGATGGTCGGATTAACTGTAGGGGTTGGGCCTGTAGCCAGGTCGGCTGGAATGGTCGCCGCCGGTGTGTTGACTGCCGCCACAGGCTGGGTAGTCTGTGGGTTTTTTACCAACAGTGGGTGGCCAAAATAACCTGCCAGCAGGCCTACCACCAGCGCAATCACAACCAGTGCTGGAGTCCACCATGACTGGATAATGACCGTCAGGGCGGGCTTTTCTCCTTTAGGTTGCTCTATCATTAATCTACTCCTATTTTTGGTGTGGGCACAATTTTATCATATCCCGTAAGCAGTACTCTCGAGGTCCTTATTGAGGCGCACAAGCTCCATCATCTTGGATTAATTTACCACGGAGAATTGGAGCTGGAAATTATTATATAAATCACTGCTTCATGCTGCCAGCGCGATCAGGAGTAAACCCGCAAAAATAACACCGATACTGGCAAGTTTGGTTGGGTAAGCTGGCTCTTTCTGTACCAGAATGCCCAGGATGGCACCCAAAGGGATGCTTAGCTGCCGAAATGCAGCAATGTAGCTGACGTTTGTGGCATAAGCCATCGCTGTCAACACCAATCCATAGGTGCCCATGATCAATAATCCAGTGATCACCGCCACCATTCTGCTTTTCTGCCATATTTTAGTTAATTCAACCCGTTCAGGTCGGGAGCATAAGATATAGCCACCCATTACAACAGCGATGAAAACGCTATCCAATGCCAGGTAAAAAAAGGCGATCTCAACCCGGCTCAGTGCAATCCCAGGCACTGATAAAAGGTCAAAGAGTACCTGATTATCTATTAGGGTGTAGCCGGTGGTACCGATGGCTGCCACACCTGCCAGCAAGGTGCAAGCCGACAGATAGTTACGGAGCTGCAGATGGCGCAGGCTGCGTTGGGGCAGGAGCAGGCACCCGATCACCACCGCCAGGATACCCATACATACCCATCAAGCTAAGCGCTTTTCCAAGCCCCAGGAGCGTGGTAATTAATGCCACCAGCATGACCGGCAGCGCACGTGCCAGCGGATAAGCTACCGACATATCACCATTCCGATATGCCCCTGCCAGGCCGATGTAGTAGATGACCTCGAACAGGCCGGTGAGCAATAACCATATCCACACTCGCCCTGGAATGAAGGCGAAAGTATCCCGGTACACCAGCAGCAGCGGTGAGAAGCATAGAGCCGCAAATACTGAGGCGATAAAAAAGAATGCCACGGATGGGTTTTGCCGTTTACCCAGTAGATTCCAAAAAGCATGGATGAAAGCTGAGACTGTGACCAGAACTATTGCAATTGTAGTCATGACATGGCGAGTATATCATGCTGGTTTTTAATAGATTTTACGCATCTCACACGTGGCGTTTGGTGGCGCCGAATCCTGGCTTTACTCAGCTTTCGATTTACAAATTGTCTGAAACCTGATATTATTTACTGAACCCCTGTAAAGGTCAAATTATTGTCAAGTATGGCTCCAGTTCCCTTAATCCAATATGGGACCTTTGAATAAGCCGGCGTTTAAACTTACACCAGGTTTGGGGTATTTTATTGCCTTTTGAGGAGGAGAAATGCAAACGCAATGGAAACATAGTTTATTAAGCACTTAGCCCGGGCGATGATGGTGCTCGCGCTGATCCTGACTGCTATTGTGCCCGCAGGCTTGGCTCAGGCCAGCGGGTTGCCGGCTTCGTCTGCATCAGGAGACAGGTCAGGTGTACAGGCAGCCCCACTCCTGGAAGAGAACTTTGATTATGGCGGGGTTGCGGGTAACCTGACCGCGATGAGCGGTGGACTCTGGGTTGCCCACTCCGGTACTAGCAACTTTGTCCAGTACGTCCCCACCAGCCTGTCAATGCCGTCTTATATCTCTTCCGGCATCGGTGGCTCTGCCACCATTGCTCTTTCTGGCGAGGACGTAAACCGCACCTTTGCCGAACAGACCTCCGGAACCGTGTACTTTGCGGCTCTGGTTAACCTGTCCTCGGCTACCACCACTGGCGATTATTTCCTGCATATGAAAGATACTGGAACCTTTAACTTCCGCGCCAGGATTTTCGTCAAAAATGTGAGCGGCCAGCTGAATTTTGGGCTGGGTGCATCCGGTGCAGGCACATATTCTGACACCAACTTCGCATTCGGCACAACCTACCTGGTCGTGGCCAGATACGACATCGTCAACGATGATGCTGCCCTGTACGTCATGGATGCCTGCGCTGCCACAGAACCCAGTACACCTCTGGTCTCCGTCGATGGCACCGGGACCTCGTATCCTATGTCGGCGATCGCCATTCGGCAGGGATCCAACTCTCCTGCCGGTACGGTGGATGGTATCCGGGTTGCAACCAATTGGGCTGATGCCGCCACATGTGCTCCCCCACCCTCACTTCTGAACGAAAACTTTGATTATGGCGGGGTTGCGGGTAACCTGACCGCTATGAGCGGTGGACTCTGGGTTGCCCACTCCGGTACTAGCAACTTTGTCCAGTACATCCCCACCAGCCTGTCTATGCCATCTTATTTCTCCTCCGGCATCGGTGGCTCTGCCACCATTGCTCTTTCTGGCGAAGACGTAAACCGCACCTTTGCCGAACAGACCTCCGGTACCGTGTACTATGCGGCTCTGGTTAACCTGTCCTCGGCTACCACCACTGGCGATTATTTCCTGCATATGAAAGATACTGGTACCTTTAACTTCCGCGCCAGGATTTTCGTCAAAAATGTGAGCGGCCAGCTGAATTTTGGACTGGGTGCATCCGGTGCAGGCACATATTCTGACACCAACTTCGCATTCGGCACAACCTACCTGGTCGTGGCCAGATACGACATCGTCAACGATGATGCTGCCCTGTACGTCATGGATGCCTGTGCTGCCACAGAACCCAGTACACCTCTGGTCTCCGTCGATGGCACCGGGACCTCGTATCCTATGTCGGCGATCGCCATTCGGCAGGGATCCAACTCTCCTGCCGGTACGGTGGATGGTATTCGGGTGGCAACCAATTGGGCTGATACCGCTGCGTGCACAACTGCCCCCCCTGGTACCCTGACGATCGGTAAAACTGCCCCCGCCTCAGTAGATGTCAATGAAGCCTTTGATTACACCATTTCGGTGGCCAATGACCTGGGCATTGCATTAACCGATGCCGTGATCACCGACAGCCTGCCGCTCAGCGCTACTTTCCAGGCTGCAACTCCTGGTTATGAGCTGTTGCCCGGTAACGTGATCAGCTGGACCGTCCCTTCCATAGCAAACAGCACCACCGCCGTCGTTACGGTAACTGTCACCGCCCCGGCAGTGGAAACCACCTTGCTCAACTCCGATTACAGCGTATCGGCATCCAATTGGCCGACGCCCGCAGTGGGCGATCCGGTGACTACCGCAGTGATAGACCCGGATCAGCTCTCGACGATCGCTGAGGCACGCGCCGGTGGGAACGGCTGGTACGGAACGATCCGCGGTAATGTTACGGTTCTCCCCGGCACTTTCGCCGCCCGCTCGTTTACTATTCAAGATGAGACGGGTGGTTTATACATCTACCCTCAATATGGGGCTGTGATCCCGCCATTATCTTTGGGAGATGTAGTTCAGGTTAAAGGCATAATAAGTGTCTATCATGGCTTGCTTGAGTTAAGCACCGTAGACTATATCGACTGGATCGACACCGGCACAGTACCTGACCCGCTGGTCACACCCACCGGTGGACTGGCTCCCACCCAGGGCAAGTTGGTACAAATCCAGGGCACCGCATTATCGATGGGCGGTACCACGAATAAGACCATCTTGATCAATGATGGAAGTGGTCAAACCTCGGTTTACATCTATGGAACGACGGGGATTGACACAAGCTCATTCAGCTTCCCGATGCAGATGCGTGTTACCGGGATGAGCGGTGCCTATGACACCCCGCAGGTAAACCCGCGCTTCCAGGCGGATATCGTCGACCTGCGACCACCAACCGTCAGCGCGACTGACCCTGTGGATGCTGCCCTCGACGTCAATCTCTACCGCCCGCTGTATGCCACGTTCAGCAAGGCCATGGATCCATCCAGCCTGACTGCCGCCACATTTACCCTGGTCGATTCAAACGGCGCAGTAAACGGGACGGTAGGGTATGATGCAGGCACATTTACCGCCAGCTTCACGCCCGGCGTGAGTTTGTCTCCATTTACTGTCTATACCGCCACGCTGACCACGGAGGTAAAAGATGTCTACGCCATTCCTCTGGCTGCGCCTTATGAGTGGAGCTTTACTACCGGCGCCGCAGATGTAACCCCTCCCGCCATCGTGGGAGTCTTCCCGCTTGAAGATGCAACCGAGGTTGCGTTGACCTCAAATGTGGTCATCACATTCACCGAAGATATGCGTCCGTCATCCCTGGACGAGGAACACTTCATCCTCGAAGGACCATTCGGCACAGTGCCATACCACATGAGTTATAACTCCACCAACTTCGTGGTTACCCTCAATCCCGACGCCAAGTTCCTCGCCACCACCATGTATACTGCCACCGTCCTGGGTACAACTGCCGATTGGGCCGGGTTAACCCTGGGCGCAGATAAGGTCTGGTCCTTCGAAACCTCGATCGAGCCGCCCATGACCGTCTATTTCGGCGATCTGCACAACCACACCAGCATTTCTGATGGCAGTGGCACTCCGGCACAGGCACTGGCAGCCGGCGAAGCCGCCGGTTTCGACTTCATGGCAATCTCTGATCATTCCTATGCCATTGATGACACCGAATGGGCAGCTACCCTGTCGGCAGTCGAGAATGCCACCAACCCCAACTTTGTGGCCCTGCGCGGTTTTGAGTACACCCAGGGCGCAGAGGGACACATCAACGTATACAACACCGTGCGCCATGCCGTCCGCACCAACACCGGCTGCACGTACTGTGACTACACCCCCAACCTGGAAGCCGGATCAACCGTGATGGGCTTCTACCAGTGGGCTTCCACCACGGGCATGATCGGCCTGGACCCTGCTGGAACCGTGATGCAGTTCAACCACCCCGGCTGGATCAACTTCAATGATTGGTTCTACCATCCTGAAGTATCCGATATTGCCCGGATGGAAGAAGTGGGCAACGGCAACGGCACGTCTTATGACTTCTCAGAAGATGAATACATCCGCTCGCTGGATTATGGCTGGAAGGTAGGCGCTTCCAATAACGCAGACACGCACACCGCGTATTGGGGCGTCAACACCGATCACCGCACGGGTGTGTTGATGACCGGGTTGACCAAGGACGCCCTGCTGGAAGCACTGCGTGAGCGTCGGACCTTTGCCACGGAAGACAAGAACTTCTCTTTGCGCATGAAAGCCAACGGCGCCTGGATGGGTTCTGAGATCGCAAATTCAGGCTCGATCCAGTTCGAAATCGACGGTACAGACCCCGACGGAGAGCTTGCCAGCCTGGTGCAGATCATCACCGACCAGGGCAAAGTGGCGGATGAGTTCGTACCCACCGATGCCAGCTTCACCTGGACGCCCCTGCTGAACATCACCGCTGGCGTTCACTATTACTACGTCAAGGTAACCCAGGCAGATGGTGACCGTATCGTCAGCTCGCCGGTATGGACGCTCGGATCCGAAGATATCTCCATTACTGATCTGGTCATCCAACCGACCATCCCCACCATTTACAACCCCTCCCTATTGGAGGTTCGAGTTACCAATCGCAATACCGCCCCTCGCACCGTCACGGTGAGCATGGATGTGAACGGCGTATTCCTGCCCTCGGTGGAAGTCACCGCACCCGGTAACGGAGATGCGACCGCCAATTTTAGCTGGCAGCCCATCAGCACGGGTGATGTAGTCATAACGGCGCAGTTGATTGGCGCGCCCGTTGGTGACAACCCGGATGACAATACCAGTGTGCTCAACCTCACGGTGACCGATGCACAGCTCCCGCTGATCCTGATTGACGCCGGGCATGGCAATATGAATGCCCTGGGGAGCGAGATGCAGATGTTCGTCAACGATCTCTCCGATCACCAGTACAACGTGCTCAAGAACCTGGACGAGCTGACTGCCTCCGATCTGAACCCGGCGGTAGTTAAGCTTTTGCTCATCACGGCTCCGCAGTCTGCCTATACTGCTGCTGAGCTCACCGCCATAGGTGATTACGTGGCCGCGGGCGGCAGCCTGTGGCTGTGCGGGCTTTCCGATTACACCGGCTCCGTCCCCTGGGCGGCTACGGTCGCCAATAGGGAGAACGACATTCTGGCCGCCATCGAAACCCACACCGGTGCGCAGATCAACATGCGTATCAACGATGATGAGATCCTTGAGGGGAATGACAATAATGGCTACGTGTT
>CAWELB010000003.1:0-28547 GCA_963809805.1 uncultured Chloroflexia bacterium | reverse complement strand
AGGGGTCTGCTGCACGATCAGGTGACAGTTTCGGTCACGCGGCCTGACTGGCCGGTGTGGTCATAATTGCTTCGTATTCGATCGGGGTCAACCGGCCGAGGGCGGCTTGGCGTCGGCGACGGTGGTAGGTCCGTTCGATCCAGGTGACGATCGCGATCCTCAGCTCCTCGCGGGTGGCCCAGCGGCGGCGGTCCAGAACGTTCTTCTGCAGCAGGCTGAAGAAGCTCTCCATGGCCGCATTGTCGCCGGCCGCGCCGACGCGGCCCATGGAGCCGACCATGTCGTAGCGGCCCAAGGCGTGGACGAACTTTCGGCTTCGAAATTGCGATCCCGCGGTCGGTGTGCAGAATGCAACCGGCCACCTCACCGCGTCGTGCCACCGCACTGCTCAGCGCGGTCGTCGCCAACCGGGACTTCATCCGGGAATCGATCGAGTAGCCCACGATGCGGTTGGAGAACACGTCCTTGATCGCGCAGAGGTAGAGCTTGCCCTCGCCAGTGCGATGCTCGGTGATATCGCTGAGCCACAACTGATTTGGCGCATCCGCGGTGAAGTCGCGCTCGACGAGATCGTCGTGAACCGGTGGCCCGGTCTTGCCGTTCTTGCCGCGCTTCTTGCCGAACACGCTCCACCACTGGTTCTCGGTGCAGATCCGCCAGGCGGTGCGCTCGGCCATCGGCTCACCGGCATCACGGGCCTCCTCGACCAGGTAGCGGTACCCGAACTCTGGATCCTCCCGGTGGGCGTCGAACAGTGCGTTGGCGCGGTAGGCCTCGACGAGTTCAGCGTCGGTGATGGGGTTGGCCCGCCAGCGGTAGTAGGGCTGGCGGGCGAGCTTGAGTACCCGGCACGTCACCGCGACGGGGATCCCGTCGGCGGCGAGCTCACTCACGAGCGGGTAGAGCCTTTTCCCGGCAGATTGGCCTGCGACAGATACGCCGCTGCCCGGCGCAGCACTTCGTTCTCCTGCTCCAACAATCGATTCGGCGCCGCAGCTCCCGCAGCTCCGCAGACTCGCTGGTGCTCTTGCCGGGCTTGGTGCCCTCGTCGATATCGGCTTGGCGCATCCACTTGTGCAGCGTCATCGGGTGGACACCGAAATCGGTCGCGATCTGCTCGATCGTCACACCGTCGTCGCGGTTGCGAGCGACCCGCACGACATCGTCGCGGAACTCACGGGGGTAAGGCCTGGGCACAAGGACATCCTTCCAGCCCACCCGTCACGGGCAAGCCAACTCAGATGTCACCTATTCGTGCAGCAGACCCCCCAGACTTGGCTTGCTGAAGTCCGAACGATCGCCGCCCTGCGCAGATCGCCGCCGCCAAGCCAGACTGTCCGGTCAACGCGCTGCGTTCGGGACGGACAATGTCGAGCACCGCGAAACGGCGGTCCTCTCGCCGAAGACGGGGCAGGAGTCCGGCGCGCAGGAACGAAGATTTACCCGTCCCCGACGGGCCGAGCACCACGAACCAGGTGTTCACTCCGGACATGCGCATGCCGCGCAGGGCGTCCAACGCACGCACTATCTGCGCGTCCCGACCGAAGAACACTGCCGCGTCGGCTGCTTCCACAACGGCTCCCATCCACGATATGGCGTCCGCCGCGGATCATCTCGTGGTGGCCAGCCGAAGGACTGGTACCGACGATTCCGGCTCCACGAAGCCCTTCGCGTAGTCGGGCGAGTCCATCGCTCGCGAACGCCACGGGCGGGCCGGAGCCGATATCGATCAGCGTGGTCGGGCCTTCACCGAATAGGTCACAGCGTTGCCACTCCAAAGTCAGATCTGTTGCCTACTTTAACCTCCTGCTGCTGGGGATATTTACTTATTACTTTTGTCGAGAAATCCGTCTAGCAAAGGTTGCCTCACTTTTTGCTGCTATTACAGCCATGCTTTCAGGACCAGTGATCGTCTGGCTGCAATACCCAATTGTAAATTCATTAGCAAGTTTTCCGCTCATGCTTCTGGCTGGTGAGAAAATTTTAAACCACCGGCGAATGACCCCCTGGATTGGGGCCTTGGGAGCTGGTATTGGTCTATCCATCCTGGGTGGCCATCCTGAGACCACATTTCATATTTGTTTTGCCTTCGGTTTGTATTTTTTGTTCCGGCTTATGGTAATAAAACCTGGCTTTAAGCAAGGATTATTATGCCTGGGTGCTGTGGCGGCGGGTGTATTCATCGGATTGCTGCTTGGAGCGATCCAACTGATTCCATTCGTCGAATTTTTATCCCACAGTGCAACGCTGTCTGAAGGCGGGAGATCCATGGGGGGAGCTCATATCTTGTTCTCAAGTGACTGGCTTTACAACTTATCCTCCAGCGTGACATTTTTGGTGCCCAATTTTTTCGGCTCCCCACTGACTCATAATTATCTTTGGCCTTTTCCCAATTATCAAAACTACAACGAGCAAACGGTTTATTTTGGGTTAATTCCATTGGCACTATCGTTTTCTGCGCTATTCCACCAGCGGCGGCGATCACAAGCTTTGATCTTGATTGGGATCAGCTTGTTTTTTCTAGGGGTAGCCTGGCGGCTGCCCGGGTTTGAGGTTGTCAACCACATCCCACCTTTCAGCCTTTTATTGAATAGCCGGCTGAAAATGTTCGTCCCGTTAATGATGGCTATGGTCGCCGGGATTGGCCTGGATGAGTGGGTGAACCCTGAACAAAAGGACCGCTCAAGTACAAGCTATCGTATTCTGGTTTTGGTGCCATCGTTTTTGTCGCTGGCGATATTTGTCTTTATTGGAAGTGTAAATCTATTTTTGCCAGCCCTGAGTCTTCAAAATTCCACCTTCCTGGCATTTATTCAGCATCTGGTCTATCGAGTATTAAACATTAACCAGCCCCGCATCATGATCTCTCTGGCAGTCGCGGTTATTTTTATCATCTTATGTTTATTGAGCTGGCGCAGGATCATCAACCGGACGACGTTTGGATTTTCTATTTTGATAATCACCCTGGTTGAGCTGGTCGTTTTGGGCTGGCACTATAACCCGGTCACCGCTCGAAATCAAGCTTATCCTGAAATCCCGATGTCCTCCATAGTTGGGCAAGAAAGCCAACCTTTCAGGACGATGTCGACGGATTTATCCTTGTTTCCACCCAACGCGGGTGCGGCTTACAGGATTGCCCAGGTTGAAGGCTATGATTATCCGGTGTTCCAATCAGAATTTGACTTATACCGGGCACAGGGAGGGGATAAAGCCAGCCATCGCCAGGTATGGTCGATTGATTATCCCCTGGTGGATTGGCTGAATATCCGCTACGTGATCTCGTCGGTTCCAATCCAAAAAAATGGATATCGTCTGGTTTTGGATCAACCAGCTTATAAGGTATATCGAAACGAGAATGCTTACCCGAGGGCGTATATGGTGTATGACTACCAGGTCATCGAAGACCGGGAAAAACTCCTGGAGACCATGGTATCTTCCCCCGAGATGCTCAAGGAAAAAGCGCTTTTCGACCAAGCCCCATCCAATGTCCCTGCAGTTAATGAGCTGTTGCCCGCTGAAATTCCAGCGCAGGTCGAATTCACCTATTATGGGATGGATCGAGCTGTGTTGAACGTCAGCTCGGAGCGAGCCGGATTCCTGGTAATGAGCGATATTTACGCGCCGGGCTGGAAAGCGAATATCGACGGGCATGCGGCAGCTGTGCTAAATGCAAATTATGCCTATCGGGCAATTTATCTCGTCGAAGGGCAACACCAGGTTGAGTTCTATTATGCGCCGGTTTCCTTCACGATAGGCAAAACCTTGAGCCTGTCGGGTTTGATTATCCTCTTCGTCTCATGCATCTACGCGATTTATGCCGCCAAGAGGAATTCCTTGTTGCCTGATTGCCTAATTACTGATCACTAATCGCCTAATTCCCCAAATATGTTGACGATAACGCGCAGTTCATGGTATCATCGGGCACGCGAGATGCCAAACAGCGGCATCTCGCGATATTAAGTGCCTGTCTTGAAAGGAGTAACATATCAGCGCGACCCAATATAGAATCAACGAGGCTATTCGAGTCAAAGAAGTCCGCTTGATTGGCGCCAACAACGAGAATGTGGGCGTGGTCTCCATCCAGGAGGCCATCCGCATGGCAAACGACGCCGACCTGGACTTAGTGGAGGTAGCCCCCAATTCCGACCCACCCGTCTGCAGGATCATGGACTTTGGGAAGTTCCTCTACGAAAAGACCAAGAAAGAACGCGACGCCCGTAAAGCGCAAACCAAGATCGAAGTCAAAGAGATTCGCTTCCGCCCAAAAACCAATATTTATCATCAGGGTTTCAAGATCAAGGATGCCCGGGGTTGGCTGACGGATGGTAATAAGGTGAGGGTGCGCATCCGTTTTCGAGGCCGTGAGATAGACTACGTTGACCTGGCGCTGAATGACCTGAAAAAAGTTGCCGAAGAGCTGGCTGACCTTTCCACCATAGAACAAGCCCCTATCATGGAGGGGCGCAGTGTGGTGATGGTACTGGCTCCTGCCAAGACGCTAAAGAAAAAAGCCTGATTTATCTACTAAAAATTCCCCGTGGGAATGAGCAAGCCGTGGAGGCTTGTGGCTTTGCCCCCCGACGGGGTTTTGTGTGAAAAGGAGTATTAACCGTGCCTCGCAAGCAAACAGTTGGAAAATATAAACTAAAGACCCATAAGGCGACCTCGAAACGTTTCCGCGTCACTGGGACGGGCGTGGTGGTGCGCACCAAGGGTGGCAAGAGCCACCTGCGCCGTCGCACCCCCAAGCGCGTCAAGATGCTGCTCTCGGAAATGATCCCGGTCAAAGGACGCGGGATAATTCAGCGCGTCCATCGCCTGGCACCCTACCTGAAGAAAGCCGAGTAGGGGCGACCCAGCGGGTCGCATGCCCATCCTATCCACCCTTTTAGTGCGGCCGTTGGGTGCAAAAAACTGGTAGCCTTGAGCTGCCGGCGCCCAGGGGTTCGCAGGAGAGAAAACAATGGCTCGTGTAAAAACTGGTCCGTATCGTCATTATCACCACAAGAAAATCCTCAAGATGATGAAAGGTCAATTTGGAACGCGTCATCGCTTGTATCGGCGCGCCAATGAGGCCATGCTCAAGTCATTATGGTATTCCTTTCGTGACCGGCGCCAACGCAAACGCGATTTGCGCCACCTTTGGATTGCCCGAATTAACGCCGCGGCACGAATGAACGGTTTATCCTACAGTCGCCTGATCCACGGCATGAAGACTACCAAGATCGCCATCAATCGCAAGATGCTGGCAGACCTGGCAGTGCGTGACCCGCAAGCTTTTGCCGCGGTTGCCACGCAGGCGAAAGCCGGATAAGCTTCACCCCCCTCACACAAAACCCCTGAACCCGTTTTCACATCGAAGACGGGTTCTTTGTTTCTGATATGGTGTTGGGGGGAAAAAAATTAAACACAAAGGACTCAAGGGACACAAAGGAAATTTAAAAAAAATATATAAACTTTTGTGTACCTTCGTGTCCTTTCTCTAGCTTTAGTGGATAATTTTTTATATTATGAGCCTGGTGAGGTAAAATGATATCAACGATTTGGAATAGGTTATGAATCAGACACTCAAAGAGTTCACATTTCCATCCGCGCAGGTGCTGCAGATTGCTAAGGGAGATATCACTGCAGAGGCAGTGGATGCGATCGTAAATGCTGCCAATTCACACTTAAGCCATGGGGCAGGTGTAGCTGGCGCCATCCTAAGGCGCGGAGGTCCGCAGATCCAGGTTGAGAGCGACCAATGGGTGTTAGAACACGGCACGGTTACCAACTCAGAGCCAGCCTATACCCATGCTGGCAGACTACCCTGCCGCTATGTGATCCATGCGGTGGGTCCGAGATGGGGCGAGGGTGATGAAGCGGGGAAACTAACAGCTGCAGTTTATGGCTCACTGCAGTTGGCGGAGCGCCTCAGTTTAGAATCGATCGCATTCCCGGCTATCTCGACAGGCATATTCGGTTTCCCAAAGCCATTGGCAGCGCACATCATGCTCACCAGAATCATGGATTATCTGGTCGATAACCCAGGCTCGCCCTTGAGACTGATCCGATTAGTGCTGTTTGATCAAAACACCATGCAAGCCTTCGTGGATGAATGGGAGCAGAATGATCAACTCGCTGCATAATCCCAAGATCCAATCGGTGCGCAAGCTGCTGGCGCAGGTGAAGGAACGCCACGCGCAGCAGGCATTCGTGATCGAGGGGGTTCGCCTGGCCGAAGAAGCCCTGCATGGCAGGTGGAAGGCGCAAATGGTGTTGTTCACTGAAACACTGGATCCGCGCGGCCTGGCTGCGGTCGATGGGTTTTCGGCCCATGGCGCGACGGTCGAGCCGGTCAGTGAAACGGTGATGCATGCCATCAGTGAGACAGAATCGCCCCAGGGTCTGCTGGTCGTCCTGGATCAACAAGTACTGCCTCTTCCCCAGGCGCCTGATTATTTGCTCATCTTGGACGCCGTGCGAGATCCGGGCAACCTGGGAACGGTCCTGCGCACTGCTGCCGCGGCCGGGGTGCAGGCGGTATTACTGGCACCTGGCTGTGCGGATGCCTGGTCTCCCAAGGTGCTGCGCGCCGGGATGGGGGCTCATTTTCGCCTGCCCATCCAGCATCTGAGCTGGCAGGATATAAGGCATACTCTGAAACAAGCCTCCGGCAAAATGCGGGTCTACCTGGCTGATTCAGCCGCAGGACTATCCTACACGCAAGCGGATTTTCGGACTCCCCTGGCACTCATCGTGGGTGGTGAAGCGGCTGGGGCAGGTAGCGAAGCGCAAGCACTGGCTGACGAGAAGGTACACATCCCCATGCCGGGGGAAAGTGAGAGCTTAAACGCAGCGGTTGCTGCTAGCATCCTGTTATTTGAGGTTGTGCGCCAACGCACAATGTAATTGGATAAAGTAAATTATGCTACAATAAGCACACGATGGATACCTCGCCAAAGCGGTCTTACCCCGAACGTAATCTTAAAACCCACGCGGCACATAAACGTGAGGTCTTCTGGCAGATCACCCTGCCGCTGGTTATCGGTATCTTGTTGATGTTAGCTGTGGTAGTTGCCATCATCTTATCCGCCACCCAACCCGTAACCGATGTGAGCCGCTGGGCCGACGTCTCATTGATGTGGTTGATCCTGCCTTCCCTGTTTGCTGCGCTGATCTTTCTCGCCATCATGGTGGGTTTGGTTTTTGCCATCACCCAATTATTGAAGGTCGTCCCACGTTATGCCCGCATCATCCAGCTGTTCTTCGAGCAAGGCAAGGGTAAAATCAGCCACCTGACCAACTCGATGGTCGAGCCAATTGTGCGGGTCAACAGCTTTTGGGCATCCGCCCGGCGAGCGACCCGCTTGGGAAGTAGAGAGGCTCAAAAATAAAGCTCGGTTGAGATACTGAGAACAGTCACTTATTTAAGAATTAAACGATCAGGAAAGGATCAATCCATGGATAAACTAGACAAAGTAAACCTCGAACAGAATCAAATGATGGAGATGGATACTTCCTGGACCGGTAAGGTACTCGCCATTGGGGGAGTGCTGGGAGCATTGACTGGTCTCGGGGCAGCCTACCTGTTGATCCAACGTGCCAAGAAGAGGGCAGAGCCACCCGACCTGAACGCCGGCGAAGGCATCAAGCTGGGGCTGCTGGTGTTTGGTCTGCTGCGCCAGGTAGCTATGTTGGGTAGTGGCGACGATAAATAACCCCTAGCACTCAACCTATTCATCCCACGAGCACATGCTGGTGGGATTTTTATTTAATCGCTTGACAGCCTTCGAAATTTTGCTAAAATATGAACGAACGTTCGTTTATATCAGGTGAGGATATTTGTATGCATGTCTCAGCTCCCACCAAAGGGGAACAGACCCGCACCACCATCTTGCAATGTGCGCATGACCTGTTTATCAAGCAGGGCTATCATGGCACCTCCATGCGTCAAATCGCTTCGGGCGCTCATATTGCCCTTGGAGGGCTTTATAACCATTTCTCCAGCAAGGAACAGGTTTTCGAAGCGGTTTTTTTAGCCTTCCACCCCTATCACGAAGTATTTCCTCTGATCGCCTCGGCCAGAGGAGCCAACCTTGAGCAGCTTGTACACGATGCCGTGCGGGGTATGGCGCAGGTCGTTGAAGGACGTCCGGATTTCATGAATCTAATGTTTATCGAAGTGGTTGAGTTTAAGAGCGTGCATGCCCAGCAGCTTTTCGGTACACTGTTCCCCCAGGGCACGCAGATCCTGCAGCATTTTGCGGCATCTTATCCCGAGCAAATCAGGCCAATCCCTTCTCCCATGGTGGTGCGCACCTTTTTAGGCCTGTTCTTTGGATATTACCTGACGGAGATCATTCTCGCTCCAGGTGCCCCACCCGAGTTTCGAGAGAATGCCAGGCAGTATTTTGTAGATATTTACCTGCACGGAATCCTGGGATCCGAGACAAAAAAATCAACAAATTTGGCTGATATTGATAGGTAAACCCATGTTCAGCTCCCGCCTCCGTTCACTCATTCGCAAAGAATTCATCCAGATTCGGCGTGACCGGCGCACCCTCATCCTGGTACTCTTCATCCCGATCATGCAGCTATTCCTGCTCGGCTATGCTGCTACCAATGATGTGCGCAACGTGCCCCTGGCAGTCTATGACCAGGACCATGGTTCCGCAGCGCGCGCCTTGCTGGATGCCTATCGTGCCGCAGATTACTTCACCATCGCCTATGCAGCCGGCTCGGAAGCCGAGCTGAGAGACTTGATCGATGCGGGTCAGGCGCGTGCCGGCCTGATCATCCCGCCCAATTACACCGATCAAATCCAAGGTGGGCAATCAGGTCAGGTGATGTTCGTCTTGGATGGCTCCGATCCAACCGTGGCCTCCACCGCCCTCTCCGCAGCTCAGTTGATCGGTCAGGCTCACTCCACCCAGATCCTGGAAGCCCGGTTATTACAGCGTGGGCAGGCAGCTGCCATCCAACCACCGGTCCAGGTGAGCACCAACGTGTGGTACAACCCCGACCTGGTCAGTGCATATTTCATGATCCCCGGTGTGATTGGCATGATCCTGTTTGCACTCACCTCCATCCTTACCGCCAGCGCCATCGTGCGTGAGCGTGAGCGCGGCACGATCGAACAGCTGATCGTCACCCCCATCCGGCCATGGGAATTGGTGCTTGGAAAGCTGCTGCCCTATGTCATCCTGGCGTTCCTGAACGCATTCGAGGTACTGGCGATCGGTCACTATTGGTTTGGGGTACCCATCCGCGGCAGCCTGTGGCTGATCGCCGGGGCATCCTTCCTGTTCCTGCTCTCCAGCCTTGGAATTGGTCTGCTGGCATCCACAATTGCCAATACGCAACAGGAAGCTATGCTGACGGTGTGGATGCTGCTGCTGCCAAGCCTGTTCCTGGCGGGTTTCTTCTTTCCGTTGGAGGCGATGCCGAAAGTGCTGCAGTGGATTTCTTATTTCTTTCCCCTGCGCTATTACCTGGTGATCATCCGCTCGTTGATGTTGAAAGGGGTCGGCATATCGGCATATACACTCGATTTGATTGCCCTGGCAATCTTCGGGGTTGTCATTATGACCCTGGCAGCTTTACGCTTTCGGAAGCGTCTCGATTAGGCTTCTTTATATCAGGAGGTATCCATGAAAATTGCACGCATTATTCTCGCCATCCTTTTGATCCTGGCTATCGTTGTAGTCGGGTATTGGTACGTGACCACGCAAAAGCCTGCGACTACTTCCACCAGCCTGACGGGATCTGGCACGGTTGAGACAACTGAGGTTGCCATCTCCTCTGAGGTGACCGGGCGGGTGGTTGATGTCTCGATAAGTGAAGGCGGCTCTGTCAAAGCGGGAGACGTCCTTTTTAAGCTTGATGACACCTTATTGAATGCCCAGTTAGGTCAAGCCCAAACCAATCTGGCAGTTGCCCAGGCAGGTTTGGATGCCGCCAATACAACTTTGGCAGCTGCTCAAGCTGGAGTTAACACTGCGCAAGCCCAATACGATCAGGCATTGGCCGTCGCACGCCTGCTGGCACAACCTGCCCGCAGCGCCGCCTGGAGCCAGGCTGAACCTTCAGATTTCAACCAGCCTGTCTGGTATTTCAGCCACGCTGAAGAAATCAGCGCCACCCTGAAAGAAGTCCGTTCTGCCAGTGATGCTCTGGCGACCGCGAAATTAAATTTCACTACCCTGGTCTCCAGCGGTGCCTATGCAGACCTGACTGCCACGGAATCGCGCCTGGCAAACGCCCAGGTAGCTTTCAAAAATGCCACCGATGTGCTCAACCAGGCTCAAACTCAAGACAATCAATCCCTGCGCGATGCCGCCCAACAAGTAAATGATGCTTCCAAGGCTGAGCTGGACGCTGCTCAGAAGGCTTATGCTGATCTGCTCACCACCCAGCAAGCCAGCGACATCCTGGAAGCGCGTGCTCGCCTGGCAGTTGCCCAGGAACGCTATGATACGGCGGTGGATCGTTATAATGCCCTTCTGACCGGGGAAGATTCGCTCACCGTCAAGGTGGCCTCTGACGCTGTGGCTCAAGCAAAGGCTAACGTCAGCGCATCCGAATCGAAAGTCACCCAGGCACAAAAAGCAATCGATCAAGCCCAGGCAGCGCTTAACCTGATCCATGTTCAGCTGGGAAAACTTGTCATCACCGCGCCCGTGGATGGCGTGGTCCTGGCGCGCAATATTGAGCCTGGTGAGGTGGTGTTGTCGGGTGCCACTGCCCTGACGCTGGGGCAGCTGGACCAGCTTAAAATCACCGTATACATCCCCGAGAATCGTTATGGCGAAGTTAAATTAGGCGATCAAGCATCGGTCAGCGTGGATTCGTTCCCCAGCCAGGTATTTATCGTCACAGTCACGCGTATTGCCGACCAGGCAGAATTCACCCCACGTAATGTGCAAACGGCTGAAGGACGCCAAACCACCGTCTTCGCAGTCGAGCTTTCAGTGGCTAATCCATCCGGGTTGCTTAAGCCTGGCATGCCCGCGGATGTCACCTTCGGTCTGCATTGATCATTCCTGGGATATAAGCAGAACACATGCCGCATATACTGGTCTCCCACCTCTCCAAGTCATTTGGCACCACCCATGCGGTGGATGACATCAGCCTGCAGGTTGAGGCGGGTGAGATTTATGGTTTGATTGGACCGGATGGGGCGGGCAAGACCACCAGTATGCGCCTGTTATGTGGAGCCTTGAAGCCCGAAGGGCAGAAAAATATGCCAGAGGCGGTCATTCAGATTGACGGGGTGGACATGCTGAAGCAGACTGACCAGGCGCGGGCTCAGCTTGGATACCTGCCGCAGCGCTTTTCCATGTATGAAGACCTGACCGTCTTGGAGAACCTGCGTTTCTTTGCTGAAGTGCGGGGTCTCTCTGAAGCCTCCTGGCGGCCGCGCTGTATGCAAATCCTCGAGTTCGTCGGATTGGCAGGCTTTATCAATCGCCGTGCCGGGCAGCTCTCCGGTGGGATGCGCCAAAAACTCGGTTTGGCGGTGGCATTGGTGCATTCACCCAAGGTATTATTGCTGGATGAGCCCACCACCGGGGTTGATCCAGTCACCCGCCAGGATTTCTGGCAGCTGATCATCCGCCTGGTTGCAGAGGAAGGTGTGGCTGTTCTGGTCAGTACGCCCTACATGGACGAGGCAGGGCGTTGTGCAAGGGTGGGTTTCATGCGCCTGGGGAAAATCCTGCTTGAAGGAAAGCCGGATGAGCTGCGTGCCATGTTAAACGGGCGCATTATCGAAGTGCACGGAGAGCCGCTCACACAACTGCGCGACCTGGCGCGTAAGGATGTTCTTGTGGAAGATGCACAAATGTTCGGTGATCGCTTGCACCTGCGCGTAAAGCCTGGGTCTGCGCAGCAGGTGATCAAGCACTTACATGCGATGATTCCTGCGCAGGGAGGTAAGCTCGGATTGATGAAATCCATCACACCTCAGCTGGAGGATGTTTTCATTAATTTGTTGGAAAACCAGCCAACCAAAACCCCGCCCCAGGAAGGGGGGATGAGCCGTGCCTGAAGAAGTGATTCTTGCCCGCGACCTGACCAAACGCTTCGACAGTTTCACTGCCGTGGACCATATCTCATTCAGTGTGAATGCGGGTGAGGTGGTGGGTTATCTGGGACCAAACGGCTCGGGGAAGACCACCACCATCCGTATGCTGTTGGGGTTGCTGCGCCCGAGTGAAGGTGAAGCCACCGTCTTGGGTTATGATATCGTACGTCAATCCGAACGGGTGCGCGAACGCGTTGGATATATGTCTCAGAAGTTTGCCTTATACCACGACCTGACGGTGGGGGAGAACCTGGCTTTTTACGCCGGTGTATATGGCGTTAGAGATAAATCACGACTAAAGGAAGTGTTGGACCTGATTGGGTTGCGGTTGCTCGAATCGAGCCGGGTGAGCGATCTATCCACCGGCTGGAAGCAGCGCCTGGCGCTTGGGACTGCCATCGTTCACCGTCCGCGCTTATTATTCCTGGATGAACCCACCAGCGGGGTCGACCCGACCGCCCGACGGGCATTTTGGGATCTCATCTATACCGTGGTTGCCGAAGGGGTGACCGCCCTGGTGACTACCCACTATATGGACGAAGCCGAGTACTGCCACCGGGTGGGCATCATGCGTGACGGCAAACTCCTGGCCATGGACAGTCCATCGGCACTCAAACGCCACGCTCTGCCCGGCCTTGCCTGGGATGTATTTGCCCGTCCGCTCCTGCCTGCCCTGGATGCGCTCGAAAAATGCCCGTGTGTCCTGCGTGCCGGCCTCACCGGCGACCATCTGCGTGCCATTACCCAAGCCGGTGTGGCTGTGCACACATTGCATAGATCGTTACACGAGGCTGGGATCCAGGTCGAGCGTATCGAGCAGGTTGAACCTACCCTTGAAGATGTGTTCCTGGCGCTGGCAGATGCAAATGTGACGCCACAGGCTGAGGCACAGGCCAGGCCTGGGCATTAATGCTTCTGCATAATGCTAACGCATTAATAATTATCCAATTTTCACCAAATAATTGAATATAATATACAGAAATTCAATATTATTATTGAAATTATTCAAATAATCATTGACAAATATCAATTATTATGTATAATGTTAATAGAAACAGACAGCGTGAAGTTGTCAAAGGAGGCTGTTATGTTTGAACAAGTAATTGCCGAAAAAATGAAAACAAGCACCAAAACCACCAACCGTGATGATGATTGTATTGATCCATCAATGAAAACAGTGCAGTTCAAGCCATCCTTTCTTGACCGCCTTTTACCTACACTCGGTGATGCGATGATCAGGGCTGGACTTAAACTAAAATATCGCCCCCATGCTACCCTCAATACCGAACAAGCCTCTGCACCCAATTATTTGATCATGTTGTGATGGTCTTGTGAAGATATTAAGCAGATAAACCTATGGACAAATACAATCGAGGAAATATCCTTGAAGGCGAGCAAAAATGAACACATTACCCACCCGATGCCCGTTATGTGGCGGAGAAGTAACCGTCACCCGCATTTACTGCCAGGATTGTGACACGACGATTGAGGGCCGCTTTACCGGCGGTCCGTTCTCTCAGCTTACACAGGAACAGTTATCTTTTGTAGAGACGTTTATCCGCTGCGAAGGCAAGATCACCCGCATGGAGGTTGAGCTTGATCTATCCTATCCCACCATCCGAAACCGCTTGCATGAGGTCGTTCGGGCGTTGGGGTATGAGCCAGGTGGCGAAGAGCCAATCGCTGGTCTGAGCGATAACGAACGGCAGCGCATTCTTGAAGACCTTGACCAGGGTGTGATCAGCGCTGAAGAAGCCATGCGTTTGCTGCAAGAAAGTGAGAAATGATCATGGACAAGCAATTTGCCACCACCAGTGAAACTCCCCAAATTACGCTCAATATCAGTGGAGATTTGCGCCTTAAAGGACAGGATGAATTCGAGGTCATGGCAAAGTCGGACAATCCTGAAGATCTTAAGCTTGAGTCGCGCAATGACCATGTGATAATCCGCTCCTCAGGAAATTGCACTGTGCGTGTGCCAAGGGAGGCGGTCATCCTGATAGAAGCTGTGAATGGAAATGCCACCATTAAAGGCCTGGAGGGTGAATTAAAAATAGATACCGTGAATGGTGATCTGGAGCTGCGCAGTGTGGGCAGGATCAAAGTTGATTTGGTGAATGGCAGCCTGATTGCCAAGAATGTGGACGGTGATCTTAATATCGACCAGGTGAATGGCGATGCCAGTGCACGCGGTGTGCAGGGAGATTTTATGGTTGCTGGCACGATATCCGGTAACCTCAACCTCAGCGATGTCGGCGGAAGCGCCAGTGCATCTGCAGATGGCAATATATCCCTGCGATTGGACCCTGCTCCAGGGCATGATTATATATTTACCTGCCAGGGCAACTTGTTCTGTCGTTTGTCCGAAGAGGCAAGTGCAGAAATCAGTGTGCCGAAAGCAGCTCAGGTGATGGTTGACCTGCCTGGTATCCACGCATCTGCGCCGGTGCAAACGCCTTACGCCCTCACCTTGGGAGATGGTGATGCGAAAATCAGCCTGTCTGCGGATGGAAATGTCATCCTGGATACACATGCTCCCGATTGGGGCATGGAAGATTTTGATATTGACATGGGCAGTGAAGTGGAAGGGATGGCGGATGCAGTCAGCCAGCAAATAACCCAGCAAGTTGATGCCCAAATACGCATGATCGAAGACCAGCTGAATATGCAGCTCTCCAGCCTTACCATGCGATTAAATACGGCTAAACTAACTGGAGACCAGGCCCGACGGATTGAAGAGCGCGCCCGGGAAGCCAGCCAGCGGGCAACTGAGCGGGCTCAAGAGCGCGTCCGCCGTGCCCAGGAAAGAATGGAACAGAAATTAGCCGCTGCACAGCGTAAGATGGAGCAAAGGTCGCAAGCTCGCGATCGTGCCTCACGTCATATGCGTCATCCGATCGGCATGGGAATACTTAACTTCCCTGGCGCACCAAAGCCACCTGCCCCAACGGGTGAGCCAGTCAGTGAAGAAGAACGCTTAGTCATCCTGCGCATGCTGGAACAGAAGAAAATAACCATGGAGCAGGCAGAAGAGCTGCTTTCCGCCTTGGAAGGCAAGGAATCATAGCCGCCGCATAAATTTTGGGTGAAAGGTGAATGGCAAGCATGTCCAACGAATCTGAACGTCTTCAAATCCTGGAAATGATTGAGAAAGGTGTCATCTCGGCCTCCGAGGGTGTCAGGTTGTTAAATTCGCTCCAGGGAGAGCTTGATCTTCAGGAGAACCCTGAAGAGAATGAAGGGGTCGTCAAGCCACAATTGAACTACACCCCTTCAGCCTCAGCGAAATCCTCCCTTGCGCCCGAAGTCATCGTCGAAGAACCCTCCCCTGAAAGTAAAACTTCCTCTCCTTCCTCTGAATTTAACACTGAGACCAGGAAGTGGCGCCGCTTTTGGTGGATCCCACTGACCGTTGGGATCGTGATCACTGTCGTCAGTGGTTTGCTCATGTTCCTGGCTTATCAAAGCAAAAATTTATTCTTGTTTGGCTGCCTGTGGGTACCTCTATTATTTGGTGTCCTCGTTCTCAGCCTGGGCGCCGCCAGCCGGGCAATGCGCTGGCTGCACGTCAGAGTTCACCAGGAACCTGGGGAGAGACCACAAACGATCGCCATCAGCATGCCCATCCCGGTCCGTTTCGTTGCCTGGGTACTGCGGGTTTTTAAGCCGCATATTCCCAATATGGATAAGGCCAACCTGGATGAAGTGATCCTTGCCCTGGATAAAATTTCACCCGACCAGCCTTTCTACGTCAAAGTGGACGAAGGTGACTCTGGTGAAAAAGTCGAAGTATTTATCGGATAAATGCTATTATTTTTAACCTGGCAATGAATGAATACCCAGCCAGCCAGAACTTATTAGGAGGTCACTATGGCAACAACAGAAGAACGAATGCGAATATTGCGCATGATTCAAGAAGGCAAGATAACCGCTGAGGAGGGAGCCAAATTGCTGGCAGCCCTGCGCGAGAGCCGCAAGGACCCGCGCGTGGTCATCTCATCTGGGCGCAGTGGTAAAGGTATGCTGCGTGTGCGCGTCACCGACATGCTCACTGGTAAAGCCAAGGTAAATGTTAATCTACCTTTAGGCCTGGTAGATGCAGGCATGAGCATCGCCAGCCAGTATGCGCCGGATATTAATTTTGGCCAAATCGCGGACGCCATCCGATCTGGGCAGATGGAAGGAAAGATCGTGGATGTAGTTGATGAAGAAGATGGCGAGCACGTTGAAGTGTTCATTGATTAATTTTTCATCACAGATTTCCTATAGGAATTATCCCGGGAGGTTGTTATGTCTGACGACATTATGGAAAAAACATTTCAGGTCGCAGCTCCGGCTCGTTTGATCGTTTCAAATGTGCGCGGCTCCGTGACTATTCAGCCTGGAGAGGCAAATGTAATTGAGGTTAAAGCTGTCAAGCATGGTAATTTTGACGATGAGCGGAACAAGGTTGAACTTACCCAGGATGCGGATGGCACTGTACGAATTGAGACCCGCAATAACGAAGCCTTGTTTGGTTTCTTGTCATACCCACCCAAGGTGGACTATATCGTACACGTCCCACAGGGCATACATTTAGAGGCCTCCTGCATCAGCAGCAATCTCAAGGTGAGTGACCTGGAAGGTGTTTTTAAATTGAAAACCATCAGCGGAGATGTTACCCTGGCGAACTTATCCGGTCCAATCAAGCTGGGTGCGGTGAGTGGAGATATCAAGGGCTTGAAAATGTCCGGCGTGCTGGATCTGAACACAGTTTCAGGCGACGTGCACCTGACCGAGTCCAACTTCCCATCCGCAGATGGTACCACGGTTAGCGGTGATTTGATCCTTCAAACGCCCATTGCAGATGGCCCCTATCATTTCAGCTCTGTATCAGGCTCGGTTCGATTGCTTGTACCCCCAGAAACGCGCTGTAATGTAGAACTCAACAGCGTCAGCGGCAGCATCCGTTCTTCGCTGCCAGCCTCTGCCACCCGGATGGGGCATGGGTTGAAGATAACCCAGGTGCAGGGAGGTGGTACGGCTGTTCGCCTTAAGAGCGTATCCGGCGGTGTGTCGATTGAAACCGAGGGCATACCAGCCAATCCGGTTAAAACGAAGGAATATACTTCTGAAGAATTTGTTGCTCCTATTCCACCCATCCCGCCCTTCCCGCCCATCCCTCCGGTTCAAGCTCCTCAATCCAGCACCCATGAGACACTCAGCACATCTGAGATCCTGCAGCGCATCGAACGTGGCGAAATGACGGTGGATGAAGCCCTAAAGTTGATGAAAGATCAATCCTAGACCAATTATGTAAAGGATTTCTGACGCCCCGGTAGATTGATCCGCGGGCGTTTAATTTAAATCGTATAACTTTTTTCTGTTATGAACACGTTACCACCCCCCACTGAGCCAGCTGGCTCAAAACGTCCCACCGGGATGTTCGGCTTTACCATCGTTTGGGTCGGTCAAATTATTTCACTGCTGGGCACCAGCATGACCGGCTTTGCCATGACCATCTGGGCATATCAAAAGACCAATGCCGCCACTGCTTTGGCACTGGTCGGATTCTTCTTCGTGGCACCGATGCTCATCGCTTCTCCGTTTGCCGGGGCACTGGTGGACCGGTCAAACCGAAAGATGATGATGATGGTGAGCGACATTGCCTCTGGCATCGCCACTTTGATCATCCTCATCCTGTTTGCCACGGGTAATTTGCAGATCTGGCACCTGTTCATCACCAGTGCATTCCAGGGGGTGTTCCAATCTTTCCAGTGGCCGGCTTATTCCGCGGCGATTTCCACCATGATTCCCAAGCAGCAGTATGGGCGCGCCAACGGCATGCTTTCGCTGGCAGATACGGCTTCGAATATCTTTGCCCCCATCCTGGCTGGCGCATTATTAGGGATTATCGGCGTCCCAGGGATCTTGATGATCGACCTGGCTACATTTATATTCGCCATCGGTGCCTTGCTATTCGTTCATATCCCTCAACCCAGGATTACTGAGGAAGGGCGTCAGGCACGGGGTAACCTTCTCCATGAAGCCGCCTTCGGATTTCGCTATATCCTGTCCCGTCCGCCCCTGCTTGCCTTACAAATTGTCTTCCTGGTGGGTAATTTCTTTTTTGGTATTCCGATGGCAGTCCAGGCCGCCATGATTCTGGCTAACACCGGCAGCAGTGAAGGCGCGCTTGCCATTGTGAACTCTGCCGGTGCGGTGGGGGGAGTTGTGGGAGGGCTTGTGATGAGTGCCTGGGGAGGTCCGAAGCGACGTGTGCATGGGGTGCTCTTGGGCTGGTTTTCCTCCGGCTTACTCGGTCTGGTTCTTTTTGGGTTCGGTCGCAGCATCCCTGTTTGGGCGGTGGCCGCATTTATTGGGGTGTTCATATCTCCAATCATCAACGGCTCCAACCAGGCACTATGGCAGGCAAAAGTACCCCCAGACCTGCAAGGGCGTGTCTTTTCGATCCGCCGGCTGATCGCCTGGTTCGTCAGCCCGTTGGCATTGCTCATTGCAGGTCCCCTGGCAGATAAAGTCCTCGAACCAGCAATGCGCAACCCGCAAAGCGCTCTGGCATCTGCTTTAGGCTGGGCTATAGGCACCGGGCCTGGTCGTGGTATGGCTTTGCTCTTCATTATCGGGGGTGGTCTGGCGGCACTGGTCGGGATCAGCGGGTATGTCTTCCGGAACTTGCGCGAGGCTGATACCCTGCTCCCGGATCATGATACTCTCCCAAGTGCTGTTGCTCCAGGTGAGAGATTGACCCGGATGCAGGAATTATTGGAAGCGCGCAATCACTGGGCTGCCCAGCCGGTATCCCCCGAGCGCGAGCAGGCTCTCAAGTCCATCGCAAATTCGTTGCGCCAGCTGGGCCAGGAGCTATCTACGCCTCCCGAATCTATTTAAGCCGACCGGCCTGAATCAAAATACCGGGGATTTCACAGGATCAATTTCTTTTCCAATACAATCGCTGCCACGGTGTCATCCGCCAGTACGGTATCACCTTCATAATGCACAATCGTCCGCCAGCCCGAATCGATCCAAAACCTCAAGGCTGGCCAATTTTTTAAGCATACCCGCAGCCAGATCGCTTCATATTCACCCAGCTGCCTGAATTGATCCCATAACCCATAGGCCAGTTCAGAACCATAACGGTTCTTCTGAAAATGAGGGTGAACCACAAACATCGATATCCACACTCGATGTGGCATGGGCGCATCGTGGAACAGGTGAAAATAAGCGATGATATCCGTTCCGCCACGTAAAAAGACACTCTGCATCTTAAAAATATCCTTAGCTGTATGATTCAAGCCCGCGCTTTTTGAAACCAGCTTGACGAATGCTTCCTCGGTTTCCTCATAAAAGGTATTGTCCCATTCGCCTACGTAAGAACAGGCGTTGAATACATTCCGTAAATGGGGAACATCTTCCATGGTCGCATCCCGCACCATCAATCGATCCGTCCCCCAGCTTTCCGGTAAAATCTTCATCCGAATTTCCCTCTGCAGTGTCTGAATCTGACCGATATTTCAATAATTCGAATTGCTCATTGCCACGCGGCGATTCTATCCCAATATGCTTAAAATAATCTATATTGATGATAATTATTCTATAATGTGATGGATACCCCAGTTCATCAAAATCGTAAAATGATCAACATTGGGTCTCTTAGAACCATTAAAGGATTGTCCAACTGCGAAAATATGTGAAAATCAATTTTTTCCCACTACTGAACTGTTATTCATGTAAGTAATAAATTTATTCCGGCTTTCTTGGCTGAACTTTAAAAATAAACCCAAAAATCATTGACGTTTTAACCTCATTCTCATAAAATAAAGATAAGACATTCAACAGCAGATTATTAACAGATACGTTCTTCTCCACATTGTGTAGGTAATAACAAACTTCCAGGCTGCCATCTGGTTGAGCCACACAGCGGTTGGGGCATTTGTGGCGAGGAAAGAAAAAATAAATCGCACGTATCTTGCATCTATTCCAGAGTAACGGGCGATTTCCCGGAAGTGGTCCCTGTGGGTAGCACCGGAAAGCTGCTGGGGATGGGTTTGGAAAAGCTTAATTCATGAAGGCTTCACCGGTCTCTCCTTGAGATCGTTTATCCATTTATTAGCATTAAAATACTTTTTGAAAAGGATAACCATGAACATTAAATCGCGTTTTTCCCCATTTGTTCGTTTCCTGTTTGTCTTCATCTTATTGTGTCTGTTGGTTGCTGGCGGGAAGGAAATTTCTGCCGCTAGTGCATCATCCAACGATAAGCAACCTCAACAGCTCAGCACCACCCTCCAACCGCTGGATATGGTAGAAACCTTAGTCATGCCTCCGGTGGATGTTCCAGCACTTCTCCTTGAGGATGAAGTACGCGCAGCCCAAGGTCTCCCACCACGGTTTGCCCAGCCTATCATGGTGAATGTAACTCCTTGGAACCATGGCACATGGGAGTCTCTCACCGATGGAACTTCCGTATGGCGGTTGCGCATACTCTCTAAAGGAGCACTTTCTTTGAATTTGGGCTTCACACGCTATCAAATGCCGGATGGGGGAAGCCTGTCCCTATATCCGCCTGATCGCAGTCGTGTCGTAGGCCCATTCACCGCGGCGGATAATGAGGCTCACGGACAGTTATGGTCGCCTATCCTGCTTGGAGATGAGCTCGTAATTGAAATTTCCATCCCCTCCAATCAGGTCAGGAATCTTGAGCTGGCGCTGACTTCGGTGAACCATGGCTACGCGGCATTTGGCAGATCTCATACGGTCACATCCGGGGCGTGCAATGTGGATGTGGTGTGTTCTGCGGGAGATGCCTGGCGTGATCAAATCCGCTCAGTAGCGGTCATTTCCACCGGTGGAAGTACCTTCTGCACAGGCTTTCTGGTCAATAATACCGCTGAAGACCTCAAAGGGTATTTTATGACCGCCAATCACTGTGGGATCACTTCAGGAAATGCTGCCTCTTTGGTAACCTATTGGAACTATCAAAACTCCTGGTGCCGTCCGGTTAACGATCCGATTAACGGTCAGCCAGGTGATGGGCAGTTGAATCAATATAATACGGGTTCTTTCTTCCGCTCCTCATACTCCACCTCCGATTTCACCCTGGTAGAGCTCGATGACCCAATCAACCCAGACTTCAATGTCTATTGGGCCGGTTGGGACCATAGCGGGGCAGACGCTACCAATGCCGTCGCCATTCACCACCCGAATACGGATGAAAAACGCATCAGCTTCGAGGACCATCCGACCAGTGTGACTTCATACCTCGGGACCAGCGTTCCGGGTGATGGGACCCATGTTCGGATCACAGATTGGGACCTGGGCACCACCGAGCCGGGTTCTTCCGGCTCACCGCTTTTCGATCAAAACCACCGCATCATCGGGCAGTTGCATGGTGGTTATGCTGCCTGCGGAAACGATGATTCAGACTGGTATGGGCGTTTTTTCACTTCCTGGACCGGTGGTGGGAGCCCGGTTTCCCGTTTGAGCGACTGGCTGGACCCGGAGAATAGCGGCCAGCTCTTCCTGAATGGACGCGACAGGGTGGAAACCCCCTTTGAACTGGTTGTCGATCCGACGTCAGTGAGCATCTGTGCCCCTGACCCAGCGGTCTATGGTATTACCGTCACCCAGGAGGTACCTAACTTTTTCAACCCGGTGACGCTGAGCATCTTTGGGGTTCCCGACGGTGCACTGGCCGAGTTCACCGTAAATCCTGTAACCCCGACACTTACCAGCACATTGACGATATCCCAAACCGACCTGGCTATTCCCGGTGCTTACGACATGAACCTGGTGGGTGTAGAAACCACCAATACATTCACTGCAACGATCATGCTCGATCTATTTTCTAGCCCACCCGATCTGTCCACATTACTCACCCCAACGGATGGAGCCGTAGATCAACCATTGCAGCCGGTATTCACCTGGGAAGGTGCGCCTTTCAGCCGTTTATACAATTTCCGCCTCGACCGGAACCCGCTTTTCACCCAGCCTCTGCTTGTTGAAGAGCTGGAAGATCCTGCATTCACACCTCTCAGCACCCTGGAGGGAGGAAAATGCTACTGGTGGAGTGTGCAGTCACAGAATACGTGCGGGGTAGGAGCCTGGACAGAGCCATTCCATTTTTCCACCGCTTCCCTGGGAGTTCACTTCTCTGATGATATCGAATCAGGTAACGGTAATTGGACTCACGCGGCAACACAGGGAACGGACCATTGGGTTATTGCCACTGATCAATCGCATAGCCCCACGCACGCCTGGTTCGTGCCTGATGATAGTACCATCACAGACAGCCGTTTGTGGACGACCGCCCCGATTGCAGTGGGCAGCGGGAGTCAACTTAGCTTCTGGCATCTTTACCAGTTTGAAGGTGCGAATTTTGACGGGGCAGTTTTGGAAATCTCAACGGATGGTGGAGCGACCTGGAGTGATCTGGGCGAATTCATCATATCCAATGGGTACAACGGTGTGGTAAATAGTGGGTACAGCAATCCCCTGTCAAACCAGGCAGCCTGGGTGGGAGACCTCGCCGTATGGACGAAGGTAGAGGTCGACTTAACCAGCTTTGCGGGCCAGGATGCCCAGATCCGCTGGCGCATTGGTTGCGATTCTTCGGTCTCAGATGTGGGCTGGTATATTGACGATGTACAAGTCACTTACCCCTTGCCTCCCAACCCTGCCCCAGCTCTGCTGGGGGTCACGCCTCACTCCGGTTCAACCTTTGAGAACACTCCCGTGGTAATTACCGGAACCAATTTCATCACCACACCCAGCGTGCTACTTGGTGAAACCTGGCTGATATCAGTGACTCAGGTGAGCACATCCACACTCAACGCAGTGGTTCCCGCAGGCATTCCTGCTGGCACCTACACAATGACACTTTATAATGGTGATTGTCTTACCAGTGTCTTACCTGACGCCTTTACCGTGACAGCTGGCGATGAACCCATCACAGGCCTGACTGCCACCAATGACAGCCCAACCGAATTGGGCAGTCTCACTACATTCACGGCTACCATCGAAACGGGTACGAACGTTATATTCACATGGGACTTCGATGATGGGAGTACCGGGAACGGAGCGGTGACTACACACGAATATGCTGCCTCCGGAATCTACCATGCGACGGTGACGGCAACCAATGGAACCAACAGCTTATCTACCACGACAGAGGTGACCATTTTCATCCCAATACCAGAATTTCACTATATCTACCTGCCGGTGACGTTTAAAAACTGAACGATATATTAAATACTCACGGGTGCAGCAATGCACCCGTGAATGTTTTAAAATCTCAAACGATCTAGAAGCAGGCTGAAGTCAGACTCATTTATTTCTGGCCACATCCATCCGGCACCAGGCATAGAGCGCATCATATAGGTCGAACTGGTGCGCCAGGTTCTCGCTATCTTCCGGGAAGCGCAGGCTGAACCCACTCGCCATGGCTTCGAGGCCAGGCGCGATCGGGTCTGTATCGATATCCTGATCCACATCCGCGGCATGCACGATCTTCGCCAGGCGCAGCAGTCCCGGTTCCTTCAACCCGTACTTGAGGATGATGGATTCGAACGAGCACCTGCCATCCTGGTGCCCCAGCTCAACTCCGGGTGCATCGAACGGAATGGCTCCCATCTCTGCGACCACCTTCTCGATCTGGCTGGTTGGGACAAATAAGAAATCAGCCTCGCTATCGATAAAGCGCGTGATCAGCCAGGGGCAGGCCACGCGGTCAACATGTACGTGTGAACGGGTTACCCAAAGCATGGTAAACCTCCTCTCTTTCCTGGCAATTATACACTCCCCAATTTCGCCATCGAAGCCTATAATGGGTGGGTCTTTGCCCATCCTTGCTAAGATAAAACTTATCGGTTAGAAAGGTATTCAGTTTGAAACCCATTCAGTTAGTGTTTTTTTATGCCAAACGTTACCGGGTGGTGCTGATCATCACCATCCTCAGCATGTTCCTGTTGGTGGGCGTGCAGCTGCTGGTCCCATGGGTCATCCGGTCGCTGATCAACACCGTCACCTCTCCCACGATCACGCCATCTTCGTTCACCCTAGTGAACGTTTTAGCCTTAATAGTACTGGGGATATATATTGTGCGCGCCGGGATGCGCTTCCTGCGCTCCTACATGGCTCACCTGGCAGGTTGGGGGGTGGTGGCGGATGTGCGCAAGCACATTTATGAGCACTTGCAGGCTCTCTCCCTGCGTTATTATGAAGACAAGCAGACCGGTCAGCTGATGTCACGCGTGATCAATGATACCGAGCTGTTCGAACAGCTCATCTCGCATGCCGTACCGGATGTGTTCGTGAATGTGATCACATTGATCGGGGTAAGTGCCATTTTAGTATTCCTTAATTGGCGTCTCACCCTGCTTTCCATGATTCCCATCCCGCTGGTGATCATCTCCCTAAAGGTGTATGCCCGTTATGTACGCCCGGCCTTCCGCGAGCGCCAAAAAGAGCTGGGCAACCTGAATGCCATCCTGAACGACAGCCTGTCGGGTATCCGCGAGATCAAAGCTTTCACCCGCGAAGTGGATGAGATGAAGCGCGTCAACCTGGGGATCGACCGCTACCGCATCTCCCTGCTGGGGGCGCTCAAGCTGATGGCGACATTCCAACCGTTCATCGAGTTTACCTCTTCGATCGGTTGGCTGATCGTGATCTATTTCGGCGGCAAGCTCGCACTGCAGGGAACGCTTTCGGTGGCTGACCTGGTGGCTTTCTTCCTGTACCTGGATATCTTCTACCAGCCGGTGCGCGATCTGAGCAATGCCTGGGAGCAGATCCAGGGTTCGCTGGCGGGTGCAGACCGGGTATCCGACCTGCTGGCAGAACAGCCTGAGATGGAAAATTGCCCCGGATCGATCCCCCTGCAGGGTCGTGCCCAGGGAGAGATCTCGCTCCAAAATGTGAATTTTGAATACGCCCCTGAGACGCCTGTGCTGGAGGATATCAACCTGGAAATCCCTGCCCACCAGGTGGTGGCGTTGGTGGGTCCAACCGGGGTGGGCAAATCCACCCTGGTGAGCCTGATCCCGCGCTTTTACGACGTCACTTCCGGCAGCATCACCCTGGACGGCACCGACATACGCCAATTCACGCTGGAGTCCTTGCGGCGTCAGACCAGCATCGTCCTGCAGGATGTATTCCTGTTCCATGGGTCGGTGAAAGAGAACATCCTGTTTGGCAGACCGGATGCCTCCGAGCAGGAGGTGATTGCAGCTGCCAGGATTGCCAATGCCGATGGCTTTATTTCCGCCCTCTCGGATGGTTACGACACCTTGATCGGCGAGCGTGGGGTGAAGCTTTCCGGCGGGCAGAAGCAGCGCCTGAGCATCGCCCGAGCGGTTCTCAAGGATGCCCCTATCCTGATCCTGGATGAGGCCACCTCGTCGGTGGATACCGAGACTGAACTATTGATCCAACAGGCGCTGGAGCGTTTGATGGTGGGACGGACGACGATCATCATCGCCCACCGGCTTTCTACCATTCGCAATGCCGACAAAATCGTGGTGCTGGAAGGCAGGCAAATCAAGCAGGTTGGCACGCATGCCGAGCTGATGGCACAGGATGGCCTGTACCGCCGCCTCAGCACGGTGCAGAACCAGCTGGAAGCGCCCGAAGTAGAGACACTGTCGTAGCTGCGATATGGGGATGGGGCGACCCACCCAACAAATTGCAGGTTATGGTGTAGGGGCGACCCGCCTGCGGTATACGATATCAAGGATATCCACGAACCATTGGATAAAGGGTTGAATAATATCAATGATGGGTCGCCCCTACCGTAAATCCATGCTTACTTGGTCAATGTCACTTTGTGGATCGCTCGCGGTTGGTCTGGGTCGAAGCCACGTGCTTTGGTCAGGTGATACGCCAATAATTGCCCAGGGAGGATAGCTGCGATCGGGCTGAGCCATTCCGGGAGCCCCGCTGGCACGGGGATGAACACATCCTGCTCAGCGGTATGCCCATGTAACTCCATATCCCCGATCGTGATCAGCCTGGCACCCCGTTCGCGTAGGGTGGCGCCCAATTGATTTAACTCATCCCTGAAGGTATCCCCAATCGAGATCAGGCTCACCGGAAAGCCTTCATCTACGATGGCGATGGGTCCGTGCAGGAAATCTGCGGAAGAATAAGGCTCAGCCTGGATGTTGGCCAGCTCCTTGCACTTGAGCGAAATCTCATGCGCGGTCGAATAATTGAAGCCGCGCCCGATGAAGATGGTATGGTCGGAGGATGCCAGGATCTTGGCCGCTTCCTTTGCCTGGGTCTCTGATTTTAATGCTTCAGCAAGCGCACCTGGAATAGCCTGCAGTGGGTCGAGCTGGATCGGCGAACCTTTCAGGCACGTCGCCAGCAGTGCCAGGGCAGTCAGCTGGGCGGTATAGGTTTTGGTGGCTGCCACGCTGCGTTCCTTACCTACGCTCAAGCCAATCTGATATTCGGCTGCCTGAGCCAGGGGCGATTCCAGGTCGTTGGTGATGGCGATGGTCGGCACTCCCTGCCTGCGACCTTCTTCGATCACACTGACGATATCTGGCGACTGCCCCGATTGCGAGATACCGATTACCAGGCTGCCTTCCAGGCGGGGTGGAGTATGGTAGCGCGTGAATAAAGAGGGTGCCGCCAGTGCCACCGGCAGGCGGTTGATCGCCCCAAGGATGTACTGCCCATAACGGGCGGCATTATCGGAAGTGCCGCGCGCTGCCAGCAGGGCATACGAGAACCTGCGCGGCGAGAGCTGCTGGCTGATCGCCTCCACCCGCCCGGCTTCGGTTTCAAGCATGCATCGGATGGCTTCGGGCTGTTCGTAGATTTCGTTGAGCAGGGTGGAATTAATGGGCATACTGGTCTCTTTCATGTCATCCACTGTTCAGTCCCTCGAAATGCTTCCAAAATTTGGGCAGGTTTTGCAGGTTGGTAGCCAGCATATCATCCAACACAGTCTGGACGCAGTCTGCCTTGGGTCCGAGCGGGTGTGCCAGCAATGCCTGGAAAGCCGCGTTACGGTCGCCATGCACAGCTGCTTCCACGGTGAGCAGCTCGTAAGACTTCACCTGCGCAATCAGACCGAAGCACACCGGCGGCAGCGGCTCAGCGGGTAGGGGGTGGATGCCGCTGCGGTCAACCCGGCAGGGCATCTCCAGCACCCAATTCTCTGGCCAGCCCTTAACTGCCCCGCCATGGGTGGTGTTGACCACGTGCGTCTCCCCCAGGTCATTGTAATGAGCGTTCAACAGCTGGGTGGCAACGGTGGAGTAAAATGCGCCACCGCGCAGCATCAGGTCGGCGGGAGGTTCGGTGAGGGATGGGTCTGCGTATTGCTTGAGCAAACCCTTCTCGATCTCGATCACTTCTTCACCCCTGGATGGGGGCCATTCCTGCTGCGATTTCAGCTTGCGGTCGGTATGGTAGAAGTACTGCAGGTAATAATTGGGCAGCATGCCCAACACCTCAACCGTGCGCAGGTCCCACTCCGGCTCAGCTTCTGAACGCAGCTCCGCCAGGGTGGCCTCGATCACTTGCGGCCAAACATCATCGCCATCTACAGTGAATCCGCGGTGCCAGGAGAGGTGGTTCAATCCCAAGGTGTCCAGCTCCACCTGGTCTAGCGTGATGGTCTTCCCGCTGGTACGCTCCAACCCCTCGATGATGTTCATCTTGACACCGATAGCCACGTTACACACCCCCACCGAGGGCACATCGGGGGCGTACAGCTGTAATGCCTGGGTGACCAGGCCGGCAGGGTTGGTGAAGTTCGCCAGCAGCGCCCCGGGTTTGGCAAGCTGGCGCATATCCTCGGCGATTGATAACACCACCGGGATGGTACGCAGGGCTTTTGCCATGCCACCCACGCCGGTGGTCTCCTGACCGATCAGGCCGTGCCGCAACCCCAGATATTCATCCGCCACCCGGGCAGGCATCTGCCCCACGCGCAACTGGGTGATGACGTATGAGGCATCCTGGATGGCAGCTTTTTGATCATCGGTGATCACCACCTTGAACGGCTCACCCTTTGCTTGCACCATGCGCTGGGCAAAACCACCCACGATATTCAAACGCGCAAGGTCGATATCCATCAGCCACAGCTCGCTGACGGGCAGGGTGGACATGCGTTCGAGGAAACCGTTGACCAGCTCGGGTGTGTAGGTGGATCCCCCACCGATGACGGCGATTTTCATTAGTGCACTCCTCAATCTCACAGATATATATGCTTGGATTAAGATTGTAGCATTAAATATGTTGTCCGTTATAACGTTTAAACACCCGAGCTCCTCCAGCCCCTCCAAAACCAGTGGGGGCCGTGAAAACAGTGGGGGCCAAGAAATCAGCGGGTGCAGGCGTTGGAACATATGCACACCCGAGTAGGGACGGAGTTGGGATTGACGTGAATTGAATTAAAAAAAACAAAAAGAATTCAATTATTCCTTCAATAGGTATATCATTATCGCCCGCACGGCAGCACGAA
>CAWELB010000002.1:0-657428 GCA_963809805.1 uncultured Chloroflexia bacterium | reverse complement strand
GGGCTGATGGAAAGTTAGGACGTTGGAACGTTGGAACGTTGGAACGTTGGAACGTTGAAACGTTGGAATGTTGGCAGGTTGGCAGGTTGGCAGGTTAGCAGGTTGGAAGGTTGGAAGACGAGAAGGCTTATAGGTTGGATGATTGGTAGTTTGGCAATGTTCTTGAATAATAACTTATTCAAATTTATTATACAAGGTCCGAGTAGATAGGTTTATTGAGTATATAGCACTTTCCTTCCCCAAAAATCAATTGAGATTTATCCCCCTAGCAATGTCTAAGCGAGCCTCGATCAGGCTGCAGTATTCTCCTCTCCCAGGCTTCAGGCTCGCCTTTTACCACGGTAAAAATTGGGTTTGGGAGTGGAAAAGTCAGTCTGGCGATGCGTTCATAGATCGCCGGGCTGCGCTTGAGCAGCTTGTTTTTCAGGTGCTCCAGCTCGAAGGCAAGCTGACCATCGGTTACAGTCATATAAATCTTTGCAGGATGAATGCTAATCTTGGAAGGATTGAAAGCATACCCGCGCTGCCCGGCTTCGTCGAGCAGTGCCTGCAGATACTGGTCCAGAGCGGCGATGGGATTTGGCTGGGCTCTGAAGCGCACGAGCTGAGGATGGCTGCGATAGCCTGTAGTCTGACCGAGCAGCACCTTGCGCGCCAGCAGCCCCTCACGCCAGCAGGCGACCAGCCCGCGGGCGTCAAGGTAGGATGGGTGGAGGCTCCACAAGCGCATAAGGCTTCAACCGTTGAGCGCTCTGGATACTGTTAAGTGATTGCGGTCCAATTTCCTAACCCCTGCACCCGTTGGGTTTCGGGGGTTCCAACGTTCCAACGTTATAACGTTAAACGTTCCAACGTATTTTTTATCCATACATCTCTTCGGCATCGCGGGGAAGGGACCGCACGTGGCGCAGGTGGGCAGTGACGCGTTCATCTTCACCGGATGGGTATGTGAAGCCGAAATGCTCGGCAACCGGAATGGCGATGCGCCGGAACAGATCAGCCATGGTTAACAAGGCCTCCCAGGTGTGGTCATAATCCGCATCGGAATAGGTTTTGAGAAGAAGCTGCCACAGCTCGGGCTCCAGGCACTGCTCGAGATACTTGCCCTCCTTGCCGGGTGATTTCTGGAAATTGAACCTGATTCCCACATACCAGACTAACATCTTGTCCAACTGCCCACGCACGTACTCATCGAGCACATGTTTGGCGTAGGGGATTTCACGCCGCCACAGACCCTTGGCGGCATAGGGTGAGACCCACCAGAATTCGTTGGTGCAATCGAAGAACTGTTTTGCTGTTGGGAGTTTGGGGAGATACCCCGAGTCGTTGGGCGGGTCGAATTTCGGCAGGATGCCATCCTTATCCAGCAGGGTCAGGGTGAGGCTGTCAGACTCGAGCTTATCCAGCTTATCCACCGGCAGAAGGGTGAGGTCGATGCGATTGCCATCGGCAAACTGCATTAAATAAGCATAGGAATCCTTACCCTCCGGCGCTGGATCCGACATGTCATCGGGCAGCTGCAGGATCATCAGCTCGCCGAACAGCCTGATCCAGGCAGGGTCAGCCAGGAAAGAATCCTTTTCAGTGACCAGATAGATCACATCGTAATCCTGGAAGAAGTCTTTGGGAGCATTGGGGTTGACGCGCGAGCCGTTCAGGATGACGGCGCGTATACGTGGATCAGCACGGGCGCTGTTGATGATCAAGTCAAGCATTTCATGTTCGCTGCGCATGGAGCCTCTGTGATAGATAGGGGATAACGGACTGGAATGATGATATCACGAGAATCAAGGAGGGATTGATTGTATATAAGGTTGATCAACTATAAATGCCAGCATAAATCAGCAGGAAGCAGAGGGTGTCGATAATGCCATGCATCGGGATATACAGCCTGCCGGTAATCAGGTTTCATGACTGCCATCATTCAGCTGCTTCAATCATGCTCAGTCATGGGATTCCTCCAATTATTGTGGCTAGGGTCACCTGCCCTGTTTTTGGGCGGATGCTAGGCCATTCCCTGGCGATCTTAATGACCACCTATGCACACTATATTCCAGGGACCCAAGATGAGGCAGCTCGTGTGATGAATGATATTCTCACTCCGATCCCGATCGATCTCAGGAATCTTGAAAAATAGGGGATCGGGATATCGGCTTGTGTTACCCGTAGGTGGACAGGACGAGACGAAAATGATTTGACGGAAAATGTTCGAGCACAGAATCATTCCTTTTTGGCGGGGCGAATCCCACCAATCGGGTGCGTGCGTTGTTAGGCGTCTTTTTTTCTAATCTCATTCGAAGCATATCTCTTATGCAGGTTTACGAAAACCCTATTTTTGCTTTCCAACGCTTTCCTTTTTTCAATAAATTCCTTGAAAATTGTTCTTTTTTCAACCCAATGACCATCATCGTCTTCATCGACAATTGCTAAACCAGCAAGAGATGCATCTGATCCAAACTCATTTTGATATTTCTTTATAACATCATTCACAACGCCGTCCCATTGTTCTACATCTGGACGAATTGCATCTCGTACTTTCTCATGAATTTTGCCAATCCCTTCTATGTAATCTCTGACTAATGGTCTGATATCGATGCCATCCTTGCAATCAATAGATAGCATTTCATCTAAAATGGATTTTTTGAATCTACCGTCCTCCGCCAATTCGGATACGTTAATTATAGGAATCACAGTGTGTAGTAACCGGCTTGTCTCATTATTTTCAATATCAAGCCATTCGCCTGAAAACTTCATGCTATGAATTGGAAAACCACGATGCTGAATGTAATTTCTGAGAGCTTCGATTGCTCGATAACCGAAATTATGATCATATTGCGAGGTGATTTCCTCCCTCAACAACTTTGTTTTGTCGGAGTTCTCACCATATATGTTATTGAAATGATGAACACTCTGATATAAGTACATCCGGCACGCGCTTAACAAGTTTACAATGCGCCTACATACAGTATTCCTTTCATTACTCATTGAAAAATAATCAGAGTCATAAAAAACCATTTGGCGTGATGCTATTAAGAGCAACTCCGCTTCATACTCTTGGAAATTCTCAGTAACCAAATCTAGATTTTCTTCAAAAAAGAGCAATTCAAAAAGATTTGCTATCGCGGTCTTGATGCGTTGGCATTCTGCCTCATCAATCTCGATGAAGCCAGGAAAACCCATAACAATCGTGGTAATCAGATATTTCAATTATCGACCTTAAACATATATGCTGATCAGTTTATATATGGATTGTACATGAGACTGATCCCCAGGTCAATTTTTTGGATACCAGTCATATTTTTTCACCACGACCAATTCTGGGGGTTATACAGAGGTGCTTTTAAGGTGCTTTAATTGGGCTTGCTGGGTGTAAATTTGGGAATCAGCTCTGTTTTATCGAGTAAAATTGGCGCCCCCGGCGGGATTCGAACCCACAACCGTCTGATCCGAAGGAATGAGATGCCTCCGATTATAGTTGCTGGGATGCTTGGCCACTCCCTGGCGATCTTAATGACCACTTATGCTCACTATATTCCAGGGACGCAAGATGAAGCAGCTCGCCTGATGGATGAAATTCTCACTCCAATCCCGATCGATCTTATCTCTCTTAAACCATAAGTAAATTATTAAACCGATTCCAACCAGAACGGTCTCCAGGTAATCTGGAGATCGGTCGTTTTTCACTTGGGATGAATCCTGATCCATACAGGTTGCCCACAAGTTTGATTTAATAGTCTCAACGATTATTGATGTTCAATAATAAATAGAAAATTGATTTAATATAGGCAGATAGATGGCATTCTTAAGCCTTAAAGTAAAAATCTATATTTGAGTCTATAATATAAAATATTCAAAAGGAGATAGGAAAAGTGCGGAAAAGGTCTTTTTATTTTGATTTACATATAGGCGTATATATAAAAAAAAGACAAATCCATACTAATATTCAAGCGGATATTGCTAAAAAGCTAATATTAGTCGTTTTATCTCAAATGAAAGCTAGAATTATCAAGCCTATGAATGATTCAAATTCTATTTATGCTTATAAGGATTGGAGCATTATATCGAATGGGGAGCTGTTAACTATTTCCATAGGTCAACCTGAAAGCGATCATGGTTGCGATATTGATATACAAAGCGAATCAACCTTCCCAATTATTTATGATTTAGGTGTAAATAATAGAAATCTGAACAAGTTTGTAAAATTATTTAGAGAGACTGAGCATAAACAAGAAAATATCGGAAAAATTGTTTGATTCAAAAGTGTCATGATGAACTTCACGGTGATATCATTAATCATATAGAATTTACCTGATCTGTTACAATCGATTTGCATGAAACCGGCCTCCAGCATAATTTGGAGGCCGGTAATTTTTTCCCCACGAGCCATTTCAAGAGTTAATTAATGGCGCTAAAATGGCGCTAAAATGTTTAGTAGCTTTTCCAACTATGGCTATATGTGGGGGTTTGATGAGTGATATCCCCCATATCTAGGCGCCCCCGGCGGGATTCGAACCCACAACCGTCTGATCCGAAGTCAGATGCTCCTATCCACCGGCAGAAATATCGCCTATCCTGCCAGGGGCTTGCGATACAGGGTATCGCATTTCGTGATTTGGAAGCCACAGCTTTCATACAGCCGGGTGACGTCATTGGCGTTCGCGCTATCCGCCACCAGGGCCGACTCGGTCATGCCGGCGTCTTTCTGCGCCTGCAAGCTGAGGCTGATTAACGCCCGCGCCAGGCCGCGCCGTCGCCAGGATTGGGCCACACCGATACCTTCGGTGTAGCCACGCCGGCGGTTGAACTGCTTATTTTCTTCGTGATGGATGTAACCCAATACCTGCCCGACCGGCTGATGCGTGGTGGTATCCCATGCCACCTGCCATATATTGGGTTGAAAGAAGGGGCTCGCCAGCCATTCCTGATAGTCCTCCTCCGTAAGCGTTTTGTGCCCCCATTCATCCTGGCTTGTTTCAGCGATTAATTGCCAGATCGGGCGATAGTGTTCCGGCAGCACAGGGCGCACTTCCACCCCACCCGGCAGGGAAAACTCAGGAATGTCATCCAGCGAAGGGCGCACCATTTCATAATAATAGCGCACGGGCTGATAACCCGAACCCTCAAGCATGGCGGCGGTTCCCTTCTGGAACTGGGTCACATTGACCTGATAAAACTTAGCCGCTTCGTGTGGATGGGAAGATGCCACCTGGCGCAGGTGAGACTCCATCCAATTCAACATGCATTGTCCAATACCCTTGCGCCGCCACTGCGGAATCAGGAAGCCATTATGGGCATAGATGCGCAGGCTGGGTGATTCTTCGGACCACCAACCGCGGGAATAGCCGACCATCTGACCATCGATTTCGGCAAAGATGATGTCGCCATGGGGATCACAGTTGGTCATGCGCTGGTAGGAACTGGTAATGGTATCCGCCGTCACTTCTCGGTTCATCTGGTCGGCAGCCTCGCTCGCCACCAGGACCGCCGCGATCTGCGCATGGTCAGACTCACCCTTGTAGTGCCGAAATATCAATCCGGGGATTGAGGGTGCATTTTCTATATCAATCATGTTGAAGTCCTCATCATCGAAAAAACCAAAACTGGAAAGCTTAAAACAGGGTATTTATACCATACACCCACCAACCGGCACACAAAATTGAAAAGGATGGAGGAACCCTCCGCTTCATGGGGAAGAATGTCGGTGACTTTACGGGTTGAAGAATTAGATGGATCGACCCGCGATGGCAGCCTTGACTGCCTCACTGGCGATAAATATCCCGCGCACCTGAATGGATTCGACTACTTCAGCAGCTAACTCCGGGGATATGTCATCTTGCAGGTGCAGCAGACCCACGATGGCTATGGTCAGCTTCTCGCCCTTCTGCTTGCGCTTTTCGAAATCTGCACGATTATAGCTAATCACACCGATCACATAGGAATGGCGGGTCACAGATTGTTGGATTTCGAAGGTATGCTTCTCCATTTGCGAGCGGATGGCGGTGCGGATGAAGTCAGTGCGGTTGGAATACATGCCCTCCTGGACGAGAAGGTCGATTTTACCCAGGTCAACCGCCGACATATTGATGGTAATTTTTTCTGTGTCAGGCATGGTTGCCCCCCTGTCGGTCTTGCTCCAGATAAGACAAGATGCGTTCAATTTCGATCTGCCATAATGCATTCGCCAGGTAGGGCTGAAAGCCGAGCTCAGTGTTGATCTTGAGCATGGCCGCATTTATATCGGCATTGCCCGTGCGGACAAATTTTACGTCCGTCCGGTCACGCAACACTTTATCGAGCATCGCAGCTTTAAGCCATCGACCGAGACCCTTATTTCGATAAGTGGGAAAAACTCCGGTCATATCTTGATGCAAAATTTCCGGGCGATTTGGATTCCAAGTCGTCTCGGTATATCCGGCAAAGTTGCCTGTACCCTTTTCGATTATGTAGAAAGTCCAGCGCTTATCTCCGCGTGAAAAGATCATTTGTTCCATTTGGCGCAAGCGTTCGGGAGTCATATGTACGTCCTCAACTTCGATATCACCGAAAGGTTGCTGGTTGTTCAGCTCAAAAAGCTGAACGACAGCCTCCAGCCGGTCATCGGGGTAGGGTCCATCCCATAATCCAAGCTCAAATTCTGAGGCGAGAGAATGACCCTGTTCCATCCACTGTGCGAGCAGGTTTCGATCGAGGTCCTCCAGACGCAATTGGTTGACATGACCTTCCAGGCCGCGCTTAGCGCTCAGGCGGGTCATGAAGGCTGCACCTGCTGGAATAGTATCATAGGTGGTAGTAATGAGAAGGCGGCGGTTGTCGGCTTCTGCAGCCCTGGTGATGAGGCTGAGCATCTGACGACCTAATCCTTGCAGGCGATATTTCGGTTGGACGGTAATCTCGAATTGCGCCAGGTGTTGGTTTTCTTCCATGTTTATCAGCTGCAGTAAACCCTCGGCGATCATATCGTCGTGACCGGCTTCCCGGGCATACCAAATTTTAACATCGACGTAGGGGGGTATATTTTTTAATTCCTGGATGCGCTCATCGAGGGTGATTGGGGGATCGTCGGGCAGGCGCTCCTGGCGGATGATGTTCAGGTGCCGGTTCAAAGCAGCATATTCTGCCTGACTGGCTTCTTTGACATTGAAAGATTTGATCTCTATAGGTGATGACATTTTTCCTCTCCTAACCATCTATATACCATCCATATGGATGGTATATAGATTATATATATTAATCAGAATCCTGTCAAGAGCATAACCAGGCACAAACCACGATTTGGATGGAGGATAAAAAAATCAAAGCAATGCTGCGCCCCCACGGAAAAAATAATAGCTGATGGGTATCTGCTCGACCCGCAATGAACAGGAGGATAACGATGGAAATCAGAATGAAAGGAAGAAGCGGTCAAATAATTCGCTGGTGAACGATGAAGTAAATGATGATACGATCATTCGCCATGTCAAAGCACTAAAAAACTATTCTGACGGACCCAGGTTCATCCTTGTGCATCCTGGTGAACTGGTCGGTTCCCCTTGATAGCCCTGACGCACATGAAACCCGGGCTGCGCATCAATTCCTCATATTCTTCAGGGTCTTCTTCTTTAAATTCATCCGTGGGTAATGGCTCCAGGATCTGGTCCAGGATGAAACCCGCTTTGAGTAATGGGTTGACCACTGCGCTCATTGGGCGCCTGTAAGAAGGTACGCGCACTGGCTTTCCAAAACCACGCCACACGTATTCCACCCGTTCCACATTAAAGTAGTTACTTATGAGGTGGTGGGTGGCGTACTTCATGTAGGGGTGTTCCATTGAGAATACCAGGCACCCACGCGATTTCAAAACGCGATGAAACTCATTAAAGACAGGTTCCCAGTCCTTGACATAATCCATCACCAACGGGCTGACCACGAGGTGGAATGATGCATCCGCCAGAAAATTGAGCGGAGATTCAAGATCCGCCAGCAGCACCTGCGCTTTGTCGCCCAGGCGCTGCTTAGCCAATGCGACCATCTTCTCGTTTGCGTCGAACGCCACTACTTCAGCCCCATGCGCAACCAGCCACTCGGTATACACACCGGGACCACAACCAGCATCCAGGACTCGTTTACCGGCTACATCTGGCAATAAGGACAATGTAGCGGGGCGTTCGTAATAGGCGTTGTGAGGTTTGGTATCCACCATGGCGGCATACGATTCGGCCAGATCATCGTATGCATCCTGGGCTATAGGTTTGCTATTTCGCTTTGCCATCTGATATCACTCGGAAATGCAGAATGTTTGATGCATATCTCTGAAGTAATTACTCACTAATCCAGGTTTCCTGTCCCGTAAGGGCGCAGGGGAGGAATTTGAGGATGTATATTATTGAATTTTTCCCCTGCGCCCCTACTATATATATTGTTTGGTCATTTTTGGACGGTTATAGATAGTTGTGGTGAGCAAATACTCGCTGATAAATTAATTGCGCGGTTTGAACCATTTACTCTCAGACAGGACATCGAAATCGGGGCTGCGCGGGACTAGCTGGAAGACGGCCATGATCTCGGGGGTGGGCACGGCAGGTTGGCGGGTGGTGAGGTTGAGGATGGTGCCTTCCAGAGACACGCTCACCGCTTTCTTACCATTGGTTTTGAGAAAGTCGTGCTGCACCTTCCAGCGGATACCTTGAGGAGAGAGCCCTGTGAGCAAATAGGTAATGGTGAGGGTCTCACCCAGGCGCACTTCGCGGAAAAAGTTGGCCGTGAGGGAGGTGTAGACCGGACCCACACCAAGGTTATCGAAAGCTTCAGGCGGCAGGTTGTGCTGGGTGAAGAAGCGGTAGCGCAGCTCGGCGGCAGCATCGATGTAAGCGGAATAGCGCACGTGGCGATTGGCATCGATATCGGTCCAGCGGACTTCGTAGATCATTGAATAGGCTTCCATGGTTTTTCCTCCACTGGTATGGGTGGCATCCATACGGTTAGGAATACTATCTCCAATCGTAATCAGCGTCAAGGAAGAGTAATTAGCTGTTAGCAGTTAGCGGTTAGCTCACGACTGATGACCCGGAGCAGATTGCTCACCCGGTTTAACATAATCGAGGTAACGGTTCACGATCTTGAAGCCAATGGAGGTGTATAGATTGATGGCGGGAGTATTGGTGAACCCGGTGGAGATGCACACACGATCCATGCCATACGATTGCATGCGGCGCAAGCTCTCGAGCAGCGCCAGGCGGGTCAGTCCTTGCCGGCGGTAAGCCGTGCGTGCCCCGACGGGACCAAAATCTCCAATGCGGTTCAGGGGATCGACCCAACCCACCACATAGGCGGCAATGATCCCATCGGGTGCCAGGGTGACCACATCCAGGTCAGGGTGGTAGCCGGGCAGCCGCATAAAATTGGTGTAATCTGCATCAGTGATGTTGCCGACTGTCCATGGCAGCCAGACATCGCGCTCGGCTGCTGCCCGATCGGAAACATCCGACAGCTCTGCCATCGAGCACACCCGGTGACCTGGGGGAATTGCCAATTCGGGAAGCGGCTCGCTAAGATAGCGGAGCATGTTCACTTCCGCAAACCTGCCGGAATAACGGAAGCCATGCTGCTCCAAAAAACTGATTCGCCTGGGGTCATCCTGGCGAGAGCCAGAAGCTAGCTCACCGCTCCATTTCTTGGAGTCAAGCTGGCGAAGGTGGAGGAGACTCTGTTCCACCCAACCGAGTGCTTGCGCCTCGATCCCAATCCATTCATACTCGGGCAAGACCTGGCATTCGAACAAAGGGTCTTCACCCAGGATGGCATAGGCGACCAGCACACCGTCTTCAGCATGCCACAGGCGAATATGTTGCTGAGGATCCAGGTGGCAAGCCACCATGAAGTAATTGAACAAGAATTCGCCCACGTGGGCGTAGTGCCAGTCATTGGTGCGTGAACGGGCGAGCATCAGCATATCTAGCATGGATAGCAAATCCTGCTCATTTTGGTACTGCCGGGAGGTGAATGATGGGAGGTACGATCGGTTTAGAGCCATGGGTAATCTGAGGTAATGTCAGAGATCATTCGTCGTCTAGAAATCTGGGATTAATGAAGAAAAAACGTGAGAATTAGGCGCAAGCACCAACGATCAAGCCTCTCCCATAGTACCAGTGCCGATGGCAGTTAGTAAACCTTTGGCAGCCTTGCGCACAACGCCGCGGGGAGAGTGCGAAAAATCTTCAGCGATGAGAAGAAGCTCATCCTGAGACCCGGGAACCAGCCTGGCGACGTGAGCCAATCCCAGCAATGCATGATGAGCCTGTTTGCCACCCCACAGTGTGAGCGTTTCTTTCAATAATGGATAAGCACACTCGGCAGCATGGCGGCTGGTGGAGGCATAGCTGGCAATGGTGTTGGTGGCATAGTCACGCGCGATGACACTTTTATCAGCACGAATCATCTCCATCAAAATGGGAAGCAATGGGGCAATGGAGGCGGGAATGAAGGGAGTGATGAGGAACAAAGCGTGTACGGCTTCCCAACGCACGCGGGTGGTTTTGTGGATTAAAAGGGACGCCAGGTAGTCTGCGTAAGGGACCACCCATTCAGGGTCTGCCTCCGCCACCTTGGTCATCACCTCGGCACAGTCACCCACAATGGCAGCATTACGGTCGTTGAGACCCGCGGCGATATCAGCAAGCAGATCGGGATTTTCCAGGCACTGGATAACGACCTTGCGGTTGGAGTACTCCGTGCGATCACCCAATTGCGAGGAGAGCTGATTGAGAATGGACATACTAGCAAGCTCCCGAGTGGATAGCCATCCGCAGCGGAGCATTGCGATGGATGAGCAGATAAATACACCGGTCTAGATTTCGCCTACCGACCTCTGGTGCCACATTTGGACGGTCATCTGGATGTGCCCGACGTGCGTAGCTGCGTGGTCCAGGGCATGCAGCAATGCCCAAGCTACGGTGACCTGGTCACCATGGCGCGGGTGAATACGCTTTGTTTCAAGGTCCGCCAGGCTTAGTTTCTCAAGGGCCGCCTTGAGGTAGTCCTCGGTGAATGACATGCGCTGAACCAGCTCAGCTTTGCTCATCCCGGCTATACGGAACTCAGCCTCCCGATCGCGATTGGATGGATCCTGCATGACCACATCCCCGATCAAAAATCGCTCTGAACCGGCGAGGTGGACGATAATCACGCTGATTGAGTTCATCTCATGACCAGGCACCCAATCCAGTGCAGCGGCTGGAATCGCATCCAGATCACGCTGGACGTCGCCATGCAGCTGGTGGAACTGGTTTGCAAGGGCTTCAAAAAAGGGTAGCATAAATTTCCTCCATTTCCATTAAGTAATTACTCACTGTATCATCTATCTTGATTTGTTGACTTCAGAATTATCGAAATCATCTCACTTCATTGTCATTGCGAGACGGTTTTTGTCGAAGCAATCTTCCTATCCTATTAAAAACATACTCACATCCGCATATCTAACGGTAATTTAACCTTGGTGAAGATTGCTTTGCTCGCAAAAGTCGCTCACTAGCGATGACAAACGCATGTTTCTTGCATTTTCCCTATTCCGGTGAGTAATTACTCTATTATTATAGAACCAAAAATCATAAATCGGGGGCGGTCAGCTTATGCATGCCAAGCGTGAGTGAAATCTCACCTCCGTGGTGCAGGTCGTGCTCGATGAGATGCCAGATCACCCACTGGCGCGTATCGACCGCAGGATCGAATAATCCTTCACCCGGGATTGTCCCCTGCCAATCCGAAGGGGTCCAGTGATGGATGGTGGTCTGCATGTAATCAAGCGTGAACTGCAATCCCGCGACGATCTCCGCAGCCGTACGGACAGGTCCGCCGCGCCGATCCCAACGGCTGAAAGCAGCCAATTGCTTATCGCCGTCTCCAAGGGGTGGGGCGAACCAACGCCCACGCGCCCCGATCATATGGGTTGCAATAGCCTCGATCGAACGCAGGTTGGAGGCTGCCTGGAGTGCCAGCTGCTCGGGGGTGAGAGGCGCCACAGCTGCGATCAGCAATTCCTGATAATGGCGCCAACCGGCATAAATTGCGTCAAGGGTTAATTGGTTTACGTCCATCGCTATCCTCCTTAGAACGCAGTTATTAAGATATTATTTATCTTTAATATCGGAAATTATATCATATCAAAAATAGACCTCTCAGGCAGCTGATCTGCGAGGTCAAAAAGTTGTGGAAGGTAGGATACCAGCCCTGCTTTACCACCAAAGGTGCTAATCTTCTTCGACCACCGATGCAATCGCAGAAGTTATCTCCTGGATGGTTTCGAAATTCGGATCCTGCATGGCGTGAAAGACAACCAGCTCGGTGATACGCTGGTTGGCGGCTTTGCGCTCATCCCGCAGGAACAGCAAGTCGAGCAGACCACAGGCGCTCACCAGGCTGAGAAAAGCGATTTCGCGTGGATGGGCTTCTTCCTGGGCAAGGACGATACCCCGCAGATGCTGGATCAGCGAATATTTGGTGGAAGCTTTAATGTCGGGATGTTCTGGCGAGGGGACGGCCCAAAGCAGGCGGTCGTCTTCCTGGGTGAAGATCCCTTTTTGGATCATGCTCTTCGTGATCTGTTTGCGTAGTTTCTCGGGTTTGGGATTGAGGGTATTGATCCAGTAACCAAACTTGCGTTCCTTGTCTGAGTTCTTCAGGACGGTAATCACCCCATCCAGAAGTGGATCATCGGTGGGGGTGTTCTCTGCCAGCATAAGCCGATGATTCGTGCTGTAGCATACCCTGGCACTCAAAGCAAGCTCTGACAGGATTGCCCCGACCAAGCCCGGTTTAAGCGCATCGACGGTTGAACCGATGAAAATGCCTTTATCCTCATGAATTGTGAGTAAAAGAAGCTCTTCGTATAAGGTCAACATTCTAAAATCCTTTCCTCCCCGAGAAGACAGTCGTTGATAGCTGTAATTATACTCGTAACTATTTACAGAATCAAAGGAAAGGCGTGATTGTGAGTCGCTTTTAAGGGTGGAAGGGCAACATTAACACCACTTACAGCTGTCCACCCCAAAAAACATAATGGCAGGGATTAAACAGGCTGCGAGGTGGCCGGTTTCGGCTTGAACAGGTCCTTCAACAATAATATACCAGAGACGCCTCCCAGGATGAGAGCGAGCGTGTAAACCGCCAGCAGCGCCACCACGATCCCAAACCACACACCCTGCGCTTCCATTTCACCCGCAGCCAACCCGGTGATGACTGCCAGGCCGAAAGATGCGAGCAGGGATGCAGCTAAAATGCCAATCACCCATGCGATCGCCTTGAGGTACAGACGTGCTCTAACAGCGGCCCAAACAAGCAGCGCTCCACCGAGCAATGCAACGGGGAAGAATTCAGCCGGAGTAAGGTAATCGATGCGCAGGAAACCTGCACGGATGAAGAAAGCCGTTGAGAGCACCAGGGTTGCCAGGATCGGGAAGCATACGAAAATTGTTCCGGTGATGGCTAAAATTTTGGTGGTAACAACCTTTTTTTCCATCACAGCTCCTCAATCGACTTGTTTGAACAGGAATACTTTCACAATTCAAGGCTGGAGGGATTTTTCCATCGAGAAAATTCCCGGGAGGTTGGTATAACCCAGCTCATGATAGATGGCAAGCGAGGATATGTGATCCGCATTTTCGTCAGCGTGCACACTGGTGACCTTTAGTGTTTCGCGGGCATAGCGCAGCGCCTGTAACAGCATCGCCTGCGCAAGCTTGCGCCCATGGTAGCGTTTATCTACCCCGGTGTGCAGATTATTGGCGTAATCAGCACCCTCAAAACGAGTGATGGCGCTCATGGCAGCCCACAGACCGGTGCCGCGATCAATTGCAATCAGCTGACCAGCCGGTTTGTACCAATCCGTCCGGCAAACTTTTTGCTTAAAGTCGGCAAACGAAAGCCAGATATGCTGCGCCTTTGGAATGACCAGCTCCATGTTGGTGGTGTCGTTCAGCTGATACAGCTTGCGCTGGGCGGCTTCTGTATCTCCCAATTCTTGCATTGAGGTAAACAGGAAACCTTCATACTTCAGTTTGTCGATGATCGCATCTCGCCCCACTTCTTCAAACCCTTCCAGGTTCAACCCCAGCTTCACATAATGGGCCTGTTCGATGAAACCTCGGCTTTGCACAAATTCACGCGCTTGCGGGAAGTCATCGCGAATATCCACATGCAATTGGAGGATACCGGCTTTTTGAGCCGCAGCTTCCAGGTCGGCATACAGCTGGCGACCCACCCCTTGCCCATACTGACCTGGTGACACCACCAGGTAGAAATACGCCTGGTTAGCATCAAAGCGGCTGCGCGTGACCCAGTTGAACCCCAGCAGCTCGCCCTGCTCATCCTCAGCCACCATCAGCCGGATCAGCCTGCCTTTATGGTCCTTGTAGTCAAGCTTAAGACCAGCCTCCGAGGTCGGCTCTCCCTGCCCGATTGAAAACAACAGCGCAATCTTGCCAAAATCCCGATCATATTCTGCTGGGCGCATTATTATTGACTTCATTTTTGTTCAATGACCATTGTATTTTATGAATGAATCAGAGTTATCTATGGAGGATGATTATACTGTGAAGGGAGGCTGCATTACCAATTAATGGATAACCATTTCTGGATTCAGGTGTTTATTAATACAATGACTAAACTATTAGGTGGAAATATAAGCGATGAGCCTGTTCCCCCAGATCATCCGGGCACAGGAATCAATTCTTCTGGGAGAAAGGAGGGCCTGATATAACTATACATACGGTCGGGGCGCGGAGCATTGGAGAACCATCATTGCATACCCATCATGGTGTAAGTATTCTATAAATCGAATATTTTCGCATTTGCCAAGGAGGAATAAAATGAAACTGAGCACTTTAATGATTATTACTGCGATCGTGGCATTTATTTTCGGGTTGGGTTTCATCCTGGCACCGATACCTGCGATAAAGCTTTATGGAAATACCCTCGATGGTGCCGGCGTATTCGTGGCGCGCTACTTCGGTGCGGCATTGCTCGGGTATGCCTTCCTGGCCTGGCTGAACCGTAACAATGCCTCCAGGGGGGTGCAGGCAGGCTTGTTTGCCGCCATGGTACTGGGATTCGTGGTTTCTCTGTATGACAAATTTGCCAGCACGTCTAATAACCTGGTCTGGCTAAACGTGGTGATCTATTTGCTGCTGGGACTTGGCTTTGGTTACTTCGTATTCATGAAAAAGGCTTAGAATAACCAAACAAGAAGATAAGCTTTCTGCCTGAGTCAGGCGGGAAGCTTTTTTATTTTATCTGGACAGAGCAATCCTGGGAATAGGGGTAAAGGAGATAAGAAAGAGTTTTAAAGACGCCCGTACCTAGTTCCCCCGATTAACAACCGCAAGATCAAGATCGCTCAAAAAACAATCGCGACTTCTGACGTTGCAGGGTCGCTGGCTTCCCAAAAACAAAAGGGATTCTCCCCGCAAGGCAGCGGGGGTAGGTCCCCGAAAACCAGCGGGGATTCCGCAATGACCATTATTGTCCGATGTTTTGTCCGAAGCTGGGTATGATGTGTTATTTCTGGGGGGCAGACGCTCTTTTCCGGTTGGCAAAGATCAGCAATACAATCCCAATCACGAAGGCGATACCCCCAATGAGCGTCCACTGACTCTGACCGGTCATCACACTGCCACCGATCACATTAATCCCTTGCAGGAACCAGACCGCCCCAACAAGGATGATCAATACGGCAATAATATTCATAAAGATCTTCATGTTATTCTTCCCTTTCATTCGCGTTGATGCTGGCAATACTTTGTTCAGGGAATCCATACCTAAATGCCAGAATAAGCATAATAAAAGATACGAAAAAGACATCTGATTGGATGTAAATTATGCGCACTCATCCAACCGGACGCAGCCAAGATCATGGAAATGGTCGCCCGATGGCAAGCGCATCAACCAGCTCGGGTTCCAGGTCCTTATAGGCATCATCCGGTGCGGCTCCCAAGGCGTCGAGGGTCTTGCTGAAGAAATTGCGCGCCGTGCATGCCAACACCACGTCCAGGATTGCATCATCCGTAAGACCGAAACGGCGCAATTCCGCGTAATCCTGTTCGTTTATCTCTCCAGCATCCATGGTGATTTTCTGGGCGAATGCCATGAGGGCCACTTCCTCAGCGCTGAGACCTGCATTACGGTAATCCTTGATGATTGCAATAAGCTCATTGGGGCTGAAGAAATTCTTGCGGAGCAACGCTCCGTGTGCCAGCATTCAATAGCTGCAGCGGGTGGCCATGGCGGTAGCAAAAGTCACCAGCTCGTAGCTCCGTAATTTCATCCTCGAGCGCACCGCACCGATCAGCTTCTTCCAGCCATCATACGCTTCAGGGTTCAGGCTGAAAACCCTGGTGTAGTTGGGCACATAGCCGTTGGTTTTTGCTTCAGCCTGATACCAATTTTGAAGCAGGTTTTCTGCCTGGTCTTCCGGGATAGTCTTGATAAAAGCCATGATATTCCTCCTATGCTTTACCCCACTCCATTTTTATTACCTGCTATTTAGATGCACACCAGGAGGCAAAGTGGTATTTTTCTTTAGACTTTTGCCACTGCCCTTAGACAAATTATCGGACAACTACAAAAAGATCATGTCATTGCGTAATACCCTTTGTTTTAGGGTAAGAAGCAAGTGCACCTGCTTTTTTTTCACCTAATTGCCTGATTACTTATCACTAATTACTTGTTTTAAATTCCAAATCTTAAAATATTCTCCAAACACCACCAGTACGTCAGTTTCAATCTTACTGCCTCTCTCTGCGATTCCTGCTCGATAATTGACCTACCACAAGCCATTTTTTTCTCCTATTCGCCTGATTACTAATTACTAACCCGTCCGGTTTGCACTTTTACCGGATTGCCTTTCTTTTATGAGAAATCTTAAAGTTTTAGCGAGTTTTGATAAACCCCTTGTGGATTAGAACAAATGTGCTATAATAGTACCAGAACCCCTGGCACGGGCAATGCGGAGTAAGACCTCCGCCCACCCGTGCCATTACTTATTAACGCCATAGGGCAGCACCGCATGCTGCCCGGCTCCTACCGGCGCTCTCCCTTGCCAGGGAACCAAGGCACTGCAGCACCACCCACCCGTGCCAGGGGTTCGAGATACGTTGGAAGGTTGGAACGTTAGAACGTTGGAACGTTGGATCGTTTACATGTTAGCAAGTTAGCATGTTTAAATGTTCAAACGTTTAAAAACCTGTACCCGATGGATTTCGGATGTTCCGACAATTTTGAGCCGTTTAAATTACTATCTATTATTTATTTCCTTACTAAAAACTTAGTGTACCTTCGAGTCCTTTGTGTCCTTGGTGGTGATCATTATTTTTTTGCCTATGACCAATCCGCGCGGTGCCCCTAAAGGTAACTTGAATGCCCTCAAGCATGGGTTCTACTCACGCCTGTTCCGTTTGAGTGAGTCCAATGACCTATCAGACGACGAAGCAGTCAACCTGGAAAATGAGATCACCCTGCTCAGGGTGATGATGCGCCGTACTGCGGAGCTGGCCGATGGCATCGATGACATCACCCAGGCCACCAAGGTGCTGGTCGCTCTGGGTGCAGCTGCAGGTCGGCTCGCCAGCCTTTTGCGCACGCAGAGGGTCATGAATGAGAGACATTCTCAAGCGGTAGACGAAATCTCTATCGCCATCCAAAGAGTGAATGATGAATTGAGGAAAAAATATGGATAAAAATCTACCCAAACCGCTCCTTGTAGGCTCTCGCCCGGTCACACCGGGCATTCCCAATCCCACCTGCCCCATCTTGCTGGAAGCCAGGCAGGTGCTGGAAAAATCGCATGATCTGCACCGTGCCATCCGTAAACTGCGCCGTTCCACGCAGCGCTGCCCCACCTGCCCGGAACGAGCTGAATGCCCCACCTTAAATTACTTCGCCCAGGCGGTGGATACCGCCATCCGCGAAGTGCGTCAGGAATGGGGATTGGACCAGGAATGACCTCCATTACACATGAAACCCCGAATAACCTCATTGCAGAGCAGCTCGGTCGGACGTTGGACCTGGTCAAGGCTGATTTAGCCGCCACCAGGGTGGAACAGAATCACCAGGCTGAGATGAGCGAGCTGCGTTTGAAGCTCCTGGAGAGCCAGGCAGCCGATTTTGAAAAACGCCTGCGCGACCTCACTGAGAGTGCCACGCAGTTTAAGCTGCTGGCCAGCCTGGCTGTCGGCGGTGGGCTGCTCTCGCTGGTTGAGCTGGTCAGTAAACTGTTGCATCCATGAGGTCCGATGGAAGACTGTCTGATCGAAGGATACGAGAATATGTTGCGGGATATCAATCTCTTCTGCCAGCTGGGCAGCGATATCCGTTTACGCAGCTATCAGCGCCAGGCAGCCCAGGCGATCATTGATTCGGTGATTCAGAAAAAAGGTTATTCCTTCGTGGTCATCTTCCCGCGCCAGTCAGGCAAGAATGAGCTGCAAGCCCAGCTTGAGGTTTTCTTCTTGAGTGTCTTCAGTCCACGGCAATCTGAAATTGTGAAAGTCTCGCCCACCTGGAAGCCCCAAAGCCTGAATGCCATGCGCCGTCTCGAAAGGGTGATCAAGCGCAACGTGATGAGCCTTGGTCGCTGGACCAAGCGCTCGGGTTGCATCTACCAGTTTGGACAGGCCATGATCCACTTCCTTAGCGGTCAGCCTACTTCTAGTATTGTGGGCGCGACTGCTTCGCTGCTGCTCGAATGCGACGAAGCCCAGGATGTGGAAATCTCCAAGTGGGATAAGGAGATCGCCCCCATGGCAGCCGCGACCAATGCCACCCGCGTTTTTTGGGGCACCGCCTGGACCAGCCGCACACTGTTGGCGCGGGAGCTGCGCGCTGCCCGCCTTCAGGAACAGCAGGATGGCATCCGGCGTACCTGGGTGCTGACTGCTGATGAGGTCGGCGCAGAGGTGCCTGCTTACAGGAAATTTGTGGCCGAGCAGGTAGCCAGGCTCGGCAGGAATAACCCACTGGTTCGGACTCAATACTACAGCGAAGAGATCGACAACGAAAGTGGGATGTTTTCATTGAGCCGGCGCATGCTGATGCAGGGGTCGCACCCACGCCAGGAAGTACCTTCACCAGGGCAGGCATATGCCTTCACCATCGATGTGGCAGGAGCCGACGAGGCTGCCAGTGATCATATCGAACAACTTGCCAACCCGGCGCGTGACAGCACCGTGCTGACGATCTTCGAGGTGGATACCACCAATGTAAACGATCCACTCATCCGCAAGCCCACTTACCGGGTGGTGAATCGGCACGCCTGGCAAGGAGTGAAACACTCACAATTATATGGAACTATCCTGGGACTGGCTGGACAATGGGCTCCGGTGAAGGTGATTATCGACGCCACCGGCGTGGGGGCTGGGTTGGCCGGATTCCTGGCCGACCGCCTGGGGTCCCGCCTGGTACCGTTCGAATTCAACCAGGCGAGCAAGAGCGATCTGGGTTGGAGTTTCATCACCATTATCGAAAGCGGACGATATAAAGAATTTCATCCATTTGATGACGAGATGCACCGCCAGCTCGAGTATTGCCAATACAGCATCCAGGATGGACCTGGGAAGATCATGCGCTGGGGTGTGCCGGATGCCCAGCGGGACGCAGCCACAGGGGATCTGATTCACGATGATTTCGTCGTATCAGCGGCCTTGATCAGTGTATTGGATCATGAGTCCTGGGGGCTGGGAGTGTCACAGGTGTTGCAGCCAATGGATATCCTGGCAGAGATGAAGTTTTAACAGGGTTGGCGGAATTCAGTGAAAGAATATTTGTTTTCTATTTGATTTTTAAACACAATTCAAATATGGATTCCTTTACGAGACTGAAACAAGAAAGGATCAAACTTATGCGCACATTAGGTGTGGATGTATCTCATTGGGAAGGTCACATAGACTGGCAGATTGCTTCCCCAACGATTGGTTTCGCTTATTACAAATGTACAGATGGGGTTCGCTACGTGGACGACCAGTTCGAACACAACCGGCAAGGCTGCAATGAAGCCGGGATAGCCCACGCTCCGTACCACTATTACCAACCTGTGCTGGACCCTGTCGCTCAAGCGGAGCATTTCATCCGCACGGCCGGCAAAGAATATAAGCGCTACATCGTGGATGTAGAACAACCCGATCGCCAGGAAGATATCACCGCTAAGCTGCATGCCTTCTTGGAACGCATCGAGTTACTGACCGCCACCAGACCTGCCATCTATACCTCGGCGGGGTATTGGAACGAATTTGTCCAGCCCAAACCCGGTTGGGCAGGCGGTTATGACTTGATCGTGGCGCACTACACGTTGGAACACCTACCATTGCTCCCGGTAGGTTGGGACACCTGGCGTATCTGGCAGTTCAGCGATTATTGGAGCATCTCAGGCTGCAAGGGAGAAGTAGACGCTGATTGGTTTAACGGCAGCCTGGACGAATGTATGGCCTGGTTCGGTAACAGCACGCCGGGTGTAGAGCCCCTTCCAACCCAAGGCAGCTTGAAACTACGCGCCTTATTCGACGGGCTGCGCATCCGGCAATCTCCCAACCTGAGGGCAAAGATCACTGGCAAGCTGGTAAAGGGCGAAACCGTAGAGGTGGAAGAATTTGGTGGTTTTGATGTATGGGCAAGGCACTCACGGGGCTGGTCCGCGGTAGAACGCAACGGTTACCGCTATCTGGAGGTCGTAAAGTGAATAATTTATCTGTAATTATTCATAGCGTCATAAAGGGTTCGCTATGAAAAACCCATCTGTGATAGCTCGTCTCTTTCAACGTGCCAACGTTCAAACGTTCAACGTTCAACCTAATCTTTCCACTGACGACCACTGGCAGACGATCTCCGGACGCAAGCACGACCGAACCTGGTCCGAAATCCAGGAGCTGTACACCGATGCACTGACAGCCTGGCGTAAAAACCCCATGGCCTGGCGGGTGATCAATACCACCGTTAACTATGTGGTGGGTACTGGTATCCGCTTCAGCTCACCCGATGCTGTGCTCGATAAGTTCATCCATGACTTTTGGAACCATCGTAAAAATCAAATGGACCTGCGCCTGGTGCCCATGGTGGAAGAGTTGAGCCGGTCAGGTGATCTCTTTGTGCTGCTCTTCCGGAACCAGGTTGACGGAATGTCTTACCTGCGCTTTGTCACCAAGGATCAAATCCAGAAGATTGAAACAGCTCAGAATGATTGGGAAACTGAGCTGGTGTTTTGGGAGAACCCACCGGCCGGCGAGTATGATCCCCGCCGTTGGCTGTCCCCCGATCATCCAGATGCACCCATGGCTGACGCTGTGATGCTGCACTACACCGTCAATAAGCCCATCGGTGCACTGATGGGTGAGAGTGATCTAACCACCATCATCCCCTGGCTACTGCGTTACTCCCGCATGCTCGAAGACCGTGTGCGCTTGCATTGGGCAGCTCGAGCGTTCTTGTACCTGGTAACAGTCCCTTCGAACAAGGTCGAAGCGAAGTCTGTGCAGTATGGTGCAGCTCCCGAGAGTGGCAGCATCATCGTCAAAGACGAGACCGAGACTTGGGAGACTATCACCCCCAGCTTGCGTGGAGCTGACGCCAGCCACGACATGAAGGCAGTCAGGCAGCTCATCGATGCAGGTTCTGGCTATCCTCCCCACTGGCGTGGGGAAGGTGGAGAAGTCAACGTAGCCACAGCCGAAGCCATGCAAGCCCCTCCAGAAAAGTTCCTGGCAAAAAGACAGGAGTATTTTATCTGGATGTTGGAGGATATTTTGTACAACGCCTTCCTACGGGCTGTTGAGACAGGTTCACAGCCGGCTACAGCTGAGTTTGAGTATAAAAAGCTGTTCACTGTCGAAGCACCAGATGTAACCCTGCGAGATAATGCCCAGCTGGCCACCGGTGCCAACACCATGGCCATGGCCATGGCAGCGCTGCAGAATACTATCCTTGGCAAGTCGCCTACGTTGCACAGGATAGCAGCTGACCTGGTGCTTAAGTTCGCCGGTGAGCCCCAGGAAGATGATGTGCTCGACAAGATTGTCACCGAAGCCCAGGCCGACCCCATCGAGCCGGTCATGTACCCTGGCCAGGAAGCAGCTGCAGAAGCAGGCAGTAAGCCTGGTGATCAGCCGGCCGATGAAGTGCCACAATGATCGTTGCAAAAAATGTAGCTTTCCATAGATTTATCAGCTGGATCTCGCCAGCTGCAGCTCGTCGATCGCACAATTATCTTTGCAAATATCAACCTGACCTAACCGGTCAGGATCCAATTTGAAGGTTAGGAGATGCACAATGGATTTAGGCAACTTTACTTTAAACCCGCTCACCCTCGCATTATTGATCTTAGGTATCGTTGAGTTCATCAAGAAGTTTGGGTTGACCGGTAACAAGCTTATGCTTGTTTCAATGGCCGTGGGTATCGTCTTCGCTGTGGTCTACAAAATCAGTGAGCTGGTAGAGCCGGCGCAGATTTATATCCAGGTTGCTTTCTTTGGCCTGGCAGCTGGGTTGTGTGCCAGTGGCATCTACAACTTTGTCAACGCCAGGTTCCCGCCCACGGTGAAGGCAACCATCAAATACACCAAGCTCGTCAAGAACATGCCGGCAGACAAGGAGGACTTCCCACAATGACAGAGAAATTCCGCAGCTCACCCATCCAGCTCTCAGGTGCAATCGTCGACGACGCCATCCTCGGTGTGTCGATTGCCACCACCGGTGAAGCCCTTGGCCACCGGCTGTTATTCGACCAGGTGACACTCGCTCAGCTGCAGACCCTGGCAGCTGGCAAAGCCACCGGCATCAAGTCACGCTTCACTCATCCCGACTGGTTCCATGATGGCCTGGGTAAGTACCTGGGCAGGTTCCGTGACTTCCGCATCGAAGGCGAAAAGCTTGTCGCCAACCTGATGATCAGCAAGACTGCTCACTCCTCCCCAGCTGGTGACATTGGAGCCTATGTCATGGACCTGGCCAGGGAAGACCCCGCAGCCCTGGGTGTCAGTGTGGTCGTCGACCTTGACCGTGTGTGGGTGACTGCAGACGGAAAAGAATTGCCGGCATCCGGAGGCCGGCCCTCCGGAGCAGTCGGTAACTATCCGGTTGCCAGGGTAACCAATCTGTATGCAGCTGACGTTGTGGATGAGCCAGCTCTAAACCCTTCGGGTTTATTCAAAGCCGAAGAAGAACAGTACAACCATGACGAGTACCAAAAATCTATCGAACAAGGAGAATTGCAACAAATGACCGATCAACCCGTAAACCCGCTCGAAGATCGTATCGTCAAGCTCGAAGCTACGATCGAGAAACTTAACAAGACCGTTGAAGATCAAGTGATCAACATCGGTAACCAGCCCCCCCGTGGTCAGCAGCTCAGCGAAGGACCTGCAGCAGCTGCCCAGTTCCAAGGCTACTTTGACTGGTTGTTTGGTGCACCAGGTGCCAAGCTCCCCCCTCCGGAACTCAGGCGCTCCGATGCACTGTATCGTGCAGTCACCGGCGATATCGGAATGTTGGGCAGGTTCGACCCTTCCCACGTCGCTTTCGCTGCAGCATCAACCACCACCCTGGCCGACCTGGCAGTCAATGCCATGAACAAGGTCGTCCTTGACCTCTACACCAACCTCACCGCTTACCGGTGGTACGAGATGATCACCTCGGTTCAGGCCACCGATGGAACACTGCAGGATATGCAGTGGCTGCAGTTCGGAGGGCTTACCGCTCTTCCGGTCGTCGCCGAAGGTGCAGCTTACACCGAGCTGGCAGTGACAGACACCAAAGAGACCGGCGCTTTCACCAAGTATGGTGCCTATGTGGGGATCACCGACAAGATGATCCGCAACTCGGACATCAACAAGCTGCAGGCAATCCCCAAGGCGCTGACCATAAGCGCCATCCGTGGACGCTCTGCTGCCATCGCTGCCATTTTCAGCCAGGCTGCAGGGTTAGGACCAACCCTCGCCCAGGATAGCAAGGCCCTTTTCGTGGCTGACAATTCCCACAGTAACTATGCCACTACCTCTTACTCCATCGCAGCCTGGAAAGCTGCACGCTTGGAGTGCATGAAGGCTGCCGAGTTAGGCAGTGCCAAACGCCAGGCATTATGGCCCAAGTTCCTCTTGGTGCCGGTCGACCTGTACGATCAGACCCTGATCGACTTCGGTTATGGTGCCGGCCCAGGTGGGTATCCAGCCACACCCAACAACGATGTCAACCCCTATGCACTTGACCGGCCAGGTGATCCCCGCCCTGTGCCCATCCTGGTGCCTGAGTGGACGGATACCACCGATTGGGCTTACATCGTTGACCCACGCATCGCACCGGTGATCTGCATGGCATACGGTGACAACCCAGGGGGCACCAGTCACCCAGCGCCCCAGCTGTTCAGTGTGACTGACCCATCGAGTGGGTTACTCTTCACCAATGACACCCTCCCGATCAAGATCAGGGACCTTTACGCTTACGGGGTGGCGACTTACCGAGGCATCGGCAAGCGTGTCGTCGCAGGCGGGTAAGTTTGTTTGGCTGATGGGATGGGAGGAGCCGAATCCGGTCTGCCTCCGACCGGGTCCACCTCCCATCCCCCGACCTAAATTCTCGGGACCCGAGAACTCATAACCAGTCATTTTAAAATAAGGAGTTAGAGATGCAAGGAAACCTTTTCACAATCAGTTACCACACTGCCGGCGCTGCAGCTGCAAATCATAAGTTCATCTTCACCCTCCCCTGTCCAGCAACATTGATCGGGGTGAGCGCCAGCGGTTCGAACGCCAACAATGGCATCCTCGATATCGGTCCCAGCACTGATACCGATGGTGCCGTGTCTAACATGGATGTGGGGGATAGCGATACCCCCAACTCCTACGACAGCAAGGAAGACTTCGAAGGCGACGAGTATCATCACTTCGCCGGTGGCACCATCATCGAAGCCTTGCTCGACTATGACGGTGCAGGTGGAACCGCAGTCGCTGACTTCACCTTGGTACTCTTCTTCATGGAGGGGTAAGCATGGCAAAGAAAACAGCCATGGTCCAGCCCCCGCCGGCGAAGACTGAACGCAAACCCACGCTCGAAGAAGTGCTCAAGCTGGCAGGCAACACCCGAGCCTACACTGATGCTCACCTATGGTGCTGGTTCTTGGGTTGTTCACTTCGAAGGTGACTACTTCCCTTCCACCGTCAAGCTGGTCAACGGTAAGCCGGTGATCATCATACACACTAAGTAAACTTTTTTTTGCGGATGGGCGGGGTGGGTTAAATCGTTCCACCCCGCCCGCACAAGGAGATGCACTCATGAGTGAAATTGCTATTGAAACATTATCGATCAAGACAGTTGGCGAAGATGGTGCAGCTATTGGCAGTGCCACCACTGTACCCATCGAAGGCTTCTTACTCGATGTGAACCTTAACTACGATAATGCTGCCCCAGCTACCACCGACGTTACCATCAGCGAATCTGTCTTCGGTAACCTGGTGGTCAAGTCGAACAATGCAACAGACGTGAAGCTTAGCCCCCCGCATGCCCACCTGTGATGCAGCTGCAGCACTCACCGGCTTGTATGACCTGATCCCCATCAAGGGTGTTCTCACTGTCTCAGTGGCTGGCTGTGATGAGTCGGAAGTGGCTATCGTAGTCACCATCCGCTATCTCAGGCCTTGAAGGTGATCCCATGCTGCCATTGATCGTTAGGTCTAATGCCAGTAAAGCAGCTTTGTACCGTGGCCTGGTCAAGTCTACTTCCCCGCTCCTCTATTTCCCACTGAACGAACTCGCCGGCGTCGATGCTTTTAACCATGGCACTTTGGGAGCAGCTGGATTAGCAAGGTATGTGGGTGCCACTTTGGCACAGACACCAGCTCCCGGTGGTGACCTTGCTCCTTACTTCGACGGTGCCAATGATTTAGTCAACATCTACACCGCAGCCCTCGAAGATAATTACTCTGTCAACGAAGGTACTATGATGATCTGGTGTAAGGTTCAAAACGTCGGGGTGTGGACAGATGGAATTGGTCATTGTGCCATGAGTTTTACCAATGGTGGACAGAATAATATTCGCAAGCATGAAGTTAATAACATCATCGAGTACCTTTATAAAAATAGTTTCAGGCAGCCAGGCGGGATCGCCGACGTAGACTGGATGTGCCTTGGTTCCACCTGGTCTCTATCTGCCAATCAGTATAAGTGTTACAAAGATGGTGCTCAGATTGATGTAACCATCGCATTTCCTACCCAGATGGTTAAACCCTTATTTGGTAACGGTTGCTGTCTGGGCATGATTCGCTCTGACGTAGGTCAGCAGCCCTGGCAGGGTTGGCTTGCCCATGCTGCCCTGTGGGATACCCCTCTGTCAGCAGCTCAGATGTTGGCGCTCTACAACGGAGGTATCTAATGTCAGACTGGAATGGTTACTTCTACGCCGAAGCACTGAGCCTTACTCAGCAACAGAAAGCTATCCTGGTGGACGCTCTCAAAGCGCTGGGTCAGCGCAACCAAAGCGAGCATCCCAACGAGCGTAATCATTGGCGTGTGCGTGCAGATACCAATGCCGTGATCTTCGAAGCCGTGTTCAACTCTGACCATCTCACCGTGTCAGCCTTGAAGACCAGGCTTGCAGCTCTCCTGGGTGTCAACGAAAACCTGATCACTGCCACGCCCTCAACCAACCCATACGGTGAGATCGTGGTCTTCAAGTACAACAATATCAACCGGCTGCGGGTCGGAGTGTTCGCCGGCAGATCGGCCGGCTACGCAGCCAGCCAGGCTGCAGCTTGCTGTTTCTCAAAGACTTTTCTTCACAGTGGAACGTAGTCATACCATAAGGATTAAAATCATGACCACACTTTATAAGCAACTTCTCACAGATTGCCTGGTCGCCCTGGGTGACAGCAGCGGTACTGTTTGGTCACGCACCGATAAGATTATTCCCTGGGTCACCGAAGCAATCAAAGCGTTTCCTCTTCTCCGTCCCATGTACAAAGACCATACCCTTGTGCTCGGTGATGAGCATGGCTTCGACTTGGAGGTAGACTTCCGAGAGATGATCAGTATCGAGTACGGAGGTCAAAGTCTTACCTCTTCTAATCCCCGTTATCTTTACCGCAAGAACCGTCTCGACCCTGAGTTTTACAATGAGCCAGGTTACTACGACGTGGACCATAACTTCGCTGACGGTGCCGGCTGGCATCTCTACACTTCCGAGCTTCTCAGGATTGGAGGGCACATTTATATCCAGTACCTGGCCAATCATCTTTGGGACCTGGACGACGACGCTGACGACTTGATCACCATCCCCGACGAGTTCGAGACGATCTTGATTTCAAGTGTCATTTGCCGAGCCTACAGGGAGCGTCTCAGTTACTACATGCAAGACCCCACAGCTCACATGACCGTGATCACTCAGATGACTACCATGGTTCAACGAGCTGAGGAGAATTACCGCTTACAAGTTGCCCAGGCACAAGCCGGCCTGGCCAAGGGCAAGATCGGCATCCACGTCGACTTCGACAAGTACAATCGAGTGTACTGATCGTGCCTTTTCACTATACGATCATCCCCCCTTGTTTTGGGGGGATCAGTTCCGGAGGGATTATCAATGGCAGACCTCATCACCTGTTACATGCCTGATCAAGACGTCCAGGTCGACACCGGCAAGGGACACGTCGCCGGTATCGTGCTCACTTCCACAGTCACCACGCCTGGTGCCATGGAGCTCTATGACTACGCCGGCGCTGGTCCACCCACCGGCCCCCCCATCCTCTTGTGCTCTGTGACAGCTTATACGCCGGTCGTGTTGCTTTTCAATGACCGCTTCTCCCCCCGCTTCGTCAGTGGCTTGTGGCTGCATCTGTCCAGCGACTGTTACCTTACCCTCTGGCATCACCTTCCACCCACGTGACGCAGCTCGGCCGGCTTATCCGCCGGTTGAAACCCAACAGAAGAGTGGATATTAATCCATCCTGGATACAATCTAAACTGGCTGGCGGATAATTATTTGGTCGGGATAAAGCGAACTTCGTCTACCAGGATCCAGCCACGGCCGCGGTGGTTGAGGACAATCGTCACGGTTGGTCCGGTGAACGGACCTGTGAAGATCAGGTCTTTGCGCTGGTTGTTCGGTACAGCATCCGCACCCAGGTCAAAGGGCTGCCCATTGATCGTCACCCTGCTAGGCACAAAAACCCCCAAACCTTCACGATGGTTCAGCCCAATCTCCACCATACCGATACTGGTATCCGCTGGTAGGGTAAAGGTCAACGTGACCGGTTCGGTGAGATCAGTCCAGCCGACCCACTCGTAAGCGGCACCCGAGCCGAGGTCACTCAGAATATCGTCGGTGCCCAGGATCCCATCCACCAGCTGAATCCCGGTTTCGTCGAAGAAAGATACCATACCGGTTTCGCCTGAAGGAGCGGTGTAACTCAGAACAGGAATGCCCCCTTCCGGCGCGGCAGATGGAATCGCTGGTGAGTCGAGGAGTGGGCTTGGAGTTGGCGCTGCCTGGGGGGTGGCAGTCAGCCGGATTTGTGGCTGGGTGGCGATCACCGTGGCGGCATCGGAACGCAAGGTATCCACTGAATGCGGCAGGCGTGAAGCGATAATATCCCCCAGACCATAAATGATGGCTGGGGCAATCTGATCTGGAAAGCCAAGCAACCCGATACGCACATAGGCATGTCCCTGGTAAAACTCCAACCACCAGACCGGTGTAAAGAGCGTTCCAATCGTAGTCTTCCAAACCGCAGATTTATCACCCAGGCGGTGGAGCTGGGTGGCACTTTTCCAAGAAATACCCTGGATGTTCCCTATGGCCTGAGGCGGCTGAGGCAGGTCTTCCCGGCTCATACTAACTTCGTATAAGATGACATCGTTGTTCACCGCAAAGGCTGATTCTAGCTCACCCCCGGCACTCCCAGGTTGGTAAGCCTGGTAGGCTGTGTAAGACCATTTGTAACCCTGCTCTAAGGTGGTTTGCTGGTAGGAGGACTGCCAGCTCAAACCCACCTCCGGTAATTCTGAAGGCCTGAGTGCATATATGGCCGGGTCGGGCAGCTCAGCTATGAGGACCTGATCAGAACCTGCTGGTCCACAGGAAACCAGCAGGAGCATGAGCAATCCAAACAGGAAATACCTGAGGCTCACTCGAACTTCCCCGGGAAACCTCGCACAACAGCGCTCAACACCGTTATGCCGTCCTGGTTTGTGCAGGTGCATTTCAATAATACCGCTCCGGATTCCGAGTCGATCTCTCCCACCTCGGCCTGGGCGGAAATGCTTTCACCTACATAGACCGGGGCGAGAAAGTGAAAGTCCATCTCAGTAGCAAGGAATGCCCACAATCCACCCAGATGGGTGAGTAAACTGGCGGTGAGCAACCCCGGAACAATTCGATGCTTGAACTGAGTAGCAGCGCAATACAGCTCGTCGGTGTGGAGCGGGTTGACATCCCAGGTCGTTCCGATGAACAGTGCTACGTCCGCTTCAGTGAGGGTGCGGGTAAAAGCAACCTTATCTCCCAAGACTGGGGCACCAATGATGCGTTTGGGTAATGTTGGACGGTTCATAAGGAAAGTGATTAGGCAATCAGGTAATTAGGTAATTAGGTAATCAGGTAATTAGGCAATCAGGCGAACAGGTGATTAGGCAATTAGGCTATTAGTAATTAGGTAGATAAAAAACTAATCACCTAAGCAACTAATCACTCAGTAACTAAGTAACTAATCAGCCAAGTAACTAATCACTAAGTACCTGAGTAACCAGATAGGGAAATAATATACCATGAGATGGTTCTGTGCAAGGGCAGGACGGACTTTCCACGATCGGTGAACCGCGAAAGTACAAATCTCCAAACCCATGGGTATGCTAGAAGAACAATCTGCTAGTTCATTCCAACCCTTGCGATTCCAATTCATGTTTCAATATCGCAGCGATTTATTGGATTGGAACCAATAAATGCCAAGAAAAGCCAATTATTCATTTGCTATTATTTTATAAAATATCTTTGTACTCTTTCGCACAAAGAGTATTAGAACGAATGCGGATCTTTAAATTAGAACTCGTAGCACCGATTCCATAAAAGGCACTCTGGGCTCGTCGAAGCAACCTTCGGCATGGTCGGAGTGACACATTCAACCGGGAGGGACGCATGGCATCAAAAATTATTAGCAGGCGAAATTTCTTACAAAGCGCAGGAGTAGGTGCGCTTGCGCTCATCGGAACCAGTTACAATCCATTTTTCTCCAAGCAATCATTATTCAGCAGACTAAACACAACACATCAATCAGGTATCACAGAAGATTTCACACCCGATGCCGAGGTATCGATCACTGCAGCTGAGAAGACGGTGCAGCTCTTATCCGGCACACCGACGCTGGTTTGGAGCTATACAGGTGAGCTCCTGAATGGCACAGGTGTTACCGTAACTAATCTTCCCGGCAACTACCTTGGGCCCATCTTGCGAGTTCAGAGCAGCACCAAACTACGGATTTATTTCCACAACAACCTGACCGAGGATAGCGTCGTTCACCCCCACGGCCTGCATGTGCCTGAGGACTGTGATGGGCAACCCATGCAAGCGATTGGACCGGGCGAGACGAAAATATATGAATTCCAGGTGATCGATCACGCTGGGCCATATTGGTTCCATCCTCACCCGCACATGCGCACTGCCGAGCAGGTGTTGATGGGCCTGGCGGGTTTATTTTACGTCACAGATGCAGATGAGCAGATGGCCGTACCTGGCGCCAGCCAGGGCTTATATGACCTACCGGTGATCATCCAGGACCGGACTTTTGACAGCAACAACCAGTTCTTATACAATCCCAACCAGATGTGGGGCTATTTAGGGCAGAAGATCCTGGTCAATGGAGCACTCAATGCTTCTTTTTCTGTGGAACCCCATGCCTACCGGCTGCGTGTGGTGAACGGTTCTAACGCCCGCACGTACAAGCTTGCCTGGAGCAATGGCATGCCATTGAAAGTCATCGGTACGGATGGTGGGTTATTGCCGGCAGTCGAAACCAGGAACTACGTCATGCTCATGCCGGGGGAACGGATCGATCTTTGGGCAGACTTTTCCAGCCTGGCTCGCCAGCAGGTGATCCTGCGCAGCCTGGCGTTCGATCCCGGTGGTATGGGTGGAGGCGGAGGCTGCAGGATGGGTGGTTGTGGGGGCATGGGTGATCAAGGAACGATTGATGGTATGGGGGGTGGTGGAGGAGGAGGTGGCGGTGGAGGCGGGGGAATGGGGCTGGCGAACGGGGCAGCCTTCAACATCCTGACCGTAAATGTAAGCCGCAGAGCCACTTCAAACCCACAATTAGGACCGCTGCCTCCGCTTTCGATTATCTATGATCCCAGCAATGTACCAAATTTCTATTCTCCTCGCCCATTCACTCTCGAGATGCAAATGATGGTCTGGACGATCAACCATCGTGTTTATGTGATGGATGAAGTGGCTGAGGATGAAATGGTCAACCTCGATGATACAGAGGCATGGGAATGGATCAACAACTCGCCCATCCCACACCCCATGCATATCCATAATGTGCAGTTCCAGGTGGTCAAGCGGACACCGCCCTCCAACACGACCAGCTACGATACCGCCAAACTGGGTTTTATCGATTCAGGCTGGAAGGATACGGTCATCGTCTGGCCGGGTGAAAAGGTGAGGGTGGCGATGAAATTCTCACCCTACGTGGGTATGTATATGTATCACTGTCACATCCTGGAGCATGAAGATATGACCATGATGCGCAACTATATGATCATGGGGATGTAGGCGAATCGGAAGTCACACTATTAAATCCAATCAGGCCGGTTTTTACCAGCCTGATTGGATTTTGGGGGGATATTAATTAAGGTTACGCATAAAGTGTTATAGGTATCACCCCGCGGGTAATTAGTAACCGAAAGTAATTACTCACCAAGTATGCTCTGTAGTTGATAATATAGCATATAAAGCCATCCTGGAGCAAAAGCGCAAAGCCGGAGACAGGCACCCCCTCCCAACCTCCCCCGATTGCTAAAAAAAGGCAATCATGGGAGGAGTTTCTGGGCTCCTCCAAGACCTGGGGAGAATCCCGCCCTACAAAAAAAGTTGGCTTCACTCGTTATAGGTTGTTGGGCATCGCTCCCCAAGCAGCTACAGACCGAACAATCCTTCCGCCAGTTCGTCTAAACTATGCGCAGCATGATAAGGTGCGTAAATGGAAGGAGGCATCGGGAATTGGTGGAGCAGAACCATGCACAGGGCTTTACGCGGAAAATCACGCTGGTAAAAAGTGGGCAATCGGTAATGATGGAGGCAGATGCTCAAAAGGCGGGTATCCGCCTTGAACATGTCCAGGTGCAGGGCTACAAGCTCATACAAGACATTTCCGATACAGGCATCACCCCAATCGATAATCGCCAGGCTCTCCCAGTCTGCGCCAACCAACGATGGTGACGGGGAGCCTGGGGGAGGGACGATCCTGCCCAGTAGATGGTCCATAGTCAGATCCGCGTGGATCATATGGGGCAATGAAGCCAAATCCACCAGCTGATTTATGGGAAGGAGATAGTCCTGTAACTGCTCAGCCAGTTGGGGAGGAAGATCATTCCAACGCAGATGGTTGGCCTGGCAATTTGCGCGTTGCAATTCTAGAAAATCTACAAATCCATCCCAGGTAATCGCTACAGAAGGCAGAGGTGAAGCGGGTCTTGTGTCAACGGTGGATGTGTGCAAGGCTTTCATAAATACACCAATTTGCCCGGCAACACACGCCCATGCATGCTGAGATAGCTGCTCCCTCACCTGACCGATACTTACCCCGGAGATGCCTTTAAAGATCAGGTAGCGCCAATCAGGGGTAAGATCTCCTTCAGCCAGTATGGAAGGAGATGGTACTGGTAGGAGACGTTTAGCGAGGTAACGGCCAATTAAGCGTTCAATAATAAATGAATTATGCCCACCTAACAGCGGACCGAAGAATTTGACTACGATTAAAGCGCGGCTGGGGTGGTCTTCATTAGCCTCCAGCTCGACGATAAAGGTGGGGAACGAGCCTGGCAGTGCGGGACTTATCCGCCTGGGAGTGAATCCATGCCGAACGCACAATTGGTGCACAGCAGGCTCCCACAAACCCGGGTCCATAAAGTGAGCTGAATAATAGGCAGTATCAGAAAGCAATCGCGGCGGGACGAGATTATCCATGCAATCCGCTAATTTCACCATTGATCGTCATTCCTTGGAAAGGTGGTGCGTCATGAGCTCCAAAAATTGGGTCTGCTGCTGTGGAGAAATGAATGCCCGTCGAGGCACGAAACGGAAATCGTATTTTTTGGCTTTGAATAGCAGAAAGTAATATTCGCGGGTGGTCTCCAGTTTCTCCAGCTCTTCCCAACCCAGGTGAGTCGCACCGAAATTGGAGGATATCTCGACCCCATTATCGTTCACCTCCCAGGTGGTTTCAGTAATGAGCTGTTCGTTCCCGGCTGCTTGCTGAGCGGTGCGGTAAGGTACAAAGAAGACCACAAAAATTAAAAATAAAGGTGGGACGAATAACCAGATCAGCTCAAAGACAGTCGGAGGCGATCCTTTGGACAGGATTGCATACAGAATCAGGCCAAATGCAACCACTGGGATCGCCAGACTGATACGGATGCCTGTGTGCTTTAAAAAAGACCTGCGTAACACCCTGGCGTAATCTTGCGGGGTGGGTGTGTATTTTATGATCAGGCTTTGGCTCATGATCCGACTCCAAAGAAGGATAATTTTATTATAACCGACCAGATTGATGATACCCACTTGCCAGGTGCGCCTGGTGCTGGATATTCACAGACATATTTTGCACTTGGATTATAATAAACTAGAAAGCAGGAGGAGCAATGTATGTCTGATCTACTCTTACAAGCCATGAGTGCCAAGCAAAATGGGAACATAGCACTTACCAAACAGCTATTAGCTCAGGCGTTGATTCAGAATCCGCGCAACGAAGGCGCCTGGATGTTGATGTATGAGGTAGTTGACGATATAAAGCTGAAACGAAATTGTCTGGAAAGAGTGCTGGCAATTAACCCGGATAATACAGCTGCTGGATTCGCATTAATGAAACTAGATACATCTCCTCTGGGTCCCGTCCTGCGGGGAGAACGATATAAGTCGATCACACCGACTAAATCTGGAAAAACCGCACCCTTTACTCCACCCTTCACATGGACGGGTGATGAGAGTCAATTCCAGGCATTAGGCGATATGACCTTTCCTGATTTGACGGGCGAGGAAACCAATCCGGCTCCTGAACCACCCACGACTTTTGATTGGGCATCAGAATCAGGAGAACCCGATAAAACCATTAATAAGATATTCGATGCAGTCAGCAATCCAGAGCTGGCTTCGCAACCACTGCAAGACACTGACCTGAGCTGGCTGGATAAAGAGCTTGCGAGCAGTCAAACCGAAAAACCACCCGTAATGGAGCCTGAAACCGGCAGCATCACAGAGGAAAAACCCACAGAATCTATCCCAGACGCCTCATTAAGGCAGCCCGTAGCAGAACCAGATGATTTTACCGTAAGCGCTGAACCTGAATTGGGGATGAAAGCCTTTGCCAGCGAAGACACAAAAGCAGAGCTCACCGAAGCTGATTCACTTTTGTGGGACAACCCCAAAGCCGCCAACGACCGCATCGTCATCCTTGGGAACCAGTCTATCATTTACGCCAACCCATCACCCAGCGACATTCCACACATCCTGGGTTTATTCAATGAGAAGAAGATGGTGCGCGATCTGCTGGGTCAAAACGCGGGGATAATCAAGCTGGATAGCATCCAACGCTTGTCCGCTATTCCAAAGCGATCAAATCTCGACATCCATTACAAACAAAACGAAAAATTAACCACTCACCAGCTCATATTTAAAAATCGAAATGAGCGAGACGAAGCTCTTTCCGCAGTGCAGCTAAGGCTAGGCGCAGATTTTACCCGCCACACTCACACTTACGACTTTTTGGATAAAATTCTATCCCCACTGCTCTGGATCGTGCTGGTGGTTGCACTGGGATGGCTGTTAATTGCTGGCTTACCTAGATTGGCAGCATTTACAGCTTTCCAATCAGGCATACTTCAGCTCATCCTGATCAACGTACAATACTATGTAGATTTAATCGGCACTTTCAACGTGCTGGCGATCGGCATCATCCTGGTTGTGTTGTGCCTGCTGTGGCTGGTGATCAACCTGTCGAAACCCTCCCAGCAGATCATCGTGGAGCGGCTGAAGCGGAAATAAATCCAGCTTAATATCAATGAGATATCGGCTGGATTCCACTGCCTCGATGTGGGTAGATCGTATCTTTTGATGGGCTGTACCAAATGTAGATGCGCGACCAGTCCGGTCAGCATTTGACCGGAGGGGTGGACTTCCGGAAATATCATGATTGTTTACCCCTGCGCTCTGACCGAAAGCACAACATGTGGGCGTAGGGGAAACTTTTCTATTGTATTTTGTTCAATTCCCACCCCTCCGCCCATACATTTAAGGATATCTTCCCGAATATTATGACTTTTTAGACAGTCCCCTGGTTTTTTCCCCACCCAAGAGCAGCTAACGGTTATCGCGTTCCCAACGCTCAATGGCGTTCTGGATCAATTTGAGACGACTGGCGAGCGGTTCTTGTTTGCGCTCGTATTCGATCAGACGGTCGGCAACAGAGCCGTTGAAGCGCACCTTGCGCAACAGGTCCTGGTAGAGTAAATCCTCCCAACCCCGCACCCTCCATTTTTCCTTCCAGTCGCCGTCCTGAATAAATTTTTCATTCACCCAGGCCCCAAGAATTCCGAAAGTGAGAGTGAAAAAGCCTGACAATAACACGAACGGGCTGAGCAGAAAACTGGATGTGACCTCCACCCAATGTGTAGCGAGCAATGCCAATACCGGGAGGGTGAGCACAGTGACTACAAATCCAAGCAATTTGGAATGGTTGCGAGTCATTCCGGCAGCTACGAAGACGCCTGCGAATGAGCCAATCGGTCCGGCCAGGAATAATACAATCTTCCCCACCGGTCCCAGGATAGATGGACTGATCAGGCTGGCGAGGATGAAGTGCAACAGCAGTGCAATCCCTGAGGCAATCAGCCAGCCTACCAGGACCGCATCCCAGGAATATGCCCCAGCCAGTATTGGCGATGACGACCTGCTCGGGGGAGGGTTGCTCATCTTCCGGGTACATGCTCTGACCACACTGCGGGCAGCGGGTCATCTCAGGGTAAATTTTGGCACCGCAATTGGGGCACTCGAAAGTATTATCATCCATGGCTCAATCATAGCGTGAATTGGCTGGCAGGGGAAGGGAAACTGGGAGCCGTTAGCGTCCGGTAAAAGTCCGGTAAAAGTAAAACCGGATTCATCGAACCGGACAGGTTAGCAGTCCGGTAAAAGTGCAAACCGGATCAAGATTAGCTTTTAGCAAACCGGAATTAGTCTAGCAAAAGTCCGGTAAAAGTTCGGTTATCCGGTAGAAGCAGTGCGATCTTGTGGTCACTGCAGGCCAAACCGGACAGGCAAGCAGGTTTGGCCAATGGCAGATCGCGTAACGGTGATGGCGGGTTTTTTCTCATTTGATTTCCTCCTTGAAACTATCTATAATGATATTGAGTATAAGGAGGTGCAATCATGTCAGCCAACAAGAGAAGCAGTCTCATGCTGCTTAGCTTGTCGCTGGCGGTGGCATGTTTATTGGGGGTTTTCGCATTCATAGATGCTTCATCAGCCAACGCAAGCCAGGGTGAGGTTCCCCCACCTGCAAGCAATTTGAACCCTGAAATCATTATTTCGCCCACGGTGCTGCAAGCCACACTCCAACCCAACGAAATCCTCACCCAAACCCTTTGGATCACCAACACGGGTGACAGTGATCTCAGCTTCACTATTTATGAGATGACCGCTACTTTACCGCTGGCTGGTTTCACCCTTCAACCTGTAGCGGTACCCTTGATTGAACCACAGCTCGAGGAACAGGTCTCAGCCCAGGGAAGTGCCGAGGCGATCATCTACCTGCGTGAGGTTCCCGATCTTTCGCCAGCCTACAAGATTTCCGATAGAATCGGGCGGGTAAAGTACGTTTATCATCGCCTGCTCGAGACGGCGTCACACAGCCAGGAGCTCTTTGAATGGCTGGAAGAGCAAGGAGCACAACCATCACGCCTGCTGACCGCCAATGCCATCGCAGCCACATTGAACGCAGCTCAGCTAAGTCAACTGGTGGAAAACCCACAGGTACGGCAGATCAGCTCCAACCATCAATACGCGATCATCCAACCGGACCCGACCACACCTGAAGGGCCTCAGCTGCCAATTCTTCCTGCCCACCAACCTGGAGCGGTCGAGTGGAACATCGCTAAAATTCGTGCGGACGATGCCTGGTCCACCTTTGGTGTCACCGGTGAGGGTGCAGTTATTGGGATCATGGATACCGGTGTAATGTTCAACCATCCGGCGCTGGTTAACTCTTACCGCGGCAAGCTCGGCGACGGAAATTTCGATCACAACTATAACTGGTTCGACCTGGTCAATGGGGACTTAATCCCCTATGACGATCACGGCCATGGCAGCATGATCACTGGGATTGTCTCAGGGGATGATGGTGCCGGGAACCAGATCGGTGTGGCCCCGGGAGCGGATTGGATTGCAGTCAAAGTTTGTTCAGTGGGTGGCGTGTGCGATGAGTTCGATGTGCATACGGCTTTCCAGTGGATGATGGCTCCCACAGATTTGAATTCAGAAAACCCAGATCCAACCAAAGCCCCACAGGTGGTGTTTGGCGGCTGGGGATCGATCGGCTGCGATAACACGTTTGAGAATGACATCATGGTGCTGCGTGCAGCTGGCATCCTGCCCATCTTTTCCACGGGTGGAGGGGGTGGGGAATGTAATACAATGGGCTCGCCGGCAGACCTGCCAGATGTATTAGCCGCTGGTGCTACGGATCAGAACGATCTCATCGCACCATTCTCACCAAGAGGGCCTTCTTGTTATTCTGGTGGGATCAAACCGGATGTAAGTGCACCGGGTGTGGAAATTCGCTCCAGGTTTAATAATGGCGGATACGTGACCTGGAGCGGCACGGCTGAATCAGCTGCCCATGCAGCCGGTGTAGCCGCGCTGATCATCTCGGCAAACTCATCCGTAGGAACTGATGAGCTGTTGGGTATCCTATATTCAACTGCCTTGTGTATTGATAATAGTCAATGCGGTGGATCAGCTTGCCCGGGCGCTAACAATGTATACGGTCACGGGCGAATAGACGCTTACAAGGCAGTGCTTGCGGCGCTGGGAAACCCGCCTGAAGCTGAATTGCCGTGGCTGGATGAAGCCCCACTGAGTGGCACAATACACGCAGGTGAGGGAACCGCAGTTACGATAGCTTATGATTCCAATGGGCTGGAAAATGGGATCTATACGGGTGCCCTGGGCATCCTCAGTAATGACCCCAACCAGCCCTTTACCTCGGTACCGGTCACGATGGATGTAATCAACCCAGGTGCACCGATCCTGGTCATCGATCCGCTATCCCTCTCCGCCTCCCTAGCGGTGGATGGGGTGCAAACCGATACCCTGACGATCAGCAATGAAGGCAATGCCGCCCTCACGTTCAGCCTGTCAGAGATTTCCACCACATTACGCCTGGAATCAAACCCGGTACAGCTTTCCATCCTTGATCGATACCCTGCGGATGTACCAGCACGGGCGGATGGAGATGCACGCCGTCAACTGCTGTTCTTCAATCAAAGCCGTTTGATCATCTATTTACGCGGGCAGATCGATTTCTCGGACGCCTATCGGATTGAAGATCGGACCGAGCGAGTGCAGTATGTGTATGACCAGCTGCTCCAAACTGCAGCGCAGAGCGATGATTTATATAACTGGCTGCTATCACAGGGCACTCAACCTAGGCGCCTGCTGACTGCGAATGCCATTGCGGCCACATTGAATGCCACCCAGCTTGAAACGGTGTTAAGCTTCCAGCAAGTAGCACGGGTGGAGATCAATAAAAAGGCTGAAATCATACAGGCTGAACCGGCTGCCTGGAATTGGCTGCAGTCACCCTTGAATATGCCAGGGGTAGTGGATTGGAACATCGCCAAAATCCGAGCTGATCAGGTTTGGACAGATTTTGGCATTCGCGGGGAAGGCGCAGTGGTAGGTGAGATCGACACAGGTGTGGCTTTTACTCACCCGGCTTTGAACACACAATACCGCGGCAACCAGGGCGGTGGAAATTTCGACCATAATTACAGCTGGTTCGATTTCGTGGAGGGCAACCCGGTGCCATATGATGATGTCGGTCATGGAACATTTGGAATGGGGATTGTGGTGGGTGATGGTGGCGGGATCAACCAGATTGGCGTGGCTCCGGGGGCACAATGGATCGCAGTCAAAGCCTTGGACGCCGGCGGTGTTGGAACTTATGAAACTCTGCATGCCGCCTTGCAGTGGATGTTGGCTCCCACGGATCTGGAAGACCTGAATCCCACACCAGCAATGGCACCACAGGTGGTGCTTAGTATGTGGGGCGTACCCAGTTATCTGTGTGATCATACCTTCGAAGCCGACTTGGTAGCCCTACGGGCGGCGAACATCCTGCCTGTTTTCGCCCCTGGTGCTGAAGAACCAGCATGTGCCAACATGACTGCACCAGCCATTGACCCCAATGCAGTCACCGCCGGGGCGACAGATAGCAATGACAATCTCGCTCAGTTTTCACCCAGCGGTCCATCCTGTTTTGATGGGAGTATTAAACCAGACGTGGTTGCCCCGGGAGTGAACATCCGCTCGAGCCTCCCTGATGGAAGCTATGATATATGGAGTGGCACATCCTTCTCCACCGCCCACCTGGCGGGTGCGGCGGCGCTGCTATTCTCAGCTGATCCGAACATCAGCCTGGACCAGCTCGAACAGACCTTGTTCGATAGTGCTGTCTGCCGTGAACAACTAGAATGTGGTGGTGACCCCTGCCCCGGACCGAATAATAGCTATGGCTATGGGCGTATCGATGTGTTCGAGGCGGTTTCAGCCACTATCAGCCTGCCCTATGACATCTCCTGGCTGGTGGAAATGCCCATCACCGGGACCGTCAATCCGGGTGAGAGCACGATCATCTCGGTAATCTTCGACGCATCCGGCATGCAGCCCGGTACCTATACTGGAGGAATCAGCATCGAATCCAACGACCCAGATACTCCGAACATAACGTTACCGGTAACCCTGACGGTCAGCGCTTCATGCCAGCCCATCACTGGCTTGAATGCAGCTTTTACTCCGCTGGAACCTGCAGTGGGTGAAGTGATCACGTTCACTGCCAGCGCAATAGGCACTCTGCCAATCGTTTACTCCTGGGACTTCGCGAATGGCTCCCCGCTGTACGGACCTGTGGTGACCTACACGTTTGATACTCCTGGTCCGCATTTTGTGGGTCTGACAGCTGAGAATGCCTGCGACATTGAAACGGTCGATTATGCATTGCCAGTGGACGGGGTCCTTCAAAGTATCCTGCTGCCAATCATCACGCGATGATCGATGTCAATCTGTGGGGTGGGTCGGGCACAACCAAATAATGGTTGCCCTTCGCCCACCCCTACACAAGAATCGGATATTGGGAATGAACAGATCCTCCCAGGAATTGCTTATCCTGGGAGGCTGTGTGAGTAGTTATGGAAAATATCTTATGTAGCGAACGGCGGTGATCGAATAAGGCAGCAATTCATAAAAAAGAACCGCAGGACTTAAGAAAAAACCTTCCGGGATAAGCATCTCGGAAGGTTGTAAGGGAGAAAAAACTTGGGTCGGTACGAGTGGTTATAGGCGCATGCCTGGAGAAGGCATACCCAACCCACTGCTATTTGACTAACTCTCCATCGCGATTGATCACGTACCACACACTGCCTACACCCTGGCCATTCGTATCACCAGGCTTGGTGTCTTTGGCAAAGTAATATAAGGGTATATGGTTGTAGGTGACGATCTTCGTACCATCCGCAAGCAGTGCGAAACCGAGCTTTGAATCATCAGCCCCGGTCCCCACAATCGGGTGACCCAGGGTGAGTAAGGGTGGCCAATTGGTCAAACAGCTACCGGTGCAGGTACTCTGATCAGGACCATCCTTGGTGAATGCATACAGGGTCATACCCTTGCCATCCACCAAAATCTGACCTAACTTTGGATCTGTAACTACCATAAGCGTTGGCTCAGCCAATCCCGTAGCGGGTGCTGCCGTTGGGCTGGTGGCAGTTGACGATTGAATAATTTCTCCGTCTGGATTGACCGCATACCATACACTGCCCACACCCTGGCCATTGGTATCACCTGCCTTGGTGTCCTTGGCAAAGTAGTATAAGGGCATGTGGTTGTAGGTGACGATCTTCGTGCCATCCGCAAGCAGCGCTGTTCCTATCTTCGAATCATCAGCCCCAGTTCCAACAATTGGAGCACCCTGGGTCAGTAATGGCGGCCAATTGGTCAGGCAGCTACCTGCGCAGGTACTCTGGTCAGGACCATCCTTCGTGAATGCATACAGGGTCATGCCTTTGCCATCCACCAGGATTTGACCCAGCTTGGCATCTGTAGCCACCATCAGGGTGGGTACTGACGCTGCAGCATTCGGGGTGGAGGTTGGTGCACTTGAAACTGCAGGTTTTACAGGCTTGCCATCCGGAGAGACAACAAACCAAACGCTGCCGACATCCTCACCGGATGTTTGGCCGGCTTGAGTATCTTTGACAAAGTAATACAGCGGCATATGGTCGTATGTGACGATCTTTTCGCCTGTAGCAAGGGTAGCTGAACCGATCAGCGAAGCATCTACACCCGTACCAGCCTTGGGTGTGCCCGATGAGACCAAGGGCGGCCAACTCGCCAGACACTTGGCATCACAATTACTGACGTCAGGAGCGTCTTTGGTAAATATGTAAAGGGTCTTCCCCTGGCTATCCACCAGGATTTTACCGAGGGTCGGATCATCAGCGACGTTTATGCCCACGCTCGCAATCGCAGTTGGGGTTGGAGCAGCCACAGCCGCTGGGGCACAAGCTGCCAGGAGCAGCGCCATGATCGCCAGGATACTGATCACCCTTGCTTGCTTTATGATATTTCTTGAATTCGTATAAGTGTTCATCTAGAGTTCCTCCTTATTAGAACATCTAAATGAATATACGAATTTAGATAGTATTTGGATGTAATTTAAGGAAGTTAATTAATGAGGGATCGTGCTTCCCAATACTTTCGCGCCTGTCGGGCTGGGGCTGCCGCCAAAGGGCTCAACCGTAATACCCACCGAATCATACTGGGCGAGCGGATTAGGTGCCAAAATTTCCAATGAAGCATACCCGTCATGATTAACAGAGAATACACCCCCGCTGACGCGCGTGCCGTCCTTCGTCAGCCATACCTGATATTGCTGGTTGGAAGCTAATACCGCCAACTTATCCACCACCAGGGTACCGTAATCGCCCTGTCGATCCATAATTAACGTACCCATCGCCCCCAGAGCATCCTGGGTGTTTGCCAGGGCTATCACACGCATCGGCGTGCTGGTCTGCTCACGCGTCTGTATCAGCTGCTGCCAGAGGAAGAGGTTTCCGACAACCAGGAGCACGATCAAAGCCGCAGCCAGTGCGGGTAAAGGCTGGCGAAGGAATCCCACCAGTTTTTGCCAGGCTGATGGCTGCGCTAAAGGGACTGGCTTCTGCTTGCGGGCACGGATAGCGTCCATTAAATGATCTTTTACCTTGGGTGGAGGCATGGTCTGCACTAAAGCCAATGGGAGGTCATCCGCCACCAGCTGCAGGCGCGTCAATTCTGCCTGGCAGCTTTGACAGCTTGCGAGGTGTTCTGCGACCTGACCAGTTTCCTCGTCGGTTAACACCTCCAGCACGAAGGCAGGCAGCATATCTATTACGTGATGCTCAACCTCTAATGACATTATCCATTACTCCTATCGAATAATACGTAATATTCATACCAATGGATTTCTATGCCAGCGGCTCATCCTGTAAGAGTGCACGCAGCTTCTGCATTCCCAAGCGGATGCGGGTCTTCACCGTGCCCAGCGGCTCATCCAGAGCCTGGGCAATTTCGGGGTGAGATAATCCCTGGAAGAATGCCATGCCGACGGCCTGTTTCTGTTCGGCGGGAAGCTGTGCCACCGCCCAGCGAATGCGTTGCTGGCGTTGTGATAAGTCCACCTCCCATTCGACATTTTGCTTGTCCGGCAGGTCGATCATCTCCACTTCCTGCCAGGTGACCAGCATGTCTTCATGGTGCGACCTGGACTGGCGGAAGAGGTCAATTGAACGGTGGCGGGCGATACTGGTCAGCCAGGTGACGACGCGGCCCTGCTCAGCGCTGTAGGTGGGAGCCTTCTCCCAGACGCGTTCGAACACGTCCTGGGTCACTTCCTCTGCCGCGCCCCGGGTCTGACAGGGTGTTCAAGGCAACGCTGTACACCAGCCGGCTGTAACGGTCGTACAGCTCGCTGAGGGCGTTTTCCTGTGAGCGAGCTATCAGGAGCAAGAGGGTTTCGTCATTGAAGCTGGTGTAGTCCATGATTGTGGATGCGAATCATTTAGCCCATTGGGGTGGTGATTACCCCCGAGTGCAAGTGTAGTTTGGGGAGAGTGAAAAGTCAAGAGGTGAGAGACGAACGAATAGATTTTTGCAATAAGCTGTGAGCGACGAGCTAATAATTTTTCGCCACAAAGGCAGCATACTGTCTTCAAACGGATATAATCAACCTATGCCAGAATTGCCCACCCTCGACGCACACGCACACATCGATCCGCGCAGAACCTTTAAAGAGCTCTCCAGCGCAGGTGCGGTGCTTGCCATGACGCTCTCTTTGGACGAGGCGGAGAAGGTTTTGCAGCGCAGCGATGCGATGGTTGCCTGGGGGGTAGGCTGTCACCCACGCAAACTGGCGGCCCAGCAAGCCTTTGACCCGCACCAATTTGCCCGGCTGGTTGAGCATTCTGCCGTTATCGGTGAGATCGGGCTGGATGTGGCTTACCAGGTGCCGTTCGAGCTGCAGCTGAAGACATTACGTTGTGCGCTCAACTACGCAGCTCAGAATCCGCGCATCGTGAGTATCCATTCTTTTGGAACCAACCGTTCATCAAGGATCAGCTCGACCAGTCTCATATTGGAAGAGCTGCGCCAAACACCAGTCACTGCCCCCATCCTGCACTGGTGGACGGGTACGGCGGATGAGACACGCCAGGCCGTCGAGCTGGGATGCTATTTCTCGGTCCATTCGGCGGTAGCCAGGCGCTCCGTTTTCCGCACCCGGGTACCCCCAGAGAGATTACTGGTGGAAAGCGATCACGGTTGGGCAGACCCGCTCGGTGCCATACCACACCGGGTGATCTGGGTCGAATACCTGCTGTCTGCATCGTTGGGGATGGACGTGCAAGAAGTTCGCAGGCTGGTCTGGCGTAATTTTGCTGAGGTTGTCCGCCTGACCGGCACCAGGGATTTGCTGCCGCAGGGTTTGGTGGGATTATTAGGTTAAGAAAGAAATTAACCACCTGGGACACCAGGTACACTAAGGATAGGTAGATACCAGAAAAAATGCGCTTACCCTTCTAATATTCAACCCATTAATAATGCGATTATAAGGTAAACGAAAAATATTAACCACAATGAAGACAATGGACTCAAATGGATAAATATTACCGAAAAGTACCCAAAGAGCTGACCGATCAATTCATGCGTTTCCGCCAGGAACACCCCCTCAAACATACCGAGATCAACGGGGTAGCCTGGGAGTATATTCAATCCGGAGATCCTGCCGGGCAAGCTGTGCTGCTCTTACCCGGTGGGCTCAGCAGCGCTGAATCTGCATGGCGCTTGATCCATCTACTCGAACCCAAAAAATATCACCTGGTATGCCCAAGTTACCCAGCGAAGATGGATACGATGACCGGGCTTGTGGATGGGATCAGTGAGATTCTGAAGCAACTGGGGATCCAATCAGCTTTTACGCTGGGTGGGGCGTATGGGAGCATGGTAGCACAGGTATTCATTCACCGCCACCCCGAGGTTGTCAGCAAACTGGTCCTCACACATGCCTATCCACCTGTACCCAGCCGGATAAAAAGTGTGGATTCAGCCCTACGCTTGTTCAGGCGGCTGCCCATGGTCATGGTCAGGAGCATGCTGCGCACCCAGATGACTGGTCGCTTATCAGCCACACCTCCAGCGGAGCTGAGGTTGATCTCCGCCCAGATCCATGAGACCCTGGACACAAGCCTGACACGACAGGCGGCGTTGAATATCTACCTGAGGATGGTGGATTTCGACCGACAGGAGTTCACTTTCACTGACCTGGAGAGCTGGCAAGGCAAGACGCTGATCATCCTGGCGGAGGATGATCCCACCACGACAGAACAGCTGCGGAATGAGCTGCTGGCGCTCTACCCAGGCGCAATCCTGCACATGCTCCAAGGCAGTGTTCAAACCACAGCTTTATTGGAAACCGAGGAATATGTGAGAGTGATGGAGGAATTTTTTGAAGGTAAAACGGATTTCAGCGCAGAAAGCACAGAGGGCGCTGAGAACGAATAATTCTCAATTCTAATACTATATGATGCTGGGAGTCGTCCTGATCAGTATTTAAGGGGATATTTTCGAATTGATCCGTTCCAGGGCAATGTCGAGGATGGTATTGATGAACTGATCATAATTCAAACCTGCCACCTGGGCAGATTTCGGTAACCAATAACCAGACCCAATGCCTGCGATAGGATTAAGTTCCAAAATATACAGGTCGCCGTCCTTATCCATCCTGAGGTCAATCCGGCACCAGTCGCGACACCCCAAGGCTTTAAATGCTTTTATGGCGGTCGTGTTGATCTGATCGGCCAGCTCAGGGCTGATTTTCGCCGGGCAAACCGCCTCCCGAGGGATGACCTGCTTTTTTAATTCCGTCAAGAATTGCTTCCCACGCGCCTTGCCAACCATCGGAAGCACCTCATCGTCCGGGCAAAACGTGACGATGCCGTATGGATCTTCAAAAATTACCTCGGTGATGGGCAAAGTGTATGGATCATAATTACCCAGTATGCCAACGGTAAATTCACGTCCCAGGATAAATTTTTGCACCAGTGCCGGCTGATGATAGGTGTTAATGACAAATTCCACCTGATCCCGCAACGCTGGTTCGTCTTTGACCACCGATTTCTTAGAAAGCCCCATGGAGGAGCCTTCATGGAGAAGTTTTACGATCAAGGGAAATTCAAGATTTCCACGCAGGACATCGGAATGAGAATGAAACACCTGAAAGGGTGGAACCAATATATGATTGCTTTCCAACACCTGGTTTGTGACTGCCTTATTCAAACAGATCGATAAAGTGAGGATGCCAGAGCCGGTATAAGGAATGCCAAAAAATTCGCACATTGCAGGCACATGGGATTCACGGCAGTCTCCTTGTATACCCTCAGCGACATTGAAGACAATATCCGGATGGGTAGTGCGAAGCCGGTCAGCAAATTCATCATCAGCTTCCAATAAAATAACCTCGTGCCCACCAGATTTAATAGCTTGTTCAACTGCCTGGATTGTTTCTTCTGAATCCAGCTCGGCTACACAATCGATTGGAAACTCATTCAATTGATCCAATTTGATCAAATCATAAGCCAATCCAACTTTAGCCATTACGCATTCTCCCCAGTGCTCAACTAGAATATTCTTGCACTATCAAAGCGTTTCCACTTCATGTAAGGTTTCATGCTTAAACCATGCGAGCAAGTGGTATTCCTTCACCGTCTTGTAGCCTAACTTACGGGCCAAACCTGCCGAAGGCTGGTTATTTTTATCGCAATTCCAATAAGTCTGGTAACCCTGACGTTCCATTTCATGGATCAGATGGGCGCAGGTGAGAGTTGCAAAGCCTTTATGCATGTGATGTGGTTGGGTTTCGACGCCAATTTCAATCATCCCGTTGGCTGCAGGCCCGGCGAAAGTTTCACACAGCAACTCATCCCCGCGCATCAGGCATAAACCATATCCCCATTTCAATGCTTCCTGCACACTCCCGTACATACGGATAAGCATATTCCTGCCAACGATCTGCTTGCTGAGGGTGGGGTCGAGACGGCGTAGCACGCAGCCTACCGGCAAACCAGGTAATCCAAGGCCAGCCTCACGGTCGGTGTATTCCAGCACATCGCCTGAATATTGCGGCGCGGTCGGCAAAAGCGACCAGCGCGGGTCATCTTGCCATAATCCCACCAGCACATCACCCTGCAGGCGCAAGTCTGAGATCATCCACTTAATTAAGGAGGCCTGTATTTCACCCGCCAGGTAGATGGAGCCGAAGGCAGCTTCCTGCACCACTCCCCAGGTGGGTGTCTCCGGATGATCGGTGAAGATACGCCCGGCTGCATGCCCATTCAATACAGCCTGGCAACGCAGAAAGGCAGGATCTGCTGGGTTGAAAAGGGTTCTGAGCTCGGGTGTTACCTGGTTGGAGGTGAGGTAAAGGATATGATCCATCTGATTTATTAGTAGATATCCATGGGGACTACATAAGTATCATTGATACTAATCAGAAAATCAAGCGAAATTGGAAAAAAATTCAATTAAAGTCATAAAATGATAGTCCATGTAAAGCAATCATCAGGGCGATTAATTTCTTCATTTGATTATTTTGCCCCCGTCTGACCAGCTCCCTCCTTCCCCCGAGAACCAGGAGGGACTAGGCCTCGCCCATGTTTGAAATATAAAATGGGGGAGGTAATTCAGCCTCCCCATAGCTAATCTTCTTAAGCATTTCGTGGAGAAATAGAAGAATTTTTATGTAATGCTGGTATAGTGCAGGATGTACTGCTCGAGCTGGGTGATCATCTCTTTCTGTTCAGAGATGATCGAGCGCACCAGGTCACCGATCGAGACCATACCGATCATTTCATCACCGTCCATCACCGGTAAGTGGCGGATGCGCCTGGCAGACATGATCGCCAGACCCTGGTCATTGGTGATGTCGGGTGTGGCGTAAACCACATGCGGGGTCATGATTTCACGCACAAAGGTCTTTTTAGAGGTTTTTCCCAGCAGGATCACCTTGCGGGCATAGTCGCGTTCGGAAAATATCCCCACCAGTTTTCCATTTTCCAATACAGGTAATGCTCCGACGTCTTTCTCTGCCATGATCTGCAAAGCTTCGTATACTGTAGCATTAGGTGTGGTACTCCAGACCTCACTCCCCTTTTCACTTAAGATCTTGCGAATTGTCTGCATGGCTATTCCTCCTCGACGAATTGGTTTGGCGACCAGGTCAGTATGTCAGAATTATATTCAGAATCTAAATATTTTCAATCAGAGCAATATTAGAATTCTCAGGAAGTATAATTTACTTGATGAAACTCCAGGGTGAAAAAGAACTTCAATCCGCCAAAGTCAAGCTCGAAACCGCTGAAGCCGAGCTGAGCGAGCTGAACAATCAGATCCAATCCTTCGAAGCGTTGGTGGACAACCGCCTGGGCAGCCTGCTCGACCAACTTAGCCAGCTGAATGCGGAGACCAGTGCGCTGGATGACCAGCTGCGGCATATCCGGGAAGAGCGGCTGTATGGCAAAGATCTCATGCACTACCTGGATGGAGCTCCCAGACCAGCCCGTCCGATAGATAAGACCAGCCTGCCTCCTGTTGGAGTTCCAGCGTGGGGAGTCACTCAAGTAAAAGATAGTGATGCATCTGGCTCGGTAGAGCCGCCTGTGCCTGATATAAAGGTGTTATATCGCCGGCTTGCACGTCGCTTTCACCCTGACCTGGCACGCAATGATACAGACCGGGTTATTTCAAATGACCAGATGAAAGCGATCAATCATGCTTATTCGACAGGCGATCTACACACCTTAATGAGAATAGCGGGGATGAGCATCCCTTATGGAGCAGACCTAAAGCTTCCCAGGTCAAATCCAAAGGAATCGAGATCAGAGCCATTGACCGATTTGGAGCGGCTAAACCAGAAATTGGCAGCTGTACTGCAGCAGATCAGGCGATTAAGCAGCCTTCCTATCGTAAAACTCAGTCTGGATGTTAAGTTGGCACGCTATGCGCGGCGCGACCTACTGGGTGAGATGGCAGGGGAGCTAGAGTATAAGTTAGCCCGTAAAATGGCAGAGCGCGATTACCTCCAGGCTGAGATCCAAGCAAGTGCAGGGCCTGCAGAGCAGTGAGCCTGCCAGGGGTCCCTACATATTCAAATACTTCAACAACTCAAATACCATCAACGCAGGCCAGACGATGCCTTTGAAGAATCCCAATACACCAAGCCCAAAAGTGGTTGCATGGCCGATGAAATATACCCAGGCACCAATCAAGCCAAAGCCATAAACAGCTCCAGAAGCACCATTCCGGTAGATCACTTTGGTTCTTATTTTTTCTGGTTGGGTTGAGCTCATTTCTGTAGACATTCTTCCTCCATTTTTATCAGATGCTATACAAGTATACGTAATTCAATCCACCAGGGTTCCTCCAGCGTTGTTTCTAGATCAGACTGGCGAGATCCTCCGGCGTGTACTTGATGCCTACAGCATTTAATCCTTTGGACTACGGATTTTAATTCGAGAATTTCCCCATAAAGGGAATGTATAACACCCAGGGCAGTCGAGCTTGAAAGTTACATTCTGCACGTTGATAACCATGATAATGCCGCCAGTAGTATTGCATCGGTGCAAACACCAATCCTGATCGTTCAGCCCACACTCTGACCATCTCATCTCCGGGGATGTAATAAAAATCTGACTGATAAATCCCGGTTGCATCCGTCGTGGCAATTACCACCCCTTGATAACTGGCGTAACCTCGATAGATGGAGACATTTTCCACACCTGAACCACTCAGGTCGCGCACAACACCGTAAACAACCAGCCCGGGTGTAACAGTTGGGAGGGGTGTATCCTTTATCGCAGAACTGGCCGAATCATTGATTGGGAACGATCCCATTGCAACTAAGGCAACCAAGATGAGAAAAGCAGCCCCAGTCAAAATGATTTTCGACCTTTTATTGAATGCGTACATTTGATACTCCCTCGATAAATAGTTGACTCAAATATACTTATCCCAGCCTATTTCCAGCCACTGAACAGAGCATGCCCTGCTTTAATAAAATGTACATCGATGCCTATGAAACCTGCTTGTTCCAGCCATTTTAACTGCTCGAAGAGTGGGCTGGGGTGGTCGATATCATCCGGGTCGAGATAGCGATACGTGTTCCAGCCTGCGCGTTGAAAGAAATCGAACCCGGCAGTGCTGCCGTCCAGCTCCAGGGCGCGTTCCCGCACCACTTCATCCCAGCTATCAGCGGCTACTCCCCTGCCGGGGGATGTCGCCGGTGCGATCATATCCGCAATGATGAATGCGCCTCCTACGGATAGCATGGCATATACATCTTTGAACAGCACCTGCTTCCCCTCACCTTTCAAATGGTGGATGGCAAGCGATGAAACCACCACCTGAACCGGATTATCCAATGTACGCCAGCTAAGATCTTCCAGGTTGAAACTGCCCAATCTCACCCGAGCGCCAAAGCGGGAGAGCCTTTGGCTTGCCCGGTCCAGCATCAATGCTGATCCATCCAGGCCCCAATAAGTCGAGCCAGGGATTCCTTCCAGCAGTAGTTCAGCCAGCAAGCCCTCGCCGCAGCACAGCTCGAGGACGTCGAATGGCTCCGGTAAGTTCCGCAGCAAGTCGACCATGATGCGCATCTGGCGCTTGCGCTCGGGGATAAAATAGCGCCCGTAGTCGAGGTAGTTTTGGGAGGTGTCTTCATCCCAGCGATTTGGAAAATTATCGGAATTCATTTCACCTAACCAATTTCCATGATAAAACCATATGATAAAACAAAATAAACATGAGAGAACCATGTACACTGAATCAAATGAATCATACCTCAATCGCCGGTGGTTGAAACCACCGGCTGGTCGACGTAAACCCGCTTTGCGGGTTTCCACTGGCAAACCTATTTTTTCTGACACCATTAGCTTCATAGGAATCCTTACAAACCTGTCAGGCATAATGATTAACTGAGATACGGGATCCCGGCGATTAATACTTGGGGTAAAATTAATCGATGTTTTATTCTCTTGCCACGTTTCTCCTGCGAGCGATACTGCGCCTCATCGCTCGCGTTACTATATATGGGATGGAAAACCTGCCTTCGAACACCAGCAGCTACGTCGGTGTTTCCAATCATATCGGGCGCCTCGACCCGGCGATCGTATATTATCTGCTTCGCCGCAAGGATATCATCATGCTGGTAGCAGAGAAGTATAAAGAACACACCTGGTCTAGGTGGCTGGCACAGGCGGTCAATGGCATCTTTGTAGACCGCTACAATGCCGACCTGAACGCCATGCGCGAAGTTTTACGCCGGATCAAGCAGGGTGGTGTAGCTGTGATTGCTCCTGAAGGTACCCGCAGCCCCACTACCGCCCTCATCCAGGGCTGGGACGGTGCCAGCTACATTGCTGCCCGCTCGGGTTTGCCCATCCTGCCAGTGGGTGTTACCGGCAGTGGTGATAAAGAAGTGGTGGAACTGCTGAAACACTTCAAACGCCTGCAGATTACGTTGCGCGTAGGTCCGACCTTTACCCTGGCACCTCTGGACAATAAAAACCGGGATGAACAGCTTGCTACTTACACAGAAGAGATCATGTGCCGCATTGCAGCAGAACTGCCTGAATCGTACCGGGGTGTTTACGCTGAACATGACCGTCTCAAGGAATTGCTTCTCACTCAAAACAAGCTTGAGCTCGGCTCTCCGGTGGTAATGGGTTAGAATGGATAAGATGAGGTCAAACCGCCCATGAATAGCAGCCACCGCAGAAGCGTCATCCAGGAAGCACGTTCCCTGCTTGAATCCAACCCGGTATATCTGGATACCGAGACGACGGGCTTGCACCAATCTGCCGAAGTGATCGAGATTGGCATTATCGATGACCAGGCAAATATTCTTTTTGAACAACGCATCCGGCCGCGCGGCAGTATCGATCCGGCGGCGCAACGAATGCATGGGATCAGCCTGGATATGCTGGCCGACGAGCCCACCTGGGAGCAAGTCTGGCCTCAGGCGGAAGCCGTTTTACTGAACCGCAGGATCGGGGTGTATAATGTTGAGTTCGATTTACGCCTGATCAAGCAATCCATCATGCGTACCTGGTTAAAGTGGACGCTGCTGGATGGTAATTTTTTCGACATCATGAAGCTGTATGCTCGTTTTTATGGAGATTGGGATCCTTTTCGGAAATCGTTTCGCTACCAGTCCCTGGAACTGGCTGGCAGGCAGTGCGGGATCCCATTACACAATACGCACGGTGCGGTGGATGATTGCCTGTTGACCCGGGCATTACTCCACCACATGGCAGAAAGTGTTTGATATAGATATCTTCGATCGGCTGAATGGATTTGAAACGAAACCTTGACAATCTACTCGATTACTAAGAACTAATGGCAAATCACTAATCACTTTTCTATGACTTTACTCGAAGCGCAACTCGAAGCCCAAAACATACTTCAGCTGAGCCCGCTGTTCTTGCACAGCAAGACCACGGGCGCGGCTGAGCTGGCTGAGGTGGTAGAAATTGCCATCCTGGATAGCTCGGGGAAACCGCTGGTGGATGAGCTGGTGAAGCCGAAACGCCACATCCGGCAGATAGCCACTGATGAACATGGTATGACCGATGAGATGTTGGATTATGCTCCCCGGTGGGCGGAGATCTTGCCCAAGGTGGAGGAAGTTTTACTGGGTAAGAAAGTGTGCGTTTACGATCCCTTCAGTGAGCTGGTGGCATTACAAAACTCCTATAATAATATTCACCAGCGCTGGGTTTTAGATGAGAACAATTTCTACAGCCTGATGGACCTGCATTCCCGTTATAAAAACGAGCGCGATCCTCATACAGGCAATCTGCTCACCTATTCGCTCGAAGAAGCAGCTCGACTGGTGGGAATCGATATCGAGATCATCGCTTTCAGGCGCGCGCATGAGGATGCCTGGCTGATGCGTGCGATTTTATTGGCAATTGCCGGTTGGAAGGTTTATTATTGATGGAAGAAGATCCAAAAACAGTTAAATATTCCATACAGGGGATGGATTGTGCTGATTGTGCCCTGAGCCTAGAACGCAGCCTGGCACAAATCCAGGGGGTTGAACAGGTAAATGTCAATTACACCACCGGTTTCCTCGAAGCCGATGGCACATTCAATCCACGCGATTTAATCCAGCGCGTAGAAGCGCTTGGCTATAAGGTAGAAGATTCAGGGTTGCAATCCGTGAACAAGCCCCCTGAGGCTACCCAGGCGACAGGGAAGGTGAAGCTACCGGGTTTCCTGGGGTACCTGTACGCTTCCACCCAGACGCGATTAGCCTTGCTGGGAGCTATCCTGCTCCTGTCATCCATCCCGTTTTCATTACTCCCAGGTCTAAGCTTTAGCACATGGATCAAACTTGGCTTGCAGATCACCGCTGCCTGCATCGCGGGATACCCGATCGCCAACCGCGGTCTACGGGCACTAATCATCGCCAGGCAGATCACGATTGACCTCTTGATGATTATTGCCACGGTGGGTGCATTATTGATCGGTGAGACAGGCGAAGCCGCCACCGTGATCATGTTATTTGCGATCGGTGAAGCCCTGGAAGGTTACACTGCCGAACGGGCACGTAATTCCCTTCACAGCCTGCTGGCGCTCAAACCTGAAGTGGCGCATGTGATGCGCGCTTGCATCGACTGCAGCGAGCACATGGGACAGAATGGATATACGGGTGGCATATGCCCCGAGTGTGGTGAGCACGAGACCACATTGCCGGTTGACCAGGTTTCTATCGGTGACCGGGTGATTGTCCGCCCTGGCGAGCGTATACCAGTGGATGGTCACGTATTGAGCGGGATCTCACTGGTTAACCAGGCACCCGTCACGGGCGAATCAGTGCCAGTCAGCAAGTCTCCGGGAGACAAGGTTTACGCCGGCACCCTGAATGGTGATGCTGCGCTCGAAGTGAGCGTTTCTCAGCTGGCGACCAATTCAACCATTAGCCGCATTGTTCTCCTGGTTGAGAAGGCACAGTCGCAGCGGGCACCCATCGAGCGGTTTATTGATCGTTTTGCCCGCTGGTACACTCCGGCAGTGGTTATCCTGGCTGCTATTGTAGCTACGATCCCGCCGCTGTTTTTTCACGCCCCATTTTTGGATTCGAATGGAGTGCATGGCTGGTTATATCGGGCGCTGGCATTACTGATCGTCGCCTGCCCATGCGCATTGGTGATCAGCACTCCGGTGACTATGGTCAGCTCGCTCACTTCACTAGCAAGCCGCGGAGTCCTGGTCAAGGGAGGTGCGTTCCTGGATGTGCTGGCGCGTACGCGTCTGTTTGCCTTTGATAAGACAGGGACCCTCACCCTCGGTCACCCCACTGTCGTCCAGGCAAGGTCGGTAGATTGCATTCCTGACGCCTGGCGTTGCCCCGCCTGTGATGATATGCTGGCACTGGCTGCAACGGTGGAACAACGTTCGGAGCACCCCCTAGCTCAAGCTATCGTAGCTGAAGCTGAAGCTCGCCAGCTTTCTCACACCTACCCGGCAGCTGAGGCAGTCCAATCTCTAGCTGGTCAGGGTGTGCAAGGTGTTTCCAACGGCAGTCACATACTGGTAGGCAGCCACGACTTATTCCACGCCCGGGATGATACAATCGATAGGCAATTACACGCCGATATTCAATCTGCTGTTGACGAAGGTCAGACGGTGATGCTGGTGGGGAAAGATGATAGTTTAGTGGGTTTTGTGACTGTTGCGGATGCAGCCCGCCCAACTAGTGCGGAAGCACTGCACAATCTCAAGCAGATTGATGCCCATATCCGTACAGTAATGCTAACCGGTGATAATCCTGGTGTAGCAGCTAAAGTAGCTGCGTCTTTAGGCAGCCTGGATGAGGTGCGCGCCGGTCTTTTGCCCGAGGACAAGTTGGATGCGGTGCGTGACTTGCAGACCAGGTACGGCCTGGTTGCAATGATTGGTGATGGAGTGAACGATGCTCCGGCACTGGCAGCTGCCAATGTGGGCATCGCCATGGGTGGGGCAGGTACAGCCCAGGCAATGGAGACCGCGCATGTAGTGCTGATGCAGGACGACCTGACCCACCTGGCGGAAACCGTTCGTACTGCCCGGCGTACGCAGACGATTATTAAACAGAACATCGCCTTCAGCCTGGTACTCAAGGCAGCCTTTTTATTGCTGACCTTGCCTGGCTTGGCGACGCTCTGGATGGCAGTGTTTGCCGATATGGGTGCGTCTCTACTAGTGACGCTGAATGGGATGCGGATGCTGCGTAAAAATGGTTGATCGTTATGCGATCGGCTCTTCGGGCACTACGAAGAACATAACCAGGTAGATCAGTATAAAAGAGCCAAATCCAAGCAGCGATCCTGCCACGAAAACCAAACGTACAACGGTCGGGTCTATCCCAAAGAATTCAGACAACCCGGCACATACACCAAAAACCATGCGGTTCGTGCGACTGCGATAAAGCTTACGACCAGTGTTCATGTTTTTTCTCCTTTAACATACACTACTATTAACGCAAATATCCTTGAAAGGTTGCGTCCAATTTGACTGATCATCCCAATAAAGAGCTTTCCCGTTCCCGTTTCCGTGGTTGCCTGCTGGGATTAGCGGTAGGAGATGCACTGGGTACCTCCCTTGAATTTTCTCCTCCAGGCAGTTTTTCCCCGTTGACCGATATGGTCGGTGGTGGACCTTTCAGCCTTGTCCCGGGTGAGTGGACCGATGATACTTCTATGGCGCTTTGCCTAGCAGAAAGCCTGATTGAAAAGGGCGGATTTGACCCAATCGATCAGCTCGAGCGCTACATACACTGGTACCGTACAGGTTATCTATCCTCCAATGGACGTTGCTTCGATATCGGCATCACCACCAGCGACGCTTTGCATCGCTTCGAACGCACCCATGAACCCTACCCGGGTCCGGATGCACCCCATACCGCCGGTAGTGGTTCGCTGATGCGACTGGCGCCTGTGCCGATGTTCTATTCCCGTCAGCCTGCCCTCGCCATCGAAAAAAGTGGTGATTCTTCTCGCACCACCCACGCCGCCAGGCAGGCAGTGGAGGCATGCCGCTATTATGGTGCACTGATTTTGGGAGCTTTAAATGGACAGCCCAAGGAGACGTTGCTGTCACCTCCGATTACATGGCGATTCCTGGACGAGGCTGCGATGGAAATCCTATCAGGTTTTGATCCGGGTATTGAGGAAGTAGCCAACGGCTCTTTCAAGCACAAACAGCCTCCTTATATTCAAGGGAGCGGGTACGTGGTACGCGGCATGGAAGCCGCCTTATGGTCATTCCACCATTCCAGCTCCTATCGGGAAGGGGCCTTATTATCGGCTAACCTGGGAGATGATGCCGACACCACCACCGCCATCTATGGTCAGCTGGCAGGGGCTTATTATGGGGAAGAGGGCATCCCGGTCGATTGGCGCGCCAAACTGGCGAAGGTGGATGTGATCACCAGCTATGCAGATCGATTGTGGGAATCTGCTATTTAAATATACTGATACTCCCAAGTATGGGAGCCTGGTATAAAAAACCCATTCCTGCTCCTGCTTAATAGCCTCTAAACCAGATGAGGTTAATATATAGTGAGGTGATTGCTCTCCAAATCGAACCTGATGAAGGCCAATATGGTGAAGCTCATTTCTGTATCAAGCCAAATCGAAGTTAATCAGCATTTGGTCTTACAAATAAGAAATATCCATAACCGATACTTAATAATAGATAGATTGCGAATGACGACCAGGCAAGTGCATTTTCAATTCCTACGATTCGATCATAGATCGTCAGGATTAAACCGAGCAGCACGGTGACAAATCCACTGATCACAATGGCACGCCGCGTGTCTGAGTTGGTTGAATTCCTGGCTAACCAAAACAAGACTGCAAAGCCAAGATAGGCACTGCCTAATAATCGACCTATATATTGACCACCCATATCCAAATTAACTCCATAGGATGCTTCTGTCCACACTGGCGCAAAGAAAAAGCCCAATCCGAAGAGCAATCCTATGATTGAAGTTATGACCATCAAAGTCTTTAATTTCATTATTTTCCCTCTAAAACCCAATTTAGATTTAGAAACCGCTATTACTTTCTGATCAAGCGTTCAATTTCCCCGCTGACTCGATTACAAAATTTTCAGGACTAATTTTATCGTCTTTGTTTGATAAGTAGATTAGTAAATGATAAATGAATTAGCCTGGATTTCTCCCCTACCTGGTAATCCAAGGGTTCGCCCTCTACACAAATAATATCGTTCATAATTACGTACCTTAAATTGAACCTTTGTGATGATTTTTCGATATTGATTAATATACCGGGAAATTAATCATCAGGATTGAGAGGGTACATGCACAGAAAACCACTGATCTCCATCATAATTCTTGGAATATTGTTACTTCTATCCACTTTTGGGGGCAAGGCATCTCAAGCGAATCCCGATCGAATCTTACAAATTGCACAACTTAGGGGAGGAGGATATTCCCAGGCACTTGGATGTAGCGTCGCCATCGCTGGTGACACCATTGCGGTGGGGGATCCATACGATAGTCAATATGGTGAAGAAGCCGGCGCGGTGACCATCTTTCAACCCGCTCAGAATGGTCAGTGGACCGAAATAGCCCGGGTGGTGCCGTTGGATCCGAGACCGGGGGACCATTTTGGACGGAATTTAGCCCTATCTGGGGATCGCCTGGTGGTGGGAGCGCCTTATGATATTGATTTTGGAGTGCAACCGGGGTCGGCTTACATTTTTGAGCGGAACGAAGGTGGACCGAATGCCTGGGGACAGGCTGCCAAGCTAGCTGCCAGCGATGCTCACCCAAATGATAACTATGGATGGGCTGTGGCTGTTGATGGGAACTCGGTTATCGTCGGTGCTTATACCCAAGCGATGGGTGGGAGCGTGTACGTATATATGAGCTCTGCCAGTGAGCCGGGTCAGTGGGAAGAGACGATGAAGCTAAGCCCCGACCCTCCCGGCTATCAGGCTGGTTTTGGAGAGTCACTCGACCTTGATGGTGACCTGCTGGCTGTTGGAGCCTATGCGGGTGGTGATTATGCCGGATATGTTTACATTTTCCAGCGTATACCGGATACAAACCAATGGCAGCGACTGACCCGCTTTCGCGCCGCCGATACAGGACCATATCATTATTTTGGATATTCTGTCGCCCTGGATGGATGGACAATCCTGGCGGGTGCCCCCGGTGCAGATGGATTGACCGGTACGGCATACATCTTTACTGCGAATCCTGCCCAACCGGAGTTGTGGACCAATCAAGCCCGTCTGGCAGCCAGTGATGGTGCCCTGGGTGATTATTTCGCAATTGAGCTGGATTTAGACGACGGGATTGCATGGATTGGTGCCCCCTTCCACGACCTAAGTGCAGGCGCGGTTTATGTTTATGGCCGCGATCAAGGCGGAACAGACCAATGGGGAGAAATCACCAGCTTGATGGGTGATGATACCCAGTCTGGTGACGAATTTGGTTACTGGACTTCCATCGATGGAAATTTGGCGGTGGCAGGTGCACCAGGCAGCCCACCGGCAGGCTCTGCTTACATCTTCGACCTCAAAGCACCCTGGTGGATCCATCTCCCCATAATAACCCGCTGAGGATTATTTGGGAGGTTGATTATCGCGTACCCATGCTTGACAATTGGGTGTCCCTTGTTGGGGCGGGTCTTTCTAGCAACTGGGAACATATTCACTTCATGATTCAGCTAGTTGCTAGATATTATTAGTATCGATGAAGACCCGTCCCTCCTCCGACCTGCATTCCTCGCTACAGGTAGCGACATAAAAAGCGCAGATTTTTATTTAATCCATCCCTGGAATCAAATCCTGGCTATAATCAAGGTAACCCACCTACCTGCCGGAGGAGAATCTCTATGACCATCAAAGAAAAGGTTTATTGGCATGATACGGTTGAAATGCCCACCGCTGACCAACTGACTGCCCTGCCAGATAAAGTAGACCTTGCAGTGATCGGTGGAGGCATCCCCGGGTTATCGGCTGCACTTCACTTCGCCAGGCGCGTTGAACGCGTGGCAGTGCTTGAATCGGAGACGATCGGCTGGGGTGCCAGCTCGCGCAATGGGGGCATGGCTCTCACAGGTCTCAAGCTGGACGCTGCGGTGGTCGAGAAACGCTATGGACATGATCTGACCCACCAGTTATTCGATGATTCTCTGGCTTCTCTCTCCACCGTGGAAGAAACCATCAACCAGGAACAGATTACGTGTGACTTCGCGCGTACAGGTCATTTGCTTGTAGCGAACAAACCTGCCCATTTCGAAGCTATGCAAAGTGAATCTGAGTGGTATGCGCAGCATTTTAACCATGCAACTCGTATCGTTCCACAAAGTGAGCTCAACAGCGAAATTGGCTCTCAAGTCTATTACGGCGGTCTGGTGGATGAGACCAGCGCAGGGTTAAACCCGGCTCGATATGTGGCCGGTCTGGCTAAAGCCGCAGAAAGGACCGGCGCAACTCTCTGCCCCAAAGCCTGGGTGACTGGCATCGAGAAAATGGCGGGAGGTTTTAAAATTAAAACCGTGCGCGGCGAGCTGTTAGCCAGGCAGGTGCTGGTCACCACCGGCGGATACACCGGTGCTGCCACACCCCAATTACGACGACGCATCATCCCGATCGGCTCCTATATCATTGCCACACAACCGTTGCCCGAAAGCCTGGCTCAAAGCCTTATCCCTCACCGACGGATGGTGTTCGATTACAAGCATTACCTGAACTATTTCCGGCTCTCGGCTGACAACAGGATGGTTTTCGGAGGACGGGCAGCTTTCTTTCCGGAGACGGGCTCAACCATCCGCACGAGTGCCGAGATCCTGCGCCGGGAGATGGTCTTTGTATACCCACAGCTGAAGGATGTTGAGCTGGAATACGCCTGGGGTGGAACGCTGGATTTCGCCTTCGACCAGATGCCTCACACCGGACAGCTGGACGGCGTCTACTACGCCCTTGGTTTCGCCGGTCATGGCGTCGCCCTGGGAACACACCTGGGCATGCGCATGGCTGAAGCCATCGTGAATGATACGGTCAGTGAACTGCCCTACAGTATATATACATTCCCAACGGCTCCATTGGGACTCTATAACGGCAGGCCATGGTTCCTTCCGCTGATCGGTTTATGGCACAGGATATTGGATTGGTTGTATTAAACCGTCAGGTAGGGGCGGGTCTGAGTGCAACCAAATAAAGGCTGTACTTCGCCTGACCCTACCCTGTATAAACCTGGCTTCACCAGGTTTTCGCCCAAGCGTTCGCGGGTCCCCACCTCCACGAGCTTATCCGGCAATTTTCTCGAAATCCCAACGAGCGATACACATTTACCCCCATCTCAGAGGCTTCTAAAATACCAGCCTTATATCCCTTTGCGCGAGCATCAATGAGAGGGAAAAGGGTCACCTGGGCACCGATTCCCTTTCGACGGGCTTCGGGGATGGTGGCAACCGCATAGATCCCAGCTACTCCTCCTCCCAACTGAAGCAAAGAAGTCGCCACGGGTTTTCCATTTAACCTGGCAAGATAAGCCATGGTAATTTCAGGGTCACAATGGTTGAGCAGATTTTGCCAGGAGCTCACAGCAAAATCGGTGAGTGAGGCGGGTATCTCAAAACCGGCTGCCATCGCCCAGCACCAATCCAACTGCGAGGCTTCATCCATAATGGGCGTGATCGATAAACCCTCCGGAATGCGCAGGCTATCATTCAATTCATCCAGCAAAACTGCCATGCCAGGACTGTCTTCATCGATGGTAAAGTCAAATTTTTCCAGGTGCGTTGCCAGATCTACAGGACGTGTGGATGGGCCAATCCACCACAGGAGGGGTACATTCCTCTTTTTGGCATCGGTAATCACATACTTTATCGTTGTCTCTACATTATCGAGGGTTAACCGGGTGTCCATGATGCTGTTGAACAGCGACATGGGGATATCTCCAATCGATCTTTTCACCCCAGGAACATCATTGACTAAATACCCATCCAACCTGCCAAATACATGGATCCAGGAAGCCAAGTTCTCTTCATTCGCAATAATGAGGTTTACTGGCGATAAATCCTGCAAAATATGCTTCATCGGCTGCCCTCCCAAGATGGTATTTCGCATATATATTTTACACGCACATCCTGATTGACCTATAGATAATCTCAGACCTGTCCATTCATAAGTAAGACTCAACCTATATGGGGGTTGATACCTCAACCTACATTTTTGTTAGGTCGCCGTCCAATCCAATGGCTAGCATGTAACTTGCATCTTTTACTGTGGACCACAGGAGTGCCCCACAGGATCAGGGGTCCTTGGGATACCCTGTGGTCCGATCCTCTGAACAATGGCGACATCGATGGAATTGAGAAACAGCATTACCAGCTATATACCTGCGGAAAGGATGCCCCACCAGGCGTGGCTGGAGCAGACCCCTCAGTTCATTTCATCTGCTCACACTGTGCTGCGCGCAGGTCTTGGTTGGGTGTTTGAGCTGGGGATCAATCCTGACATGCCGTTCTATCAAAAGAAAAACCTGGCATTGATCAACCGTGTGTCTTTTATCAGCCTGTTGCTGGCTCTGCCAGGCACATTTCTGCTCATCCTGATGGGTTTCGGCCATCCATTCAGCCTGATGGTCAGTGGTGTGTTGGCAGCCTGCCTGATCCTGGCATTCAATGGAGCCAGGTATGTAGAATGGTCGAAAGTACTATTTGCCTTTGCGCCCACCGTCCTGATTATTTCCTTCACCCTTCTAGAGCTCTCTGCAGGAAATTTGGATAACCCACTGCGCTATATTCTTGCTCGCCAGGGATTATGCTTTGGTCTTCTGATCCCCTTGTTGATTTTTGGGTTCGAAGACCGCCGGAAGGTTGTGGGTGTGCTTGGACTATGCGTGCTGCTATTCCTGATTTTTGATGTCGCCAGCCTGCGATTAGACGCATATCCGGATGAGAATATCATCGGATTGAACAGCGGTCTATTCACCCTGATTTCAGGTCTGCAGTATGCCGGGCTGGCAGCCTGCGTGCTGTATATGCAAAGCTATACCATGAAGCACGAGCTCCAGGCACAGAGCTCAAACGAAAAGTTATACCGGCTTGCCATCCGCGATGGGATGACCGGTATCTTCAACCATTCTTTCATGGAACAATATATTATTGATGCCATCAACCGTTCCAAGCGCTCCAAAAATCCCCTATCCATCCTGATGATCGATGTGGATTTTTTCAAGCAGATCAATGATACCTTCGGGCATAACACCGGAGATGAGGTCCTGATCGATCTGGTTAATGTATTGAACAGTAACAAGCGGGCGACCGATTACCTGGGCAGATGGGGGGGAGATGAGCTCATCCTGCTGCTCAGCGATACCAACCTTTCAGGAGCCGCTTACCTGGCAGAAAAACTACGCCACCTGGTGGAAGGACATACCTTCTTGCAAAACAAGCACCTGACTATAAGCCTGGGGGCAAGCGAGTATCATGAAGGGGATACCCTGACGAACCTCATCGAGCGGGCGGATGCGGCGATGTATCGTGCCAAGCGGGGTGGGCGCAACAAGGTGGAAGTTCAAAAGGCAGCGGAAAACTAATAGCCAATAGCCATTAGCCATCCGGTAGAAGTCCGGTAAAAGTAAAACCGGACAGGAGATCACTGAAACCGGACAGGTTAGCCATTAGCCATTCACATTAAGAGATTTTATCGCCAGCAGTTTGGTAGGAAATATAACGCTTAGCTCGCAGTGAATGTAAGGAATTACTATTTAGTAAACTATTTAACATCTAACCCAATTATCGTAATACTCTCTATACCAATAATTTATATCTCTTCCGCTTTTATTCCGCTCTTTGGATATCCGCTGGATTTGCGGATCCTGTGATTAATTTTAGAAATCTTGGTTAAAATTAGACAGAATGGAGCCACCTAATCCCTTGCAGATCAGACGAGTAACGCGGTCCAAAAACGAAGCCCAGGCGGCCTATAATCGCCTGAGCGGTATATATGACTGGCTGGCAGGCTCAAGTGAAACGCCGCTGATGATGCTTGGATTGGAAATGCTGGCAGCCGGTGCTGGAGATTCAATCCTGGAGATTGGCTCCGGCACGGGTAATGCGCTGCTGGAGCTGGCCAACAAAGTAGGCGAATCCGGGATAGTGCATGGCGTCGACCTATCGCCAGGCATGCTGCAGCAGGCGTCTGAGAGGTTGTTGCACGAAGGCACAAGCGGTCGAGTGATTCTGGTGGAAGCTGATGGCGCCTTACTCCCCTATTCAAGTGAAAGCTTCTCGGCTATTTTTATGAGTTTCACCCTTGAGCTATTCGACACGCCCGAGATACCGCTGGTGCTGGCAGAATGCCGGCGGGTGCTTAAGCCGGGCGGTCGCCTGGGAGTGGTGGCGATGCACAAAACCGAACCCCCAGGCCGAGTGGTTCGACTATACGAATGGTTCCACGACCACTTCCCCGCTTATGCAGACTGCCGCCCGATCGATTCTCTGGTGTTGCTCGAAGCGGCAGGATTTTCTATGGTGAAACATGAAGCGAAAAGCATGTGGGGTTTACCGGTGGAATTGACTGTTGCAAAAAAGTGATTGTGATGAGAGGAGAAAGGTGATGAGCCAGATCACGTCACCACCATGCGCTGGTGAGGGTAATGCAGGTAGCGTTTTTCTTCCACAACGCGTTGAATTCGTTCAACCGACTCGAAAATCTCGTCAAAACTGATGTAAAGTGGGGCGATTCCCAAACGAATGTTATCGGGTTCGCGAAAATCGGGGATCAGATCCATCTCTTCGATCAAAGCACGATTAATGCGATATCCCTCGGAGTGGCGGATGGAAACGTGCGATCCACGCCGGGCGGAGTCTCGCGGGGTTCCCAAACTGAACCCGAGAGGTGCCAACCTGGCATCGAATAAATCGATCAGGTAGCTGGTCTGGGCGATTGACTTGCGCCGGATGCGTTCAATACCTGCCTGGAGTACGATATCCAGCGAGGCTTCCATTGCCAATGCAGATAGGATGGGCGGGCTGCTGACCAGGAAGTGGGTCATACCTGGTGCGGGTGAGAATTCCAGCTCAAATGCAAATGGATTGCGTTCGCCAAACCAGCCCCAAATGGGAGGCTGGAGCTGTTCCTGCAGGTCTCGCCGGACGTAGAGGAATGCCGGTGCACCAGGACCGCCGTTGAGATATTTGTAAGTACAGCCAACCGCCAGGTCAGCCCCCCATGCATCCAGCTCAAGGGGCACTGCCCCCACCGAATGGCACAAATCCCACAAGACGAGCGCTCCCTCCCGATGTGCCAGTTCAGTGATCAACCGACCATCAACCATGAACCCTGATTTGAAAGCTACGTGAGACAGGCTGACCAGTGCAGTGTCTTTATCAATCGCAGAAGTGAGATCATTCGGATTGATGCTGATCCCATCGTGCGAGCGTACCAAGTGCAATCTATGCTTATTCCCCAATAATGCAATGCAGGATTGCAGGATATAAAGATCGGACGGAAAGTTGAGCTCGTCGCTTACGATCTTCGTCCGCTGCGGATTCTTAAGCAGAGCAGCCATTACCAGCTTAAACAGGTTGATGGAGGTAGAGTCCGAAACTACCACTTGCCCCTTCTCCGCACCGATCAATTGGGCGAGCTTTTCACCGATCCGGCGAGGGGCATCGAACCAGCTGGCATTCCAACCCCGGATAAGATCCCTTCCCCACTCGTCGCTGACTGCCTGCTGAAGGCGGTCAGAAGTCACCTTGGGCAGGCGCCCCAATGAGTTTCCATCCAGGTAAATCAGATTTGGTTCTGTAATGACAAACTGGTTGCGAAAGTCTGCCAGCTCATCGATAAAAGAACCTGGGGCAGGGATCGATTTTGGGATCATAGTTCATTCCTCTTTAATCAACAGGTTATTCTCAACATTATATCTTCAACAATCCAGTCCTTCCACTGGAGCCTGGTTGCACAGCGGCGCTGGTAAGAATCTTCATATCGGGTAAAATAATCGATGAGTAAAGCGGGTTAGTTATAGGAACACATGGAGAAGCGGACATGGTGACCTTATTGGCATTGTATTCCATTGGCGGGTTGGTCCTGGCAGGGTTATCCGTCCCATTAATCTTGCGGAAAATCCCACCCAATGGGCTGTATGGATTTCGGGTACCATCCACACTGGATAACCCACAGCTTTGGTACAAGGTCAATGCTTATGCCGGCCGGCGCTTCCTGGTAGTCGGACTGTGCACCTCTGTTGGAGCGATCATCCTCTACTATATAACTTCCCCAAATATTGATGAGTACGCCCTCAGTGTGCTTGGTTTTTTCCTGGCACTTTTCATGTGGGGCATCATCACCAGTTTCCTTTACCTTAAGTCGATGCATTAGCATTAAAAACAATACTTCCCTGCAGGAAGTTACCGAAAATTCTTCGTTATAGGGCCTGGATACATTCAAAGGATAAAGTTGTCTGATCGATTAAAATTATCCTTAACCTGTCGATAGTGTAGTAAAATCGATAATATGACCAAAACTGAATTCTTGCTCAACTTACAAAACGGACGACGCCAGTGGCACCAGATATGGAGAGGCATTGATCTTTTCGGCACATCCAGCCCGCGCAGACCCGGAGAGATGAGCCTGCGCGATATTCTGTATCATATTGCCTGGTACGAACGTGAGATGGTGGATATGATGAAGTTGCGCACGCTACACGGCTCTCCGTGGTGGAGCCTGCCTGTGGATGAGAGGAATGCAAATATTTATACTGAAGGAAAAACCGTTTCCTTGCTGCAGGCATGGAGGTTGGAAGAGCAGGCTTTTACGGATCTCCTGGCGCAGATTCAAACGATGAATGACGATGAGCTTGAAAATGCCAGGTTTTTCAAAGCGATGCCCGCGGACTGGAAACCTTGGGAAGTAATTGCCAGCAATACCTACGAGCACTATATAGAGCATTTTTCAAGTATCTATTAGGGGAAACTACCCTTCCCTGGATCTTTCACTTTTTTTACAAAAAAATGGTAATCCCCCGCAAGGGGGTTTTTGTTTCGTGGCATTTCCACGGTAGGCTGACTTAGGTTACGTTCAGTAATACGATTGATTATTGGTATTCCCCACGCAGACGTTCCGGCAGCAGCAAAGCAATGTGATGCATGATGATATTACCGACCAGGGTGTCACGCTCAAGGGTGGATAACCCGGTAGGAATATCCAGGTTATAAGGGCTGCCGAATTTTAGCTGGACGCGACCTTCCTCTTTCCACACCCCCACCGGGACGATCATCGGGCAGGATCGGCTGAGCAGGTACATGAACCTTCCCACACCGGGTGGCAGCTTACCCAGCATGCCTCCTGGCTGATCACCCCCTTCCGGTGCCATTCCGATGACTGGATGGGAGGTTTGGCTGGCATATCGAAGCACTTTGCGAACAGCGATTGCTCTCAATTCAGCTTCTGCGGGATCGGGTGGCATGGCTGGCATGGGTGTAAAGCCTAATAACCCTGCCCCCCGTGGGAAGAGCCAATGCGTGATCCCCGTCATCCAGCCTGAATTTGTCCATCCGGAGGTGACCACCCAGTGGATAGGTGCTGAAATAATCGCGCTAACCAGGATCACAAACCACCAGGCTTGAAAATCAGGCGCGGAGTAGTGATTGACGGTGATCAACATCCCCTGTGAGTTTTTATCTGGCGGTTGAAGAGCAGAATCTGCTGCCGCCAGTTCCACCCTTGGGGAGGGATGCACTGTACGGGCAAGCAGGCGTGCAATAGGACGGAATGGGATGGGCATGGGGGATATGTTGAGATGATTATAATGTCATCCAGGTCTACTTGCAATTCAAGCCAAGCGAACTTACAATTACCTATAGAATTGGAACTTAATTTACTGATATGGAGGCGGTGGCATGCGACCTGAATGGGATAATTACTTCATGAAAATTGCACATGTGGTGGCACTACGCAGCACATGTGACCGTGCCTTCGTAGGCACCGTAATGGTATTGGAAAAGCGCATCCTCACCACTGGTTTTAATGGCAGTCCGGCGGGTCTCCCTCACTGTGACGAGGCCGGGCACCTGATGGTGGATGGTCACTGCGTGCGCACCATCCACGCCGAAGCCAATGCCATCATCCAGGCTGCCCTGCACGGCGTGAGCACCAAGGGCTCCACCTGCTATGTGACCCACTTCCCCTGCATCCAGTGCGCCAAGATGTTGATCAATGCCGGCGTGGTGCGTATCGTCTACGACCAACAGTATCGGATTGACGAAAATACACTCGGTTTCCTGAACCTGGCGAATGTGGAGCTGGTGCAGGTAAACGGAGGAGAATAATATGACCAGACACCTCAAGCTCTATACCCCAGGTCCGGGAGATGTGGATGAAGACGTGCTGCAAAGCATGAGCACACCAGTCATCCGCCACTACGGACCCGAGTGGATGGAGATCTACCACGAAACTCAAGACCTGTTGAAACAGGTATTCAAGACTGAAAATGAGATTTTCTTCGTTCCCGGACCCGCCTCAGCACTGATGGATATGGCTATCGGCAGCTTGCTTGCAACGGGAGAAAAAATCATCGTGGGTAATAACGGTTTCTTCGGGGATCGGCTGGTACAGATCGCCACGGGGTACGGTCTGGAAACCGTCATTCTGAATGCACCGCTCGGAAAGCCGCTCGAACCCCAGGGTTTGCGCAAGCTGCTGGAACAGCACCCGGATGCCAAAGCCGTGGCTTTGGTGCACCATGAAACGGGTACCACCGTCATGAACCCGCTCAAGGAGCTTGCCACGCTGGCACGCCAGGCAGGTAAAGCAGTGATCGTGGATGTAGTCTCCTCGTTGGGCGGTGCTGATGTGCGGGTGGATGAATGGGGGATCGATGTTTGTGTGACCACCCCCAATAAATGCCTGGAAGCTTTACCGGGCATGGGCTTCATCAGTGTATCACCCTATGCATGGAAGCTGGTGGATAGCCACGCACAGACGAATCATGGCTGGTATCTTAACTTGAAAACCTGGAGGCAGTACGCCACTGAGTGGGGCTCATGGCACCCGACCCCGGTAACCCTGCCCACCAACATCATTCTGGCACTCCGAACCAGCCTGCGGAAGATCATAGCGATGGGTCTCGAGGCTCACTTTGAGAAGTACCACAATGCCAGCCATGCAGTCCGCCGGGGTCTGCGCAGCCTGGGTTACGAAATGTTCGTTGAAGATGAATATGCTTCGCCGATTGTCACCGGTGTATGCAGGCGACCCGAGATCGAATTGAGTGAGATGAGCCAATGGCTGGTGGATCAGCGTGATATTGCCATCGGGGGTGGACTAGGTGAGCTATCAGGTAAAATGTTCCGGGTAGGTCACCTGGGGAAAGCTTCCACGCGCGAGTACCTGGTGGACTTCTTATTCGCCATGGAAGAATTCCTGCGCTATAAGGGAATCTCCATCCCAATGGGTGCCAGCCTGGGAGCAGTATCTTCTATCGGAGTCTGAGTTGCCCGATTTAAATTATTCCATCGCACCCGAGATATTTGCGAAATATCCTGGTTATGCCAGGGGTGTGGTGCTAGCTTTTGGAGTACATAATGGTCCATCCCCCACCAAGCTGATTCAATTACTGCGCGATGGAGAAGCGTCAGTACGTGCGCAGGTGAATATCGAAGCGATTGCTGAACACCCACGCATCAAACCCTGGCGGGAGGCGTACAAGGCCTTTGGTGCCAAGCCGAGCGAATTCAGGTCGTCAGTGGAGGCCATGGCACGCCGGGCGCTGCGCAATGATCAGCTTCCCAGCATTAACGCCCTGGTGGACATTGGAAATATCATCTCCTTGCAGCACATTCTGCCAGTGGGAGGGCACTCGATGGATGAGCTCACCCAGGATATCTCGCTGCGCCTGGCAACCGGTGAGGAAAACTTCGTTCCGTTCGGCTCCAACGAATCCGAGCATCCCCTTCCGGGGGAGGTCATCTTCGTGGAAGGCAGCACTGTGCTCACCCGGCGCTGGACCTGGCGGCAAGCCAATTACACACTCACCCTGCCGGAGACGCGCAGCGTGGAGATCAACATCGACCGCCTACCTCCGGTGGAAATGGAAGAAATCCACGCCATAGCCAACCAAGTGATGGGTTTGGTGGAGCAGTTCTGTGGGGGTAGATTAAGTTATCAAATTATGTGTGAGACAAATCGGCAAATCAAGCTGAGCTAATCGTGGGTAAACAGCTTCCCCGTCGACCTTGGCAAGCGGCGGGGAAGAATCCCCCAATCATTTATTGAAACTTCAATCTACCAGTGCAGTATAGAAATAATACTGTGCAAATAAGCTATTTGTTCAATAAATGCCTTTTATCTATACAGGTGCTCCACACTGCGGGCAGTGGGTCCAATCGGAATGCAAACCCGCTGCGCAATGGGAGCAATAACGGGTTGGTGAGGTCGACGGCGAAATGTGCGGTGCTGCGAGTGGGGTAAAAGGAATTGTTGTCGAATTTCTGGATGTACTTCTCTCGCGATATTGTGGCCGAACTGCAGCCACACCCAGGACTAAACCGATTACCAGGATTGGTAAAACAATCACCAATAACATCAGGATCATACCGATCATCATACAAAGCCTCCTGACGAACAGGAGTATTGTACGATTTATACAAGCAGGCGTGATGCGCCAAATTGCGCGACTTTCGATAAGCAATATGGCCTATTCGCTAGATGACCTGGGCAACTCCCAGCCCAGGTCATCAACATCAACAGTAAATTATAGATCAGGTAATTGGGGTCAATATATCAGGCTGCGTGCTTGTGCTGCATCCCGTGATCACCTGATTGCATTCCCGCTTTAACATATTTCTGTGGCTCTTTATCAAAATCCTTTTTACAGCCAGGCGAGCAAAAGTAATACATCTTCCCCTGATATTCTGATTTATAAGTTGCAGTTTTTGGATCAACTTCCATCCCACATACAGGATCTATTTCCATAGTATTTGCCTCCAAACGGTAATCAATGTTTAGTTATAGCATAAATTGGTTAATTTGCGATGAAACACTATTGCTCAATGCTCAGTCCCGCGACTTCCCAGGCAGACATCCCGCCAGACAGGTTCCATACATTGGTATAGCCCAGCCCCACCAGGGTTTCAGCTGCGATGGTACTCATCCTTCCACTGCGGCAATACAGCACGATCCTGGCGCCTTTATCTGGCAGCTTGTCCAGGGTCTGGGCAATCTGGTCATACGGGATGGACAGATCAGTCTTGGCAATGTTGCCTTCAAAAGGAATATGCACATTTACAAAAGTGAAATCCTTGTTTGCCAGCATGCTTTGCAGCTCAGATACACTCACGTCGGAATAATTGCCTCCAGGTACCGCTACTTGCTTACCCACCACCTCAACCGTGGGTGTCTGAGCAGTATTGCCGCCGCACCCGGCGAGCGGTAAAGCAACGAATAGTAAAGATATCATTATCCATCTTGTCATAGTTTAAACTCCTGTCTGAAACCTGGTATTGATTATAAAACTGGTATATACCTGCTCACCCTGGCTGGACTGCGTGAAAGGATATCAAACCTGATTCTTAAGCGCGTCCAGTGCGGATCGCAGACTGGCTTTAACTTCCTGTGGAAACCCTGGCATGGATTCCTTTGTGGATGCATCCACCACGTCGAACATCACCTCAGGATCCTGGATGCTGACCGTCACCGCATTAGCTTCCTGCCATAGCACCACGTTGCACGGCAGGAGAAGACCAATTGATGAATCGGCCGAGAGTGCTCGATAGGCGAAGCGCGGGTTGCAGGCACCCAAAATCAAGTATGGCATGAAATCCACACCCAGTTTTTGTTTCAATGTTTTTTGCATATCGATTTCCGTGATCACCCCAAAGCCTTGCAGCTTGAGTGCATCCATGACCTTAGCTTTTACCTCTTCCAAACTCCCGTTGAGTTTAATACTCATCCCATAACTTGCCATATAACTGAGCTCCTTTCTAAGAATGCTCCGGTAAAGTCACTGTCAGGCGGGTGCCTTTACCAGTTGATGATTGGATCTCCAGCGTGGCATGGATCAGCTCAGCCCGCTCGTGCAGTCCAAGCAAACCATAATGACCTTTGATCGAATATTCCGAAGGGTTTTCCGGCATATCAAAGCCAATCCCATTATCTTCCACCTGTAAAATCACCGCATTCGGTGTATAGCTGATACTCAAGGATGCCTGGCTGGCACGCGCGTGGCGCGCGACGTTACTCAAGGCTTCCTGGGCCATTCTGTAGAGTGCCAGCTCAACCGGCGCCTCCAATCGCCTCTCGACACCCTGGTGACGAAATTCAACCTCGCTGCCCATCCCCTGACCGGTCTCGCGTGCCAGCATCTCTAGAGATGGAACGAGTCCCAGGTCCTCAAGGTATGCCGGGCGCAGGGCACGTGTCAATCTACGCAGGTTATCAATGGTTTGCTCAGTCAGAGTGGCAATCTCTTCCAACTCATCGGGTTCAGGATCCACTTGCTTCGAAGTCGTCTGCAGCTCAAGCTGAGCCAGCTGTACCCGCTGCTTGAGGGCGATGAGTGCCTGTAGCGTGTCATCGTGGAGCTCACGCGCCAGGCGGCGGCGTTCATCCTCCTGAGCTTCAGTAATGGCACCGATATAGCCATGCAAGCTGCGTTGCGCTTCCTCGACTTTTCTCGCCATCTGGATCAGCTCATTTTGGAGCTGCCGGATCTCCGCAATGCCACCCACCGGTTGTTGGATCGGTCCAAAATCACCCTGGGCAAGACTGGCGGATTTAGCTTCCAAGGTATGCAGGGGTTTTACCACCTGGCTGGCTCCAAACCACAATGCCAGCAGCATGATCAAGACTGCGGGCACAAGCACCAGGGGTGCAATTTGTGAGCTGCGTAAGGTGGGTGTGGACACTGCCTGCCAGGATTCTTCCGTGATGAGCGCCCATCCCGCGGCGGCGACAGGACTGTATGCAGTGACGTGTTCATCGCCGCTCACTTTCACGTACAGCGTGCCACTCTCACCCTGCAAAGCTTCAGCCACTCCCGGATGGGCGGCACTTTGATCGGATAGATGCCCAAAGTTGTATAGGACAGAATTTTCTGCCCCTACCAACAGGATGGATAATTGCCCATCAGACGGCAGGATATCACCCAGGGTTGTCTCAGCCAGCCTGGAAATGGAAAACGCACCAATGACCCGATCCTTCCCACGCGCGGGGATGGAGATCAAACCTATCGGAGCACCATTCGCCGGATCGTGAATGACGACAAGCCTGCCAGTTTGCGACTTAATCTGCGCCAGTAGAGCCAACCAGCCAGAAACATCTGCCGCTGCTGTGTTCCAGTACTGCTGGTCTCCTTTGACGGTAAGCAGCTCACCTTGAAGATTGAGGACAGCAATTCCGAGGTCAAAATCGGGTATCATGTAGCCAAAAATGTTGAGTGTGGTGGTCAGCGGTACAGATGGATCGGCGGATATGAGCTGTTGGAGGCTGTCAAGCTCTTTCACCCGGTTATCCACCTGGGCGCTGAGTGCATTGGCGGCGGCACGCACTGCAAGCGCGTCCCTTTCACCGACCATGTTGCGCATCGCCTTCTGATGGATGCTAAGACTATAGAAAGTAATTCCTACCAGCACGAGCGAAAGCGGCAACAGGATGATGGCAAACAGCTGCAGCACCAATCCCATCGCAGGCAGCCGGAGCTTGAACTTTGGACGGTTCGAGGGGGTCATGCCGGGTTATTCTTCTGTAATATTCCCCACCGATTGTGATATCCAACCGAGTGCCACTGCCCGCATCACTGCTTCGGTGCGGCTGCCAGCCTGGAGCTTGTCGAAGATATGTGCCAGATGCCCCTGGACGGTGCGATCGCTGATGCCAAGCTGCACACCAATGGCTTTATTAGTATAACCCTTGGCAGCCAGTGAAAGTACTTCCAGCTCGCGTTCGGTTAATTGTTCGGTTTGCAAGATTTCCTTGGGATGACTGAGCTGGGCCAACAGTTTTTGCGTGATGGCAGCATCCAATACTGACTTACCCGCATTTACGTCCCTGACCGCCTGGATGAGATCGGCCGGGGAGGCGGTCTTCAGCACGTAGCCGTTGGCACCAGCCTGCAAGACGGCCAGCACAAAAGGGTCATCATCGAAAGCCGTGAGGATCAATACACCCACTTTGGGGTGATTCGCCCGCACCCAGCGCGTGACCTCAATCCCACTGCCTTTGGGCATTTGAATATCCAGCACAGCCACATCCGGCTGGTGCAGGCGAATCATCTCCTGAGCCATCTCACCATCATCAGCTTCGGCGATTACCTGAATATCGCCCGCTCGTTCCAGGAATTGCCGGATACCTGCGCGTACAATGGCATGGTCATCGGCCAGCAGCACCCGGATTGGGTCGGTGTTAATGGTCATAGTGAAGGATAGTTCTCAGCCTTTTGGGTTGGTGTAGATGGTGCACTCACGGTCACGTCTCGTTCTCGTCGGGAAAAAACGATGTCCAAATATGGATAAGTGTACCAAATGAATCCAATTCCAAACAGCACCCCAGTTAATAAGCGCATTAAGGAATTAAACGAACCCCAGGCCTCCCCAGCATAAAAGCTGGATGCAAATGAATGCCGGGTGAGGTCGGCCAGCCAAAGGTTAGTGTATCGAAAACCCAGGCCAATCCCAGTCAGATCGCTAAAGAAATGGGATATCCCATCCACTGCCGTGGGTAACAGGAACATCACCAATCCCCACCAAGGTAAGGGTTTTAACCTGCGACGCACACGCCACCATAGGATTCCAAATAGCCACAGGCTGGTGAACATAGAAACCATCCGGTCAGACCAGGCTACCTTCCAGCCCATTTGTGGGTTGCCGACGAATTGGCGCAAGATAGCTGGATTGATTGTATTTTGCCAGGCATTTTGGATCTCAGCCAGCGAATAGGTAAACCGTGTGCCAAACAGGAAAAACGAGCGTTCCGGCAGCTGGTGGCATAACCATGAGTAGATGAAATAGATCACCCGAGCAGGGTTGGTCAAACCACGATGCATGAGTAGGGTGCCAGGAATGGCAAACCAATATATATCCCTAATAAAACACTCAAAGGGATAATCCAATACCGCCGCAGGATTCTATTCATTTTTTGATCACAGATTTATATTGGTGATAATTAGATCATCTGATCCAAAAATTTAAACCGGTGAAATTATTGTACGCCGCAGCTTCCACCACCACTGGGTGCTTGTTCAAGCAGGCCATTCTGAGATAGCCATTGATGGACCGTCTTAAAGCCGGAAATCGATGAAAATTGGCTGCTGACCAGCTCACGCGCATCTGCCTTCGAGAAATCCACGTTTTTGGAAGCTTTGAAGGCAGTGGCTACTTCCAGCATTTGTTGCGGATACCAGAAGGCGTTGACGTATTTTGCCGTCTCGAACATCTCATCTGTCGAGGCATTTTGCGAAGCCATCAGCTCCAGTAAACCCAACATCGCCATTCCATGATTGCAATCTGGGAAGTTGGTCGGGTTGTTACAGCAAGGACGGTAGACCCCGGCGGCCACTTCACGCAGCCTGGCTTGTTGTTCCTCAGTAAGTGTCATGATTTTCGAGCTGGCGAATAGCTCGGTTGGCGACTTGGTGCCGAGCGTCCAACCACCCGTGGAAGCAAACCCCCCCACCTTGTCGATCCCTTCAGACATCATCGACCCATTGGTCAGGATCTCGTTTTGGTTGGCTAGACCAAGCGCCCAAAAGAAATTTAGCAAAAAAGCTGCATTATTGGGATTGATTACCACATGCGCCATTGTTTCTTGGGTAAGAATGGCCTTCTGCTCGTCGGTGAGTGGTTTGCCTTGCTGCTGGTAAAGTGCTGTAAATTGGGTCATATCGATTGCACCGGCAGCCACCAGCTGAGGACCAACATCCTCAAATACCACCGGGAGCGCATACCCATCCGGCGGATTGACCTGATTCATGAGTGTCATGGCAGTTTTCTGGTTTTGGCTTTCGGTTGTAGTAGCCGCGTGCATTGATTCCCGCCCCATCATGTATCCACCCCCACTTCCAAGGGCGAATACGACCAGCAGCACCAACGCCTTAAGCGCCAGTCCACTCCGTCGACGCTCGCCAGGGTTGGAGGCAGGGATTTTTTCAGGTGGTTGGCTTTCAGGGGGTGATAATGGTGTTTGGTCAGACATTTACATTCTCCTTCGATTGGTGTGTTACATTCATGCTGAGCCATAGCGTTTATGGATGGATCAGGTTTGTGCATGGACAGGCTGAGATGGTTTCTGGCAAGGATCAGCCTACCGTTCGATGATTCACCGTATCTGAGCCATTTGCCCTGGATTGCATCTGGCTATATGACCTGAGCTTGACTGCTGAGATTGGTGGAGATAGGAAATGCTGGTGCCAGTATGCGACGGATCACGGCTTCAATGTGCGGATCAACACGTTGCTGTGGGGTATCGACCACTGAAAACCACGTCTGCTGACCATATCCATGCGCAATCAGGGTGATCGGCAGCCGGTTCACCTGATATACCAACAGAACCACCATCTGGCAATCACAATGATCTGTGCCATGGTGTGGGCATGGGCAAACCGTATGGGCATGGCGAGCCATCTGCAGATCAAAAGTGCGCAGGACGGATAAACTCGCCTGGGATAATCTTTCCAATACCCATTCGACTGCTTTCTCACACGGTTGATCCAACATCAGGAAGTAGTTATCGTTGCTCATAAAGACACTGACGGCTTATCCATCAAAATCACAACAGTCTGATTGATGTCGATCCTGCTCCCGGTTTCAGCATTCGGTGCCATGGTCAGCTCCAGGCTGAATATCTCATCGAAATCATGCATCACTTTTTACACCTCATGACAGGCGGATAGGGGTGGATTCTGATCACCAGGTTTATGGACCCCAATTTGATAATACCGTCAATGTCTTCTCATCCCAGGCAGAATCGTTGCTGGGCAGGTGCACTTCGAAGTCATGCATCCCATCCATACCGGCATGCATCATGAACTGCATATCAAGGATGGTGGTTTCTCCAGGTTTGAGTGCCATCGAACCGATGGTCGGAGTGGGAGGTCAGCACCCTTGCAAAACTTCGATGTAGGGGGCTTTACTAAAGCGGAGGGTTTTATCACCCACATTGGTCAGCCTGAATTTGACATCCACCGTTTTGCCCAGTTTGACATTCCCCAGGTCCACTTTTTCCTGGTCCACTTTCAAGCTGGGAGCCCCAGTAACCTCGACTGCAGCTCTTGGCGTTGATGGCTTTTTAAAGGCAAAAGCGACTCCTACAATGAGCAGAAGACCTCCTGCGAAGAGCAATATCAGCGCCCAGGATTGTTTCTTCTTTCCATGCCTGCGGATTTTCTTATTATTTTGTGGTCTCATGGTTGAACCTCCGAATTAAATTGAAATGTCCATAAATAGGCGACCAGTACCCAGGTCTGATCTTCAGTAAATATCGCTCCCCAGGAAGGCATGCCGGTGCCCATGCCCCCACGGATGATCTTCCCTTGCAGGAGTGCCGGGCTGGCGGAGAGAATGCGGCTGGAATCGGTGAAATTTGCCGGTCGCTGAGTATGCTCACCGGTGGTTTGGCTAGAAGATAATTCAGAGCCTGCAGCCAGCTGGTCTGCATAGACCCCATTGCCTGCCCCGGTCTCTCCGTGGCAGGCTGCACAGTTGGCAGCGAACAGCTCGCTCCCGGTCTGGATTTGCGCGGGGGTGGTGTTGGATTGCCATACCCATGCCGCGAAATCCCATACTTGCTGGTCAGTCAGGTCTGTCAGTCCGGGTTCTGACTTTAACGCCAACCACAGATCAACCGGGGTATGCGAAAGGTAATAATCGTGATTTTTATACTCCTCCGGGATGGTCCGGTTTAGCAATGCTCCCCTCCAGGCTGCTGGTATCTCGGAGGGTGCTACGCTTGTTGTACGCGCCGCGTCAATATCCAAACCGAGAGTCACATAAAGGGGCGGTTTGGAGGGTTGTGATAGCGTATTGGGGTCAGTCACCTCAATCGTCCCCCGCATGCGCCAATGATTCAGGCTGCACCAACGCGTGCAGTAAAAGGTGTATTTGCCGGGTTTGGTGAATACCAGGGTAATATCTGTGGTCTCGCCCGCTTTGATTTCGATTGCCGGTTGGTCTAGCTGGCCTACCGCAAATCCATGGGTCACATCATCGGATGTCAGGCGTAAGTGCAGTGGTTCACCCACCTGCACAGTAAGGTTCTCAGGCGTCCAACCACCTGTTTCAGCCATACGGGCATGCAATTCGATCGGCTGTGAGCCATTAATGCGGTTCACTGCTGGGATTGAAATCACAGTGGCCAACCCCAGGATCACGATGCCGCGTGCAAGCCATTCTTTAATCATCGCTCATCCAACCAGCAGCCAGGTCAAAGCAATTATATAGGTCACAGAAAAAGCAAGTACGGGCAGAATGGTGATGGCGTGTTTTATTCCAGCGGATGAAGACAGTTTCGCTATCACTTGGGTCGACCAGACTACACCTATCAGTAAGAGAACCACCTGCAAGATTGGGCTGAAACCAGACACATCCAGTGACCTGGACACATTGCTGATGTTCAGCCAATGCCATCCCCATCCAAATGGATCGTTCAGCACTCCCAAAATATAGTTCAGCTTGGGTAGTGCAAACGATACCGTGAAGGCGATCCAGGCCATTAATCCCAATGGCAGCAGTCCTTGGGCCTGGTTGGAGATCAAACGTTTCAAAGATAATCCACTGCGAATTATTTGCTTTTGCACCCAAACACAAAATGTGAAGATGCCTGGTAAAACGACCAGGTTCAGCGTCAGGAATCCCGCTATATAAGCCATCCAGCCGGGCGTACCAATCTTGAATGCGTCCGACTTCAGCCAACCCCACGGACCCAGGAACACCGCGGCGAAGGCGAGTGCCGAACCAAGCATGACCAATGCCAGGAAGGTTTCATCCAGGTGTGAAGATGTTTCCCGCCTGCCAAAATCGGCACCGTAGGGGCGCAGGTTCACAGCCAGGTTATCTTTAGGGCAAACCCGCAGGCATTCCATGCATAACCCGCAGGCTGAGCTATCTTTCATCGCCAGAGGGTAAAGCCCCCACGGGCAGGCCTGGTAGCAGGATTTGTCTCCATGTTTGGCGCAAATCTCCTTATTAATTACGCGCACTTCCACCGGAGCAGCCTTGGCGTATAAGCCGCTAAAACCCCCGATTGGGCAAAGGTAACTGCAAAATGCCCGGTGCTCAAAAACCAGGCTCATTGCGATTGCCAGGACGAAGAGCGCCAGGAGCACCCAACCAGTGACTAATGGGTCGGTCAGGGTGAGTGCGCTGAACATACCGATCAGCAGGAACCCACTGGATTGCAGCCAGGAACCTCGCAGGGATTTTGGCCAGCGTAGATTAAGTCCAAGCTTGTACTTGCCCTTTTCCAGGATGCCCCCCTGCTGCAGCCAATCCCCCGGTAACGCGATCGGGCAAATGCTGCACCATAAACGCCCTCCCAGGGGGATGAATCCCAGCTTGAGAGTCGTCCACCAGGCGATCCATACCATGATGATGGCGAAATTATGGCTGCCAACCCTTGAGCCAAACAATCCCGTGGTAATGGTGAATACAAAACCAAGCAAGGTCACCATACGCAGGAAAAATTGCGGCCAGCGGCTCTCAAGCATGGTGCGTACCCAGGGAATTCGGTAAATGTTGATGCGCGTAGGGACCACACTACCAATCGATGGCTGGGTGAGCGGAACATCCGTGCCGGCTTCCTCAAACCAGGGGATCTCCCGAATGCGGGTCATTTTCGCCCCTTCCATAGACCACCTATCAACACCAGGCTGACCAGAGCGATGGAGCGCAATAATAGAGTGTTTCGTCCCACTTCCAGCTTGCCGGTCATGAAGGGGTGCATATTTCCACAGGTCACGGTGCAGTGGAAACGGAAGGAACCAGATTGATTGGCAGTGAAGGTGATCCTGGCGGTTTTGCCTGGGTCAGCCGTGGTTTCAAGCCCATAGCCATCAATGGATAGCCCATGCACCACATCCATAGCAACCAGCTCGATGGTTACTTTATCGCCTGGGTTAACCCGTAATATTGCCGGGTCGTATTCAAAGCGGCTGGCTCCAATGTGAAAGGTGCGCTCCGTAGGTGTGGACGCCTGCACAGGCAGTGGGATGAACAAGACTGCCAGCCCAAACCCGGCCAGGAGAAACCAGTGCCACCAATGGTTTGACTTCATGGGATATTTTTTAGTGGTTAAGGCAGATTGGAAGGACCATATTGGGAATAGGTCTGATCGATGCTCGTCCTGATCTCAGACACAGTCTTCCCTTGCTTGAGCATACGTATTACATCCTGGGTGATATCCACACAGATTGAGCAACCTAGGGCGTGCGAATCATAGGTGATGCCGCCATTCGCATCCACTTCATCGACGTAACATGAATAATTCGATGTATGGCCCATGGCTCCGCAACCGCAGTAGCATGGGATTTGCTTGATCACCGCCGGATTGGCGGCTGCAAACTGGTATGCCTGCTGGACGACCGTGGGGGCCGATTTCACCTCACCCGGCATGCCATCCATGGAGGCCATCACCAGGTCTTCCTGGCTGGAAGAGGACTTACCACTGCAGCCAGTCAGCCCCACGAATAAAAGTGGGGCAATCACAAGAAGTGATAACATTTTTACAGAGATGGTTAATTTTGCCAAGTCGATCCTTCCATCATATGGGAATGTGCAAGGATTATACGGGCGACCATGGCATGGGATGAGCGCCATCTGGCGCAGGCGCGTATAGGCATAATTGCCTATATCAACATCCTGTAGGTATTCATTATTCACACCAATTCTTGCCAGGATGAATGAGAAATCAGAGCTGGTTACTTGGCAAAAAAGATGTGGGGATGGTATCTATAGATATTGATATAAAGCGAGGAGGATGAGCATATCACGAACGGTGATAGCTAAATCTTCGATCTTTTTCTAATTGGAATTCAGGGTTGGCGGCTGACGACGATCGCTTAAAACCACTTCACCAAATTCTCCAACCACTTGCGCACCGCTTTGGGGGATTTCAAAACAAAATCCCCACCGCTTGAGCGAACGTAACCGAAATACTGCGCCACCGAAATGGCAGCTCCCCCGAGTGAATGGATGGTTTCGAAAGCTTCCGCATCGTTGTCATCGTCACCGATATAAAGCAAGCGTGCCCCTGGTAGCGGAAAGCTGTTGAGCAGGAAGGAGACCGTCTTGCCCTTGTGGGCCTTGGCTGAGCTGACTTCCAGGAAGCGCTTATGCTTGATCAAGCGGTATTCGTCGGTGATCAATTCCTGGTCCAGGGATTGCTGAATATTGGAGATCACCAGGGTAGCATCCATTTCAGGAGCAAAACGGGCATGCAGCGCCAGCGACCAGCCCTTATCTTCCAGGTAAAAACCTTTATGCCCAGCGATAATTTCCTCCCAATGCGGTTTCAACCTGTCCAGGTAGGGGCGGATTAAGGCGTAATCCTCACGTTGGATGCGCTCCCCTTCTGGGGTTTGCACCTCGATCCCATACGTACCGGCGAGAAAGATGCCTGAGACGGGAACCAGCGTCTGGATATCCCGTAAGCGCCTTCCACTGACAATCGCTACGCGCAGGCGGGTTTTCTCTGTCAGGTGCTTGATCAATTCGATGGCTTTGGCATCTGGAAGGATAATATCAGGTGTCCGCTCAAATTTTACCAATGTCCCGTCATAATCGAGGAACAGCCATAACCTTTCAGCCTCAGACACCCATTGATTGAGCTGACTTTCTGATTCGAACCTCACCGTGCCACTCCTCCACTCAGCAATGGAAGAATCTGATGCTCGAAGATTGCCTGCCAGGTATAGTTCTGGCGAATGCGCTGGCGCAATCGCTGGGTTGGGCTGTCAAGGATCCAGCTCAGGATCTGCTCGGCCACCTTGCCAGCCGGGTCATTTGGTGAGAATCGGATCACTTCCTGGCCTCCAATTTCCTGCGCGGCGGGGATTTCAGTCGTGAAGATGGGCAAGCCGATCAAACCCGCCTCCAGGATGGGCATCCCAAATCCCTCGCGGTGGCTGGGCATAAACAGCGCATCGCAGGCACGGTACAGCTCCCGCACCACAGGCAATCTGATCGTGTAACCCTCGCCCGGCAGTGGACCCGACTCGTATACAAAGCGGGCTTCCTTCTCCACACCCAATTTTTGGCGCAGGTTTAATAAGCTAGCGTAATAGTCCATATCTCGAGGGTCATGCGGGTCAGGCGGGCCGCTGATAACCAGCCTGGTAAGGGTGCCTCGCTCTTTAAGCTGGGCTACCACCTGCAAGGCTAATTCGATGTTCTTTGCCTGAGTGATGCGCACCGGCATCAACAGGATGAGCTCTGCCTGGGTAAGCTGAAGACGTTCAATGAGTGACCGCCCTTCTTCCGATAAACTGTACAGGTCTGCCTGGTCCACACCATCATAAATCACCTGGATCTCCTCAGGTAAGCACTGATATAACCCGGCCAGCTCTGCCTGGCGCTGGCTCGAGACTGTCACATAGGTCAGATCTTCCCGGAATGTTCGTAGTAGGTCCCAAGGATAGCCGGGGTGTACGCTGGAGCGCGAATGAGGGCTGGTCCAGGTAAAGTCGTGGCACCAGGCGATGCAATTCCTGAGATTTCCCTGATCCAGCTGGTGCGTCAGAGCGGCGGTTAATGGCAGGTTGAAATGTTTGGTAAATACATTATGGACGATGACACAATCCATTGCCTGCAAGGCGTCCTCAAGCTTGTTTTCCAGCTGGGTGCGCAGCTGGTCAAAATCACCTGGTACTATCCCAACCTCAAACAGCTGGCTGGCATGCGTGATTTGAGGGTGACGCGAATCCATTTCAGGGATCTGAATAAACTCCGTCCCCTCTGGCAAGGCAGCTTTATCTCCGGCGCCTGCAACCAGCGTTACATGATATCCAGCCTGAATCAATAAGCCAGTGTGAGCCTGGATCACCGCTTCAACCCCGCCAACCACAGGTGGGACGGTGTAATGCAAAATCGCAATTTTCATAGTCCCAGCTTGACGATGGTCTCCAGCTGCTTGCACAGCCAATCAACGATATCTTCACTTTCGATCAGGTTGCGTAAACGGCTGGCTTTCTCTTTCCGTTCCTCCGCAGGCATGATCAGCGCCTGGTGCAGGGCGTTGGCGGTGGCAGACACATCCAACGGCGGGATCACCAGGGCACCCGACTCGAGCTGTTGACGTGCCCCGGTACGCTCTGATAGCACCAGCACGCCTTGCTGCTGGTTGACTATCGGTCCTTCTTTCGCTACCAGGTTCATTCCATCTGCTATGGAATTTACCAGCAACACATCGTAGAGCTGCATGGCTGCCACTGCGCGCGGGTAGTTCTCACCCACCACCACCCGCACAGGTTCCCAAACACTATCCCCATATGTGGCATTCACCTGCCCGGCAGCCCCCATCAATTCATTCAGATAATTCTGGTACTCTTCCACTTCCATGCGGGATGGGACTAACAATGCCAGGAACTGGACCTTACCGCGCTGCTCGGGATACAGTTCGAGCATTTCATTGAATGCCTGGAAGCCACGCACGATGTTTTTACTCGGCTCGATCCGGTCGATCCGTAAAATGAGCGGGTTTCCGCCGTATTGCTCCAAAAAAGCTTTATGATGCTCGGCAACTTCTTCAGATTCTGCCAGGTGTTTGAGTGCAGCCACATCGATTGAGATTGGAAAGTCGCGAACATTGGTTGCGTGATTACGGTACCAGACCCGACCCTGTTTGAAATTTACATGGGCATTGGGCAAGTGAGACTCACAGGTGCGGATAAAGTTTAATCCATCTTCGCGGGTTTGGAATCCGAGCAAGTCTACCGCACACAAGCCTTCCAGAATGCCTTGCCGCATGCGGGGTGGTAAAAAGCCCCAATCCTCTGCACCTGGCCAGGGGATGTGAATAAAGTGCATTAGCGTATATTTCGACCCTCGTCGCAGTGCCCTTCGAATGAAGTATGGTGTCAGGTATAGATGATAATCCTGCAGCATCACCAGGGCCGGTCGCGATTGTGAAAGGATTTGTTTAGTGACTGCATCAGCAAATTGGCGGTTGACCGCTACATAGCCATTTTGCCAATTCTGCCAGGTGGTACGATCGATGGTCGGTGAGCGGAAGATATCCCACATGGAATGCTGCAGGAACCACAAGAGTGGGTTGGCGATCACCTTGTAATACCCATCATAGGCCGCATCTTCAGAGGCAACAAATTGTATCCGTATGGGGCTGCCTCCATCACCGATGGGAACCATTCCCCCTTCCCAGGCTTTATCGTCTTCCGAGAGTGCGCTCGAGATCCAGCAGGCATCCACCCTTTGGGCAATCCCCGAGAGGGCAGTCACCAATCCACCTCCGCCGCTGCGCTGGGGCTGGAGGACGCCATTCTCATCTTTGTGGAAAGTCACCGGTCCATGGTTGGAGGCAATGATGAGCTGCCGATTGGAGAGCAGCTCCTCCCAGGAGGTGCAGAATGGATCACTGTTGGTTGAGTTGATTATATTTAAAGAGGCTTCCATTGATTTCTCCCCAATCTGAGACGGTTTATCTTGTGAACGTTAATCCAGATTCATTCATACTGCCAGTAATCAAATGATAAAGTCATCCCTATCAGGAGAGTGCACAAATCGTTGGAACCTCAGCCGCTTAATTTGTGTTCCAAATTGCCTTTCCCGAAATTCATGTTCCAAGTCATCTTTCGTGTTAATCGTGTTCTTAATTCTTGATTTTATTATACCGTGCTGGCTCTCAATCCCTTAGTCGGTGAAATGAGCAAGCATTAACCTTCAGACTGTCATGCTATCGTGTTGAATAGCATTTAAAACGAACCCTGGATCGTTGGTAATGAAATGTAGATTCAATCCCCAAGGAATTCTAGCTTTACTATTGAGTTCCCTATTTTTCAGGCGGCAGGAACAGCCATGTATCGCCCATCTGTTGGGCAATCTCCAGACCCCGCAGCGGAGATTGAGCCCGTGTGCAGCCTCGGCAGATAATCGCGCACGGCTTGAAATCAGCCGGGCTGTAGCGGTCCGTAGGACCGCTGACGATCCACTCCATTCTCACCGCAGCACGTGGCGCATCCATCAGCACCCATAGCAGGTATTCTGGATCATCACCTTTGAGCATAATGCCGACATCAGCGCAGCCTGCCTGCTTGATCGTATCGGTGTAGCGTGTGTAAACCTCCCGCTCGCTCAGAGCATTGGCGAAATACAGGTCCTGGCGTGTGTCCATGAGGATGCTCTTTTGCCCGGGATCATTTCCGGCAGTGATGATCACTGGACGGGATTTGATACTGAACAGCCAGGGAAAAGCTCCTATTAGGAGTAATGTGGTGACCAGGTAACCGGGCTTGAATTTATCGAATTTCTCCAGGATGATCCCAGCTGCCGGAGCAAAAAGAACAAAGAATGCCAGGTGGTAGCGCGTACCGAATGCATTCCACTTGTAGATGAAACTGAATAACAGAAAGGTCAAAGCAACTATTAGTGTGTAACCAATCGATGGCCTCCCGAGCTTTTTAAGCATGAAGAACATCGTGATGAACAGGATCATGATCAAATAAGCATGATAGGGATTGGACGCCACATCTTCAGAGGTAGACGGTGCAATGACATGAAAATACCCCACTGCTGTCATGCGCGGGTCATTGATATCCAGGCCAAGTTTTACCACGACTTTCAATATCAGCAAATACCAGGCATTATTTACTTGATCCAGGTAAGGTAATCCGACGTGCATCCCAATATTTCGAAGCAAAGTGGCCAAGAAACCTGGAAGATTGTGCAGCTGGTTGTAGTGGGTCTCGAAATCAACCGGGTTGGAGAGGGCTCCATAGGTTACGTAATTCCGCACCAGGTAGCCTGCATTGATCAACCCGATGATCAAGATGGCTACTGCGCCCCACTTCAATAATTTCAGCAAACCATGCCGTTTGACTAAAAGGTATGCCAGCCACAAGGCAAAGGGGATGAGAAACGGCACCGCTACGGGTTTGGTCAGCAGCGCCAACCCGGCTGCCAGGCTGAGGTAAACCAGGGAACGATTCTCACCATATTTATAATAAGCCAGGCACTCCACCACCACACATACCACCCAAAAAGTAGCCACATAATCATTGATCGTGCTGGAGGCTTCGACGATGCCCATCGGAATCGTGGCTGCAAAACCAACGGCCAGCCACTGACCACTCGATTTCGCTCCCAGGTAATAAGCAATCAACGAAACCCCGATCAGGCTGCCCAACATGGAAAACCACTGGGGAAAGCTTGCCAGGCGGTCACTTTGGGTCAGTACATACGAATTGAGGATCATCTCTTCAGCGCCAGAAGGCATACTGGTTTGGCGGTCGATCCCGGTGGCGTAATGCCAGATGGAACGGTTCTGCGCCCAATGTGCCACACGGCTGAGATGATAGGTCAACGAGTCCCAGGTTTGGGGCGGGGTGATCCAGGCAACTACGCCCGTCACGATTAGCACGATGCAAATGACCAGAAATAGGAAGCGATTCCACCAACTTTTTGGGAATTGCATCTCTGGCAAGGTTAGCCTTGCTCCAGATTTCTTCATCTGCCAAAGCCATACTGCGAATACCACGCTGGGCACCATCCAGGCGATGACCAAACCAGTCAGTGTGATCCAGTGGAAAAAGCTAAGCACTTCCATGCACAGCATTAGATAACCGCCGAACCATATCGCCGTGTGCAGAAGCACCCTGCGGGTTGGGTCCGAGGGATATCTATGCTTCAGATAAATGAAAGCACATCCAAAAGCCAGGATTGGGAGTAGTGCCAGGAAGATTTGCATTACGGGATTCCGAAATAAGTAGACAATTGGTATTCCCCAGGCCAGCCTGTAAGCCGCATTCTGTGCAAACAGGTTTCCCTGCTGCGATGACCATCTATCTAGGGCGTGAGTTACCTCACACCTCATGCAGTCTACCCGAGACTGGGGACCCGAGAGTCCGGGTGACGAGCAGTCACCTCCCTCGGGATTACTCCCTCGGGATTGCCTCTGCTTGACCTTGCTCCAGGCGGGGGTTACCTGGCCGCAGACATTGCTGCCTACGCCGGTGGTCTCTTACACCACCTTTTCACCCTTACATTCCCACCCATGGGTGAGAATGCGGTCTGTTTCTGTGGCCCGATCCGTCAGGTTGCCCCGTCCCGGGTGTTACCCGGCGCCTTGCTCTTCGGAGTGCGGACTTTCCTCGATGGCACTCAGCCACCGCGGTCATCCGGTCAGCCTGGGGAGTTTCATCATACCATAATTTTAATATTGATCAGGCGGGAAGACTTCCAATGCAGTGAAGTCCACCCAATATATTCCCATCGCATTCGGGATCGTATTTACGATAGCTTCACCAATCGATTTGACTGGATCGCGGTAAGTTTCCCACCATTTTTTATCTGCCGGGTAACCAATTTGAAATGCGACCGAGGCAGGGTAAAAATGCCTGCCCCATTCAGCAAATTCTGCCAGCATTTCATCCAGGGAGCGGAACCCCTGGATGTCATCCACAAAAAGGATTTCACCCCCTTGTATTGAAGGGAGTCTGTTGGTTTCCCAATGTTTAAGGAACAACCGATAATGAGAATTGTGCCTATGAGCCATCGCCAGCTATACACGAGTTTCTTCATCGCCAACCGGGGCACCTTCAGGTTGAATATAGGAATGGTGCCATTCGACATCCACCCCAACACCCAACACACAAGCATGCTTGCCATAGCGATACAAGACCAGGTTGAACAGACTTTCCACATTTGCTTCACCGGGCTCCAACTGGAGCCAGACCCTATACCCCAATCGATCGAACAAGCTCAATGCGGTTTCGTTCTCATCTTCGCTTGAGAATGAGATGTAGGGCTCTTCCGTGTCCCCAGGGAATGTCAGGTGTGTGCCCTGCCCCTCCAGTACGCCAACGATCCAGATTGCTTCAGGGGTAGCACCAGGAAAGTGATCAGCCACATGCTGCCCAAGCTGCACCCAATATTGAGCTCCCGGGTTATATGGCGGGCCGTAAGGTGAATAGCGGAACCCGGCACCGATGGTTGGCGTCTTATTTGCAGTCAGATTTGGGTTCAAGTTGTACCTGCCTGATTCGATTCTATATTAGGTGGTTATTACGAGAATGAAATTACCAATTTAACCAGCCGGCTAATGAACGTTTTTTTATGTCCAACCATCATAATTTAGTGAAATCGATTAAATATCCTATAACCGGCTAACAAGTGCTGCTATTATAACGGTAGTATAATGCCTTCGATTTTATCCCTGGAGATGATCATGTATCGAAAACTCATTCTTAATGTTGTCCTCATCCTGTCAATTTTTATTTTGTCTTCCTGCAATTTACCCGCTCGGCAGGTAAACCAGATGGAAGCTCCAACCCAGACAACCATATTCCAACCTCAAGCTTCTCCCACCCCCATTCGTTTATGCAATAATCCGTACTTCCCAAACTCACGAGGTGACACCTGGGAATATTCTGGCAGCAATTCCGCGCTCGGAGCCTACAACCGAACGGATGCCGTTACCCAGTCTGGTGCGGACGTTTTTAGCGTGGAAACGACGATATCTTCCCTGACCTATGGGGTGAAGTATAGCTGCACTTCTGGGGGCCTGATCGCCAGTGACCCGGTGCAGCAATATGCCGGAGCTTTGCTCAGTGGACCAGATGCTCCTGTGACCGTGAAGCTGACCTCCAACTCAGGCATCACTTTACCATCGGTGATCAAGCCAGGAGACACCTGGCAGCAAACCGCAGATTTTGATGCCACTTCCCAAAGCTTCAACCTGAATGGCAGGTTTGTCTTTGATTACACCGCGGTGGGATATGAGAACGTCACCGTACCATCCGGGTCATTCAACGCGTTACGGGTGGATGCAACCATTCGCATCGAGGTGAGTGGGTTCAGGGTCCTGGCGGGCACGTACACCACCTCCGCCTGGATGGCGCCGGGGATCGGAGTGGTCAAAAGCGAAGGCACCAGCCACGTCCCTGGGGTTGAATTTAGTGATGCTCTGCAGCTAACAAAATTCTCCTCCAATCCATAAAACTCCCCCTGGATAAACCAGTCAATATTCTGTTCCCAGTTATTTCACCCTGAAGGCTTGGGATTGGCCGCACCAATCTCAATCCGCACCTCCAGGTGACCCAAACGAAGCTCATCCCCCTGCGTGATCACCACCGGGGTGGTCACTGCTTCACCATTCAGGAAGGTGCCGTTGGTGGATGCCAGGTCTTCCAGCCACCACTGCTGCTGGCGGTATGATAACCTGGCATGTTGTGCTGAAACGGTTTGATCATCCAAATGGAAATCACACTCAGGTTCACGCCCCATGATGATCACCGGCTTGGTATAGTGATGTGGGGCTGAACTGGCTCCGTCCAGATGAGTCAGTGTGAGCGGTGGCGGTTGGCGGGTGACCAGGATGGCTGCCTGTTGTTTCAAATCCCTCAGCAAGGTATAGACCGCGAATCCCAAAAATGCATACAACAGGGCGGCTAATAGGATACGCAAAACTAATAGGATGATCGCACTCACAGAGTGATTATACCCTTACAAAACCTCGGGGGCAGGTGGCTCGACCGGCAGCTCCTGGGTATATCCCACCTGTTCGGTTTCTTCTTGCCCATAAACCAGCGGTACGCCAGCCAGCAAGATAACATCGCCCGGATTGAGCAAATGTCTGGAAACTGCCACTCCATTCACAAACGTGCCACCCAATGAATCCAGATCAAAGATCACGAATCGCCCTTGAATGAGGCGTAATTGGGCGTGCAGACGAGAGACACGTAAGTCATTGAGATGCACCTGATTAGTCGGATCGCGGCCGATATTGATCACGGGCTCCGTCAAGGGGAAAGTATTCAAACCATTGATGATTAAAAATGCTTTCGGCATGCTCCCAACAGAAGATTGCCCGCCTCCATCCAGCGTCCCTTCTACTTCGGTGGTGCAGGAATCTTCCATCCTCGCATGGCTAAACTCAGCTTGCACTTTCAGCCGTGTGAGCTGTGGGTCAGCCACCACAAGCAAAATGGGTTCAGTCGAAAAAACAATCCCCGCTTGAGCCGCTGAGATTTCCAGCTTTCGGGATAACCGGTCCAGCTCAGAGGGATGAGTCAGCAATAACTGAGCTTGCTCAGTGGGTAATACCAGAGTGTATTGGTCAGGTGCAGTAAGCGTCTTCTCATCTGCGCATAGCTCATCGGGCAAGTGCCGGGAGCAAGCTTTCATCACCATGATCAATCCACGCTCGAGCTGATGGTGGAATTTCCGCTCAATTCCATCTACAGCAGGTTCACCTTCGATCAATTCCCGCAGCCGCGCTTCCAGTCGCGTGAGGGTGGACTCTATCCTGGACATGCTCATAATTTAACCATAATGGCAGCCAGATTGATAGGATCAATATGGGTTTCAAAGATGAGAATTATTAGCTGATTACTCATGCATTCACCAATCACTAGCCTCATAAAAATACGGTATACTCTTCAGACGTATGCAACCTCAATTTGGTTTCCATGAGCACGCCCACACTGCCGATTGGGAGCTGGAAGTCTGGGCTCCCGACCTGGCGACCTTGCTTGAACAAGCCGCGAGGGGGATGTATGCCCTATCTGGGCTGCGCTTGCAAGCAGGGTTATCCCAGGAACGCTCGATCTCGCTGCATGCAGCCGACGCTGAAGGCCTGCTGGTGCGCTTTCTGACCGAGCTACTTTGGGTGGAGCAGCAGCAGCGTTTGGGGTTTGACAATTTCTCCATCCGGGTGGACGACGAATGTGATTTACACGCTGAGCTGAGCGGGTCCACCATCCTCAGCCTGGATAAAGAGATCAAGGCAGTCACTTACCACAATCTGGCTGTGAAAACCACTGAACACGGCTTGCATGTGAACATCGTATTTGACGTTTAAGTAGGCGTGGTTAAAATGGTTACTCTACAAGACCTTAAACAAATCAGTGAATATGAATGGGAAATCCCTCAGAGCTACCGCCCGGATATGCGTGTGCCGGTACGCTTATTTTCCACCCGCCGTATGCTTGAAGACGTGGTCAGGGATAAGTCACTCGAGCAGGCGGTCAATGCTGCCACGCTGCCCGGGCTGGTGGGTAACGTAATCGTCATGCCCGACATGCACCAGGGGTACGGCTTTCCCATCGGAGGTGTTGCTGCCACACGACTGCCGGATGGGGTGATTTCTCCGGGAGGCATTGGCTATGATATCAACTGTGGCGTGCGCCTGCTGGGTTCCCGCATCCGCCATGAGGCCGCTCGCCCCTGGATGGATGACCTCGCCACTGCCCTCAACCAATTCTGCCCGAGTGGTGTGGGTGAAAAGGGTGCGGTGCGGATGACCGATGCCGAGCTGATTGCCGTTTGCCGGCAAGGCTCGCGCTGGGCGCTCAAACAGGGCTTTGCCAGCGAGGCAGACCTGCGTCGGACTGAAGAATCCGGCTGCGTGGATGGCGCCAATCCCGACAAAGTCTCCGTTCGGGCACGCGAACGCGGGCGCCCGCAGCTGGGGTCGCTCGGAGCTGGCAACCATTTTATCGAAATCGACCTGGTCGAGCAAGTATTTGATCCATCAGCAGCCTCGGTCATGGGTATCGAGCAGGGCACCCTGGCAGTTCAGATCCATTGCGGCTCGCGTGGTTTTGGTCACCAGATCTGCACGGACTACGTCGAAGAATTCCAGTCAGCGGTGCAGCGCTACGGGATTCACCTGGTGGACCGCGAGCTGGTGTGCGCTCCGCTCAATTCGCCAGAAGGGCAGGATTACCTGGGTGCGATGCGCTGCGCCGCCAATTATGCATTCGCCAACCGTCAGATATTGGCTCACAATGCCCGTAAGGCATTTGAGCAGGTGCTAGCAGGCAAGGTGAAGGATTGGCACCTGCACCAGGTATATGACATCTGTCACAACATGGGCAAAATCGAGACGCATATTATTGATGGTGAACGTATGCAGGTATGCGTCCACCGTAAAGGCGCCACGCGTGCCTTTGGCCCCGGTACCCCTGAAATCCCGGATGAATATAAAGCCATCGGTCAACCGGTGCTCGTCCCAGGCAGTATGGGCACCGCTTCCTGGGTGCTGGTGGGCACTGCCGCCAGCATGGAGCATTCTTTTGGCTCCTCCTGCCATGGATCCGGGCGGTTGATGAGTCGCCATGAAGCCAAACGTAACGTGCGCGGCGAGCAGCTGCGCAAGGATTTGGAAGCCGACGGCATACACATCCGCGCCGGGTCGATGTCGGGGCTGGCTGAAGAAGCTCCCCAGGCTTACAAAGACGTGGACCTGGTGGTGGAATCGGTGGTGGGCGCCGGGATCGCCCGCAAAGTCGCCCGCTTGCGCCCCCTGGGAGTCATTAAAGGTTAGGGAACTGTTTACTATACGACAGCGTTAATTAGATTAATCAACATGGAGGCATTAATGACATTGAAAAGCACCATCTCATTCCTGATCATCACACTTTTGCTCGCTGCCTGCTCAACACCTACCGCAACCCAACCCGTGGTGACCGAGAAACCGATCATCGCACCCACCACGACCAGCACACCCGTCACTTACCCGGAGCCTGGTGTTGGGACCCCCGTTCCCACCACATCCATCTACCCGGCACCCGGCACACCCGGTACAGGTACTCCAGTGATCCCGCTATCAGGCTATGAACCCCAACCTGGGGATGAAAACTTGAAGCGCGATACGCTCACCATGGATCTGCCGAACAGCCAGCTTACCGTCACCGCCTCGGATCCTGCCCAGGCAAAAGCCAGTCTCTCCGGCAGCATGTCAGACCCGTGCCACTTTTTGCGTGTGGTTGTGACCCCACCAGACGCCAATAATTCGATCAACATTGATGCCTATTCCCTGGTGGATCCGTCCCTCGCCTGCGTGACCAAGATTGAGCCGTTCACCGCCAGCATCCCCTTGGGCAGCTACGCTACTGGTGATTACACGGTTAAGGTGAACGGTGAGACATTGGGGGTGTTCGCCACTACATTTGCCCCCCAGCCGGCGGATGGCAAGCTCACCCGCGCCGATGTGACCCTGGATAAGACGGCCTCCCAGCTGATCCTTTCGGGCACACAGCCGGAAGAAGTCAGCGTCAAGATGAAAGGTACCCTTTCCGATCCCTGTCACCAGCTGCGTATCACGTTTACCCCTGCCGATGCCCAGAATAAGATCAGCCTGGAAGTGTACAGCGTGTTCGACTCAACCAAAGGCTGCACCACCGTGATCCAACCATTCCAGGTCATTTTCCCGTTGGGTAGTTTTTCCAATGGTCATTATTCCGTCTACCTGAACGGAGAGCTTCTGGGAGAATTCGATGGCTAAGCCATCGAAGGTGGGCAATCCATCGAAGATGGCTAAACCATCGAAGGTGGGTAGATAGTAGCGTGCAGCTCTCACAAATGCTCAGCCATTGATGGTAGTTATCCGTAGAACAGGATAGACTGAAGGAAAAATCATGGTGAAGAAGGATGAATTGAAAGCTCTGATCGTACCGCTTACTGTAGGTATGCTTCTCGTCTCACTCGCCGGGTGCGCCCTGATCCCGGACCTGCCCCCGGCCGCCACACCCTCACCGGTGCCCTCCATCCCTCCCTCAGGCTACGAACCCCAGCCCGGTGATGACAAGCTGAAGCGCGACCAGGTGTTCCTGGATGCAGAGAACAGCCGGGTGGTAGTCGATGCAAGCCTACCGCCACAGGTGAGCGTGACCTTGAATGGCAACCTGTCTGACCCATGCCACCAGCTGCGTGTAGTGGTTGGAGCTGCCAATACCAACCGAGAAATCAACCTGGATGTATATTCCGTGGTGGATGCCGGTCAAGCCTGCATCACCGTGCTTAAACCCTTCAGTGCCACCATCCCTTTGGGGAGCTATTTCTACGGCGGGCATTTCACGGTGTACGTGAACGGTCAGCTGGTGGGCGAATTTGATGCCTGAACGGGATAACTAGCCTCTTCACCTCACGAATAAGCCCTGGAGCGGGATGGAAATGACCATCCCGCTCCTTTTGTATTGGTGTATTGAATTATTCCTAAGGAGATCTGATTACACCAAATATCCGTATCATAGAGTAACAAACCGTTTAGAAAGTACTTCAAATAATAAAAGGAGAATATCATGAAAGCGAAAAGTTTCTATATTTTGTCGATCGTCACCCTGCTGCTGGCAGCATTTACGGGGCCAGCTTTTGCAGCACCCGCCCGGGTAAACAGCACAGCTATCCTGAGCACATCCACCACCACATTATCAGCCAGTTATAGTCCCCAACCTGGTGATGATAAGCTGACGCGTGACAAGGTGTTCATGGATTTTTCAAAAAGCCGGCTTCTGATCAGCGCTACGCGACCGGTCAGTGTTCAAGCCGTTCTTGTGGGATATTTACCCGATCCATGCCACGTTTTACGTGTAGTTGTGGGATCAGCCTCGCTCGGTAATACCATCAACATCACCGTCTACAGCCTGTTCAAAGCAGGTACTGCCTGCGCGACTGTCTTGCAGCCATTTTCTGTCACCGTGCCGCTGGGTAGCTTCACCTCTGGGTCGTACACAGTATTTGTGAACGGCACGAAGTTGGGCTCATTTTCAGCGGGAGCAGCAACCACCTCTCTTGCTGCAAAATAATATACCGCAGTGTAAGTCGATGGATGAGATCGCCAATCCTCCCGAAACATTGATCGGTACACCATTGTGACTGGTAGGTCGGGCAGGTTCATAAATAAGTAAATTCAATTTAGTGAAATATAAATCTTTTGAGCGGGCTTTCATCAGCCCGCTCATTATTTAACAATTCAGCTGAGTTTTAGATAGATTCAGACCCACCAATCCAAAAGGTCATGCTCATATATCGGATAATGTTTACCCAAAATCTCATGTAACTTTCATGGAATAGTACTGGTATAACCGGTATACTTTTATAAGTACGTGCTTTGCATTTAATACAAAAGCCGCGTACAGCTTATCGGGAAAATGATGTCCGGTTGTTTGCTGAGGCATCATCGAACCAACCACTCCATTGGAAGAAAGGAACTGCCAGGATTGGATGCTAAGCCATCAATGGCAAGCTGGGGCGGAAATCGAAAAGCTTAAAGTGCTCACCTGGCTGATCAAATATAGGTCCTGGAATGGTAGCTGCAGGATATGGCGGGAATATTCATCCCGGCCTGTCTACACCGGAAGGGTTTCATCAAGGGTCAGCTGCCATTCACTGAATAATATCAACCTGAAGATTACAGTAGGAGGTAATCATGAAATTGAAAACTTTAGTAATATTGTCGATCGTCACCCTGCTGCTTGCAGCATTCTCGGGTCCGGTCTCAGCGCAGACTACTGCCACATACACATCTTTCCTTCCGCTGGTGGATGACTCGAGCAGTTTAGCGGGCGGAAGTTCAGCCACATCCAGCTCGAGCGCATCCATCATCCCGGCGTCAAGCACATCTACCAGCACGGTCAGTCTTTCTTCATCCAGCTACTCACAGCAGCCGTCTGATTCCCTGCTGAGGCGTGACAAGGTCTTCCTTGACCTGGCGAATAGCCGGCTGATTACATCCGCGACTTTACCTATGAAAGTGGAAGCAGTCATCGCGGGCAATTTGCCGGATCCATGCCACGTTTTACGGGTAGTTGTGGGATCAACCACACTCAGTAATACCATCAATATCTCAGTCTACAGCTTGTTCAAATCCGGCACGGCTTGCATCACGGTTTTGAAGCCATTTTCCGTTACCGTTCCCCTGGGCACCTTTACTTCGGGGACATACACAGTGACGGTAAACGGTTTGAAGTTGGGCACATTCACTGCCGGTGTGGCGACAATCACTGGTGCGAATAAATAATACCCAACTGATATCACTGGATGGAGATAACTCGTGTTTGGGAGTGTTAGGTGGATAAGCTTCATGCAATAAGAAAATAAACCAAATGTAACGATGAGAGTCTGGAGCGGGATGGCTGGAACCAACCCGCTCCGGATTTCGTTAAAGGAGATAACCCGATCATCATCAGCCGTTAATATCGCCAAAAAATACTGCGCGTTATAATCAGGGCTGGTTGATCGAAGGAGGATTTATGATCAAGAAAATGACCTACCCACTCCTATTGGGCTTTATCATCCTGGCGCTGGCAGGCTGTGCCTCTACCGGCACACCGATCCTCAGCACAGGAGTACCTTCCAGCCAACCTCCTACCCAGGGTGTATCTCCTACGTCCACACCTGTGCCGCCGACGGACACACCTACTGCGCTGCCTCCCACCGCCACCGCCACCCCACAGCCCGTGAATGCCATCCAACACTTCCCGGCCGGGCAGGAATTTACCGTCACCGCCATCCACATGATCGACGCTACCTCCGGCTGGGCAATCGGTGGACTGGGGAGCAACGTGGGCGACCACGTGCTGTTCACCACCGACGGTGGGTCCACCTGGAAAGACGTCACCCCACCGGAGAGTGAGATCGTTGGTGGATATAAAGCCGCCATAGGCTTCTTCCAGGATGCCCGCACTGCCTGGGTGACCTACGCTATGGGTGGCGGAACCCCCGTCCCCACCTCGCCCGTCGTATGGCATACTGCCGACGGTGGTGCTTCCTGGACGGCAAGCCAGCCTCTGGATATGACCGGTCTGGCTGAAATCTACGTGCCGGCCGAGCTGCAGTTCGTAGCCGGGCAAAATGGCTGGCTGCGAGTACACGTGGGCGTGGGGATGATGCACGATTACACCGCCATCTACCACAGCACTGACGGCGGAGCAACCTGGACACGCATTATCGACCCATACCCCAACAAGGATGGCGGGATCCAATCCTGCACCAAGAACGCCATGCTGTTCACCGATGCCACCCACGGCTGGCTGACCGGAGACTGCGGCGGCGTGCAGGCGGGTGTGCTGCTGTTCAAGACCACGGATGCCGGTTTCACCTGGCAGCCTGTGACCTTGTCCGAACCGACCAGTTATCCAGGGATTTTCAGTATAGAATCTCAAATCGCCTGCGGTTCGTACAACCCATTCTTCTTCAGCAATGACTTTGGGCGTTTAGCGGTGAATTGTCAGGACTACTCCGGTACACAGACTTCCTTTTTCTATTACATCTTTACCACCCAGGATGGCGGCAACACCTGGACTTCCAACACCTATCCCGGGTTGAACCTGTACCTCTTCTCGGCCGATACCGGTTGGGCGCTGGCGATGAAGATCCAGAAGACCACTGACGGTGGTGCGACCTGGAAAGCCATCTCGGACGTGACCTGGAATGCCCAGGTGGATTTCATCAGCGAGCAGATCGGCTGGGGCATTGCCCGCTCAGATACCGCCATGGCGCTGGTGAAGACGGATAACGGCGGTGCCACCTGGACCGAGCTGACCCCGGTGGTGGGACCGTAAGGGAAATTGTTGGAACACGAATAAATTACACAGACCGTCCACGAATTTTGGACCACGAATACACGAATAAATAACGAAACCACGAAAATATTACAAAGCAACGAAAGGTATGGTAGACCTCACAGGTTTTTGAGACTGTGAGGTCTTTATTTATATGTAGAAGCACCTCTCAGTAAAATGCCTGGTAAATGAATGTAATTACTCACCCATCCCCTCTTTATCTCCCCTTCCCTAACCAGGGAAGGGGAGAATTGGATCGAAAAACAGGCGTACGCAGGTGCGTAGCCATGCGTACGCCTGTTTTTCGAAATCACACCAAGATAAATGATTAGAAAAGAGATACACATGATTGGTTGGTTAGTAGATACCAATTCATAAAATGAAGTATGTCCTTTTTTTGCCAATGGATTTATAATTGTTTATGAGTAAAATGGTCTACTTGGTATTATTTTTCAGCTGCTACCGCATATCCAATTTCATAAACTGGATGTGCGGTATTTTGTATGCCTGACCTGACCCAAAAGCAAACTTTGATCAAGTAAGTCAAAAACAGGAGGGAAATCATGAAAATAAAAAATCCATTCTTGCTGCTAATTACACTGTTCGTGCTCGTCTCGCTCAGCTGCGGCTTTCCCCAGGCAGCCGCACCCACGCCCACACCCACTGGCGTAGCTGCTCCCACGATTGCGATTGGTGGCGGGGGCGGCGTTGACCTGGGGTCTGGCAGCGCCGGGGGTGGAGGGAATGGCGCTGGCGGAGCCGGAGCGGGCAGTGCCGGCAGTGGGGTCACCAACCCCGTCAGCTCGCCCGTGCCGTCTCCCAACGTCACCCCGGATGTCTCTACCAGTCCGTATACGGTCAAACAGACCAAGACCTTTGGCGGTGAGACCATCTCGGGGGTGGTGTGCAAACTCACCCAGCCGTTCACCGTGAGCGTGATCTCGCCTAAAGTACCGTTCGTCTTCAATTTTGTGCCTGCGTCTGCCAACCAGGGAGCCTGGACCTATGCGTATAACATCGCCTCCGCCGGAGAGACGCATGATGCCAAGGGGAGCTATACCATCGGCGAGCCCGCGGTGGATGGAACGCTGCAGCTGAGCATGAGAGGTTCGGATCACGTGGTGTTCAAGGGTTTTGACGGGAACATCCCGGTGAGTTATGGTTTTAATCTGGTGCCCACCGAGATCCCTGACTGCACGGTGAACCCGTAGCGATGACTGATTGAGGGATGGGAAGCCGATACAAGAAATCACAGAGGAAGAATTAGAGAAACCGTCCACGAATTTTGGACCACGAATATTCGAAAAATAACACGAATCCACGAAAGATATGGTAGACCTCGCTACAGGAGAGCACTGAGTACGGTGGCAATATTTAATAAAATAAATGAAAAATAAAAGAGGAACAAATCCACTCTGACACGGGAGAAAATTGATTGTTGGAAGACGGTATGACTGCATAATTGTTTTGAAAAAAATTCAAATCGATTCAATTTATGGGGGATAGGTAATCAGGCACTTAGGTACTTAGGTACTTAGGCACTTAGGCACTTATATCGAGAAGAACACTCGATATCCGGCACTTAGGCACTTAGGAACATTGGCTAACTGGTGCTAAGGCACTCTGGTTCTCTGAATAAGCATTCACTGAGCAACTCAAGCAATCTGTAAAATATGAAGGGTAAAAAAGATCAATTGAATTCAAAATTATCAGAATCATCTCACAACATTGTCATTGCGAAAGACCAGTGCTCTTCTGGTCTTGAAGCAATCTTCACCAAGGTCCCATTTCTGATAAGTAGTCCGATGTGATTATGAGTTTAGTCGGAAAGGAAGATTGCTTCGACAAAAAACGTCTCGCAATGACAGCTTAATTGAAACATTTATTATTTGGTTACATGATTACTGCGGCGTGTTGCAACTTGGTGAGTAATTGCTAATACCGGCCAAAATCAACTGCACCGGTATGGGAGAGCACCAAACAACCGTTACAGAAAAGCACTGGTACAGAAGTACACTGGTACCGGTTGGGAGAGCACCAAACAACCGGTATGAAGATGATATGATTGAAATCCACCGATACCGAGAAGAGCACTCGGTATACGGACGCATTTATTTAGTAAAACCATTATATAAAGAATGCGTCCTAATGTAATTACTCACCTATGTGGTCATTGCGAAGCGGGCGGACAGTGTATACTCGAGATTAAGCATACTCCTAAGCCCGCTGAAGCAATCTGCTCTTTGCTCTATATTGGAAATCTCAATCATTTTGGATATGTATTGGAATTCTTGGTTTTTTTCGCGTCTTTCGCTTTTTTTGCGATTTTCGTGTTCCAAATATTTCCTATTGTGAGTAGTTACGTCCTAATTATAGCGCAATTGTTCTAATTCACAAGGGGTTTATCAAAACTCGTGGATATTTTAAGGTTTCTCATAAAAGGGCAGCGGACAGAAATTAACAGCCATCAACGATTAGCTAATTGCTGTTTTTTCCAAAACTGAGCATCTGGCTGTGGATCAAGTGGTTGCACCCTTCCGGGTGTTCAGCACCCTGCCGGGTGGATTCGTTTCGAGCCGCCGACAAGCGGCAGCCGCCTAAAGGCAGGTGACGTGGCCTCCTTTGCCCACTCCATAAATGTGGGATAAAACCCCCTAAAAACGACAACCGACCCCATATATTGGGTCGGCATTTTTATGTTAAAGGAAACTTGTGTGCCATTTTATAGATCGGTATAGATCATCTGGTGAAAAAAACACATTCTGCCTGATTATTCTCTGTTATTAGTGATGACCACAATTATTGTTGGAGCGAATATTCTATCCTACGTTCATGAAGTTTGATCCGACAAAGTTGGGATATGCTGAGAATTTGTATGAGCAAATTCAAGGTAAAGCATGGTGGCATCCCAGCTACTATCACCGGTGTATAATATTTATAAGCCAGTATGTAAATTATTATGATGTGGCGAGTTATGCACTCGCTGGGTTCCTAAAGCAAATTGAAGAATTCAAATGGTAAGTCATAAGATACTTATACTTATTGTTGGGGGAGTTATATCGTGCATAGTATTAATTGGATGCAAAAGCAACTTAATTTCTCCTCAGGGGCCAACAGTATCCCAGGATTCGATCAGTACTTCACTGCCAATAACAACAAATATAGCTCCTCCAACGGTTTCTGTAAAAACATCTACAATTGCACCTTCCCCTTCAATTACTAATGAACCCACATTGATTTTAACCGATTATGTTGTTCCACCAGTACCAGTCGTTACTCTATCAATGAGTGATAATTTATATATTGAATTGACGAAGAAGGGTTATCAATTGGTATCGTCGGGGTCAATAAAAGGACCAGAAGATTTCACCTACTCGGCCTATTTGTTTATCAATCCGGATTTATCTCCGTTGTATGGCGCTTCAGAGCCAACAGAAGAAACATTAGTGGTCGCATTCTATCGCTGGGATGGATATAAAAATGAGTTATTAATTGTTCAACGTTTTCCATCAATTGCCGGTCAATATGCTGTAGGAGCGGTGATCGTAAATTGGGACTATCCAATATTTCAAGGACCGATATTGGATTTCATGGCTAAGGCAGATGAATTGACAAAGCAAATATTGAAACAAGAGAATTTTTCAAGTGACATTAATCAGAACGGTTTTCCGGAATTTGCATTTACAGTCGAATATTGCCCTGTGTCGTGCTCGCATCCGACTGGTGGAGTTCAACTATTTGAAATTCAAAACACATCGAATATTGTCAACATTACGAAGGATTTGCCAGGGTTGACTTTCTTTAAACCCCATACTGTTACTCCTTTTACTTTTTATATTGATGATTTTAGTGCTATCGATATATATAATGGTTTTGATACCTATTGGATATATGTATGGGAGGACACTCAGTTTGTAGATATTTCATCGCATTATGCTGAAGAATACTTGTTGCTTGTAAAGCCAGTAATAAGCGAAATTGAATCTCAATATGGAAAGCCTTTCGATGAAGGAGGTATCCAGCGAGAAATTGATTCTCTCAAAATTCTAAAATTATATGAGAAAGCAGGTTTGCGAGGGAACGGTCTACAAGCCTTTTTAGAAGTTACAGATTTGTCTCATTGGCCAAATACATCCAATTTATCAAAGTGCTGGTTACAAGTAAGTCGGGCAATGGCGACTAATGACGTAAAACAAAATCAAAGATTTACTATGCCTCCAAGCAGTCATCTTTGGGAAGAAAATCTAAATTTAGTGGAATATTATGAAAAACCGTTAAGGGAGGCTGGCTATGACACATCTGCTTGTAGTTCACTCAGACCATGAGGGATTGCCGTTGACGAGCTCAAGCGGGTGCAATACTTTTGCGGGTGTTACTAGTATTGTTGTTTCACATTTTGGGCAAATCTGATAACCCTTCCCAATGGTAAAATCGGGGCGATAAAAATTTATCAATAGAAATACACATTTGTATTCCTTTGTTGTCGCATTCTATACTTAATCTTTACATTTAGAGAATTATCTATTATCAGATTGGCTTTTTGTTTATCTTTGTGTCCGATCTGATTACTTTTGGATATAAGATAATAATCACCTAGAAATAAGCCGCAACTCGATCGGAATTGGTGTAAGAATATCGTCCATCAATTGAGCTGCCTGATCCTGCATCGTTGGAATGAAATGGGCATATGTGGTTAGAAGGATCGAAATCGAGTGACCCAGCATCCCTGCTACGATCACTGGTGGGATGCCGTGTAAGAGCATAAGAGTGGCGGCAGTGTGCCTTCAATCATGGAAACGGATTACTGGCAGGCCGGTAGCCTATGCAATTCCACTCTGCTCGCTAACAGCCCTCTCTCCTAAGTTTGTCGCTTGCCAAACGGTTCAGGCTGACACCCGATTCTGCGGCTTCCAACGCCAGCTGTCGGTGGAGCTCGGGAGGCACGCGCACCATAAAATGACCGCTATACTTTTTTGAGGCCAGGGGCGCAGGAACAAGCTCACCATTCTGTTGTAAGTCTGTTACGACATCAGCGACTACCTTGCGTATACCCTGCAGAGCGGCTTCCGGATCCGATGCCAACCAACTCAGGCTTTGAAATTCGGCGCACAAACCTACATACTCGCAGTCTTCTTCAGACCAGGTAACACGGTAGGTATAATGATCATTCTTTAGCATTTTCTTGTTTCTCCAATCGATCGATAGCTTTCAACACTTGCCTCACTTGATATGGTTTTGCCGTGCCCTTGTCATTCTGAACATTAACCCTCGGATCTTGCGTAAAACGGTGAAATCGCACACCCTGATCGGTTTATGCCGCACAGTGTGGGATAGAGAGCGCTGTTAGCGGTATTGTACCTTAAGTGTTCGGCATGCTCCGATCAGCCCTCAGCTTGCGCTGGGATTCGCCTTCGAGTTGAATGCGTTTGGCGTTGTGGACCAGGCGGTCGAGAATGGCATCTGCCAGGGTGGGGTCCGGGATGCGCAGGTGCCAGTCAGAAACAGGGACCTGGCTGGCAATGAGGGTGGCGGAATGTCCGAAGCGGTCATCGAGAACTTCAAGAATATCCTGGGCATTTTGGATGGTGATGGTATCGCGCATCCAGTCATCGAAGATGAGCAGGTTGGTTTTCGCCAGAGAACGCAGAACGTTGGCAAGAGAGCCATCCTGTCGAGCCAGGCCGAGGGCGTGAAGCAGCCGGGAGGTTCGGTGGTAGCGAACGGTGAAACCGTTGCGAATGGCAGCATTGCCGAAAGCGCAAGCGATGAACGATTTTCCGCTGCCGGTGGGTCCCAACACCAGGATGTTGTGGCGGCTGGTGATCCAGTTGCACTGGCCGAGTTCCAGGACAGTGCGGCGGTCCAGGCTGCGGGCAGGGGCAAAATCGATATCTTCCAGGCTGGCCTGCATGGGGAAGTTGGCAGTGTGGATGTTGCGCCGGATGCGGTTCTCACGGCGCTGGCTGCACTCTTGATCCACAAGCAGGGCCAAACGGTCTTCGAAGGATAATTCGGTGTATTTGGGATTGGCCTGTTGTTCGCGCAAGGCATCGCGGAAAGCAGGCAGGCGCAGGGAGAGCAGTTGGTCATAGAGGGTTTGCAGGGTCATGATGGCTCCTTTAGTGGTAGTAGTTGTTGCCGCGCACGTTTTCGTGGGCAGGCAGGGATAGCTCAGGGGGGTTGGCAGCTGCCAGGCGTTCGAGTTCGGATTTCACATCACGGTAGGAGAAGAGGCTGGCTGCCAGCAAGTGCTCACAGGCGGTTTCGAGCCGGGAATGGGGATGCTTGCGGGCCAGGTCAAGAATGCCGAGGCAGGACCGGTACGCATGCTGCGGGTAGGGACGCGATCTCAGCAAGGCAGTGATATAGGCGCTGGTCTGTGCCCCAATTTTGGCGGCTTCACTCTGGAACCAAGCCGCATCAGCACCCAAAACAAAACGATGGTTGGCTGGCATATGTTCGGAGCGGGTCGAGAAACGTCCCTGGGTATGGCTGCGCGGGTGGATCGCCACCTGCTCCCCGTGGTGGAAGATCGTGATCAGGGTTTCTGTGGCACGGATGCGTACTTCCTGCCGCACCAGGTGGTGGGGGACACTGTAATAATGGCCTTCAAAAGCAACGTGGTAATCGATGTTTACTTTGGCGTTCTTCCAGGAGGAGAACTCATAGGGACGTTCCGGGAGCGGGCGCAGGGCAGGCTGGTCCAGCTCTTCGAATAATTGTCTGCGCGACTGGCCCAGGTGCGCCATGGTGCGCTCGTTGAGTTCTTGCAGCAGCGGTGCGATGGCACGATTGGCTTCGCCGATGCTGAAGAAGGTGCGGTTGCGCAGGGGCGCCAGGACCCAACGCTCCACATTCTGGACGCTGTTTTCAGCATGGGGTTTGTCTTTTGGTTTGCGAACCCGGGCGGGCAGCACAGCCACCCCATAATGCTCTGCCAGTTCCTGGTAGCTGGGATTGAGTTCCGGCTCATAGCGGTTGGGGCTGGTTACCCCCGATTTGAGATTGTCCGGGCGGACAATCTTTGGCAGTCCGCCAATGAAGCCAAAAGCGCGTACATGTCCACCCAACCAGTGCTGCAATTCCTGCGAAGGCTGGATCTCGGCATAGGTATAGCTGCTGGCTGGCAGCGCTGCCACAAACACTTGCGCACGCGTGATTGCGCCTGTCTCCGGATTCGTGATCGGCACCGTCATCCCGGCATAATCCACTTCCATCTCGTCGCCACCCTTGTGTGGCAGGTGCATCGTATTGGTCTGGGATTTACTCCAGTTCTTGTACAACTCCAGAAACTGGGTCAATCCGTACCCATCTGAATATTTCTCGCGGTACTCTCTCCACAGCAACCTCAGGGTCACCCCACGTTTGGAGAGTTCCCGATGCACATCTTCCCAGTCTGGTACCGGCCGCTCGCTCTTCTCCACCTTCTCCGGAAACAACTGCTGGTACAGTGCATCTTCCAGCAACCCTTCCGGCAACGGCCAACCAATGCCAGCCAGTTCTGCTCGTCTCAGATACTCCCCCACGGTACTATTGGAAACCTTGCAGACCCGGGCGATCGCCCGGTTGGATAATCCCGCTTCATGATGTAATCGTATGACTTCCCGTATCTTTCGCACTGGTAATCGCTCCTGGGTCATGCCTGCCTCCTCAAATATTGATTCGACAGGATAACCCAACAGTTGAGATTTTCAGCGCTTCTACCCCTCTATTGTGTGCGACATCCACCGATCAGGCTGTGCGGCATGACCGATCACAGTGTGCGCCTTGACCGATCAGCCTGTGCGACATGCTCCGTTTTTTGCAGATCTCCCGGCCAGGGCGTTTTATAAATCCTATGGCTACCACCTATCTGCCTCGGTTCACCAAAATAGTGGTTACAAACTTTACATAGATCATTGAATTTAATACCTTTGGGGTTCTTACGCATCATCGTGAGTATTTCTGCTATATTAGCCACAATATAATGATACCACTATTAATACTATTGTCAAGATCCTTAGAATCAATTGACCAGTATTCTATTATCAACATCTGACTGTGGATCAAGTAGTTGAGCCGCCTAAAGGCAGGTGACGGTTCGAGCTCCTTTGCCCACCCCATAGATGTGGGATAAAACTCCTTTAAATAGACCTCCGACCCCATATATGGGGTCGGTCTTTTTATGTTAAGGCCAACTTGTGCGCCATTTTATATGTTGCCAGAGATCCCCTAGTGAAAAATAATAACCTATAATGACAATTTAAATTACCTCATAGAAATATCCTAATCGATAGATGTGTGAAAAAAGCCTTCCGTTGAAATATCATCCTTTATGTCTCAATCCGTTGTTTAGATTTTAACCTACCAGAAAAAATCATTTCAGATTGCTGAGTTTAAGTAAGTGGGTCAAAAAATTTTTGCATACATAGAGGAAATGATGCTAAACTATAATCGAGATTGTCAAGATCACCACTCTTTGAGGCAAAAATGTTGGCCGAATTTGTTCGGTGTGGAATCTCGGTATGAATATATTGATTGAGAAACTCCATGCAGCAGCTCGTAGATATTGCATTGATAAACATAACTATTGGACAAAACAATACAACAAAATTATAGGGACTGGTCAAGCTCGAGACGGCAGGATTTATACTAGCGATGCATTAAGTATTTTTCCCCGCTATATTGTATTGAATGCTATTCTTGTCGAAATTGAGAAATTCACCCCACAGGATTTCTCGACATTGGAAGAAGCAAAAGTTCTGATTAGTATGTCTGGCGACTCGGCAGAAGATATATATACAAAAGCTCAAAATAGCCCTATTGCGGAAAACGCAATTAGAGAAGAAAGAAAGGCTTTTGTTCATTTTATCCAAACCCTTTCTGAAGAAGAGCTGGACAAAGTCGAACCTATGTCATACAGACGTGTAATCAAGAGAAGCGAAAAACAGCAGATATGGGCTGAATTGAAGAAAGTTTGGAATATTCAAGGTAGTTATTGGTTTCCATTATCAGAACAAAATCTCCCCAATATAATTGCCTTTCAAGAGAAATACATTGAAGAAGAAGTAGGAGTTGGAATGTTACGATCATTGCTAATGAAGCATGGAATCACGAGGGTATGGGAACTAAGGGAGTATGGACCGGAGTATGAAATGGAACTTGCGGATTTTAATCCATCCTACAATGGAGCTGAGGGCTATTGGTGTTCCCAGGACATGAAATGGATTATCTATGCCTCTCATGAGGGATCAATCACAATTGGTGGGTGGTTGTTAGAGGATGTAAAAAGTGTTTGGCCGAATTGGAATGAAAGGATTTGGACAATTGAGGAGTAGAACAGAGAGGTAATCTTATTATTGTGACATACTTTTATGTGCGTCTTTTTTTTATAAAGTCGCATCGACACTAAATGGAGAAAGGGTTAATTCTATGAAATGGTTAGATAAATTAACTAATAAAAGTAAGACTTCCCCTTCCGTTAGCTTGTTTCCAGGGAAAAGACTCAATATTAATGAAATACTGGAATTAAAGAATTCTACTTCGATGATAATCGAGCTCAGTTATGGAATTTCAGATAAAATCCACAGGTCTGGGTTTAATAGCTTATCTCATCCGGAGATAGTCTTGCATCATGTGTACTGGCTAGAATCTGAAATCAACAATGGAGGATTTGAGCAGTATTTCATAAATTCTTCTGGGGATTATGCACTTGAGACTCCGTCAGCTTTAGATGAAATTGGTGCTCACGAAATAGCTAAAATAGTTAATCGAGCGATTGATATATTCCCTGGTGGAGAACCATCACGGGTTAGGGAAGATAGGATGAAGAAAATTGAATCGATGGATGAAAATATTAGGGAGAACTATTCCGAACTTGATTCGGAATTCCTAAAATATCCTGATCCACTCGAGGAATTACAAATCCAATACATGATCGCCAATAAAAATCAAATTCAATTATAGGTTTATATGCTCGCATAAATGAGTTGTAAAGTTAAAGTTTGAGCGGAATAGGTGTCAGGATATCATCCATCAATTGAGCAGCTTGATTCTGCATTGTCGGGATGAAATGGGCATAAGTCGTAAGCAGGATTGAGATCGAGTGACCCAGCATCCGCCGAAAATCACGGCAGCCCGGGGAAACCACCCGGATCCAAAGAACGGGGTGACGTGACCCCAGCCACGATCACCGGTGGGATGCCGTGCGAGAGCATGAGCGTTGCGGCAGTGAGAAGACAATCGTGGAAACGGATATCGTAAGCCCGGCGACCGAAATAAAGGTTTTTAACTTAGGATAAAGGAATTTCTGTTAACTGCGTAACTCCTAGATCTATTATTCTCACCCGTGTTAGTCTGGTACATGGCTCTTCCCCTCCTCGCCTAGCTCGCGGGAACGTTCATAGGCTGCCCAGATGGCGCGCGAGATCGCAGTGCGGAAGCCAGCCTTTTCAAGGTAATACAATGCGTAAGCAGTGGTGCCACCCGGTGAGGTGACCTGGTTCCTCAGCCGCGCCAAGTGCAGTGGGTCTTCCCTGCCCCAATAATAGTCTACTGACCCGCGCACCGTTTTTGCAACGAGCTGTTCAGCGATACGCCGTGGAAAACCCAGGTGCACGCCTGCATCAACCATAGCTTCCATAAAAAGGAATACATATGCCGGACCGGTACCTGAGAGAGCTGTGGCGTAATCCAGGTAGGTCTCTTCTTCCACAAAGATTTCATCCCCCAGGGCACACAGGATCTGGCGCGCCATCTCTTTCTGCTCCGCGGACACGCCAGGCACAGCTGTCCATACAGTGATCCCTTCGCCAATCTGGGCTGGCGTGTTAGGCATCGAGCGTACCACGGAAGAATGCGCCAGCCCCCCGGCGATCTTTTCGATTGGTACGCCAGCCACAATTGACAGCACGAGAGCCGATGGTTGGATCGAAGCGTGCAGTCCTGCCAGAACTTTGTCCAACTGCTGTGGCTTGACGGATAGCACCACCACATCCACCTGGTGAACGGCTGCCACGTTATCCGTCAGCCCATGGATGCCGTACTTCTGGCTGAGCTGATCCACCCGCTCCTGGCTTGGCCCGGAGGCGTATAACGCCTCGGGCCTGGCTAAACCCTCTCGGATCAGCCCGCTAATCATCGCCTCAGCCATGACCCCTGGTCCGATAAATGTGATTTTCTGGTTATTGAACAAAATGTCCTCCACTGGTTTATTACTCATACCGAAAAAAGGGTACGTTGAAGGAGTATACCCCCGACGCACACCTTTTTCGGTATATTGTATATAAGACTTATGCGAAACAAGTCACAGACATGACGATAATTGAAGAATTCGGGTTTGTTTGTGCAGCATGAAAAGAGAGAAATATGAAAGACCTCAACAATTCCTACCCATCATTCCCCTTCCCTTCCACTGGCAATCGACCTCCTCCGACCGTATACGCTCATGTCAGGACAAATGTTAGCTTGCATAATTGACAACTGTCCCTGGTGTATTAATCAACCATTAAGGTTATAATGATGCTTAAGGGGTGGGACAGGAGGGGGATTTTTGCCAGGTGTATTCAGAAGAATCTGATTTTCCATTTTAATCCAGTGAGGACTCCACACAGGTTTATCGTCATCCAATTCATCTCATATGCATCAGCGTAAATTCGAAAGGGAATATTAATGGTAGCGAACAGTCATCGGCTTTTCGAGCTGAACAACACGGTGGATAAGGTATTTCCAAATGCGGTTCAGGCACTGACCAAAATGAACTGCAAGGTCACGCTCGCGGATGAGAAAAACGGCATTCTCCAGGCTAAGAAAGGCATCGGCTTTAAATCGTGGGGCGAGAATATTAAGGTATCTTTCGTCCCTTCCGTCGTGGGCACCAAGGTGGAGGTCACCAGTGAATCAACCCTTCCCACCACCCTGGTCGATGCGGGAGTGAACGAAGGCAATATCAATGATTTCCAGAAATTTCTGATGGAACTGCTCGGATAGCTATGGATTTATCGTATAAATTTATTGGTATCATGAATTAATCTAATCCCTTGAGACGTTTGATTGATCTGCATGGCTGAAATTATGTACTTACTAACCGAAATCGGAATATACCTATCATCGGAAATGTCAGTGGAAGATTGCTTCTTCGGGCTATGAAGTGTGTATATAACCCAAGATGTGGATTACGCCCTCATCCGCAATGACAACGAAGTGAGATGATTCCGATAATTCTGAATTCAACGGCTCAAGATAGATGATACAGTGAGTAGCTACAATATTATTATCTTCAATAAAGGCCGGATGTAGTACGAAACAGCTCGGGAATGATCACTGGATCGTGAAAACAGATGAACCAAGGCTACCAAAGCATTCCATTTCCGGCGGCGCGTAAAGTGATCGTCGACGCCGGCAGGTGGGGATCACGCAGGCATCTTATCCATGCCCTGCTGGAGATCGACGTCACCCGACCGCGCCAGCTGATGCAGGATACTAAAGCGCGCACGGGAAAGTCACTCTCTTTCACCGGTTTTCTGGTTAAGTGCCTGGCACAAGCCATCCAAACCCACCCCTCCGTGCAAGCCTACCGCAACTGGCGGAACCACCTGATCATCTTTGAGGATGTGGATGTGGTCACCCTAATCGAGACCGAGGTTGGCGGGGTGGCACTGCCGCATGTGATCCGGGCAGCCAACCGGAAGAGTTTTTGCGAGATCCACGACGAGATCCGCGGCGTGCAGGCGAGGCCACCGCAAAGCTCTCAGAAAGGTGGGCTGGTCGATCTGGCACCCCGTCTGCCTGCGTTCATACGGGACGTCTTTTACTGGGCGCTGCACCAGAACCCGCACTGGTTCAAAAAGATCCAGGGGACAACGATCATTACTTCGGTGGGGATGTTCGGGCAGGGCGGCGGTTGGGGGTTCGGGTTCCTGCCATTCCACACGCTGGGTCTCACCGTGGGAGGCATCGCAGACAAAGCGGGTGTGGTGGATGGGCGCATCGAAATACGGCAGATCCTGGACCTGACGATCAGCTTCGACCACGACGTGGTCGATGGTGCAGATGCAGCCCGCTTCGCCAACACGCTGAAAGGGCTGATCGAGAACGCGGCGGGATTGGACGAGTAATGTTGAACTGCCACCTTGACTCACCTGTGCATAGCCCTTATAATCAGTGAAATAAGACCGTTATTATATTATTAACGGAACGAGGAACTGGACAGGAGGAATGTGGGGGACACAGGTCACCCACCAAGCATATGAAAAAATATCTAATTGAGACACCCCATTCTGAACAAGATTGTAAATTATTGGTGGACCAGATCTATGCGATGGGCTATCTGTATCATTTCGACTGGGGATGCAAAGCAGGGATCCACTCCGGTTGGGCGATTATCGAGGCGGAGAGTGATGCTGATGCACGCCTGGCAGTACCCCCGATGGTACGCAGTAAGGCACGCGTAGTCCAGCTGAATAAATTTACCCGCGATTTCGCCTCGGAACATGAGATGTCTGAACAAAACGCGCTGGAAAATAAATAGAAATAATAGTGATTAGTGACTAGTGATTAGGGATCCGGTAGAACTCCGGTGAAACTAAAACCGGACAGGAAATCACTGAAACCGGACAGGTTAGTGATTAGCGATTAGCTCTTAGCTATCCGGTAGAAGTGCAAACCGGACAGGTTAGCAGTTAGCGGTTAGCGGATAAATTTTCGCTGTCTGCTGTTAGCAATCCGGTAGAAAACCAGATGGACAGGTGAGCGTTTAGAGGTGAGAAATTCATCTGGTCGAATAATATTCACTATAGAGAATGAAAATAAGCTGGTTTTCGATCTGCTGGTCAGCGGATATTATAGCGGATTAGCGGATGCCCAGAAAATCACTGGGTACAGGTTAGCGGATAAGCTGTTATTAACGAATCCAATCATCAACAATAAATATCGCTTATTCTCAGGTCAGCGATTAGTTATCCGTTATCCTGCGATCATCAGGATATCCAGATCGCTGATCTGCAGCCTATTTCTTCACAATTCCTTCACAATTTTCGGGTAAACTATATTCTATTACAGTAAAATCGGCTATTTTGACACAGCGGATTTTACCCGAGAAGGTCTGCTCAATAAAAGGAGAATTTAATGAAGAAGTTTTTGATTATCGGTTTGATTGTTGCTTTCGCCCTAATCATCGTAGGTGGTGCAGGCGTGGTCTATGCTCAAGTGCGTGGGGTTACCCCGACCACCCTGGTCACTGCAAACACCGCTCAAAACGGAACCCGGATCATCCAACAGAATAACTACGGTCCTGGCGGCATGATGGGTGGGAATAGGAACGATTTTGGTCCCGGTGGGATGATGGGTGGAGACAAATCCGGGTATGGTCCCGGTGGGATGATGGGCGGGCGTGGATTTGGTCCTGGCGGCATGATGGGTGGTCGTGGTCAAGGGTTCATGCGTGATTACATGATTTCCGCTTTTGCGGATGCCGTTGGTCTCCCTGTAGATCAGGTGAACACTCGCCTTGCAAACGGTGAAACCCTCAGTCAAATCGCGATTGCCCAGGGAAAGACCGAAGCTGACTTACCCGCACTGGCAACCCAGGTGCGGAAGGCTGCCCTGGATAAGGCCGTCGCCGATGGCGTCATCACCCAGGCGCAGGCAGACCTGATGCTCGAACACATGAACAACTACTCAGGACAGGGTTTTGGTCCTGGTTTCGGCGTTGGGGATTGCCCGATGTGGGATAACGACGAAGCCCAGCAACCCTGATCTCATCCTTTAGCGATTGAAACTTACCAGAGACGTGGAAGAATTCACGTCTCTGGTTTTTATGAGTGGTTATTTCCCCATAATTGAGTAACAACCACCCTGACGTCATCCTCAAGCAGCAGGTGTATCCCGGTCGCCTCGAGCTGGTCCCTGAGCTCTGCATCCAGGCATAATGATCTATGGTAGAGCTCCATTATTCTCTCAACCAGGTCATCTGCGGCGATACGGTTGATCGAAAGCTTTCCGCATTCATTACAGCGGTGGATCAGCATCAGCTCGCCGTAGGTTCCCCCGATACGCATACTTATCCTGCCTCCGTTTCAGGGTTAATCCGATCGGCTGCATGATGGCTTTACAGGCTGACATGCGGTCGCCAGGCTGGTTGTAGTCCACGTGCCGTGACCATAAGCAGTATGGACAATGATTCCGGTTCTGAACTCCTGATACGAGCGGCTGGCTGTAAACGTATGCCTGACAGTGCCGGCATTGGAAACCATCAACAACCAGGCTATATTTTTTCTCAAGTATCCGCCACTGCGTTCTTGCATTATACCGTTCGTGAGACTTGAGCTTTACCCTGGTTAAGTTGGGTGGAGACTCATAGATTTCTTCGTACATTGTTCAATTCTACTTTCAAGCTGATTAAACTCTGGTAACGGCGCGGGCTGATCTGACCTGCCATGACTGCCTTGCGGATGGCGCAGCCCGGCTCTTCGTCGTGATTGCAATCCAGCCCGAAACGGCACTTTCCGACCAACGGACGCATTTCAGCGAAGAGCATGGCGAGGTCGTCCACGTTATCCCACATCCCGAACTCGCGCGTCCCGGGGGTATCGACGATTGCCCCTCCGCCCTCTAATGGGAACATCTCCAAGCTGGTGGTGGTGTGCCTTCCCTTGCCCGTCACCTGGTTGACTTCTTTCACCCGTAAGCCCAATCCAGGCTGTATGGCATTCAGCAAGGCGGTCTTGCCCACACCCGATTTACCCACCAGCACCGAAATATGGCCCTTCAGCGCGGCGCGCAAGCTATCGATCCCTTCGCCACTAATCGTACTGGTGAGCACGGAGGGATAACCAATCTGCCGATATTCCGTGAGCGCAGCTTGAAGCTCCCCGTCGTTTCCCTGCACCAGGTCCAGCTTGGTGATGCAGATAAGTGCCGGGATCTCGCCGGCCTCGGCAGAAACCAGATAGCGGTCGAGCAGGTTCCACTTGGGGTCAGGCTGAGCAGCAGCGATCACCGGTACCACCTGGTCCACATTGGTCACGATGATCTGCTCGAAGGGGTGAGCGCCATGATGGAGCGGTTTGGACACAGCACTTCTACGCGTCAGCTTGTTGCGCCTGGGCAACAACTCGACGATCAAGCCTTTGCCATCTTCCGCCTGGATACAGCGCACCTCATCTCCGACTGCCAGCGGGTCCATGTGGTCGAGCTCCACCACTTTTTGCACCCGGTGATGCACATTACCTGGGTCAGCCGTCGGGTAGATGAGCTGCTTGCGGATGCGGTTGGAAAGCTCGCAGGTCAAAACACGTCCATTGGTGTGGACGGTATAGTTCCCGATTGTTTTTTTGTAGACCACACCACTGAAGGTGGGTCTGCCGTCGTACATATTTGGTACATTCGCGTACATTGTCTTTAATCCTAGAATAAATAAAGCCAGCCACGTCGAGTGCCCGTGGCTGGCATAAAAAGCATAATGATCCAGTGCTCGCCCAGATACATTTCAGCGCTACTATACGGCGGGATGAATCCCTGGGGTGAGCAGCTTAAATAAAAGCCACGGGGCATGGACGCTCCCGTGGCAGGTAGATTACAAACTTTGGAACAGTCTTACCCTATCACCTGGAGGCGCGTCCATACATTATGAATGCGAACCACAATTTTTGAATTATCCATATAACGCGCTCCTTTCGCTAAAAATTTGACATGCGGGATGAGTTTATCATTAGAGAAAAATGCTGTCAAGGGAAATACTTATCAGGGAATTGATTACCATTGCTCTTCAACTCCATACCAGCTAAAATTATCCTCATGCCCACCCTGCTGATCATCGAAGACGAACCCGAGCTGGTGCGTGTTTTGCGCTCCTACTTAGAGCAAGCTGGATATTCAGTGCTCAGTGCCCTGCGCGGTGATACGGGTCTTGCTGCCTGGGAGGATAAGCACCCCGAATTGGTCATCCTTGACCTGAACCTCCCTGGGATGGATGGCCTCGAGGTTGCCCGTCACATTCGCCAGGAAAAGAGGCGACGCACACCGATCATCATGCTCACCGCGCGTGCCGATGAAACCGACCAGCTCATTGGGCTGGAGCTGGGTGCGGATGATTACATCCCCAAACCATTCTCGCCACGCATCGTGGTTGCCAGAGTGAATGCCCTATTGCGCCGTGCAGAGGTTGCTCACCAACCCGCATCTCCCGTGTGCATAGCCGACCTGGAAATTGACCAGACTGCTCATTCGCTCACGCGTGGAGGCAAGACCATCGAGCTCACCCCCACTGAATTTAGCCTGTTGCTCACCCTGGCAGCGCAACCCGGTCGAGTGTTCAGCCGATTGCAGCTTCTCGAGGCTGCCCAGGGTGTAGCTTATGAAGGTTATGAGCGCACCATTGATGCCCATATCAAGAACATGCGTGCGAAGATCGAACCCGATTCGAAGAAGCCGAAATATATCGAAACTGTGTTTGGGGTTGGCTATCGCTTCGCTCGAAGCTGATCTCTATCTATATCGTCGAGTAATCCTATGCGTCTAAAACTCTTCCTATCTTTTACTTTGATTGTGCTCATATCCGTGTCGCTGGTGGCAGTCATCGCCCGGCGTGGGGCGGTCAATGAAGTGCGTAGTTTTATGTTTCGCGGTGGGATGGTCGGGTTGAGCGATTTGGCGAACAACCTTGAAAACTATTACCTCACCAATGGTTCCTGGAGAGGTGTCCAAACCATATTCATTTCACCCCGCTTGGGACAGGGCGGTATGGGTGGGATGATGGCTCAAAGCCTGTTGCTTGCCAATGAATCCGGCAGTGTGGTGGCAGATACTCAGAACACGAGACTTGGGAATACCTTGACCACCGTTGAGCTGACAGCATCCATCCCGCTTGAGGTGGGCGGGAGAAGGGTGGGCTATCTCTTCTCTGAGGGTGGCATGGGCTTCACCCCGGTCAATGAGCAGATCCTGTTGGGGCGGCTTAATCGAGGGGTGCTCGTGGCAGGCTTAATTGCAGTAGCTTTTGGTTTGATCCTGGCACTTGGGTTGGCGTATACGCTATTGCGCCCGGTGCGCGCCCTTACTCTTGCTTCTCAAAAACTGGCGGAGGGTGACCTCTCACAACGTGTGGACGTTCTGGGAGAGGATGAGCTGGCTACACTGGGGCATACCTTCAACCAGATGGCTGATTCACTTCAGCAGGCGGAAGAAGCCCGTCGAGCTATGACGGCTGACATCGCGCACGAATTGCGCACCCCCCTGGCGGTGCAGCGTGCCAACCTGGAAGCGCTGCAGGATGGTGTCTACCCACTTAGTGCAGAGAACCTGGCACCTGTTATTGAGCAAAATTACCTGCTCACACATCTGGTGGAAGATTTACGTACCCTCGCCATGGCTGATGCCGGTCAGATCGAGCTCGAGCGCACTCCGACAGACTTACCTGCACTGGTGAGTCGGGTGGTGGAGCGATTTCAGCCCCAGGGAGTTACCCAGCAGGTCAAGCTCATTGTTGCTCCTCAGACCGTTCTCATTCCTGAAATTCTGCTTGATCCCATACGCCTGGAGCAAATCCTGACTAACCTGCTTTCGAATGCCATGCGCTACACACCTCCCGGAGGGCAGGTTGAGATCACCTTCGCTGCAACTCCAACCACCGTCCTGGTCAATGTGCACGACAGCGGACCTGGCATCCCATCTGAATCCCTACCCTATATCTTTGGTCGTTTCTACCGGGTGGATAAATCGCGCACGCGTGGTGAGGGTGGCAGTGGGCTGGGTCTGGCAATCGCCCGCCAGCTTGCGCGTGCCCACGGAGGTGATCTGACGGTTGCCAATCACCCCTCCGGTGGGGCAGCGTTCACATTGGTATTACCGATGTGAGGGGAAATTGCTGGCTAATTTCCGAGTCCTATAGGTCACAGGGGCTGTCCAAAGAGTAGATGCGCGACCAGTCCGGTCCGCTTTTGACCGGAGGGGTGGAATTCCGAAAATATCATGCTTGATTACCCCTGCGCTCTGATTGAAGGCACACCATGTGGGCGTAGGGGAATTTTTTCTGGTAAATCTTGTACAAATCCCACCCCTACGCCCCTACGCAAAGAGAGATTTTTCCCAATTGCGGCTTTTTTGACAACAGCGATCAGACCAGAAACAAAAAAACCTTATAAAAATCAGCCTGCCCGCTTCAACACCCTCAATGCCCTCTCGGTCACCCACTTATTGGGCTGCTTCTTCTCCCCAAATTGGACCCAGGTCTTGCCGATATAGTCATATTCCAGCAACCACCGACCGTGATCATCCTGCTTCTGTCGAATCAGCTCGAGCGCATTCGCCAGGCGTGGATCCTCTCCATAGCCCAACATCACCAGCGCCTCCACCACTTGCAATAGATCGGTGACGTAGAAAACCGGGAAGCCAAACTTCCACCAGTTTCGGCTGGGTTTGTCACCCAACCTGGTTGGCCACTCCGCGGTGACTGGATCGATGCTAAAAAAGAATTTCACTCCTTCTTGGATGGCGTGGTTGATCAAGGGGGTACGCTCCGCTTCCGGCAGCTTCCCGAATGCCAGCATCACCTTGGCTGCACCCCAGGCACAGGGTTGCCCGTAATTCGGTCCGCAGGCAAACAGAGGTCCGCAGTTATAGGCATAATACCTTAATTCTGCATCCTTATTCGACCGGGGTGCCAGGCCTTCACCCGTGACGGTACGTGCCATCCACTCAAATGCCTGTTCCAGCCGCGGGTCACCATAGCCGAGCTCGAGCAGTGCCCAACACAGGTTGCCCTGCAGGCAGTCGATCGTACTCGAGGGAGTCCCATAGACACTGAACTGCCCACCCGGTGCCAGTGAATGTTCCATCAGGTAGGCACACCCACGCCCGATACGCTCATCCTCGCTGGCAAGAGCACCTAATTGCGCCAGCATGATCAACGTCCAGGCTGTCGAACGGTATTTGGTCGTATATCCAGGACCTGGCTTTGCCCAGTATCCTTCGGGTGCCATCTTGTCCAGGATTTTTGCGATGGGTCCGGAAGTGTGAGCCAGGTGGCGTGCATGAACCAGCTCATCATCGTCATCTGGTCTATCCGCGAGGTCGCGCAGCGCCAGATAACGCACTCCCGGATTTTCCGGTTCCAACAACCAGTCGATCGGATCACTTTTAAGTTGGCTTTTCCAGTTCATAGGAATCTCCATTCAATTGCTCACTTAAAACACATGAATTAACTTATATTTCCGGCGGCTACATAACAAAGTCAAGTTTCGGCGGGGTAGCATGCATAGCGGTTTCACATGTTTAGCGATATATAATGCTAAATTTTCTAATATTTTTAGATCATGCATCAAGCCAATGTTATGTAATTACTCACCCATCCCCTCTCATACCAAGATAAAAGATGAGAAAAGAAATAAACATGATTGGTCGGTGAGTAGATATACTGTTATTCTATCCGATACTTAATTCTAGGTGCTGTTCTCTTGTCCTAATAAAATCCGTAGCCTTACTATATATTTCTACAAAATAACCACTCAGATAATTGCACCATTTCAGTTCACTTCTTCCTCCCAAAAGCAGAAGACAACCCAATAAATACAAATATACCCGCCAGAACACCTATCAGGGGACTGGTGATCTTGAATAAATTCGCAACCGGACCCGAAAACAGCACTACCGTCAATAATGAGATACCCAGGATCGTCAGGATCGACATACCACCCCTGCGACCCCCAACGACACTGCCTACGCGCTGCCCATACTGGGGTTCGGTCTTTTCCTCGAGGACTTTTCTGGCATCTTTGCCCGCCCCGCCGTCAGGATCGAGCTCGATCACCTTTTGGAAATGAATGGCAGCCTGCTCGCTCGAATCGGGAATATACAGGGAGTAGAGAGACCCAAGCTGGTAATGCGCTTCCAAAAAGTCGGAGGCAATCTGTGTAGCATGGTTAAGGTAATCTTCTGCCGGTTTCACCTGGTTCATCTGCAGTGAAAATATCCCCAGCATATATAATGCCGTAGAGAAATCCGGCTTATTTGCCACTGCCTGTTTGAGTTTCTCTACCGATGCACTCCGGTCGCGTAAGGCCATCGCTTGCAGGAATAATAGCTCAGGTTGGTGGGGATGTTCCTTCAGTGCGTTCTCGATGCTTTCCTTCTTCTTGGAAGGCGGCTCGAGAATGAAATCCAGGGTTTGGTAATATGGATTGTGTTTTTCCGAATCGGTTTGGAATTCCTTGAACCAGCCAAGCACCGCTTTCCAATCTTTATTGCTCACCGTATCGAGGTAACGTTTATTGCGCATGATGGTGGGGGGATTGATAAACAGGCAGGCGATATTCTGAATGAACGTCGCTACCGGATTATCCGCTTCGTCTTTTAGCCAATCCGAAGCTGTCTGGTAAATCCCGTCCCAGTCTCCACGCAAAAGCCCAGTTCTTATTTGTGAATTGTAAAGGCTCACCTGGCTGGGAGAGATATTTTGCATTTGCTCCACAAAAATTGTCCTTTCTAATGTCTTTTCTCTACTCAAGTTTGATTTTAATGGTATGACATCATTATGGTTTGTAGACTGCGCTTGCTTCTATATTATCCAAAAGTATTGTTCACTATAAAACATCTCACCTGGCAGGTCAATCCCATTTCAAATCGTGAGCTCAACCTGGTTACCATCTGGGTCCAAAACGACGCTTTCGTAATACCCATCTCCGGTCTGACGCGGACCATCCAGGATGCGGTAGCCATCCGCGCCCAGACGCTCGGTCAGCTCATCCACGTTATTCTCACTTCCGCAAGCAAAAGATACATGCGCGTACCCGATGCGTTGCTCGTTTGTCAGGTGTTCGGTCACAGAGATGCGCGGCTGAGACATCAGCTCGAGGCATGCTCCGTCTGAAAAGCTCAGGAAATACGATTCGAAATGCCTAGCAGGATTGAGATACTTGCTACCCACGCTGGCCTGAAAATATTTTACATAGAACTCTTTCATCGGTTCAAGCTGCTTCGTCCAGATGGCGATATGTTCAATTTGCATACGGGTATCCCATCTACAATATGATCAAAGTCAATGCCAGCAGGCACATCAGAATCCCTGCCCACTGGGTGGAAGTCACCTTTTCTTTCAAGATAATACTGGCCAGGATGACAGTGCCTGCCGGGTAGAATGAAGAAAGCAGAGCGGCGATATCCAAGCGGGTAAACTGCGTGGCAAGCAGGTAGAAGATATTCCCACCCGTATCCAACACACCCGCCAGGATTGCCACAGGGTTGGAAGTGAGCCCTGGAAGAGGCAGGCGATTTACCCGCAGCATGATCAAGGCGATCGCCAGTGTGACCGTCCGGGCGACCAGCACGGGCACGAAAACCTGGCCTTTCTCCACCAGGGTTATGAAGATAAAAAAGCCTCCAAACCCAATCCCTGATAAGAAAGCCAATACCATTCCCTGGCGAAATGAACCGTCTGCTCGGCTGCCTGACCTGCTCAGAAGCCAGATACCCAAAAATGCCACAGCAAACCCGGTCAATTGAGTCACCTTGGGCAATCCGGCAGTGAACATCCCAAAGAGCACCGGCAGCGCAGCGCAGGTGATGGCAGAGGTGGGGGCAACGCTGGCGGTATGCCCCATGGAAAGCGCCTTGTATAGGGCTGCCATGCCTAAAGCACCCGCTGAACCGGCTAAAGCTCCCCACAATAAGCTGCGCCCGGTTGGCAATCCCTCGCCGCGGATGATTGCGCTCACTACCAGGACCACCATCCCTGATAGCGCCGCCAGCATCAGCACCTGGTACTGATGGCTCTTCCGCGCGGCTTGCCCACCGCTGAAGTCACCGCCACCCCACACGGCGGCTGAAGTGAGCGCAAATAAAATTCCTAGCAGGCTGGCAGGCATTTGAGATTTGAATTTGTTACATTGAGTAATTGCATTTTCGACATTGATTAAGTTTATCACGCCTCATGGTGGATTAAATCAAGCTTGGCTCCATTCCCAGCCCTTCGAGGAGTTTTCCAGCAACCAGGTTAACGATTGGTATCCTTGATTCAGGCAGGATATCCTGAAGATGCTCAATCTTCAGGATATGCAGTAAAATCAATCGATAAAATTTGGATAAGCACAGATCCGATCATTTGACCCGATCATCGACCTGCACAGAAAATAATGGATAGTATTTACGATTGAAAGTCAACGCTGTGGTAACCAACAATATCACCCGCTTGCTGGACGCAAAACACATCGCTTATACCGCTTTTGAGCTGCCTGCCGAGAAGTTAGGCGCGCGCGAAGCTGCAGCCTTACTGAATGTGCCCATTAACCAGGTATATAAAACCATCGTGGTCAAGCGGGTAGGTAAAGGCAAGCCTATCCTGGCGGTCATTCCCGGCTTTGCTGAGGTGGATCTGAAATTGTTAGCTAAAGCCCTGGATGAAAAAAAGCTGCTTCTGCCCACCGAACGTGAGGCGGAACAGATCACGGGCCTGCAAGCCGGGGGCATCTCCCCATTGGCGCTGCTTAACAAGGGTTTTCAGGTGGTGCTCGATTTAAGCGTAAAGGAATTTCGAGAAATCCACATCTCCGGCGGTCGCAGGGGTCTCAATATCCGTTTGCCGGTAGATGCGCTGATCAGTCTCACCAATGCCCGCCTGGAGGAGATTATCAGCACCAAATAGAACAAGTTTAGAGGTTTCCCAATTTTCAATCCCAATAAAAATGAGCCCCGAATCATTTATCGTTAGTATATGGGTGAGCCAATTGGCCGCTATGTGCTCGTTTTAATGATTTGAGGCTGGAGTATATACCGGAAGAACGATACTCACCACAAACCCTTGGGGAGAGTGATTGTGGGCGCTGATCCTGCCCCCCTGGGCTTCAACCAGCTGGCGTGCAATCGATAGTCCCAGCCCTGCTCCACCGGTGGATCGGGAGCGGGATTTCTCGCCGCGCCAAAAACGGTCGAACACGTGGCTCAGCTCATTCTCAGGGATGCCAGGTCCTCCATCCGTCACGGTAAGCTCCACGCTGTTCTCGCTGCGTCGGATGGCAAGGTCAATTGAGCTCCCTTCTGGAGTATAACGGAGTGCATTGTCGATCAGGTTGCCTACCACCTGTTGGAAGCGCTGCGGATCTACCATCACATCAGGAAGATTTGATTCAGCATTCAGGTTTAGCCGAATGTTTTTCTCTCCTGCCTGGGCAGAGAATAAGCCCAGGATGGTTTCCGCCAACTCATCCAATCTGACTGGTTTTAGCTCGAACTGCAGCTGGTTGGCTTCTGCGAGTGCCAACAGGCGCAAGTCTTCCACCAACCGTTCGAGCAGGTAGGTCTCTTCCAGGGCAGGGGCAATGTGAGCTTCATCGGGTGTGTATACCCCATCCAGGATGCCTTCCAATCGGCCGCGCAGGATGGTGATGGGTGTGCGCAGCTCATGGGCGATGTCCGCCAGCATGTTGCGCCGCTGTTTGTCAGAACGTTCAAGCTCACTCGCCATGTGATTAAAATGGTCACTCAAGGCGGATAGATCATCATTTTGTGAACGCACAGGCACGCGCGCACTAAAATCTCCCTGTGAAACAGCTTGAGCCGCGGCGATCACTTCCGAGAGCGGGTTGATCATTCGGCGCATGAGCAGCAGCCCGGTGACCAAGGTCAATATTCCCAACAGCAGAGAGATGACTGCGGTTGGTCCAATCAGGGAAAAAATGAACAGCGTGATGCGCGGTAAGGTGCCACGGTCCACCCAGATGGTACCGACCAACGATCCATTGACGGTTAACTGTTGTCCAGTTTCATCAGGTTGGGGAGTAAATTGGGTGCCAATTAAATCACTGGTGGCAGATCCATGGTCAAGCACGATCGACCCATCCGCATTGACCAGGATTGTGCGGTTCCAATCGGGTCGCAGAGCTCGAATCGAAGTGTTGGTGCGTTCTTCGAGCACGGCTTCCACTCCCTCCCAGCTGCCATGCCCAAGGTAATAGGTTTCCAGGATGATCGTAGTCGGTGTACGCACGAACGGGTCCGCCCCTGTATTCCTGGCAATGACGAAAGCCGCCACGATCAAGATCAATATCACCGTTAGGAAGACCACGATGCCAAACGCTCGCAACAGCAGCAACAGCAGGCGGCGCCGGATGGATTGGATCGAATTTGTATCCACCTGGTTCATCCGCCTACCTCAATGAACTTATACCCTGCCCCGTGAACTGTAATGATGTGGCTGTTCACTCCGTCTGACGGTTCGATCTTGCGCCGCAGGTTGCGAATGTGTGAGTCTATCGCACGCTCATAGCTCTCGAATGCCACCCCCCGTACGGCGGTCAGTAACTGTGATCGGGAGAATATCCGCCCCGGCTGGCTGGCTAGCGTAGCTAACAGCTCGAATTCGGTGGGCGTCAACGGCACTTCCCGGTCGGGGAAGCGGACGCTGTAATGACCCCGGTCGAGGGTCAGGTCACCAGCGTGAATCAATTCAGCCTGGGGGTTTCCAGTGCCGCGGCGTAATACCGTCCGCACCCGTGCCACCAGCTCGCGTGGGCTGAAGGGCTTGGTCATATAATCATCTGCACCCAGCTCCAGCCCGATCAGCTTGTCAGTTTCTTCCACGCGTGCCGTGAGCATGATGATGGGCACATTGCTCTCCCGGCGCAGCTCGCGGCAAACGTCCAGCCCATCCATCTCAGGCATCATCAGGTCGAGTACGATCAGGTCCGGCTGGCTACGGTGGGCGATGGTTAATCCCGTGTGACCGTCGTAGGCATGTGACACTTCATAACCAGCTTTGACCAGGTAGTCCTGGCAGATCTCCACGATCTTTGGTTCATCATCGATCACGAGTATCTTCTTAGCCATATCGCCTCCATTATCGCATGAAAAACCTTTTGATTGGAAGGTTGCACTCGAAAATACAAGGAACCAGGCTCATCTCACTACTCTTTCCACTTCTTCCTGGCCACTGACCTTTGAGACAGCAAACGACTTTCTCGAGGCGGGTAGGAGCAGTAAGACAATCACGGCCACTGCCAGGAGTATGCGCAACAGGTTCTCAACCAGGGTGATGGGTGAGAAAATACGGAGCATGCCGGGAATGGTAAGCAATACCACCAACGCTGCCACCACGATCGCCAGGATGCTGCCCCACATCTTGCTCTTGAACAACCCGAAGACTGCCACGCCGGAGAGCACCAGCAGCAAAACATCCAGCCCAATCATCACTGGTTGCAGGAAACGCAAGACACTTGCCAGGCCTGTTGCTCGCTGGCGATTAAAGTTGAAAGTGGTTGTGCCCCCCTGCCCGGTTTGATCGTTTGGGAAACCGGTCGATGGTGGTCCATTGGATGGGAGCCCATTGGACGGGAACCCGTTGGGAGGGGTGAAGTTTCGGTTGCCGTTTTGTCCGGTGATGAACGCGCGGTTGCCGAAGCCGCCGCCCCCCAGGCCGAATCGGCTGGCAATCCCCAGTCCTGTCACGAACAGGGTTAGAACGATCAGTAAAATCGCCGCGATCGTGACAACGGTCGGTCTCCGTGGTGTAGTCTTTATCTCTAGATTGGTTTCAGAATTCGTGTCCATTTCTTTTCCTTAGCTCTTGAATTGAAAATTCCTCGTATATGGTTCCTTCTTCATTCATACCTCAGTGCCTCGATGGGTCGCAGTGATGCAGCCTGGTATGCCGGGTATATCCCGAAGAACAGACCCACCAGGGCGGCGAAGAAGAATGAATACAGGATCACATCCAGTGAGACGTAAGGGGTGATCAACCCGGTGAGGGTGACCACTCCGGCGATGGCTGCCCCGAGTAAAATGCCCAATATCCCGCCCACCAGGCTCAAAGTGATGGTTTCGACGATAAACTGCAGCAGGATCACCGATCGCCTGGCGCCAACCGCTTTACGCAGCCCAATCTCGCGCGTACGCTCGCGGACTGAGACGAGCATGATGTTCATGATGCCAATCCCACCCACGAACAGCGATATTCCAGCAATGGCACCTAAAAAGGTGGTGAGCGTAGTAGTGATGCTGGTCAGTGTGCTCAAAGCCTGGCTTTGGCTGGAAACAGAGAACGGCAGGGTATCGTGCAGGGTCAGTCCATGATCTCTACGCAGGATATATTCCACCTGGCTGATTACGCTGTTGACATCGTTTGAATTGGCAGCTGAAAGTGAGATGCTGGAAAGGGTGCGCTTGCCATTAACCAACGCTCTGCCTCCAAACAAGCGGGCATAACCTGTATCAAGAGGAATCAGAATGACTTCATCCTGGCTGAAAAAGCCGGTTGAGCCCTTGGAGGCCAGCACACCCACGACGGTGAAGTTGATCCCATCAATGGTAATGTCACGCCCCATTGGGTTCAACCCGCTGAATAGATCGATGGCTGCCTGCGAGCCGAGCACGACGGATCGAGCTTCAGCAGAATTGTCACCCGCGGTGATAAAACGTCCTTGGGAAACGGTGTATGCATTGACCGCGGCGAATTCAGGGGTAACACCGGTGACCGAGAATGAGGAAGAATTCGACCCGTACATCACCTGAGCAGAAGTTTGGTAGACTGGTGCAATCCCAACAATATTACTCGTATCCTGGGCGATGGTCTGGTAGTCTGAGTAATATAACGATGTAGGCAACGCGGCAACGCCGGCTTGACGGACATTACGGGCGGATGAAACCGAGATCAAATTTGAGCCCAATCCTTCCACCCGGCTGGTGATACTACGCGTGGCACCCCGCCCGATTGACATCAATGCGACTACTGCTGCCACCCCAATGATGATCCCCAACATGGTCAACCCTGAGCGCAGCTTATTGGCTGCCAACGCCCGGAATGATATGCGTATATTTTCTAATATGTTCATCTTCGTCTCTCCCTCAAACGTGATCTTCATCGTTTGACAGGTCTGGTTTGATTTTTATTGCCTACACTTCCAACGCTTCTTCAGGTCGAGCAGCCCCAGCCACCAGGGGATGAGCGACATGTTCATCACTGATAATCTTGCCATCCACCAGACGGATAATCCGCTGGGTATGGCGGGCAATGAACGCATCGTGGGTTACATAGACCACGGTTTGCCCTTGTTCATTATGCAGCTTTTGGAACAAGCCGATGATCTCTTCACCGGTTTTCGTGTCCAGGTTCCCAGTCGGTTCATCTGCCAATAGGATGGTGGGATCATTGACCAGGGCGCGGGCGATTGCCACACGCTGCTGCTCACCCCCGGATAATTGGTTCGGGCGATGGTGGATGCGATCTCCCAACCCCACCGTCTCCAGGGCTGCTTTCGCCTTCTCGAGGCGCGCCTTCCCGTGTACACCGTCATACAGTAATGGCAGGATCACATTTTCCAGGGCGCTGGTGCGCGGAAGCAGGTTGAACTGCTGGAATACGAAGCCCACCTTTCGGCTGCGCACCTGGGCAAGCTGGTTATCGCTGAGGTTTTCCACGGGCTGCCCTTCCAGGCGATAGACTCCACTCGAAGGAACATCCAGGCATCCCAGGATAGCCATCAACGTACTTTTACCAGACCCACTGGGACCCATTACAGCTACCATTTCCCCGGCCTGGATATTCAAGTTTATGCTATCCAGAGCGAACACTTTGGTTTGTCCCATTCGATAGACTTTGGTGACGTTCTCAAGCTCAATCATGTTATTGCTCCTAAGCTAGAAGTCTCAGCAGTTTAGGGTACAAGGAAACGACCACCCCCACCGCCGCCGCCACCCGTATTGGTACCGGTGGATGAGCTGGGTAGCAATCCAACTGAATCGCCCGCTTTCAGGTTCCCGCTAACGATCACCATGTTATTGGCTAAGATCTGACCACTGACGATCGTGACCTGTTGTGAGCTTCCATTCGAGGCAACTACATAAACATATTCACCTTGTGTATCGCTCCCCACCGCGCTCACGGGCACCGTCAACACGTTCTGCGGCTGCCCAGCCTGGATGGTCACATCTGCGGTAGCACCGATCAAGATGGTCGGGTCAGTCTTATCCAGCATCACCCGCACATCATAATAAACCACGCCTTGAGTGGAGGTGCCCACCGGATTGATGTTAGAAACCGAGCCGGTCAAGGCAAGTTTAGGCATCGCTTCCAATGTGATGGTAGCTGTATCTCCAACGCTCAGATTTACTACATGTGATTCATCCACCTGCAGGTCTACATATAGTTTTGAGCGATCCACCAGCACTACAGCCGGAGTGCTCTGGCTTACACTATCTCCAGCCTGGTAGCCTACACTGGTTACTACTCCGCTAAATGGGGCAGTCAAAGTCATACTGTTGACTTCTGCCTGAGCAGATTGCACTTTAGCTTGTGCAGCAGCCAGATCATCCGGGTTTGGAGAGCGTTCGAGCTGGTAAAGTGTGGTGACCGCATTATTTAATTGTTGGGCGGCATCATGATAGCCAGCCCAGACTGTGCTCAGATTAATGGCTAAACCGTAGACCGAATTACCCGAGTCATTGATCTGCGTCTGGTCCAGGTTTATTTGAGACTGTAATAATTGGATTTGAGCTTGCGTGGAGGCAATGTTGGCATCCGCAGCTGCAATTTCTGAGGCGCTCCAGACAGATGTACACCAGTTTAGATTTGCTGAGGCAGCCTGTAATGCAAGATCTTCTTTGCTGCCCACAATATGAGCTGAACGGTTCCATCTTTCAAGAGCTGCATTGTAAGTATTCTGGTAATCAGTGATGGTTGCGTCAGAGCAGCGCTGACCATTCATCCCCGCACGCGTATTTTGCTGATTCGTCAGTGTGGTTTGATCGGTGATCAAGGCTGATTGTTTTTGTGCCAGGTCTGCCTGGAGCTGGGCTAAATTGACGTTTGAATTCGTGGTGCTGGTCACAACCAATCCAATGAAGGAAGAGGCGGCAGAATCATACGCGTCTAAATTGCTTGATAAGGTGTTTACCAGATCCACCGTGCCAGATGGTAAGCCAGCCTGTAGATCGTTCATTTTCGCCTGGCTTGCTTTAACGGCTGCCTGCAAGTCCGTTACCTTTTGAGCCAATGCAGCGTCGGTAGGATGGATGCTGGCATTATTCACGGCTACTGTCAAATCGGCTTGCAATTGATTGAACTCCCGCACGGCCTGGAAAAATGCCTGAACGTCAATGGAGGCGTTGGCCAAAGGAAGATTATTCTGGGCAGTGTCGAGGGCAGTTTTGGCATCCAACCAGTTGGTGAACAATGTACCTTCGCTGGCAGTCTGGTTGGTGATGATGGCATTGGACATGGCAGCCTGCGCTTGTTGGTAGTTGGTGTAAGCGGTTGATAAAGCCTTCTCAGCGGAGGATATGGTCGCTTGATCAGGGGTAGTCAATTGTTTAAGCGCATTCATAGCGTTGGTCAGGTCCGTCTGGGCGGTTAACAAGTTTGAGGGGACCGAAGCCGGGTCAAGCGTCATCAGGGTATCTCCCGTATTGACATTCTGCCCGACCTGGACTTTACTTTGAGCCACCCTACCTGTGGTGGAAAAGTTCAATGAAGTCAGGTGCAGTGGCTGGATCTGACCCGTGTTCTCTACCGTATTCGTATAGCTCACCTGGGTGACGGTGCCGTAGCCAGTGAAATTTCCTGACGAAGTACCCGTCTGAGCGTTAGCCTGTCCTGAGCAGCCTGCCAGGACCATTGCCAGCACGATGACTGCTGAAAGCACTGCAAATAGGCGTTTATTTTGAAACATGTGAACCTCCTGTGGATTGGAACATAAGACCTCTACTCTCCCTGGTATCAATGGGTCTTGTTGACCAAGTATGAATATACACTTCGATTGTGCAGAAATTGTGGAGAAATAAGGGAATTTCTTCAATGTTACATTCTTGGATCGGTAAATTCATTTGCTTTTTTATACAATCCGTGTCATTATTATGCTGCTGACATACTGGGGGGCTATTTACGAGCCATAAAAATTTTTCATCTGGAGGGGTATCATGTCTCGTAAGTCGATTTTCATCTCCGTAATTTTGGTTTTAGTCGTTGTTATTCTTCTTCTACTTGTACTACCTGCCATGGCTTCTTCGTCCGGGCAGCAACCCAACCCGCCTGAGCGTACTCGACCGGATCAGTATTCATACCACGGTAAAGAAGACATTTATTTCCGCTCTCCACTAACTCCGCCAACTGTCGGGTCCATTTCGATTGATACGCCGGTAGAGCAATGGAGCAGGATGACCTTTGAGACTTACACCGACATAGGTGCTGATTGGGATATCACAATAGGAAATGGCGATTTCTCCAATTTATTTAACCTGACGAACAATGGCGGAATTGATGATATTCAGCCACGCTTGAACCGGGGTTGCACTCAGGTTGCCTTCGCTTCTTACCAGGGCACAAACTACGAGATCTATACCATAAATGTTGACGCTTCACACCTGACTCGCCTTACATTGGATGGGACCGATGATGTCTTACCTGTCTGGTCTCCGGATGGTACCCGCATTGCCTTCCAATCTTACCGCGACGGCAACGCCGAGGTTTATGTGATGAATGCCGATGGGTCAGGGCCGATTAACCTGACGAATAGCAGCGATTACGATGGCGAGCCCAGCTGGTCGCCGGATGGTAGCAAAATCGCCTTCACATCTCGCCGCACGGGGGGTTACCGGATTTATGTGATGAACGCAGATGGCTCAAACCCGGTTATGCTCTCCCAGCAAGCCTATAGCGAGACGCCGGTTTGGTCACCGGATGGCAGCCAGATTGGTTATGATGCCGATAGTGACAATGACCTCTGGCAGGAACTGTGGTCTATGAATGCTAATGGTTCCCTCCAGACTTTGCGCGCTGACCCCGGTAATAATCACACTTATTGGACTTCTGGATGGTCACCGGATGGGTTGTGGTTGCTCTATACCGAAGTCAGCATGATCAATTATTATGGGAATTGGTACTGGGATTATGCCAGCCTTAAGAAGATATCAAACGATGGGCAATCTTATGTAATTAATAGTGGTCGAGGCGTGGATTGGTTTTTGGATTGGACTACCTCCGATTCACTGCCCCCAATCACAGGCATGAATACCTTGTATTCGACCTTACCATACCAATTCACGGTCTCGTGGTGGGGGCAGGATAATTGGGCTGGAATATCTAGTTTTGAGGTGCAGGTTCGCGATGGCCAGTTTGGTACCTGGACTGATTGGCAGGCTTGGACACCAGACACTTCGGCAATCTTCACCGGACTCGGCGGGCATGATTATTTCTTCCGCACCCGGGGGCGTGATAACGCATCTAACATTCAACCCTGGCCAGCTGATTACCAGACACACGCAATGGTGGAAATTGCCCCACCTATTTCCAAAATTAACCAGATCGAACCATTGATAAGAGGAAATCAGGTCACACTAACCTGGATGGGTTCAGACGTGGGAGGCTCTGGGATTGCTTTTTACGATATCCAGTTCATGGATTCCGCCACAGGTCAGTGGGAAAACTGGTTAATGGAAACGCCCCTTATTTCCGAAGTCTTTTCCGGTGAGCCGGGTCACACTTATTATTTCCGCTCTCGAGCCACAGATATGGCGACGAATGTGGAAACCTGGCCTGATGGAAATGGTGATACAACCACGACCTTTTTCTCCTGGTTGACCGCCGGAACGGCGCACGATAATACAGGTTCGCCGGTATCGGATATGGACCTCTCCATTGATCCGGAAGCATTGGTCATTAACCCATCCGACCGTGATGGGAAGTATTCCGCCTATCTTGGCTCCAATCCACCGGTAAAGACGATCACATGGCTCAATGCTAAGTATGGTGAATTGCCCGCTACAGATTTTGGTACTCAAGATGCCAATGTGGATGTCTATCTTCCGCCATCTGATAATATCGTCAAGGATTTTGGTTTCGAGAGTGGTAATTTGCCCGGTGATTGGCAGGCTGGCGGTGATTTTACCCCTGTCTTGACCACTACTTCGTATCACTCAGGGGATTATGCAGCATTATTAGGCACTCCACCGACGATGAGTTCGATGGGTTTTATTGATAATATGACGATTGGTGATGCGGATCCTCTTTTTATCGATCGGCTCGGTGGTGTTCATATTGCATCAACCACTACAACGAATTGGGAAGCAGGTGTTTCTTATGCCCATCGCCTGCCAGATGGAGTTTGGCAAACACCGGAATTTGTTTATGATCCGCCAGATAGCGAACTAAAGGTTGACCTGGTGGTGGATGATGATCTAAATGTACACATGCTTATTCAAATGTACAACGGAATTTTATATACAATGCGTGATCCAGCGGGTAATTGGACCGCTCCACAGCAAATTCTATCGAGTTATGATCTTATCGGTATGAAAATTGACCATTTATCCACCATCCATGCCCTATTTACGAATGGAACTACTCAGTCTTATGCACGCTATGAAATTGGTGGAGAATGGGAAATAAAAAACGTTCCGGGGATGGAATATCCACTCGAGACTGCATTTTCCACTGGTCCTTTGGGCGAGTTCCATCTGGCATGGTCAGGTGGTGATCAATCAATACTCCATTATATGGTTCATCTTCCTGATGGGAGCTGGACCAGTCCGGTAACCTTTACTCGGCCAGCCTACACCAACTATTTGGATATGGTGTTAGATTCGGCTGGTCAGCCTCATATTATTTGGACTGCACATTACCAAACTACGCAGCTGATGTACACCACCAGGAACCTGGACGGTTCCTGGGTATCTCCGCGTGATATTTCAAGCGGGTATTCGAGCTATATTCCGAAATTGCTGATTGATCGCCATGATACACTTTATGCCATTTGGATTACAGATGTTCCAACCAATCAGGTTTACTTTTCACAAAAAAGTATGCAGGATGATTGGACACAACCAATAAACATCTCTCAAATTAGCCTCACCTCTTACAATGTGCAAGCCGCTGTTGCTACAAATGGAGATATTTTTGTAGCATGGGTCGATTATACAAACCATTGGGATATGTATTATGTAAGGATGCAGGCTGGAATCTGGGGCCCTCCGGTTTTACTCGCTTCTGCTCAGTTCCAGGGGTTTTCTCCAAAAGTTGCTGCGGATGATTTGGATGGGGCATTCATCGGCTGGAGTGTAAACTATCCCAACATTCAATTTCGGTATATCAACACCCAACCTCTCCCCATGAGTGGCGATGCCTGGTTATCGCAATCCCTGACCATCCCCGTATCCATGACCCATCCCACCCTGTCCTTCCTTGCTTCACTATACGGTGTCTCCGATGTCTCAGGAAGTGAATTCAGCGTGCGGGTCAGTACTGACGCAGCGGACTCGATAATTTACTCCAGTACCACCCCAAGTACCTGGGAGCATGATTGGTTTGATGTGACTTCCTGGTCTGGCCAGGAGATCACCTTGACTTTCCAGCTGACTGAAAATGCCGGCTTTCCACCTGCGAGCGCCTTACTGGACGAAGTCACCATCGGTGAAGCCCATTCGGATGTGTGGCTGGACCTTTCCGGAGGAACCCTCATTGCTCATCCCGGAGATCGATTCGATTACCAATTACAATATGGCAACCATGGAGGTGTAATCGCTTCAAACTCAGTCATCACCATGACCTTGCCTCTTGGTTTAAGCTTAGTAGATGCCTCATTCCCACCTCAGGTGATCGGTAATCAGCTGGTCTGGCAGCTGGGTGACTTGCCGGCAAGCTCCGACAATGCAGTGATATACGTTACGGTGGAGGTCGACGCTTCGGCGCCAATGTTGCAAACCGTGCAGACCAGTGTGGAGATCGCCACAAGCTCACATGAGCTTGAGAAACTGAACAACACTTCCCAATCTGCGACTTATCTGGCTTATTTACAAATTCTCCCCATCATCCGGCGATAAAAATCAACTAGAGATCTCACATCTAATAAAAACCTCACAGGTTCCGAAAACCTATGAGGTTTCTTATTTTTAATTGGCAGCAGCAAGTTACTTCGTATCGCCGTTGCTTGTCAATCCCATTTCCTGTTTCAGCGACATGAATACATCCACCACGCGCGGGTCGAAGAATTTCCCCTTTTCTTCTAATATATATTGAATAGCTTTTGCTTTCGACCAGGCCTTTCGATAGGGGCGATCAGAGGTCAGCGCATCGAAGACATCCACCACGGCGAATATGCGAGCAGCTAATGGAATTTGCTCACCTTTCAATCCGCGCGGGTATCCTGTACCGTCCCATTTCTCATGGTGGCTCCCGGGTATATCCAGGGCAGGGCGCAGGTAAGAGATGGGTGCCAGCATTTCAAAGGCATATTGGGGGTGCATGTGCATGATTTTCCACTCTTCATCCGTCAGGGTATCCGGTTTGAGCAAGATCGCATCTGGTATACCCATCTTTCCCATATCATGCAGCAAGATTCCCCGGCGCATGTGGACCAGATCCGATTCACTCATCCCCATGATGCGCGCCAGGCTGAGTGCCATCTCGGTCACCCGCTTGGTGTGACCTTCGGTCACTGTATCGCGCATGTCCAAAGCCCGCGACCATCCTTCGATGGTCGCATCATAAGCCAGGCTGAGCTCAAGGTTTGAGCGCTGCAGGTTGGTGAACAATTGTGAATTATCAATCGCGATGGTCACCTGCCCAGCCAGTGTCTCCAGGAATTCCACCCATTCAGCCCCTCTCGTACCGGGCGTCCGATGGAACACCTCCAAAACACCCTTGACTTCACCTTTGGCAATCAATGGTACTGCGGTGTAGGTGGCAAACCGCTCACTCGCAAATATTTCGGCGCGGGCAAAATTATGCATGACTGCATTCAAGTCAGGCACATGGATGGTGCGCCGTTCCATGATCTGGTGCCCCACAACCCCCTCGCCCAATAAAAAGCGTGATTTCTCAATTGCAGTGGTGAGGAAACCCTTACCAAATGAATATTCAAAGGCATAATTATGTGGATTGAGCAGGAGCACATCAGCAGCATCCACGCCCAATTGCTCGATGATCTGGGTAAGGATAATGTTGAGGATTCCCCGCAGGTCAAAACTGGAGGCAATCGCGGCATCGATGGTCCTTAACGACTGCACTTGTTGCAGGTGATGTTCGGTTTTTTCGAACAGCCTGGCATTTTCCAGGGCAGCAGCGGCGCGCTCAGCCAGCAGGTGGCAGGAAGTAACCTCTTCGGCGGAGGGATGGTAGGGTGTCACATTGCTGAGCGTGAGCACCCCGATGACATGCCCACCGCGCACCATGGGGTAGGCAAAAAAGGCTTTGATATCCGGGCGGATCAGGATCTCTCGGATCGAAGGCTCCTGCTGGTCGATGTCTGTCAGGAGGAGCGGCTCACCGGTTTTGAGCAGGTTTCGAATGATTGGTAAAGTGAGGGGTATGCGTGTATGATCCGCGCTACTGGGTAAACCGGTCTGCGCTGTCAGAATGGCTTCATTGTTCTGCGTGTCGATTAACATGACCGTACAGGTGGCACTCTCCATCACGTCCGCCACCTGATTAACCAGCGTGTCCAAGACTTCACTCTCCTGCCGCAGGGATGCCAGCTCGATACCGAGCTTAACGATCTGCGTCAGGCGGGTGGTGCGATGCTTTTCCGCCTCGTACAAGCGGGCATTCTCAATCGCAACTGCCACCGTATCGGCGATAGTCGATAAAAATTCCTGTTCCTTTTCCCCAAAGGCATTCGGACTGTAGGATTGGACCGAGATCACTCCCACCACATCCTCTGCTAGCAGCATCGGCACGCCCAACCACGAGCGTGAAGGCTGCCCGGTGCCCCATAAGGTCATTGCCGGAAGATGGTCTTTCTCAAGCTCATAATCTCGCACCAGCAGGTGCGTCCGATTGTTCACCACCTGGGCTGTCAGCGCATTCCCAAGGGGGCGTACATAGGGAGCTTCATGCACTTCCCCGTCTACACGGATACGGAATTCGAGCTGGTCGGTCTGCTTATCGTACAAGGCTATGAAGAATGAGTTGGCTGGAACTGTATTGATGATCTCGTGGTATACGATTTCCAGCAGGTCATCGAGGTTCAGGGTGGTGCTTACGGCACGTGCCACCCGGTTGAGCAGTGCCATCCGTTCAGCATATTGGCGTGTATCCTCCAGGCTCACCCGCAGCGCATCTTCCGCTTTTTTTCTTTCAATGGAGACTGCCACCTGGGTCGAGACAAATTCCATTAAGTCCAGGTCTTCCTGGTTGTAGCGCACTCCTTCCGCATAACTTTGTGCCACCATCACCCCCGTCACGCCGTCTTCCAGCTTCAATGGCACACCAATCCAATCGATCGAATCAGATCCAACGCTCTCAACTTCTCCTTGCTGGATAAGTTGTTGGAACATTTCCTCCGGCGCCCAGAGTGGTTTGCCGGTTCGGATGACGTACTCGGTTAACCCGCGTTCGGGCTTGGCAGGCGGTGGAGGTTGGTCATACAGGTCTACATAATAGGGGAAACTGAGCAGGTCATGGGTAGAGTCATATAAAGCGATATAGAAGTTTTCAACTGGCATCAGCTCCGCCAGCACACGATGGATGGAATGAACCAGTTCCTCCAGGCTGGCGGTTGTAACCACCGCCTGTGAGATCCTGTAGATGGCCTGCTGTACCTGCTCAGCCCGCTTGGATTCGGTAATGTCGCGGTACAAACCGATGGAGCCGTGTGAGAATCCATTCTCATCCCGCAGGATTACTGCAGAATCAAAGACCCAATGGAACTTTCCATCACGTGCCTTGAGGCGATATTCACATTTCCAGGTGGAAATGGGATGCTCACCCAGGTGAACTTTCTGGTGGGCTTCAGCCCACGTGTATCGCGATAGGTCCCCATCCAGATGCGCTTCCTGGACGAGCGAATCCCATAAATTTGCATTGAATTCCTCAGATCTGTAGCCGGTGATTTGCTGAATCCCCTCCCCGATGAAGTCATAATGAATGGATTTGCCGTCCTCGGTGTAGGATTGATAGTAAGGCACACCCCCGGTGGATTCGATGGCTTGCCGGTAGATCCCCACGGATTCGCGTAAGGCAGTCTCCGCCCGTTTGCGTTCCTCCAGCTCTTGTGCAGCGGCCTCATAAAGGCGTGCATTTTCCACCGCCACGGCAGCGTGGTTGGCGAACAATGTCAGCTGGTCCAGGTCACGCGTGGCAAATTGCTCTTCCCTGAACACATGCAGCACACCATTTACCTGCCCTTGCCAGATCATGGGTGCACTCACCAGCGCCTGGTAGCAGGGTTGATCGGTTTCGCAAAACGTCGCCTTTCCAGACCATTTGGAATAGTTTTTCAACATCAGGGGTCGTCCGGTACAAACCACTCTCCCGGCAGCCCCTTCATCGAAATTTAATACGGTTCCGGTATTATCGTTCTCGGTATTGTAGCTGACGACGCACTTGATCGATTTCTCATCGCTGTCTACGAGGTACAACCCTCCACCCTTGGCATTCAATAGCCTGGTGGCTCGCTCCACGATCAGGTTCAGCAGCTCTGGTAAGGGGTGCCGCATGGTGAGGTTGAGCACCGTTTCTTGCAAGGCTGAGAGCTCGGCGGCATGGAACTCCAGCTCCATCTCGGTGTGCTTTCGATCGGTGATATCAATGATAAATCCCTGCCAGAACAAAGGCTTTCTGGATGCGTCGCGAATCAGCCAGGCTTCATCGTGCAGCCACTTGATCCGGCCGTCCCGGGTCAGGATGCGGTATTCCACCTTGTATGCTTCGCCGGTCTCTTCTGTGCGAATATTTTCTGCCCACACGCGTTCCTGGTCTTCCGGTTGAATGATCTTAAACCACAGGTCACGATCGGCAATCCATTCATCCGGAGTATAACCAGTTATGGTTTTAATTTGTGGATTGATATATAAAGTTTGGTTGGATACGCCAGCAGAATCGGTGTATATGATGGCCGGGATCTGCTCCAGCATGGCGTGATAGCGCAGCTCCACCGCAGTAGTTGTCCTAGGCAGCTTCCTGATGTGCCTGGTATGCAAGTGATATTTGTCATCACGCTTTATCGTCGTGAGTTCTGCGTTTGCCAATCTATCGTTCATATCCTGACCTCCAACTGGAGGGGATGCAATTATCAAACCATCCCTCTATATGGTTTGATAGTGGTTTTTCTGGTTGCAGGCGATTATTATACATATACATTAACCGGATTCAGGTGCGCTGAGCTATACATTTATGAAAGGAAGTGCTGACCTTACAAAAATGGAAATATAATCCCCCAAAATTAACCAAAAGAAAAAACTGCCAGTTAGTAAGACCAGCAGTTTTTTATATCAAGTCAAGTCAATTGAATAACTTTGTTGTAGCTCCTATTCCAGGCTTATTTATTTCCTAATCAATGGCATATTAACGAAATAAGTGCCAGCTGGGCAGGTAAACTGCCCGGTGAGTCCCAGGTTGAATGGTTGGGTGTCTCCGGTATCCTGCCCTTGCAGGCTGAGCATGTAAATCTGTCCGCAGGTTGCGGCGAAGTCCTTCGCCACCTGGGAGGGGGTAAACGTATCTCCCAGAAATGGCACCGGGTTTGATTGATCCGGTCGGAAATCATAGATCATCTGCTGGGCACCGCTTCCAACCCGGATAGCCACAAGCTGAAAGAAAACCAGTTTCTCTCCAGTGGCAAGGTTGATGGTAAAGGGATCAACGTGGATCTTGCATTGGTCATGGCGGGCTAAATAGCAGCCCGCCTGCACCGGGCTAGCAAAGATATTTACTGCTCCCTGGGCGATCGGTTTGGGCTCAAGCCCAAGCGCCAAGATGCACACCATGAAGATAATGATCAGTGATCGAGCACACTTCCAAGACATAGTGCCTCCATTCTATTTTGACGCTTAAGGAACGAAGGAAGGGCAGGTGATCTCCTCGGTGAGTCCCAGGTTGAATGGTTGGGTGTCGCCGGTATCCTGCCCCTGGAGACTAATCTCGTAGCTGTGCCCACAGGTGGCGGCAAAATCCTGGGCGACGAGTGAGGGGGTGTACGTATTGCCTGAGGGCGGCACCGGGTTCGATTGGTCTGGTCGGAAATCATAAATAACCCGTTGGACGCCATTGCTGGTATCAATGGTCACCAATTGAAAGAATACCAGCTTCTGACCTGTAGCAAGGTTGATGGTAAAGGGATCTGCGTGCAAGCGGCAATCATTTGAAGCTGCAATATAACAACCCGCTTGGATGGGGCTGGCATAGATTTCGGGCTCTGCCGTCGCCCGGTTGGTACGGCTATAGATGAAAAAGGCAGCTGCCAGAGTTATAAACAAGCCAATTAGTAAAACTACGCGTGTTTTCATATGCAATCTCCTTTTTTTAGCATGATTTCTAATTCTATCATTTTTATAAATTACCATCACACCTGCATGATTGATAGATATTTTTATGAATCCATTTGAAGAGCCGGAAAAAATCCAAAGGATGACTTAATGCCTGATGATCTTGCTGTCATTTCCACACTTATTGATGCATGAAATTCAAGCCCGACGTGATATTACTTGCACCAATTTGAGAAAATGTTCATTGTCACCTTTTGGGGTCACCTTTTGGGGTCTTGACACATCTATAAGGCAGTACTAAAATGCTCGGGCTCAGAACGAGCAGGAATGTTAAATGGATATTAAGGAATCTGATCGTAGTCATAAACAATTTGCTCGCCGTACCGCTTGGAGTTTTCAGGGGTAAGGTAAGGTTTTTTTTCTTGAGATAATCGTTCTCATTACCTGCCCCCGCGTTCTCCCTCCGGCGCGGGGGCATTTATTTTAGTAAAAAACAGGATAGGAGGTTATTATGGGCTTCTTCGCAACCCTTCTCACCACGCCAACCCGCCTGACTGGAGCAATTCGGGGCAATGGAATCGGCATCTCAAAACAGCTTGTAGAAAGTGCTCATCAGGATCTATCGTTTGTATACGAACAGCTGCATACCTCCCCCAACGGCTTGACCGCTGAGGAAGTTGAAACGCGCCTGGAGACCTACGGACCCAATGAGGTCGCCCGCGAGCAGCGCACTACCTGGTACATGCGCCTGTGGGATAACCTCAAGAACCCGTTGGTCATCCTGCTGACGGTCCTGGGAATGATTTCCTACCTCACAGGAGACCTGCGGGCAACCATCATGATCTTGCTGATGGTTGTGCTTGGCATCGTCTTGCGCTATATTCAAGAGCAGCGCGCCGACCACGCGGCTGAACAGCTTAAAGCCATGGTGAGCACCACTGCCACGGTAATTCGCGAAGGTCAACACAAAGAAATTTCACTGCATGAGCTGGTGCCGGGTGATATTGTGCATCTCTCAGCAGGCGACATGGTTCCGGCTGACGTACGCCTGATTAGCGCCAAGGATCTGTTCCTTAACCAGGCGGCACTCACCGGCGAATCCATGCCGGTCGAAAAATTGCCCGCTAGATTTGATGAAAGCCTAACCAACCCATTGGAAATGCCGAATATCTGTTTCATGGGTTCCAACATCGAGTCTGGCACGGGCGCGGCGATCGTCATACAGACCGGCAGCCATACATATTTTGGCTCGCTGGCAAGCAGTATAACCGGACAGCGCCAGCTCACCAGCTTTGACAAGGGTATCAATCAATTCACCATGTTGATGATTAGCTTCATGGCGATCATGGTACCGCTGGTGTTTCTGTTCAACGGTCTCAGCAAGCATAACTGGCTGGAAGCTTTCCTCTTTGCATTGGCAGTAGCCGTCGGACTCACCCCTGAAATGTTGCCCATGATCGTTACAGTGAACCTGTCCAAGGGTGCCATATCCATGTCGCGCAAGAAGGTCATCGTTAAGCGCCTCAACGCCATCCAAAACTTCGGAGCCATGGACGTGCTGTGTACGGATAAGACCGGCACCATCACACAAGGCAAGATTGTGCTGGAAAAGCACCTGGATGTGCGAGGGAATAACAGCGATCGTGTCTTGCATTATGGCTATCTGAACAGCTACTACCAGACCGGGCTCAAGAACCTGATGGATGAAGCGATCCTTGATCACGAGAGTTTGAATGCTGAGCTGTTGGTCGATGAAAATTATCGCAAGATCGACGAAATTCCTTTTGACTTCCAACGCAGGCGTATGTCGGTCATCGTGGAAGATAACCAGAACCGACACCTCCTGATTTGCAAAGGGGCAGTCGAGGAGCTAATGCGCCTCTCTAGCCATGTAGAAGTAAACGGAGAGGTGCTGGACGTTCTGCCTGAGCATGATGAACATCGCAAACGGCGCGTGAGTGAACTGAATTCCGAGGGTTTTCGGGTTATTGCGGTGGCGTACCGTTGGTTCCCTGGTGACAATGATGAGCCGCATTACACCGTCAATGATGAATCTGACCTGACATTGCTTGGCTATCTGGCCTTTCTGGATCCACCCAAGGATACCGCCACCCAGGCTATTAGCAAGCTGAACGAACACAGGGTGGCAGTGAAAATCCTGACCGGAGATAACGAAGTAGTGACGCGCTTTATCTGCAAGGAGGTAAACCTGCCGGTTGAGCATATTTTGCTGGGTAATGATATTGAAGCGATGACCGATGCCGAGCTGGTTGAAGCTGTCGATTCAGCTTCCATCTTTGCGAAGCTTTCACCCGCACACAAAGAGCGAATTATCAAAGCATTGCAGCACAAGGGTCATGTGGTGGGTTTCATGGGTGATGGTATCAATGATGCGCCAGCCCTAAAAGCTGCAGATGTGGGTATCTCGGTCAACAGCGCAGTAGATATCGCCAAGGAATCCTCCGATATCATCCTGCTGGAGAACAACTTGCTGGTGCTCGAGCAGGGTGTGATGGAAGGACGCCGGGTGTTTGGCAACATCACCAAGTACATCAAGATGGCAGCTTCATCCAATTTTGGCAATATGTTCAGCGTGCTGGGTGGCAGCCTGTTCCTGCCCTTCCTTCCGATGCTGCCCATCCAGGTGCTCACCAACAACCTGCTGTACGACTTCTCGCAGACCTCCATTCCCACCGATGCGGTGGATGCCGAGTGGTTGGAGAAGCCGCGCAAGTGGGCGATTGGCGAGCTGCGCCGCTTCATCCTGTTCATCGGTCCAATTAGCTCGATATTCGACTACCTGACCTTCTTCATTATGCTGTATATCTTTAAGACCTGGGCAAACCCGGACCTGTTCCACACCGGTTGGTTTGTTGAAAGCCTGTTCACTCAGACGTTGATCATCCACGTCATCCGCACCAACAAGCTTCCCTTCATCCAGAGCCGTGCCAGCAAGGCACTCATCTTCACCTCCCTGGCGATTGTGGCAGTTGGAGCCTGGCTGCCCTATTCACCTCTGGCAGGTGCGCTCGGTTTCGTACCCCTGCCTCCGCTGTACTGGCTGCTGCTCCTGGCTATGCTGGTGTGCTATGTGCTGCTCACCCAGGTGGTCAAGACCTGGTTCATCCGCCGCTTCGGCGAAGGATAGGGAAAGATAACCGCAGTCTATGCAGTTAATGGCGTATCGAAGGAAAAGATAACCACGAAGGACACCACGGACACAAAGGAAATACAATATTAAACGACACCTCCCCCAAAAGTGTAATAATTTGGGGGAGGTCTGGTTCCCTCATGTTATGGGAAGAAGGATCTTCCTAACCTTCTTTAATTACGCTAGGATTCTTCGCCGGCCAGGTAGCGGACTTTTTCCCAGGGAGGGACGTGCGATTCTTCGGCCAGTATACCGCGCAGCTCAAAGATCTCATCCCGCAAAACGGCTGCTTTCTCGAACTCCAAATCCTTGGCAGCCTGTTTCATTTGGGTCTCAAGCTCGGTGATCAGGCGCTTGAGCTCATCCTTGGGCATCTCAGCTGGCTTGACAGGACGCTCACCGCGCGCTTCAGCCTGGGCTTTGCCACCCAGCTGGTCGGTCAGGTCACGCACAGCTTTAACAATGCTGACCGGCTCGATACCGTGTTCTACATTGTAAGCCACCTGCTTGGCACGTCTGCGATTGGTTTCATCAATGGCAAATATCATCGAATCGGTCATCTTATCGGCATACATAATGACCTTGCCATTCACGTGCCGGGCAGCCCGACCAATGGTCTGGATGAGGGCAGTGCCGGAGCGCAGGAAGCCCTCCTTGTCTGCATCCAGAATAGCCACCAATGAGACTTCGGGCAGGTCCAACCCCTCACGTAACAGGTTGATACCCACCACGACATCAAACACCCCCAGGCGAAGATCGCGCAGGATGCCGATGCGCTCGAGGGTTTCAACCTCAGAGTGCAGGTAATGCACTTTGATACCCAGCTCCATCAGGTAATCGGCGAGCTTTTCAGACATGCGCTTGGTAAGCGTGGTCACCAGTGTGCGCTGACCAACCTCCACGCGCTTGCGGATCTCAGCGATCAGGTCGTCCACCTGACCTTCAACTGGCCGGACTTCCACCTCGGGGTCCACCAAACCGGTAGGACGGATGATCTGCTCCACCACCTGCTCCGCGCGTTCCATTTCATAGGGACCGGGTGTGGCAGAGGTATAAATGGTGGCACCCATGTGCTGCTCAAATTCTTTGAACTTGAGAGGTCGGTTATCCATGGCAGAGGGAAGACGGAAACCGTATTCCACCAGCGTCCCCTTGCGGGAACGGTCGCCGTTGTACATCCCACGCACCTGCGGGATGGTCATGTGCGACTCATCGATGATGAGCAAGTAATCGTGGGGCAGATAATCAATCAGCGTCCAGGGCGGGGTGCCTTCAGCGCGCTGGTCAAGGTGGCGGGAGTAATTCTCGATGCCAGCGCAAGAGCCTATCTCGCGTAACATTTCCAGGTCGTAGATCGTGCGCTGCTCGATACGTTGGGCTTCCAGGATTTTATCCTGCTCCCGGTAGTATTTAACCCGTTCGTGCATCTCAGCTTCGATATCCAGGATCGCCTGTTTGAGCTTATCTTCTGCGGCGATGTAATGCTTGGCAGGATAAATGGCAATCGTCTCCAGCTGATGGCGCAGCTCACCCGTGATGGCATCGAACTCGACAATCCGTTCGACTTCATCACCGAAGTAGGTAACCCGGTAACCCATACGATCCTGGTAAGCGGGAATGACCTCGAGTGTGTCACCGCGCACGCGGAAGGTAGCGGGCTTGAGCTCCATATCATTCCGCTCGTACTGGGATTCGATGAGGTCGCGCAGCAGGGCATTACGGCGGTAGATCTTGCCCTTCTCAATTGTGATCACCACACGACCATACTCTGCCGGGTTCCCCAGGCCATAAATACATGATACGGAGGCTACAATGATCACATCCTTGCGCGACATGAGTGACATGGTGGCAGACAAACGCAGGCGCTCAATCTCTTCATTGCGCTCAGTCTCTTTCTCGATGTACAGGTCATGACGTGGGACGTAAGCCTCAGGCTGGTAGTAGTCATAATAGCTGACGAAGTATTCCACGGCATTATCGGGGAAGAACTCTTTGAATTCAGCATAAAGCTGGGCAGCCAGGGTCTTATTATGCGCCATTACCAGTGCCGGCCGCTGCAGCTGGGTGATGACTTGCGCCATGGTATAAGTCTTGCCGGTACCGGTGGCACCCAGCAACACCTGGTGATGGTAACCCTTATTGACGCCATCCACGATCTGGCGGATGGCTTCTGGCTGATCACCAGTAGGTTGAAATGGAGCAACGAGTCTGAAATCCATAAGACTTAATATCATACCGCAAGTTGGTAGATAGAACAAGGGTTCTAGGAGAGGAAAGTAATTACTCACAAGAATCGGAATAATTGCCAAATCATCGGAAATGTCAGTGGAAGATTGCTTCTTCGGGCTACGAAGTGTGGTTATTACCCAAGGTTTGGATTACGCCCTCATCGCAATGACAACGAAGTGAGATGTTTCGATAATTCTGAATTCAACGGATCAAAATAGAAGTTTGTCAACGTTACTCATAATTGACTGTGAATCGGTAGGAAGGTGAATGTTAGAAGTAAACCTATTACACTACCAAGTATGTAGATGCATCATTCGATAACGAGCCTTATGTAGAGTGTTTCGAGAGTTTATTAACGGCCAGGGTTTGTTTTTCTGAAGATTATTTCTGGCAGAGAGTCAGATAGATATCTAAGTGGATAAAAATCTGACCTCGTGAACACTCTATTGTTGTTAGTCTCATAGGCCTGCGTCCCCTAACCTCCAGGCATATCTGCCCACCCAGGTGAAACTGTTCTGTGTGTGCATTCATATCCTTGAGCAAGAATATAGCTTTTACACAAAGATACCCGATCCAAAGTGGAAAGGTGCATTAGTCGATATCTTCCAAATATGTGCAACCAGGCTGTGTTATATGTGCGATGATAATTTCCGAATCGGACCATACTCCGACTTCAGAAAACTGCCATTCCTGCTAAACGGTCAGTGCTCATGTTCAGGGACAATCAGCAAATAGTAACAAACGACCTACTTCACCAATCTAATCATTACACCTTCTTGAAATGCGGATGATGATGATTTTCCACCTGTAGTTTTATTAGCCATCCCCACCTGGGCATATGGGCCTGGGTGTAAGGGGGCAATAGCCTATCTGCACAGGTAGGTATAAATTTCCATTATCCTATAGGCATTACGAAGGATAAAACTTCCATGATAAGGGATTCCAGTGCGCGGAATAGGACTCGAACCTACGACATCCTCTGTGTAAGTATCTTCGATGGATTTACTACTATGTCCAACCCGTAATTAAGGCAATATAAAATCCTTATAGCCTATACTGAGGAGGTGTATAAGTCCGAGGCGTCCGTAGAATCTGAGAAGTGATACTGGCGTTGCAAATGGGTTGACGAATGGAAGACAGCCTGCTGTCCTGTCCATAGCGGAGGTTGAGAACTCTATCTTTTCCCGGTGAGGATCAATCCTGGTGATATACAACAGATGCTTGCCTCCTACTGGGGATCCCACAACCTGCAAGGCTAATCTAGCCTTGCTCAGAGGGTAATAAACATAAAGCTTTGGAGGTATAAACAAGGGAAATTGGCTCCTACCCTTGCCCCCCCGTAATTGTGCTTGGTGGACCTTACCAAATATCATAAATTCTATGTGGGGTTAATAAAGAATGGGGAACCTGATACTAGCAACTTTTTTTGTAGATTGTCAATAAACGATGAGCCCAGGAATCATATTACACGACATGCTATCTTGGTAATTTCAGGAAATCTGATCAGTGTAAACCCATTGTTTAAATAGCAATGATCTGATCAGAAATTCTGAAGCTTTATTTTTCGGACATGCCTACTGGCATGTATCGGTCGCGAACTGCGAATTGGATTCCAGGCTTTTTTTGCTTGATATTTAGCTCCTCAGCATTGGGAATTAGCCTAAAGTCAGCCTCATATTACTTCAAAGGGGTTGGGATGATAAATCCTCAGGCTGCAGCGCTTAATCTACAAGAAATCTTACCAACCAATGCGCTGGTTGAAACTTATGAAAGCGAGATCATGTTTCTGTCACCGACAACACGATATCATTATCCGCCAGACCAAGTTAGTATAAAAGCAATTGACCGGGGAACGATAGATCCAGGAAGCTCATTGGATTATGATCCTTTACAAGCTAATCCGGATTACTTGCTGTTAGGAGACTTCGGCAAGAGTTGGGGGATTTATGATGCTGTTTTGGAGCAAGGCGCTTTTAAGCTGCAAGCTTCTTTTTTTGGATATGATCTATATTCCCGCATACATTGAACATATGATAATGTAGCTTTTTATATGAAATATTTTTTTAGTAAAATACTACATTTTCACCATAGATCTACCCTTTATGACCCTCGAAAATCATATTATTCAACATAAGCTGGACGAAAAATAATTATTGCCTTTCTTTCTCTTCTCGAAAGATAAACTAAGCTCATAACGCACATCTAAAGCCAGTAAATCCCGCAAAAATAAAAAAGTTGCAACAGTTTGTTTATCTTTTGCCGTAGTCGCTTCATTTAAGATAGTAAAATCACCTGACATACACCGGATTACTAAATATCCAACCACGCCTGCGTCCCAAGTATTGTATATAAACCTCCACCCGGTAAACCCCCGGTTGGGTGGCGATATAGGTGCACAGCTCATGCTTATGCCAAGTACGCACAGGCTTGCCATCCTTAAGTAATACGCATTCAGTGATCATGGGTAAACGGATCTGGATAGTGACGCCACCCCTGCTGTTGAGCTCATCGCCCATCTGAGCCGAAGTGTCGAGACCACGAGCGGTGAAACGAAAACCACGCGTAGGTGCAGGCAGGTCATAACCGATGAAGCAATGCCCCAGGCGCAGGGCTTCCAGGATCATGCTGGTATCAGATGCAGCATCCATACCAAGTGGGCGCGGCAACAATACATGTGTGTTGATGGCACGGAAATGGAACCCGTAGGGAAATACCGTCCGGCGCAATGGCCCGAGATGCATGACGTGTGAGTGAGCATCGGAACCCCCAACCGCTACCACCTTTTTTCCCGCCGAGAGCAACTCGTCCCATTTATGCAGGGTTTCTGGTAAAGGTCCGCGGGCGATGCGGCGTGGGAAATATACATAATACACCGCGTGCAACATGGATTTGATGCGCGGTTTGAACTCAGAGAAACTATTCCACAACTCGAGACCGGTAAACCCACGCACAGACCAATCCACCCAGGATATATCGCCTTCGTGAACGGAAGGTGCTGCAGGGTCGACCGGGTGAGCGATAAACGCCAAACCACCTGCCCTGGTCACCGCATCCAACAGCAGCTGTGGATCGTAAGCATAAGTCGCCATCTCGCGCTGGGCTCCGAACACTAAAAGGTGATTTTTTTGAGGATCCCGTGCCTGGTCGTGGACCTCCTCGCCTACCATCAGGAGCACGCGTCGGTCACCTGAGATTTTATAACCGGCAGGTCCATTCACCAAAACATTATGGTCGGTAACGATCACCGCATCCAAACCTGCCTGCATGGCAGCCGCGGCGATATCTGCGTGGGTGCCGGCGCCATCAGAATAACGGGTATGCATATGCAGGTTAAGGATGATCTCGTGCATTCACTTTTCTCTCAGGATTATTAATTAGTAGATCAAAGGTAGATACAGATAGTATTATATATGTAATTCTCACTGGCGGCCTAACATGGAATCCAGAGTAGTTCGATACACTAAATTATTCAATGAGTTAAGGCTGATGGTGTACAAATCAGGCGCAGTTGATTCGAAGAAACTGTAGAATCTGGTGAATAATAATGATCGCTCAACATCCGATAGATGGGGGTAGCATAAATAAATCATGAATGATGAAGGCAGTTGCTTGTTTATTATTGGAAGATGCTCATATTAATATCGGCGAATATCCGTCATCTTGTTTGACAATTCACCCAACCAAAGGTATAATCCGCAAGCTTAAGCGTCAAATTTGTGAAAAGAAAAAATAGCAAAATAAAAAAGTTTTAGCCGGAGGCAGGTTGTGGGTAACGTAGTCGATATTTCCTTGATCGTTGTTTCGGTGGCATTGATCGCCAGTGTCATTTTACAAAGCAAAGGTGCAGGTCTGGGTGGTTTAACCGGTGCGGATACAGGTGGCATCTTTACTGCGCGCAGGGGTGTGGAAAAGACTTTGTTTTACGTGACCATTGCCCTGGCCGTGCTGTTCTTTATCTTAGCGGTAGTATCTGTTAAAGTCGCCTAATATTAATCAATTGAGCGTCGAGGAACACTGCCAACCACCACTATTAAGGGGGTTGGTCACTATTCTGAAGCGCTTTTTGTTTTTTAATAGCAGCCTACAGCATATGATATTATTGAAACCATGAAAAAACTACGCTGGCCGTTGTTGATCGCCATCATAGCGCTGGCTGCCATCTCCATCCTTCTCCTTAGCCAAAAACCAGACGTCTTGCTACCTATTACCGAGCCAGTAGTTAAACCCGCTGAAGGGGGGATCTATTCGGAGGGTGTGGTCGGAGTATTTAGACGGTTGAACCCGGTGTTGGATTATTACAATGAAGCCGATCGAGAGGTCGACCGATTATTATTCCGGGGAATGCTGCGCATCGACGATCACGGTCTACCACAAGCCGATCTGGCGACATCCTGGGGAATCTCACGGGATGGCATGATCTATAACTTCTCGCTCAATCCCGATGCTGTCTGGCATGATGGGAAGCCAGTTACGAGCGATGACATCATCTTCACGATCCAAATGATGATGGCGGATGATTCTCCGATTCCGGCAGACGTGCGTGAATTCTGGAAGCAAATTGAAATCCTGCGTCTGGACGAAAAGACTCTGCAGTTCAAACTGCCTGAACCTTATGCGCCTTTCCTTGATTACCTGACCTTTGGCGTGCTACCTGAACATCTCCTGGGTGACCTGACCCTGGCAGAGGTGATCGACGACCCATTCAACCTGCAACCCATCGGCACGGGACCATATCGTTTTGATCATCTGATCACCACCGATGGTCAAATCACCGGGGTTGTCCTTACCGCATTCAAAGATTACTACTCTTCTGCTGCATTTATTGACCAGATCGCGCTGCGTTATTATCCAGATTCCATTACTGCCTATGCTGCCTACCAGGCTGGAGAAATTAGCGGGATCGGTAATGTGACCTCAGACATCCTGCCCAAGGTGTTGACGGAGAAAGGGCTCAGCCTTTACACGTCACGCTTACCCATGATGACAATGGTTCTTTTGAACCTGGATAACCCCGAAGTGAAATTCTTCCAGGATGTAAATGTGCGTAAGGCACTCATGCAAGGGATCAACCGCCAAGGAATGATCGATACCCTACGAGGCGGTCAGGCAATCCTGGCCGATGGACCGATTTTCCCCGGCACCTGGGCATATTATGATGGGATTGAACATTATTCATACAACCCAAACCAGGCAATTTCACTTTTACGTGAAGCAGGTTTTACTATCCCGGCTACCGGCGGAGAAATTCGGACCAGCGAAGATGGGACAACCCTCACAATCGAGCTGCTTTTCCCGGATGATAGGGAGTATGCTTTCCTGGCGAATTCCATTCGGCAGAATTGGGCAGCTTTGGGAATTCAAGTCAATTTAAAGCCGCTGCCGTATGATCAGCTTGTCACAGAGCATTTGGATACGCGCAATTACCAGGCTGCCTTGGTGGATCTGAACCTTTCACATACACCAGACCCTGATCCTTATCCATTCTGGCACCAAACCCAGGTTTCGAGCGGTCAGAATTATTCCAATTGGGATGATCGTCAGGCAAGTGAATATTTAGAGCAAGCGCGCATAACCACCGATTTGGCAGAACGGACACGCCTGTATAATAATTTTCAAGTTCTTTGGAGCCAGGAACTTCCCGCATTGCCGCTATTCTACCCGGTATATACCTATGCCGTGAGCAGCGACGTTCAAGGAGTGAGCATCGGTCCAATCCTTGAACCAGCGGATCGTTTTAACAACGTGGCAAACTGGTACCTGGTTACGAGCCGGTCAACTGGTGGCGAGACAGCCACCCCCACACCTTAAATAATCACATCAACGAAGGTGATTATTTATCGTTTTTCAGCTGATTTCCTGACCTTAAGGATCGCTTGAAGCTCATCCTCGAATACCTGTACCAGCTGGGGATCAAATAATGTTCCGCCAGCGCCGATGATCAGGCGTGAAGCATCTTCAGCAGTAATCTCTTTTTTATAGGGGCGGGGGGTCGTTAGGGCATCGAAGACATCCGCAATCGCACACATGCGGGCGCTTAGGGGTATCTGATCCCCTAGGATGCCGTGAGGATAACCCGAACCATCCCAACGTTCATGGTGGTTCAGGGCAATAGTTTCCGCCGCTTGTAATAAAGGTGAGTTCGAGTTACTTAAGAGCTCAGCACCGATCGTGGTGTGCCGTTTAATTTTTTGGAGCTCGGTTTCAGAATATTGACCTTGTTGGAGCAGTATTGATTCAGGTAGACCGACTTTACCAATATCATGCAATTGGCAGGCGGCAGAAAGAAGCTGGACCTCATTTTGGGTAAGACCCATTCCACGACCGAGCACCTGGGTGAATCCCTTGATGCGCTCCAAATGGTTCAGGTTGCTGCCTTCACGAAATTCCGCAATATATGCCAAGCGCCATACTGCATCCAACAATTCTTTGTGGCTATCCAGTGAATACATGCTTCCTTCCTTTCAAAATAAATCCCGTAACAGAATACACAGATATTCGTTTAATTAGGAGCGGATTAATAAGAACTGATTACCTATATTTTACAACACTTTGCAATTATGAATGTTTAATAATCCTCTTATAGTCCTATCATAATTGTCAGTAATTTACTAATCTTGAGATGATATAATTTTTTTAGCTCAAGGGATCAGGTTGTTCAACTTTCTGACAGGAAATATCAATGTAGATGAGGAGAGAGCTGAAGTAAGATAATATTCCTACGTCGATCGGGGGAGCAACACTGAGAAACGATATTATCACGGTTCCAATGGATACAATTAACATGCCAACCAGGAGTAATAAAGCCTTGTATCAATACTAACAAGGACAGAGCACGATTGAATTTGCACTCGTTTTACCATTGATGGTCCTGATCGTCGTTGGGATATTTGAGCTAGGGCAGGCTTTTTTTTACCTAAATCGCAATTTCCAACGCGGCTCGCGAAGGTGTGCGAGCTTACACATTTACACCAGATACAACCACAGTGAATCAAATCGATTCGGCGGTATTTAATGAGGTAGGCACAGAGACATTGGTAGATCCAGACAATATTGCATCGATGATAATTACATGCGGAAATTCTTATACACCCGTGGGAACAGATACTGCCTGTGAAATGAAAATCAATCCTTATTATGGAACTGATCGCCATAATACTGTCTACACATACGTACTGAAGGATTGGGTTAAAGTAAAGAAAGATAAGTTGCATGATCCAAAGTGTGATCCTGATAAAGTAAGTCCCATCCCTGAAGGATGTTATGTAGATAATTCCGATATTGTTTGTTACGATGCATATACCCCAGAACAAAGAGCAGCTAAGAATTGCGTATTTCCTTCTGACTATACAGGAGAGCAAATTGACTGTGATGTCAATAACGATTGTGTCGATGAACTAATGACTGGAGGAGCGCGTGCATGGCTTGATCTGAATAGCGATCAAGGTGGTAGCGCCAACGAACTGAAAGAATGGATATCAGATGTGGCAGCGGGTAATATCGATTTGCTTCCGGTGATCATTGTCCACGACTGGCTGCCTTCACAAGTAGCAATTACATCGAGTGTGTTCGATGCTGCAAAAGCGTTAGTAGGAATGGATGTAATCCTGCCAGTTTTTAATAATCTATGTGATAACGGAAAACCTAATATTTATTACCCATTTTCCGAGGCTGAATTACAGGCAAATACTGAACCGCAAGAACTTTGCACTTATACACAGCTTGTTAATCTGGATATAGCTGGTAGTAGTACGAATTATCATATTTATTCTTTTTCAACATTTCATGTCACTTGCGTACAGACCGGCGTCCCTATAAATATACATAGAATTGGTAATTTTGATACTGCAGAAGCACCGGGGGCTTCCAACAATAATGCCAATGGTTGGTGCAATGGTCAATATTCAGCATCGATAAATGACTCAATTAACGATAATGATAAGGCGATTGAAGGTTATTTCATCACTTTAGACGCTGGTGGTCACAGTTGTCCGGGAGGATGGAATAATACAGGTGTCTTTACTGTGGTGTTAACGAAATCAGGGTAACCAATATAAGTGAAAATTGAATCTAATCTAATCTTTCCCTGGTATCTGGTATATTATTTGCACCAGATACCTTGGTTTCTATCGTTTCTAAAACCTACTAGGCCAGGAGGGTCAATTTGAACCGTCGAGTGCTTATCGGAATCTTGATAGCTGTTGTGGGTGTCGGCCTGATTGGGCTCGGCATCGTAGCAATTAACCGCGTGCTTAAGCAAAGCTTTAATCCCCCGGCACAACCAACCCCATTCGTTGAAGCGACTACGGATATCGTCATTACCAGCCATGACCTGGCGGTTGGTGCAGTTTTAAATCGCGAGGACGTTCAACTCGCCTCAGTCCCCCTGAGCCTGGTACCGCGGGATGCCCTGCAGACGATCGAGGCTGCACTGGGTAAAATTGCCGTCGCCCATTTGATCCAGGGAGAGATGGTGCTGCAGCATCATCTGGCTGACCCAACCAATGTTTCGCATGACGTGGGATATATCATCGCAGATGACCAGGTATTGATGGCGTTCCCAGCGAGCGATTTAATGAGCGGGTTAGGTGTCTTACAACGCGGAGACAATATTGACATATTTGTATCGCTGTCAGTAGAAGTCAGCCCAACGCTCACCACTCCAGGCGTCGGGACCGGCTCACAACAAGAACAACAGATTCAACGCATGTTCACCTTTGATGCATTTCAGCGCATTCAATTAACCGCCACCGTGGTTGAAGTGGTGGCTGAATCCGGCTCAAGCACTCCACTCCAGGGTGGAGCTCAACCCACGCCAAACCCTGCGAATGTGACAGTTAAAGCATACTTGCTGGCACTCAATGCACAGGATGCATTGGTACTGAAAAACCTCAGGGATTCCGGAGCACAGTTTGATATCGTCCTGCGCTCACCTACTTCGAACGAGCTGTTTGACATCAGCCCTGTAACCGAAGAATATTTATTACAGCGCTATAATCTAACCATTCCCAGGTAGGAAGATGGGAGAATTATTCGTTGATCGGCAAAGATATGCAAAATCTAATGATCGATAATAGAGGTGTGATCGCATGAGCCCAGCAAACAAACAAATTCGAGTGGTCGCGTTGTGTGACCCCGGAGCAACCCTGCAACAAATCACCGAAGCGCTTGCTATTGAAAATGAGTTTACCCTGGCAGATATTTTATCTTCCAAGGAGATGTTGGTAAGGCAAATACGGGCTGCCGAGCCCGACATCTTGCTGGTGGATTCTCAGCTTGGAAGCGAATCCACCATGGATATTATTGATGACCTGGCGCTCCAATTCCCTACCGCAGCCATCGTAGCAATTTTGCCCACGAATGATCCATTGGTTGCGCAGCAGGTGATGTTGGCTGGAGCACGGGCATTCTTGATCACGCCATTTTCACAGATCAATCTACTCAGCACATTGCGCAGGGTGACCGAGCTGGAAGGACGCAGGATTCAATCGCAGGCATACATCCCGTCGCAATTACCAGAAGCCACCCGCCCGCTACGCTCGGTTACGTTTTACAGCCCGCGCGGAGGCACAGGTGTCACATCGATTGCAGCTAATACCGCCATCGCCCTGGCTGAAGAAACTGGAAAGAAGGTGCTTTTATTCGAAGGAAAAGTGTTTTTTGGTCATTTGGAAGTGATGCTGAATTTGAAAGTTCAAAATGCACTATCCGATTTAATTCCGCATGCGTCAAACCTGGATGAGAACTTGATTCGAGACGTAGTATGCCCTCATCCTTCCGGGATCCATGTACTGCTGGCTCCAGCGAATGCCCAGATCGCACAGGGAATCCGGGCTGAGGATATCTATAACATTTTTATTGGGGTTTCCCGATATTATGATTACATCGTCGTGGATGCAGGCGGACCATTGAATGATATCTCCGTGACGTTAATGGATGCTACCGACCGAATTCTGCTGATGACTACACCAGACCTGGCATCGCTGCATGATACCAGCCGATTCTTACAACTTAGCAGGTCACTTTCTTACCCCGCAGAAAAAATATTAATGATCCTGAATAAGGCTGGCTCAGAAGGTGGGGTCAAGCTTAAAGACATCGAAGCCGTCCTTCATAATCAGATTTATCATCAAATTGCTAATGACCCGGCGAACGTACTGCGAAGTATCAACCGGGGAATTCCATTCCTGGTTTATTATCCAAGAAGTAGTGCCAGCAAATCCGTCCAGCAACTTGCTCGCAACCTGGTAGCGATCAACCTGAGAGAGGCTGGTCATGAGCCAGTCGCCCTACCTGGAGACAAGGCCAATCGAGACCTGTTGCTTGCTTCAAGCCGCCTTGGATAATAACATGCAGCAGGAATAGGATTTACTGAATGTCCTCTTTTACCGTCCTTATCGCTGTAGTCCTTGGAATTGTGGTCATCATCCTGATGGCATATGGGTTGGTGATCTATGGTCTACGGGATGTATTCTTCGCCGGCCAGGATATCGGATCACGGTTGGCAAATTATGTGTCCTTGCCCGATGAAACAGATATAACCCAAATCGGAAAAAGACGGCGCGTAGGCCTGGTGCGCTTGCGGCTACGAATGAACAATATGTTATCCGGATTGGCGTCTGAGAAACTCAACCTTCAGTTAATCAGCGCAAATTGGCCGATTACTGAGACAGAATTTGTGCTGATCCGAATAATTGGCGTCATTGTAGCATTCGCCCTGGGTATGCTGATCTCCAGAATGGTTGTGTCAGGGATTGGTCTGGCTGTGATCGTGTTCTTCGTCCCAGAACTATTGTTGAGACGCGCGATATCACAACGGCAGATGAATTTTGGGAAGCAGCTCGTGGATGTGCTGATCCTGATGACAGGTGCCGTCAGGGCAGGGTACAGCTTGCCGCAGGCTATTGAGGTAGTGAGTAAGGAATTGAAAGCACCAGCCTCAGACGAATTTCGACGCGTACGGCATGAAATCGGTCTCGGATTATCTTTAAGCCAGGCACTCACCAACCTGGTCGCCAGAATGGAAAATGATGATCTTTATCTGGCGGTTACTGCAATCAACATCAACTCGCAGGTAGGTGGGAATATCGTCACTATGTTGGAGGCGGTTACTGAGACAATTCGTGAGCGGGTTCGATTATTCGCAGAGGTGCGTGTGCTCACGGCTCAGCAAAGGTTTGGCAGTTATGTACTCACTTTTATGCCGGTTGCCATGGCAGCTGCCCTATTTTTTATTAATCCTGAATATATGATGCGCTTGTTTGAACCACAAATATTGTGCATTCCAATTGGAGCAGTTATTATGATCATCGCGGGTAACTTTGCGGTCCGGCGTTTAGCCAAGATCGAAGTGTGAGGATAGCTCAATGCAGCTAATCATGCAAATCACGATCAGTATCGTATTGGGTATCTTAGGAATATCCGTGCTATTTCTGAGTCTGCGCTGGTTGAGATCAGGTAACTTGAGTAAACGCCTGGTGCAATATGTCGAAACGCCATTGGAAGGGCTCCAAACTAAAGCGAATGCAGTGCGGATGCAACCCAGACAGATCACTGGCTCTTTTGTCAGCCGCACCATCATCCCAGCTGTTCGATGGGTCGGGCGATTATTTGGCCGCATCACCCCTGCGTCTTCGATTGAGAACCTGGCAAAAAAATTACTCATTGCAGGTAATCCAATGAATTTGGGAGCCAGGGAATTTTATGGCATAAGTATGGCCTCGACATTATTGGGAGTATACCTGGCATTTTTAGTGATACAGCGAGGAACCACAACCGTAAATGTGCTGCTAAGCATATTAATCCTGATCCTACTATATTATTTACCAAAAGGATGGCTGCAAAGCCGGGTAAATAATAGGCAGAATCGAGTTCGAAAAGGCCTGCCTGACGCATTAGACATGCTCAGTGTGTGCGCCACTGCCGGGTTGGGATTTGACCAGTCATTACAAAGGGTGAGTGAGCATTGGGACACTCCAATTGGTCATGAGTTTGGACGAGTGATCAATGAAATGGAAATGGGATTAACCCGCCGGGATGCATTAAGGAACCTGTCGGATAGGCTGGAAATTCGCGAAATTGCCAGCTTCGTAGCCTTGATCCTACAGACCGAACAATTGGGTATGAGCATCAGTGATACCTTGCACTCCCAGGCGGAACAAATGCGGATCGAGCGCCGGTTTCGGGCACAGGAACAGGCACAGAAAGCCCCAATCAAGATGCTCATCCCGATGGCATTATTAATCTTTCCTGCGCTACTTGCAGTTATCCTTGGCCCCGCCGTACCATCATTGATGGATGTATTCGGTGCCAAATAGATATGAATACCTGCTCGTGTGGATGGTCAAAGGATCTTTGGAGGTAACATGAGTTCGAGTAAATCAGAATCTTTTATGAATTCCCCGTCATTCCATGAGGCCATGGGACATTTTCGGGTCGGAAGATGGATTGAAGGCTTCTTAAAATTAGCAGATGCAGAGAAAAACTTCCCCATGGAACCTGACCTAAGGGCTATTCGGCAGGAAATGGAAGTCCGTTCACGCATATCTGACTATGAGTTGGAAGAAAATCGCCGGAACCGGATGCGAAGCCTTAGGAAAATCAGCCTACGAACTGTAGTAGCCGTTGCAATCCTGCTCATCGCTTTCGCTGCCATATATACATACTCGGGTTGGATTCAGGGACAGTTAACCAAAGCGCAATCAAATATTTCGCAGAATATGCAGCTGGCTGAGTTGACGATTGAATTGCATAATGCCCAACAATTGATGATCGCAGGTAAACCCGATGAAGCCTTAATAGCTTATGATGCGATCAAAGCCAAAAAACCGGACTTTCCTGGTTTAGCCGATTCCATCACGCGTGCCCAACTATTAAAAGATGTTGAGGTTCAATACACCCAGGCAATGAACCTGCTAAGGCTTGGCGATTCAGCCCAGGCCCTGGATATACTAAAGCAAGTCAGCCAGAAAATGCCAAATTATCGGGATGTGTCATTACAAATCCAGAGCTTGCAATCCCAATCGGAAATGACTTGTGTGTATGATCAAGCTCAGGTGGCATTCTCTGAAGGCCGCTATGAGGATGCAGTGTCGAATTATGAATTGCTGCGCATCATGAACCCAACATTCAAAACCAGCGATGTTGAAGAAAACTTATTCAAGAGTTATATCAGGGCGGCTCAGGAACTACTACTTTCACCAGTGCCAACCTTAGAAATATTAAAAAAGGTTGATAATTATTTCAGCCAGGCACTGGCACTCAAGCCCATGGATCGTGAAGCCCTGGCAGCCCGAACCCAGGTTCGAATGGTCCTTGAGGATGGAATTATCAATGATTATGTCAGTCAAGCGCAAGCGGCGCTGGCAAATTCACCTGATTCATTGGAAGCACAAAAAACTGCAGAACAATACCTCTCTCTGGCACTGGCTGTGCGACCGAACGACCCGAACGTTCTACTCCAATTCCAGCTTGCACAAACTTTTGTTCAAGCAATCAGCGATTTCTCCAGCAGTAAGTGGGATTCGGTCATTGAGCAGCTTGAATATGTGGTCGGACAAGATGCTGGATATGCAGACGGAACTGCCTTGCAAACCCTGTTCGATGCTTATATCGCCAGGGGATCGGATTTCGTTGCCTCCGGTGAATACGCACTGGCACTGGAGGATTTTCAGCGCTCTGCCATCCTGGCTAAACAATTACCTGACTCAGAACCATTATCCTTCGAAGCCCAAATCATGATCGGCGAGGCACAGGGATCACTTAACCATTTTCAACAAGCTGTGCAGATCTACCAGGAAGCGTTGAATACGATTGGATTACGGGAACGCATCGTTGCATTACAGAATAACCTCAGTGATAGCCTGGTATATGCAGATTATCTTGCTGGTGCAGGTGACTATCAAAGTGCTTTTTATGCCTATCAAAAATTGATCCATGACCGGGTGAAGGCATATGATCAGACAGTAGTGGTGACGGTGAAGAGCGGTGATTATCTGACCATGCTCGCCCATCGTTATAACACAACGGTAGCCGCTATCCTGTCAGCTAATGATATGAATAACCAGCCGCGGTTGACACCCAATACGCAGCTGATCATACCAACCCTTCCATAGGTAAAATCAGGAGACGGCATGATGTTTACGAATCGACCGGCTAAAAACGGACGACCAATTTCACAGGCTGATTATGATGTATTGGCTGAAGCCAAGAAGGACGGCGCAGGCGATCAGATTTCAGCCGATGCATATATGATCCGGGATCGGGTACAGAGACGACTATTGGCTGAAGCCGATGGCGAAGTCGATCTATCGCACATCCCGCAAATGCACCAGATGATCGAAACCTTGTTCACTCGGGTGCTTACCGAAGAAAATCTGTTATATACCCGTGCTGTCCGCAGTCGATTGTTAGATTGGGTGATCGCCGACATCCTGGGATTTGGTCCATTAGAACCCCTGCTGCAGGAACCAACCATCACTGAAGTAATGGTTAATGGTTTCGACAATATCTATGTCGAACGGTATGGGAAAGTAGAAAAAACCAAGGTCACCTTCGAAAATGAAGCTCACCTGATGCGGATTGTCGATCGCATCGTAGCACCGTTGGGGAGACGGGTGGATGAATCCTCTCCGATGGTAGATGCCCGTTTACCCAATGGATACCGGGTAAATGTGATCATCCCACCCCTTTCGCTGATTGGCCCGATGATGACCATCCGCAAGTTCTCACAAACACCATTTACCTCTCAAGACCTGGTAGCCAATGGCACAATAACCAGCCAGCTGGTCAACTTTTTGAAAGCCTGCGTAGAAGCCCGGGTGAACATGATCATCTCGGGTGGCACAGGCTCCGGGAAAACCACCCTGCTTAATGTCGTGTCTGCATTCATCCCTACTAACGAACGCATTATTACGATTGAAGACATTGCCGAGCTGCAGCTGAAGCAGGAGCATGTTGGGCGGCTGGAGAAACGACCCTCGAATGTGGAAGGCAAAGGGGAGGTGACCATCCGCCAGCTGGTAATCAACTCCTTGCGTATGCGACCCGATCGGATCATCGTCGGTGAGGCCCGCGGGGGTGAAGCCCTGGATATGCTCCAGGCAATGAATACCGGTCATGACGGCTCCATGACCACCATCCACTCCAACAGTCCGCGTGATACCTTACGCCGTATTGAAACGATGGTATTGATGGCCGGGTTTGAGTTACCCCTGCGTGCCATTCGTGAGCAGGTATCATCCGCGATTGAGCTGATCGTCCATATGGAGCGCCTGCGGGATGGGACGCGTAAAGTGGTTCACGTCGCCGAGGTGCAGGGCATGGAGAGTGATACGATCATTATGCAGGACCTGTTCCTGTTCGAGCAGACTGGCATCCAAAACGGGCGCGTGATGGGTGGATTGAAATCCACTGGACTGCGACCGAAGTTCGCTGAAAAATTTGCGATCAATGGTATTGAACTACCGGCAGACATTTTTAATGTAGGCACAATCCTCTAATCAAATATAGTTCTGCAGGTTTATTCAAATATCAGAGCTCAACCGATGCATGGTTGAGCTCTGATTGTGTGAACGGCATGCTTATTTATTTTGTGCAAAACCAGCCTATCAACAGAGATCTCCTGATTGATTTTTATGATTCGCCTTATAATCATTAGTAATCAAGTGATTTGGTACCCTCCAAAAAGTTATATCCTCTCCAAATGTTAAAAATACCATCACAAAGTTTTACCACACTGAATAGATCGGTTATGCTGCACTAGGGATTTCAAATGATGGAACTTTTTGAGCGTGCGATACCATTACAAGCCCTAAATGAAGCCCTGGAATCAGTTCGGAAGGGTGATGGACGGATTGTGTTGGTCAGTGGAGAGGCGGGGATTGGAAAAACGACCCTGGTCGAGCATTTTACCGCCCTGGTGGCTAAGTCCACCACCGTCTATTGGGGAAAATGTGATGCCCTCTTCACGCCCCGGCCGCTCGGTCCATTTAGCGACATCGCTTTTCAAATGCAATCTGGTTTGCTCGATCTACTCAACACCAGCCAGGATTGGTTCCGTGTTGCCAATGCATTTTTAGCCGAACTCAGTAGAAGAGACTCGCCGGTTATCCTGGTTATCGAGGATATTCATTGGGCCGATGAAGCAACCTTTGATATGCTCAAATTCCTCGGCAGGCGCATCCAGCACAGCCGGATTCTTTTGATCCTGACCTTCCGAGATGATGAACTCGACAGTCGTCACTTGCTTTGGCGTCTGACTGGAGATTTGCCACATCGGATAACCATTCGAATTTCCCTGACGGCTTTATCCGAGGATACTGTTGCCATAATGGCACAGAATGCTGAGCGCACGTCAGAGGGTTTATTTACAGTGACCGGCGGGAACCCATTTTTCGTCAGGGAAATGCTGGAAAGTGAATCACAAGGGGTGCCTGCTTCTGTGCGAGACCTGGTAGTGGGGCGTGTCTCCCGACTTTCAGCCAATGCCCGTGAGCTGGCTGAACTGGTTGCCCTTTCGCCAGGGGGTATCGAAATCTGGATTTTAGAGCAGGGTTTGCAGACTCCAACTGAGGCACTTGATGAATGCGTGGAGGTGGGTGTCTTACATTGGAATGGAGAAATCCTGACCTATCGGCACGAATTAGCACGGCAAGCAGTAGAGAACTCCCTCTCACCTGGACACGCTCGATTCCTTCATTCCCAAATTTTGCACGCATTGTTGAAACGTGATCCTGAAGCGGTATCCCTGGCCAGGCTGGTCCATCATGCTGCGCTCGGCGGAAATTTAGATGTAATCCTTCGATGGGCACCTCAGGCAGCCAGACAGGCCAGTCGATTGGGTGCCCACCGCGAGGCCGCTACCCACTACCAGCTTGTCTTATCTGTTGTTCCAACTTTGACCCAAGAGAAACGCGCCGAGCTATTAGAAGGTTTATCATTCGAATCTTATCTGACCGGGGAGATCAATACTGCGATTCATGCCCGACAGGAGGCCGCAAGTATTTGGAAAAATATGCGGCGTCCGAAGGAAGAGGGGAACGACCTGCGCTGGCTCTCGCGGCTCTCATGGTTTGCGGGTCAGAATAAGAACGCTGAAGAATACGCCAGGGAAGCAATAGAAATTCTGGAAAAGCTACCTCCAGGACTCGAGCTTGCTATGGCTTACAGCAACCAATCTCAGCTGGACGTACTCAGTGAAGATAACACAGGAGCAAGGCTCTGGGGTGAAAAGGCTGTCGATCTGGCTAAGCGATTGAATGCAGCCGAAGTCCTGGTACATGCGCTGACTAATGTCGGTACTGCCGAGATCCAGGTAAGAGAAGAGATCGGCTGGGATCACCTGATCCAAGCACTTGAGATGGCTAAGCTGGAGGAGTTGCATGATCATGTGGGTCGAGCTTATGCCAACCTGTCATCGCTAGCTGTTCAGGATCGTAGATATACTCAGGCCATGGATTGGCTGAACCAGGGACTGGTTTACATGGGAGAACATGACCTGGATTCATATCGGGTTTACCTGATGGGCTGGCTAGCACGGTTGGATTTTGAGACAGGTAATTGGAAGAAAGCCGAAAAAGAAGCTACTGATGCTCTCCGCCTGCACCGGGGAGAATCAGTGATTCCTATCCCAGCATTGATCGTCCTTGGCCATCTAAAAGTCCGCCGAGGAGATATTGATGCAAATGAGTGGCTTGAACAGGCTCGCAGCCTGGCAATGCCTACCGCAGAACTGCAACGGATCGGGCCACTGGCAGCTGCTTGCGCTGAGGCCTCCTGGTGGCGCGGAGATATTGACCAGGTATATAAAGAGGCACTCCCTGGTTATGAGCTTGCGCTTAAGAGTCAGGCCCCTTGGGCTTTGGGTCAATTGGCTTATTGGCTTTGGCACGCTGGCATAACAGGCATCCCGGTGGAACTTCTTGCAGATCCTTACCGGTGGATGATCCAGGGCCAATGGCGAGAAGCAGCTAATGCCTGGGCCCAGCTAAAATGCACATTCGAGCAAGCAATGGCTCTATCTGAAGGGGATGCCCCTGCTCAAATTGAAGCTCTGGCAATCTTCGAACAATTGGGGGCACAACCAGCGGCAAGAGCTCTGCGAGAAAAAATGCGTTTAGCAGGTGTGAAGAGTCTTCCAAGGGGACCAAGGACAGGAACCAAAGCCAACCCTGAAGGGTTGACCCCACGTGAAATGGAAGTCCTGGCTTTATTGGTCGAGGGCTTGAGCAACGCAGAAATTGCGGGGCGTCTATCCATATCTTCAAAAACTGTGGATCATCATATTTCTACAATTTTAGCAAAATTAAATGTTCATTCCCGCCTTGAAGCAGTAGCAGCAGCCAGGCAAAAAAATATCTTCCCACCCATAAAATAGGGATGCTTATTCCCCAATATAGGGGGTTTTCCCGATGAATATCACCGTGATATTTGATATCCTATCCATCATCGGTACCATGGATATTGACTGAACCGATATAAGGAGGATATCAATGGAAGCATTAATGGTGAACGTTAAGACAGTACAGGAGCTGGGTGAAGAATGGATTCAAGCGATCCTTGATAAGGATTTCAACCACCTGACTACGCTCTCCTACCCAGATGTCAAGAGTATCCTGATGGTGCCCAGCCGCATTTATCAGTTGGAAAACGCGATTGACTTGACCGAGAAGGTTAAAGATTGGTTCGGTGATTGCGATCCCATCGAAAAAGAACAGGTACGCGTGGCAAAGGTGGGGGAGAAATTAGCAATTTTTTACCGGTATAGATGTTGGGAGAATGGCGTGTCATCCACGATCGAACAACAAATATATTGCACCGTTTATGAAGGACGGATACAACAGCTCAGGCTGATTTGCAGTGGTTTTCAACCTGACCAGGATCTGGCTGACACACCCGCAATAAGCCTGGTGAACGCCTCAGCGACATACACAATATCACCAGCCGAATCGAGGCATCATGCTGATGCGCTGTTGGAGTTTACCGCGAACGCTGGTCAAGGTTCAACCTGTTCTCTTCTGACACCATTGATCAAGCACAAACTGGTTGAAATGAACTCCGGGCAGGTACTGGAAGTCCGAGTGGACGATAGTTCTGCGAGGGAGGATATCGAAGCCTGGAGCCGACTTTCTGGAAACATGCTGTTGAAAATGGACCAAATCGACGGCCAGGGATTGGTTTTTTACATATTGAAAAAATAAAGCATTTAGCTAAAAGGAGATAAGAACATGGCAAAGCTATTGATTAATTGTACGCATGGCGAAGATGATCCAGAACGAGCTACCCTACCCTTTATCGTTGGGAATGTAGCTGCATCTGCGGATCAGGAGACGATCGTTTTTCTAACCATTGACGGAGCCTGGCTGGCTACAAAAGGTTATGCTGAACGGATCCACAAGGAAGGATTTCAACCACTCAGCGATGTAATGCACTCTTTCGTTGAAAATGGTGGGACGATCTGGGCTTGTGGCACATGCACCAAGCCGCGCGGAATCACCGAATCAGATCTGATCCCTGGAGCAAAGATAGTTACGGCTGCAAGCGTGATTGAGCAACTATTGGCTGGAGCTGCATCAATGGATTTCTAGGGGACGATTTCCATATTTAGAAGGGGAAAGGAATACATCAACCTATGAACATGGAACCTCAAGGACTCGTAGAGCAATTAGAAGCAATGCATACACTCCCAGCAGGGTCTGAAGAACGGTTCAACGGTTACGCGGGGATGGGTCTCCCATTCACTTCGGGTCACATCTTAGCTATGCGGCGCTTTACGGTCACCTCCATCGGACCAGGGTATGCCTCTGTGTGGCACCGCAATCCTGCTGGAGAGTGGTTTTTCTACACCACCGCACCCGCGCGCCAGTCGTGCCCGCGTTACTTCGGGGCTATAGCGTCAGACTTCATTCAAACCGAGATTAACATCAAGTGGGATGCACCGCTCCGTTTCAGGGTTGCCGTCCCTGCGATACCACTGGATTGGGAAGTAAGCCTCAGGCCGACAGGAGCAACACGATTGATGAACACAATGGCGGGGATGCTTCCCAAAGCTGCATGGAAAAACACAGCGGTCCTGGCAGCCATGGGAATGATTGCAGGGCCGATGTTAGGCGCAGGGCACGTCAGGATGTACGGAAGTGTCCCCAATAGACAACAATTCATAGCCAATCCGCGCTTAATATGGGCAATCACAGACAGCCGAGCTGTATTGGCTGGAGAAGACCTCGGACTACCTGGACCAGTTCATCCTCAGGCTCATCTGGCAGACTTCTGGATACCTCAACGAGGGCTATTAGCGATTGGTGAATCGTACTTTGAGACGTTTGATCCGGCACGCCATTCGTCACTCATTACGGGGGCAAAGAAAGTGCCTCTATAAAATTACAACAATGTGGCGTTGCTTTTTTGAAGGAAAACGCAGTCTGCAATACCATGGATGAGACAGTTGCCCGATCTCAGTTGAAACATAAGGGGTTATCTACGTTTTGGGGGTCTTAAAATCAATGTGGATAACCCCGCTGTATATAATTGCACACTTAATTCTGAAAAATCTCCCGTCTCAATCAATAACCCCCATAGAGGAAAGTTAAACTAAAAACACCTCATATGGGGGTTTTTAGTGGACCTGGAGGGATTCGAACTATCGACTTATTCAATATCTATGATAAAAATAATTAATCTTCTTCGGACCAACTCTCAATTGACAATAAATAGAATAACTCATAAAATCATCTTGGATTGCGTTACATCATTTCCGTCCATTAAATGTTTACCATTCACCTGATAAACGCCAAAGGAGGCCTGTATGAACCAGATCAACAGGAACAAGTATTGGAAGATTGGTATCGTGATCGTCATGGCGGTTATGCTGCTCCTGGGTGGAAAGGTTCTCGCTCAATTAATCGTGCCCGCCACTGAGCCGGGAGGAGAAATTGTAGAAATGTCTCCCTCGTATATCAGTGGAGATCCAGCCTATCAAAACATTTCTCCACCGGATGAAAACCCCACTTCAGGTGTAAACAGCCCATCTGCAAATTTCACCTATTACCAGGTCACCGGAGCAACCTTGCGAGGGCGGTCCAGCACCACGCAATTCACCTATGATGGCAATGGTTGCGCCCATACCACTGCAGGTAGTGAAAGAATATTAAATACTGAATTACATATCCCAGAAAATGCAGTGATCAAGTATTTACGGGTGTACTATAAAGACACAAATCCCAACAGTTCTGTGCTTGGATTTATCACGAAATACCAGCCTGGAGGCGCATTCGCAGACATTGTTTATGCTGGCTCAACCGCTGAGTTTTCTGGTGGTGTTGGCTTTACCGTTAGCCAGGCAATCACCGAAACTGTAGATAATTCCCTTTATGGATATGCCCTATCCGGCTTGCCTGCCGAGAATAACATCGCCAACCAGATCTGCGGCTTACGTGTGGCATATTACGCTCCTTTTGTCGGAACAGTATTCATGCCCGTAGTGCGGCGATAACCTGGTTTTGAGAGCACGACCATCGCATAATCAACCAGACCTCACAGGTTTTGAAAACCTGTGAGATCTTTTGTTCGAATGATCGTTCACTGAGTGAACTAAGATTTAAAATTTACTCTAGCGGATCATCCTGTGTGGTGCGAGCACCTGTTCCAGCTGCTGGCGGCTTAGATAACCCTTTTCCAGCACCACTTCCACCACCGATTTCCCTGTTCGCAGGGCTTCCTCGGCAATCTGGCTGGATTTTTCATACCCCAAAAGTGGATTAAGCGCAGTCACCAACCCAATGCTGTTCTCGACAGTCTGCCGGCAATGTTCGCGGTTGGCGGTGATGCCATTGATACAGCGAGTGACGAGCGTGCGGCATGCCCGACCGAGCATATCTAATGAAGTGAACAGGCTGTAAGCGATCACCGGTTCCATGGCATTCAGCTCCAGCTGACCAGCTTCAGCTGCCATTGTCACGGTGAGGTCGTTGCCAATCACTTCAAATGCCACCTGGTTGACCACTTCGGGGATGATCGGGTTGACCTTGCCCGGCATGATGGACGAACCTGGGGCCATGGGTGGCAGGTTGATCTCTCCCAGCCCGGCGCGTGGACCGGAGGAGAGCAGGCGCAGATCGTTACTGATCTTGGAGAGTTTAACCGCCACGCGTTTCAACACACCCGAAAGCTGCACATAAGCGCCAGCATCCTGGGTGGCTTCCACCAGATTCTGCGATTGGACCACCGGTACTCCACTCAGCTCCCTGAGCGTCACGGTCACAAGCTCAGCATATTTTGGAGGTGCATTCAAACCAGTGCCAATGGCGGTGGCACCCAAATTGATCTCGCGCAGCAAGGCTTGAGCTTCACGTACGCGTGCGATATCTTCTCCAACCGTCACACCCCAGGCTTCAAACTCCTGACCCAGCGTCATGGGCACTGCATCCTGCAGCTGGGTGCGTCCCATCTTGATCACATCTGAGAATTCAGCACTTTTTCTGACCAGTGCCTTTTGAAGGGCTTGCATCTCGATCACCAGCCCATCCAATTTCATGCTCAGGGTAAGGCGCAAGGCGGTAGGATAGACATCATTGGTGGATTGTGACAGGTTGACGTGGTTGAGCGGGTGCAGCACATCGTACCGGCCCTTGGGAAGACCCAGATGCTCGAGGGCGCGGTTGGCGATCACTTCATTGGCGTTCATGTTGGTGGATGTGCCTGCCCCACCCTGGATGACGTCCACAACAAACTCGGGCAATAATTCGCCATTCAGGATATCATCACACGCCTGTGTGATCGCCTGAGCAATCTCTACCGGCAATAAGCCCAGCTCGAGATTGGTGAGCGCGGCGGCTTTCTTGATATATGCCAGCGAATGGATCAGGCGCGGATATTGAGAGATGGGGATGCCGGTGATGCCGAAGTTTTCCACCGCCCGCAGGGTCTGGATGCCATAATAATGTTCATCTGCTACTTCCCGCTCACCCAACAGGTCGTGCTCAAGGCGGGTTGTGGTCATATCAGCTCCTTTCATGGGCATTTAAAAGAGAATATCATCAATTGCTGGTCTACCTGAACTGCCAGGTACTGGTCATCGAACGACCAGTCAGTTTCGGTGGCTGTGCCATACTGACCGATATCCAGAGAGTAGAGGTTGCCACCATTTGCATTGATCACCCAGGCATTTCCAGCCTTATCAATGTAGGCGATGTGCTTTTCATCCCAGGACCAATTGAGCTGCCCGGTTAGCTCTGCATATTTAGGTGGAATGATGGCAGGATGGTTCGTGTGAGCTGACCACATATCCCAGGTCCTTTGGATCGGGTCAGCCACGTTGCTGGTGATACCGGTTTGAACGGCGATATCCATGGTTTGCATGCAGTCATTCCCGCAGGAAACCAGCACCCGCAACCGGCCTGGATCCACCCACTCAAGGATCGCCTTCTGGCTGGAGTAGTCATCTGTGCGGGCAGCTTCATCCGGGAAGAGGTCCTGGGAGGTGCGCCCATTAGGATATGCCAGACCAATAGTATACAGGTTATCACTCCGTCGAAGACCCAGGTACGCAATCGAGGCTGCGTCAGGAGACCAGGTGAGCTCACCGGCGATACCTGTCGCCAACCGGATGGGTGTATCAAACTTGGGGGCCGAGAGCAAGTTCAGCTCACCGATATTCCAGCTTGACCCTGTAGTTGCAGCAATGTAAGCAACGGAATCAGCTTGTGGTGACCAGGCAATAAGATCTCCTTGAGGCTCATCGACGCGGATCATGCTCTGCGCTGCCACCAGACAGGCTTGAGATGCGATCACTGTAGATCCACGAACGCTGGAGGTCGGCATGGGTGTGGGGGTGTCATCCACGGCGCCACCACCTACGATGCTACAGGCGGAGAGGGCGAAAAAGAGGCACAGGATACCTCCCGCCCATTTGATCAATTTTACAGTGGGCAATATCTTCATTCAAAGTGAATTATAACTGCTGCAGAGGTTAGATTGAGGCAACTCTGGCGCATCATCCACCCTAACCTATCACCGTCTCCGTGATAAAAATCAAAGACCTGCCGGTTTGCGGCAGGTCTCTGGTGACATAGTTTTGGGTCTACAATTACATAGGGATGACGTTGGCAGCCTGCAGTCCCTTGGGGCCTTTCTCGATGGAGAACTCCACCTTCTGGCCTTCCTGGAGAGTGCGGTATCCGTCAGATTGGATCGCAGAGTAGTGGACAAAGACGTCCGCGCCATCAGGCTGGGACAAGAAACCGTAGCCCTTGCTCCCGTTGAACCATTTGACTGTGCCGATAATTCTTTCAGACATGAAATTTACCTCCGTAAGGTATGAAAAAAGATATGTGGTGCGCCTTCGAATCCATCGGAGCAGTCAAAATAAAACAGCCCAAGGAGCGAGCCTTGGACCGTCTTTATTGCACCTTGCAACGAGAACTTTCTGGCTTTCCTACAGTAGTTTAGTTTACCAGTGAATCACCAATCCGTCAAGCAATATAAGAAAGAGGATTTACCACAGCATCCGTAAGACCAGGCGATATCCATCGAAAGGTATTAATATGGGTGAAGAACAATACTGCATAGGAAAAACTGGAAGATGAAGTCAGCAGCAATCCAGGCGTGATCACCTTTGCAGGTTTATTTAACCCAGGTCGACTAGCTGCTGTAACAAACGGTACTGCGCTTCGGTTGCCACTCCACCCCCCTGGGCGAAACTGGCATCTCCCCCACCCCGGCCGCCAATCTGAGCCAGCTGGGTATTAAGCAGCTGACGGGCATCCTTTCCCGTGGCCTCACCACAGGTGAGGATCATGGATAATTTTTGACCATCGTACGCGGATAGAACAGCCACCAGATCTCTGATCTTTCTAAATGCATCAGCCAATATGCGCAGCTCGCTGGGGGAACGAGCATCAAAACTAGCCCGCACCAGTCTGAACCCATCCCGTTCTTCAGCACCGGCTGCCAGATCCTGGGCTTCAAACCTGAGCGCATTCTGGCGCAGTGATTGCAGCTCTTTTTGTAGGACGCCCAGACGTTCCGTCTGCTTGCTGATCACATCCCCCACATCCTGCCAGCTGGTGCTCATCTTATTTGCCAGTCCGGTTAGGGATTCGTACATCTGGTGAAATACCCCCATAGCTTGCAGCCCGGCGATAAAATACACCCTGGTTTTATCATTCTGCCGTTCGGTTTTGACCACCTTCACCAGACCAATACTGCCGGTGCTTAACACATGCGTCCCGCCACAGGCAGAATAATCATAATGGTCTATCTCGACGATGCGGATATTTTCAGTCACTTTGGGTGGGCGGCGCAGTGGGATGGTGCTGAGCTCTTCTGGAGAGACGAAATAGGTCCTGACTGCTCGATCTTCATAAATAATTTGGTTTGCAATCAGCTCAGCCTGGTCGAGATCAGGCTTGCTGACCTGTGTAGTCACGAGGTCCAAAGTAGAAGGCGAATAGCCATTGATATTGGCTGAGACGGTCTCGAAGCCGGTCTGGCGCAGCAGGCATTGGGTGAGCAGGTGCTGGGCAGTGTGGTGCTGCATATGGCGCAGGCGGCGTTCACCATCGATGCGTGCAATAACAGCGCCTATATCCAGCTCCCTATCGACGACGTGCACCACTCGGGAACCAGCCTCTTCCTTGAACACCTCCACCACACGGGCAGTGCCGATCTCTCCAGTGTCATGTACCTGACCACCCCCTGTAGGGTAAAAGTAGGTGCGATCAAGCACCACCCCACACCGGTTATCGGGCAGGGCAACGAGCTCAACCACCTGAGCTTCAAACTCAAGCACGGTTTGATCTTCCTGGTACAGCAGCTGTGAATTCATCCAGCGATTATAACTTATACCGTTCTCAAAGAAGGTCATCGGTTAAACCCGCCAATGGCAGCCAAAATCAATTTCAATTCTCATTCAGGAATTTTATTCAAGTGTATAATTTCCACGGTATCTAGAAATTTCAACTGTGCCATTGCTAAAATCGCAAAATGCGAGCACAATTAGATGTTGAATATGAAGGGCAGATTTCCAGCAGATTTGGGCTCGCAAAGGTGAAGGAATGAGAAATCAAATCAACAGCGTGATCTTTGGCCTGATTAACCAGCCACAGATTTGGATCAAGCACCAGGGTTATGAATTAACGAATGTATTCAATTACGTATTAATGGGCATCATCAACCAACCTCAGTTTCGGATTGAACAGACAGGAGCAAATATGACAGATGAAATAGCACCAACGGAAGAAAAAGATAAAGGTGTCCAGGTTCGAGTACAGGGTGGGAATTCAGGGGCAGTCTATGGACTGGGTGTTATCGGCGCATGTATCTATTACATGAACAAGGGTGTCACTACTCAGGAAAAGGTAATGGGTTTCCTGAAAGCCCTGGTGTGGCCGGTGTTTCTGGTCAAACAGGCTTTGGAGTTCTTTGATAAAGACTGACCTGGTGTGACAGGCGGGAGTGCATATCCGAAGAAGAATATAAAAGCCTGGCTGCATCGTTTGCACCAGGCTTTTATATACTCGTTTTAGGTTTTATTGAACCGTTCAGGGTTTTAGGCTCTCAAAGAAAGCCTTGAGCGGGGGTGCCATATTCTCCGGGATGTTATCTCCCCATGCTCCACCATCAATCATCTCGCCGGTGGAATTGCCATTGGAATCCAATGCGTAAAAGACCGGGATGTATTTAAAATCCCAACCATCGGGAGGAAACCCCCACACGTCGACATCCACCTGGATAATATACATCCCCTCGAATGCATCCTCCATCAACGAGTTTTGTGTTCGAATGCTCACGGCAATCGCCTGGCAAGCAGGTCACCACGTGGCATCGAACAAAACTACAGGTGTTAAACCTGATTGTTCTGCCTTCCCCACTTCCACTGCCAGCTGATCGGAAAGGCTGCCAGCCGAAGGCACTATGCGGATGAAAACGAATGGCACTTCCGACGTCGGCGTGGGTGGAAGCGGTGTGCTGGTCTTGGTGGGTGGTATGCGCGTATCCGTGGGAGGGATAGCGGTATCCGTCGGAGGGATAGCGGTATCCGTGGGTGGAATGGGTGTGTCCGTCGAAGGAACACTGGTAAAGGTGGCACTGGATAGAGGGGCTTGCAGCGCGGTGGTGTCAACCTGCCCCTTGCACCCGGTCGCCACCAGCATCATGATCGTCATCAGGATCAATAATATGAAGCGCGGGAATGGCTCCTTTTGCACAACATCCTCCTTATAAGTCAAATATACTCATTGTGTAGAAAGCCGGTCAGGGGCTTTACCGCCGACCGGCGTTATTTCGTTGGAACCTGCACCTGCACCAGCCTGGCTAGCACCGGTTTATGGCAGCCGCGGGGTGTACACGCCATATAAGTGATCATCAGCTGATCGGTGACCAGCTCGCCATCCGCCTCCGGAAGGAGGACTGGCAGGCTCAACGTAACTGCTCCGCTTGGATATACCGGGAGGGCTGGTAAGTCAGTCGCTACCGCATCTAACACAGAGGACACGCTCTCTTGAAGGTCACCCGCCACCTGCATGCTCGCCCCTGGGGGCAGCTCGATCAGTGTGGGTCTGCCCAACCCGTCAACCCCTTCTCTGGGCAGCTCCATGCTGTACAGGTGAGCATCCTCCTCTGTCGGAGTGAAAGTGGCTTTCAGGACTGTCTCACCTTCACCAGCTCGTTCCAATATAATCGATACATTCACATAGCTCTCAGTAAATTCGGCCAATTCCAACCTATCCTGACTGGACCTGGAAACAGGCAGATCGCAGGAAGTCAATACCAGCGCAAGAGAAAGTAAAGCAGTAACGAATGAGAATTGCCGATTCACATCACCTCTCCATGGTCAATGTTGCCATATTCGTGTGATTTGGTGACTTACGCTATCCATCGTTAAACATCAAAATACAGGCTCATCTCATACGGGTGAGGACGGTTGCGTACCTGATAATATTCCGCATTGCGCTTAAAATCCACCCATTGATTGATCATCAGCTCGCTGAACACATCCCCTGCCAGCAGGAATTCATGGTCCTGCTCCAGGGCGACCAGGGCGGCGTTGAGCGAATCGGGCAGGCTTTTGATCTGCCCCCGCTGATCATCACTCCAGGCGAAGATATTGGCATCAAACGGGCCAAAGCCAGCCGCGGTGGGATCGATCTGGCGCTGGATGCCATCCAATCCCGCAAGCAGCTGGGCAGATAGCGCCAGGTAGACGTTACAGGTGGCATCGGGAGGGCGAAATTCCATCCGGGCAGTGTCGGGCTGGGTGGCGTACTTGGGAATGCGAACCGCCGCACTGCGGTTGCCCAGCGAGAAGAAAGCGTTCACCGGAGCTTCATATCCCGGGACCAGTCGACTATACGAATTAGTACTGGGGTTGGTTAGTGCCAGCAAAGCCGGCCCATGAGTAAGCAATCCGCCAATATAATACAATGCGGTTTGACTAAGACAGCCATAACCGGCTGGGTCATAGAAGACATTCACCCCCCCATTAAACAGGTGCTGGTGGAAATGCATCCCTGAGCCCGCTTCACCATACAAGGGCTTCGGCATAAAGGTGACGGTCTTGTTATGGGAATGAGCGGTCATCTTGGTGGCGTACTTGATGATCATCGCGGCATCCCCGGCCTGCAGCAGCCTCATCATGGGTATTTCAATCTCTGACTGCCCTGGTCCGCCCACTTCGTGGTGGTGATACTTGACCGGCACGCCCATGGCTTGAAGGTGTAAAGTCATCTCGGTGCGTAAATTATAGAATTGGTCCTTGGGTGGGATGGCGTGGTAACCACCATGCGCAGGGATGTAATGCCCATGCCCACTCTGCACGCTGGCCCAATCGGCTTCCTGGCAATCCACGCGGTAGCTGGCACGGTTGACCCCGTATTCATAGGAGACGCTGTCGAAGATGTAAAATTCAAACTCCGGTCCCCAACGGCTCTCATCGGCGATACCGGTGGAACGCAGATACTCCTCTGCCCGAATGGCTATGTTACGCGGGTCGTTAGTGAAGACAGCGTGGGTATCCGCTTCCAGCGTGGTGCAAATGAAACTCAGTGTGGGGGCATCCCAAAAGGGATCACGCATACCAGTGGATAGCTCGGGCACCAGCACCATGTCACCGGCTTTTACACTCTTCAGGCCAACTGCCGAGCCATCGAATCCGATGCCATTCTCAAGCAGCTGGGGAGAAAATTGACCTGCCGGAACGGTCAGGTGGTGCCAACGCCCCCACAGATCAGTGAACTTGAGGTCCACCATCTGGATATTCTGTTCATCCAGGTAACTTCTTACCTGTTCATAGGTTTGGAACATCGACGGGTCTCCTCATTCCATCAACAAGAACAACCTCATCCGGACTGATGCCATTGATAAGCTTGGATTGGCTGAGAGGTCTGCATGCATAACGTTAATGACAAAATCATAACTAATTCGAGGGTTTTTTAGCTGCTGGGGGATCAGACTGCCGGGCGTGGCGTAGGGGTGTACCGGTGAACTTCTCCAGCCAGCTTTCGGGGGCCAGCAATGGTCGAAAGCCGGCATATTTGATATATAAGTCGTGCGCATCCCGCGTATTGAGCAAGATGCGCCGCAGGCCCTTGACATCGGGATATTCCATCATGCATTCCACCAGCCATTTCCCCAAACCATTGTTGCGGTGCGAAGGCAGGATGAACATGTCACAAATCCAGCCGACCGTGGCGCCATCGGTCACCACACGTGCAAAACCGACCTGCTTATTGATCTCATATACGCCAAAGCAGAGACTGTTCTCGATTGATTTGCGTACAATGCTCATGGGTCGACCAATCGCCCAGTGAGCTGTAGTATAAAGAAAGTGATGGATCATACCTGCATCCAGTCTGGTTTTATCGGTGCTGATGGTGTATGCGTCTCTTTGCCACTCCATGGGATCCTCTTCATAAATTATTTTAGATTTAATGCAATAGTGAAAGTATACTTGAAAATCTTGCCCTGGCAACTAGATGAGTCGGATGTGGTAGTCTTTAACCGTCTCATTATCCTGGTTCAAGATAAAAACCGCATCGATCCGCTCACCTGCCAGGATGTGAGGCAGCCAGTAGCGGCTATCGTCCCACATCTGCTCAAGGGGAATCTTGCCAATATCAAACCAACATGGGGCCATCTCTTCACTTTCCCGGGGTGTTCCTTGCCATTTTCGTGCGACAAATACGTGGACTTCCTGGTCCCACGTGTGCTTGTATGGAAAGATAAATGTGAGCGTACCCAGTGAAATGAGGTGTTCCAGGTCGGCGGTAAAGCCGGCTTCCTCCTGGAGCTCACGCAATGCAGCCTGGGATAGTGTTTCATCATCCTGAAGCTTGCCACCAAATCCACCATACTTTCCCTCACCGAATCCGCGCTTTTTATACCCGAGCAGGATTTCCTGTGGCGGCTCGCCGCGAAAAATGAAGCACAATGTTGCCTGGAGCATAGAAACCTGATGATAAGGGATCAAATCAATTTGGGTGGTCTGACTGGCGTATACGGCATGTCAAAGAAGCCACGAATCTCCCGGTAGAATTTACCTGCCACCAGCTGGGTGCATTTCAAGCCCATCACAACCTGAGGACCCGTTGCCGTGGTCGCCTCACCCACTACCACGGGTTCAAACTGGATATCCACGTCATCCTGAGCGGGCAGGTTGGGGTCATAAATATGAATAGTTGCCGCACCAGTTGGATTCAGCTCGCAGGCATATACCAGCACCTGGTGATTGTTGAAAATCAACTTTGCCAGCTCTTTCAGTGAGGTAGCGCGTGCATAGATCAGTGCCAGGATCACCAGATTGCCCTGGTCCAGTTTCTGGCGCAGCGGATTGAATTCATCCGCACTGCGTCGCATCGTCCCTGCGGGAGTATCATCCGGCAGGCTGGTCCATTGAGCCACCTTGATCAACGCTTCACCCAGCCCGCCCAGTGAGTCCATCTGGCGTTGGAATAAATAGCGCTGCAGGCGTGTCCCCTGGCGGGGAACGTCATTCGTCTCCGGGATGGTCTTACCTGCCAATAGAAAATCATAGGCGGCTGCACACATCCCTCCGCACAACCCGTATGCCGAGGATACTTTAGACGAGCCCATGAAAGCAGGAGTAGAGTAAGGCAAAAAATAACCTGAGAAACTGTTGCGGAACAGGAAACCATTACGGGAAGGAAGAAACTTCACCGCTGGATTTATCGGCAGGTAAAATTCGTGCTGAAAAAGACCTAAAGAAGCAGTTTGCTCACGTGGTGAATCATTATAAGTATAATTAAACTTCAAGTATGGGAGATAGACGTCCCAAATATCAGGTAATCGCAGCCCATGGTTATCCGCCCCTAAATTGCTCGGTGGATCACCTTTCCCGGGAAGTTGAAGGGTGTGATAATCCAGGTAGCGTAGAGGTTCATACGTCAGGCTGAAGCGACCCTGCTCGTCGGAAAGGCCGGGGCTTAATGTAAGATCATCATCGACCTTACCGGCTGCATCTTTGTCAAAGATATGCACAGTCACATTCGATATTGGATCGCCATTGGTGTAATGGACACTACCAGAGAATTTAATCTTCATATGACTACTCCATCTCGATTGATTATAGCAAACAAGGTACGCTTAAACCCATCTATTTATATATCCCAGGTAAAGGAGACTGCATGTCTTCCATCATCGTCCTGAATTCCCTCTCCAAGCACTTCAAAGTTCCGGTACGCGAAAGTGGTTTAAGAGCATCTATTGGCAGCCTGTTCAAGCGTGAATATCGAACGGTGAAGGCCGTGGATGAAATCACATTTCAGATCGCCCAGGGTGAGGTGGTCGGGTTTTTAGGTCCGAATGGTGCTGGCAAAACGACGACATTGAAGATGCTTTCAGGCTTGCTTTATCCCACCCATGGAACCGCAAGTGTTCTGGGGTTCATACCTTCACGACGACAAGCGCAATTTCTCCGTCAGATCACCCTCGTGATGGGCAACCGGCAGCAGCTGGTGTGGGATCTGCCTGCCCTCGACTCATTCGACCTGATGCGAGCCATATACTCCATCCCTACCCAGGACTTCATTCGTGCCCGCGATGATTTCATCGATATGCTGGACCTGAAGGATCTGGTGAACAAACCAGTGCGCAACCTTTCATTGGGCGAACGTATGAAAATGGAGTTTGCTGGGGCACTGCTGCACCGTCCTAAGGTGCTTTTCCTGGATGAACCCACGCTTGGATTGGATGTAACCATGCAGCGGCGGATAAGATCTTTTGTTTCCGAATACAACCAGCGCTATGGTGCCACTGTGCTGCTCACTTCACACTACATGGCAGACGTGGAAGCATTATGCAAGCGGGTGATTGTCATCCATCATGGTAAGCTGCTCTTTGATGGTGAGTTAACCTGCCTGGTGGAGCAGTTTTCGGCTTTCAAAACGGTGCGGGTGACATTGCAGACCGCAGCAGCCGATCTGCGGAAATACGGTCAGGTGGTGAGTCAGGATGGGACGCGCTTCACCTTGCGTGTGCCAAAAAACGAAACTGCCCAGGTAACAGCCCGTCTTCTGGCAGATTTGCCGGTGGACGACTTGAATGTAGAAGATCCCCCAATTGAAGACGTCATCGAGCAGGTATTCGCCCAGAGCAAACCAGAGGAGGCGAGCGCATGAAACACATGCTCGATTACTACCTGACTACGATCAAGATTGCCATCCAGAGCCAATTCCAATACCGGGTAGTGCAATATTTTTATATGATCGGCATGCTTGCTGAGCCAGTCATATATCTGGTTGTGTGGTCGACCATTGCCCGATCGCAGGGTGGTTCGGTGGGTGGATATACACCGGGCGCTTTTGCAGCGTATTATCTGGTGTGGACGCTGGTGCGTAATATGAATATCGTCTTCACCCCCTATGGATGGGAGAACCGCATCCGCAGTGGCTGGTTTTCGATGGATTTACTGCGCCCGATCCATCCATTGAACAATGATGTGGCGTATTTTGCAGGAATGAAGGTGGTGGTCATCATCCTGTGGATCCCACTTGGTTTGCTGCTCTCCCTGTTTTTTAAGCCTGAGCTGCACCCAGCCTGGTACCAGTTGATTGGGTTCTTCTTTGCAATTTGGGGAGCTTATCTCATCCGGACCATGCTGCTTTCACTCCTTGGGATGATCACGTTCTTCACTACCCGGGTGGGCGCCATTTTCGAGCTGTTCTTTGCCTTCGAGCTGGTATTTTCCGGGCGATTGGTACCCATGTCGCTCATGCCACCTGTGGTGCAGCAAATCGCCACCTTTCTTCCATTCCAGTGGACGTTCTTTTTCCCTATCGAAGCGCTGGTATCACCAATGACCATCGGGCACATGCTCAGTGGGCTGGGCATGCAGGTATTATGGATTGCCATAGGTTGGGTGGCAGTGATGATCATGTGGAGGTTCAGTGTGCGTCAATTCTCCGCCGTTGGCGGGTGAAATAAGCTACAGATAAAGAAAGACATCTAACCACAGCATCCGCAAAACCAGCGGATATCCACAGTACGGAATAAACACAGAGAATATCAAACAAATAAAAAATATGAAAAAAACCTTGGAAGAAATTAATAAAATTACTGAACAGATAATCGGATGTGCTTATAAGGTGAGTAATACATTGGGAGCAGGATTTCTGGAAAAAGTCTATGAAAATGCCTTTGCATTTGAACTAAGTAAAGTAGGATTAAAAGTCAGCCAACAAAGGCCATATCAAGTGAGATACGAGGGAATTATTGTTGGGGATTACACCGTTGACCTGCTGATAGAAGATTATGTGATGGTAGAGCTGAAAACTGTCAGGCAATTAGATGACAGCCATTATGCCCAATGTATGAATTATTTGAGAGCTACGGAATTAAACATATGTTTATTGATTAATTTTGCAAATCGTCGTTTAGAGTTTAAACGGATTGTGCACAATCTGATTGAGCCCGTCACAAAAGAGAAACTATGATCCAAATATTTTGTAATAAGCTGTACCTAAAATGAAACCAAAAATACCAATTTTGTTGTAAAGAATCATTTTTATTAAGTGATCTGCGTTCATCCGCGTTTATCCGCGGTTAAAAGATCTTGGAGTTTATTATGCTATATCTGGCGTTGAATTACTTGCGAGTTGGAATACAGAACGAGATGCAGTACCGGGTCAATTTCTTCGTACAGCTGGGGCAATCACTCATCTCGCTGGCGACAGGGCTGATCGGGTTGTGGCTGGTATTTTCGCATACCACCGTGCTCAATGGTTGGAGCCAGCCTGAGCTGTTGGTAGTGATGGGCATCTTCATTTTGATGGGTGGACTGATCAATGCATTCATTCAGCCCAACATGACGCGTTTACTTGAAGAAATCCAGCAGGGCACGCTCGATTATGCACTCACAAAACCAGCCGATGCACAAGGATTGATCAGCATCCGCGAGTTTCGGCTTTGGTCGCTTACCGATGTTATCATGGGGATACTGGTGCTTTCGTATGCTGTATATCATTATGAAGGCAGTGTAGGCATTAGCCAATCTCTGATATTCCTGCTGACGCTGTTGATGGGAAGCATCCTGATCTACTGTTTCTGGCTAATGATTACGTCTACAGCTTTCTGGTTCGTGCGCGTGGATGAGATTGTCAACCTTTTCCAGGGGGTGTATGCTGCTGGACGTTGGCCGGTAGGGATCTACCCACGCTGGCTGCAAGTAGGGCTGACCTTTATCATCCCCGTGGCTTTTGCGGTCACGATCCCGGCTGAAGCCCTCACCTCCCGCCTCTCTCCATGGGTGGCAGTCGGTACACTGGCTCTCACGATATTTTTTATCATTTTGGCGCGGGTCATCTGGCGCTTGGGATTGAAGAATTACTCCGGAGCATCGGCGTAAAGTAAATCTTTTTTATCATCCGATTAGATATTCAAGGTCTTTCCAGCATCATTCAGCCGACTTGGTTATAGACCGATAAGGAGGCCTCAAAATGCGAAGCTCGTCAGGATCAGACATGAAGACCGATAAGACCGATTCCCAAACCAATGCTCCCAATCAAGTGGATTTCACCTGGGGAGTGAAAATACCGCTGAGGGATGGGGTGAAGCTGAACGCCACGCTCTATAAGCCGAAATCAGGCAGTCCGACGCCCACTATCTTCACCTTTACACCGTATGTTGCAGATAATTCGCATGGGCGCGGGATTTACTTTGCCGAGAATGGATATACCTTTGCTGCCGTTGATGTGCGCGGGCGGGGCAATTCCGAGGGTATTTTTGAGCCGTGGGTCAATGAAGCCAGGGATGGGCACGACGTAGTGGAATGGCTGGCGAAGCAGCCCTGGTGTGATGGGCAGGTTGCCATGTGGGGAGGTTCGTATGGCGGGTATGATCAATGGCTGACCCTCAGGGAAGCACCCACACACCTTAAGACCATCGTGCCGGTGGCCGCAGCCCATTCAGGGGTGGATTTCCCATGTGTTGGCAATATCTTCAGCTCCTTTGAGATTCAATGGCTGACTTATGTCAGTGGTGTTACGCGCAATGAAGCTCTGATGGATGATTACAGTTTTTGGAACGGAAAATTCCAGGAGATGTATCGGAACCACCTGCCTTATAAAGACCTGGATCGAATCGTGGGCAATCGATCCACTCTTTTCCAGACCTGGCTGAAGCATCCTCACGCGGATAAGTATTGGGATAGCATGTCTTTGACTCCCAGACAGTATGACCGGATCAACATTCCCATCCTGACCATCACCGGTCATTATGACGATGACCAGCTTGGTGCGATGGAATATTACCACCGGCACATGCGCTCGAAATGTAAAATGAAAGATTCTCACTACCTGATCATTGGTCCTTGGGACCATAGCGGGACGCGGAGTCCGCACCCGGAGTTCGGCGGTTTGAAGTTTGCGGAAGCCTCCCTGCTGGATATGAACGGGCTGCACAAGGAGTGGTATGACTGGACGTTGAAAGGCGGTAATAAGCCTGCATTTTTGGAAAAACGGGTGGGGTATTACGTGATGGGAGAGGAAAAATGGAAATTTGCCAACAGCCTGGAAGAAATCCCCACCCGAGCTCGGAAAATGTATCTCAGCTCAGAGAACGGCGCAGGCGATGTTTTCCACTCGGGCAGCCTCGAAACGAAGAAGCCCCATGCAAATCGATCGGATACCTTTACCTATGACCCGCTGGATACTCGCCCAGGGGACCTCGAGCATAAGTTAATCCGGGAATATCTCACCGACCAAACCCATGATCTGAACCTGTTCGGGAATGGGTTGGTTTATCACTCTGAGCCGTTCGCCAAAGAAGCAGAAATCACCGGCTGGCTCAAGCTGTACGCATGGATGGAGCTGGACGTGCCAGATACAGATTTCCAGGTCTTGGTGGAAGAGGTACTGCCCAATGGAAATGTGATCAAATTGAGCCAGGACTGGCTACGGGCGCGCTACCGCGAATCAGATCGGGTGGAGAAGCTGGTCACCCCGGGTGAGATCAACCTGTACACCTTTGATGGGTTCACATTCTTTTCGCGCCAGATTGCCAAAGGCAGCCGCCTGAGATTGATCATCAGCTGTCCCAATTCGATCCTTGTGGAGAAGAATTACAACCGTGGGGGCGTGGTAGCCGAAGAATCGGGCAAGGATGCACGGACCGCCCACATCAGCCTGTATCATGACCCAGACCACCCTAGTTATCTGGAGCTGCCTATGGTTAAGTAGGGTCGGAGCCGATTAAAGTATCTGCTGTGAACGGATAGAGATCGATTGCAGACGATAAATTCTACATAAAGAAATACCAGCCGGCAGATAGACTGCCGGCTGGCATTATCTAAGTATGATAGTTATCTTATACTATAGTTTGGTGCTAATACCAGAGTGGCGTTCATCCCACTGCTGTCATGCAGGACGCAATCGTAGCTCAAATTGGAAGTTATATCGCCAATCTTGAGTGTAAATGTGTCCTGAACACCGGGGATCATGATCCCGGAGTTGAAGAAGTCGGTGTTATTCAACGGCTCGCCTGACATCACAGCCTGAGAAGGGAACAACACGGCTGGATTAACCAGTGCCACAGGACCGTCAGGCCCTTGGGCAATAATAATCAGCGGCAGATCTGGCATTCCATTATAAAATGTAACTGTATGGGGTGCCTCACTAGAAGATGACAGCTTCCATATTACTGTATCCCCCGGTTTGACGATCTCTTTACTGGGTAAAAAGCGCGCCACCATGATATTCATCGATTCATAACCCATTATGATTGTATGAGTCATGCTGCCATCCGGGTTTTCAAACGGCGGGATGATTTGTGCATAGGCTTGCGCCAGGACTGAAGGTACATCTGACCAGGCAGCTGCTAACTCGATTCTTCCCTGCGCCAGAACCTGTCCAGGTGTGGGGATGCGCACATTGGATTGAACCACATTTATAGTCCCTGACATCATCTCCCCATGAACGTAACACACGTAGTGGAACACACCCTCCTGAGTAAAAGTCAGTTTGAATGATGTAACCATACCCGGGTCCGTGGACATAATGCCCGAGTTTACATAGGTCGATCCATCATACAGCCCACCAGCTGGGACGCTTGGGAAGGCTGCCAGCGGATTGATCTGAAATGGGGAAGCTATTCCTGGAGGTGCAGGGATCAGTAAAGGCTGCAAAGGCTGACCGGCCAGGAAAGAAACGGTATGGATTTCATGCGAATTACTCTTCCAGGTGATCGAGTCGCCCACATGCAAGCTGACACTCTGTGGGAAGAAAGACATGATCGATACGCCTCTGGCCGTGTTATCCGCCCCGACCAATACCGAATAATTTTTTGAAGCACTGGCTGATGCTGGGGAGATAAATCCAACCAACCCAAGGAACAAGGTCAATAATAACCCCAGGTGAACAATTTTTTTCATTTTTTAGAATCCTCTCTGTATTTTAGTAAATATGGTTTATTTGGTGATTATGTCTATTATTGGTTTAATTTTGTTATATCTTATGTTTGATATGATTTACTGGACTTCGGTTACTACCAGCCCCAGCGGTTGAGCTGGTGGAAATATTTAAGACAGATTTGATCGTCGTCAGGTCTAGCCCGGCATGCCAAGTCGACCCATTCCGAAATATGCTAGGGTGACATCACTCATACCCTTGCATGTCCGGATTAAGTTGAGCTAGTGCAGACTGGACCGGATGAACAGCAGCGAGCAAACCTAACGGCAGCTAGTAAATTTTCCCTGCAATTTTGACCATTAACAGCTGATTAGCACCGAACATTTATTTCCTCCCTTATTCCATCGAAAAACGCGCAGATTAATCCGATCAGTATCTAAACAATATTACTGACCAATTAGGCCGATTATATCATGTATGCGCTTAATGATACTTAAAGGGCAATGAGTAGTTCGATCTCGTATCACTTCCCCCATGGTCTTTTATAGCATATACAGCCTGAAAAGATAGCTTAATATATTTGAATATCCGATTACATACTAAGGTCACCAAATCAACCTAAAGCTGATCCGCATCAAAAGTCACCAATTCTGGAAGTCCTAATTTCTCACACAATTGCCGGGTATCCCTGAGATGTCGAGGAGTATTTCTGGCGTATTCAAAACACCACAACAGCTGGTAAATCGGCCGGCGTTGTACATACAGCGGTTCAATCGAGCAATTGGCGGTATAGGCTTCCCAGAATTCCTTGCTCGTCATTCCCTTCCAGAATTCAAGCCGAGCCAGGTCTATCTGGTGATTGCCAGACCATGCCTTATCAAAATCCAGAATGGTTGCCAGGTGCCATTGATCCTGGCGATGTTCAAAGAGGATGTTGTACCCGTGCAGGTCTTCATGGCACAGGCACGCCTGGCGAACGTCAGTGAAGAGAGCCTGGTTTGGTTGCAGCACAGATAAAAATTGGTCGTACAAGCGGTCGTTTTGGATGCAGGACCGGGCGCGTTGAGTAAACTCGGCGTAGAATGATCTTTCTCCCCGAACACTACCATCCCCTGCCAGCTCGCCGAAAGCGGGAAAATGAATCATATGAAGCTGTGCCGCTGCATCGCCGATTTGTCGATATGCATCCGACATCTCTTGAGCGTTCATTCGTCGTCTCACAATTGCCCACTCCCGCCCTGGAATATAAGTCATGAGCAAATAACGCCACGGCCACTCGTGGCCCGACACATCGACTGCCAGTACCTCAGCCATCGGGATGGTTGTGCTTGAAGCTACCAGACGGTTGATCATAACGGTCCGATCAAAAGAGGCAGCCATCCGGGCACCTGGTCCTGCGATTTTAATGACCACTTTGATCGACGGGTGGTGGAGTTGGGCAACCAGCACCAAATAATCAAATTGCTGATTGACAATCTTTTGACCAACGAGCTCAACCTGCGTGCCGATTGCCTGCTGTAATAATTGCAGCAGCTGATCCTGAGTTACTCCGGTTTCTTTCATTTCGAATTCACCAGTTGATATATACTTATTTCCGACTCGCCTTCGGCTTCTCAAAACTATACCGATATACATTCGTCTTGCGTAGCTCGAAACCCATGCGCTGGTACAGCCGGTTGGCCGCTTGCCTGCCAGGGTTACAGGTCAACATTACCTGCGGGCAGCCGGCGTTTTGGGCATAATCCAGGCAGGCACGCGTGAGCGCTTCGCCGATACCTTTGCCGCGGGCGTTCTCATCCACGATCACATCTTCGATGTAGCCTCGTAAGCCAGTCGGAACGCGATAAAGTGCCAGAGTAGCCAATCCGATGATAGCATTGGAGGCGGATTCTTGTCGTTGAGCAATAAAGAGGATTGAAGATCCCCCAGTCAGCAAAAGGGCAAGCTCCTCGCGCGTAGGTGGTGGGTTGTTGTGGGTAAGCTGGGGAACCAGGTGCCGGCACGCCTGGTACAGTTGATCCGTCACCTCGGCTACCTGCTGGATCATATAGATTTGAGCATCGTCAGGCATGATAGTCTCCCATGCATTATTTTCGCGCGAAATGGGAAATTTACCTGGCGCGGGTGGATATTTGTACAGATACTATAACTCTGAGGCGGACTAAATGGTGTACTGTGTTCCAGCATTAAGGCCACAACCCATTCATAAAATCAGCAATTTCCGAGCGAATCTGGTTGAAGTCTGCTTCCACGATGGAAGTGTTCACCTGGCGATAAGGATCATATATACGACCCGATGAGAACATATCATCAGGAAAAGCCACCATATTGATCTCATCCTTGGTCAAAGCCTGCCCGATGCACACCAGGCTACTGATGTTGCTTGGGCTCAAATCGGTTTGGACGGATTGGCTGAACTGAGCGATCAACCCCGGCAACTCGGGCAACATGGCAGGGGTAACCAGCTTATTCTGGATGGCTTTCAAGACGATATTCTGATTACGGGCGCGTTGAAATATGGTTGGATACCGGTTCATGGCTAGCTTAAGTGCCAACTGACCATCCAGGTGATGCATACCCGGCTCGAATACATACTCCGGGTTGGCACCATCCTGATTCTCATTCAGGTCGATCCCGGAATCCACCCGAATATCTATTCCTCCAATGGCATCGATCATGCGGCTAAAAGTCTTCATATCCACCGCCAGATAGTGATCCACGCTCAAGTCGAAGTTCAATTCCAGGGTACGGGCGAGCAGGCCCGGACCTTCCCCCGGACCGTCATAATAACCCATGCCGGGGTTGCCGAAGAAATATGCCTGGTTGAGCTTGCCGTGGGTGACACCGTAATGGTCCGAAATGCCCGGAATTTCGACCCATAAGTCGCGGGGCATGTCCAATACCATCATCTCGGGTGCAGTAAAGTTGATGCGGACGATGCGGATGGAATCCGCCAGGCCATACAGATAGTCTTCGGCGCGCTCGTCAGATCCGACCACGAGCAGGGTCATCACAGACGGACCATTACACAGGGGCTGGCTGGATCCAGATTGAGGCTCCAATATAGACACAATCTGGGATAACAGCGAAGAAGGGGTTGGCGTGGCTTCAGTCGGGGAAATAGTCTCAATCGCACTGACTGTAGGGTTATTGGCTAAACGGTCAGTCTGACCCGGCGTGCCAGTTGGCAACCCAAGCACCGGATCCAAAGGCTTGTACCATAAAGCCAACAGAACAAATATCAGGGCAGCTACAGCTACAAATGCCTCCAGATAAATGATTTTAACCAATGTTTTTTGGCGCATAATTCACGTTACCATCCGAATCTCACCCATTGGGGGTTTTTCAGCCCGCAAATGTTTGCGATCTAAATTTTTCTGGTTCTCCTACCAATAATAAATCTCAACAAAAACAAATTCATGAGAACAATGCAACAATTATCTGTACTGATCACTGCCCCAGCGACGATCCATGTTAGCGGGGATCATTAGCTATTACTGGTTAATTGATGCCAGCCAAGTTTGGCTTCCAATACGGCATCTGATCATCGGAGGCATTCTGGGTCAGGTTGGTGGGCTGCGACCCATCGGAATTCATGACGTAGATTTCCCAATTGCCATCCCGGTCGGTTTGGAATGCAATCAATTTTCCGTCTGGTGACCAGGCGGGTGACCAATCGCTCGCCGGGTTATTGGTCAGGTTGACCCTGCCCGTGCCATCGGCTTTGATCACATAGATATCACCATTGCCATCGACGTCCGCCCGGAAGGCGATCTGTGACCCATCTGGAGACCAGGCAGGTCCGTAATCGATCTCGGTGCCATTGGTCAGGCGGACGACATCCGAGCCATCCACGTGCATGACGTAAAGATTATTCACACCTGCGGCATTGTCCCGGTCTGAAACAAATGCGATCAGTTCGCCATTGGGAGACCAGGCAGCACCGAAGTCATCGGCGGGGTTATCGGTGAGGCGTTTAACGATGGTTCCGTCGGCTGCATTCATGATGTAAATTTCATTGTTGCCGTCCTTGCGGGAGGTAAATGCAATCTTTGTTCCATCCGGTGACCAGGTAGGAAAGCCTTCATCAACGCTAGGTCGCCCAGACAGATCGATTGGATCGGTGCCATCCGCGGTCATCAGACCCACGTAGCTATTCGTGAGTCCAAATCCGGTGAAGAGCAGCTTAGTGCCATCGGGGGAAAATGGACCGGGAAAGACATTGGAATCGCCCATGGTTAATTGTAAAACACTTTTATCCGTGGTGTTCATTACATAAACATTGGTGAAATCCCCATCCCTGTTCGAGCCGAACTCGATCACACCACTCCCACCCATAGGCGGCGGAGCATTGGTGGGTGCCTGTGTGGCGGTAGGGGCAACAGGAACTGTGGTAGGCGGTATTGTGGCAGTAGATTGTTGAACGGTTGCTTCAGCTGGGGGGATAACGGTTGTCCCGGTAGGTTCAGCGGTTGGGCTGGCAGATGTACATGCAGCAATAAATAAGATAATCGCAATAAATGGAATGGTGCGCTTGCTGATGGTTAACATACAACTCTCCTTCAAAGGCAATATCTGCGGCTCAAGGACCGCATTCAAGTTAACGCCCTAGAATCGCAAATTGTTCCCGATTTCACGAGGAAGCTGGTGAGCTTTAAATATAGGTCTCACAGTATGCCTGGAGTGATTAGATAACTCAGCAAAGCAACAATTTTCCAGCCGCTGATACCTTTAGGTTCACAAATCAGTGGAAGAAAGCCGAACTACTCTGTTTATTTGCGTGCAAATTTGCACGAATCAGGCAATATAAGTGCCTGTTGCGACATTATTCACTGTAAAGTCGGGTTATCTATAAGCCTCAAGATCCTGGGATAGCCCAATTAATGAAATCCACCAGTTCAGCTTTCAGCTTGACCAGGGAGGGTATGTGAATATACATCATATGCCCGGCTTCAAAATAACCCATGCGCAGGTTGCCAGTTAATGACTTGTCCAATCCAAGATGCTTGAAGGTATAGCGGGTTGCCAGGTAGGGCGTCGCCAGGTCAAAATAGCCATTTGCCACGTATACTTTCAAGTGTGGGTTGGTAGTGATGGCTTTGCGCAACGTCTCTGCAACGTTAACATACTCATTCTCAAATTCGGCATAACTCCATGGATGCACTCGCTCAGACAGGATCTCATAGGTCAAGTCCGATTCGAACTTAAGCTCCCCACGCACGTAATCATTCAATGTGGCAGTATATGGACCGCCGATGTTGTTCATGCTGGGGTCGAATTCGAAATGCTCCCCGGCTGAATCCCTGTCGATACCCTTGAAACGGCTATCCAGCCTGCCGACGGTACGCTTGGCGTGGCGCAGTAATTCCTTGGTGAAGCGGAAGATCTCAATGCGCAGATTATTGCGATCAATGTAGTCTTCCGACAGGCCGGTGTAGCGAGCCAGTTTCCGGGCGATGAGCAAACGCTCTTCATCCTGGAGGTCATCCCCCTGCATCAAGGCGTGCGAATAATCACCCAGGGTGAAGGCCTCTACTTCCACCAGCGTGGCAGCTAAGTCTTTCTCCAGATCATCGCTGAGGCGGTGGTGATACCAGGCTGTGGCAGTATAGGTGGGCAGGAACAGGATATATGGCAGATCATTGCCAGTATGGAAGTCTGCGGTTTGGAAGTTCAGGATGGAGGATATCAACATGATCCCATTCAAGTACATCCCGTGGCGATCTTGCAGGTAGCCGGAGAGACCAGCGGCACGCGTGGTGCCATAACTTTCACCAATGAGGAACTTGGGCGAGGTCCAGCGTTGATAACGTGTAGTGTAAAGGCGGATAAAATCACCCACCGACTCAATATCCTTCTTGAAGCCATGAAATTGCTTGGGTTTTTCGCCCGGTACTGCCCGGCTGTAACCCGTGCTCACCGGGTCGATGAACACCAGGTCAGTCTGATCGAGCAGGGAGAAGGCATTATCGACAAGCTTATAAGGCGGTGGATAAGCAAAACCTTCGTCATCCAACAACACCCGGCGTGGACCCAGTAATCCGAGATGAAGCCAAACGGAGGATGACCCCGGCCCTCCATTGAAGGAGAACGTCAGCGGGCGCTTTGATCGGTCCTCAACCCCATCGCGCGTGTAGGCGACAAAGAAGATTGTGGCACGTGGCTTTTCCCCTTCCGCCTCGCCTTCTTTCTCCCCCTTTTTTTCTGCCTCCTCTTTAAGACCATCGTCCCACAGGTGACAGTATAACGGATCTCCCTCCCATCAATGGTCAGGCTGTGTTGGGTTTGCACCAGCTCATCCTTGGGTGAGGCAGGTGTGGAGGCTTCGCTTTTCTTGGCTTCTTTTTCATCTTCGGTCATGGATATCCTCTCCTGTTCATTATGCCAATGATCTCAATAATACAGCTAATTGTCGATTGCCCTCATTTTTCGCTGGATACTGCGAGGATGGATCATCTGAACTGCCCACTGATAATGTTCGCACGTATTGCCAGCGATCCAGGCGATCAGGGGAAGTTTCCCGGTCCATGGATAAATCCCTATGGTGAGCATTTCAGTTTCTGGAATCTTCTCAATCACGTCCAATATCTGTTGGTAGGATTTATGAAAATCTACCAGTACATCGTCCAACGGTCGGTTTTTATGCTTCTGGCGATAGTTCTCGTTCAACACTCCCATCTGTCGCCAATTAAAACCTGGTGCAGGTGTTTCTACTCTACCGCCTCTTTTTCCAGTCTCATACCAGCTGATCCAGCGTTGTTCCCAGTCCACCAGATGTTGTAAAATGTCTTTGACGGACCACTCCCCCATGCTCCCAGGGTACATCAGTTCTTCCGAAGTCATTCCGGCAATTTTATTCTCCAGTTTGCCTCGTTCAGTACGAGTAGATTCTAGCAACTCGGATTTACACTTTAGATGCATATCCAGCTCCTTAATGATTTTACCACCCGGCAAGCATCATTTCATACAGCATTAATCAATTCGTAATCTCCCTAACCATAAATGATACAATTACTCTGCTAGAATGAAATCTATAAGCCAGGATAATGATGTATGTCTGATTTCCTCACCACACCAGGGTTCCTTGGAACCAAAGCCACTCTTCGTTCTGACCTCACCCTGGTGCTTATCCTGGTCACGGCAGTTTTATTCAATGTCGGGTTCATCCTGGCGAGAAGGAAGCAGTTCAGAGCCCATCGCTGGGTACAGACTACCTCAGTAACGTTAAACACACTCGTAGTGTTAATCTCCATGGTAACCTCCTATATCATTCATATCCTCCCGGGGATCCCTTCAAAACTAAACCAGGGTGATTATGCCGTGACCACTGTGCATGGCGTCATTGGTGCGATAGCCCTGCTATTGGGCGTTTTTGTGGCACTGCGGGGAAATGAGCTCGTGCCAATGCGGTTGCGCTTCAATAATTACAAGCTATTCATGCGCTGGGCATATGCACTCTACATGCTAGCTACGGCGGGTGGTGTCATCGTCTATATCATCGTATTCGTGCTGGGCATCTGAAGGCATTATATGCTCTACGTCCAGATCCTTTTCCTGGTACTTTCACTCCTGTTGACGTTTATGTTCTTTATCTACGGGTTCAACCACTACTTCTTGTTGAGTATGATGCACCGTTATCATGCCCCAAAACTTCAATCAGGAATGAATGGAAATCGCCCATTCATCTCAGTCCAGCTGCCAATTTACAATGAGCGCTACGTGGTACGCCGCCTGGTGGATTCATGCATCCGCATGGTGGAGCAATATGGTATCGATCGTGCTGAGATCAAAATCCTGGATGATTCAAATGATGATACTGTCCAGCTGGTCGATCAGATCGTCAGCGAATATTCACAGAAAAAATTTCATATCTATGCCCAGCGCAGACCGACGCGTGAGGGTTATAAAGCCGGTGCCCTGCAAATCGCCCTGGAAAATACTCCCGCAGAGTTCATCGCAATCTTCGACGCAGATTACACCCCACCGGCTGACTTTCTGCAGCGCACCATCCCCTATCTGCTGGATGATGAAAAGCTAGCCATCGTTCAAAGCCGGTGGACACACTTGAATCGCTACTTCAACCGGGTGACCAGCGCGGTAGCCATCGGCATCGATGTGCATTTTTTTGTCGAACAAACCGGCCGGTATGCCTCCAAATGCTTCCAGAATTTCAATGGCAGCGGTGGGGTATTGCGAAAAAGCGCCCTGGTGGAAGCGGGTGGCTGGCAAGCCGATACGCTGGCGGAGGACCTGGATGCCAGTTATCGTATCCAGATGAAAGGCTACCATGTGCTTTTCCTCAAGGATCTGTTCAGCCCGGGTGAAGTGCCACCTACCGTGCCAAGCTTCAAAAAGCAGCAGGCGCGCTGGGCGAATGGGTCGTTGCGCACCGCCCGTAAACTGCTGCCATCCATTTTGCCCAACTACCGCATAAAATTATACCAACGGGTGGAAGCTTTCATCCACCTGACGGGTTACATCCTTCATCCAATGATGTTCATCTCGTTTCTCCTGGCCAGTTTCGGCACCATATTCGAAGTGGATACTTTCCTGGTACATTCGCACATGCTCACCCCTTTCGGAGGTGCATTTGCTTCGTTCGATCCGGTGACCGCCAAGCAGTTGCACGACCTGAGCTGGGGTGCGTTGGACGCCATGATCCTGCTTAGCATGGTAGCAGCCTGGTTATCTCCCCTGGTAAGCTTAAAACTTCAAAAGCTATCCATCCAAAAAAATCTGCCAGGTCTGCTGGTGTTGTTCTTGCTGGGTAGCGGTATCAGTGTCAGCAATACTGTGGAAGCCATCAAAGCGCTGTTCACCAACAAGCAATGGGAATTCAAACGAACGCCAAAATATGCCAATGTCAAAGACGCAGCGGGAGTGCGCAGCCGCAGATACCAGGTACCGCTCGATTTCGTTTTCCTGCTTGAGCTGGCTTCAGTCTGCCTGGGATTGGTTGCCACTACGATTGCCATTCTACATGCGCATTATTTTGTCCTGGCGATCCTGGTCCCATATACCGCTGCCTATATTTTTATTTCCATCCTGACCTACCAACAGAGCCGACCACAGGCATCGACATAGCATGTCGAGTGAAGTTCAACCGATGAGTGCAAATAAATTAGGGCGGCTGGTCCCCAAGGAAGACTTCGGCTTCCTCCTGGCCAGCATCCTGATTCAGCTGGTCTTGGGCTTCTTTTTTGGGCATGCCTACGACGTGCGCATCTTTATGGCAACGGGTTACCTGGTGGCAACAGGCCTGGATCCATATATCCTTCCGGATCTCAGGGCGATATTTCAAAACCCCGCCTTTTATGGACTGACCAGTATCGGGTACCCACCAGCCTGGCCTCTCGTTTTAGGTCTTCTGTATCTGCTTAGTTATGCACCCACCCACAATTTTCTGCTCTACAACCTGGCAATTAAGCTGCCGATCATCGTTGCCAATATCTGGCTGGCATACCTGGTCAAAGATATCTTGCTGGATCAAAAGGTCAGCCAGGAGTCAGCCCGTAAAGCCTGGATTTTCCTGATCTTGAATCCGTTCCTGTTTTATTTCACCACTGCCTGGGGTCAATTCGACTCACTGGTCGCACTGGTCACCCTGGCGGCGTTGGTGTTGGTCAATAAGCAACGCCTAATAAGCTCCGCCATCCTGTTGGCATTGGCGATCTGCCTGAAACCCACTCCGGTGCCAGTCGTGCTGGCAGTGATGCTGTTCCTGTGGGGATCCCCTTGGAAGCGGTTGATCGGTTACATGATCACCCTGGGCATATGTATGTTGATATTGTGTGTTCTTCCTTTTATCATCTTCCGCTGGGATGCCAGCCCCATCCTGAATGGCTGGAACACCCAATTTACCGTCAGCGGAGGCATGGCTTTAACCACTCTTTATGAGCTTTCGGCGGGTACTTACGTACTGCCTGGGAATTGGTGGCTTTTGGGTGTCGTCTGGCTGCCCGCCACATTTATCGGCGCCCTGTTCTTGAGGAGGGGAGATCATGGTCTGGTTAGCCTGCTCAAGAATAGCCTGGTGCTGATATTGATCTTCTTCCTCACCCGCACCTGGCTTTCGGAGCAAAACCTGGCCCTCATCCTGCCCCTGGTATTGATCCTGGTGTACCTGGGAGAGCTGCCCCGGCTCGCTTTATCCGCAGTGTGGATCCTGCCTCTGATTTTCACAATTTTCAACGACTCGCCTCCCCAGCTTTTATTCCCCATCCTGCCAGATCTGATGACCAGGCTGCTGCAGTGGACGGATACCTTTCGCACCATAAGACTGATGGCGCGCATGCTGGTAGTCATCCCATGGCAGCTGGTTGGGTGGTGGATGGTCGCCCGTTCCTTCCGTAAAGGAAATCTCAAACCAGCATGAAATTAGACTTTACCTTATCCGACGGGATTAGCCTGCGAATTGCTGCGGGCGCCATCGGGAATAGCTCCTACCCCACTGGGAGGCTGCAAAAGGGATTGGTGCTGGTTTGCGATGGCGAAGATTTATCAGAAGAAGCAGTTGGATTTGGGGTACCCATTCTGAAGCGCGGCTTGCAAACCATCTTCCCTGGCGAGGTGGAGCTGTACTCAGATGAAGGTGGTGCACCGGGTACGTTCGCGGCGCGTTATAAGCTGAACCTGGAGGAGAAGATTTCTCGGACCGGTTCGGGCACGATCAACAGCCGCCTGGTGTACGCCGGTAAGAACAGGTTGGCGGCATTGATCCGCCATCTGCCCCTTGTACGCAAGCTGCTCACCGGCACATCCAGCCTACTGCGTTCCACTTTTGACCTAAAAACCACCTATGAGCCAACGGATTATTTCACCCACGTGAACATAGCTTATCGCATCGATGCTGCTGCAGGCATGATCCAGGTTGAGCTGCTGGGACAGGATATCATTCCTGACCACATCAGCGAAATCATCATCATGAATGAGCAGGGTGCCCATCATTTCGACCGCTACCAGGAAGTAGATGGTAGATCCATGGATGGAAAAGATGTCGGCTGTTGGGATGAAGTCACCTCTGCCAGTGCGGCATTTATCAGCACCCGGCAGAAGGTTTCATTTGGCCTTTCCCAGGTCAGCGGAGCCAGTCTCTTCCGGGGCAGGGAGCTGATCGGAACTCGTCTGGCTTGGTCGGGGTTCGGATATACTTTCCCGCCCAACCTGGAGCACTTCAAATATGAAATCACCCTGAAAAGGCTGTCATGAGCAAGGTATTGCTGATCTACCCGTATTTCAGACCTCCGAATGATCGTTCGGTCTTCCGCTTCCCACCCCTGGGGGTCAGCTATCTTGCATCCAGCCTGCTCGAAGCCGGTCATGAAGTGCAAATCATTGATTGTACGTTCATGAATAAAGCGGATGCTTTACAACAGGCTTTCGACGCCCACGCGGAAGTGGTGGGTCTCTATTGCATGGTGACCATGCGGGATGACTGCCTGTGGCTTGCCAGGCAGCTGCGCCTCAGCGCCCGCTTGCTGTTGGTGGGTGGTCCGCTCGCCACCTGTGACCCACATGCCTTCGTGGAAGATTTTGATGTGGTCGTTCGTGGTGAAGGGGAAAACACGGCGCTGGAGCTGCTCCAGGCATATGCAGCTGGGGGTGATTACAGCCACGTCACAGGCATCACCTATTTGCAGAAGAACATCGTGGAAGGCAAGGTATCTTCAAAGACCATTACCAACCCTGATCGATCCTTCAATAAAAACCTGGACGGTCTGCCCTTCCCTGCCCGTCAGCTGCTGCCGAACAAAAGCTATATCCAATTTGGGCAAAAGCAATACGGCTACTCCATCACCACGGTGATGAGCACGCGCGGCTGCCCCTATGACTGCGAGTTTTGCAGTAACGTCATATTTGGGGGCTCTTACCGCGAGCGCTCCGCCAGGAATGTGGTGGATGAGATCGAGCAGGCTTTATCGTTCGGCTACGACCGCATCTCCTTTGCGGACGACGTCTTCACGATGCGCCAAAAAAGGGTGTTGGAAGTGTGCGAGGAGATCAAGCAAAGGAAATTGCTGTTCAAATGGGAATGCCTGGCGCGCGTCGATTCAATCAACGCCGCCACGTATGTGGAGATGTACCGGGCAGGGTGCAGGCGGGTGTACTTCGGGATTGAATCAGGCGATGACACGGTATTGAAGCTGATGAACAAGAAGATCTCCGCCGAGAAGGCAAGACAGGCGGTGCAGGCAGCTCACCAGGCCGGGTTGGAAGTGGGCGCATTTTTCATCCTCTTCTACCCTGGTGAGACCAATCAAACCGTGTTGAACACACTGCATTTCGCCACCTCCCTGCCATTGGATTATCTCGGGCTGACCATGCCATACCCGTTACCCGGTACGAAACTATACGAACGAGTTAAAGGGCAGATCAAGCGCGACTGGCACCAGGGTGATAGTGTGTTCGGCAGCCACGTGCTCATCTATAATGCCGACTTTTCAGAAACCAAGATGTGGTTTGGGATCATCAAGGGTCGGGCTCAGTTTGAAATTAAACGAAGATTACGCAGGTTGGGGAAACTGGCAGCGTTTATCCTGAAACTATTTGAAGCGACCACCGACTGGTTGTTAATCCGGCTCCACTAAAGCCCTGATAAGGGTGCCGGGGATTGCCTGTTGCGTAGATTGTATGCCCGCATCGTCTGGTGAATACGGCGCTTCAGCCATAGGGGGTCGAATTCTGAGTTGTAAACAAAGGTGACGTCATTCTCCTTGCTCCAGTCCTTGTCAGGGTCTATCCCGCTAACCCGGTCGAAAAGCGCCGAACCCGGCAGTGGAAACGGTACATTGAAGGAGATTTCATTCAGGGGGAGTTCGAGTGCTAGCTTAAATGTTCGTTCAATGCTCGCGGGCGTCTCGCCCGGATATCCAACAATAAAGAATGCTGCCACTTCGATGCCCGCCTGACGAAAATGATCCACAGCCTGGATGGCATCATCCAGTGTGGCTTTCTTATTCATCAGGCGCAATGTTTCATCGCTGCCCGATTCTAGACCCAAATACACCCTCTGGCAGCCTGAAGCCTTCATCAACTTCGCTATCTCCTCGGTGATGCCCGTGGAGCGCGACAGGCAGCTCCACTTCATTTCCATGCCAAGCATGCGCTCGCAGAACTGCCGCAACAGGGATAAATTCAGGGTGAAATTATCATCGGCGATCCACAGTTGGTCGTACCCCAGCTGTTTGATCTGGCGGATCTCTTCGAAAACCACGAAAAGGTTGCGTTTCCGGTATAAGTGTCCGAATACCGGACGTGAGCAAAAGTCACAATCGAAGGGGCAGCCTAGGGTGATCATGATGGAAGTGGTGCGGGAGCCATTCTTTTCCAGCCAGGCTTTTTGATAAGAAGCATGATCGAATTGGCTCCGGTCGGGGATCGGGAAATTGCGGATTTCCTGTGTGCTGTAATGGATGATTGGGTTATCCACAGAGACATCCAGGTTGCGACTAAACAAGCCAGGATATTTTGCCAGGTCGAGCTTATACAATGTCTTCCTACCCGCCTGGTTCGCAAAGTAATCCTGGCAGAAATCCGGGAAACTCAGGTCAGCTTCGCCTCGGAAAACCAGGTCGAATGCTCCGTTGTAGCGCTCGGGGTACAGTGTGGGCATTGGACCTCCCACCACCAGTAATGCCTCGGGCAGATGCCTGCGCACCAGCTCGGCAAAACGAAAGGTATTCCGGCTCAATAAAATCATGGATGAGACACCCACGATATCCGGTTGGTAGGCGATGAGTGCTTTTGCCACCCGCGAAAAAGTCTGGAAGGTGCAATCAAAGATGCGCGTTTCAATATGGCGCTGGTTAAGCTGTGCTAAAAGACTGGCAGCCCCCAGCGGTGGGAATAACATCTCGGTGGATGACTTTGTGCGGAAATACGGGAATATCAGGGCAACTTTGGGCATGTTGATTTCTATCCGGCTCCTAATATTTACACCATCTATAATCTATCATACGTGATAATCCACCCTCCAGATTGAAATCGCCGCACCATCAATACTTATTATCAGCAGCTGTCGGGGGTAAGTATAATGCTATCATAATTAGAGATTGAGCAAATATCCTTAGACTCGGATGAGACTTTTTTCTTATCTACCTGACCGCCTTACCTGTCCGGTTTTGTCTCTTTCCTAATTACCTAATTGCCTAATTACCTGATAGCCTAATCACTAATTGCCTAACCGTCCGGTTTGTACTTTTACCGGATCACTATAACTCATACTCCCTGAAAATCTCCGGGATGATCACATCCACCCCAGGCAGGGATTGGCGCGCCAGCCTGGTTAGCTGCCACAGAGGCATCCTGCCGGGTCTGGTGAACCTTTTCAGTGGTTTGTGCAGCGGGCGGGTGAAATTATCCCAGTGGATCGGAATGAAAGTATGCGGGACAGTTCCACGGAACAAGCGCTGGTAATGTTTTTTGGATTCCTGCACCACCGCGAAGAGAACTTCAGCAAGTTGGGGTTCAGCAGCACAGATCAATAGGCGAGAACCCATCACGGTGATGCAATACCCCAGACAGACGTCCATACGATAATCCTGCACACGCAGGGGAGGATGCAAGTTTTGGCGGAGCTTGCCATTGAATTGCCTCTCAAAAGGGATATGGCTGTGTTGCCCGGCAATCACACTGACTTTGAACGCACCCAGTGAAAGCTTATCCCCTACCCCAATCTCATGAATTTGTGATGCTGGTACCCCAAGTAGTCGCAGCAGCTGGCAGCTGTTGGATGAGCCGTAGGCGATCGCCCCGGTGAGCCGCAGCACATCCGGTACATCCAGCAGGTGATCGTAATGCGAATGCGTCACCAACACATATTGGCATTCAGGGATTTTTTCAGCGGCATAGGATGGATTGGGCTTAACCGGACGTAACATTTCCAGCATGGTTGGACGGGTGAAGAATGGGTCAAGCACCAGCACCTGCCCGCCTGCTTTGAGCTCCACACCCGCAACACCCAGCCAGCGAAAGGTGAGGCTCACCGCTCCTCCGGTGGCTTTACCGCCCTGAAACCTCTCCATACCAACAGGTCATATACGATCTTCAATCCACCTGCGATCATAAAAGGTGCCCCAATCAGGCTGCTAACTGCCAGCAGCTGCCCGGTGATGGCAGGTGAAAGCGTCGCCCCTACCGAACGGGAGATGCTGGTCACACCCATGGCAGCCGAGCGCTCGTCAGGACTGACCACTGCCATGGTATACGATTGGCGGGTCGGCACATCCATTTGTGAGATGCTAAACCTGAGCAGGAGCGCCACGATTGCCAGGGGCAGGGTGGGCATGAACGGCACAAGGATGAGCAGGATGTTGGAGGGGATGTGGGTGAACACCATCGTGTTGATCAGGCCGATGCGTTTGGCGATCCAGGCCGCCGACAGGGCAGAAACCCCCGCCAGGACGTTGGCACCGAAGAAGATGCTCCCCAAAACGGCGGGTTGAACCCCGAATTTGATATTGAACCAGTACGCCACCATGCTCTGCACCACCAATCCACCGGCGAAGGCATCGATGGCGAACAGGCTCGAGAGCCTGAGCACCACCCCGCGCGATTTGTGCAGCCCCAGCTTGCGCTGGATGGGTACAGCATCTACCAGCTTGGGGGCTTCCACCGCCTGCGAAAGCCTCAGGAACAGGATGGTTAGCACCACACCGATCAGAGTGTATCCCAGCACCACCGCCCGGTATGAATTCAGGGGGGTGTAGCCACTGCCTTGTAAAAGCTGTGCCAACCCACCGCCTGCCAATGCGCCTGTCGCGGTGGCAAAGGAACCCACCAGGTTGTACCAGGCAAAGATCTGGGTGCGCTTTTCGTCCGGTAGGAGCTGGGAAAGGGCAGCTTGTTCGATGGAGAGAAATGGACCGATCTCATTCCCGGATGGACTGATCACCCCAATGATGGCGGTCACCACCAGCAGGATGAAGTTGCCCGTCAGGCTGAAGATCACACCTGCCATGATCATCAACCCAGCCCCAACGATCAGCATCCTCCGCCGGCCGATCCGGTCCGCTGAAGTGGTGAGCCACAGGGTAACGGCTGCGTCACCTGCCAGGGTGAGGGTGAGAAGTAAGCCAATCTCGCCCTCTGAAAGACCGCGCTGTGCCAGGTATAGTGCCAATACGACCGATAAGAAGCCATATCCAAACATGCGAATAATACGGGTGGCGAACAGGAACGGGATGTCTGAGCGCATATTGTTTTTAGAGAAATTACGACGATTTCTTCTTTTGAACTTCCACTGGTAATAAAATGAGCGTGCGCAGCTCCACCAGGGCGTGCACAACGATGGCCGGAATCAGGCTGCCACCCAAAAAGTAAACAATTGCAAAGCTGAAACCCGTCAGTGCGGCCTGAGATATCCCCCGGAATCCAAGATATGCCCGGCTTAACCCGTAAACAACGCCTGAAATGATGGATATAACAACGAATTGCCTGGCAAACATTGGGAATATCGTGGGAATATAGGACATTAAGAAACCGCGGTAAAGCAGCTCTTCACAGATGCCCGCAGTAATTGCCGTGATCGCAAACCATTTACGCTCCGCGGCGGTGGAAGGCAGCAGGATTGAGCTGCTTTCCAGGCTGCGCCGCATGGCAGCCAAAGCCCTTGGGCTGCTCCTGAGCAACACGATGGATAAAACGACCCCCACCAGCAGAGCCAATAAGATGATCCATCCAATCAGGTTGGGTTGCACCAGACCCAACCACTGTAGAGGGGCTTTGATCGGAATCACGATCAAGATCAGCACCACCACCCAGCTCCACTCCCATAATACCTGGGTGCGATAGAACAGCAGGCGGGCGCTGGGATCGATCTTCAGCTGCTTCTTCAACATGCGGTAGAAGTTGGTGCGCACAATAGGTTCGACCAGCACAGTGTAAGCAGCCAAAAGCTGCATCAACAGGTATGATAAAAAGGCCATAAGGCTCACCTGGCAAAAGGATTTTTAAACAATTGCATGGTCTTAATTTTACACCCGCCCACTCGCTTCAGCTTGTAATGGTATGCAAATTGCACAATCTACCGAAATTAATTGCTTGGAGTGTAAAAATTCTATGGTCACCACAAATCATTATCAACAACCGGCGCGTTATACGTTCGCCCTTGGAATCGCCATCCTGGATGTGGTCCTGATTTTGATCACCATTGTCAAACAGCTCCCCAGGCTTCAGCCGGCATTTTTGATCCCCTTCCCACAAGTGCTGACGGATGCCGATTCATGGTTTACGTTAGCGGAGATCTGTTTCTATTGCGCTGCACTGGTGTTGTTATACGGATTGTTATCGTTGTGGCTGCCCGAGCTGCATTTCGTCCTATGGCTGGGTGCAGGTCTGGTCGTCGGAGCCGGCTTGCTCTACCTGCTGGCAGGTGTGATGTACTTCCGCACTGCCGGGATGGGTATTCGGTTCCAGCAAGGAATATTCATGTTCCTGCTGAGCCTATCCGTGATCCTCCTGGCGGTCAGGCTGAACAAGCGCTACATGCATGCATGACCGGATAAAATCAGATCAGCAAACTCTGCGATTCTTCTCCAATCCATCAGAATTAATCCCTCCCCAAAGATAGTTCCTCAGCTCATGTCGGGATAAATTAGTTCGCTATCGGCAGTGAATCATTTATCTCCCCCATTACTCCTAAACCGCGGGTGATATAATCGACCAATTATCCAGGCACAGTAGCATCCATGAAGATTTCTGTTCAAAACCAAATCGGGCAGCGCGCATGGAAGCAGCTCCAACCCATCCGGTAACCAGGGATTTCATCATCAAGGGAGGACCATTATGGAAGCACCCATATCATTCCCGCAAGACTATCAGCCCTTGCTGGGATTGCGCCAGACTGAGCTTGCGATCCGTCAAATCAAGGAGTTCTTCCAAACTAACCTGGCTTTCGAATTGAATTTGATCCGTGTGACCGCCCCGCTTTTTGTGCTCTCCGGAACAGGGATCAATGATGATCTCAACGGTGTCGAACGACCGGTGAGCTTCCCGATCAAGTCGATGCAGGATAGCCGCGCTGAGATCGTGCAATCACTTGCCAAATGGAAGCGTCTGCAGTTGGCTGACTTTGACCTTCAGCCTGGTGAAGGTTTATACACCGATATGAATGCCATCCGCCCGGATGAGCAGCTGGACAGCCTGCATTCAATCTATGTGGACCAGTGGGATTGGGAACGGGTGATAACCCCGGAAGACCGGAATGTGGAATTCTTGAAGCATGTGGTGAATAAGATATATGATGTCATCCGCCGAACGGAACTGTACATCAGCCATTTATATCCAGAAATATCACCCTCCCTGCCCGATCAAATCACCTTCATCCACAGTGAAGAACTCGAAAAACGCTATCCCGCCCTGGCTCCCAAAGAGCGTGAGCTTGCGGTTTGTAAAGAATTCAGAGCGGTCTTCGTGATTGGTATCGGTGCTGATCTGCCTGGCGGTATTCCCCACGATGGTCGTGCCCCGGACTATGACGATTGGTCTACGCCGACATTTAATGGGTACAAAGGCCTGAATGGTGACATCCTGGTCTACTATCCCCTGCTGGACTGTGCTTACGAGCTTTCGTCGATGGGCATTCGCGTGGATCCATCTGCCTTATTGCGTCAATTGGAGCTGCGCGGCGCCCTGGAGCGCAAAGTTTTGTTATTCCACCGGCGCTTACTGAATGGTGAGCTGCCCCTTTCGATTGGCGGTGGGATCGGCCAATCACGACTGTGCATGTTCTACTTACGCAAGGCGCACATCGGCGAGATCCAATCCAGCCTGTGGCCGGAGGAGATGGTGAAAGCGTGCCGGGCGCATAACATCACTTTGCTGTAACAATTAACTTCGTCGAATATGGCGAAAATTATAAGTGTCGCACCCCGAATCATTGGACTCGATGACCCTTTCAAATCTGTCATTTACTTTTTTACGGCGTTTGCTATAATGTTTTTAGAGTTATTTGTGAAATATAGAATCATTACCGGTTCATAACTGGAAATAACAAAAAGGAGGTGCTCCCAATTTCATGTTCTTTCGAATAACTTCTTTGATGGAATAAGAAAGGAGGCGCCGAGTAAGCTAATAATCAAGTTACCACCCACCCAATTTAAGGGGGATAGTTTTTTGATCAACTAATGACCATTCAGGTCACTGATCTGGATAATCCATCCAGACTGATCATAGAAAATTATTATGAAACCGGCAGAAATGCCGGTTTCTATTATTGATCTATATATTTAATAATCATATTATTTCTCGACCTTTATGTTAACTTCCTAATTACCTGATCACTTATCACTAATCACTTCTCTCCCCTAATTACCTGATCACTTATTACTAATTACCTTATCCCTAATTGACCAATCACTCGATTTGTGGCATAATTTGCGCCAATCGTACATTGAAAAGCGATAATGGAAACGAGTAAGCCTGCCTCCCTGTCAGCGACCCCGGGAATGGTGCGAGCCGGGGTAGTACCACAGGCTGAAAATCCTTCCGGAGCTGCGATCTGAAAGCGCTTGCTCGCAAGTAGGAAAGCCGGAGCTGCCGAACGTTAGCCAGGGCACGTGGATTGTGATCTGATATCCAGATGACTGCCCACGCAGCGGAGGTGCTCGCCCAACGGGTGGGAACCAGGGTGGTACCGCGGGAGTATTGGGATTTACGCTCTCGTCCCTGATTTGGGATGAGAGTTTTTTGTTAAAACGGAGGAACCATGCCATTCAAAGAAGTCCCCAATAAAGTAGATTTCAACGCCCAGGAGCTTGAAATACTCAAGTTCTGGAAGGAGAACCATGCCTTCGATAAAATGGTAGCCATTCACAAGGGGCAGCCCAAATGGTCATTCATTGATGGTCCTATCACCGCCAACAACCCCATGGGTGTGCATCACGGTTGGGGACGCACCTACAAGGACTTGATGCTGCGCTTCCGCACTATGCAGGGGCACGAGATGCGCTACCAGAACGGTTTCGATTGCCAGGGCTTATGGGTGGAAGTCAATGTCGAGCGTGACCTGGGCTTCAAATCCAAGTTGGACATCGAAGACTACGGGCTGGCGAAGTTCGTGCTCAAGTGCAAGGAGCGCGTCTTGCGCTACGCCGCTGTCCAGACCGAACAATCCATTCGTCTGGGATTCTGGATGGATTGGAACGACACGCAGATGCTCGATGAGCTGGCTGATAAGCTGATGCAAGACCCCTCCCAGGTCATCACCGTAACTGGTCCGAATGGTCCGTTTACCGGCACAGTGGAGCAGGTGGTGGCACATTTGGGGCTGCCTGAGCTGGGAGGCTCGTACTTCACCTTCTCCAATGAGAACAATTTCGTGATCTGGGCTTTCCTGAAGAAATGCTGGGAAAAGGGCTGGCTGTATAAAGGGGATGACGTCATGCCGTGGTGCCCGCGCTGTGCAACCGGTCTCAGTCAACACGAGATCGTCACTGAGGGCTACCAGGAGATCACCCATCGTTCGGTGATCCTGCGCTTCCCCCTGCTCGGGCGTGAGAAAGAATCCCTGCTGGTGTGGACGACTACCCCCTGGACGCTCACCAGCAATGTGGTCGCGGCGGTCGGTCCCGAGCTGACCTACGTCAAGGTGAAGCAGAACGACGAGGTACTGTACCTCTCCAAGGGCACCCTCTCCATGCTGGATGGTCCGTACGAAATCCTGCAGGAGCTGAAAGGCACCGAGATGGAAGGCTGGAAATACTCCGGTCCATTCGACGACCTGGAACCTGCCCAGCGCCCGGGGGGCTACACTTACCTGGCACAGCTGATCCGCGATGTCAAGCGAAACGCCATCCAGGCGCACCATGTGATCCTGTGGGATGCAGTCGGCGAGGAAGAAGGCACCGGTATTGTGCATATCGCTCCGGGCGCGGGCGCGGAAGACTTCCAGCTTGGAAAAACGAGCCATCTGCCCATCATCGCCCCCTTGAACGAGGAGGGAGAATTCCTGGAGGGGTTCGGTTGGCTGAGTGGAAAGTATGTTTCTGAGGTGGCTGACCCCATCTTCGAGGACTTGCGCCGCAAGGGCCTGCTCTACAAAGTGCAGCCATACACGCACCGCTACCCGGTCTGCTGGCGCTGCGGCACCGAGCTGGTTTTCCGTCTGGTGGACGAATGGTACATCAGCATGGGCACCAGCTACGATAAACCGCGCGAAGAGCTGACCCCAGGGGAAAAATCAGCCTCCCTGCGCTATCAGATCATGGATGTGGTTGACCAGATCAAGTGGATCCCTGATTTCGGCTATTCACGCGAGATGGACTGGCTGCGCAATATGCATGACTGGATGATCAGCAAGAAGCGCTATTGGGGTCTGGCATTACCCATCTGGGAATGTACAGCCTGCGGCAATTTCGAAGTGATCGGTAGTGATGATGAACTCAAGCAGCGCGCCAATGGCGGGTTGGATGTGCTAGGCGACCACACCCCGCATCGACCGTACATCGACGCGGTAACCGTTCCATGCTCCAAGTGTGGCACGAGCATGAACCGGGTGCGGGATGTAGGCAACCCCTGGCTGGACGCCGGCATCGTCCCCTTCAGCACCCTCAGCTACCGTAAAGACCCAGCCTTTTGGCGTAAGTGGTACCCAGCCGATTGGATCAGTGAATCCTTCCCCGGGCAGTTCCGCAACTGGTTCTATTCACTGTTGGCCATGGCCACCGTCATGGACAGCACGCCGCCCTTCCTGGAGAATTTCGGCTATGCCACCCTGCTGGATGAGCATGGGATCGCGATGCATAAAAGCTCGGGAAATATGATTGAATTCAATGAAGCTGCCGATAAAATGGGCGTGGATACCATGCGCTGGTTGTTCTGCTCCCACAAACCCGAAAATGACCTGTGGTTCGGCTACGAGGCTGGAAAGCAGGCACGACAGGATTTCATTATCCCGCTGTGGAATGTGTACAGTTTCTTTGCCAATTACGCCAGGCTGGATGGCTGGCAGCCATCTGGCGAATTCGACCCCAATTTCCCTGAAGGACCCACTCCTCAGAGTGACAACCTTCTGGATCAGTGGATATTAGCACGTCTGAACCAGGTGGTCGAGCGTGTCAGTGCTGCCATCGAAGCTTCTGACCCGATGAGTGCAAGCATCGTTGCGGAAGCTTTTCTGGATGATTTAAGCAACTGGTATGTGCGCCGCAGCCGCCGGCGCTATTGGAAATCGGAGCATGACGCCGATAAAAATACCGCCTACGCCACCCTTTACCATGTGCTGGTTAAATTTGCCAAGACGCTGGCCCCCTTTGTGCCATTCATCAGCGAGGTGATGTACCAGAACCTGGTGCGTGGGGTGAGACCCACAGCTTATGAAAGTATCCACCATACCGCCTGGCCTCTGGTTGACGATTCCAGCACGGACGATGATTTGCTCGAACAGATGCCGCTTGCCCGCCGGGTGGCCTCCCTGGGTCTCAGTGCGCGTGCCAATGCCAACCTCAAGGTGCGCCAACCATTGAGCAAAGTAAAGGTATATGCCGGCAAAGCTGTACTTCGACCGGAGCTGGTGAGTATCGTGCTGGATGAACTGAACGTCAAGGCGTTCGAGTTCGTGGAGCAGGAAGGTACCCTGGTGGAATACAAAGTGCTGCCCGATAATAAGCTGCTCGGACCCAAATTTGGGGCGCGCTTCCCACAGCTGAAGGCTGCCCTGGCGATTGCAAACCCTGCCTGGGTGGCTGCCACTGTGAGTGCTGGTCTCCCGGTGACGCTCGATGTGGCGGGAGAGACGGTCGAGCTGGCCCCCGAAACCATCCTGGTGAGCACTGAGGCTCTTCCAGGCCTGGCGGTAGCTGCCGATAAATACATCACGGTGGCAATCGATGCCACGCTTACCCCCGAGCTCAAGGCCGAGGGGTCGGCACGTGAGATTGTGCGCTGGATCCAGGATATGCGTAAGACCGCCGGGTTCAATATCGAGGACCGCATCACCACCTGCTATCAGGCTGGAGCGGTGCTGGAAGCGGTGTTTGCCCGCTGGGGTGAGTATATCGCGGCCGAGACACTCACCACTCAGCTGCTTAATACCCCTCCCGTGGAGGGCTCCTATGCTGAAGAACACAAGCTAGACGGAGAGACGTTGATCCTGGCAGTGAAGCAGAATAAGAAATAAAATAACGCCTCCCCCAAATGCAGATCGATTTGGGGGAGGTCTAGTCCCTCCTGGTTCTGGGGGGATGGGAGGGTGTGGATGTACCCGTGGCGCCGATCGGTATAAACCTCATAACGACAGAAAAACAGATACACCCCGGTAATTCACTCCGGGGTGTATCTCATTGGATCGAGCTCCAATCAGTCTATCTGCCGGTGGCTGCAAACCAGGCCCCAACCGGGTTGGTGACAAATATGATCGGTGCAATACAGGGATGAGGAAGCGATACTGTCGTCTCAATATCCGCGTTTCCACCCCCGCTAGATGCTGGTCCCGTCGTGGCAGGGAAAGCATCGGTCAAAATATTCGTAAATGTGCCGTCGCTATTCACACAGCTCACGATCGCTCGGAAGCTGGCAACTGGGTTCGAACCCGCATTGGCTCCCGCTGCCAGCACCAAACCCTCCACCTCAACCTTCAGTGCTCCGCTTGATCTAAGTGATCCCTTGGCTGAAGTGAGCATCCAGGGTAACCCGCCACCGTTGATTCCACGCAAAGGAGTCTGGCTCTGCGCTCCGGTTAACCCGGTTGGTACTCCCACCATACTCCCAAATGAGAGAATCGTAGGCGAATCTGCCTGTGCTGATGTTGACCCTCCACTTAAGAATACTCCCCCAAACATTAACACCACACTGAGTGCAGTCAAAACAACCTTTCTCATTGTATATCCTCCTAATAATAGTTAATTAGGTCAGGTGATATTCACACTGACCTATTGATAATACGTATCAACCTGCACAATGGATTTTAAGAAAGGTGTGTTTGAAGATGCTCTAATATTTGATTAACTAAAAAACTTGGTGGAAGCCATATTGGATTGGACTAATCGGATTTCTAACTACGTGACTGGTATGGGCAACATGGAAAATCCACTCGTACCATAAAGTGGTTTACCTGACCTTGATGATTGGCACCCCTCTTGTTACTGCTCGTCCTGTTTTTTTTCCAGATCACGCCGGTCTTGCTGTTGTACTAATCGTTTCTTCTCCTGCTCTTGTTCCAGCTGCTGACGCAGTTCTTGCTGTGGTTTTTGTTGATCGCCCTGTTCCTGCTCCAGTTGCTGCCTATCCTGCTGCTGTTGGATGCGTTTCTTCTCTTGCTCTAGTTCCAACTGCTGCCGTTCCTCTTGCCTCGGTCTATCTTGACCTTCCTGCGTTCGTTCCAGCTGCAGCCGTTCCTGCCGCCGTTTGCGCAGCTCTTCTTCCTGTTGGCGTTCGAGCTTCAGCCGCTCCTGTTGGCGTACCAGCCGTTCTTTTTCTTGTTCTTGTTCCAGCTTTATACGTTCCTGGGCGCGTTTCTTCCTTTCTTCTTCCTGCTGTTTCTCTATATCTTTCTGCTTGCGCTGCCACTGCTCGAACTGCTCTTGCTGATCGGATTTTTGATCCTTGCTCATGTTGGTTTCCTCTTTGCATACAAGTATAGTCCAAATCTATCTCATCGGGAGACAATCCCTCACCTTAATTTTGGGTTGGTGGCAGGTAGCTGACCTCAGAATAATGTGCACGTTGACAATTTTTTATTTGTACATTACAATACATGAACATCTATTCATATGTTCCATCGAGATATCAATTTATGAGTACAACCTCACCTCCAATAATTATCGACGACCATACTGCCGTACATGTGGCAGAATTGTTCCGTTCTTTCAGCGATACCAACCGTGTGCGCATCATTTCTGCGATAATCGGCCAGGAGCTGAATGTAACCCTGTTAGCTCAGGCTGTCGGGATGAGCGAATCGGCTGTTTCACACCATTTGCGTGGCCTTCGGCTGTTGCGGCTGGTGCAGGCGCGCCGCCAGGGCAAGGAAATATACTATAGCCTGGTGGACGAACATATTATCACCTTGTTCGAACAGGGGGTTAACCATATCCTGCATGGTTAAGTCCGTGGAGAACCGAAGACACAGAATGATCCTTTATACAGTCTGCCTTTGCCTGGGCAGCCTGTTTCTGTGCGAGGTAATCGATCCATTAATTGCCTCAGATGATCGCTGGTATATGTCCTATGCGGGCGGAGTTCTCCAACAATCGCATCTCGATGAGCATGACGACGATTTTGTGCTTGTAGATGAAGCTGTTGGTGGTATTGGTGCTGTATCAATTCTGGAAAACCGATCCAACCAGATCCCAGTGGTTCATCATTCCGTATCACCGCTACTGCCCCCTCCAAAAGCCGTCTAATTTCATACTCACAACATCGCTCGAGCTAATCCGAGTCTACTGGCAATGGTAATTTGCCGGAATTTAAGTGCTGAGTATCGGAACCATTTTGGGAGATGTATCGAATGCGAAATTTACTCTTTAACTGTATTAGGGGCAAAAGCTGATGAACGATATATTTTAGGGAAGCGCATATGAGTGGTACGGATGGTGAGCGCACTTTCTATATAAAACTGGTACCTGCATTACTTTTACTAATAAATATATAAAGAAGGTTAGATTAATATGACAAAATCATTCGATGAAAAAAACATTCAAGGATTAACTGAGCAGGAAGCATTTGAACGCCTGGCGCAGGATGGCTATAATGAGCTGCCATCTACCCGTAAACGTACTTTTTTTCATATTCTGTGGGATATTTTGCGCGAACCGATGTTCCTGCTGCTGATTGTGTGCGGCGTGCTATACCTGGCACTCGGTGACCCCGAAGAGGCGCTCATGCTTTCTGGCTTCGTGTTCGTGATCATCGGCATTACCTTTTACCAACAACAGAAAACGGAACGTGCGTTGGAAGCCCTGCGTGATCTATCCAGCCCGCGCGCGTTGGTCATCCGCAGTGGCAAACAACAGCGCATTGCCGGGCGTGAAGTGGTGAAGGATGATGTTTTATTGATCTCCGAAGGTGACCGGGTCCCTGCAGATGCAACCCTGCTCTCGGCTACAAACTTGAGCGTGGATGAATCCTTATTAACCGGGGAAGCTGTACCAGTCAGGAAAAATGTTGGTGAAGGTCAGCCGGAAATTGCCCGTCCCGGTGGGGATGATCTACCCTTTATATATTCAGGAAGTTTGGTGGTGAAGGGACAGGGCATCGCTATCGCCCATGCCACCGGACCTCGCACCGAAATTGGTAAGATTGGCAAGGCTTTGCAGGTTCTCCAGCCCGAAGATACCGATTTGCAAAGGCAGACCGGTAAAATTGTGCGTAACTTTGCTATCGCAGGCATCAGCTTGTGTGTGTTGGTGGTGATTATCTTCGGCCTGACGCGTGGAAATTGGCTGGAAGGTTTCCTGGCAGGCATTACCCTGGCTATGGCCACCCTGCCGGAAGAATTCCCGGTCGTGCTGACCATCTTCCTGGCGTTGGGCGCCTGGCGGATCTCTCAACGCAAGGTGCTCACCCGGCGCGTTCCAGCAGTGGAAATGCTCGGGGCAACGACCGTGCTGTGTGTGGATAAAACCGGCACACTCACCCTCAACCGGATGACGGTCACAAAAATATCTGTGAATGATCACATTTTTGAAGTAGAAACCACTCCCTCCAAACTTCCTGAAATGGCGCACGAGGTGGTCGAATATAGCATCCTGGCCAGTCCCGCTGATCCTTTCGACCCTATGGAAAAGGCGATAAAAGAGCTGGCTGTGCGCACCCTCGCCAATACCGAGCATATTCATAAGGAATGGAAGCTCTTACGCGAGTATCCTCTTTCACCAGACCTGCTGGCCATGTCACGTGTATGGCAATCACCCGATGGACACGAAGCCATCATCGCGGTCAAGGGAGCCCCCGAAGCAGTGGCGAACCTGTGCCACTTCAACGAGGACCAGCGACACGCTATGCGCCTCCAGGTCGACCGTATGGCTAATCATGGGCTGCGCGTGATCGCCGTGGGGCGTGCCACCTTCAGACCAACCGACCTGCCTGACTCTCAACATGATTTCACCATCGAGTACCTTGGAATGCTGGGATTAGCTGATCCTGTACGACCAGGTGTGCCTGAAGCAGTGAAAGACTGCTACTCAGCGGGCATGCGCCTGATAATGATCACGGGTGATTATCCCGGCACGGCACTCAACATTGCTGAGAAAATCGGCTTAAAACCCCTGGATAAGATGATCACTGGTCCCGAGCTGGACAAAATGAGTGACGCAGAGCTGCAAGAGCGCATAAAAACAACCTGCATTTTTGCCCGGGCGGTGCCCGAACAAAAACTGCGCCTGGTACAAGCCCTCAAAGCTAATGGGGAGGTGGTCGCCATGACTGGTGATGGGGTCAACGATGCCCCGGCACTCAAGGCAGCTCACATCGGGATTGCCATGGGCGGGCGTGGCACAGATGTGGCGCGTGAAGCAGCCGCCCTGGTCCTGTTGGACGATAATTTCGCTTCAATTGTTCAGGCAGTCCGCGTTGGGCGTCGCATCCACGACAACTTAAAAAAGGCCATGACCTTCATTCTTTCTGTACACATCCCCATTGCCGGAATGTCACTGATCCCGGTCTTGTTGAACTGGCCCCTGGCATTGTTACCCGTGCACATCCTCTTCCTGGAATTAATCATCGACCCGGCGTGTTCTGTGGTCTTCGAAATGGAAGGTGAAGAGAAGGACATAATGAATCGACCTCCGCGCAAGCTGAGTGAACCCTTATTCGGGAAGCAGATGGTTTTCATTGGATTAATTCAAGGATTGATTGTGTTGGCAATGGTTTTGGGTGTCTATGCGCTGATCTTATCCAATGGTTTTGGTGCGGGCGAAGCCAGGTTATTGAGCTTCGCCACCCTGGTGATCTCCAACCTGGGTTTGATCTTTACCAACCGGTCCTGGAAGAATTCGATCCTGGCGACCGTGCGCGTTCCAAACCCAGCCTTATGGTGGGTGACCGGAGGAACTTTCTTTTTCCTGACTTTGGTGGTCAGCATACCATTCTTGCGCGGTTTATTTAGTTTTGGACCGCTATTTCCATGGGGAGTGGGGTTGGTAGTAATCGCAAGTCTTGTAAGTATCTTGTTGGCAGAGACGGTGAAGTTAAAGATATTTGCCAATAAATTAACCGCTGGTCCACTGAAGAAGGTTGAGATTCAGGATCAGGTCCATCCTGGGTCGTGAAATCCAATGGTTTTCTAACTACACAGCTGACCTGTAAATAATACCATTCGATCCTGCCCCCAAATTATTCATCATAATTCGGGTGCAGGATTTATTTACTCAAATAGTAAATTCAGTTCATTTCCGAGTCTGATGTTTGTACAGGAACTTCAAATTCGTCAGAAAGAAAGACGGTATGACCAGATGCTGGTATTCAGCCGGCATCGAGATTTTTCACCTACCGCCATCATCGATGGTAGCCACAAATATATTCCTGCGTGCCTTTTGCGTTCTTAGTGTTTTTCCTTAATCGAGTACAATAAACAAAATTCGTTACTGGAACAGGCTTATTATGGATCTAAAACCCTACCTGGCTATCATCGGTGGCTCCGGGCTGTACAGCATGCCCGGCTTAAAGGACGTCGCCGAGCATGACCTTTCCACCCCCTTCGGAAAGCCATCTGCCCCCATTCTCACCGGCTCGCTGGATGGGGTTCAGATTGCATTCCTCGCCCGCCATGGCGTGGGTCATCACATATCACCCAGCGAGATCAATTATTGCGCTAACATTTACGCCTTAAAGTCGCTGGGGGTTGAGCGCGTGGTCGGCATCTCCGCTTGCGGTAGTCTGCGTGACGATTACATCCCCGGACACCTGGTGGTTCCCGACCAGATTTTCGATCTGACGCGCGACCGCCGACGCACCTTTTTTGGTGAGGGTCTGGTAGCCCACATCGGCGTGGCAGACCCGTTCTGCCCCGATCTATCCAGCCAGGTGTTTGAGACGGTGAAATCCACTGGTGCCACGGTGCACCGCGGGGGCACTTTCCTCACCGTGGAAGGACCGCGCTTCTCCACCAAAGCCGAGTCGAACGTTTATCGTTCCTGGGGGATGTCGTTGATTGGCATGACCACCTCCCCCGAGGCTTTCCTGGCACGCGAGGCTGAGCTGTGTTACAGCGTGATGGCGCACGTCACCGATTATGATGTATGGCATTTAGAGCAGGAGCCGGTCAGTGTCGACGCTGTCATTACGGTGTTGAACCGCAACACCCACATTGCCCAGGAGGCAATTACCAGCCTGGCGAAGCACTTATCGCCGGTGCGCGACTGTGATTGTGAGAACGCCCTCGCTACCGCCCTTATCACCCAACCCGAGCGCATCCCGCCCGAAACGCGCCAAAAATTGGATCTGTTGGTGCGCAAATATATTAAATAATAACCTGCCTTGTTAGCTCATTTGATACCACCAACCGATCGTATAGAACGGCGTTTGCTTATCCTGGCAGGCACATTCCTGGGCACATTCTCTCTTGCCCTCACCGTTTCCAATGCCGCACGCTTGCGCACCTGGCCGCTCCAAATTACTGCCTACCGCTGGCAGCACTGGTTGGGCTACGCCATCTGGGTGGCAGTTGTTTGGCTGATACACACGCAGCTATCCCGCCTTCTACCAGAGCGTGACCCTTTCCTATTTCCCCTGGTGGCACTGCTTACCGGTTGGGGTTTGCTCACCGTTTGTCGTTTATCTGATAATTTTGGCCTGCGCCAGACAGCCTGGCTACTGATCATTGGGGTCGTTTTCACACTGGCTCTACGCTACGACTGTAGACAGTTGGGGGGCAGGCTTCTGGATTATTTGAAGCGCTTTAAATACGTTTGGCTGACATCAGGGTTGGTGTTGACTGCCGCCACACTCGTACTGGGCACCAACCCTATGGGTGCTGGTCCGCGCCTGTGGTTGGGTTGCTGTGGACTATATTTCCAACCCTCCGAGCCGCTCAAGCTCTTATTGATTATCTATCTTGCGGCTTATCTGGCAGACCGGCAGGCAGACCCATCCTCATCTGCCAGGTTGCTGCCCTTGCTGACCCCCACCCTGTTGATGGCTGGATTGGCACTGCTCCTGCTCATCTTCCAGCGTGACCTGGGAACAGCAGCAATTTTCATGCTGCTCTATGCAATCATAGTCTTTACCGGCACGGGTAGAAAAAACGTGATCTTTATCAGCCTGCTGGTTATGATCCTCGCTGCCATTGCTGGGTTCGCCTTGTTTGATGTGGTCAACCTGCGCATAGAAGCCTGGATCAACCCCTGGCTCGACCCTTCCGGACGCTCCTACCAAATCGTGCAATCCCTGCTGTCAGTGGCTAATGGTGGACTGATTGGTCGTGGGGTGGGAATGGGTAGCCCCAGCCTGGTGCCCATCGCCCAATCCGATTTTATTTTTTCGGCGATTAGTGAGGAGACTGGCTTGCTCGGTGCACTGGGTATCCTGGGATTGCTGGCGCTGCTGGTTAACCGCGGCATGCGCATTGCATTGAAATCGGATGATACTTTTCAACGTTTGCTGGCTACCGGGCTGGTAGTTCATCTGGTCGGGCAGAGCATTCTGATCATCGCTGGTAATCTGCGGCTATTACCCCTTACCGGTGTAACGCTACCTTTTGTATCTTACGGCGGCTCTTCGCTCCTGATATCTTACTTTGAGCTTTTGTGTTTGGTGCTCATCAGTGCCAGGCAGGGGGAGGTGAAGGTTTTCGAACCGGAGAGGTTGAAAGCCCAAACCAACCTTAACTTACTCCTATCTGGAGGATTGATGTTGGGCCTGCTGGGAATTGCTACGATTGCCGGCTGGTGGAGCCTGGTGCGTGGACCAAATTTAGTTACCCGCACTGATAACCCCCGGCGCAGCATTGCCGACCGGTATGTCAGGCGTGGATCGATCCTCGACAGCCACGAGCGACCATTGGCAGAATCCAACGGTCAGCCTGGAGCGATCATTCGCCAATATCCCTACCCTGCCCTTGGACCACTGCTTGGCTACACCGATCCCGTCTATGGTCAGGCAGGCTTGGAAGCCAGCCTGGACCCCTATCTGCGTGGCTTGCAAGGTTATCCCACCCTGACCATCTGGTGGGAGCATTTGCTGTATGGTCAGCCACCTCCCGGTTTGAATGTACGTCTGAGTCTGGACCTGGATTTACAAACTACGGCTGACAATTTATTGAACGGACACCAGGGAGCACTCGTGCTGCTCAACGCTCACACAGGTGAGATTCTGGCGATGGCCTCCAGCCCCACCTTCGATGCGAATCAACTCTCATCCACCTGGGAAAGCCTGGTGAATGACCCTGGCGCGCCGCTTTTCGATCGGGCAGCAATGGGTCTGTATCCGGTTGGGAATGCCCTGGGTCCATTCCTGCTGGCGGGCAGCAGCCAGCAGCCCTCCGGGAGATTTACTGGCACCGACCTGCAGGATTGCGCCGTCATCCCCACTGGGCTCACCTGGGGTGAAGTTATTGCCTCTGGTTGTGGACAACCAGTAATGCAACTGGTGTCCGCGATGAACGATCAGGCACTGATCAGCCTGTTGGATGGTTTAGGGTTGTTCACTGCCCCTAATTTCCCGGTCGAGACGCTTTCCTCAAGCCGACCGGGCAGCCTTTCAGATGCTTTCGCATATATCTTAGGGCAGAGTGGTAACCTAGATTCTGATACATTTCTTAAGGTCAGTCCTTTACAAATGGCTCTGGCAGCTTGCAGCTTGAGCAATGCCGGTGAACGCCCAGCTCCACGCCTTGATATGGCGTTTGAAACCCCTCAATCCAGCTGGGTAGGGATCCCATTGACAGGTCAATCTCAGGCAGCTCTTCAGGAGCTGGTGGCGAACAATGTTTCTCACGCGCTGGTCTCAGCTGAGCTGCCTATCTGGCAGGTTGTCGCACAGGTACATGGGATTGCCGAACCATCTACAGGGAGCAATCCAGGTTACACATGGTATCTGGGCGGTACACTGCCAGAGTGGAAAGGTGCACCGCTGGCTATTGCGGTTTTATTGGAAGAAAGCAATGCTCAGTTGGCGCAGGAAATTGGACATACTTTGTTCCAAACCACCATGTACCCCTAGATCACTCCCACCTAGGCTCTCTATCCTTTTTCCCTTCCTAATTACTATGTACTAATCACTGATAACTCTCAGCTATTATTATTGCTCTTGACATACTGTATAATACATAGTATAATGTAACAAAGGATAGTTGCTATGGAGAATGTTCAATCAATCGAAAACCTAGTATTGGAAATGCGGCGTGGGGTTATCGTCCTGGCAGTCCTCAGCCAGTGCAACCAGGAACAGTATGGCTACTCACTGATGAAGTCACTCTCGGAGAAGGGGCTCGAGATCGACCAGGGCACGCTCTACCCCTTGCTGCGGCGGTTGGAAACGCAAGGATTGCTCAGCTCAAGCTGGCGCCTGGAAGATGCCCGTCCACGCCGTTATTATACGATCAGCCCGGATGGGCAAGCAGTCCTACCCAAGCTGGTTCAAGAATGGGAAAGCATGGTCCAGATGATGAGCCATATGCTGGAATAATTAAACTAGGAGAATGATTATGGATACTTTAATTGATCGCTATTTGGCTAATGTTAGTGAAATCCTACCGGCAAAACAACGCCAGGACACCGTCACTGAGATTCGCTCGCTGATCCAGGATGCCCTGGACGACCGCAGCAAGGCTGAAGGGCGCCCACCGGATGACGAGATGATGGCGGAAGTGCTTAAGCAATTCGGCTCCCCGGAGAAGATTGTTGCCCCCTATCTGCCTGAAAAATTTCTAATCGGGCCGTATTTGTTCACACCCTTCATTACGGTGCTGCGCATTGCATTACCCATCATCGCCGTGCTGTCGCTGGTGGGGTTTTGGGCAGGTGCCAACCTGGGTGAAACCATCACTCCGCTTGAGCTGATCACCAATATTGGAAAATCAGCCGGGAACGCACTGGCATCAGTGGTACAGGCGTTTGGCAACATCGTTTTGATCTTTGCCATCTTGCAGTGGTTGAACCCCGGGTTCAAGCTCGCCAGCAAGGAAAAGGAATGGGATCCACACAGCTTGAAAGCAATCAGCCAACCCGATAAAATCAAGCGCGCCGACCTGATCATTGAGATCTTTTTCAGCCTGGTGGGGTTGATCATCTTCACCTTTTATCTTGACCGGATAGGAATCTACAACCTCATCAATGGCGTCTGGACGTTCACGCCCATCCTGACTTCTACCTTCAATGCTTACGTCCCCTGGCTGGACCTGTTTTGGGTGCTGACGACCATATTGGATGCTTTCCTGTTGCGTAAAGGTTCCTGGAACACGGCCTCCCGGCTGTTCAGCATCGTGATGAGTGCATTCAGCATTGCGATTGCAGCCAGCTTAATCACCAACATCCAATATGTGTACACATTGAAAGGCGCATTAGGTCAGTTGGGAACCGAGGGCATCTTGCAGTCCCTGATAAACCAGTTCCTGATCGTAGCGTTTATCATCACCATCATTGTGAGCGCCGTCAAGATCGTACAAATGGTTTGGAAGATCGTAAAAAGCAATCTCATTAAACTTTAACACCGACAGTTTTAATGAATATAACCTGAGATCAGCGGCTTGTATCAAACGATCAGCCGCTGATCTATTTTTATCAGGTCATTGGGGATCAGAATAGTTTCCCGATCTAGTATCGAGTGTTGAAATCTCGAATCTCCCCGGCAGCAACAAACCTAAAAAGCGGAATCATCTATAATGGTAGAGTAGGTGTGGAGGCGGCTATGCACAGCTTACATCTCTATTCACACAAATTCCTTTACCTGGTAATCTGCTGCTGTCTGATAAGTTCGATGACTATAGATGGGAATCTTCCTATCGTAAAGGCACATGCTGGATTCGACCCACCCACGTTAAAATGGCAGCTGGGTGGCTGTTATAACTCCTGGTGTGAAACGGGCTGGTATTCCTCACCCGCAGCGGCTGACCTCGATGGAGATGGGCAGGTTGAAGTAGTCGCTTCAGCATATTCCATCTTTGTGCTGGATGGCTCAACCGGATCCCTGGAATGGAAAATGTCCTCCGGGCATGATCGTTCCGCTCCAGGCGCTCCAAACGTTGGACGAACCTGGCCAGGTATTGTGCTTGCCGATATCGATAATGATGGTGATACGGAAATTGTGACTGCACACGGCGGAGGCTGGGTTTCTGTATACAATGCGCAAGGTTATTTCGAGCCTGGTTGGCCTCAACACCCAACGAACAATGAGCTGCGCGGTCTATTGATCAGTGACCTGGATGGGGACGATTTGCTGGAAGTAATTGTGACTGGAGCAGTGTATGATCAGGTAAATACCTGGGTATTTGAAGCCAATGGAACATTGCGCCCTGGTTGGCCTCAACTGAGCAACGATAGTGGTTATTCCTGGGGTATCTTCAATGACAACGGGTCTGCAGGTGATTTGGACGGTGATGGCGCCAACGAAATTATCGTGCCTTCAGATGTACACTATATTTGTGCTTACGAGGCAGATGGGACTCAGATCCCCGCCAATGGGATGTATGGTGACAAAGGCTGGGGCAAGGTGGGCGTGTGGGAAAGCCTGGACACCGAGCTGCGTGGTTGGGGGGAGTGTAATGGAGCGCGCGCAGAAAGCTATCGTACCAACTTTGCCGATGGACCGAGCGTCATTGCCGATGTGAACGGGGATGGGGTGAGGGAGGTGGTAGCCACGGGAAATGTATATGACTGCTATGCGGGTTATCCACCCAGTAAATACGAAGGTGTTTATGTGTTCAACGCCGATCGCAGCCGTTTCAATACGGATGGCTTTGATTGGCGCAGCGTGCCGGTAGATACGGGTGCTCCGCTGAGTGAGGAATATAACGTGATTGAGAGTGCCGAGCCAAACCCAGCGGTAGCTGACCTGGATGGAGATGGGCATTTGGAAATTCTTTATGCCTCTTATGATGGACGGATGCACGCTTTCTGGCTGGATAAAACCGAACATGGGTTTTGGCCATATTCCGTCTATAACTCCGGCGAAGGTTTTTATCGCTTTGCTTCCGAGCCGGTGATTGCAGATTTGGATAATAACGGATATGCTGAGGTGATATTCAGCTCATGGACGCAAAAAGGCAGTAACCTCACCGGCAAACTGCATATCCTGGATTTTGTGGGGCAGCCAATTTATGAAATCAATCTACCGGATGCATTTGGGGATGAAAACTGGAATGGAGCATTACCTGCACCCACATTAGCGAATATCGATGCTGATCCCGATTTGGAAATCATCCTGCTGACCGCCAATTCGGGAGTGGTGGCTTATGACCTGCCAGCCACAGCGAATGCAACCATCTTTTGGGGAACCGGGCGTGGAAATTATCAGCGCGATGGATACCTCTTCGACTCATATTTACCTACATTACGCGAGTCAACCAAAACCGCCAGCGATTACCGCGTGAATCCAGGTCAGCTGGTGACCTTTACCATCACATTACGCAACCCAGGTCGGATTATGAACGATGCCACTTTGAGTGACCCCTTGCCACCAGAATTAATGTACGCGGGTAATCTATGGGCTTCTTCCGGGATCACCAGTTATTCTGGTGGGACTGTAAGCTGGTATGGAGACGTGAGCTCATCCATGAATGTCGTCATTCGCTTCGATGCTATTGTGGATGCTGGAATAAGCTCTCCCACAACGATTGTTAATTCCGTAGAAATCTCTGATAGAGCAGGTAACAGCTGGCAGAGGGAAGCCCGTATATATGTGTTGGGTTTACCCACATTCCTGCCTCAGATCAGACATTGATGGTCTAATCTAACAAATCTATTATCCGGTTCTGCCAGAACAATTTTGCAATCTGCAACCTGATCGACCAACCTGCGTATGTACGTATATAATTCACCATCAGGAGGTTATCATGAACCGAAAAATGATCTTTCTTGCAGTCACAGCCCTGGCAATAGTTAGCCTGGCATGTTCAATCAATATAAATCTTCCAGAAGTTCAAATAAAAACTGGACCTACCGTTACCGATAATATCAACGTGCCCTTGCTCGCAGACCAGCAGGCCATTGCGGACGTGACTATGAATTTTGGTGCTGGAAAACTTAATCTGCAGCCTGGCGCCACCGATGCGCTGATCAGTGGCACTGCAACATATAATGTTGCCGACCTCAAGCCAGTGATCACCACCGATAACAATAATATCAGTATCGACACAGGGAACATGAAGCTTAATGGAATTCCCAAGATTGGCACGACCATCATCAATGAATGGAATTTATCCCTGGGGGATAGCCCGATGAGTCTGGTGATCAAAGCCGGTGCATATGAAGGCACCTTTGAGCTGGGTGGGCTCTCCATCCATAAGCTGGACGTCACTGATGGCGCATCCAAGGTCGATTTGAGCTTTTCCAAGCCCAATCTGATTGAGATGACCGAGTTAAAATACACCACGGGTGCATCCACCGTTACCCTGACCGGGTTGGCGAATGCCAATGTCAATGATCTCACTTTCAATGGTGGGGCAGGCAGTTATACCCTCGATTTCAGCGGTAAGCTGCAGCACGACATGACTGTGACCATCGAATCAGGTGTGAGCTCCGTCGTGGTCAGCGTTCCGGAGGGTGTGAATGCGCTGGTGATCACGGATAATGGCCTGTCGAGCGTCACCACCAGTGGTAACTGGCAGCATAACGGGAATAATTACCAGCTGACCGGCACAGGCAGCACGATCACAATCAATGTGAAATTGGGTGCCGGCAGCCTGCGCCTGGAGACCAGTAAATAGCTGATTAAAAAACAAGCTGGTGGATGTTCCCACCAGCTTTTCGCTCTATTTCGTGATATTTATCCGGATCGGGTTGCCTTGATCACATTTTCAGGCAGCCCGATCGTTTCTTTCATTCGTTGGCTTTATAGCCTGGTCCTTTGGTGAAGAAATCATAGTTCGGCTGGATATCCTTCGTCAGATCGACAACTTCTCCGGCTTTCAGCGTGCGCACGCTGTTTAATACCACCGGTCGATTGTGGTGGTCCACACCTTCATAATGCCCGGTAAATCCTACCTGACTGACCATTTCAGTCCCCTTGGCAGTATAAGCGGATGGGACTTCGTCTTCAGGGAAAATGGCTTCGAACGGGCATTCCGGGATACAGGCACCACAGTCAATGCAGGTATCGGGGTCAATATAGAACCATGGATACTGTTCAACCGGCTTACCACCCACGATACACTCTACTGGGCATACATCCACACATCCAGAATCGCGCAGGCACAAACTTGTTATGATATGGGTCATGCTGGGTTCCTCCTTTTGGAATCGATCTGTCTCAGGCTTATTCTCTCACTCGGAGTAGAATATTGTGTTGATGAATAGGAAAATTTTATTCCCCCCTCCCCCACTTGTCAAGCAAAACTATTAGGTGAACATTAATAAGTGATTACACCGACAAGAAGAAATGTCTCGTTATGCTCTTTCATCTACCCTCGATACTGGTAGACTGCGTAACCATGAATATGGATTGAAAACCTTTATAAACTCACTGATTTAACTTTTCTGAGAATAATTAATAATTCATTATCTTTTTTTTCTTGACAAGTATTTATAATCTCATTATTATCCTGATAACAATCTGAATAGTTTCAAATGATCGATAGGAGGACATATGATTTACCAAATTTTAGATAAAGTTGACCAGAAACTCCATATTGAGACGGTTAAGGCCCATTGTGACATCCCGTGTGGGATTTATGACCCAATCGTCGCCCAGATCAGCGCCCTGACTGCGGTACGCATGCTGGACCTGATGACCGAATTCGAAGCCAAGACCCCCGACCGGAATAAAGAATATATGAACAGCATGTCACGTTACATCGCAGTGAAAGAAGAACATGCTGAACGCGCCAAGGCCGAGATACGCGTCATCTGGGGTGACTATCTGAAAGCACAGCACCTCGAGAAATATCCTAACGCGCATGCCCTGGTTCACAAGATCATGCAGCTTGGGTCAAAGGTGCGCCAGACCACTGATCGTGACATTGCCACCCAACTTGTTGAAGCCATCAACGAATTTGCACAGATGTTTTGGGAGACCAAAGGGATCGCCACCAAGCGCGCCAAGGCTCCGTACGCCCCGGCGCTGGAGCTGGTGTATCCGGCTCTATAATGCTGAATATCTTAAAAGTTATTGAAGATAGCTTAGCCCCTGAATATCAAAATGGGGATTTTGTGCTGGTTAGCAAAATCCCCTTTCTTTTTGTACCTCCATCCCCTGGGGATATAATTGCTTTCCACCAGCCGGGTTATGGATTGCTGATCAAGCGCATCCAAAACTTAAACCCGGATGGTGGGTTAAATGTGATTGGTAATCAGCCTGAAAGCGTCGACAGCCGGATATTTGGTCCGGTCAGGCGGGAGGATATGGTCGGCAAGGTCATCTGGCATATCCGTAAACCGTGAAATTTCAAACATCTAAACGGGTCCCGGTGAAATTCGTCTATAATTAGCCCTCGCACATGAATTCACCGAATCGTCCCCGTGTATCTCCGGTCGTCGCCATCCTGTTCGGCATCCTGGCGGTATCCACCGCGTCTATATTCATTCGCTTTGCCCAAAAGGAAGCGGCTTCGCTGGTGATCGCTGCCTGGAGGTTGACCGTCGCCTCCCTGATCCTAGTGCCTGTGGCTGCCTCCACCCACCGGCGAGAGCTTGCCGGGCTCAAGCGAGCTGAGCTGCTCCTGGCACTTATTTCAGGCGGATTTCTGGCTTTGCATTTCGCCACCTGGATCACTTCGCTTCAATATACAACCGTTGCAAGCTCGGTCGTGCTGGTGAGTACCATCCCGCTTTGGGTGGCATTGCTTTCCCCATTCACCATCAAAGAACCCATCAAACGGGCGGTCCTGATTGGACTGGTGTTGGCTTTGGTGGGAGGGGCGATAGTGGGCCTCAGCGATTCGTGCTCGATCAATGCGGGAAGGATTGCCTGCCCCAGCCTGTTTACCTTTTTGCATGGGCGGGCTTTCCTGGGAGATATGCTGGCTTTGTGCGGTGCCATTGCCGGGGCAGCCTATCTATTGATCGGCAGGAAACTGCGTGCCAGGATGTCGCTGATCAGCTATATCTCATTGGTGTATGGCATGGCAGCGATCGTGTTGATCATCATCATGCTGTCTGCGAATGAGATGCCCTTCGGATACTCATCACAGATATATCTTTGGCTCATTCTGCTGGCAGTGATTCCTCAGCTTATCGGCCACTCAACCTTCAATTGGGCGTTAGGATATCTGTCAGCTGCTTATGTGTCCATTACATTATTAGGAGAACCGGTTGGATCGACCATCCTGGCCTATTTTTTCTTGCACGAAGTACCCAGCCTGATCAAATTGGCAGGGGGAGTCCTGATCCTGGCGGGTATCTATATAGCCTCACGTGCTGAAGCCAAACCTTCACCCGAGCTTCCTGATTGAGCACGTAAACGTCACTTTGTTTAGTTCCAAATTCAGAAGAGTCAACATCGACTATCCTTGCCTGTATCTTATAAGCCGCATGGTAAGGCGTATTCTTCGACGTGATCATCTAGAAGTGGAAAGAAAAGTTGATGTATACTAGTGTGGATGAAGTAAATCAAGTTCCAGGGTAATCAAGCAATGACCGCAAAAAAAGCAGCCAGCTCCAAAGTGAAGGTACCAGCCACAAATCGCAAATATGACGGCCTTATCAACCAGGGCGTTGGATTTATGGCTCGATTCCAACGCTTCACCTGGGATTTCATCGGTGTGTTTTTAGTAGCCTTTGGGCTGATCACACTGATTTCATTATACCTGCCAGAGCTGTCGGGGGGCACATTGATCACCTTCTGGCGTAATGTCGTACTGCATGCCTTCGGATATGGGGCTATCCTGGTGGTCATTGGCACAATTCTCGCTGGGGTGATGGTGTTGCGTTTGCATTCTCGCCAGCCCAGCCCACTAGGAGAATTACGGTTATCTGCCGACCCGCAGGTACGTTGGGGGCGCATTATCGCTTTAGAGCTGGCAGGATTCTCTGCCCTCGGTTTATTGTCGGTGATAGGTGGGCGGTTGGTGGATCGAGCCGAGGCCGGGTTGGACGGCGGGTTTGTGGGCTGGGGTTTGGCTGAGCTGGTGGCTGTGGGCTTGAAATTTCTGAGCTTGGATCGCAATATTTGGGGCGGATTGCTGTTCGGCTTGATCATCTTGCTGTGCCTTGGATACGGATTGGGTCTGGTTGCACCTTTGCTCAAAGGTATCCAAAAAATGGCCGAGGTAAAGCCTTCCAGTCCTGTAGTAAATGAACCCATCATCAGTGTCGCACCATCTGTGAATCAAACTGGTGCGCCCTTAACCACAGCTGAGCGCAAGAAACGCCGGTTGCCGGTGCCAGTTGAATTTCGCAAACGGCTGAACGCCTCGAATGAACAGGCTAAAAATATCTCATTGCCGCCCCGTGATGAGCATCTTCCATCCCTTGAGATGTTGGTCAAAGACACTCAAGACCGTCCGGATGAGCGCAACATCAACCAGACTGCTGGCATGATCGAGAAATCGTTGGCTGAGTTTGGCATACCTGCTAAAGTGGTTGGCTTTAGGGTTGGTCCAACCGTGACCCAATTTGCAGTCGAGCCAGGTTTCGTGGAGAAGGGTGGCTCGGAGGAAGAACAAGCCAACCGCAGCAAAGTGAGGGTCGCCCAGATCGCTGGCTTGCGCCGTGACCTTGCACTGGCATTATCTGCAGAGCGCTTGCGCATTGAAGCACCTGTTCCAGGGCGGCCTTACGTGGGCATCGAAGTACCCAATATGCGCACCAGCATGGTGCGGCTGCGCTCCATCCTCGAGACGGAGGCTTTCTACAAGGTTGGCTCGCCATTGACGATTGCCCTGGGGCGCGACGTCTCGGGTTTACCCGTGGTAGCTGATTTAAGCACCATGCCGCATCTTTTGATTGCCGGAACCACCGGCTCAGGCAAATCTGTCTGCATCGCAGCCATCACCGCCTGCCTGGTAATGAATAACACCCCGGCTGACCTGCGCCTGGTGATGATCGACCCCAAGATGGTCGAGCTGGTACGTTTCAATGGGCTGCCGCACATGTTCGGAAAGGTGGAAACCGACATCCAACGCATCCTGGGTGTGCTGCGCTGGGTGGTGGCAGAAATGGATCGGCGCTATAAGCTGCTGGAAGAAATGCATGCCCGTAATATCGATTCGTATAATCGCAAAGTCCGCCGGCATAAAGCCAGCGAAACCCTGCCCCGTATTGTAGTTTTACTGGATGAGCTAGCCGACCTGATGATGACTGCCCCTGACCAGACTGAACCCATGCTGATCCGGCTGGCCCAGCTTGCGCGTGCCACCGGTATTCACCTGGTGGTGGCAACCCAACGCCCAAGCACGGATGTCGTCACAGGGCTGATCAAAGCGAATTTCCCGGCTCGTATCTCTTTCGCGGTTGCCTCATCGGTGGATTCACGCGTCATCCTCGACACCGGCGGTGCAGAATCCTTGCTTGGGCACGGGGATATGTTATTTATGCCTCCTGAAGTGGCTGCCCCGGTTCGAGTGCAGGGAGTGATGGTTTCCGATGCTGAAATTGATAAGCTCATCATGTACTGGCAAACTGTGCACCCACCCGAAGCAGGCGCAATCCCCCCCTGGGAAGCATTCCTGAAAGAAGATGCGATCATGATGGACAGGGATGAGCTGGTCAACAAAGCCATCGAGATGTTGCGGGGCGAAAAGTATACCAGCGCTTCAATGCTCCAGCGCAGGATGCGCATTGGTTACCCAAGGGCAGCCCGCTTAATGGACGAGCTGGAAGAAATGGGTGTGGTGGGTCCAGCTCAGACGGGTGGGCGGGAGCGCGAAGTGCTCGTGGAGGCTGAAGCTACTGAAGAAGATAATCCAGATTGAAGAATTAAGCTACTGAATCTTCGCAGTCTACGCCCGTATGAAAGAGTGATTTTTAAGCCGGGACTCTCCTTGTTCCTCCCCTGGCAACACTGACACCAAACCATTGTTGACAACCAACCCATTAAAAAGTAAGATATACGCTGTTTGGTCGCCGGGAGACGTTTACAACCGGTGAGTCTTGGTGATTAAATCTTGATCCCAAGCAATTGTGCGTTTTATGTTGGTCAAGAATAGCAGATACTGCCTGAACCCCTAGAAATACGACAGGGTTGACGAGACAAAGATTATCAGGTTATTACATTTAATATCATTTTTTTACTGGCCGTAGCGGGTGAAAGAAAATAAATGACAAATCACATCACAGCAAATTGGTTCAAATCGCGATGACTTCGAAGAGAATCTTAGCTTTTGGTAATCCGGTATTTGACCTTATCACCACTCCCGAAGTGTCCACGAATGAACGGATATTGTCCGGATGCTCGACCAATGCCTGCCTGGCATTGTCTAGGCTGGGTTATCCTTCGACACTGGTAGGTGGGGTGGGGTCTGATTATCGAGCCCGCCTCGAGCGCGAAATGCATGCCTGCGGCATTAGAACCCACTTGTTTACCACCCCTCATACCGGGGGATTCGCCCTCAATTATTTGGATGACCAGGGAAATCGCACCCTCTCCATATTAGGGATTGCCGCTCCCCTCCCATCTGATCTGATCCCGACCGATGAAGCAGAATTCATCTTGTTAGGACCGATCCTGAGCGAAATACCGATTTCATTAGTCAAGAACCTGCGGGTTAAATTCAGTGTACCCATCTTGTTGGACCCGCAGGGTTTATTACGTACGATCCATGACGGCGATATAGCCCATAAGCTGTCGCAGGAATTTATCGATATCGCCGCACTTTCCACAATCATTAAAGCCAATGAGGTGGAAACATTGGTAGCGACTGGAATTAATGCCCGCCAGGACCCTGAAAGTGCAGTCCAAGCGTTGTATAAGTATGGATGTAAGATCGCGGTGGTCACTTTAGCTGAAGCAGGTTCGATCATCTACGATGGTCAATCAAGTTATGTGATCCCGCCCTATACCACTCACGCCCTCGATCCCACTGGCGCCGGTGATACCTATGCAGCAGGTTTCATAGCCAGGTATATCGAGATGCCAGGCGATCTCACCGCAGTCGGCTGTTTTGCATCTGCAGTGGCCTCCGTAATGGTTGAGAATATCGGGCCTAATTTTCCACTCACCCGACAGGAAGCAGACCGGCGAGCAGAACACCTGCTGGCTGGACCTATCCAGCTAAAGTTATAAGCCATCTCGAGTCCGTAGGAGCACATACCGAATGTTAGCCAGATTAAGACCGATATATAACAAGATCATCGCACCGATTGGAAATTTCAGCCACAAACTTGGCCTGACAGCTGACTTTTGGACCCTGATCAGCCTGTTGTTTGCCATCGCTGCAGGATATATGCTCAGCCGGAATCAATATTGGGTGGGATTAGTCCTGGGAATTCTGATGTATATCGCCGATGGGCTGGATGGTGCAACCGCGCGTGCCAGCGGCAAGACCGGCGGATTTGGAACCGTATTTGACCATACTGTCGATCGTTACGCCGAGTTCATCCTTATCGGCGGGTTGTTGCTTGGGGGTGGGATCAGTAAGTTCGCTGCCATCCTGAGCATATCGGGGATGATCATGGCTTCCTATGTGCGCGCCAAAGCCGAGTCAGCTGGGGGCATCCCCGACTGCACGGTCGGCATTGCGGGTCGGGCAGAAAAGTTAATCCTGATGTTTTTGGGTATTATTTTACTGGGGGTAAACCAGCCGAAGCTGGCTGAGTATGCTTTCATACTTATAGGGATCATTTCGCACATCACTGCGATTCAACGATTGCTGTATACGCGCGCCCAATATATTCTAAGAAACCACGTTCAAGCTAACAGGATAGTCGAGTAAAGGATACATATGTCAATCGATCAATACGGAATCCATATATGGCTGCTCTATATTCGCTGGTACGGCATCATCTTAATGTCTGGAGCCGTAGCAGCTGCCTTCCTCGCAGAGCACGAGGCCAAGCGCAGGGGATTAAAGAGTGAATTTGTGTGGGATGCCCTGATCTGGGTGCTGATCGCCGGCATCGTCGGTGCCCGCTTATGGCACGTCTTCACCCCACCCCCTTCCATGGTGGCACTGGGCTATACCACCAAGTATTACCTGACCCACCCATTGGCATTGATCAATACGCGCGCTGGAGGTCTGGGGATTGCGGGGGCAGTCATTGGCGGTGCCATCGCCTTATATTTCTATACGCGGTATAAGAAACAGAGCTTTCTGCTCTGGGCGGATATTGCAGCTCCAGGTGTAGCTCTCGCACAAGGAATCGGGCGCTGGGGTAATTTTTTCAATCAGGAGCTGTATGGAAAACCCAGCAACCTGCCCTTCCCATTGGCAGTACACATTGATAACCCGATAGCCGGATACGAAAATTATTCGACCTTTCAGGCATTGTTTTTTTATGAATCCGTACTGAACTTACTGCTCATGGTAATTTTGCTGTGGTTGGGAAGGAGATTTGCTGAAAAGCTTAAAGAAGGCGACATCTTCCTGGTTTATCTGATTGGATACCCAATGACGCGATTCTTTCTGGAATTCATACGTATTGACTCTCCAACCGTAGGAACAATCAATATTAACCAGTATTTCATGTTGGTCGTGGCTATCCTGTCGGGTTTGCTGCTCTTTTGGCGCCATCGCAAGCATGAAACTTCAAGTGGGGATATCCAGCAACCCGCTGCCTGAGCTTCCGGCAAACAGTCACTTCCAGGGGTTTGTTTTATTTATCGTTTGAATGATAATTTGAATGATCCAAACCGAAAACCTGAGTAAAAAATTCAATGATTTTCTGGCCGTGGACCAGGTTTCACTGGCAGTGAAATCTGGAGAGGTGCTGGCACTGCTTGGCCCTAATGGTGCCGGGAAAACCACCACGCTGCGCATGCTTACTTCCGTGTTAAGACCCACAACGGGTTGGGCACGTGTAGCCGGCTACGATGTGGTCACTCAATCCGCGCAGGTTCGCGCCTCGGTAGGCATTCTGACCGAGCAACATGGTCTATACGGACGCATGACTGCCTTGGAATATCTCGATTTCTTTGGTCAAATTTACCATATGCAGGCTTCTTCCCGTCAGAAACGGACCGATGAGCTCCTGGAGCAGTTCGGTCTGGGGGGTGAACGGAAGCGAAAGATTGGAGAGTACTCCAAGGGCATGCGTCAAAAACTGGCCCTGGCTCGCGCCTTGTTCCATAACCCACCGGTACTATTAATGGATGAACCCACCTCAGCCATGGACCCTGAAAGCGCCCGTTTGGTTCGGGATGCCATTCATGGTCTCAAGGACGCCAACCGGGCGATCATTATTTGCACGCATAATTTAGCGGAAGCCGAAGAGCTGGCCGAGAAGATTGCTATTATCCAGCGGGGTCGCATCATCATTTGTGGGCGGGTAGATGAGTTAAAAACCCGGCTGCTGGGTGCACCGCAATTTGAGGTTCATCTGGGAAGCAGCATCGAAGGTTTGTTACTTAAGCTGCCCGATGCAGTTACCCTGACCGGCCAGGGCTCGGATTGGCTCCGCTACCAGGCTGACCTTCCCATCCAGGCAAACCCTTTGGTCATTCAATACCTGGTAAAAATGGATCTTCCTGTGGTGGGGTTATCTGAAGTGCCGCGCAGCCTTGAAAAAGTCTACCTGCAGGCTATTAATGGGAGCCTGGAATTTAAGCAGCCGTTGGGGCTTGTTAACCAAATTTCGTCCAGTGGAGCAGCCTTACATGCTGGATGACATTCGTTCTGCGCTGATTATTACCCGCCGCGAAGTGCGCGACCAGCTGAGAGATTGGCGCATCTTCCTCCCCATTACCATCCTCACACTGATTTTCCCATTCCTGGCGAACTTCACCACCGGGCAGATATTGGGATTTGTGCAAAAATATGGGGCGAATTTATTAGCAGAAAGGTTCATTCCCTTCTTGCTGATGATCGTAGGATTTTTCCCAATATCCATATCGCTTGTGATTGCCCTGGAAAGCTTTGCGGGTGAGACTGAGCGGCGTAGCATTGAGCCATTATTGAGTAGTCCTTTAACGGATGTCCAGCTTTATCTCGGAAAGCTCCTGGCATGTGTGTTAACGCCTCTGCTTGCCTCCTACCTGGGGATGATTGTCTACATGGTCGGAATTTACCGAACCACCAGCTGGAGACCCGCACCATTATTCCTGATATTGATCGTCCTGCTGACGGCTGTTCAAGCTATGGTCATGGTGAGTGGGGCAGTCGCCATCTCAACCCAAACCACCTCAGTTCGGGCAGCCAACTTGCTGGCATCGTTCATTATCATTCCGGTAGCTCTGTTGATCCAGATCGAGTCGGTGATGATGTTATGGGCCGACTACAAGGTATTGTGGTGGGCTGTGCTGGCTCAGTCGATTCTTGCAGGTCTCCTGGTGCGCATGGGGATTACGCACCTGAACCGGGAGGAATTGTTGGGTCAGGAGATCGATGTGCTTAATCTACGCTGGATGTTTAAGGTATTTCGGACCCAATTTACTGGCGGTGCACATTCAATTTGGGACTGGTATCGGCGTGAAATCCCACATACCTTACGGCAATTGATCATCCCAATCGTCTGCATGATCATACTTTTAGTGGCAGGTATGTATTTGGGGGCTGCCGTGGTGAAGGAGCTCGGTATCTCAGCTGGTTCGATCGGATTAGATCGCTTGAAATCCATCGATTCGCAGATCCTGGATCAATTCCGCCAGTTGGGGTTTTTCAGCACCAGCAATGTGTTCACCATATGGTGGCATAACCTGCGGGCGGTCAGTATTGCCATCGTAGTGGGGATTTTCACCTTGGGTGTGGCTGGAGCGCTTATTCTGATGCTGCCCATGGCGATCATTGGATTTTTTATTGGGGTAGCTGTCCAATCGGGGATGAACCCTCTGACCGTCTTGGCAGCCTTCACCCTGCCGCATGGAATTTTAGAAATCCCGGCGATCATCCTTTCAGGGGCTGCCATCTTGCAGGTGGGTGCCAGCCTGGTGACCCCTCATCAACAACAGTCAATCAGCGAGGGGCTGGTACGTTCCATTGCAGATTGGGCCAAGATTACCCTGGCACTGGTGGTACCGCTATTCCTTGGGGCAGCTTTCCTGGAAGTATTTTTTAGCCCACAGATTATGGTCAGGCTGTTGGGTGGGGGTTGAACGGAGTCCGATCTTCAGGTTACCAGCCAGTCACAAAAGGCACCCACTCCTTGTTATCATGCAAGTGGTGGGCATACAAATAGCTGGCTGAGGCCGGCGGGATGCTAGGTGTGTGCAGCAGGTGCATCTGTGCCTGTTCGATGGTTCGCCCACCCTTGCGATGATTACAGTGGGGACAGGCAGCCACAAGGTTCGTCCATACATGCTCACCCCCCAGGTGGCGCGGGATCACATGGTCCACCGTAAGATAAGGAACATGCTGACCACAGTACTGGCAGGTGTAGTTATCCCTGCGTAAGATCTCGCGCTTGGTGAGTTTGACCCGCGGGCGTGGTCGGTGGATCATCTTCTCCAGACGGATGATGGATGGGCGCGGAAATATCTGCCTCACTGTCTTAATCTCGCCGCGTCCATTCAGGATCAGGCTGGCTTTTCCGTCAATAATGAGAGTTATGGCTCGGCGGGTATTGCAGACGTTGATCGGCTCGAAATTCGCATTGAGTACCAATACCGGGGCCTGCATTTTTTACACCAATGCCGGGAATTATAGCACACTCAATCTCCTCTGGCATGGGTGGGTGCAGACCACAATTTATTTAGTGCTCATCCCTGGCCTTAGCTAACCAACCCGTGGAAATACCTGCCTGCTGACCGAGCAACATATTTAACTGCGCACCATGTTCCTGGACATGCCGAAGGTTGTCCAATAACAGCTCACCAAAACGAATGCCGTCTTTTCTCCATGGGAAAAAACATAACTGCCTGGCCTTCTCAGCCGTCAATCCATCGATAATTTCCTGGCATTTCTGGCGGCAATGCTTGAGATAAGTAAGTAATTCATCCTTCGAATAAATTCGCTCTGGGAGCACTCCGCGCGGATCCAGCTCAGCAAGGGTATATGGGGCAGGGGGAGTAAAACCTTCTACCGCGCCGGAAAGATATAAATCCAACCAGAACAGGGTGTGGTAGGCAATGTACCAAAAATCAGAAAACTCAGGCTTCATGCCAGGATCGTTCCACATGTGAGCAGTCCACAATGCGTTCGGGCAGGCATTCAGCGCATTTCCAAACATGTCGATCGTCGCCTCAAATTGGCTCCATAATGCTTGCTTCCAGATCATGTCCATAGCTCACCATCTCCTGAGAAAGCGAGCAGCTTCCCCAGATCATGTACGATCAAGATATGTAACAGTCGAAATATTTATTTGCCGGCGCCAGATTTCTTTAACACTTCTTCGATCTGCTGGGCATGTTCCTGCTCATGCGAAACGAAGATCCGGACGATACTGGCAATCGTGCACATGCCCCCCCATGGTGCTGAATATTTTCGGTTTACCATCTCCGGTGGCAAGCCATGCAACACCTGGATCACACGCTCGCGCGCCGCTTTATAAGCCTGTTGAGATTGTTCCAGTGATAACGCTTTACGTTCGGTTACCGATTCTGCATTATAACGATCGATTCCACCAAATACTGCATTAGATGGAGGTTCTCCACGCACATAATCCTCCAGGGTTTGATAAACCAGCACATCCCAACCGGCGATATGGTCCATCACCTGTTTCACTTTCCAGGCGGGGTAGATTTCTAGCTGCGGAGCGATTTTGTCCAGAGCAGCATCCAGCTTTGCCCGCGACTGCTCCATTTTAGAGATCAAATCCTCGATTTTGGTATCCATATATTTTTCTCCGCGATCAATAATGGTATAATCGGCGCATGAAAAATTTCAGCTACGCTTATTATACAAGGCATTGACCACCTTCTGTGGAGCGTACAACGCGTCCTCCCACAGAGGGCGCGTTTTTTTGTAAACAGCGGATGAACGATTGGAAAGTTGCGGCTGGAATGAATAACATGGAGGCGGAAATGGATAGAACCAAAATGAGCATCGACGAACAGGTTGAATACCTGATGCGGGGCACCGAATATGGCGATGAAGAGCTAAAGCAGGCGATGAAAAATGAGCTGCGCCTGCGCTTAATCGAAGCAGCGCAGGAAAAGCGTCCCTTGAGGGTATACTGCGGCTACGACCCTACCAAACCGGATTTAACCCTGGGGCACACGATTACCATGCGCAAATTAGCGCAATTCCAGGAGCTGGGGCACGAAGTGACCTTCCTGATCGGCAACTACACCTCTTTGATCGGTGACCCATCCGATAAGGATAAACTCCGCCCAATTCTTTCTCCTGAGCAAGTGGCAATTAACGGCCGTACCTACGCAGACCAGGCATTCCGCGTTCTGGATCGAGAAAAAACCATCATCCGCTATAACGCTGAGTGGCTATCCGGGCTGACGTTTGAGCAGCTGATCAAGCTGGCCTCAAACTTCACCGTACAGCAGTTCATCACACGTGAGAATTTCAAGCTGCGCTGGGAGAAGAATGAGCCGATCTACGTGCACGAGTTCTTTTACTCCGTCATGCAAGGGTATGACGCGTACTCGATGCGCGCCGATGTGCAGGTGGGTGGTTCCGACCAGCTATTCAATATCGTCACCGCGGCACGAAAAATCATGACCTTCCTGGGCGAAAAACCCAACATCGCCATCATCATGGGGCTCCTACCAGGAACCGACGGCGAAGTAAAGATGAGTAAAAGCATGGGGAATTACATTCCCCTCGATACCACCGCCGATGATATGTACGGTAAGTTAATGAGCGTGCCTGATAAAGCGATGCCGCTTTATTACCGCCTGGTCACCCGCTGGACAACTGCTGAGATCAATACACTCGAACAGGGTGTTGCTTCAGGGAAAGTGCACCCGCGTGACGCCAAGATGAAGATGGCCTATGAGGTCTGTGATATCTTTCATGGCGCTGAAGCTGCTAAACGAGCCGAAGAAAACTTTGTGAAGGTATTCCAGGAGCGCAGCGTACCGGATGATATGCCTACCTTCAGCTTGCGCGCCGGTCAAACCGTGCTGGATGTGCTGATCGAGGGGAAGCTGGTGGTCAGTAAAAGCGAGGGTCGCCGTTTAATCCAGCAAAATGGAGTGCGCTTGGACGGGGAAATCATCAAGGAAGCGAACCAGGTATTTCCTCATGCTGGCGTACTTCAAGCCGGAAAACGTCACTTTCTCAAGGTAATTAGCTGAAATTATCTGGATTTTAATTAAGCGCACAATAGTGAAACGAACAACCTGCTCTTAATCTTCTGATAAGCTACTTTTCGGTGCATACGACGTATAATAAGTATGGTCGTGATACAAGGAGGAAACTATGAGTGAAAATAATCCCAATGATAATAAGGCTTCAAATGACAATATCGGTGATCAGCTGAATGAGCTGGGTAAAAATTTACGTGCTGCCTTGCAAACTGCCTGGGAAAGTGAAGAACGCCGGAAGCTGCAGCAAGAAATCGAAGAAGGACTGGCCAACCTGGGAGCCTCATTAAGCCAGGCTTCCAAGGATTTCTCCAACAGTCCTACCGGTAAGACCATCAAAGAGGATGTGGAAGACTTGCATGAACGGTGGCGGACCGGCGAAGTTGGATCGAGGGTGCGGTCTGAAGTTTCTGAAGCACTGCGTAAAGTCAATGAAGAGCTTCAAAAAGCCACCCGCAAGAACCCTCCACCATCGGATAAACCGGGTCCATAGGAGCGCCTATGAATGCCATGCAGAGCGAAATCCATACTGGAGAACCCATTCAGGTGGGAGATTATGAGATCACACCCCAGACGCGCGTGTTTAAAATACAATTCCCGGGTCATCATGCCGGGTTGATCTGGAACCGTCCCAAAGCGGTGATTGTGAAGACTTCTGATGGTCAGGAAAGAACCCTGCCAGTAAGAGATATTACCCGCATTGTGATCTGGTCCATGTTGGCCGGAGGATTGCTAGGGGCAATGTTGATCAGACTGATGCACCGCAACCAATAACCTGCGAGCAAATATAGAGGAGTAAATATTATGACTGACGAAATGAATGAAAACACACCAGCAGAATATGGTTTGGGCGTGTTTCAAGACACTATGGAAGAGTTCCTGGCGGCCGCAGATGTACGCGTAGTCTACGGCGAACCTATTGAGCACGAAGATACGATGATCATCCCCACTGCAGAGGTGTTATGTGGGGTTGGTTTTGGACTGGGCAGTGGCACTGGAACCAGTTCAGAGCAGAACTCGGAGAAGCCTTCGCAGGGTACAGGCAGTGGCGGAGGCGGTGGTGGGCGTATCCTTTCACGGCCGGTGGCAGTGGTTATAGCCAGCCCCGAGGGCGTGCGCGTGGAACCGGTGGTAGATATCACCAAGATTGCACTCGCAGGACTGACGGCGATGGGCTTCATGGTCGGAATGATGTTCCGTATGAGCAGCCGTCGCCATGCGTTGTCTTCAGTGGATGAATAGATCTGTTTTTTTCGATTGAATTTACGGAGGGATTTCCGCAGAGATAAATCTTAGGAATTTCTCTTCCTACAGGAAATCTATATTCGGGGGTGAATAATATTAGGTTGGCTGTTCTAGCGCTGAACCAGGTGAACAGTGGTCAATACGACTGCCCATTCATAAAAGTGGGCAGTCATTTATTATGTGCGATCCAAACCTGCGCACCGGGATGTAATTCCGGCAAGAGGAGATTCCCATTCTGCACCCGCAGGCGCTGGTGGGTAAATAGCTCTTCAAATAATGTTCCGTCCATAATTGCCCCATGCGCGACTGTGATTGGATCAGCAGGTCGATTCGTGCTGCCTCGCCTGGCAACCACCAGGATTATCGCTTCATCAGTATCGCGTTGGTATACCAGGGTGTCGTCTTCAGTCAATAGCACCTGGAATCCTCCATCCATCAGTGCGGAGGAGCTACGGCGCAAGTGGGTAAGGACTTTATAAAAAGACAGCAATTCGGTATCCCAGGTGGATGGATCCCAGCTCATGCACAGGCGGGCGTTCATATCCCGTCCACCACCCAGGCCGATCTCATCGCCGTAATAAATGCTTGGGACACCTGGGTAAGTAAACATTAACACCACAGAAAGCTTAAAGAGATCGCGATTTCCTTGCAATAAAGCCAATGCGCGCGGGGTATCATGGCTTCCTACCAGATTATATTGCTGGCATGCTACCACCCATGGAATTGCCGCCCTGAACGCGCTCCAGCTTTCCACCAGGGTCTGGGTAGATGCAGAAATTCCGGTGTTGATCGGCTGACTTTGACCAGGTACGAAGATAAACACAGAACCTAGCCAATCCCTGAGCGGCAGGGCAAACCCTGAATAATTCATCACCCCATCCCAGCAATCCCCTTGTAATTGACTGGAAGCATCGAAAAAATTCTCGCCCATCAAATAAGCATGCGGGTTTTCAGCCTTCACTGCCTGACGGATAGCCCTCCCCACCTCCATTCCCCGCTGGTCTGCCCCTTGCCGTGCGAGCATGTTGGCAACATCGATGCGCCAGCCATCCGCGGAGTACGATGGGCGCAGCCAATGTCTAAACACAGAATCCTGACCTTCGTACATCACATTGCGTAAAGCCGCAGAACTGTAATTCAGCTTGACCAGCGTGCGTACTCCCAACCAGGTCTCGTAATCATTGGGGTGTTTGCGAAAGGTGAAATAATCGGCAGTGGGTGCGGATGGGTCAGCCTGAGCTGCCTGGAACCAGGGATGCAGGTAGCCGCAGTGGTTGGGAACGATGTCCAGGATGTAACGCATCCCGCGAGCGCTGAGAGCCTGACGCAGGTTCACCAGGGCAAGGTTACCTCCCAGGTGTGGATCCACATTGAAGTAATCGGTGACATCATAGCGATGATTGGAAAATGCTGTGAAAATAGGGTTCAGGTAGAGCGCATTCACCCCCAGATCAGCCAAATAATCCAGGTGAGCGATGATACCGCTCAGGTCGCCTCCATAGAACTCGACCATGGCAGCCCGGCTGCCTGTGGTTGGAGCGGCACCCCACTCCCGCCTGCGTGCAGGAAAACCGGCGTATTCGAATTCCCCATCGCCCACATTTGTAGCAGGGTCGCCATCAGCAAATCGGTCGGGAAATATCTGGTAAAAGACGGAATTTTTTAGCCAGGATGGCGATCCGTAATCAGCTAGGATGCGGAAGTCTTCTGCATCGGTTGGGTTATAGGCGTGCAAGCCGCTTCCGTTGTACCAGCAGGTGCAATTCTCGGCAACGATCAAGAAGCGGTAGGAGGTGACGGGCATGCTGATGCGGATGGAAGCGCGCCACCAACGGCATACCGCAGTATGATCTTGGTCTTCAGGCTGCAAAGGTGTTAAATGCTGCTCGCCATCCGGTGTGGTTCGTAAAAATACATGTTTAATCGGCGTGTCAAGCCCGGCGCGCAGCCGAATGGTCACAGTATCACCCAAATGAGCCTGGTTGGGGAAAACGTAACGTGGTGAGCCACTATGGTGAATGGAGTTAAAGTATGCAGGGGTATCCATGGAAATTTAAACCGGGTTGGATTGTATCATGATTACCGATTCCTACTCATCTCCGCCTGATAAGTTATTCGCTTGAGATAATGCTGCAATCTGGTAAAATTACTAGACCGGTCCAATTAAACCTGTTTAATTCTGTGGTTATTCTTTGCAAGTATCATATTCACTCATTCGCCTAAGGAGGAAGGTATGGATATCAAAACAACTGATTTCAAACGCTGCACGGTGGTCAAAACCAGCGGTAGGATCGATGGATCCAATGCCCAGGAACTATCACAGGCTCTTAAAGCTGTGATCACCAAGGGTATGTATAACATCGTTTTTGATATGGCTGAGGTGAATTTTGTTGCCAGTGCTGGATGGTGGGTGTTAATCGATACTCAAAAAACCTGTAAACCGAGTGGCGAGCTTGTTTTGGTGGCAGTCGATAAAACCATCCAGGATTCGCTCAACCTGGTTGGCATGGGTTCCTATTTTTGCATTTATGATGATATCACCACGGCAGTGGGGAGTTTTTAATCAGTAAAATGCCGACCCAACGTTTCACCTGCAGTCTCAAAAATCTGGAAATGATTTGTGATTATGTAACGCATTATGCAAATCAGGCCGGCTTGAACGAAGCTGAAGTATACGCCGTCCAGCTGGCAGTGGATGAAGCTGCAACCAATATTGTTGAACACGGGTATGGCCAGGAATGTCCGAACCGGATTGACGTGACTTGCGAAATCCTGGAGGATGGATTAAAGGTGGTGATTTATGACGATGCTGCACCTTTCGATCCATCAACTGTTCCGGAACCAGATATCAACGTCTCCTTGGAGGACATAAAGCCCAGGGGACTGGGGATTTTCTTTATGCGTAAAATGATGGATGAAGTGAAATATGAAACCAGTCCTGAGAAGGGTAACACATTGACGATGATCAAACGCCATCATCCCAAATAAATTATAAAATAATTGCCTGCCACGTAACCAGTCGCAGGCAATTATTTTAATCCATTCTCTCTTCCCAGGATCACCAGGGTAATATCATCAAAACGAGGTGCATCTCCCACAAAGTGATGCACCTTATCCAGGATTCCCTGTTGTACCTCAGCAACAGTTCTTCCAAGGCTTTGCTGCAAGGTATTCAGGATTATTTTTCGGTCAATAAACTCTCCAGCACTATTTTGAGCATCCGTCACCCCATCGGTATAGAGCAAGAGCATTTCGCCTGGGGAGATGTTAATCTCCTCCGAACCCCACTCATTTTCATCATCGATCCCGAGCGGCATACCGGTATTATTTAATGTTTTAATACCATCATGTCCCACTAAAAACGGTGGGTTATGCCCGGCGTTGGCATAACGCAGTAAGCCATTATTGGGATCGAGCACCGCAAAAAACACTGTGACGAAGAGGTTGGCACGTGCATTACGTAGAATATGTTGATTGGCTGTTTTCAACACCATTGCGGGGTCACGATAATACTCGTCGGCAAATGTACGAATCAAGGTATTGCTTAATGCCATGTATAGTGCCGACCCCAAACCTTTATCCGCTACATCGGCAATCAGGATCCCCAAATTGCCATCCGGTAGGTTGAGAAAATCATAGAAGTCACCTGCAATTTGGCGGGCAGGCTCAAGGGTTGCTGAAAGCTGCCAACCGGGTATTTGGGGAATGGATTCTGGCAGGAAACTTGCCTGGATGGAACGCGCCAGGGAGAGCTCTTGAAGGGTTTTTTCTATGGCTAACGTCCCTACATACACTTGTTTCTGATGGATTGCTGAAGCCACCTGTGCTGCTAGTGACTGCACGGCGGGCAGCTGCCGGTGTATTGTACGGGTGTTCCAGGGTATGTTCATGGTTTGCAGTTCAATAAAAATTTCGCCGATTGGTTGGCCAGATTCCACATCTTTGATGGGGCACAATATGATTGGACCGCTGAGCGAATTGGAAGTTTCCCATGGCAGGGATTTCCCTGGCAAGGAATAAAATGTTTCGTTTTTCTCCTGCAACCAATTCCAGGCACGGTTGATATTGAAAGATGTGTTCTCAGGCTCCTGGATGAGAGTGCCATTGGATTCTGTCCATATCACAATGACCTGTGAAGCAAACATGGAGACTACATGTTTCTTCAGCACAGCAGATAACGTTGAGCCATCCGGAGGCGCATCCAGAATAGATCTACCCAGCTTCTCCAGTTGTTCAATTTGGCTTGATTGCTGGCGCGAGTATTCTGCTGCCTGACTGAGTCGCCTGGCTAATATTGCCACCAGGAGCAAGCCAACGATAATAAAAAGGAATTCCCACACACCTTCTCCGACATAAATCCCGGCAGCTAAAACCCCGAAAGGATTCGCCAGGGCAGGCAATGATAGAGCCATCCAAAAGAAAGAAAACAAGGGTTGGGTCTGGGTATGTAAAACATTCTTTAATGACCAGGCCACATAAGCCATGTAGCCGGAATACACGACATACGTACCTACAAATTGGACGATCACGGCCAGGAGTGCCGGGGCGATTGAGCGAATTGAGTAATCGCTGATAGGGATCACCCCACCCACCAGCTTATAAACTTCCAACGCGACCAGAGTAGCCAGTAAATCTGAGGCCAGGTCCGCAGAGAACATCCTGGCACGGCTCCAATAAGACTGGGCTGTACGCTCACGATATATATAGCTGGAATAGATCAAGATATTCCAGATGACCTTTAACCACAATGCTGTCGGCCCGAGCAATAGAATGGCTGCCCAAATTGCAATTCCATCCATCGAACCGTCTGAATTGGCATAACCGCCAGTTCGGATTTCCGTGATGAAGAAGAACCGCAGGCGGTTAAAAATATATAAAATCACCCCCATCAGCAGGTAGAGCGACCATTGCTGGCGAACTGATTCCCAATCAGACACAAGCAGCAGCCAGATAAAACCAATTGCTGCCAGTGGTAAAGTGTAGATCAGTGTGAACACGTCGGCAGTTCCGCTCACGCGTTGCTGCCCTTTTAATGTCTCCAGATCGGGACGTATTCTTTTAGCTAGTTTAAAGATAATATTATTCATGAATCAGGATGTCGCATACAGTCAATATATTTCCATTAGCCCTTAAGTCCGCAAACGATCAAAAATTCGGACGATATGACCCAGCATCTTTGCTCCCTCTGGTCAAAAATTATAACTGATGTATCGAGCTATCAGGTTAGCAGATATTAATCCAAAATCGCAATTGACCATTAATGTATCCTTTGAAAAAATTCACCGGAGGTTATTTCTCGCTTTAAGCTTTCACAAACCCGATTGGTTTGTTTATATTGATTGGGAGTGAGCAAGCCAATCTTAAATCCCTGCTCGAATTCATCCCGATCCAGCTCTCTAAACTCGCCATCAGGACCGATCCACAAATCAAGAAACAGGTCGGTGAGAAAATATTCGCTTCCCACCTTTTGCATAGGTGTATCCAGGTCCACATAATAACCCAAATGATTCTCATTGGTATCAACTAACTGCATCACAGAAAACCACTCTTTATAAAACAAGAATTTCACCACAGATCCAATCAAAATACCTGGTGGTATTAACCCATTCTGCCACCAGACATCTTCACACCATTCCTTGCTAAACCCGGGAGACAAGCAGGTAAGGGTTTTCAGGCGAATCGAATTATCATCGACCAATCCCTCGACATAGTGCATGACGCCTTTGCCTGGGCGAGTGAAATTAATGATTGCATCCATCAACATATTTGGATAAATTATATTCCATCGTCTGGCTTTCTAAAAACCAAAAACCCGGCTCAATTCGAACCGGGTCGGGATCCCGCATTGCAGGCTAATCCTGTTCTAGAAGGTAAGCAGCACCGCCTTGGCAGCCAGGTTCAGTAATGGTCCTGCAAATATGGTAAGTATGATCACCAATACGGCCGCTGCCGCGGCAGTGAATTGGACCCAGAATTCTGTCCTTGCAACCGGTTCGCCCTCTCGCATGTACATGATGACGATAACCCGCAAATAGTAGTATGCAGATATCAATGAAGTGAACACACCTATCAAAGCTAGCCCCAGGTAGCCACCTTCGATCACCGTACGGAACAGGTAAAACTTGCCCATGAAACCCAGCGTAGGTGGGACGCCTGTGAAGGATAGCATGAACACCGCCATCGAAGCCGCCAGGAGCGGATATTTCCGTGCCAGTCCGGCGTAATCGTCCAACGCCAAACCTTGACCCTCCGCTTTCTCGAGCGCAATCACCACTGCCCAGGCGCCAAAACTGGTCAGTGCATAGGCCACCAGATAGAAAAGAGCCGCACTGATGGTGTTTTTGTTGAGCGCTGTATTTCCATAGGGCACCAATGCCATTAATATGAATCCCGCGTGGGCGATGCTTGAATATGCCAGCAGGCGTTTAATATTGCTTTGCGCAATGGCTACCACATTCCCCAGGAACATGGTCAAAGCTGAAATGGTCCAAAGGATCATGGTCATATCCGTGGATAGGCTGGGAAATGCAGATACGAAGATCCGCAGCAGGGCAGCAAATCCACCCGCTTTGGCACCAACGGACATGAAAGCAGTCACCGCTGAGGGTGAGCCCTGATAAACATCCGGGGTCCACATGTGAAACGGTACCGCTGCCACTTTGAATCCCATCCCGACTAGAATGAGCGCGGCTCCCACCGTGAGCAGAGGCAAATTAGTAGCGCTGCCACCGATGGTGCGGAAAATTTCTGAAAGGTTGGTTGTGCCTGTAGCACCGAAAACCATTGCGATACCAAAGACCACAAATCCTCCCGAGAACGCACCCATCAGGAAATATTTCAATGAAGCTTCTTCAGACTCCACCTTTGGACGGGCAAACCCAGCCAACACATACAATGGGATGGACAGAAGCTCCAGAGCCAGGAAAACCACGATCAGGTCATTGGCTTGCGACATTAACATCATCCCGCAGATGGAGAACAGGAGCAGCACGTAATACTCGCCGCGTTCAATCTGCATACGTTTGATGTAATCATATGCCAGGGCGATTCCGGCCAACCCACTGCCCAGGAACAGGATATTCAGGAAGAACGAGAAACCATCCTTGATCACCATGCCATTGAAGCCGACCAAAGCCTGCCCGGCTTGCGAAATGGTCAACCCCATGCTTACGAACAACCCTAACGCAGCCAGCAGGGCTGTCCAACCTTTGTGCCCCTTGGGGATGAAGAGGTCCACAATCAGCAGGGCACAGCTCCAGGCAATCAGGACAGTCATGGGAAGGACTACATTCGTATTTTGCAACAGGTCAGTTAAAGTCATTCCACCGTCTCCTGCCAGCCACCTGCACCTGATCGAATTGAACTACCCAGGCAGGATGGCCTTAAAAGCGTGGTCACATCATGCAACACGAATACCTTCATGGCAAACCTGTGGCTGCTGCTGCCTGAATAATAGTTACCAGTTTACCAACTGCCGGACCCATGATGGTGAAGAATAACTTTGGGTAAAGCCCGATCCAAAAGATTAATATCAGTAGTGGAACCAGGGTAACGATTTCACGCCAGTTGATGTCCTTGAGCACCTTGTTCTCATCCTTATCCAATGGTCCCAGGAACAATTTCTGGAACATGAATAGCAAATAGATCGCTGCCAGGATAATGCCTGCAGTAGAGAGACCGGCAAACCACGGCGAGACGAATTGCGAGCCGAAAGAGCCGAGCAGGATAGTGAACTCGCCAACAAACCCGTTGAGCCCCGGCAGCCCCATGGAAGAAAGAGTGACGATCAAAGTGAGCGCACCATAGATTGGCATGACTTTCCACAAGCCTCCGAAAGCATTCATCTCACGCGTGTGACGGCGTTCATAGATCATGCCGACGATAAGGAACAATGCACCCGTGCTCAAACCGTGATTGACCATCTGCAAGATGCCGCCTTCAATCCCCTGGGCATTGAGGGCAAATAAACCCAACATCACGAAACCCAGGTGGCTCACCGAGGAATAAGCCACCAACTTCTTGACATCTTTTTGCGCATAAGAGACCGCAGCTCCATACAGGATACCAATGGTCGCCAGCCCCGCCATCCATGGCGCTAGCTGGATGGCTGCCTTGGGGAACATCGACAGGTTGAAACGCAGGAAGCCGTAGGTACCCAATTTTAGCAAAACACCTGCCAGAATCACCGAGCCAGCCGTCGGAGCCTCAACATGGGCATCGGGCAGCCAGGAATGTAAAGGCCACATAGGCACCTTGATGGCGAATGCGGCTGCAAAAGCCAGGAACAGCCAGAATTGGACGTTGGCAGGAATAGCACTGCCTTTAGTGATTAGATCGGTGACCGAGAACGTCCCCTGATTGATCCCCAGCCACAGGATCGCCAGCAGCATGAGGATGGAACCTGCCATGGTATACAGGAAAAACTTCAAGGCAGCATACATGCGGCGCGGACCGCCCCACATACCGATGATGAAATACATTGGCACCAGGCTGAATTCCCAGAAAATATAGAATAAGAACAAATCCAAAGATACGAAGACACCCACCATGCCCAGCTCCAGGAGCAGGAAGAATATCATGAATTCTTTCACCCGGTCATCTATAGCTGTCCAGGTGGACAGAATTGCGAGTGGAGTCAACAAGGTGGTGAGCATCACTAACAGAACGCTCAACCCATCCACACCCACGTGATAGCTGATGGTCCAATTGACAAATTGGAACCAGGGTGTGTTGATCTCCATCTGGATATCAGGGTTGCCAGCCTGGAAATACGTCAGCATGACCACTGAGATGGCGAAGGTTGCGGTTGAGGCAAGCAGGGCGACCCATCGAATGGCATTCTTCCATTCAGGTTTCAGAAACAGGATCACCAGGACGCCTACCAGAGGTAGAAAGGTCGTTAGGGTAAGTGGATGGAGTACAAAGTTCATGTCTGTTCCTCGGTAACTTAGAGCGTTCTGCGGGTAATTTAGGACCGCAGTCTATCTTAAGCGAATAATCAAATAACCGATAATGACCACTACACCGATAAAAATTGAGAGGGCATAATTACGCACAAAGCCGGATTGCAATTTACGCATCTGAGCTGCCAGCTCTTTGAAACCATCTCCCAGGAAATTTGAAATCCCATCGATGAAACCCAAATCGACGGGGCCGGAAAGTAAATGCGTCAGACCACTGAAACTTCTGACCAAAATCGTATCGTGGAAGAAATCGTGCCAGAATGCCCAATCCACTTTCTCTGCCAGGAATTTGGAAAGCCATTGATAGGGCTTGATCACCAGGTAGCCGTAAAACTCATCCACCCAATACTTATTCTCGAGCAGGGTGAAGACTGGTCCGATCATGGAGCGGAGCGGGTCATCCGGGCGCTGATTGATTGGCAGTTTCTGGAGCTCGCGGGTACGGCGCATATAAAGATACCAGGCCAGGGTAATCGCTCCAACGGCGAGGACGGTCGACAAGGCAGCCACGATAAAATTGAAGCCCCCCACAGCTGCTTCACCTCCTGCGACGCCTTCTGTTACAACCTGAATGGTATGCTCCAGCCAGGTGGTAAATGTGTGCAACGTGGGAAAATTCAGGAAACCGCCCACGATGGATAACAATGCCAGAATGACCAGGGGCACGGTCATAATCGCCGGGCTTTCTTTAGCCTGGGCTGCAGGTTCTGATCTCGACTCGCCGAAGAACACCATGATTACCTGGCGCCCCATGTAAAAAGCGGTGAAGAAAGCAGCGATGATCAGCATTACATACACTGCCGGATTTAGTGTGCTGGCTTCCGCCAGGATCTCATCCTTCGACCAGAATCCTGCCAATGGGACGATACCTGCCAACGCCAGCGCTCCAACCAGGTAAACCCAAAATGTGGTCTTCATTCGGTGGCGCAGACCACCCATATTGCGCATATCCTGGGGGTCGAAGTGCTGTTCACGCTTCATCCGCTTGCGCAGATTGGGGTCGTGTTCCACCTCATGCTCACCGCGTTCCACCCCCTGGATGACTGACCCGGCAGATAGAAAGAGCAGGGCTTTGAAGAAGGCATGCATCACCAAGTGGAACATACCGGCCACATATGCCCCCATTCCGACAGCTGCCACCATGAATCCCAGCTGGCTGATGGTGGAATACGCTAGAACCTTTTTAATATCGAATTGTGCCAGGGCAATCGTGGCAGCGAACAGGGCTGTCACCGCCCCAATAATGGCCACCCAGTTTTGGGCGACGGGCACCAGAGAAAACATGACATGCGAACGCGCCACCAGGTACACACCTGCAGTGACCATCGTAGCGGCATGGATCAAGGCTGACACCGGGGTGGGACCTGCCATTGCATCCGGTAACCACACGTAGAGCGGCAATTGGGCTGATTTACCGGTCACGCCCAACATCATGAAGAGGGTGATGGCAAGGATGGTTGAAGGTGGCACCTTCGAGGCGAGGTTAGCTACGGTATCAAAATCAAAGGAGAATATGCCATTGGCTGTCAATGGCAGAAAGGCTTTAAACATCAGGAAGGCCGCGATGAGAAAGCCAAAATCTCCGATTCGGTTGGCAATAAAGGCTTTCTTACCTGCCAGTGCATTCCCAATTCCATCCTTACCCTTCTCGTACCAGAAGCTGATCAGCAGGTAAGAACATAACCCCACCCCTTCCCACCCGATAAACAGCATCATGTAGTTGTTGGCACTGACCAGGATCATCATGGCGGCGATGAACAGGTTGAAGTACACGAAGAAACGGCGGAAGCGTCCGGGATCACCGTTGTGGCGTACATCATCGTGCATGTATCCGACGGCGTATATATGAATCAGGCTGCCCACCCCACCTACCACCAGCATCATGGTCACCGAGAGAGTGTCCACCCTGAAAGCCCAATCCAGCTGCAGGCTTCCGATAGTGATCCAATTCCAATTGGCAAAGGAGATGGTTACTGCTTCAGGGTGCCCGCTCAAGCTGATCCCGAGCAGTACCGCCACCACAAAGGATAAACCCGAGGCCAGACAGGCGATGGCACCAATGACTTTTTCGCCGAATTTTCCACCGAAGAAGGCGTTGATCAATAAACCGATAACAGGGAAGATGACCACCAGAGGCACAAGGTAGAAATATCCTCCCGTATTCATCGCATCACTCAATGACATGGTGTGTCTCCGTTGACTGGACTTAACCCTTCAATGTGCTGATCTGGTCTACATCGATACTGGCTTTGGTCTTGAATATGGTCACGATCAGCGCCAAACCAATGGCAACCTCTGCAGCTGCTACAGTCATGATAAAAAAGACGAAAATCTGCCCGTTCATCGATTGCCAGTAACGCGCATAGGCTACGAAAGCCAGGTTGGCTGCATTGAGCATCAGCTCAATCGACATAAAAACAACGATTGCATTACGCCTTATCAGCACACCTAAAGTGCCCAGTGTGAACAAGATGATCGCCAGACCGAGATAATAATACACAGGAAGCATAGGCATTCTCCGTTACTTTTTTTCGCCTTTAGTCAGAACAATCGCACCAACCATAGCCACCAACAACAGGACGGAAGTGATTTCAAAGGGAAGCATATAGCGGCTGAACAGGTCTGTACCTACCTCGGTCGGGCTGCCAAACTCGGCAGGTAGCTGGGCAGTGATCTGGGGGATCACTCCTCGCTGACCTAAGAGGATAATCCCACCCTCCAGCAATAAAATGACCGCCAGGGTGATAGCCAGAGGTCTTTGCCATTGGATTGTCTGGATAGGTCCAGCACGTTCAGCCCCCAGGAGCATGATCACAAATAAGAATAAGACCATAATAGCGCCGGTATAGACACTCACCTGGGCGACGGCGATAAATGGAGCGTTAAGCAGCAGGAAAAACACCGCCACAGTGGCGAAATTCAATACCAGGAACAGGGCTGAATAGATGGCATTCCGGCTGATGAGCATCCCTAACGCAGATGCGATGGCAACCAGGGCTAACACAAGAAAAAGGAGCAATTCTGGGGTCATAATCTGTTTCTACTCTCTACGGGTCAATCCTTTGGGTTTTCCATCACCGGTATCGAACGGTCAAATTCATGCGGTTTCACTTTTTGAGGCGTGGGTTTTCCGCCCGGCGGGACGGGCATGATCAGCATTTCCTTGGTATAAATCGCCTGGCGTCGATCGGTGAAAGAAAGCTCGTAATTATCACCGAGGATGATTGCCTCAGTCGGACACGCATCCTCACAATACCCACAAAAAATACAGCGCAGCATATTGATCTCATACGTGCTGGCGTACCGTTCACCCGGCGAATAACGCTGCTCATCGGTATTTTCAGCGGCTTCCACAAAAATGGCATCTGAAGGGCATGCCGCGGCACAAAGTGCACATCCAATGCATTTTTCCAGGCCATTGTCATAACGATGCAAATTATGGCGTCCTTTAAAACGGGCAGATACCGGGCGTTTGACCTCCGGATATTGAACCGTTACCGGCTTGTCGAACATCATGCGCAGGGTGGTCCATAAACCACGGCCTAATTCAACAATAAACATACCTCTAACCTCCCCTCAGTACGGTGATTATTCCAGCAATGAACATATTCAGGAATCCCAGGGGGAGCAGCACCTTCCATCCAAAAGCCATCAAACGGTCGTATCTGAAGCGCGGGAAGGTAGCCCGTACCCAAATGAAGACGAAGATCACGAGCACAGTTTTAATGAAGAGATAGATTGGACCTAACCAGGGCAGGTGGTCCAGAAATGGACCGAGATACCCGCCCAGGAACAGGGTTGTCGTGATCATGCTGATGGCGATGATCTTAATATATTCAGCCATGTAGAACAAGGCGAATTTCATCCCTGAATACTCGGTAGAATAGCCAGCCGTCAGTTCTTGTTCAGCTTCAGGCATGTCGAAGGGCGAGCGGTTGGTTTCCGCCATCCCGGCGATGAAAAAGATAATTAACCCCAAGGGTTGAGAAAGGTTCCAGACGATCCAGCCCAAGAAACCTTGGGCGCCCTGTGCTTCCACAATATCCACCAGGCTCATCGATCCTGCCAGCAAGGTCACGCTGACGAAGGATAAACCGAGTGCCAGCTCATACGAGATCATTTGCGCAGTTGAGCGTAAACCGCCCATCATGGCGTACTTATTATTGGACGACCATCCTGCTAGCACGATCCCATACACCGCAATAGATGCGACCGCTCCCAGGTAAAGAATGCCTATATTAATATTAGCCAGATATAGGTTGATCTGCCGACCGAATAAGGTAATAACCCGCCCCCAGGGCACCACCGCGGTGATGATCAGGGCTGGGATGACCGTGATCACTGGTGCCAGGAGGAAGAGCAGCTTATCGGATGTTCCCGGGACGAATTCTTCCTTGAATATCAGCTTTACACCATCAGCCACCGGCTGAAAGATTCCCCATGGACCAGCCCGATTTGGACCAATGCGCGACTGCATGCGAGCCAATGCTTTGCGCTCATAGTAAGTGACGTAGGCAAAGCCAATGGTCATCCCGATCAAGATGATCCCCGATTTGATGATGTATTCGATGAGTAAAGCAACCGTCATGAAGACCTCGTTCTTATAATCTCTCGTCTCGGTAATGCGCTTACATCTTACCCGCTTCAACCGCTTTTATTTCAACCGCTATGGGTGAGCTGATAGGTACACCCAGACTGCGTGGGACAAGTGCGATCCCTGCAGGTACCTGTTCATTGACATTCAAGATCACGTCGATCGGTTTACCATCCAACAAAAGATGCACCCAATCCCCATCGGTGATACCCAAACTGGAGGCATCCTCGGGATGGACGTCAATCGACGCAAGCGGTATGCGGTGATTCAGTAACCCGCTGGGCAGTACAGTTTGTCCACGATCGAATAACGTGGTAATGGGAACCGCCAGAAGTTTGCCTGCCTGTTTCACCACCTCAGGTACCTGCGGCCAGGCGAGAGAAGGCGCCTGAGCCGGGTATGATAGCTGCTCACCCAACCCCTGTGCATTCGCATACAGGGTTCCGCCATAATAAATATCTCCCCGACCCACAATCGGCCATTGTTCGGTCACCTGCGCCAGCAGGCGGTAAGTCATGTCCTTGAATGAAGGAACTTTGGCCGCCAGGCGGTTGAAGACCCGTAAAGGCGTCAGCTCCGCATTCACCCCAATCCGTTTACAGATGGCGGCAGTAATCGCATAATCTGGCTTGAATTCATTGCGCACTACTCCCGGGTAAAAGCGCTGCACCCGGCGTTCTCCGGAGGTATAAGTACCCTCCCTTTCGGTGAAAGGTTGGGCAGGCAAGACCACGTCTGCCAGACGGGCGGTATCGGTCAGGAACAGGTCTTGAACGACTACAAAACCGGCATTTCGAATGACTTCCACCAGTGAGGGGTCATCCCCTGCTGGGTTAGCTGCGTTGATATAGATGGCTTCATTTTGTTGGAAGGCTTCCTTCAGGTTGGTCAGCGGACGGAAGCCCATTTCCCAGGCACCCTGGTCGTTGGCACGTGACCAAACTCCGATCAGGCCATTATTGACCTTGCGAGCGTGATTAGTCACAGTTAATAAGTTGGCGCAAGCCTGGGCTAATGCCTGTGAGGCATCCAAACCGATGCCTTCACTCCCGTAGAATATGATCAGATTCTGCGCGCCCGAGATGGTTTCTGCCGCCGTTTTTACCGCATCACCGCCCTGGCCGAGCTTGGGAGCCTTGGGGAAGTTTTGCTTGGCAGACAGGCTGTTAATCATTGCCAGGATGGTGGTGGCCTCGGATCCGTAAGGATAGCGCACCACCTGGCTGGCATATCGCTCAAGCTTGGTATGGCGCGGGTTCGCCACGATCAGTGTGGCGCCCCGCTCGGCTGCCTGTTTGACCCGCAGCCACCAGATCGGGGCTTCCTCTTCCAAATCGGAGGCAACTACCAGGATGACAGTGCCCTCACACAGGTTGGCTAAATTAGTGCCTTTCGCAACCCCAAGCTGGGCGACCAGGTCACCCCCTGCCATGTGAGTGTAAAGGGCAGCTTTACTCCCCAGCCCGTTGGTCAGCTCGATCAGATTGAACAGGTCTTCATTCGATAACCGTCCGCTTGCCAGGGTCAGCAGGTTTTTTCCGGCAATCTTGAAGTTCTCAGCCACATAACTGAGTGCTTCATCCCAGCCAATCGCCACCAGCTCACCTTCACGGCGCACGAGGGGTTGGGTCAGTCGTTCCTTACTCTCTGCATAATGATAGGCAAAACGACCCTTATCACAAATCCAAATCTCGTTGACCGATTCATTCTGGCGCGGCATGATGCGTTTGATCACCACTTCACCGTTCGATCGGGCTTCGCGGCGCAGGTTAACCGCCAGGTTGCAGCCCACCGGGCAGTGCGGGCATATCGATGATGTGGTGCACAGCTCCCAGGGACGGGCTTCAAAGCGGAAGTCAGCCGTGGTAAGCGCACCGACCGGGCAGATATCGGTGGTATTGCCCGAGAAATATGAGTCGAATCCTGGCTCGGAGGTGGAGAAAATCTCCATGCCGCGCCCGCGATTGGTAAACGCGATGACCGGGTCATCTACAATCACACTCTGAAAACGCACACAACGCCCACATTGGATGCAGCGTTCCCGGTCAAGGTAGATCAGGTCTCCCAGGGGAAGCTTTTTCGCCAGGTGCATCTTCTCGTCATAATTGAAGCGTGACTGGCCGGGTCCGTAGCGCATGGTCAGGTTTTGCAACGGGCACTCGCCACCCTTGTCGCAAATCGGGCAGTCAAGCGGGTGGGAAGTTAACAGGAATTCAAGGATATCCTTGCGCCCGGCAGCGGCTTTGGCTGAGTCGCCAATCACCACCATGCCTTCAGTTGCAGGGGTCGAACAGGCAGTCTCAAGCTTGGATCCGAATTGGATCTTCGGCAATCCATCTGCTTCCAACACGGGTTTCCCGGTGGCACGGTCGACCATAGGACGGCCTACTTCCACCAGACACTGCCGGCACATTCCCACCGGTTCCATTTTAGGATGATAGCAGAACACCGGTATATCAATGCCAATCTGCTTGGCGGCATTCACGATCAGCGTGCCTTCTGGCACGGATACTTGTTTTCCATCAATCGTCAGGCTAACCATATTTTTCGTGGGCATATCGGCAATAAAATCCTATGCAGCGGGTTTCGCAGTGACAGTCTCAAATTCTGCCGGGAAGCGTTCAATCGCGGATAACGGAGCTTCTATTGAAAATTCTCCCAAAGCACACAGGCATTTCCCTTTCATCTGGTTGGCAACCTCACGCAGGAGCTCCACCTCTCGCATTGTGGCCTCACCTTGATTGATGCGCTCGGTGAGGTGGCTCATCCAATAAGTGCCTTCCCGGCAGGGAGTGCACTTGCCGCATGATTCGTGTTTGAAGAAGTGAACGGTCTTGTTGATCAGCCAGGGGATGCTGACAGTCTCATCGATCACGATGACAGAAGCTGAGCCTAACTGCGCTCCGAGGGCAGGTACGCTTTCATAGTCCATGGCGGTGTTTAATGCTTCATCATTCGCTACAATCAAAGCGGAAGATGCCCCGGCTGCCATGATAGCTTTGATCTTATGCCCACCCAGGATGCCACGACCCTGATCCATGATCAGCTCGCGAAACGTGGTCCCAAGGGGTAATTCGTAATTTCCGGGTCGATTAACACACCCCGACAGGCTGAAGATTTTCGGTCCGGGGCTCTTCTCTGTGCCGATGGTTTTATACCAGGCTGCACCCCGGCTGATGATCGCTGGTACGTTGGTTAACGTCTCGACGTTGTTGACGATCGTCGGTTTATTATAGACGCCTACCGCGGGTGGGAATGGCGGGCGTAAACGTGGTTGCCCTAGCTTGCCTTCGATGGAATCAAGCAGGGCTGATTCTTCTCCGCAGATATACGCACCCGCACCGAGGTGGGTATGCAGACGGATGGTTATATTACTGCCGAATACCTTTTCCCCCAGGTAGCCTGCCCCTTCCATTTCCTTGATGCAAGCATCCAATTGATGCGCGATCGGCCAGAATTCGCCCCGTAGATAGATGTAAGCATCGGATGCTTTGACGGCATATGCGCAGATGGCGACCCCTTCCAAAAATTGGTAAGGATTGCCTTCCATTATCTCGCGATCTTTGAACGTTCCAGGTTCTGATTCATCGGCATTGGCGACCACGTAATGCGGCCAGACGTGTCCATCGATGAAGGACCACTTCATACCGGTGGGGAACCCGGCACCCCCACGACCACGCAAGCCCGATGCTTTTACTTCGTTGGTGACATCGTCGGGATCCATCTTGGTGATGGCTTTTCGCAGGGAATCGAAACCCCCATTTTTGCGGTAAGTTTCGATTTGGTCCAAGCCGGGGATATCGCGGTGACGAAGGAGGATGTATTCTGTCATGACTGTCATCCTGCTCTCAGCGTGTTGATCAATTCAAGCGCGCTCTCGACCGTCTGATTCTCGTTATATTCAATGCCGTCAGAACCTTGCACCTGAAACATCGGGGCTTTATCACAGCCTGCCAAACACATCACAGCTTCAACCTTGACCATTCCATCCGGGGTGGTCTCGCCGACTTTGATCCCAAGGTTTTCACATAACTTTTCAATAAATTGTTCGGCCCCGCGCAGTGCACAAGGCAGATCAGTGCAGACTTGAACATGATATTTACCGGATGGTTTATCGTAATACAGGGAGTAAAAACCAATTATGGAAGCCACCTCAGTGGTGGTGATCTCACATATTTCAGCAATATGCCCAATGAATTCTTTGGTCACATATCCAATCTCACGCTGGGCTAGGTACATCAACGGCATGACTGCTGAGCGTTTACCTGCCTTATCTGCTGGATATTTTGCCAGGATCTCCTGGATTTCGTGGGGATATTTTTCGAGTAATGGGTTCACCGGTCACAATCTCCCAGTACGATATCGACGCTGCCAATGATGCCAACCAGGTCAGCCACCAGGTGACCTTTCGCCAGGAGCGGCAAGGCTTGCAAATTGACGAAGGATGGCGTCCGCATATGCACGCGGTAGGGCTGGTTGCCTCCGTTGCTTTCAAGATAATACCCCAACTCACCTTTGGGTGACTCGACTGGCATGTAGACCGCCCCTTTCGGAACTGTAAATCCTTCCGTCCATAATTTGAAATGGTGAATGACCGCTTCCATGCTGGTACCCAGCTCAGCCCGGGGTGGTGGGACGTATTTACGATTATTCGAGCGGAATTGCCCGTAGGGCAGTTTATCCAATGCCTGCTGGATTATTCGCAAGGATTGACGCATTTCCTCCATGCGCACCAGGTAGCGATCATATACGTCTCCGTGCGTGCCTGTGGGGACTATGAAATCATACTGCTCATACCCCGAATAGGGTTGGGCTTTCCGCACGTCATACGCCACGCCAGAGCCTCTTACTACTGGTCCCGTCAGCGACATATTGATGGCGTCCTTGGCTGAGATTTTGCCTATATTGCGCGTTCGGTCCATAAAAATGGGGTTCTTGGTGAGCAGCGCCTCATATTGCCTGATGCGATCTGGGAACATGCGTAAAAAACGCCGGACTGCAATATCAAATTCCACCGGGGTATCACGCCACAATCCTCCCGGTCGGAAGAAAGTGGTCATCATGCGCTGCCCGGAGCATAGCTCTTTGATATCCAGGATGGATTCACGCTCGCGGAAACAATACAGGAACATCGACATAGCTGCCAGGTCGAGGGCATGCGTACCCAGCCAGACCAGGTGATTGGAGATACGCTCCAGTTCGACCAGGATCACCCGCACTGCCTGAGCTCGGGGAGGCACATCCAGATCAGCCAATTTTTCGATCGCCAAGCAGTATGCCAGGTTGTTACCCGTATTGTTGAGGTAATCGGTCCGATCCGTCATTACCTCTGCCAGCTCCCAGCGCTTGGATTCCATATTTTTTTCAATCCCCGTGTGCAGGAAGCCAATATCCGGGATGCAGTTAACCACCACTTCACCATCCAGCTCGAGTAACAATCGCAGCACTCCATGGGTACTGGGGTGTTGCGGGCCCATGTTCAGCAGAATGGTCTCACCTTTTAATGCCCGTTCCGAGACCAGATGCTTTAGTTCCTGATAATTAACTTCCAGAGGTTCTGCCATACGCCTTAGGCCTCTTCATAATGAGCATGGTGCTTGCGCTTGTCAATCTCATCATAGTTGAAAGTAAACTGCGGTTCTTCATATCCCAATGGATAATCTTTTCGTAATGGATGTCCTTCCCAATCGTGTGGCATGAGGATGCGCCGCAAGTCGGAATGACCATCAAATTGTATCCCGAACATATCCCACAGCTCCCGCTCATGCCAATTAGCTCCTCGATAAATGCCTTCAAGGGTGTGTATGGAGGGATTGTCACCATTCAACTCCACCCTGATCGCCATACGTACATTGTTGGCGTGCGAATAATAGCCGTAGATAACGTTGAAACGTGGCTCCTCTTCCGGCCAATAGTCCACTGCGGTCAGTTCACACAGGAAATCGAATCCAAATTCATCCCGCAGCACCTGACTGATCTGCACAATCTTTTCTGCATCCGCAATTACGGTAGGAGGGTATTTCATCAGCACGGAATCATGCAAACCAAACCGCTCTTTGATCGCTTTCAGGGTAGTTTTGAGGTATTCTTCCGACATAGCAATTGTCCCTGTTTAAACCCAGGTGCCGAGTTTTTCTTGACGTACTTTTTCATATAGGGTAAGGATCCCGTGGATCAGGGCTTCTGGACGGGGCGGACAACCTGCTACATATATATCCACAGGTACAACTTCATCCACTCCCTGCAGCAGGGCATAGTTGTTGAACACTCCACTGCAAGAAGCGCAATCGCCCATCGAGATAACCCACTTGGGATCGGGAAGCTGATCATACAGCCGGCGAAGGACTGGCGCCATTTTGCGCGACACCCGCCCTGCCACGATCATCAAATCAGATTGGCGTGGGCTGGCGCGCATCAGCTCCATACCGAAACGGCTCATATCATTATGTGCTGCTTGAGCGCTCATCATTTCGATGGCGCAGCAAGCCAAACCAAAAAGCATCGGCCACATGGCATTGGTGCGCGCCCAGTTGACCGCTTCTTCCAGACCAGCTGTGACGATGCCCATGTTTCCGGTTTTCTGTTCTATTCCCATTCCAACGCTCCTTTCTTCCAGGCATAAACAAGACCTATCAGCAGAATTAGGATGAATGCCCCCATTTCAATGAGTGCAAACACACCAGCCTTTGCCTGAACGAATTGCTTAAGCACAACCGCCCATGGAATGATGAAGATAATTTCGATATCGAACAGGATGAAAAGGACTGCGACGAGATAAAAACGAACCGGAACCCGGCGAGTTCCAGGACCGATCGGATTCATGCCCGATTCATACGGCATCAGCTTGCGTGCGGTTTTACGTCGTGGACCAAACAGGTGACCTATGGCAACGATAAGGAACCCGAATGCGACGGCTAAAATAACAATGACAGCAATTGGAATATAAGGAGCGAGCATAATGCCTCTGCATTCAAAAGGATTGGGTGCTGCATATCATGCGGGTCGAATATCTACCGCTTCCAGGTCTATCTATGAAATTATCCTATCAATTATAGACAGGATAACTCATCCTGGCAAGACAACACCCTCGCTCGAACGTGTGAAGTTTATCACAGGCATGATTCGGTGTCAATTAACAATGTAGGTCAATGATTATTGCCATAAAAATCCACAACTGTGCCGTGTAATCTCGAATAACAATAAATTATCCACCCGGCAATTACTATCGCTGCCAAAGTGTGCATAGCATTGGTGCAATATGGACAAAGGGGAGATGGGTGAGTAATGACTCCACCCGTATAGAATACCTACGCTGACCAGGAATTCTGTCTGCCTGTATTGAAATGGCAAATAATCGGAATCTTGTTGTGTTTAGATTAAAAAGTCGCGCAAGTGCCGGCTGCGTGTGGGATGGCGCAGCTTGCGCAGCGCTTTAGCTTCGATCTGGCGGATGCGTTCCCGGGTAACATTAAAAGCCTGGCCCACTTCTTCCAGCGTATGATCTTTTCCGTCCAGCAGACCAAACCGCATTTCCAAAACTTCTCTTTCACGCGGTGAAAGCACTGCCAATGCATTTTTTACCTGCTCACGTAACATTTCACGTGCCGCCGCGTCCATGGGCTCCTGGGCTTCCTCATCTTCTATGAAATCCCCCAGCATGCTATTATCTTCACTCCCCACCGGGCTTTCCAATGAGACAGGTTCTTCGGCTGCCCGCAGCACCTGCACCACTTTAGAAGCTGCTTGCATCCATCGCATGTGCACATCGTGGGGGATTAAACCGGCCTCGCCTTTCACCCGCTGGATCACCTGCTTATCTTTGGGGTCCACAAAATCGGCCTCCAACGCCAGCTCTTCGGGGGTGGGAGAACGCCCCAAGGTCTGCGTCAGTTGGCGTTGGATTTGCATCAAGCGATTGAAGGTTTCAAATATATGCACCGGGATACGGATCGTGCGCGCCTGGTCTGCGATTGACCGGCTGATGGATTGGCGGATCCACCATGTGGCGTAAGTGCTGAACTTGTAACCGCGCGCAGGGTCAAATTTCGAGACTGCCCTTAGCAAACCCAGGTTACCTTCCTGAATAAGGTCTAGGAATGAGCTCCCGCGCCCCAGGTATCGCTTCGCCACGCTCACCACCAGGCGTAGGTTTGAGCGGATCAAGATCTGCCGGGATTCCTGGGCACGGAATTCTACGCTTTCAAGTTCAAGCCGTAAATTATCGTCATCGGGTAAATGTTTAAGGAAAGTATCCTGGGTGGGCATATGGTGTCTGCTCAGGATAAATTTCTCAATGGCTTTGCCTACAATCTCAGGAAAGACATAAAAACAAATGTAGACCGTAATGGCATTCACTGCGACCCGGTCCCACAGGTGATCGACTCCCCAACGTCCGTTATCGAGGTAAGCCCGCAGGTAAGAAGGACGTTCACTACTCCAGGATTGCCTGAGCATGCGCGCTTCTGCATGCAGCAGTGCCAGATCCGGAGAGTCGTAACCTAAACGCTGGGCGTCTTCAACCAGTCTTTTCCACCCAATCACCAGCTCATCGAATAAGGCTCGGTAGATGCTGGTTGAATACTGGCGTCCCCGGCGTGCAAGTGGATGTCCCTTGTTGAGCACATTCACCCGCCGGGCAGCTTCAATGCGGGTTGCCAGCCAGAATTCATGGTCGACGTTGAGCAGCTCAATTTCGCCAATCTCGCGTAGATAAAGTCGCACCGGGTCTTCCCCAAGCTCAGCCTCGAAGGTTGGAGTGAGCAATTCGAGCGATTCATCCTCGGCTACGCCACTCAGACCATCAGGTTCTTGAGCCAGGACGAGCTCGTCCGGTTCATCGATGACCACATCCTCGTCGATCTCAGACAACAGGTCATCTACACCCTCCTGGGGCTGTGTCGAGAGGTTGTTTTCATCCTCTTCGGAGCTGGTTTCGTTCTCTACGATTTCTTCCTTAGCGCGATTTCGTTTTCGAGCCATACCCCAATTATCCTCTAAATTGTCATTTTTGGCGAATTGTGGAAGTGGATAATTCATTTTTGTAGGGGCTGGTCGCGACCAGCCCCTACACTCTGAAATGATTATCCTATCTCAACAAAGTTATCAGGAATCATTCTTTATTTGGCGGGCGCCACATGAACCAGGATGGAATCCCAATGATTTCTATCTCGCGTGTGATCTGAAAACCAAAACGCTGGTAAAAAGCTACATTGCGTGGGTTCGCATTTTCCAGGTAGCAACCGACTCCCTGCGCGTCGGCTTTGGCGGTCAGGTGTTTTACGATACAAGATCCGAAACCCTGGCCCTGGTAACCAGGCTCCACACCCAGGTACTCAAGGTAATAATGCGCCTGGCGTGGGTGATGCTTGTCCACCTCATTCAGCCAGGTCAACCAGCCGCGGATGTCGTACCACCCATTCCCGAGGATGGATTTTAGCTGGATCAGCCACTGGTCCAGAACCGGGAGCGGGTAAGCACCCGGAGGATAGATCACCGCAGCCGCAGTAATCTTGCCGTCTTGGGTCACGTGAATTGGATAACCTTTGCGCATGCAGGTCTGTAACTCGATTAAAAAATCAACCGTCAGAGCCCTGAGGCGTCTCTCCGCTGAGAAGTTTTTATACACCACTACCGACACCGGGTCATCAACAAAAGCGTTGCCAAGTACCTGCGCAACCTGGCGAAAGGTTTGCCTGGTGGTGGATAGGACTTGCATTGATAGGTCCTGGATCGACGTGTTCTGACTGTGCGTGAAGCTCATTTGAGGGGGGCTGCCGTTTGGCTATCTTGTAGTGAGAAATCTTTCCTGTGCCTGGTGAAGATTCCTGAGCGAGCGCGTACATTTTGCGATGCCTTCTTCAAATTCCCTGGTGCGAAGCTCACCCGTCTTGACTGCTTCATCCATCTGATATCGCAGCTGGTTGATCACTTCCGTTACCTGACGCCGGCGGATTTCCAATAAAGCCCGCATCAGGTCTTCGAGCACCCGGTCTTCCTTGGGATCCAATTTATCTGTACGTCCCAAGAGGTTATCCACAGTTTCCATCAAGGGCAGAGACAGCCTGTTTAGCACATAATTCATCGGTTCTGACTGGTCTTGTGCCAGTGATTCCTCCACCAGCTCGAAGATCGCCTGGTACTCTGCCCGCTCGAAATCCTGGCGCGACAGGCGGGTGAGGTGGGCTTCATTCAGGGCGCGGTCGATATGGAATACCAGTTCAGGACGGCGAATTAGGATTCCAAGGCAATGGGCTTCCAGCAAGGCATTCCCTGTTTGAACGATTAATTCCGGTTGCGGTTCCCTGGATACTGGTCGGGTTGACCTCGCTCTGCGCCGTGTAGGACGACTGGTGCTTTCACCACCCACCAGCAGGCGTTCATCCACCTTGATCAGGCGTGCCAAGCGCTGCCGGTAAGCATCCCTCTCGATGGGATCAGGCACCTCATTGATCAAAGGCAGCACCTGTCCTGCGATATCCGATTTCGTCTTCGGATCGTCGATGTTTCTTCCGGCTGCCAGGGTCTCCATCACATGAATGACGACCGGCTTTGCGGCTTCAAGGATGCGCTGCCACTCGGCCGGGTCGCGTTTGACTACGTCATCAGGGTCCATCCCCTCGGGCAGGGTTGTGACGCGGATATCTGCTTGCAGGCGCGACTCGTGCGCCAACAAACCGCGTGCGTCGAACACTGGCTCAGTCTCGCGGTCCATTGTCTGGCGGGCGATCTGCAATCCACGCATCGTAGCTTTATCACCCGCAGTGTCCGGGTCGAGTGCCAGGATAAACCGTTGGGTGAGACGCTTGAGCAGGCGCATCTGGTGCTCAGTGAGGGCAGTGCCCATGGGTGAGACGGTATTGGTGAAACCTGCCTGGTGCAGGGCGATCACATCCAAATAGCCTTCGACGATGACCACCTGGTCGAGAGCGCGGATGGGAGTGCGGGCATGTTCCAATCCGTACAACAGGGCACTCTTATCAAATACCGGCGTCTGGGGAGAATTCATGAATTTAGGTATGTCATTGGGATCCAGGATCCGCCCCCCGAAACCTGCCATGCGCCCACGTCCATCCCGGATTGGAAAAATGACGCGATGTCTGAACTTATCGTAGACCGATCCATCTTCACGTTCTGAAACCAAGCCCGCTTCCTGGAGCTGGTTCTCAGAACGACCCTTGCCTTTGAAGTATTGGATCAGCGCGGTGTGAGAATTGGGAGCATACCCGACTCCAAAGGTTTCGATAATTTCGTTGCTTAACCCACGTTTGATTAGATATTCAAGCGCTTTTTGACCTTCAGCTGTATTCCGTAATTGATGGTGGAAGTACTTGGCTGCGTCCTCGAGAATGGAACGCAGCTGGTCGTGTTCTTCTTCAGCTACCAGCTCTTCTGGCGTTTGTGGCTTAAGCTGGACGCCCGCCTTTTCTGCCAGATATTTTAAAGTCTCTGGAAAATCCCACCCCTGTTTCTTCATCGTGAAGCTGAAGATGTCTCCCCCCTCATTGCATTGGCCAAAACAGCGCCAGGTGCCTGTGGAAGGAAACACCACAAAGGATGGCGTGCGCGTGTTGGGATGGAAGGGGCAAAAACCGGTGTAGTTCTTGCCGGAATGCTTCAGCTGGACTGACTCTGACACCAGGTCTACGATATCGATGCGGGATTTGATCTCATCAATTGAAGACATTGCCTTCTCTCGTGGGTCGACGTACTCAACCCTCTCGTGTAGATTATACCAGTCCAGGTTTCAAGACTGGTATAACCAGTCCAGGTTTCAAGACTGGTATAACCAGTCCAGGTTTCAGGACTGGTATAACCAGTCCCGCTATCTCTTGTTCTATACAGTGATTGTAACTACTCACTGAATCATCTATCTTGGTCCGTTGAATTCAGAATTACCTAAATGATCTCGCTTCGTTGCCATTGCGGAATCCCCGCTGGTTTTTGGGGGATGAGGGCATAATCCGCATCTTGGGTTATCACCACACTTCTTAGCCCGAAGAAGCAATCTTCCACTAACATTTTCGATGTTTTGGCTATTTTCCGATTTCTGTGAGTAATTACCAGTGATTCGTCACCTGCTATCATGGAACGGGTTTTTATAATTTAACCCTTGACAACTTCTACTTGATATGTATAATTAATTCGATGATTATCTAATTAGATAGAACGAGTGCGTACTAAATATCCGGTAAATTAACCAGAAATGAGTTTTTCAAGCAAAAGGATCTTCTAATGACCTTACCCATCCTACCCAACGACGAACAATTGTTGACCTTCTTCAAGGCTCTGGCAGACGCCAACCGCCTGAAGATCGTTGGCTTGCTCTCACAGCATCCATACGCGGTGGAAGAGCTGGCAGCCTTGCTCAACCTGCGCCCACCCACGGTCTCCCATCATCTAAAATTGTTATCCGAAGCCGGGATGGTCACCGCCCGCGCTGAAAGTTATTACAACATGTACCAGCTTGAACCGGGCATCCTCGAGAAAATCGCCAGCCACCTGGTAGCGCAAGACAAACTTCCCAGCATGGTGGCAGAGATTGACATGGAAGCCTACGATCGGATTGTGTTACGAAATATCCTTCTCCCCGATGGCAGGCTTAAAGTCATCCCTGCCCAACGGAAGAAGCGCCAGGTGGTGCTCAGGTACATTCTCAATTCATTCACACCTGAGGTCCACTATACGGAGAAGCAGGTCAATGAAATCCTTGCCCGCTTTCACGATGATACGGCCACCCTCCGGCGCGAGTTGATCGCCTATAAAATGATGAGCCGCGCCGAAGGAGAATATTGGAGAATTGATCACCAAACGCCATCCTAAAGGAAGATAGAAATGACTACATTACCTACCGATCAAGACGAATTACTGAGTTTTATGAAATCACTCGCAGATGCCGAGCGCTTGAAGATCGCCGGGCTGGTGGGAGTCGAAGCACTCACTCCCATTCAGGTTGCCGAACGCCTGGGGATGAAACCTGGTGAGGTGGCGCACCACCTGGAGGTGCTCACGGCAGCCGGGTTGGCACACAAGGAGGGGAATACTTACCGGTTGGATAGCCAGGTGCTCGAAAAGCTATCCCGCCGCGTGCTGGCCCAATCACACCCACCTGCGCCTGAATACGAGGGCGACGAATTCACTGTGAAGACTTTACGTGCATATATCGCCATGGATGGCGCGCTGAAATCCATTCCCAACCAGCACAAAAAGCTGGTGGCGGTTTTGAGTTATCTGGTGAAGAATTTTGAGCCAGGTACAAAATATCCTGAAAGCCTGGTCAACCAGATGCTGAGAAAGTACCACGAAGATACGGCTGCCTTACGCAGATATATGGTGGATAACGGGTTGCTCAAGCGCGAGAAGGGCATCTACTGGCGCCCTGAAGGTAAGGGTTAAGTTTTAGTCTAAAGATAAAAAATGCCGCACATCAAAAGGTGCGGCATTGTAGTTCAAAGCCGCTTTTTCTGCCAGCCGGACTCCGGTCTTCATCGCCCTGGCTTCCGCGTGAGTCTGAACGACTCATCCCCGTTGAGAAACCGCTCGAGTGGGGTTGCATGTAAAGGCAACACGCAACTATTGGCAAAGTAAGCAAAATCGAATCCCGTCGGGTCTCCCACTTTTTTACCTGGGATGGGCATGAGGCGGGCGGTGAGCGGTTTGGCCAGGCGGAGGGATAGGCTCGCCAGGTCAAGCAGGACGGCGAACAACTGCTCCACGGTCGTGTCACCAGGCAATGGAATAGTATCCAATCCGGTGCCACAAACCGCAGAATAAAGTAATAGATCCATCACGCTGAGGCTGCCTTCAGCGGCACGCCGGGCAAGCGTAGCATCTTCGAGCACGGGTAAGAATAATCCGCTGAAACCGGCGCGCATGAAATCAGAGTGGTCCATCGTATCTGCCAGGATGGCCGCAGCCGTTAGCGAGCCATGCCCCCCTAATTCGGGTACTCCCAGCCGTTCCATGGCAGTGGCAAGTGAGAGCCGTTCGGATGGGAAAGGGGCCAGTGAGAAATCGATCCCACCGAACTTCACCTCGGTTTGCCTTTCAATTTCCATGGCAATTTTCGTCAAAGCCCCGGCATGCATTTCCATCGCTTTCACCAGGTTGCCGCGTGCATCCTCCAGGCTGGAGCCCTGGTCGAATGCTGTCACAGCCAGGTCAGCCGCTTCAGTGGCCAACGCGAAGCTTGGCGCCTCGCCCTGGTGATAAGCAGCCGGGAAGAATGGTGATCCTGCAGGCACATTCGCCAACGCTGCAAAACGCAGGTTGGCAAATCCATCCACTGCTATGCCGCTGGCCTGTTGGATGATCTTTGCACATTGACGGACAGCTTTCAATGAAACTTTACCGTCGTTGGTGGTCATCATCCCGGAGAAAAATGCATTCTGGGTTGCTGACAATGCTTCAGGGATCAATGCGTAAGTCTCAATGCGATCGGTAATCGCCGGCCCAAGCGACACGTAAGCATAGCCGTATCTGGCTGCAGAAGCCTCTAGCTGTTGGGCAAAGCTGGCAAGCGCACCGGTTTCTATTCTCGTTAATAAACCTGGAAATGGTACACTCGCCATGCGTGCTGACTGGACCTCGTAACCGGCATCAATAAATCCAGGCCTGGCGATTTGCAGGAAATCTCCAGCCCCTTTCAGTTTCTGCTCATTCAGCGGAAAACCTGGGTGGCAAAAATAGGTGATCGAGCGTATCTTCATGCCAAGAATTCTATCAGAGATGGGAGGCACGGGCAAGCCATATTTATTGCCTTGAATTTAAAGGGACAGGTCTCCGCCCTAATGCCTGTCCCTGAGGATGATAAGTGCGCCCCCTCGTGTGTACGCTCGATAAGCACCAAAAGTGATCGTTATATTTTTTATCGGCTAGATGATATTCCTCCTTCTTACCAAGATCGCTCCAACTATCAGGGTTGCTTTCCGGTTTTATATTCTATCCAACAGGCGATAGGCTTCATCTGCCATGACCGATTCAAAGGGTTGCGGGGTGATTGAAGGATAGCTGTTTTGGGTAGCATAATCATGCTCGCGATTTAACTGTTCGCCCAAATGTACCAGCTTTGATAAGCCCACCCGGAACGCAGCTGAGGCCACATAACCGAAGCGCACTAATTGCGTGTCAACCCGGCAGCCGCTATCTTGTAACCCATTGATATAACTGGTAAATAAAGTCTCGGAGATATCATGCAGCCTGTAGCTCTTTAAGTTCATGTAAGTGCCATACACCAGCTGCCCCAGGTCATCTCCCAATGGCTCGATGCCTGCCAGTGACCAATCCATCGCCACAGTTTGTTCTTGCCTGCGGGGAGTATGGTAGGAGATAAAATTAGCTGGGTTCGTATCACCATGGCAGATGGTCTTGGGGAGCTTTTCAAGCTTGGCCAGGAAACGTTCGTTATCGTTCAGCATACTCCTGAAGCTGTCCAGCTCCGGGTTCGGAAATTGTTGCCATACCTGGGGGTGATCCCATGGGAAATCCTGCCAGTCGATAGTGTTCAGCCATTGTCGGGTGCGCCCTCTGCTTAGCCAGGGATAGGTGGGCAGTTCGCGGCGGGAGATGTAGATGCCATTTAATCGTCCCAGATGGCGGGCAGTGAGGGCATAACGCGCTAATGGCCAGGCCCCCGAATAGGTGTCTTTGATATCTTCCAGCCACATCCCTGCCACGTTTCCAGGCATCTCCACGGCATCATAACAATGCGGTGCGGTCATACCTTCAGGCAAGCTCTGCAGCCAACCTGATTGGTAAATCAATAATTCGCGCTTCCAATAATTCCAATGCGACGGATCATCACTTTCACCGAAATTTGCAAAACCCAGGTTAGCAGGGCTTTGAATGACCTTTAGGATGACCGACCAATCCAGCCATTCACTCCGCTCCACCCCGACACCTTCAAAGCGGTACAATCCCAGGCTAACCGGATTGCCGCTCTTGCCATCCAGATTGCGTGCCCGCCAGCCCTGGATTTGGAAATTATCCCGATTTAGGGATTGGCGAACGACGGATGACAACCTGGATTTATTGATGGAGCGCAAAGCAGCTGGGACATCTTGTTCCAGCGCAAAGCATCCGTGGTAGTCAATGCACACCCGCAACGAATCAGGGGTATCCATCCCAGGGTTGGAAGCTATCTTCTGGGTTGGACCGCGAAAAATTTTGGTGGACGAGGTCAGTGGGATGGGTTTAGATGGTCGTGGTCCCTCTTTTCCAAAGTATGGTACGTATCCAGGGGGGTTGATGCGCGGTCGCTGAACGTTTGTTTTATATGTATCCATAGGGTCTTATGATCCTCCTTTGCCCCTCGCAATCCAGTGAATTTAGACCTTGTAGATTTCTGGACAATTTTTCCCATTCATCCCCAATAGATGAATGAATGATTAAAAGTATTTTAGAATTAATTTATGCTTATAACATTGGAAATAATTGGCGATAATTGGGAGTAGACCAATTTCATTGTGTGCATCGATGGGCATCTACTTGAGATTAGCGCTATTACAATGGTCGACTACGTTCCATCCAAAATAATTTGTAACGAATCAGAAAATCGACAGGCTCCATACAGGCAGCCTGTCTTTTATAATCCATCCCCCAATCAAACATTATCTGATCAGAAAAAATTGGGTTAGTAGTCTACTCCTTGGACAAAAGTTCGCGCAGCATTCGGGATAGGATTGATCTCATCAGGGCGCATCATCTCATTATCTTCATGGTCGACGATATGGCAGTGCCAGACATACCCACCACCCAATACAGCCGGGTCAAATGGCAAGGCAGCACTTGCGGGTGCAGTATCCGCCGGGAGGTCCTGCAATGCAAAACGCACGATGAAGCGCGTCACCTGGCCTGGGAGAACCATCACGGTATCTTTCCAGCCGTTCTCCTGTGGTAATGGTCCTTTGAGGGGACCCTGCAGGTATGGCGTCACTTCAGGGTTTCCACCTCGAGCTCTAGTATTGCCTGTCTCGTAATTAAGCGGTGGACCGAATGCCGGGATGAACACACCGGGACCGACAGATGACTTCGATGTGTAATCATAACCAGCTGGGAACGCTGCGGAGTACGCCTTGAAGTATTTCTTGGTATCATAGTTTTGTCGGCTTAACAGCTGGAATTGTGTCAGATGGGTGTGGATGGGGTGAGCATCCGCTGTCGTGTTGACGATCTCCCATATCTCAGTTTCGCCTTCGTTCGGAATCTCCGAAAGATAATTCCCATGTCCGTCAGAGGTAAAGCCCGGGATTGGGATCATGTCATATTCCCCATTCGGCTTCACACCAATAATCCGTTCTCCGGTCCACTTGGTGTTGTTGACCAGGATCTCCTCGGGTCCACCATCGTAAATCACCGTCTCACCCGTGACTGGGTCCTCAGCGGTCCGTCCTTCAAGCTCAATCTCGTTCAGGGTGAGCTGACGGGTTTTTTGAACGGTCGCACCTGTCAGGCGGATCATTGCCGGGCGCAGTGGATTACCGCTGACCGGGTTGTAGGAGGGATCATTCACAGCACCCTTAATTACTCTAAACTGCATGATCCTTCCGGTGGTGTCACCGTGAGGACTCACTCCACCAGGATAAGGAGCTTTGGCGGTATTCTTCAGGATCCATTTACCCGAATATGCCGCTCCATTAGGACCAATCACTCCTTTTGAGTACCCAGCGAAATCGACAATTACCCAATATCGCTCTCCAGGCATCATTACCAGCTTGTTATTAGATGCCGCTACTGGGTTGATCTTGACCGGCAGGTCCAATAAGCCACCATCCGTGCCAATCACCCACAGTGGAGGCCCAAAATTCTTGGAGACTGGGTCGATAAAAGCCATTTCGTAGGAACGTGCATTCGAGCCGTTGATGAACATCAATGTATAGCGCTGCTCATTCACGTCCAAATAAGGCCAGGCTCTGCCATTGACACAGATCACATCGCCGATAAATTCTGGCACCCAGTAAGGATGCTCAGGGTTGAGTGCCCACAATATTCCACCCGCACTATCAGCAGGGAAGAAGAACTGACCTTCAGTATCAAACATTCGGTCCTGCACCACCAGAGGTGTTAATGGAGGCAGCTGTTTAATATACGGGTCATTCAAGTCAGCCAGCAGATATGCTCCTGCTAGACCACAATAAACATTCAATCGGGTGGCGCCCAGGGTGTGGTCATGGAACCAGATCAGCCCAGGTTCCTGGAGGTTTGGATAACGGTAAACGCATTCCCAGGGCTGCGTAGCTCTTAGTGGGTGTGTGTAATAACTGGCTCCGTGATACGCACCATCACTGGTGAACCATGAGTCCGGTCCGCCATCCAACACCGGTGGCACGTAACCCCCATGCAAGTGCGGGCAGGCTGGGATCGGTCCTTCATAGTTTTTTGAACCTTCCGATCCAAATTCTGGTGGATTCGCCATATGGTTCCACATATTTTCCCCACCGTTAAGTGGGTCAGCCCAGTGCAGGGTCTGGTCAGTGGAATATTTATAGGCAAGCACATTGGTATCCCGTGAATCGCCCAGCAAATTGCTGAACTTGATCTCCGTTGGAGTGCCTGGCATGGCAACAATCACCGGGCCGAGATAGCTTGTACGGGTAGCCTGGCCATGTTGAAGATAGGACCACACCCAAGTGCCCGAATAATCGGGTACAGTTCCGGCAGGCAGCACATTTACCTGGTGTTCCCTCATTTCAAGCTGGACTTGCCCGCTGGGATAAACTATTAATGAATCTGAACCCAATAAATCGGGGACTGCCTGAGCAAATTGCGGTATCATGTTTGCGGCCAGGGGTGTTTGAGGTGATTGGGCGGCCCTGGTACGCCCCAAGAACCCTCCTCGTGTAGCGACGTAAGTCGCCGCTCCCCCTGCGATGGACAATTTTAAGAAACCTCGTCTGGATAGCATTTTCTCCTCCTGTAATCAAGATTTTGTGATGATGACTAAAAATATTTTACAAATTAATGCGTTTTAAGGAATTGGGAATAATTGGAATCTGTATATTTTTTTCCAATAAATTCGAATTATTTAATCTTTCGAAAAGCTAATATAAGTGCATATCTCGATCCAATCGATAAGAACAAATTCACTTGTTATTTTCCCCAAATAAAAAAGGCAGGCTATTCATAAGCCCACCTTTATGTAATGAGATGCTCCTGGTTCATTCACCCGGAGCTCGATCTTGTGTTTCTATTTGGACTTGACGCGCGGATAATTTATCCGCCCAACCAGGAAGAACACCAAAGTTTTAGGCAAAGCTAGTATTCAGTTTTATACAGCTGCTGATAAGCAGCTACAGACAGTGTAAACTGATCTTAATCTGCCGGGTTTTTATCGGTGCCCCGGGTGTTATCTTCGATGTCCATCAGCAGGTAAACACCCTCAGGGATCAGTCTTAACACGATCCAAAAAAATCCACCCAGAAAAAAAGGAACCAGATAGGTCGGCAAGTTAAGTAGGAACTGCTCTAATGCAATGCGACTGGTTGCTGTCAGATAGACCAAATACAAGATGATCGCGCCGACAATTGCTGCTAGGGCTAAAAACACCCATGATAACCAACCAGCGGTCGTTGCGATGCCTAAAAGTGCTTCCTGTTCATGATAAGTATCGTTTTTCTTGGTAATCCCATCGTCTTTTCTGCTCATTTGATCTGTCATATCACTCCTCTTCCGAATTTAGGCTGATCAGCCTGTATATTTTCTCCGCTGGTTTGCCAGGTTGTGTGGGACGAACCAGGTCATCACGATATCACCAGGTGCAGGTGCGTGGTGATTTTTTTATGTCGGATGTGAATTATAGCCTGAAATTTCCCTTTTGCTCGATAATGCCGAATCATCGAATCGGCAAAACCTACCAGCCAAAACGTGAAAGAATAATTGATAGTAGAATTTACGATATATAAAGCCTCGTAAAATCAAGTGAAGGCATTTGACTTGGAGGAGCAGTTCCTTGTCTTGGTTACCGGTTTTTAAGCTAGGTCTTTGGAATGCCTGGATTCTCATGCTCTATGTACCGTTACTTCATCCCATCATGAAGCTGGTGGATTGAATACTCGGTAAAAGCGAGATCTATAAGAAGTTGGGAGGTGGTGTGCAGTATCAAAAAACCGAGAAAAAGTCCGCCGAATTGTATATGTTGGTTCAGCTTGTGCTCCTGGCATATTCAATCTTTCTCCCCCTAAAAATCGGATCGATATGGCTCGTTGCTGGTTTTGCGCTCTACCTGATAGGCTTGCTGATTTTGCTCGCAGTTTTCATCAATGTCGCCTCCACACCAGTCGGTCAGCCCTTTACCTGGGGGATATACCGATATTCAAGGCACCCTGCATATTTCTCTCTTTTTATCACCTTTATCGGGATCAGTATTGCTTCAGCCTCATGGATTTTCTTTTTACTATCCATAATATCCAGGCTCCTGCAGAATTCATCCGTCGAAGCCGAAGAGAGGGCTTGCATTCAACGATTTGGGAGTGAATACCAGGAATACTTAAATCGAACCCCCCGCTGGATTGGGTTTCCATCATGAGGAAAACAAATTCAATTTGAGAAAAATGGAGGCTAAAGAGGTTTTTATGCCTGTCGATTGGATTGAAGTAAAAAAGAAACTATCTCCCATAAAAGATTATGAGGATCTGTGCCATCGATTATCTGTTTCCTTTTCGTATTTATTTGTCCGCCAGACGTTCAACTTTACCCTGCCAGACCTTTACAGCTACACCCAAAAGTTGTTAGGCGGCGATGCACGCGGCCGCTACACCGATTATGAAGCGCTGCTGGTCAGGGTCCTTTACGAGCTGCAGCAGGTTGGTCTGCAAACTCTTTTAGACTTTAAGGAACGCACCGCCTCTCGCGCCCAGCTGGAGCTTTTTGTTCAACAGAATGAGCTTTCGGTCTACGATATCATTACTGTGCTGAAGTATCTGATCTACTGGTTTGTCCCACCCGAAAAATACCTGAGCGGTCTGGTACGTGACGATCCAACCATCAGCGGTGCGATCAAGCTGTTGGGCGATCAGGCAATTCGAACCAATCTGCAATTATTGCAGGCGGGGATTACCGCTGCTGGTCGCAAATCATTGGTTAAGTCTACCGGACTTCCCGAAGCGGTCATCACCGAGCTGGTGAACCGGGCGGATTTCTCACGTCTGCCCTGGGCCAGCAAAGCCACCATCTCGAATATCATCGGGGCAGGCTATGCCAGCTTGAGCAAGCTCGCAAATGCCGATCCGGAACAATTATATGCAGATTTCTTCCGCTATGGAAAAAGCATCGGTAAAAACTTGCAGCTAGGCAATGAGATTGAGAACAGCTACCGGATTGCAAAAATCGTCCCAGTGATCATTCAAGATGATTAGGAATCTCTGAAATGCAGTTCCCACCCAGGTTTAAATCCAATGACTGAATATAAATTATCACCCGCTTTCTTTTCCCAAATGCGACGAAGGACATGGACTTTGGCACTCCCGATGTCTTTGCTTGCAGCTGGAGTTGCACTATGGATCGGCCCTCATTATTGGATCGGCACTCAAGAACAAATTATACAAATCATACTCGTCTTGATTCCGGTATATTTGCTCATTATAATTTTTAGCTTCCTGAATGCCACACGCCAACAGAAACGAATATGGTCCAGTTATCGACTGATTATTGACCAGAGCTCGATCAAGCGAGTCCAGAAAAGCCTGGGTGACGCCACCATTAAAAACGAAGAGATTTCCTGGATTATTGAGACACCAAAAGTCGGTATTTATCTGATTGCCATTTATCCCTCGCGTCAGATTATCATTCCTTTCACATTGGAAAACTATTCAGAACTTCGTCTCGAGCTCGAAAAAAGGCATCCTATCGAGACGGCCTCCAAAGCCAGGTCGAAGTGGACCCCGATCCTACCCACGCTGGTAGGCTTATTATCTCTGGCAGCATTTTCTATCATTTTCCTGGTTACCAACCCAATGATTGTTGCGGTTGTAGGAATTTTGGATATCGTGGGACTGATTGCCGCAATGGTGAGTATTCAGCGAAACATGAATATATCAATACAATTGAAACGAACGAGCTGGTTTGTGGTATTTCCCTTGGTGGCGATCGCGATTCGGGTTTTCCTCGTCATAAGAGATTGGCAGAACTAAAAAAAACCTCGGGGAGGTGCTGTGTGAAGAAGCGATTGATCATCGTGTTTGGTGTAGCTGCAGGTACAATAATGTTCGCCTTATTTGCCTTTGGAGCTCATGCTATTGGGCAATCCGCTTACCTGTCCCAGTCCGATGAAGCAATGCGAATGCAGTACGCTGATGAATTAAACATAGGAGAAAATATCGCCTTTACATCGACCAATTTCGCTTTCTTGCCCCTTATCCGCCGAGAACCTGAGACATTGCCCTGGATCGATCCAAAAGACCGCCAGGCGTCACTCGGTTATTTCAACCAGGTGTACCGGGCTTCAGAAGGCATCCCGATTGACTGGACGGGCAACCACGCCAACTGTGACCCTGGGGTCACATCTGCTGCCTTCCGGAGTGCCGTGCAGTTACGGATCAACTACTTCCGTGCCATGGCTGGGGTGCCTGGCATCGTTCAGTTATCTGATGAGTATAACCGTAAAGCACAGCAGGCTGCTTTGATGATGAGCGTAAATGGTAAGCTCAGCCACAGCCCACCCCCCAGCTGGTTGTGTTACACCGCCGAGGGTGCTGAAGCGGCTGGCAGCTCGAACTTGTACCTGGGCGTCTATGGACCATCGGCGATCACCGGCTACATGCAAGATCCAGGCAGTGATAATTATCCCGTGGGGCACCGGCGCTGGATCTTGTACCCCCAGACCCAATGGATGGGAACCGGAGATATCCCTCCTACCAGCAGTTACGGGCCATCAAACGCACTTTGGGTTTTTGACGAGAACATGTGGGATCCAAGGCCTCAGACGCGTGAAGATTTCGTCGCCTGGCCTCCTCCTGGGTACGTTCCCTACCAGGTCGTCTTTCCGCGTTGGTCTTTTGCCTACGCCAATGCCGATTTTTCAGGTGCAAATGTGGCGATGAGCACTGGGGGACAGCCCGTACCCTTATCAGTGCAACCGGTGGTTAATGGATACGGAGAGAACACGTTAGTCTGGGAACCGGTGCTTTCGATCGGTGCACCCGTACCAGCCGATACCGCCTATGACGTGATCATCAGTGGGGTCGAGATCAATGGCGTGCCTCAAGATTTCGCCTATCAGGTCATATTGTTCGATCCTGGGCCGCTGGCAAGCGTGCCCGTCACGATACCGCTAGGGCAGTTAAATGGACCTCCTCTCCGGACCGAACGTCGCTGATGATGTTTTGGTTTGCAATCTGGCTAAGTAGCGTTACTAACGAATCAATATCCAGACAAAATTTTTGCCAAGCTGCTCAAACTCCGCTTTGAGCAGCCTGTTTTTTCTCAGAGAATTATGAAGAAACACCAATGTCACTATTATTATCTTATTGGTTATAATTGTCGGGAGCGGAGGAATTACCATGCAAGCTACACCTTTTCGACGAATGGTCTTTTGGATTAAGCTTACCCTGTTAGGATTGCTTATCGTCATCCTCTCTCTCAGCTTGACGCCGATCAAACAGACAATTGCTTCACTCCTGGCAACCAAATCATCTTATATGCCCCTATTAGAAAAGGCCAGCAATGTGGATTGGCTCCAATTCAACGGAGATCCTTCCCATAGCGGTAGTAATACCCAAGAAAACCGGATATCGGTGAATAATGTCGGGCAGTTAACTTTGCTCTTCCAGGTGGCCCTGCCAGGGGTCGCGGATGGCTCACCTGTCTATCTATCGACTGTGAATACTCCCAGCGGCGTACGTGATCTCATTTTTGTGACCACGCGCAGCGGGTACATCGCTACGTTGGATGCTCACTCCGGTGCATCAATCTGGTCGAAACAATACGGGGCAGATGGCTGCTTGATCAATAATAATCCATCGCGCAATGAGCCCTGTTACACTACCTCCTCCCCCGCCATCGATCCCAATCGAAAGTACATTTACAGCTATGGTCTGGATGGTTATGTGCATAAATATTCGGTCGGGGACGGAGCGGAGATCCTGACGGGTGGCTGGCCTGAATTGACGACCTTGAAGGATTATGATGAAAAAGGATCCTCCGCACTTAGCATCGCCACCTCATCAGGAGGAACCAGTTATTTATACGTCGCCCATGCCGGCTACCCGGGCGATCAAGGCAACTACCAGGGGCATATCACTGCCATCAATCTTGCAGATGGAACGCAAAAAGTCTTCAACACCTTGTGTAGCGACCAGGCTTTGCATTTTGTCGACTCGCGGGTTAGCACAGGCGTAGATTGTTATCCTGATACTACCGCGGCGATATGGGCACGACCCGGCATTGTGTACGACCCGTATCACGACCGGATATTGATGACCACCGGAAATGGCACCTTTGAGCCTGCCAGCTTCATGTGGGGAGATACAGTTTTCAGCCTGAATCCTGACGGGACGGGCTCAGGCGGTAGCCCGTTGGATAGCTACACCCCTGAGAATTATCAGCATCTACAAGATACCGACTTAGATCTTGGCAGCACCGCACCAGCCATCCTGCCTCCCGCCAATGGAAAATACCCCCATCTTGTCGTCCAGGGTGGCAAGGATGGGATGCTCCGTATGATTAACCTGGATCTAATGAGCGGGCAGAACGGGGTGGGCAATATTGGTGGTGAAGTTTTTTCGATGCCAGTACCTATGGGCGGGCAAATCCACACCCAGCCGGCGGTTTGGGTCAACCCCGCTGATCACAGCATCTGGATATTCATCAGCAACACCAGCGGCTCAGCGGGTTTACAATTGACGATCAACCAGGCTGGCGATCCGAGCCTGTCATTAAAATGGACTGGACCTTGGGGCAGCTCACCCATGGTCGCAAATGGTGTGGTGTACCTTGCTCACCACAACTTGATCTCCGCGCTCGATGCAATCAACGGCACCTTATTATGGTCCGACTCTCGGATTGGTCAGATCCATTGGGAAAGTCCGATTGTCGTGCAAGGAGTGCTATATATCACCGATCAAAGCGGTAATTTGACGGCTTTTACCCTACCATAAAGTTTGGCATACTATACTGCCGCTTTCAGCTATACTCTATTAATATCGCATCCACAGTATTGTTCGCGTATATTTTCGTTGGGCTGCTCTCTGGTTGACTTTTCAACCAATCCGTCCTAAACTTACCCCATGCTTGCACGCGTCTTTTCCTGCGCCGTTATCGGTTTGGAAGGTGTGGTGGTTGAAGTGGAGGTGGATATCGGTTTAGGCTTACCCGGTATGACCATCGTTGGCTTGCCTGATACTGCCGTTCAAGAAAGCCGCGAGCGTGTTCAGGCAGCCGTCAAGAACGCAGGCATCGAATTCCCCCGCAAACGGATCATCGTCAACCTGGCTCCGGCCTCTGTGCGTAAGGAAGGTCCGGCTTATGATTTACCCATTGCACTGGGCGTGCTCGTGATGATGGGCAGATTGCCTCAGCAAGCTTGCGAAGATGCGCTGGTGGTTGGTGAGCTCTCCCTGGATGGCAGCGTGCGTCACTCCAGGGGTGTGCTGCCCATGAGCGTTGTCGCCCGCCAGCAGGGCTTCAAGCGCATCTTTGTCCCCCAGAGTGATGCTGCTGAAGCCGCCCTGATCCCCGACCTTGAAGTCATCCCCGTCACCACGCTTTCTGAGCTGTACGGGCACCTCACCGGGATGCACCCCATCCCTCCCCAGGTGCCTATCCAACCCGATCAGCTGCCCATCCAAACCCAGACCGACTTCCAGGAAATCAAGGGGCAGGAGCATGTGAAAAGGGCGTTTGAAGTCGCCGCAGCGGGTGGCCATAATATCCTTCTCGTGGGTCCACCTGGAGCTGGCAAGACCCTGCTAGCCCGTGCCATGCCGGGAATCCTTCCGCACCTGACGATTGAGGAAGCGCTGGATGTAACCCGCATCTATTCCGTAGCTGACCAACTTCCACCTGATGTTCCCCTGATCCAGAACCGTCCATTCCGTTCCCCTCACCACACCATCAGCCATGCCGGTTTGGTAGGGGGTGGCAACTGGCCACACCCGGGAGAGATCTCCCTGGCACATCGTGGGGTGCTCTTCCTGGATGAGCTACCCGAGTTCGGGCCGCGCGTGCTCGAAGTGATGCGCCAGCCGATCGAAGATAAAATCGTCACCATCAGCCGGGCACAGGGTTCGCTCACCTTTCCAGCCAATTTTCAGCTGATTGGCGCTATGAATCCCTGCCCGTGTGGTTATTTTGGTGACCCAGTCAAACCCTGCACCTGCTCACCAGGCATCGTCACCAAGTATCAAAAGCGCATCTCCGGCCCACTGCTTGACCGGATTGACATCCATATCGAAGTGCCGCGCGTGGAGTACGACAAGCTGAGTGACCAGCGCCTGGGTGAACCCTCGGCGGTCATCCAAAAGCGGGTGGAGGCAGCCCGCCAGCGCCAGCGCGAACGCTTTGGTGTTGGTGCGGTGCACTCGCCTGATGATCCTCAAAACGAAACTGCAGTGTTGGACTTGAATTCAACCGCCATTCAGTGCAACGCCGATATGCGCCCGGCAGAGGTACGCCAGTTCTGCGACCTCGATGAGACATCCCGGGCATTGATGCGCTCTGCCATGAACCAGCTGCAGCTGTCCGCCCGTGCTTACCACCGCATCCTCAAGCTGGCGCGCACCATCGCCGACCTGGCCGGCAGCGATTCTATCCTACCTGCCCACCTGGCGGAAGCCATCCAGTACCGCCCGAGGATGATGGAAAATGGCTGACGAGCTAACCTGATCCTTATCGGTGAAGTGAACAATCTATAGCGAGGTTTTTTGGTCATGATGAAGCGATCCTCCATGAATGCATTCAAGCGAATCCTGGGACTAATCCTGGTTTTGATCTATATTTCTGGGTGTAGTCGTCTTGACGATGTGATGAATTCTTCCACTAAAACTACATCAGCAACGAACATAGCCCAGTCGCCGACCACGACTTCTTCCGATACACCCGCACCTACATTAACTATACCCCTTGAAGGTACTCCTCCGTCGGGGCAAGGAACAGATCCCGAACCCTCACAGCAAACTAAAAATGCAATAGTCCTAGGCGCAAAAGTTACACCTGGTTCTTGCCAGCTGAGCCAAGTTACGCAACCACCGCGCCCAGTTAAAACCTTTTCTCCCAATGAATTAGACACCGAGGCTGGCTTGCACGTAACCGGAATATTGCAATGGATTGACCTGGAGACCTATCGTTTGACAGTTAGCGGCCTGGTCAACCGGCCCCTCAGTTTGACCTATGATGAAATCCGTTGTATGCCAGAAGTGACAGATAATTCCGAGCTGGTTTGCCCTGGGGTATTCACCGACTACGCAACCTGGACAGGGGTGCCAATTAAATATATCCTTGAGCTGGCGGGAATTCAGGAAGACGCATCTGAGCTCACCTTAGTGAGTGCAGATGGCTACGAGGTGAATCTTCCGATAGAAACAGCTAGCGCGGATAATAATTTCCTGGCATACGAAGTGAATGGGAAAACACTTCCAGTCCAGCATGGTTTTCCAATTCGAGCGGTTTTCCCTTCAATGTGGGGATCCTATTGGCTTAAATGGTTGGTGGAAATCCGTATATCATGAATTGTCAGCATCCCTGGTTTGAGCATCCTTGGTACGAGAATCCTGATGCACAAAATGCATGATATTTTTCGAATGGATACTGTCATATTTGGGAGACACTGAATATTATCCACTAATTTGCTATATAATTTAGAAAAATACATTTCTCTTGATCAAGCATTGGGAGGCTGTTATGCCAAATTTCATAAGCTGGACATGTCCATCCTGTGGTTCAGCGCTTGAGGTCGCGGCCGAAGTAAGTAGAATGACTTGTGATGCCTGCGGAGAGGAGCATATAATAAATAGAATTGGGGATAAATTCACTCTGATACCAGTAAAAAATAAAAGCAAGAAGTTCGATACAGGTTTCGACCAGTCAGCCTCAGAGGCGGCAATCGAAGGCTTAAAAAAGGATCTCAAGAAACCCGAATAGCATTGCTCGGATATAATTCGAGCTTTCTTAATTCCACCCGCCATTGTACAACTCCACACACTTGTCCAATCAATGTACAGTACCAGGTGCTCTCCCTGGTATCCATGGTCTAATCCGTTGTAAGCAACCCTCGTTTGAGGTTTGGTAGCGTGATAACCCTGGTGTTACAATGGGCTATCTCGAACCTTATGGAATGAATGAGGAGAAAATGGAAAAGATGCATCATCGTTCTAATCGAAAGAAGGATATATCCAGAATTATTGGCGTTCTCCTGGTAATAGCTATCATTGTGGTCGTCGCACTGGTCATCCACAACAATTCTGTGCGCCTCACCCTCGCTTCAGCTGCAGCTTACAATAAAAGTGGGTCTGATTACTATGCAAATGGTGATACGGATAACGCCATCAGCAATTTTAACCAGGCTATCAAGCTCAACCCTAATTATGCTGAGGCTTATAGTAACCGTGGGTCATCATATTTTGACCAGGGATACCTGGATCAAGCCATCAGTGATTTTGATCGCGCTCTACAGATAAATCCAAACTATGCCGAGGCTTACTATAGTCGTGGATTAGCTAATGCAAAAGTTGGCTACCTGGATCTAGCCATCAGTGATTACGATCAGGCTATTCAATTGAAACCTGACTACTCAGAAGCTTATAACAATCGTGGGGCAGCTTATGCAAATAAAGGTGATTTGGATCACGCCATCCGTGATTGGAATCAAGCCATTCAACTCAATCCAAAGGCTGCCACGGTTTACTACAACCTTGGGCAGGCGTATAGCACTAAGGGCGAGACGTTGAATGCGATTGATAATTTTAAAAAGACCCTGGAAGTGTGCGGTGATAATTATGAATTATGCCAGTCTGCCCAACAATGGGTGCAAAAGCTAGGAGGCGAATAAATTTAGGAGCTCTTCCCTGGTTCGAATAATTCAATTTTTGTTGTGTGCATGTGAAATGATACTTAACTAACCCATAAATCATCGAGGGATGATACATCGTCGAAAAATTGCTTTAAATAATACATTCCAGAAAATTATTAATTAATAGAAAAATCCCGATGTCACAAACGTATTTATCAATCAGAAAATGGCTGTTGATAATCATCGGATTGCTATTTTGCCTGGCTGCAATTTATCTGCTAAATATACGGATAAGATACCTCGAATATTCCAGTGTTGACCTGCAGCAAGACTATTATGCCGCACGGCACTTAGTGAACCATGAATCAATCTATTCAGACACGGAATATATCAATAATCACCCACCAATAACAGCTCTTCTTATGGTGCCTTTATCATTCCTGCCTTATAAAGATGCGGCTATTATTTGGACCCTGCTATCTATAATTCTTTATATCCTGTCTGGCTGGTTGGTTTTGCGGGAACTAAATATTCATCTCCCCCGCGAATATTTATTGATCCTCATCGGATTCGGCCTCTGCTGGCACCCATTTCTGATGAATATCGGTCTAGGGCAATGGTCAATTATCATCGGGCTTTGCATAGTACTGTGCTGGATTTGCCTGCATCATGATAGAAATATCCTGGCAGGTATTATTCTGGGGTTGGCTTGCCTGATAAAATTTTACCCGGGCTTGCTACTCGTATATCTGCTGCTCATGAAACGCTGGAAAGCGTTGCTGGCAACAATCCTGGTGGTCATCTTGGGAACGATCCTGATAGCGATGATCATTGGTCCCAAGGAAGTCATCTATTATTTCACAACCGTAGTTCCGTTTGATACAAAAGAATACACCGCCTCTCCGGAAAATTATTCAATTTTAGGTACTCTGGGTAAATTTTTTGTCGGAGGATATTTGATTGAGCCGATATTTGTCAGTCCTATCCCCATCAATATGCTCGCAATCATTTTTGATTTTGGTGTTTTGGCAATTCTTGTAAGAAATATGTGTTCATTACCAATCGATAAAGATAGCAATGATATCAAATTCGCGTTAACACTGATTGCCATGCTCTTCATCTCTCCACTTTTCTGGCAGCATAATCTGACGATCATGACTATTCCAATATTCATTCTATTAATGAGTATTGTAAATAAAAGTATAAAATTAAATTCTGAATACGGGTTAGCGTTATTGGCTATGATCTTATTATCCCTTCCTGATATTTCAATTGGCAGACTTTTAGTCAGTCTGACGTATCTGAATCGATTGCCCTGGTATCTTGGCCTTGTGTTTCTCATGTACGATATAGGACTAATTATCCTTTGGGTGCTCCTCTTCCGATCCAGGAATATCAAAAGTGTGAAATCCACAATCCAATAAGTTAAGTTCCCTTCCTCATTTACGGGATGTCTGCGAGGTGCGCCTATGCGCAATGAAATTACCCAAATACACTCTGTTTGGTTCTTTTACGTCCTACACCCAGACTGTCCTTCCTTGACTTGAAAACAAACCAATCATTCATTACGCCATTTCCAGCGAATATCTGATGATCATTATCTAATCCCCAATATCAATTATTCCCGTACAATAAAAACTTGAAAGGGGAGAGTTTTGCAATGAATAAGAATTTGTTCCTAATTATCGCCATCGTCTTATTCTTCGTAGCAGCTGCAGGTTGGATATTTGCAGGAACGAGTTTTTATTTTCTCAACCAAAATAGTCAAGCTTTCACCGGACTGTCCATCACGTCCACAGCCAAAGATTCCGGATGGGGTACTGCTCAAGCACAAGCCCAAATAACATCCACCTCTCGCGAGGCTGCCTGGAGTACTTCTCAAACCGAGCTTCAAACTACCTCCACAGCCCAGCAATCGAAGTTTCATACCACATATACCGAACAACAGGCACTGCTCCAGAAGGCTACCGAAGCATTTTCTGCTGCTTCCCAGGATGCCAGCGAACAGTCGACCCAGATTGCAGATCTGCGTAATTCTTCGGCTACCCAAAGCACCCAAATTGAAGATTTCAATTACAGGATCCGCTGCACAGATAGACCTGCATCGGTCAATTTTACGAGCAACGCAACTGTCTCAGCTTCACTAAAGGCTTGGTTAAATGATACCCAAGAAACGATTAATACTACCGAATGGGAAGTCGTCTGGGATGGGACAGAAATAGCGATCCATAGATTAGAGGGTGAATATTATTATGTCTATGTCGTTTACTTCGATGAGCCAGATAATTACTTTTACCACAGCATATATGACGTTTATGGCCATTGTTTTGTTGCCCCCTGACCCATATACGCATTTATCAAAAACATACTGACCACGACCAGTCACATACCATCACATATATTCTTTACTCCAAATATAATCGGGGAAAAATAGTAGGTGAGTTTATAACAGTCATACCCATTTTTGTAGGTGATTGCTGCAACCCAGCTATGGTTGCACGCAGCTTGAGTTCCACGAATAGAGCCACCACAGGCTTGGTCAAGAATGATGGAATCTAAATTCACAATTAGCAATATATTTTGTATTTTTTTAGCTGCTAGTGGTACATAACCCCTTCTTTACCTAATTATTAAGGTTGTTTGACATCCCATGATTATGTTGCTATGATATATCTGCACTTAAGCGCATGATTTCACAAATATCTCAATAAGCATTCCAATCTATGCATAGCTCTCTTAATGTGGGTAGATTAATCAGATTACGCTGTTTATTCACTTCTCTCCGTCACATAAATAGATCGGAGAACAACCTTCACATCTCGGTAGAGGGTAATTCAAACTCAGTAACCAAAACAATCTCTGCCTTGGGGCTCACAATGAAAAACAAATCATACAAAATCTTAATTGCTTTATTGATCATTATCCTTTCTGCCGGTTATTCACCTGTCCAGAATACTACCGCCAGATCTTCTTCTTATATTGTGCCAACCCTCACGCCAACCTGGACGACTGGCATCATTGATAACGCCGGACAAAACGGGTTCGTGGTTACCGACCTGGATCAAGACAGTAAGGTCGATCTCGCTACGTGCAGTAATGGCTATGCTTATGTATTAAATTATGAGGCAGGCGGTACATATAACACTACCTGGTACAGCGCGAATATTTATTGTCATAGGATAGTAGCAGCTGATCGTGATTCCAATGGCGTGAGCGAGATATATATTGCCACAGATGATAGGCAGGTTCTATTATTCGATGGCGCAACCCATAATCTGATCGATTCTTTTTCTCTTCCTGAAAGTGCCTTTCCAGCTGACATGGCAGTCGGTGATGCAGACGATGACAGCCGCCTGGAGATTGTGATCTCCAGTTCAGACGCGACTTTTATTTATGATGCCCTCACTTTCAACCTTAAGTGGCAGGCAAACGGGTTCGGTGGCACCCAGGTGAAAGTCGGCAACATCGATGACGACCCGGTCAATGAGATTGTAGTCCAAAGTGTTCCTGGTCATGTGCTAAACGCCAAGCTGAAAACCCAGGAATGGGAATATGCCGGTGGTTTCGGACTTAGAATGGATACCGGCGATGTGGATGCAGATGGTCGGAATGAGATTGCTTATTATGATTTTATGTATGAAATCTTTGTGCTGGAGGGAGACTCGCAGACCATTCGATGGCACCTCCCCAATTCAGGGGATACTGAAGAAATCGCCGTCGCAGATACAAACAAGGATGGATCGAGTGAAGTGCTGATTGGTTATGCTCCATGGGGCGGTGTCACCGGGTATCAAGGCACCGATGGAAGCCATCTATGGACTATTCCCGACTCGGAATATGCCATTTTCGGTATCGGGGTGGGTGACACCAATAACGATTCTCTCAACGAAGTCGTTTGGGGTTCCAGCTCAGGTGGCACCGGTGATGTGATCAATATTAGTAGCTGGGTCACCCAGACGATAGAGTGGCGCAGTGAAGACATCGATGGTCCACTTCTTATTGCCGCCGATGATATCGATCTGGATGGTCAGGTAGAAGCTGTCCTGGCATCTCGAAGCTCAAACTTTGCTTATGATGTCGGCAGGATCAGGGTCTACGATGGACTGACCCATCAGGTTGAGTGGTCTGCGCGTGCCGGTGACACACTTGCTTTTATCCAACAAATGGGGATTGGGCAGCTTGATGCCGACCCGGCCCTCGAGATTATCATCGCTGGGATTTTTCAATACGATGCCGGCTTTAAATCATTCGATGGCCTCAGCCATACAGAAGAATGGTTCAGCCCCAACTTAGCCTGGGGAAATTCGCAAGCCATGACCTTGACGGATCTGGATAACGATGCTATCGATGAAATCATCATTGGATTACCTACTTCAAATATTCAGGTTTTTCACGGTGCTTCCGATGTCGTCCAATGGGACAGCGGTCCGCTGAATGGCTCAATCATCGACCTCGCAGCCGGGGATGTCGACGGCGATGGGGTCGAGGATATTGCGGTTTTAACCGATCAAATGGTCTATCTCTTTGATTCAGGCACCTGGACCGAAAAATTACGCCGGGCTGTCACCGGTGGCGAGTTAATTACCATTGCTGAGGCTGATCTCGAATCTGGCGGTAGTCTGGATGTGATCTCTTACGATGGTAGAACACCCCGTGTCCTGCAAGCCTGGGCTGGTCCAGGCTTCCCCGTCATATGGCAGACCACACCCGGTAATCTGTATCTGAAAAATCTCGAATCAGTCGATATTGACCTGGATGGTATTAACGAGTTAATCCTGATGGGTAGTGAGGGAGAAAATGGTTCCTTAGACAGTGTGCTCTGGATCGGCTCCCACGTTTATCCACACTTCTGGGAATATAAATATGGAGGACTTTGGGACACGGTTAATAGCCTGGCTCTCTCCGACCTGGATTCGGATGGTCAGGCTGAATTTCTATACGGCACTGATACCGTGATTCAAGCTGGTGAAATCACAACTTCCACGGTTAATAATTACTTTGCCATGCTGCCCTTACTCAAGAAGGCATGTCTGCCTTTCTTTTATGATGATTTCAGCAATCCCAACAGCGGCTGGCCAAACCAGGATGCAGGCAACGTATTATTTGAATATACGAATGGCGAATACCGTATCCTGGTCCGTCCTGAATTTTACGCAGCAGCTGCCCGACCGGGCTTACAATTTGTTAATTACAGTGCTGGCGTCGATGTACGCAACCAGACCGGCGTATATGGTTCTTATGGGATCGTTTTTGGCCTCTCGCAGGATTGGTCCACATTTTATACATTGGAACTTTATCCCGATGGGTGGTATGGCATTTATCGTTATAACTACAATCAAGTCACCACCCTTTCCGAGGCTTATTCCCCCTACATCAACCAGGGCACAGCTTTAAATAAGCTCAAAGTTGAACGTAACTATGACCAGATCAACGCCTATGCGAATGATAAGCTATTAGCCTCTTTATCCGACAATTTCTTCACCGGGAACCGCTATGTTGGACTGATTGCCTTTAGTTACGATCAAACCAATTTGGATGTTCGCTATGATAATTTCGTGGTGGATCAGCTCATCTGTGACGGGTCGAATTCATCCTCCCTTAGTCCGGAGAACGGGCAACCACTACCTGGATACAATTTCCTTGATATAGGATCCACTACGAAAACCGGTCATGCCCAACCTTGAAGCTGGTATTGTTAACGATCAAGGCTGTGTACACGGTGGGAAGTGTAATTTACGATAAAGCGCTAAGCTTGCTGCATAGTAGAGATAAAGCCTGTTGCTCATATTTGCTGTGGGAACAGCTTTGGTGATATCGATAATTTAACATTAAAAATATTGGTTTGGTCATCCGGGTTTAGCGGATAGTTCACATCCTCCAAAGCCCTGGGTTATCCTCCCCGTCACTCACTCATCGAATGCTGGAGAGGCAATATCCTGTCCCTATCCCTCCTTGCGGATAATATTATTCCTGATAAACCACATAAATCACAAATCTAATCTTAATAATTTCTGAACTTCCTCCCTTTATACTTAATCAGTAGTACTTAGATAGTAAATGGATTTCTTCGGAGGTCTGCTATGTCTTGGAAAAAGCTTCTTCTATTCATTCTTGCCACCATCGTCCTCGGAGGTTCTGCCCTCTTCGGTGCCATGGCCGGGGGAGTCATCGTGTATCGCTTGATGAGCCAGAATGAAACTGTTATCGTAGCCACTCCCACCCAATCTGCCGTTGAAGTGGTTCCGGCCAACAATCAAACCCAAACCCTGGCAGTCAATTCCACCGATGTTGAAACTGCCGTCACCAAAGCAGTCCAGGATGTAGGACCTTCCGTCGTCACCGTGGTGGGTACCATCCCCGGTCAGCAAACCATCTTCGGCTATTCCGGCAATTCAACCTCCACTGGCAGTGGGGTGATCATCTCAACCGATGGCTATATTCTCACCAATAATCACGTCATCGATGGTGCCCAGCAGCTGCAGGTGATCTATGCCGATGGCACCCAGCAGGATGCCACCCTGGTCGGTACCGACCAGTATTCCGACCTGGCAGTGCTCAAGGTGACCGGGACGATGCCCGCCGTAGCCACGCTGGGCAATTCAGATGCGCTCAACCCCGGTGAGACGGTCATCGCCATCGGCTCACCCCTGGGTGATTTCAAGAACACCGTCACGGTGGGGGTAGTCAGTGCCACCGGGCGCTCGATAGACACCGGTAACGGCTACACCATCGATGGCCTGATCCAAACCGATGCCGCCATCAACCAGGGAAACTCAGGGGGTCCATTGGTAAATCTGGCCGGAGAAGTGATTGCCATCAACACCCTTGTGGTCCGCAGTAGCGGTAGCGGCACCGTGGCAGAAGGGCTTGGTTTTGCCATCCCCATCAACACTGCCCGGGTCGTAGCTGACCAGATCATCCAGAAAGGTCATGTCTCCCGACCGTATATTGGCATCAGCTGGCAGCCGATCACACCCCGCGTGGCTGCCATTTACCGTTTACCCGTCCAATATGGGGTTTACATCACCGATGTAGCAGCCAGCAGTCCTGCCAGCAAGGCCGGGTTGCAGCTGGGCGATATTATCACCGCCATCGATAGTACAGTGATCGACGAGACGCACGCATATATCAATACCTTGTTCCAATATTCAGCGGGTGACACCGTCACCCTTACATTGATGCGCAACAACCAGCAAATTCAGGTCAAGGTCACGTTGGGAGAATCTGGGTCGTAGAAATCCCGCGCCCCCTTCTGGCCAGACCAGGCTGTTTACATATCCGGGTAACAAGTCAATCAAGGTGACCCACCAGGGCGGAGATGGTCACCTTTCGTTTATAATCTACTGGAACCCCATACCCCCCCATCCATTCGAAGAGGAGAATCGCTATGCCTGCCTTTGGTGTTTATTCGGAAGTTGGTAAGCTGCGCAAAGTACTGGTCCACCGACCGGAATTAAGCCTGCAGCGGCTCACTCCAGGGAATTGTGCTGAGCTCTTATTTGATGATGTGCTCTGGGTCGAACGGGCACAGCTGGAGCACGACCAATTCGTCGACGTGATGCGCTCGCGTGGCATCGAGGTGTTTTATGTGATCGACTTGCTCCGTGAGACTCTCCAGTCCAGCCAGGAAGCCAGGCGTCTGTTGATCGATCAGGTGGCAACGGAATATACCGTCGGTTGGGCGCTGGTGGATGAGATACGCACATTTTTGTTGAAGCTCACCCCAGATAATCTTGCCCGACACTTGATCGGTGGATTAACTGCTGGTGAATCCCATATCGATTGGGGAAGATACAGCCGTATATCCTTATATGCCGCTGCCATGGATGATATGAACACTTTCCTGCTGCCCCCCTTGCCGAATACCCTCTTCACCCGTGACTCATCCTGCTGGATATTTGATGGCGTCTCGGTTAACCCCATGTATTGGCCAGCGCGGCGCAGGGAATCGCTCAATCTATTTGCCATCTACCACTACCATCCCATGTTCAAGGATGCAGGTTTCGAATTTTGGTATCCCAACCGCACCGACGGCCCTTTCAATTTACAAAATTTCGGACGCTCCTCCCTCGAAGGTGGTGATGTCTTGCCGATCGGGAACCGTACCGTGCTGATCGGCATGTCTGAGCGCACCCAGGGGAGTATGATCGAACAGATCGCCGACGCACTGTTCACCAAAGGCAGCGCCGACCGGGTGATAGCCTGTGTGATGACCAAAGACCGTGCCCATATGCACCTGGATACGGTTTTCACCATGCTTGACCACGACAAAGTTACCATCTATCCCAAGGTAGTCGATCAGATACGGGCGATCAGCCTGCGCCCAGGCAAAAAAGTTGGTGACTTCCATGTGACTGCTGAAAAGGATATGCTTTCGGCAGTTGCGGATGCGCTTAAGGTGGATAAATTGACTGTGGTCAAAACGGGTGGTGACCAGTACCAGATGGAACGTGAGCAGTGGGACGATGCCAACAACACCATCGCCCTCGAGCCCGGTGTGGTAGTCTCTTATGATCGCAACACCTACACAATTGCGCGGATGCGCCAGGCTGGGGTTGAAGTCATCACCATACCCGGCTATGAGCTTGGCAAAGGCCGCGGCGGAGGTCATTGCATGACCTGCCCCCTCCAACGGGATCCAATTTAGGTCGTGCCTTCGATAGATTTACAATCGGATACCAGGCTTGATTATTATTAAAGCTGATATATTCATCGGACATAGTTCTCAGATTGACGCTTGTCGAGAAATAGAATTTTCTTGTGCTATACTAGCCATTAACAAACCAACCAAAAAACAAAAATAGGAGGCAATGTATTATGACTGGTTTCGTAGGTGATATCGAGAAACTGACCGAAAAGAATAATTACTTCCGCCAGGTGTTATACACCGGCAAGTACGCCCAGCTGGTGGTTATGTGCCTGCAGCCGGGTGAAGAAATCGGTGATGAGGTCCATAAGACCGTCGACCAGTTCTTCCGCATCGAGGAAGGTGAAGTGAAATTTGTATTCAATGAGAAGGAAGAGCACGTGGTTCATGCCGGTGATGCGGTCATCGTACCGGCAGGCACCTTCCACAACGTGATCAACACCTCCTCCAAGGAGCCATGCAGGCTCTACACCATCTATTCCCCACCCAACCATCCCGATGGCACGATTCACAAGACCAAGGCAGACGCCGAGGCTGCTGAAGCGGCACACCATCACTAATTCGTCTTCGAATGGATCGAACCAACCTCCCGCAGGGAAGGTCTCTGCGGGAGGTTGATATCTGCTTAATTTGATTGAGGAGGACTCCATGCGCCGAGGGTATATTGTCATCATCGTCCTGATATTAAGCTCGCTGGCATGTGCCTTGATTAACCTAGTTAAATTGGTTCCAACGGTTTCCCCCACTGCACCGCTTGCCAGCACACCCCGCCCTGTGATCACACGCACTCCCGGACCCACCTCGGAAGAGCCGACTAAGACCCCCTACCCCACCTCTGTGCTCGATGCACAGCTTTCCACCGAGATCGACCTGATCCAGACCCAGGTGGTCGAAGAACGCGGTCTGCAGCCGAAGCACCCCGTACCGGTGGTACTGCTTTCCCCCGATCAGCTGCGGACCAATGTGGTCAATGACTTCCTGGCTGATTATACCGACGAAGAAACCGCTGATGACGTCCTGGAGCTCTCCATCATCGGTCTGCTCGAGCCTGGTTTTGATTTACGCACCTTGTATATCGACCTGCTCAGTGAACAGATTGCCGGTTATTATGATAATGAGACCGCGGAAATGTTCGTCGTGCAGGGCCTGGGCTTTCAAGGACCCGAGCGTCTCACTTACTCCCACGAATATACGCACGTGCTTCAGGACCAAAACTACGATATCAAGAACGGACTTAACTATAACGATGATGCCTGTGAAGTGGATACCGAGCGCTGCGCCGGCATCCAGGCGCTAATCGAGGGAGACGCCACTGTATCCCAAACCATCTGGTTCCAATATTACGCTACTGCTGATGACAAAAAACAGGTTTCAGACTTCTACAATTCACTAAAAAGCCCGGTTTATGATAGTGCCCCGGCATTCCTCAAGGATGATTTCGTTTTTCCATATAATCAGGGTGCCGCTTTCGTCCAGGATTTATATACCAATGGAGGCTGGTCATCGGTGGATGCCGCTTATCAAAACCCGCCAGATTCCACTGAACAAATCCTACACCCCAACCTGTATCCGTCCGATCAGCCCATCCCGGTGGACCTGCCGGATCTGGTCCCCACCCTTGGGGCAGGCTGGCGCGAGGTCTCACGCAACCAGATGGGTGAGTGGTATACCTACCTGATCCTGGCGCGCGGGGTTGATACCAATGCCCGCCTGAGTGACTCCACCGCCGCCTCTGCTGCTGCCGGATGGGGAGGGGATGAGTATTTGGTGCTGCATAATGATTCCACGAATGCCACGGTTTTCGTCATGAAGACCGTCTGGGACTCTTCGAATGATGCAGCTGAGTTTATCTCTTCCTTTGAGAAGTATGCCAATAGTCGCTTCGGAGTAAAGGCTGCCCAGCAAGGAGACACCTTCACCTGGAGTTATAACGGCGGATACACTTCCATACTGCTTTCTGGTTCCACCACCATCTGGATCACCGCCCCCGACGCCGCCACTGCCCAAACTATCAGTAGTCAGGTTCAACCATAAGCAGTTGCTTATCTAAGCCAGCTGCGCCATCGGTCAGACCAGCGTTTTTCCACCAGGCGAGTGTCTTCCATGTACATTCGCCTGGTTGCTTCTTCAAACGAGATCGGGTTGCCCATCACGGGCTGCGCATAATTCTCCCCCTCATAATTGATCAACGCTTCATTCGAACGCATCTGCAGGGTTCCATCGGTTAAAAACAGGCATGCCAGCCGATCCCCCTCGGCAAGCTGGAATTGCTCTCCCACTGCCTTGAAGGCGATCGCATGCGGTCCAGTAAATTTCATCTCATTGGCTGCACAGAATAATGCACTGCCACCCTCGGGCATCTCCAACTTTTGATGCCTGCCCGCCACTACCACCCCCCCATGGATCACCGAGCTGGCATCGGAGATAACCGTATCGACCAGTACCGACTCGCGGATATCCGCACCTTCTGGGATCGAGCTTCGTAAGATAATGTTGCCATTATGGTCACAATCATGGGGCAGGTTGAAGAAGTCACGTGAGGCTACACCCTGGTCAGAATCGGTAGTCATGGCTTCCAGGCTGCGCCGCAAGCTAAGGTGCAGCCCCCAATCCATCCAGTACGGCTTCCCAAAATCCAGCACCTTGATCACTGGATATCTGCCGTAACGATCTCGAAACAGGTTTCGCATCTGCTTGATCTTCAGGTAAAAATCGGGGATGCGTTTTTCCAGGTCACGTATCCCGGTCTTCCCGATCTGGTCTTCAAACGCTGATTCAGCTCTCCAATCCGCTTCTGTTTCACAGGCGATTGCGATCCAGGTGTACGGGTCCCAGTCCACCCACTTAGCCTCGTCAGCCACCTCCGCTTGGAACACCTCTTCCGCTACCTCCATCAGGCGATAGCTGATTCCCAGGCTGCCCAGGTTGACGCCAATCAGGTGTCCTTGCCCATGCTCGGCTAATCTCTTGCGCAATCCCTCCAGACCCTGCCGGGTGTATTGATAGGTCATCTGTGCATCTTGGGTGTCAAATTCCACCCATTCTTTCTCACGTGCCAGGTCTTCGGTGGGTTCGGTTTGCCATACGAAGCGTATCCCATCCACATCCTGGTATTCGTTGGGAGCCGCCTGCCAAATTTTTCCTGGGATCACTGCTTCATCACCCCATTTGATCACCAGACCCCTGAAGCCGCTGGTTTCCAGGTGATGCAGCCACAAGGTGGCTGACATCGAAGCTGCATCCACCGTGCTGAGATATATCTCCCCATCTGAGCTGCGCATGGGTGTGGGGAATGCCGGTTTGCGGTTTGTAAGCGCCTGGGTAAATGGACTCAGGCGTTTTCCCAGCCCGAAAACCATGTTCATCAGCATCACAGGCGGTAATGGCTGGCTTCCCAAAGCACTGCGGATCTCCATCCAGGCATTCACGGAACCCAGGAAATTACCCTTACGGGTTCTCTCCAGGCTGGATAGCACCATCGTCTCCCCATCCGCCCTGAACACATCCTGGCGCGTCTTTTGAAGCCGGTCCTGCCAGTATTCCTGGTCTGCCATGCTGCCAGATACGATATCCACCAGCTTGGGACCAAGGTTCTGTTGGATTATGCTGCAAATATTGCTGATATTCTTCTGCCAGATCTCAGACATTCGTATTATTTCTCCCTGATCATGAATATACCCCCGTTTCTAATTATAACATTCAGGAATAGCCGGCTCGATTTACATCTGATAAGAAGTGGATTAGACCTTGGAAGGATCTCCAGCTTCCAACTTGATCTGTGATCCGAAGTTCATAACAACGTTTAGGCTGGAGGCCTTCGTCCGAAACCTCGCTATTCCTGGCTACCGGTGCACGAACAGAACAACAGGTAATTATGCTTGGGGTTTCTTACCAAGGATCGTGACGATGGGGTCTTCTGCAATCGCAGGGTGACGTGTGAACCCTTTATAGATAGTGATATCCATAAAGCCTGCCATGCGATACAGATCTAAAGCTTGCGATTGGGTATACTCGCGCGTGGCAGGAGATCTGACGTGAGATTCGGTTGCAATTGTGATCCCATTTCGGATGACTTCGTATCGATCTTCATTGTGTTCCAGTTGGGTTTCAGGGTCATACCGGCTTTTTGACCATCGGCGTACGGTCGCTCCATCTCCCGGTCGTATTTGTTCACCATTAAGTACCCACTCACTTTCCAGTGGCTCACTCCGTTTCCATATCTGCATGAAAGGCATCACCAGACTGCCCCCCGCCAGCAGGTGCTCATAAAGGTTCAAAATTGTCTTCTGTGCTTCAGCAGGGTCCAGCACAAGCTGGAAAGAGCTGGATGGGACGATGATCGTCTGGTACTTGCGCGGCAGCCTCATACTTACCATGCTGTTTTCATATAACCTCGGCCTCAAACCCATCGTTTCGCCCTTTTGTAGGCATAATGCCAGCATCTCGGGAGAATTGTCTACTCCATCAATATCCACCCCTTGAGACATAAAGTCCAGCAGCAGCCTTCCGGTTCCACAACCTACGTCCAGGACGGGCTGGCCCTTCTCGTGGATGAGCTCGAGGTAAAAGTTGCGATCTTCCCACTTCGAAGTATCACCGCGGAATAAGTCCCAAGTCTGTGCCATCAGTCCATGATATTCATATTCAATTTGTGACATTAAATTCCCTCTTTTTTAGGCTCAAAGTTCCTGTCCGGTTCGGGATTGCGTAACAAAACCAGTAGACCGGGCACGATTAATCCCAGCATGGCTAAACCGAGCACTGGGCTGAATGGCGGCAGGCTGAGTGCTGGGTAAGGTTCATAATAAAGCGCCTGCCGGTCTAATCCAGGTATAGGTAGTACACACAGCACCAGCACACCCGCGGCAATGATCACCGTCAGCCAATCCCGCCAGCTCCAGTCTGGACGGTGGTATGCTGCGCGCGGAGATTGCCGTCCCAGGTACAATAATGCTCCGATGATCACCAGCGCCCCTGAGATGATCAATCCCAGTCCCCATGCGCCTGCACCACCCAGCTGAAACAACCACCCGCTCGCCAGCATCACCAAACCGAATACCATGCCTAGGCGCGGGTAGATATTCCTCCCGCCCTTCGCAAGCCTGCCGCTGGCAAACCCGCGCGCCGTCATCGCTTCTGCCAGCTGCATGGCGTGTTCAAGGCCTCCCACCAGCAGCGGCATCCACAGTGGCAGCCAATCGCGCAGCGTCCGCATTTGGTGACCTCGTATCGCCTGGGCTTCCCGGATTTGCCGGAACTGGCGCAGTGTGGTGGGCAGGTAGGTGACCGCGATGGAAGTCACCACAGCCACCGGGAAGAATGCTCGTGGGATCAGGCTGATCAGATCACGCACCGGCAAAGCTAGGTTGAGCACCGTGAAGCTTGCCAGCATGCCGGTCAGCACCAGCCCATTTGTGGCACCATACACCATTGCTTCAAGGGTCACTGCTCCGCTGATCAGGGGTAGTTTGCCTGGGATGGTGAACAAGACGGTACCCCCGTAATGTGAAGTGAGGGCATTGAAAATGGTGGTGAGCAGGATGATCCACACCGCTAATTTCCATAATGAAAACGGGCGCGTGATATCCGCTCCATTATGGCGCAGGTTTAATCCCACGATCACCACGCACAATAATATCAGCACCAGGTAGAGTGGGTTGCGGGTGATCGAAAGGAGTGCCAGTACAGCAATCAACCAGCTCACCCATGCCCAGGGTTGCCTCATCTTGATGTGCTCCTATCAGGTGCAGCCGGTGGTAAATCTTCAGCCGCCGCGTAGCTGAACTCAAAGCGTTGTCTGAATCGCCGCAGGGCTCGTAAGGCTGGCTTCCCCAGGGTGAGTAGTAGCAGCACATTTCCAATCGCGGCTACTGCATCCCAAAGCAGTGATGTCACAAGGTAAAATGCCAGGTAATGTTGCAGGGTTGCGAAGAACCCTATTCCTGCCGCATAAGATTGGTTCTGTGGTCCGGCAATGAATGGCCACTGCCATAGGTTCATGATGGCGCCGTAGAGGAAGCCCCATAACAGACCAAACCCTGCCAGCATGAGAATCTCCGTTTTATTTGTCGATCCATCCGAACCGGTTTGTTTCTTCGAGACTGCTTTTATCATCCCTCGCAGGATGGGGGTGCTCATCCCTACCCACCCGGCGGTGAACATTTGAGCAGGTAGCCATGGTCCCACACCCCCTGTCACCAGCGCAGACACAAGCAGGGTAAGGGCACCCATCAGGAAGCCCACCCGCCCACCGAATACGTATCCCACGAGAATGATCAGGAAAAATATGGGGGTGAACCCACCGGGTCCCGGGATAGCCGTCTCGATAAACCGCAATGCCGAATTGATTGCCACCAGGATGCCCAGCAGGGCGATCAATTTGGTATTTACGATCGGTCCCTGGGCTTCAAATAGCAGCACCAGCAAGCACAGTCCTAACAATAAGGTCATCATCAGAGGCATTTCGCCTGCCCGCAAGGTGCCAAATCCGGTCTGCCGTGCAGTAGCTGGCAAAAAGAACGGGTATAGTAATACCAGCAATCCGGAGATAGCGGCTGCCAGGTAGATTCCGAGGTTGAACAGGCGGGATTTCATTGAGCTCTGCTGTCTCCCACGTGGGTCATCTAAGGGTAAATGGCATTATTTACCTTTAGGCGAGCGGATCAGGTAAATGATCACCGCACCCAACACCAGTAGGATGGACGCATAGACGAGATAAGTCCCCGTACCCTTTGGGGTTGTGACTGGGGTTGGCGTGGGTTGAGGTGTTAGGGTTGCCGGTATCAAAGTGGGTACCGGGCTTGGGATAGGGGTATCGGTAGGCGAAATTGAGGTTTGCACTGCCGTTGGTAGAACATACGCCGCTCCTTCGCAGATATTCTGGAATGTGATTAACGGAGGAGCGTTCCCACTTCCCCAGCTCCAGGCAATCACACCGCCATCCATCACCTGCCCCCGGTCTGCTCCCACGGCAGAATATTCCCATTCATTTTCCTTTAGCCAATACGACCAGTAATCGGGCATGCTGCCAAAACAATCACCGGAAGAATTCCCCACATCTCCAATTTTACACACTGCGGTCCCCTGATTGGGGTTCGTGGCGGTTTCTACTGCCAACCCTGAGCGCTGCAGCAAGTCCAGGCTTGTGATACTGTCTTCTGTAAAACTGATGCATCCAGTGAATAAAGTATCATTCCCCCAAAATACCGCCAGACCCGCTCGATGATTCACCGGGGCGGCTCCCAGGTTGGAAAGTGGTATTCCCGAGAGACCAATGATAGCTTCCGCAGTGCTGTAAGTGTTGGCATACGTACCACCAATCGACCCATCCGGCTTTTGCAAGCCTAGGAGAGCATCCACCGGGTTGATTTGATCTATTATCCAGCTTTGACCCCTGAGATCTTCTCCTGCCGAAACCAAAGCCTGCAGGATCCAACCGGTGGAATCGGCGTTCAACGGCTCGGTATCCCACGCGGGTTTCCAGCCACCACTTGGGACTTGCGTATCATGGAAATACTTGATTGCATTTTGAATGGGGTCGTCCTGTGCCTCAACCTTCCGGCTGGCGAGCAGGGCAGTCACAGACAATGCAGTTGTATCCGGGTCACCTGCTCCCCAGCTGCCATCTGCAGCTTGGGATTTGATCAAGTATTGCGCTGCCGCCTCTGGTAAATTGCGCCCAGCCAGGCTCAATCCCAGGATTGCCCAGGCCTGACTCTGGTCACTGGCTGCGCCGCTGCTGAATTCTTGTTGGGCGGTTGTGCTGTAGACCTGGGTATCGGGGTGGAAGCTTGATTCCAGCTCTCCGGTCAGGTCCATTCCACCAAAAGCTGTGGGCTTCTCACCTGCAAGCACTGCGGCTGTGAGGATTATTCCCGTCCGCCCCGGGAACAATGTACCGGTAGTGTCGTGTGTATAGCTAATCACCTGAGCAGCCAGGTAATCCAACATCGAGTGGCCTTCCGTGGAAACCACCTCAGTTACTGGCTTGCCCGCGCTGATGAATGCCAGTACGCTCCTCGCTGTGGTGTCAGGATCTGAAACACCGCTGAAACCCGTGATACCCCCATCGGGTTGTTGCTGCGCTTGAAGATATGCCAGCCCTGCCTGGATCACCTGGGATTGATCTGGAGCAGTAGTGGCTGTGGCAGGCGTGGTTTGAAGCATAAAGAGTATGCCTGCGGTCATTATTGAAGGAATAAACAGCGCTAGAAGCAGCCTAAATAGTTGTTTCATGTCTTCTCCTTTGAGTTGTCAGGTTCCCAAAATAAAAACCCCTGTCGCTTGAGGACAGGGGTGAAAATCATGCATAGGGTGCAGCATCTGTTCACAGCTCCTTGCAGCGAGGTGATGGTGAACCCAACTTGGGCGGGCGACCTGGCTGAGGATTTTATCCCTTACAGTTGCGTGACAGCGCCGGACTATTTATCCTAATCGATTACCGGCTTCGCCTTTGAGCCATCCCATCCGGGGGATATGGCACCCAAATTGGTAAATATTCAATTGTGCTTCAATTTTATACCGCTAAGATAGTTGCGTCAAGACGAAAATAATTGGTTAATGTATTTCACGATAAATCACAAAAAACCGGTGGATTTCTGATTTCCACACGTTGGTATTACGAATTTACGCCTTGCGTGGATGTTTCTTACCCACCAGGTCGGCTGCGGCAAACCCCGCGGATAACGCAGCCCTGTTCATATCCTCGGTCCCTTTCGGCGCCCGGGCTGCCACCGCCTGGATAATCGCCTGTCGTGAGACGACATTCGTCAGGCCCACCAACACCCCCAGAGCAACCACATTGGCAGTGATGCTTTTCCCGCTGCTCTCCTGTGCCAGGCGGGTGATCGGTACCTTGATTGCCCGGCTGGAAGGCACCCGCCCCACCCTTTCCTGGTCTACGATCAGTAAGCCGTCTTTCTTCAAATTCCCGGCATACTTATCACACGCTTCCTGGCTCATTGCAACCAGTACATCGGCAATGATCACCTCAGGGTGGTCAATTTCTCCCTGGGCAATTACCACCTCAGCCTTGCTGGCTCCACCGCGTGCTTCGGGTCCGTAACTTTGGGTTTGGGTGGCATTCTTATTGTCGTAGATCGCTGCAGCTTCCGCCAGGATAATACCCGCCAGGATCATCCCCTGTCCACCTTCACCCGCCAGCCGGATTTCCATTCGATTACCATGGTTCTTGGTTGCCACTGGTTACCTCCTCAGGCTCATGCCGGTCTGACCGGTTTGGCTGGTTGCGCTTGTTGGGCTCGTTGGATCAGCTCAGCATAAAGCTGGGTATATTCCGGTTTTTCGACGTCATGCATCACCCCTCGCACGATTTTCATCTCGCGCTCTTCGGGTGATAATTTCTCCGCTGCACTGGCTGAGACGCTGTTATCCTTCAGCTGCCGCATCATGTCTACCGTTGTGCCGAGCTTATTCATCCGCCCGAAGGTTGTCGGGCAGTAACTGACTGCTTCCACCAGGCTGAAGCCGTTTTTGCGGATCGCCTGCTCGAGGAACCGGTCCAGCTCCACTGCATGGTAAACTGTGCTCCGGGCTACATAGGTTGCCCCGGCTGCTTTTGCAACTTCACAGATCGGCATAGGCGGCTCGATGTTCCCATAAGGGGCTGTGGCAGCTTTGGCACCAATCGGTGTGGTAGGGCTGTATTGACCGCCCGTCATGCCGTATATCGCATTGTTGACCACGATGGCAGTGATGCCAATATTGCGGCGGGCAGCATGGATGAAGTGATTTCCACCAATCGCGATTGCATCCCCATCGCCCATGATGGTGATCACTTTCATATCTGGTCTGGCTATTTTTAGCCCCGTGGCGAATGCCAGGGCTCGCCCATGGGTGGTATGCATGGTATTGAAATCCATATAAACCGGCATACGCCCGGTGCAGCCAATCCCTGAGACCAGGGCAACATCGTCCTTTTCCAATCCAATCCGGTCAATCGCCCGGATTAGTGCGCTCATCACGATACCTATTCCGCAGCCGGCACACCAGACGTTGGGAAACTTCTTGGTGGGACGCAGATACATATATTCTGTATGTTCAGCATGTGTTGGCATAGTTACCTGTCTTCAATCGCTTCCAGGATCATCTGCGGGGTGATCATCTCACCGTTCGCTCGATTAACCCTCACTACTTTATTCCTTCCGGCAACTCGTTCCACTTCCAGCGCCAGTTGCCCCATATTCATCTCGGGCACGATGATCCTCTTGGCAGTCTTCGCCACCCGGCTGATCTCTTCTTCAGCAAATGGCCAAATCGTCAGTAAGGTGACCATCCCAACCTTGGTTCGTCGTTGCCGTGCCAGCTTGACCGCATGCATGGCACTGCGTGCAGATGCCCCATAAGCAACCACCACGGTTTTGTCGGTTTCGGATAGATCCTCTTCCACCAATATGATGTCATTGAGGTTGCGCTCGATCTTCCGGTGCACCCGCTCAATCCATGGGTCGATCTCATCCAGGCGTGTGGTCGGGTAACCTAGCACATCGTGAAACAATCCGGTAATGTGATAACGGTATCCTTCTCCAAAATTCGCCATGGGTGGTACATCACTTAAAGAATCACCGTATGGTTTGTACCATTCAGCCGGTACATCCGTCGCGATTCGCTCCACCCGTTCGACTGAGTCAAATTCGGGCAGCTCAATCTTCTCGCGCATATGTCCCACTACTTCATCCAGCAGTAAGATCACCGGCGTGCGGTACTTCTCAGAATAATTAAACGCCTTTACCGTCAGGTCAAATGATTGGCTGACTGATACCGGGCTCAACACGATCATCGGGTGATCACCATGCGTGCCCCATCGTGTCTGCATTACATCACCCTGGGAGGCACTCGTGGGTTGCCCGGTACTAGGCCCGAGCCGTTGGACGTCCACGATCACCACGGGTATCTCGGTCATGGCGGCGTAACCGATATGTTCCTGCATCAGTGAAAATCCCGGGCCGGATGTTGCCGTCAACGATTTTAAACCACCGACCGACGCCCCGATACAGGCCGCCAGGCTGGCGATTTCGTCTTCCATCTGGATAAACTTCCCACCCACCTTGGGTAGTTCCCTGGATAGCATTTCTGCGATTTCAGTGGACGGGGTGATGGGGTAACCACCAAAAAATTTACACCCTGCAGCAATGGCTCCCCAAGCAACAGCTTCGTTTCCTTGCATTAATCGAACGGTCAATCTGCCCTCCTTAGAGCTCAATTTTCTTGACGATAATTGCCAGATCTGGGCAGTGTGTATCGCACCAATGACAGGCGCTACACTTTTCGGGATAGACCACCACCGGGTGGTCATCATCATCCAATGCCAGCACCCCGGTCGGACAGAATGCAACGCAAATACCGCACCCTTTGCACCAATTTGAAAATACGGTTACCTGGCCGCGCGGACCTTTTTTTGCGCTGGTCTTTACATCTACGACGGGTTGTTCAACCTTCGAGGGTTCGCTCATGCCTGACCATCCTCACCCTGATCCATCAAATTTAGACTTATCTTGTCCAATCATTATACTTTTTGGACAACCTCATCGTAACCGATAAATAGCCATTCTTTTGAGTGAATATCATCACATTAACCGTATGATACTTGCGTGATTTCCCAGGAAAAATCCATCTTCTTGAGGTCCCAACAATCAATTATTTAGCAAGTTCATGTTAAAATTGTTACGCCTTATCTACCGGAATCATCATGTCACTTGAGCCACGAAGAGTAATCAACAGCCCATTCGGGCTTAGCCTTGCCAATCTGATTGGTAGATTTACCCCCTATTGGCTGGGTTACCGGATCGCGTCATTCCTCGCGGATAGAATTTCTGCTCGCAAGGATTGGAAACTGGTCCATGCGACTCGTTGTAATCAATGGGTGGTGCATGGAGAACAGCTTGAAGGACAGGCCTTGGACCGGGCGGTGACTGAAAATTTCCACAGCATTGCATTCTCGATTTTTGACCTGTATCACAATATAAATAATGCTGCGGCATTCCTACGCATGATCGAGCCTCATCCCACTGCGATTGAGCTGGTCCAACGCCCTGAATTTTCCAATCGGGGCCTGGTAGTCGCAGGAGTGCATTTGAGCAATTTTGATTTGGTCTTCCAGATGGGCGGCCTGGCAGGTATCAAGGCGATTGCGCTAACCATGCCAGAACTAAGCGCCGGGTATCAGAAGCAGCTCGAGCTGCGCGTGAAAAAAGGTATGCGTATCCTGCAAGCTTCCGTGGGCAACCTCAAGCATGCAGTTAATCATCTTCGTGCAGGTGGTATGATCATTACCGGGATAGACCGCCCGGACGAATCCTACCCCTACCGCCCCAAGTTCTTCGGTCGACCGGCCGCGCTTCCCATCCATCACATCTTCCTGGCACTAAAGGCTCACGTACCTGTGATCGTCTATGCAACGCTAAAGCAACCGGATGGAAAATACCATCTGCTTTTTTCAGAACCGATAGAGCTGCAGCCGCATCCAGATAGGCATACAGAAATCATTCTCAATGCTGAGACCATTTTGAAGGTGGCGGAGGGTTTTATCCGTCAAGACCCAGCTCAATGGGCGATGACCTTCCCCGTCTGGCCGGATGCCATGGATCAGGTTCCCAAGTGAGTTATATCGTGGAGAAATTTTATGGGTGATATCAAAGACCATACGCGTGTAAATGACATCTTTCTCGGATCGCTTGAACGGCCCGCATTGCAGTGGTTGGCTGCACACATGCCAAAATGGGTCACTCCAGATATCATGACTGTCATTGGCATTATTGGTGCGTTGATCATCACGCTCGGGTATGCTCTCAGTCTATACCATCCTGCCTTCTTATGGCTATCTACATTGGGCTTTATCATCAATTGGTTTGGGGATAGCCTGGATGGCACCCTGGCACGCCACCGCCATATTGAGCGCCCGAAGTACGGCTTCTATATTGATCATGTTACCGATGTTCTAACGGAAATCATCATTATTCTGGGAATGGGATTATCCCCTTACATCAAATTCTCGGTTGCCAGTATGTGCTGCATTGCCTACATCGCCATGTCAGTTTTGGTGTATGTGCGCATGAATGTGATGGGTGAATTTAAAATCTCATATGGCAAGCTCGGACCAACCGAAGTGCGGGTTCTTGCGATCGGGCTCAATACTGCCATGTTTTTCGGTGGTATTTATACATTCAATGTTTCACTGGGGTCAGTTGTGGCAGCGATCAGCCCTTACGACTTGTTTGTTACTTTCATCACCTTCCTGTTGCTCTACTTCTTTGCCGAAACAAGTATCAAGCAGTCGATTGAACTGCGTAAATTAGGTGAGTGATCTCAGCGATCTATGCCGAGGTCACCCGGCGCAGGCAGCTGCCCACTCTCGTTTTCAAACAGCCTCCCCGCTATAAGTACTTTCGCTTCTGCCCATGCCTTGCCCACTATCTGCATACCAATGGGCAGTTTCTGACCAGACAAGCCGCACGGAACCGAAAGCGCAGGTAAACCGGTCAAGTTGAAAGGCGCAGTGAAGCGCGTGAGCAACCTGGGTCGCTCGAAAGCTTCCGCTGCGTTTCGCAAAGGTGCCGTAATAGGGGTGGTGGGAGTAATCAGCAAATCATATTCGTTAAAGAATTCGTTAAATTGGCAGCGTAGGATAGTCTGCTCTCTTCTTGCCAGCGAGTACTCCGTGGAGGTACAGGCTGCACCATTCTGCAGGCGCTTGAGTACGTCCAATCCGAAACCAGTGGGGTTTTCGGCCAGGCGCTGGTGATGAAAGGCAGCCGCATCACTGGGGGTCATTAACCCATTTGCCATAGCTGCTTCGCGTGCATTTGGGAAAGCCACTTGCTCAACACTCGCTCCCAAATTTTCGAAAATCAGCGCGGCTTTTTTCATCGCTGCCTGCACTTCACTATCTACAATTTCTGGATCGGTAAAATATTCGTTATTTGGCAGGGCAATCCGCCAGCCATGTATCCCACTCTCAGGAACACGCAGATAATCCTCCACCGGCATATCCACCGACCAGGCATCTTGTGGATCGTACCCGGCCACAGCCTGTAGGAGGATAGCTGCATCATACACGCAGCGTGCCATCGGACCCGCATGGTCCAGGTTCCAACTTAAGGGGATCACCCCACGCAAGCTCACTCGCCCATACGTGGGTTTGAAACCTACGACCCCGCACAAGGAGGAAGGGATGCGGATGGATCCACCGGTATCGCTTCCCAGCGCCCCCATGCATAACCCGGCGGATAGCGCGGCAGCATTACCACCTGATGAGCCACCTGTGATGCGAGTGATATCCCACGGGTTGCAGCAATCACCATAATGCGGATTTTCATTGGTCACACCCAGGGCTATTTCGTGCATATTGAGCTTCCCCAGCAGCACACATCCAGCTTCCTTCAGCTTCTGGACCACCGCGGCATCCGTTTCTGGGATGTACTCAGTAAAAAAGGTCGAACCCGCCGTCGTGCGTATCCCTTGGGTCTCATAAAGGTCTTTCAATCCCAATGGAATGCCATGCAATGCCCCTTTATAGTCGCCATGTTGGATTTCGATCTCTGCCTGGTGTGCCTGCTGCAGGGCGAGCTCGGGGGTCAAGGTAATGAAACAATTCAAACGCTGGTTAAGCTGCGTGATGCGATCAAGATGTGCCCTGGTCAGCTCCACTGGAGAAATCTGCCTGGTTTTCAACAGCTCTGCTGCTTCATGGATGGTGAATGAGGTTAGCTCCATTATTCACTCCTTATGAAGAAGAAATTGCCTGGAGGTTGTTTCCTTCTGACTTCATGGGTTCATAGGCAACCACATCGGCAAACCTGAGTACGCCTAAACTGGCCGCTAGTGCCGCAGAGGCACGGTTACTCTGCAGGTAGCTGTAGAATGGCACACGTCCAGAATTCAGGATATCGCGAGCCCAGGCAGTTGCAGTTTGCCTTCCGTAGCCTTTGTTCCTATATTCAAGATTGGTTTCTACGTATGCTTCAGCACTCTCAGTATTTTGTCGAATGCTGACCGTCTTGCTGACGATTCGTCCATGAACTTTTACTACCCAACCATCCCTATCCCAGGTAAACACTGGCAGCTCATCCAGTTCTGGCAACCGGGCTATATACCCGGATTGAAAAACATCATTTCCACCAATGCAGGGATGATGGTAATCGCTAATTATTTTGATTACTTCACCCGGTTGGTCAAAAGCTCCCTTCGGGCCCAGGCTGAGCAAGTATTTACGAACACCGGCAGATAACCTGTGGTTGAAATAGGGAACATAACCTTGGGAATAGCGAAACACGAGGTACAGGGCTTGCTCGGTGGAACCAGGGAAAGGCACCAGCATGCCATTAAGGTCGAGCTGGTATTCCAGGCTAATTTGATGGTGGATTAGATCAATCGATCTCATCTAAAACTCCCCCTATTTCAACGCCACCACACCAAATGCACGTGGCGCACGTCGCACTTGCCTGAACCCTGACTGTTCTAAGCGGCGTATCACCCCGGCAGTGATACTTCGTCCTGATTTACTTTCCGGGTCTCCAATATAATGAAAGATCAATCCCTGGTTGCGCATCACGCGGTATAGTTCACGGTAGAAATCCCCGGAATAGAGGTCCCCTGCCAGGCTGAAGGCGGGTGGATCGTGAATGATGCGCGTGAAACGCCGTGTTTCCATTTCAGCTACCACATCGAAACTATCCCCAATCAGCTGAGTGATTTTTGGGTTGCCAAACAGCTCCCGTGACCAGGGATTAAGCTTGCAGACTTCTATCGCCGCCGGATCCAGCTCGATGGTAGTGACGTGCTCTGCTGTACGGGCTGCTTCGATGGCAGTATATCCGAGCCCGGTGGCAGTATCCAGCACTTGCCCGACCACCGGCTTGATGCTGCGTATCTTTTCCAGCGTGTCCTGGTGTGGGTCAGTATCCTTGATTCGGTGCATGGGGATGCCTGAGACCAGCATGGTGGGGGCACCCGTGGTCGGATAGAGGGTGTATACCCGCTCAGTTAATTCTGAAAAAAACTGTATTGCGCGTGCTACCCCCTTTTCAATCACAAAACAGCTTGATGTGGATTTCTCAATCTCTTCAACATCACTCAGCTTCAGAAAATTACCGTCTGGGAGTTGCACCCCTTGGGCACTCAGGGGTAACTGCGCGGTGCTCAAGCCAAGGTCCAGCGACAGGATCACGCTAGCCTTCCCACTTCGCAGGTCGTCTAAAACTTGACTGGCTTGATAATGGGAGAGTACCACCATCAGCATGTCCCCTTATTATCCCACTGACAAATATTTATTAAGCTCGTCCAGCGTCTCTTGCGTATCTAGATATTGCACGGCGACCAAACCTTCCTTGCGGGCTGCCGCCACGTTCTCAGCGATATCATCAATAAAAACCGCCTCCCCAGCTTGCACGCCCAGGCGCGACAACATAAGGTGAAAAATGCGGGGGTTGGGCTTGACCATTTTCACTTCGGCAGAAATGATCATCTCATCGAATAATCCACCAATGTCCCAGCGCTCGTGCAGCGTTTGGCGCAAGTCATCCCAGGCATTGCTAAGCAGCCCAACTTTATAACGTGGGTGCAATTTCCGGATGTAATCCAGCAATTCCCAATTTACATCATCCGCTGACCAGTAATCTTCCAGGAAACCCGGCATATCGTCAGGTTGAATACCTAGTGCATTGCGCACAGCTTCCCAGTGCATCGCCACCGTTATATCTCCCCTGGACGCTTTTTGGGCGGAATCACTGAAGAACACCAGGTTATCTATTTGCGATAACGGGATTCCCAACCCCTCGGCTAATTTGAGGCGCGGGCGCTCATCCACCATACGCACGAGCACGCCTCCAAAATCAAAGATGACTGCCCGGATTTGTGTCATGTCTTATCCAACACGTCCATTCAAAAGCGCTTCCAGCTCTAATCGCATCTGTAATGCGGTCCGAAATTGAACGCCGTGCATTCCGAGTGCATTAGCTGCCTCTACATTGTGCAGAAAATCATCCACGAAGATCGCTTCGCCTGCAGCAACTCCCAATTGCCCCAATGCCAGCTCGAATATACGCGGGTCAGGCTTTGCCAATTTCACCTCGGCTGAGATGATGATGTGATCAAAGGCGTCCTCAAAGTGCCATTTCTCCGCGATCACCTGACGTAGGTCATCCCAGGCATTGCTGAGCAGGGCAGTTTTGTAGCTTTTATGCAACTTGCGCACATAGCTTACCAGCTCCTGGTCGAGCTCATCCTGGGCGAAGAATTGGGCGAGTAAAGCCTGGAATTGCTCAGGTGAGCAGTTGATCCGGTTGCGCAGGGTCTCCCAATGCTCGCTGACGGTAATCTCACCCTTCTGTGCGCGGTCACCTGACTCTCCCCCGAAAATGAAATCCTCCAGCTCATGCCGGCTCATTCCCAATTCGTTAGCCAGTTGGTCACGGGGTGAAAAATCAGCCGTACGCAGCAGCACACCGCCGAGATCGAAGATGATTGCTTTGATGGTCATGCAGCTAAGTATATCAGAGCAAGCAAAGTGCGCACCTATTTGAATTGAATTAATAATTCAAATAGAATTCAATTAATCTTACTCCCAGGGTGATCAGGCGATGTAGGAGTGGATTAATTCCAATAAGGACCAATCGGAACCGGATACTTATACCAAGAAGGGAGATCACCACACCCGTTATTGGAATCCATCCATACCGAGAAGGACAGGACTGGCAGTAAAGACCAACCGCTGAAGAAGAGCGGTGGATCGATCACCCATGCGAACATTATTAATAAAAAATCCATAAATTCAAATACATTCAATTCAATCCTGTGAATAATTAGCCGTGATGTAAGAGAAGATGGGTGGAAAAAGAAGCTTGAAGGTATTTTATATCCATAAAAATATTGGCGGAGATTTTATCTTCTGGAAAGATAAATACTGTAAAGAAGGATGAGAGGTAATGCTGAACGGAACTCATCAAGGGAGGAACCAGTTTATGTACTGACTCACCTCGTACTACCAACCCCCTCCCGACCTCCCCCAAAAACCAAACCCCGGTTTTTGGGGGAGGGGTTTTCAGGTGATATCGAGTTGAAAAACAATGATTAACATTTCGTGTGTTGAAGTATCTGGGTAGAACCATCATGATAAAGCACATTTTATGGCACAGAATAACGACCCGGTAAGGTGGTGAGTAATTACATTTACCGGTAAAGATCAACTACAGTAGTGAAGAACAACCGATATATGAATGCGCTTTACCGATAAATACCAATCGGTACAGAAGGGCAGTGGTACAGAAGTACATTGAGGTAATTACTTAACGAAATCGGAAAATAGCCATATCATCGGAAATGACAGTAGAAGATTGCTTCTTCGGGCTTCGAAGTGTGATAATACCCAAGATTCGGATTACGCCCTCATCGCAATGACAATTAAGTGAGTTGATTTCGATAATTCTGAATTCGACGGATCAATACAGATGATACAGTGAGTAGTTACCTGTACCGGTAAAAATACAACCGGTATACGAATGCTTTTTACCGATAAAGACCAATCGGTACAGAAAAGCACTGATTTAAAAACACTATAGGAAAGCATTCTAATTATAGCACATTTGTTCTAATCCACAAGGGGTTTACTAAAAACCGGCAATTTTTTAAGGTTTCTCATAAAAGCTCAACAAATCACTGAACCGGAACCCTTGCAAAGTTGTAATTTCCTGCTCATAGGCTATCGCTTGACATCCCCTAAACGCCCGATGTATACTTACGCCTTACCCACATCCTCATGAATATTTCATCTAAAATTTTTCAACCTAAGGAGTAAAACATGCCTGAATTCTCTCGAATGCCGCGTTACGACCTCCGCAATGATGGTGCTGGTCCTTACGCAATTTTTTATTGTGATATGTGTGGACGAGAATTTCGCAGCCAGCCTGATTTTGTAAATACAGTCAAGCAGGATCTTGGAAAATCTGCCCTGGGGGGCTTTCTGCGTAAAGTCCCGCTGGTGGGAAACAGCATGGCTGAAAACGTGGTTGGGGAAGACCCCCGTTACTCCTATAAAATGAGCCCTGCCCAGCTCGAATCGGCCTGGAAACAGTGCCAGGTGCATTTCCGTGAATGCCCCACCTGCAACCGCATCGTGTGCCTTTCAGATTTCGATGCCCAGAGCGGGTTTTGCCAGGAAGACAGCCCACGCACGGAAGAGATCACCGAAGCCCGCGGCGCACAGGCTGGTGCTGCGCTTAAAGGCTTCGCCACCGCTTTTGGGCTGGGTGATGCGCTTAAAAATGTGGGGAAAGTGGTGGAAACCGCCGGTAATGCCGCCAACCAAATGGCGCAATGCCCCAAGGACGGCACCCTGGCTGCGCCTGGGACGAAGTTCTGCCCGGAATGCGGGACCCCAATGACCCAACCGGCATCTGCACTGTGCCCGAACTGTGGAACCGACACAAAAGGCGCCAAGTTCTGCCCGAATTGTGGTACGAAAATGGTACAGGCACCCACCAACTGCCCCAATTGCGGTGCTGAAACCAAGGGCGCCAAGTTCTGCCCCGAATGTGGGACAAAATTAGGCTAGCCTGGTTAAATTTTATTAAAACGTGAATAACCACCTATCCCCCCTTTATCCCCCCTTCCCTAAAATATGGAAGGGGAGATAAGTGGTCGAAAAAAGGATGTACGTCGGGTCTACGACCCTCCGCACATCCTTTTTTCGATATTTCTTACTCCACACCAGCCATGATCGTTGGTTTTCCGCCGAAGACCAGCGGGGATTCCGTACAAATTTCTCAACCCGGTAAAAGTATACCGGACAGGAGATCAGTAAAACCGGATTTAGCAAACCGGGCAACCAGAGCCTATAAAGCTACTTCGCCTCGAGACGTTTTTTACATTTCAAATATGTCAACACTGTACTCACATAAGCGCCATGACTCCAGGTGAGCGGGCTGACCGATAGGGGTTGGTCGGAATACGGGTCCACCTGTTCAGCTAAAATCCCACTGGGCAGGGCATGCGCAGCCACCCACTCTAAGATATCCTGGGCTTGATTCAAGTCAGCTGTGCTTTTTGCGGTTAGAGAATACCATTCCGCCAGCCACAATGTGCAGATAAACCACGGATTGCCCGGCACATTGGATATATCCTGGCTTACTTGATGGTAATGATCGTTGGAATAGCGTGCCACACCCCCAACGCTGGTTTTCACCCACAGCTGTTCCCGGATCGCCTGCATAGTGGGCAGGATCTTGGCGTCATCCGGTGGGTACATGCCGAACTGCCATAACCCAGCCAAAGAGGCATCCACCGTCCCATCTACTTCATAGCTGCCGTTTTCGTTTTTATTCACCATGCGTGCAAAACGATTGAGCGTTGGCTGCCACAGGTGAGCTTCCGCTCCAGCTTTAATTTTCTCCATTGCTTTGCGGTAATTTCGTGCTCGATCCTTCTCACCGAACGCCTCGGCGAAGTTGGCGGCCGCGTTCAACCCACCCCAGGTAGCACCCACGGTCCAGCTTAATATACCCAGCCTTTCCTCCCATAAATCGTAGCTAGCTAGAGGTAAACCACTGCCCTTATCACGGAAACCAGCGATGAAATCTGCCAGCGGGCATATCAATGACCGGTACAGCGGCTTGATGAAAAAGATATCTCCATAAATTGAAAAATGCTCCCATAAAGCCCATAAAACCAACGAAGTCTCATCCTCTTGGATGGGTAGCAGCTTATCTCCATCTACTGCCCATGGCAGCCAGCTGGAAGCCAGCGAACCGTCAGGGTTATATTTGTGCAGCAGGTAGCCTTCGCGGCTGTGCACCCGGTCGCAAAAATTAAAGAAGGCACGCGGTAAATCCAGATAGCCAGCCTTGTTGAGGGCATTTGCCACCAGTGCACCATCGCGTGACCACATGTAGCTGTAGGTATCGCGTACATCAGATGAGATATCCGAATCATTGGCAGCGATGATCGCGCCTCCATCATCAATTTGGGTGCGAATGGTTAAGAGACTGCGCACATATTGTTCTCTGACGGCTTGGGTGACAGCGCCCATATCCGGCAGATGCACCCGCAGCCACAAGCGCCAGAATGCCACCGTCCGGTCGATGAATGATTGCGGGCCGCGCTGGCGGATCATGCGGTTAAGTGTGGTCACAGCTTCGAAATTCGATCCAACTGCCATCCAATAATATAAAATCCTGGTTTCGCCTGCTTTGATTTGCAGATTAAATCCAATCGTCGAGTCAACCGACCCGTGTGCCACCACCCCGCCTTCCAACTGACCGTCTTCCGCATCCCGCCAGGTGCCCTGCAGGTTGTGGATTTCCTTAAGCCCGCATGCCCACTGGTGGATGCCTGTAATCAACCCCGGGTAATTATCCTGCGCAGGTTTCCACCCTGGACCTGGTTCTCCATCCCCAATAGCGACCGCCCCGTTCATCATGAACCAGTACTTGGCTTTATAGTGAACGAGTGCCCTGCGTTCGGGCTCATAATAGGCGGTATCCCCGATGTCATTGCCTGCAATGTGAAAATCATGGTGGAAGAACACCCGTATCTCCCGGTCGCGGGATTCAAGGTTGCTAATCTCCATCCGCCGAATGAGCAAGTCCTCGTGAAAATCCACCATATCTGATGATTGAATTGCCACGCTCAGCTCGGGGTGTTCCAGCCGCACCTGACTGACCAGGGTTTCGGGCTGATATTTCAGGTTGCGCTGCCACTTCCCATCATCGAACCAACGAAATTGCCCGTCCACCCACACCCCTGTGCGAAAGGGGTGCCCGAGGGCATGATTTTCCTGTCCGACATGCGGCCAATACAGGTCGCGGATTTGATAATTCTGATCGAAAGCCACCAGCAGACTGCCATTTCCAAGCGGAAGGTCTCTGGGCATACTATTCCTCCTCATGATATATCACGGTATTATTCGTAATTACTCACCTATCCCCCCTTTAATCCCGCCTTCCCTAAGATATGGAAGGGGGGAAAGAGTTCGAAAAAAGGATGTACGTCGGGTCTACGACCCTCCGCACATCCTTTTTTCGTGATATCTCCATCCATATTATGTAAATGGGTGCAGAGGGCATTAATATGAGTAATTATCATTATTATATGGGTGATTTATTCTGCTCCATATTAATAGATTAATAGCTTAGCCGTATTCTCCGCCACCGTGGGGAACCTGCCTGCATCTAATATGGTAAAAGGGCGATTACAAAATGACTGATTTGAATGACTTTCGAAAGATGAAGGACGATTTTTTTGCGCATGATGGACAAAGCCCACTCACTGCCGGGCAAAAAAGGGACTTTAAAGGGCTCAGATATTTCCCCCCCAATCCTGATCTAACCCTCGAAGTGACGGTGCAGGAATTCCCCGATAAGCAGCAAATTGAGATGCAGACTTCTACCGGTGATATTCAAGTATACGAGCGATATGGAAAATTCAGCTTCAGCGTTGAGGGTGTAAAGGCTGAATTGACCATTTATTATAGTAAGGACGGTTATTTTCTCCCCTTCGTGGACAGCCTGGCGAGCCAGGAAACCTACCCTGCCGGGCGCTACCTCGAGCCTGAATCCGTGGGGAAAAATCGCTTCAGGGTGGATTTCAACCTGGCGTATAACCCCTATTGTGCTTATAACGATTATTGGTCCTGCCCCCTGACACCTTTTGAGAACCATCTAAAAGTCCCCATCCGGGCTGGAGAAAAGCTCTACCCTCATTAAGATAAGTTGGAAGGTTAGAACACCCGAAAATCAGCGGGTGCAGGCGTTATAACGTTGGAACGTTGTAATTTCGGATCGTTGGAAGATTGAAACGTGTAAACGTGCAACTTTCCAATGTTCAAACGTTTAACGTTTTCCTGTAATTTGTGTGTCTTTTGACCACTCGGTAGCCCATGCTCTCATACAGGTGCAGCGCACCTGAGATATTCTCGGCGTCTACGCCCAACCCCGCGTCGTTCATGCCTCGCTCCTTGAGCGCCATCAGACTCAGCGCGATCAACGCCTTTGCCACGCCCTGTTTTCGCCACGGCCTGCGCACGCAGATATTCTCGGTATAGCCGCGCTTGCGTGAGTACTTCTCATTCTCATCTTTATTGATGAAGCTCAGCACCATCCCTACCACTTCGTCACCTTGCCAGGCCACCCGCCACAGGCTGGGATCAAAATCCGGGTCACTCATCAGCTGCTCGTAGGATTCCCATGGGTCGGGGATGTAGCCCCAATGATCGCGAAAAGCTTCATTGGAAGCTTCCCAAATAATGCGCATATGTTCTGGCTTAACTGGACGTACTTCCACTCCGTTTGGTAAACGCAGATCGGGGATATTCTCCAGGTCGGGTCGCACCATCTCAAAAGCATAGCGTACAGGTGTGTAACCTCGCCGTTCCAGTAAATTTATCCTATCAGCCTCACTGTCGCTGACAAAGTTATCCAGCAGGCAGGGAGCATTTTCAGGCAGCTGCCCAGTTACCTTCAACTGTGAAACAATCTGCGAAAGCCTGGCTTCGTTAAATCGCAACAATGTGCTCCCAATGCCCTTTTTCCGCCATCCTGGCAGCACGGCACCGAGCGAAAAACCAATCCATTGACCGCTGCCTTCCACTTCCCACCAGGTGCGGCAATACCCGACCACTTCCCCCACCACCTCTACAAACATCATGTCGGTGTTGGGGTTACAGTGATGCAGGTGGCTGTAACCATTGACAATATCTTCCAGCTTCTCGGCTCGCTCGACGCCATCCGCAGGTGCACTGCCATGCAACACTGCCAACATCTTGGGATAATCCCCTTCACCGTGAAAATTGCGAAAAACCAACCCTGGAATTTCCTTCGTTTTAGGGTGGATTATTTCTTCTTCTATAACTATATCAATGTTTGTGTTCATGATGTTTTCCATATTGTCTATGATATGTTCTGCCTGCTCCGCGATAGATATGAGCGGGGAGGTTTACTTAATGATTGATGCTTCGATCTCCAGCTGATCCACAGCTGGCGTTTCTCCATTCTTCGGCAACTTGAACTTAAACCAGGCTGGAATGGCGCTCCCTAAAGCTGCCAGTCCGGTTACATAGAATGGCAGGCGCGGGCTGTAACGTTCCCACAGCTGAGCCCCTGCCCATGGCGCAGGCAGCGAGACCAAACCCAGGCTGGTGCCGAACAGTCCAAAAGCCGTTCCACGCAGCTTCTCCGGCACCGCTTTGCTGATCAGCGAGTTGTAGGCGGGTGACATCATCCCAGACCCCAATCCGAACAGTGCCCACACCAGCGCATAACCCCAAAATCCATTTACATTCATGAAGATAAACATGGCGAGAAACTCGGTCATAAATCCGATCACAATCCCTATTCTTTCGCCCTTCTTATCTGCCAGCCAGCCGGCGGGCATGGTGACCAACATCATACTTCCGGCGAATATGCTGCCCAGCCAGCCGATTTGCTGGAAGCTCATCCGACCGATTTGTTCCAGATATACCGGCATCAAGTTGCCGGAGAGTGAAAAGGCAATGTCGCGCACCCCATCGGTGATCAACACCCAGGTGATCACACCCCCGCTGAGCAACAGCCCTACCATGGCGCCCAGGTTGGCACGCAGGTTTCCCATGGATAATTTTCTCGGGTTGGCTTCATGACCGCGGGCTGCGGTGCGCGCCATGCTCACCCGGATGATCGTTCCACCGAGATAAAAAAACCAGGCACATGCCAGCATGACGCGAAAACTGAATTTATCCACCAGGAATCCCCCCAGTGGAGGTCCCACTACCCCGACGACCATGAACAAGGTGTCTGAGATACCAAACACACGCGCCCGATTCTTCTCTGCGGATTGCTCAGCGATGAAGGCGCTGAAACTTGGACCGATCAGCGAGCGGGTGATTGCACTGAAGAACATCCCGCTCATCACCCACTGCCAGGTTGGGGCAAGGATGAAACCCACAAAAGTCAGGTTACCCGCCACGCTGCCCAATGCGATACTGCGCAATCGTCCCAGTGAATCAGAAACCCAGCCTCCCAGGATCTGCACTACCAGCGGGATGATCTGTGAGATGGTGAAGAACAATCCAATTTGCACCACCGTGGCATTCAGCTCCTTCAAGTAAAGCGGCAGGAGCATCCCATACATCTCACCGCCGATGTTCGCCAGGATCATGGCGACCATGAACAGCAGCAGCATTTTATTCATCAATGGCTCGGACTTAACCGAGCTGGTTGTATTCTCCATTCAATCATCCATCTCAATGACACGTGACTGTCAATTGCTCGTCGTTTTGTTAATCTGCACTTCCAACATTGGGTTTGACGGCGCGAGTGGCAAAATAACCTGGCATGTACTTTCCGAGGGGTGAATTCTGCTGATCTTCGTAAAATCCAGTCAACAAGAATCCAGCCGCCAATTGCCCACCGACCTGTTCCTCCAGTGTGTGGCTGAATTCCAGGGGTGCATCATCGCCGAACTCACGCCTGCGCTCGTCTTCGCTAAGCTGGGTGGCATCATACGGCAGGGGATATTTCACCTCAAACTCGCCCTTTTCTGCCCGTGGGGTATCGAAAATATACAGGTCCGGGTTGCCGAACCCTGCCAACAAAGCGCCTCCCGCGCGCAGGACGCGGAATGCTTCCCGCCAAACCGGCAGCACCTCGGGACAAAATACATTCGATACGGGGTGGAAGACCAGGTCGAAACACCCATCGCTAAACATCGAAAGGTCACGCATGTCTCCCTCGACGGTGACCAGCACCAGCTTCTCCCGCCGGGCAACCATGCGGTCTTGCTCCAATTGCCGGGGGGAATTATCGAAAACGGTGACATTCGCTCCCAAGGCTGCAAAGACCGGACCTTGCTGACCGCCACCCGATGCCAGGCATAGGATATCCAACCCATGCAGGTCCTCTGGGAACCAGCGGCGCGGTACTGATTTTTGCTCGGTGAGCAGCACCGACCATTCTCCCTTGCGCGCCGCAGCAATCCTCTCAGGGCTGCTGGGAATCGTCCACGGGTTGCCATATTCCACCTGCAAATCCCACTTATCACGGTTGTATCTTCGTACGTCCATATCACACATCCTTTTCATAGGTACCAAGCTTGTTTACTACCCGAAACCCTATCGATTCATAGAGATTTATCGCCGGCAGGTTATCTTCTCCCGTGGATACGATAGCCTGTTTCATGCCACCTGCCTGCAAGCGACGCAGTCCTTCTAGCATGACCGCTTTTCCCAAGCCCTTCCGCTGGTAATCGGGATGCGTGCCTACAGGTTCGAACAACCCGACCTGATTGACCGGATCCATCCACACGATACAGAATGCACCGATCTGTCCGTCTGGAGCAACAGCAACGATATCCAGATTATGGCAATACACCGGAGAGCGCATGAACTTCCTGAAGCGCTCCAGGTAGCGCTCAAAAGGTGCAGCTGAGCCGAAAGCTCCGTACTGCGCCCTGGCCCGGGAAGCCACTTCAGTCTCACCCTTGCAGGCGCGCACACGATATTCTCCCATCTCCTGAGCAGGTAGAAGCACTGTATCCAGGTTGCGGGTCAGGTGAATGCATCCCTTACCCAACCGGTAACCCCTCTGTTTGAAATGAACATCCAAAACAGCATCATCCCGGTTGATCCACAGCACATAGGTGGTCTTTTTTCCACGCTGGCGGGCAATCCGCATCGCTTGTTCTTCTGCCCACAGGTACATATCCTGAGCGAGTGAGCTCCCCCGGAGCTCAGGTTGGACGTATACGTCTAATCCCACCCAATCTGCTGAGATCAGTGCCCAACCAAGCAATCGCCCGGGCTGTCCAGTATCGTCCCAAAGGTGAATATCATTCCATAAATCCCCTTCCAGGGGTGGATAATACAACCACCAGTTCAGGTCTCCCGTGTGGATGTAATATGAGCCGGTACTCGCCTTCCGTCCTACGACGAGCAAGCTGCGCATGGCTTCCAGGTCATGCTCATCCTGATACCGTCTTGGTTCTATCATGCATTCTCCACTAATTTTTCCCATTCACCGGTTAATTTTTCAAGCTCAGCCTGTGCCTGGGCATATTTCCAGCTCAACTCATTGAGCACCTCATATCCCTTCGAGCCGCTGGTATGGTGAAGTTCTTGCGATAAGCGCTGCACTGCCTGCTCCTGGGTGCGGATACGGTCTTCCAGCTTCGCCAGCGCCTGTTGCCGCCGGCGTGTCTCCCGGCTGTTATCGCGTGCCAGGGGCTTGGAAGGCAGAAGCATCCGTCGCGGCTGAGAGGTGGAGGCCACCCGCTGCAAGACAAATTCGCGGTAAGACCCAACAAACACATTTAACCGTCCATCCCGAAGCTCCCAGATCTGGCTTGCCAGCTGGTCGATCAGGTAACGGTCATGAGAAACCAGCAAAATCGTCCCCGTAAAATTTTGGAGGACTTGCTGGAGTATCTCGCGCGCCGGCAGATCGAGATGGTTCGTGGGCTCGTCCAACAGCAGAAAATTAGCACCGCGTAAAGCCAGGATTGCCAGCGCCAATCTGCCCCGTTCACCACCACTCAACGCACTGATGGGTTTGAACACATCCTCACCTCTGAACAGGTACTGAGCCAGGTGATTGCGTGCAACCTCTTGGTCCATCTCGCGGTTGCTGAGTAGCTCATCCAGCACGGTATGATCCGCGTTCAGCTCATCGTGCGCCTGGGCGAAATATCCGATCTCCAGGCTTGCGCCCAGCCGAACCTCCCCCGTCAGAGGTTCCACCTGCCCGAGCAGCGTCTTCAGGAATGTGGTTTTACCGCTCCCATTTGGACCAATCAGTGCCGCACATTCACCTCGCCTCAGCTCCAGCTGCTGCGCCTTGAAGAGTGCTTTAGTGGGGTACCCTATCTCTGCGGCCTTAACCCGCATAATAATATTGCTGCTGTCTTTGATCGGCACCAAGCGGGGTCTTATGAGTGGTGGTCGGGCGGGCATCGACAGTGCATTAACCTTGCGGATGCCGTCGATCACGTCCAGGGGTTTATCCGCCCGCAGATCAAGCTCATGCCAGTTTTTCCCACTGCGCAGCACCATGATCCCATAGGTATCGACAGCCATCAGCTCGCGGGTCACCTTGCGCAGCATCCCCAGGGCACGCGCATGTGTGCTGGCACGCACCCAATTTCTCTGGACGAAATCCATCTCTTTCTGCAGGCGTTCCTTCTCCTCTTCGAACACCCTCTGTGCGTATTCCCAGCGTGCATCTCTTTGGAGCAGGTAGCTGCTGTAATTTCCGGAATAAACTTCGATCCCACTGTGACCCATCTCCCAGATGGTACTCACCGAATTATCCAAAAAGTAGCGGTCGTGGCTTGCCACCAATACCGCTCCTTCCCATTCATTCAGGGTATGCTCCAGCCACTCGATCGCCTCGGCATCCAGGTGGTTGGTAGGCTCATCCAGCATCAGCAGCGCTGGTTTCTCAAGCAGCAGGCGTGCCAGCAGCAGGCGCGTCTTTTGACCGCCGCTCAGATGAGCGAGCGGCATTTCCCAGGTTTGCTTGCCCAATCCCAACCCTTGCAGGGTCTGCTGGATGCGCAGGTCATAATCGTAACCACCGGCATGCTCGAACCTGGCTTGCAGATCACCATAAATGGCAAGCACCTCTTGGTTGTAACAGCCGCTTGCCATATCAGCTTCCAGTTTGTGCAGGCGTGCTTGTTGATCGTGCAAGCCATTGAAGACGGTTAACATCTCAGCATAGACAGTGCTGTCATCCCGTTCAAAGGCACTGCTGGCTTCCTGGCGAAGGTAACCCAGACGCTTACTGCGGGCAACATGAATGCTGCCCGTAGTAGGCTGATTTAAACCCACCAGGATCATCATCAAGGAGGTTTTGCCGATTCCATTGGGTCCGATCAAACCAATCTTGCTGTCATTGGCAATCGTCACCGTGATCCCCTGGAAAAGGTCAAACGCCCCGAAGGATAAACCTAAGTTTTGTGCAGATAATACAGACATTCTTCCCTCGTTCTTATCAATAGGGCGAAGTATTAGCTAAAAGCTTATGCCTCGCCCTTACGATATGCATCATCCATTCCGGTGTAATTTACCAGTGCGCTTGGCATAGCGTTCAGCCAGACCAAACACCTTTAGTCCCACCGGGATGGCTACTACACCCATCAGCAATGTTGGCCAGATGTACTGCCAGAGCTGCAGGGTGGAGGTTCCTTCCAGCAATGCCTGCCGGGTGCCATCCAGCACATAAGTCGCCGGGCTGTAAACCGCCAGCTTCTGCAGGAAATCAGGCAGCACATCCACCGGATAATACACCCCTGAAACCAGCAGCAGGATGGCAATGATAACGTGCGTCATCTGTGTGCCGCGCTCAGGAAAGAGCAGCGGCAGGACTGATCCCATCACGCCTACGCCGATGAATGAAAGGCTGCCTGCCAGCAGCATGACCGTGCCTCCCAGCAAGTTGGCGTGGCTGAGGTCGATCTTGAAGATTGCCACGGTCACTACCAGGATAATCCCGGTCGAGAACATGCTGTAGATCACTGCCCATATCGTCTGTCCTGCCATGTGGGTGATGCGCCGGATAGGTGCCATCAATGTGTACTCGATTGTGCCTTCCCAGCGTTCCATACCGATCACGTCGGTGATCCAGTAGAAGATCAATGACAGGTAGCGCCAGACCAGCGTGCCCACCACCAGGTAGAGCACCAGGTAGCGTCCATTGGCTGCCGACGCACCGCCGATTTTTTCCATACCCAAGCCGATAAAGCTCACCGAAAGGCTGTTGGCGATGGAATATGTGATCCATACCAATTCCCATGACCAGTAGCGCTTTACCAGGTTGGCGTTACGTTCCATGAACGCATAAGTTGCTCGAAATTCATTCACTAACGTAGTCATTTCAATTACTCCAAAAAACTAACGATTATCAATTAAGGACCACTCCTCCCGCAGGATACCCATGAAGATCAGGTCCCAGCGCCGTCCTTCGCGATAAAGGAATTCACGTGCCCTTCCTTCGTGGACGAATCCGACTTTCTCGTAGGAGCGGATGGCGCGCGGGTTATATTCGAAGGTATCAAGTGCCACTCTCCTCAGGTTCAGCTCCTGGAAGCCAAAGCGCAGGATCACCTGCATGGCGTCGGTGCCGTACCCCTTGCCCCAGAAGTCTCGCTCGCCAATGCCGATTCCCACGAAAGCTTCTCCATGAGGGAAGATATCTCCTTCCAGACTGGTAAAGCCGATCAACCGGTCATTCTCCAAAGTATAAATGCCAAAGGTATAGCTTGAAGGTGCCGTATCAACCTGTTCCTTCTGGCAAAACTCGGTCAGTTTTTTTACCGAGTATTGATTGTCAGCATCTGCATCCAGCAGGCGCCGAAATTCAGAATCCCGGTCCCAATGGTTAATCGCTTCTGCCATAGTTTGCGGCTCTTCGACAGACAGACGCACAAGTGTTCCACGCAAAATATTTGTATCCATATATCACCGACCAATCAAGAGAAATTTCATTTATTTATGCTTCACTCTCAGCTGGTCATCACACCATTTACCAGCCACTCTTCCCGCAGGATGCCCATGTAGTGGAAGTCATAGCGTTTGCCATCACGCAGGATCACCTTGCGGACGGTCCCTTCGTGCCGGAATCCAGCTTTCTCATACGAACGGATGGCACGCGGGTTATAGTCGAAGACGATCAAGCCTGCCCTTCTCAGGTTCAGCTCGTTAAAGGCATAGCGCAGAATGATCCGCATGGCGTCTGTTCCAAAACCTTTACCCCAGTATTCACGCTCTCCCAGGGCGATTGCCACCAGGGTATCGCCATGCTGCATGAACAGGTCAAACAATCCTACAAAGCCGATCAGTCGATCCGTGTCCAGGGTTCGAATGGCAAAGAAGAGCTCATTGGTAATACTTTTTTCCAGGTACTTCTCTTGCCACTCTTTCCATTTATTCGCCGAGAATAGGCGGGGAGGGTCGGTATCCAATAATCGTATCATCTCCGAATCCTGGTACCAGCGCGAAAAATTCGCTGCCATCACCTCGGGGTTCTCAACGGTTAAGTGCACTAATTCTCCGCGTAAAAGGTCACTGCTCATGGTTTGCTTCCTTATCCAAAGCCAGCCACTCGTCGCGCAGCATTCCCAGGTGAATCGAGTCCCAGGTGTGTCCATCCCGCTGTAATGCCTTCCGCCGGCGCACTTCTTCGATAAAGTTAAACTTCAAGAAGAATTTCAACGCCTCAGGGTTATCCTCGCTCACGACTGCTGACATTCGGTACAGATTAAGCTCGTTGAAGGCATAGTGTAAGATCAGCCCTAGGGCTTCACTGCCATATCCTTTGCCACGGTCTGCCGGGTCGCCAATCGTCAGCTTCAGGTTGGCTGTCCCATGGGTCCACTCGATCCCTTCAATGCGCACAAAGCCAATCAGCCTGCCATCTTCCTTGCTGCGGATGGTGAAGTAGAACATGTTTTTTGATTCATCCACCTGCTTCTCGATGGCCTCATATTTTTTCTTCATCTGGGCAACCGAAAGAGGCATGGCGGGTTGGCGCCACAGAGCGCGCATGAGCGATAGGTCATGCGTCCAACGCGACTCTACTTCAGGGTCTTTATCGTGGTCAATCGGTGCCAGGCGGATCAATTTGCCTTCAAATAGTTGTGTGTCGATGCTCATTGCTCTATCCTTTCAGCGTTATGGGTTATGGTTGGGGCGAAGCATCCGCCCCAAAGGATAATTCGTTTCGAAGGCAACGTATCCCGGATGCTTCGCTAGTACATGATTATTATTGGTCGAGGCATTCATTTTTATCCATCCGATTACAATTGAATGCGCCCTGCACCTGAACAATCGCGCAGGTTAATCACTACGGTCACAAACATATTCCAAGCTGCTCTAAGGATTCTCCTTAGGACCGGAATGAATATATTTCTTCGCCTGGTACATTGCTCAAAAGTAATTTCCGTTGTGTGTAACATGTTACCCTTCCTATTCCGATAGCAATTGGGTTGAAAGCAGGTCGTTCCAGCTCGTAACCCAATGAAACTCTATCTCTTTAGTAGGTCGGGTAATTGGCGGATGCTTACCGTCTAAAACCCAATCCTACTCTTCTTCCTCCGATACCAGCTTGTTCCCGGTCAATTCCAGGAACACCTCTTCCAAAGTCGGCTCATGCCCGTTGCGTGGGATGAGCAGCTTCAGCGCAGCTGGAGTATCCAGTGCCACGATCTTGCCGTCATCCACGATGGCGATGCGATGACACAGCGCCTCCGCTTCACCCATATCATGAGTGGTAAGCAGGATGGTGGTGCCGTGTTCCTCGTTCAGCTCGCGTACCACTGCCTGCACCTCATGCTTCGAGCGTGGGTCAAGCCCGGTGGTGGGCTCATCCAGCAGCAGCAAGCGTGGGCGGGAGAGCAACGCCCGTGCAATCGCCACTTTCTGCTGCATGCCGCGCGACATCTCTTCCATGGGCTGCTGGATGGTATTCTTCTCCAGTCCCAGCCGGGTGAGGATCTCCACTACTTTACGACGGGTCTCCTTGCCTTCCATCCCATACAATCGCGCTCCATACAACAGGTTCTCCATCGGCGATAACTTCTTGAAGAAGCTGGCCTCCACCGAAACACGGTTGATCAGGCGTTGGACCTGCATCGGCTGGCTGACCACATCATGCCCGAAGACCATAATTGAGCCTGCGTCAGGCAGCAGCAGCGTGGCAATCAGGCGGATTAATGTGGATTTGCCCGAACCGTTGGGTCCTAACACGCCGAAGATCTCAGCTTCATGCACCGAAAACGAGACGTGGTCCACGGCCACCTTGAGCACTTTCCCGGTTTCACTATGGCTAGATTTCCCCTTCCAAAATGGATGGGAATTCTTGCCGAATTTCTTATAAGCATCCTGTACTTGTATCGCTTCAAACATTTCAAACTCCTTATCTCGGGTCAATACGGTCGATTCAAACCGACAATCACAACTTACCATCACTAAATCCATTTACAATCCCCACAAACAAAAACCGGCCACGGAGGTGGTCCCCGTGACCGGTCAAATCCAATACACCCAAACTAAACAAAACGACCACGGGGTATGGAGCTCACCGTGGTCGAAAGGTATAATCAAAAACCTAACGAGCGATAGGCGCGCTCCGCGAAGGTACGGCAGAACCGCTGCCAGCGGCGACTGCACGCACTTCATAAATTCGCTTGATGAGATCGAACATTTCTTGCGCCTTTCCTTTCATTAGTGGATGATTAACAACTTTTCGAGTTTACCATTATTGTCTGGAAATCGTCAAGGGGGAAAATTGAACTGATATCACCTTTTGCGCTGTTGGGCATCTGTCAATTCCTGCTTTTATCTACGCGTAATGGGTATAAACACCCGATTGGTATCTCCCAATATCGCCCACAGGGATAGGTGGTTGGGCGTGGCCGTTATCAGGTTATTCACTGTGTCTATCGTGCTGGATGGTTCTCTCTCCCAGGTGGTGCCATTCCAGCTGAAAAGCCCCAACGTGTCCTCAAAAGCAGGAACAGTCAGGCTGTCCGAGTAGGTCACGGTGACAGTGAACGTTTGACCGGGGGCTAAATCAGCGCTGGTGGTAGTATCGGAATAGACGGCGGAGATATCAAATGCGTGGTCAATGCCTACCCAGTAACCGGGATACTCATCGTACAATAACTGGCGGTAAGTCAAATTCACAGTTTCGGTGAAAGCTCCACTGAGGAAGATCAGGTTGGTACTGCCATCTGTAGACGCGAGGCTGCCGCCGCTGACAGGGATAACAGCACTCAGCCTGTCAGTCAACAGGCGCAGGTCAACCAGACCAGCATAACCGTTGGCAAGATAGGCAAGGTTCCCCACCACCGCCACATCTGACCCACCTCCATAACCGTAAGCACCAACCTCGGTGGGGGAGGTGGGATTGGAAATGTCGACGATGCGCAGCCCCGGATAACCGTTGACATAGGCATATTTCCCTGCTACGGTCACATGGCTAGCGGCATAGGATGGGGGATTATAATAGCCAACTTCCGTTGGAGCAGCTGGATTGGAAACGTCAACGATACGCAATCCATCATACCCATCAGCCACATAAGCATAATTCCCTGATACAGTCACTCCAATGGGCGCACCTGGTGCGTTCCAATAACCGATCTCTTTTGGCCAAACACGGTCTGATGTATCGATGATGCGTAACGCGTAATAATAATCAGCGAAATAGACCAAGTTCCCCTGGACATCCAGGCCTGTCCCCACTCCGGGAGTATCGTAAAAACCGATTAATTGAGGCGCGGTTGGATTGGATATATTGAGAATCACTATTACCCCATCCGTGTTCGTGGCGATATACACAAAATTACCCACCACTTTAACTCCAATGGCGTAATCGAAAGGGCACAGGGGGTCGTAGCATATATAATGCCCCACTTCGTAAGGAATTGCAGTGTCTGAAATATCAATTACCCGCAGTCCCTCAGATCCAGCGGCCAGATACGCATAACCGCCTTCCACATCGAGATCAAAAATTCCGTAAGAGGCATCATAAAACCCAATTGCGATGGGTGATGCCGGGTTGGAGATATCGATGATGCGCAAACTTGAAGTCCAACCATCATAATATCCCCCATTTTGGTCGCCGATATAGGCATACTTTCCCTGTACCGCCACTACATTGGTTTCATGCAGGTTTGTATTCTTATAAAAACCGGCTTCAATCGGCTGATCAGCGTTGGAGATATCGAGAATGCGCAGCCCTTCGTTAAAATCAGCGACGTAAGCATAGCTCCCGGCTACGGATAAAGAAGATGCCACACCCGGAGTGTCATAGAAACCAATTTCAAACGGAGCCTGCGGGTTTCCAATATCAATAATGCGCAACCCGTAATCGTCATCAGCCACATAGGCGAATTTTCCCACGACGACCACATCCTGTGGCCTACCTGGCGTAGAATATGAGCTGATTTCCACCGGTTGGGTTGGATTTGAAATATCAATGATGGATAATCCGCTACCGCCGGAAAAGTCAAATTCAGCGGCGTAGGCATAATCACCTGCAATAAACAGCTTTGTGATTTGACCTTGAATATTGACAAAACCTGTTTCGACCGGGGCGGCTGGATCGGAAATGTCAATAATGCGCACTCCGCCTTCTAGGTCACTATAATAATAACTCACATAGGCATAGTTTCCTGATACGGCAATTCCATAAATAATGTCGTGATAAACGCTTACCTGGGTAGGATGCATCGGGTCGGAAATATCTATGATTCGAAACCCCCGCCCATCATCGATATAGGCATAATTGCCCTGTACTGCCAGATGCATGGCAGTTTCCTCAAAGCGACCGATTTCTAGCGGGTTAGTCGGATCGGATACATCAAAAATATAAAACCCGGCATCTCCATTGGCAACGTAGGCGTAGGTGCCACTGACGATAACCTCAAATACAACACCCGGTAATATACCCGTCTTTCCAATCAGGATGGGGGTAGAAGGAGTTGAAACGTCCAGGATGTATAAGCGCAGTCCAATGCCGACATATGCAATATTATTTTGCCAGGCGACTGTAATTGTAAAACCACCCAACTGCCCGATTGGCTCTGGGATTATCGTACCTGTGTTGAGCTGATCGACCGAGACCAATTCCTGGTTTTGAGCCTGTACAGGCATGCTTGATATACCTGCCAGTAAGCTAAATATTACCAAACCCTTCACGATATTGAAAAATCGTTTCTCAGCCATTGGAGCCTCCATTGACGATCGGTTACTCACGAAACAATTTTTCCCTTATCCCCCAGGAATAATTATTGGGCGATTACAGACGACGAAATAATTGTTGCTACACAATAAATCGAATTGATCCATCCACCTTTGCTACTTGAACTTGTGCAGTAATTTCCACGCTATCTAAATATATAATACTCCACATTGTTAATATGTAAACAACACACATAATATTAAGCGTTCGGATTGAAAAACTAGAAGATTACCACCAGCCTGTGGTAGGACGGGATTGGTACATCCAGGAATCATCATCCTGTGCTAATTGTTTGCTTTTAGCTTTATACACCGCCTCGTATAGCTCCCTCGTACCAGCAGGGTCATCCTGACCAGATTCCTTCAAAGCTACCAGCTTCAATATAATCGGTTTCTTGCGTGTAATCCGTTTCTCTAAATTTCCAGCCTCCGTCATGCCTGAAATGATGATCGTGATTTGTATCTGGCCCATAATTGGCTTACTCTTTAAACTACCTGAGTATCCATGCATTTTCGCGGGTCTTTGTTCAATCGTCATATAACCCATCTTCTGGAGTATGACGTAATACAGGTGGAGTGCATCCATCGGTACGATGATCCTACCTGGATGGTTTTCGCTAATTTGACCGAAGCCCTTATCATTGTCCTGAGGAATAAAACTCCATTTGATATTGGATGAAAGCATTGCCAGGCTTAGTCCATAATTAGTCATCGCAATATTTAAGTAAACAGGGAGGACTGGCCCTTGATTAACAGGCTCGGTTCGATAATAGGGGATAGAACCATCGGACAATGCATCAATCTCGCTTGGGTACACTCTAACCTGATATTCCTTTCCGCTTCGTTTGAGTCTGGCGGGCGGTAGACTAGAAGATACCAGGCCAAAGATATATATGCCAGCTAATACCTGTAGGGCAAATCCTATGCAGACTCCCACACCAAGGAGTAGATCCTTGACGGTTTCGATCGCTGTGTCGATACGAAAGGATCGCACCGCTATATAGATCAAGTAAATTGCACTAGCTATAAGGGCTATTTCGAAAATAACTAAACACGTAAAGCCTTCCTTTTTCTTCATTTTTCCGCTTAATGATGCAACTCCACCTCGTCCACCAACTCAAATTTACGATTGATAAATTGAAAGCGGAGATACTGATCCGTCGCTTCCACTCTCAGTGCCCCATAATCTGCGTTATAGCGCACCAGGCTGACATCCAGGATGTCCACGAAGTTATATCTCCCCATGCCGCCTAACCCATTGACGATATAGGTTAGCCCATTCTCGTCCAATCTCTCGTAGGTATGGTCATGACCCGCCAGCACCACATCTGCTCCCCACTCTGCATACGGCCACCTGGCCCAGTCTGTTGATCCGTGCGAGCCGGAAGAATAGGGTGGATAATGCATATACACGATGTTCCAGGTGGATGAGGACGCTGCCAACCCTGCCTTAAGCCAATCTGCTTGTTTCGACGAAGCCCCCACCCCATCCGGCTCACTATCTAGATCATCCAGTGCGAATAGATTAACCGGACCCCAGGTGAACTCATAATAGCGTTCATTGCCGGGTAGGGTGAAGTAATCAAAATACGGCTGACCATTCTCCGAAATGAGATCATGGTTACCCAACGTAGGGAAGAACTTGTTTACCTCTGCCCCTGCTCCATAACTGCCTGTGTAGGGGTAGATATAGCTGTGAAAAAACTGCCCCACCGCTGCGTCCAAGGTATCTGCTGCGCCCGAGGGATAATTGTTGTCCCCCAGGGTGATGATGAAGGCAGGCTGCCAGCTCAAAACCAATTGTGCCACGTCCGCTTCATTTTGGTCGCCCGAGCCATAATCGCCGATCGCCGCAAAGACCACTGCTGGTGGGGTGGTTGCGGATGGTCCTGGTGTGTGGGTAAAGGTCGGCGTTGGTGTATCGGTTTCGGTGAACGTCGGGGTGGAGGTCTGACTCGGGGCTATGGTTCGCTTGCTCGAAACCGGGCTAATGGTGGAGGTGATCACCCCATGGGTCGGTGAGATGACTGGTCGGGTCGTCGGCTGGCAGGCCTGGGCGAAAATCAACAGGATGCTGACTGCCAGCCATTTCCATCCCCTCAACTTGATGCAAGTTCCTGGATCGTCAATGCCCCGCTGGGCAACGATGCTCATTTTAGCATGTAGATGCTTCCATGATCGTCAACCAGGTAGATATTGCCCGCCTCATCCACCCCAAACGATGAGATGGCAAAACCAGTGTCGAACAGCTGGGCATTTTGCCAGCTTCCGTTTGGCAGGTGCAGCAAGCCCCACACCCTTCCGGAGCCGTAGTCACCATAGAGATACACCCCCCACCAGGCGGGGAGGGCTTGACCGCGATAAACATAACCACCGATCACTGCTTCACCCAGCTGGTGGTTATACTCTGCCGCCGGCATCACAAATTTGGCCTGCGCGGGAGGTGAGTCGCGATAGGCATGCGTACCTTCGTAAATTCTCCAACCGAAGTTCGCCCCGCCTGGGCTGCCTGCCGGCAGGAAATCGATCTCCTCCCAATCATATTGACCCACGTCCCCGATATATAAGTCCCCAGTCAACCGGTCAAATGAAAATCGCCATGGATTGCGCAGTCCATAAGCCCAGATTTCGTACAAACCTCCCCCATTAACAAATGGATTATCCCCAGGGATGGCATAAGGCGTCGAGGTATCCACGTCTATACGCAATAATTTACCCAACAGCGTCTGAAGCGATTGCCCGTTGAGGAGAGGATCACCCACCGAACCCCCGTCGCCCAAGCCGATATACAGGTAGCCATCTGGTCCAAACTGCAGCTGCCCGCCGTTGTGATTCGAGTAGGGTTGCTCAATGCTAAGCAGCCGCATCTCACTGGCAGGGTCAGCCACATTCGGGTCGCTTGCCGATACGCTATAGCGTGCAATCACCGTGTACAGCTTGGTGCCCACCTTTTCAGTGTAATTGACGTAAAAGTAGCCATTTTCTGTGTACTTTGGATGAAAAGCCAAACCCAGCAAGCCTTTCTCACCGCAGCAGTTTACTTTGCTGGTAAGGTCCAGGAACGAGGTGCCCAACAGTGCACCATCCTTAAGGATACGGATCAACCCTGCCTGTTCAAGGATGAATAACCGTCCGCTGCCATCACCTGCATTTACCAGACCCTCAGGCTGGTTCAATCCATCCACCACCTTTTGCCATGAGTAGCCGGATGGATCAGGCAGTGCAGTCACATTAACGGGCACCGGTGTTGGGGTTGGGGTCGGGGTAAATGTAGGTGTAATTGTAGAGGTCGGAGTGACAACCGTGCCCGAAATGATAACCTGGGTAGGTTCAAGCGTTGGACGCGGGGTAGCTGATTTTAAATTGGTAGGCGTTGGAACGTAAATGAATAAGGGTGTGGATGTGGGGGTGAAGATTACGGTTGGACTTTTAGTGGTGCATCCAGCCAGCAGGATGGCGGTCATCAATATAGTAATAGCAAGCAGGCGCTTCATTTCGCCTCCGCTTTGCCATCCACAATCTCCCCATCAATCACCTCGCCCTGCGCATCCGTTTGCGAAGTCTCCTCATAGCTATCCATCACCTTACGCGTAGCTTTTATTGCCTCCAGGTGTTCCTGGACAACATCCGGCGGGCACAGTTCGACGAACAAGTAGGTTGCCAGCCAGATGAGGGCGGCGTCGTCAATCGGTCCGGGTGCAATATCTGGCATCACCAGGTATACCAAAGAACCAATCGGAAGAATCTTGAGGAGTGGATTAACCCGTTTATCCCCAAGCAATTTCAGGATCAGCTTAATCTTCAAGGTGAGCTCCTGAAATACCCCGCCTGTACGAGGGAGCACGATTTTACGGTTATTTTTTTCGGTCATTTTAGCTCTCCGCAGAACTCCTATACCTGTATACGTATCAGACCTGACTATGTTCTAACCACCCATTTATCGAATCTCTCGGTCAGGGAGTGGTTCAGGCTTCATCGGCTGGAGGAGCAGCCTGCCCATAATCCAGGATTTCATATCCTTGGGGGCCCGATTCCTTCCCGATGATGCCTTTTTCTTGCATAGACTCGACCAAACGCGCGGCGCGGGTATAACCAATGCGCAGTCGTCGCTGGAGCATGGATACCGAAGACCTTCCCTGCCGGCGTGAAAGGTCAATCGCTTCCTCGAGCAGTGAATCTTTATCTTCCTGCGCCTGCATATCATCCCACAATGGCATCTGCATCAGGGGTATACCGGATGGGATTGCGTCAGGGATTCCACCGGCAGCGGTAGGGGCGAGCGAACGGTTAGAAATAAAGCTTTGCCAATAAGTTACCAGGCTTAGGATCTCGCTATCTGAAAGATAGGTGCCCTGCATACGGATGGCGGCAGGCGCATCGGGGGCCTGGAAGAGCATATCCCCCCGCCCCAATAATCTTTCCGCACCCGGTTGGTCAAGGATCACCCGGCTATCGGTGTTGGACGCCACGGCAAAAGCAATGCGTGCCGGGAAATTGGCTTTGATGATCCCCGTCACCACTTCGACGGATGGGCGCTGGGTAGCGATTACCAGGTGGATGCCGGTGGCACGCGAAAGCTGCGCCAGGCGGGTGATGGCTCCTTGTGTTTCATCGGGTGCCAGCATCATCAAGTCTGCCAGCTCATCGATGAAAACCACCAGTTTGGGTAGCTTCTTTTCCTTCCCATCCCCCTTGCTCTCCAGGCGGGCATTGTATTCGCTGATGTTGCGCGTGCCAGCCTGTGCCAGCTTATGATAGCGCATGTCCATCTCACGCAGCACCCACTGCAGCACCCCCACTACTTTCTCCGTCTCCACCACTACGGGTGCCAGCAGGTGCGGTATGCCGTTATAGTTGGTCAGCTCCACCCGCTTGGGGTCCACCATGATCAAGCGCAGGTCGTCGGGTGTATTGTGCAGCAGCAGGCAGGCGATCAGCGAGTTGACACACACCGATTTTCCTGAGCCGGTCTGCCCGGCGATGAGCAGGTGCGGCATGGCAGCCAGGTCTGCGGCTACGGCGTTGCCCGCCACGTCTTGCCCGAGAGCAAAGCGCAGGGATGATTTCAGACGCCGGAAAGCCTCGCTTTCGACCACATCCCGCAACGTCACCAGGGCGATCTGTTCGTTGGGTACTTCGATACCGATGTACCCTTTGCCGGGCACGGGTGCTTCCACGCGAATGGTGCGTGCAGACAGGGCCAGTGCCAGGTCATCCGCTAAAGAAGCGATCTTTGCCACCCGCACCCGTGTGCGTGAGCCGCGCGTTTCGATAAAATCGGGTTCCACGCCGAACTGTGTGATGGTAGGCCCACGGTTGATCTCGACCACGTTGACCGGCGCACCCAACACGCGCAATGTTTCCTCGATCACCCGGGCGCGCTGGCGATCGACATCGTCATCAGGCACGGTTTCATTGCCTTTTTCCAGGATCTGGTCGATGGCCGGCAGCACCCACGGACGCGGCTTGGTCACATCCAGCAAGCTGATCGGTAATGCACCGGTTCCTGCTCCACCCTGGGCTTCAATTTCAGGCCAGTTGGCAGGTGGTGTTGGCTGGTTTGGGCCAGTGCCAGGTTTTGCCGGCATCTTGCTGCGGTGATTTCGGCGTTCATCCATCCAATCCTGGAGACCATCCTGGATGCGGATCAGTGTTGGAGGCACCCACTGGAACAGCTCAACCACCGACACATCCAGCACCAGGATCAGGGCGATGATCAGCCAGGCGAACAAGGTGATGGCAGTGCCTGCCCACCCCAGACTGACGAATAGCAGGATGAAAATGAACGCCCCCACATAGCCACCACCCTCATTACGGGCCGCCAGGGTGTAAGCTTTCTCCTGAAAGGTAAAGAAGTTCATCCACCCCAGGATATTGATATAGAGCAACACCACACCCATGAATTGCTCAAGGGCCACATGCGGTACGTGCTGGAAACTGCGCAAGACCAGCCATAGACCCACGATGATCAGCCCAGCGGGGAAAATGTAGGCTCCCCAGCCGAATGACCGCCCGAGGAAATTAAGCCAGCTGGCTGTGGCAGGGTTATGGCTGGCAGAAATGAGGCTGAGCAAGGTGAGCAGCCCGACGAAAAGCATCAGGATACCGATCAGATCAAGCTTGCGGTCCAGCGACATCCCCGGTGAGGGTTGTGAAGTATCCATAGGGGGTCGGCCCCTGGGCTTTGATGAGGCCGGATTGCGGAAAAGCGCACCGAGTGATCCCAATAAACCACCCGAAGAACCCCGTCCCTTGCGCGTAGACCGGGTGGGGCTGGCGCTGCGCCTGGTGCTGGAGCGACCGGGTGGTCTCCCACGCCGGGCAGTGCCTCGAGCTGATGAACCACCCCGGCTGGTTTTGGCATACTGGCGGGTGGTGGTTGTCACACCCTTTTTGCGCTGTCGGATCCTGGCGGTTTCGGTCATGTCTTTGGGATTATAGCATGAATGGTCTCATACCGTCCTCAGGCGGTTATTCGCTTAGAAATAAGGTAAAATTCTAGCGCTGGACCGCTATCTTTTATCCATACAGAGGCTCTCTTGTTTGAAATCGTCTTCCTCGGCACATCCGCTTCCGCACCCTCCGTCCACCGTGGTCTATCCAGCCAGGTGGTGATCCATGATGAATTCCGCTTCCTGATCGACTGCGGAGAGGGCACCCAGCGCCAGATCCTGCAATCGGGACTGGGCTTCAAGCGCTTGAACCGCGTGCTCATCACGCATGGGCACCTGGACCACATCCTGGGATTGGCTGGCTTACTCTCCACCTTCATGCGATGGGAAACGATCGACAAGCTTGAGATTTACGGTGGTGAGTGGGCGCTGGACCGCATCCACGACCTGATCTACAGCATCGTGCTGAGAGGTGCCAGGCCGCCCATGGACCTGCAGCTCTTGAAGATCAACAGCGGGATGATCTTTGACCAGGATGATTTCACCGTGACCGCCTTCCCGGTCTGGCACCGAGGACCCGATTGCTTCGGCTACCTGTTCGAAGAGAAGAACCGGCGCCCCTTCCTGCCCGAAAAAGCTGATGAGCTGGCCATCCCGCCCGGACCCTGGCGGCGCGACCTGGTGAATGGCAAACCGATCACCCTTCCGGATGGGCGGGTCATCCAACCAGACCAGGTGCTGGGTGCGGAACGCCCGGGCACGCGCATGGCGCATGTGGGCGACGTGGGACGTATCGACGAGCTGGTGCAGGCAGTGCGGGACGTGGACACGCTGATCATCGAAGCCACCTACCTGCAGGAGGAAGCCGAAATGGCTGACCAGTTCGCCCATCTCACCGCGGGTCAGGCTGCCAGGCTGGCAGTTGAGGCAGGGGTGAAGTACCTGATCCTGACGCACATCTCTCGCCGCTACCGCGAGCGGGATGTGCTGGCAGAAGCCCAGGCAATCTTCCCCAATACCTCGGTGGCGCGTGATTTTGATGCCTTCCAGGTGCGCCGGGGGGAATGTGTGAAGGTGGAGATTGCCAAGGAAACGGGGAATGCGAAGTAACGTTAGAACACCCGACCCCCTCCAAGTACAGTGGGGGCGAGGAAACCAGCGGGTGCAGGCGTTAGAACACCCGACCCCCTCCAAGTACAGTGGGGGCGAGGAAACCAGCGGGTGCAGGCGTTGACGGGTTGACAGGTTTTATATAGGGGGGTTATCCGTACAAGAATTGAATTGGAAATAATTCAAATCCATTCAATTTCACTTTTGGAGAAAAAAAGCGAAATCATGAAAGTAACACGATTCGAGACATAGGTTATCTCGATATTATGTAATTACTCACCCATCCCCTCTTTATCTCCCCTTCCCTAAACAGGGAAGGGGAGAACTTTATCGAAAAATAGGCGTACGCAGGGCTACGCTCCTGCGTACGCCTATTTTTCGAAATCATACCAAGATAAACGATAAGAAAAGAGATAATCATGATTGGTAAAAGCAATACTTACCATTAGCTAGTTCTAATAATATTCTTACCCGCTTCGGGAGAAAATTGTGGCACAATTATTTTGAGGTGAAATTTCAGTATATACAACCTATAATTCTCAGGCGTTCTATATCAAGATCATGCCGAATCACGCCCAAGACGTCAAGCCGGGGGTATATCTAACAAAAACGACTTTTCATGAATGGAAAGCAAAGGAAAATATAGTGAAACTATCCCTAAGAATTGCTTTAACGCTGACCGTCATTGTAGTCATGGGTATATTTACTATCATCAAGATCATGACGCAAGCCTCATTCCCGACCGCCTATTTAATTATCTGGATCGTCCTATCTGCCATTCTCATCGGAATAACTGTCAGGACCTGGCTGCAAACCAGGAAGAAATAGCAAATACTTATGAATGTGATCGAAGTAAAGAACCTGACGAAAAAGTTTGGGGAGATCACCGCGGTCGATAGCCTGACATTTCATGTGGCTGAGGGCGAGGTATTCGGTTTGCTCGGGCCCAATGGGGCTGGGAAAACCACCACGATAAGAATGCTTTGCTGCCTGATTTCAAAAACCAGTGGGGATGCTCAGATCGCAGGCTATCCAATTGGAAATAACGCAGATTCTCTGGCAATCAGGAAATTGATCGGATTGGTCCCCGACAATATCGGTTTATACGAAGAACTGAGTGCCTACGAAAATCTCGACTACTACGGAAAGCTCTATGAATGCACAGAAGAGGAAAGAAAAGAGAAGATCGAGTATTTTCTGACGATGTTGGATCTGTGGGAGAAGAGGGATCAGCCTATCAGCGATTATTCAAAAGGCATGAAACAGAAGGTCGCCATTGCCAGGGCGCTCATCCACGATCCCAAACTGCTTTTCTTTGACGAGCCGACTGCGAACCTGGACCCGGAATCTTCCAGGGTGGTCAGAGATTTCATTCTAAAGCTCAAAAAGGAAGGGAAAACGATTTTCATCAATACGCACAACCTGGATGAAGCCCAACGGATATGCGATCGCATCGGAATACTCAAAACGAAACTGCTGGCAGTCAGTACGCCGGAACAATTGGAGAAGACTGTCTGGGGGTCTAAAACTGTAATCCAGTTGGAACAGATCAACGATCAAATTCTTGCGGCAGTCCGAAACCTCCAGCCCAAAGACCTTCGCGTTGAAGAGAATAGAATTACATTGGCCTTAGCCGACCCGCAGAAGGAAAATCCCGACTTTATACAGGCGGTCGTTTCTGCAGGCGGGCGGATCCAATACGTCACCCAGCTCAACCCCGGTTTAGAAGAGACTTACCTCAAGGTCATCCAAGAAACAAAATGAGACTATCAAAAGCGTGGATTGTTGCCTCCAAAGATTTCAAGACCTATACGAAGAAGAAGAGTATCCTTTATTCGATCATCTATTTTGAGCTGGTGGTCTCAATTGGTATGCCGTTTGTCATCCGATTCATCACCAACAAACCTAGCGGAGCGGCTAACCTTCCAACTCTGTTGAATGCCTTCTCGTTCTTGTATGTCATTGGCGCCGCCCTTGCACCGGTGGGGATCGCCTCATACAGCCTGATCGGGGAGAAGGTCCAAAAAAGCCTGGAGCCCCTGCTGGCTACACCCACGACTGATGAAGAGATCCTGGCAGGAAAAAGTATCGCAGCTTTTATACCCGCCATTTGTGCCAACTATATCGGCGCGCTGATCTTCATGGTGCTGGCGGACCTGTTTACCTACAGCACGCTGGGCTATCTTTATTTCCCCAACTGGGATATTGCGATCATCTTGTTATTACTCGCTCCGCTTACCTGCATCCTGGCCGTTGGATATAACGTCCTGGTTTCTTCAAGAATGAATGATGTCCGCTCCGCCCAACAACTCGGTACACTCATCCTTTTGCCTTTTGGCGCGGTATATTTATTGTCAGAATTCAAGGTGCTGGTGCTGACGACCAACAATTTGCTGATCATGGCGGGAGTGCTGGTGGTTGTTGACGTGATCATTTTTTATTTGGTTAAGGCTACATTCCAGAGGGAAGAAATTCTCACCAAATGGAAGTGAGAATTGTTGGGGGGAAGTATAGTTAGCTGCCGTAAAGCGCTCCCGGCAGTGCTGACCACCGCTTGACGGCGGATACGAGAATATTGAACGCCGTTCCAATCCGACACCTATTGCGAGAATTTCCATGTATCCCCAGGGCGCCGTGAAAGCCGGCTGCTTAGAAATCAGGTTTACGGAGCTGCATAAATTTGAACCTGCACCCCATTAAAATCGCGCGTATAGATTAATTTCATTACCGATGATAGCGTTTGCGCGATCAGCCCCATCGGATCCGTATTGCTGTTACGGCTGTAAACCAGCCAAACCGTCTTATGTCCGCTTATCAATGAAATCAACCTGGGTACATCACTCTCCGTCATCTTTGGTTGCATGATACCGCTATCGAACATATCTACGGGAACGCCATGTTTCTCCACCTGGAGGAAATACTGTTCTTCATAGGGCTTAAAATAGTAATCAAACGGGATTTGCGTCCAGGTAGCGTTGAAAAGGATCAAATCATCCTTTTGAATGAAATTTGCGACAAAACCGGCAGGGTCATTCCAATTCTCTTTTTGCGTGAACTTATAATAATCGCCGGTAGAAAACAGGTTGATGGTGCATAAAACCCCCAGCACAGCGATCATAAGGAGACGATATCTTAACTGAACGATACCAGCCGCCAGTATCAGGAATAATGGAATGGTCGTCCAGATCAGGGTTCGATCCAAAAAAACAGGTCGGCGGAGGCTCACAATCAGCTCACCCAGGAAGGGGATGGCGAACATGGCAGCCAGAAACATCAATCTCGAAAGATTTTTCCGGAAATGGACCAACCCTAAACAAAACAGCAGCGCGTAGAAGATCCAGATCAGCATGACCTGGTTGGGTGCAAGTACCGTAGATTCATTCAAAAAGGATCGAATTGCCTGGATGACGGTTTCCCAACTCGGTTTCGGGATCCAAAAATCCTGAAAGGTTCGGCTAACCTGCTGAATAAAAGCAACGAACCATGGACTCCATAGTAAGAAGATACCGATCTGAGCCTTCACCCAGTTCGAAAAAGAGGGAGCCTGGAAGGTGGGTGGTGAGTCTGATTTCCTTATCCTTTGTATAAGCATCAGACCAAGAACGAGGATATTGGTGGCTACAGGGAACAGGACAGCCGTGTTGTGGGTGAGCATCGTCGCAGCAGAGAACACGATAAAAACAACCCAGGCCAGGTCAGTCTCAATGCTGCGGATGGGTGACCAATGATGGCGGGATATCCAGGCTCTCCATCCGGTTTGATTGCGAACATCAACCTTATAGCTGAATTCTCCTTCACTGTCTGGTTCAGCCGGCTTAGCTGTGCGCCAGGCGTGCAGATATTCTCGCAATTGGCTGCCGATGGGTTTGAGGGAGCGCGAGTCCGTCAGCAGCCTGACCAAGGCATACATCGCCACGGCTGCGTTGAACGAAAGCAGGGTGTACATGCGCGTTTCCTGGGCGAAGCGGATGTTGAATGGCGAAAGTGCCAGGAGCACTGCGGCCACCAATCCGATCATTACACCAGACGTGCGTTTGCCGATCAGGTAAATAATCGGGATTGTGCCTGCACCGAATAGTGCTGATAGCAGGCGGACGGAATCCGGCGCATTCCCTTTGAGTGCCATCCAGTAATGCAGCAGGAGATAATAAAGCGGAGGATGATGGTCAATCCGGGCAATCCATTGCAGCATATCGATAACACTGTGGTTTGACATCCACAAGCTGAACGTTTCTTCCCACCATAACCCTTTCGTACTGAGCAGCAAAACACGCAGGGCACCACCAATCAATGTGATGGCGATTACCAACCAGGGCGCGAATTCTTCAAGCTCGATATCTTCGTTCATGTTTCTTCCGGGTCCTGCCATTCGTTGGTGCAGGTGTAAGCAAGCGGTTGTTCATGCCCGAGCATGCGGAAATCCGCAAATCGATCATTGCCACAGGGTGATTCCGCTCCGAAACCCTTGCAGTTGATTTTTAACGATCACAGGTGAACATTTTGTTGTGACGCTTAAGGTTGGCTTTATTATATACTTATTTTAGAAGGAATATATTTTTCTCCATTTGCTAATCCAAGTATGGCATAATAAATAAATCATCATTGGTAATATCAAGGTAATATGTTATTTTTTGCTGAAAGAGATTATGGCAAAGAACTTTATCAAGAGGATAATATCTCTAATAAAGAAGCAAATTCAAATGAGGAAGTGAAGATGAAAATCGAATCCGGGATTATTCGATTCTTCAAAGGAATAATTTTCTTGGGTTTGGTTCTTGTCTTGTCTGGATGTATTTTGAAATTGCTAATCCCTGCCCCTGAAAGATCTTTCGAGCTTAAAGATTTAGTCATAACAAGTGATGATCTACCCGCACAATGGGCAGTTGTATTTGGATCTCAATTAGTGAGTGACAATACAAAACCTAGTAATTCTTTGGAAATTGCTTTTTGGAAATCAACAGCAGGGAAATTACCGGGTGAAGAAAAATGGGAAGTAAAGGAAATGTTATATCGCTTTTCTTCGATAGAAGGTGCAAAGGAGGACTATGCAGTAACAACTAGTTTCCCTGGGGAAACGAATATTGAAGGTTGGACCTTTAAAAGTGATCTGGCTGACGAACAGAAGTTTTCTTGTTATACATATTCGAATATGGATTATCCAGTTTGCAGGTGGGTCGGACGTTATGATGAGATTGAAGTCGAAGTAATCGCATGGATCGACCCCAATCGATTGTCACTTGAGGAAGTGCAAGATCTTATTGTAAAAATAGATGAAAGAATCGCTACAAATATTGAAAAATAGTTTTTTACCTATGATATAACTATTCTGTCACCTTTTTCCATCAAATTTACTAATCATTTAATCCCTTGCCATTGAGAATTTGCTGCATACTTTTTTGAACCCTTGAGGCGCGGGTTTGGGATAGTTTGGGTGCCGAAAAATAAAAAATGTATGCTCTTTGCCGCCCCGGCGTCAATGCCTCGAAAGCAGTTTTCAAAGCAGGCATTTCATCCAGTTTAGTTTGAAATTCCTCAGGAAGGCTGTATTCTGCAGTCTTTTTATAATTTACTTTCAGACCGGCTTTTTCCACTTCAATGGCTTCATTAATGTAGACTTTCAAGGTGCTTTCCAGCTCAATGATTTCGCGAACATTGGTGAAGCGAACCTGGCGCGCCGCCTGCACATTCTTCGTTTGTTGGATCAGGATACCCTTAGCATCCTTTAACAAGGCACCATTGATAAATAAAATCGCACAGTATTCTTTAAATGTATGGATTAAAACGATGTTACTATTCTGAAACGTGTAACACGGAACACCCCACTTCAATTCTTCGGTCAGCGGACAGTCGAGAATGATCGTCCTCAATTTCTTCAATTCTTCCTGCCACTTTATTTCTTTCGTAAAATAAAAATCAACTTTCGGATTGGTTTTATTCATTTATTATCCTCTAGAATAAAGTGAGCGGATATCTGCTCACAATTTCATCAGCCCACCGCTTTCTTCACCAGTTCTCTGATCTTTGCCTCTTCGGCGGCAGTCAGTTTCTGCAGTGCGAAGGCAACCGGCCACATATCGCCCTCGTCGAGCTGCGCTGAGTCATTGAAACCGAACGTGCAGTACCTCGTCTTGAACTTCTGCCCGGTTTGGAAGAAGCAGATTACCTTGCCGTCATCGTTGGCATAGGCGGGCATTCCGTACCAGGTTTTCGGCGAGAGGCTGGGGGCGCTTTCTTTGATGATCGCATGGATGCGCGTTGCCATGGAGCGATCCGGTTCCGCCATCGCGGCGATTGCCTCGAGGGCGGCGTTTTCCGCCTCTTCCTTGCTGGCATTCGCCTTCCTCTCTTTGAGGGTCTCCTTCATAGCCGCTAATTCTTCAGCCGATAATAATCCCTTGTCCTTCTTACCGCTCGTATTGACCTTCCTGGTAGTGCTTTTATCCTGGTTCATAAGAATCTCCTTCCCTTTGTCTGCATCAGTGTCTATAAGACAAACTGAAAATGCATTCTATCGCGTATAGATTAGAAGATCATTAGCTCTGAACCAGGCGGGGATATCATTCCAGAGTACTGGCCCCCCGGCAGTGCCAGGGATCTGCCTTGCAAACCAGCCCAGGTAAACCGAACAGCTTTGGTGGGCTTTCATTCCTTATATATCCAGTTTCCTGCTACCCAGCCATTTCACCATTTCAGGGTTACGATGGTCGAAGAAACTGCTCGTCTTTGTATCCAAGGTTGTAATAGCTGCTATATCTTCCGTGCTTAATTCAAAATCAAACACACTGATATTTTCTATCATCCTCTCTTTGCGAACTGATTTTGAAAGAACCACAATATCTCTCTGTAAAAGCCAGCGGAGGATTATTTGGGCAACACTTTTTTGGTGTTTTGCAGCGATGGATAGCAGGATTTCATTTTGAAAAATATTATTCCTACCCTCTGCAAATGGAGCCCATGCTTCAACCTGAACGCGGTTATCTTGTAAGAACTTTTGCGTGTCTATTTGTTGGTGGAAAGGATTTACTTCAATCTGATTTACCTCAGGTGTGATTTTATTATGGATCATCAAGTCCATGATGCGGTCTGGAGGAAAGTTTGAAAGCCCAATTGCTCTGACTTTGCCTTGTTGGTACAACTCTTCCATCGCCCGCCATTCCCCATACACATCGCCGAAGGGTTGATGGATCAGATACAGGTCAATGTAATCTAATTGCAATCGCTTGAGGGAATTTTCAAAGGCTTTTATTGTGCCTTCATCGCCATTTCTCTGAATCCAAAGTTTGGTAGTGATAAACAATTTTTCTCTAGCAACGCCGCTTTGTTTGATGCCCTCACCAACCGCCTCTTCATTTTGGTAGGAAGCAGCAGTGTCAATATGGCTATATCCAGTTTGAATAGCATCAACCACGCTTGTTTCACATTCGCACGAATTAGTAATTTGAAAAACGCCGAAACCAAGAATTGGAATTTCGACGCCATTGTTCAATTTTACAATTTGCATAGATCTCTCCTTACCTTTCTGCCGTTAATCGTGCGGCTATGGGGTGATTAGCCTGGTAAATGAGAGCGAGGCTAACGTCCAGGTACGGCTTTGCTGCACATACACTTCTGTAACCACAAATGGATTTATGACCTCATTACCACCAACGACGGCTACCAGACGAATTTTGTTCAAAAGAACAGCAGTTGTCGTGCCGATAAATCGCACTGACACTTCCTGGATATCCACGTCCTTGTAGTGAATCCTTACACTTCGGAAGACATCGAGTTCCTCCTCCTTGGACATGGTTCCGCCCATATGAACAAAGACAGCCTTTTCATGGAAGAGAGCATCCAGGGAATCTACTTTTCGCTCTGACATCCAGCGCCACTTTTCCTTAGAGAGATTGATCACTTCTTGTTCCAAGTTCACATCTTGCATAACTTTCTTCCTAGGTTTTTGCTGTGTCGCTGTATTTTATGCTTGCTATCAACAGATTCTTTTTGTGCATGCGTATCCACGGAAAGACTAAATTATTCACCGGCCTCAGTAATTATCAAAGGTCATCTCGAACGAAATTCTATCACCTGGAGTCGACTCCAAGTCAAGGGTTTTGCAGGCGCGTTTGAGCAGGAATCAATATACTTGCGGGTCTCAAATTTCTCAGACCCACGCTGAGCGGAACGTTTTTTTCGATCACGGTGTTAGGATAGGCGGTGTGCGAAGCTTACGCTAGAGCTTCGGCAATTTTCGCTATAAAGTGTACACCTGGCTTTGTACATATAGCATGATTGCATTTCTTATCTTGGTTTTGAGACAATTACCTCACAAGAAGAACTCTTCCAAGACTGGTGCGAGGACTTTGGGGCTTACGCCGTGTGTTTGCTTAGCAAGAGTACGAAGTTGCGCCTGAGGAATAGCCTCGCTGATCGCTTTAGCCGCATCGCGCATAAATGGTGCTCCGGCACCGCCGTGCATAACAAGTACTGGAATGGTAATGTGTGATAAGCGAGCGGCCGGTAGAGCATGTCCTTTACCCAGGACTTCGCTGTCATATGCCAATGTTGGAGCTAATTTTACTAATCCTTTCCACATCGGCATGCTCTTCATAGCCTGAATCTGCTTGTCAGATACTCCCACTGACCGAACAAATAAGGCCACAGCATCGTCTTTACGTCCAGCTGCGAGCAACTTCTTGAGTGTCTGGTAATATTCATCGGCAGCTTTCTGTGCATCTTCATGGATAGCATATGACGCTTCATAAACGGCAAGCTTCCCAATTATTTTGGGCAGTTTAAGTACAGCTTCCAGGGCGAGAGCGGCACCGGAAGAATGGCCATAAAGGTAAACTGGTCCACCAACTGAGTCTATCAGCGCGGCAATATCTTCAACTTCACATTGAGGTGAATATGGTGCAGTATCTGTACTATCACCGCGCCCGCGCCTGTCATAGCTTATGACGGTAAATCGAGGCGCAAGCAATTTGGCTAACTTAGCTCCAGACTTTCTTGAATTCAGAGCTCCAAGTACCAATATCAGCGCGGGGCCTTCACCTTTCTTGTCATATGCGATTTTTGTACCGTCTTTTGAAGTTACTTTTTCCATGTTATTTTCCTTTACGGTTAAATTCTCTTCGGCGCATGTTAGAATGTATAATCTATTTTGTCAAGATAATACATTTCGAACCTGATTGAGGATCAGCTCAAGATTATCGAGTAAAATTAGCGACCCCGGCGGGGTCACCAACGCTTGACGATGGCCGCTGACGCTTGCCTCGGTCGCTTTGCTTCCCTCGGATTCGAACTTCCCGATCAACGGACGATCGGGACTTCGCACAACCGTCTGATCCGAAGTCAAGATGCGTTGAACGTTTTAACGTTTAAACGCCTGCACCCGCTGGTTTTCGGGTGTGCCAATGTTCCAACCTTCAAACGTTTAAACGCTTTTTACACCGTGCTCCCCGTAAACACGAATCCCTTGATCTTCAACCCCGGTACGCGCACGCCCAGCCCGCCAAAATCGCCCACCAATAAATGTGAAGCCTTCCCCACTGCCTCCACGTTCGCCAGCGCCTGGACGTAGGGCATGGTGTAGCGCAGGTTCTTGACCGGGTAGGTAATCTCGCCATCCTCGATCATGAAGACCCCATCACGCGTCATGCCGGTGATGACGCAATCGTGCGGGTGCACCAGGCGCGTGTACCAGAAGCGGTTGATGTAGAGACCCCTCTTGGTGGAGGCAATCATGTCCTCGATGGTGGCGTCGCCGGTAGCCATGAACAGGTTCATCGCCAGCGGTCCGAAACCGCGGAAGTTGATCGGTGTGGCATGCCCGGTGCTGGGTTTGCCCATCTTGGCACCTGAATAGCGGTCATAGACGGGTCCTAAAACCACACCTTGCTTGACGATATCCACGCGCTGCTTGGGCACGCCTTCAAAATCGAACGGCAGCGCAACGCCAAGGGGGTCCATGCCGTCATCCCAGATATTCACCAGCGGGCTCATGAGCTGCTGCCCGATGCGGTCGGTCATCCACGAACGACCTTCCAGCACCGCCTGGGCACCCATGCCGTAGAAATTAAGGCTGCTCACCAGGTCTTCGGTGACGTAGTGCTCAAAAATAACGGTGTATTCCCCGGGGTCGATCTTGCGCGGGTTGTGACCCTTTGCGGCAGTCTCGATGGCCTCCTTGCCCAGAGCTTCCACGTTCAACTCATCCACTTTCCAGGCAGATTCCTGGGAGCGTCCGGATGAATCATCGCTCATCACCACAGTCTGGAAATCCGCAGAGGTCTGAGTCTGGTAAGCGAACACACCCTGGGTATTGGCAACCACGAGAGCCGTCGATCCGGTGGAAAACGCACCTGAAGAATTCAAGCTTTTTTCCACTGCCATCTGGCAGACGGCACCCACTGCCCTGGCACGTTTCTCGGGCGAATAGTCAGCGGTATTCTGATCCCAGGTTGTCACGTGCTGATAAGCTTCCGGCTCGGGTAAACCGGGGTAATTCGGGTCTTCAGGGCTGGCAGCTGCGTTGGCTTTGGCATGCCTCACCAGCTCATCCAGACCCGCCTCGTCCATGCGGTTGGTGGAGGCGGTACCGATCTGCTTGCCGATGAAGCAGCGCAGGGTCACCTCCGCATCGCGCTCGGCCACATTCTGGTGGATGATGTTATTGGCAAAGCGAGTCAACGAGGCATCGTTGAACATCAAGGTGAGCTCTGCCGCCTCACCCTTGCAGCGTTTCAAGATGCCATCACTAATGATACGGGCTTCTTTTTCTTCGATCATGCTATCTCCTGTATGCTCCTTGTCCTTATTTCAATACCCCAATTTTCACATTGCGGAAGCGCGCCGGAGCGGCTCCATGACCCGTATGGGCAACCTGCGACGGCTGACCTTTGCCGCAGTTCGGGGTGCCCCACATCACCCAATGGTCGGCATTGGAGACGGCGTCACAGCTGTTCCAAAACTCGGGGGTGATGCCGGTATAGGTGCAGTTACGCAGCAAACGCCCCATCTTCCCATGTTTGATCTCGTACCCCACCTCGGTGCCGAACTGGAAGTTGTAGCGCTTATCATCGATCGACCACGAGCGGTTGGATTCCATGTAGATGCCGTCCTCGGTGTCGGCGATCAGGTCATCAAACTTCCACGTGCCCGGCTCCAGGCTAACGTTGACCATGCGGATGATGGGGATGCGGTTCCAACCCGAGGCGCGCATGCAGGCATTCGAGTATCTTCCCAGCTTGGAAGCCGTCTCACGCGACATTAAATACCCCACGAACAAGCCATCCTTCACCAGGGGTGTGGATTGGGCGGGAACGCCCTCATCATCCCAGCCAAACGTGCCCAGTCCAAGCGGACGCAGGCTGTCGGCAGTCAGGTTGACCTCCGGTGAACCGTAATGGAAATTACCCAGCTTCTCGGTGGTGAGGAAGGAAGTGCCGGCATAGGCAGCCTCGCTGCCATACACGCGGTCCAGCTCGGTGGGATGTCCGCACGACTCATGGATCTGTAATGCCAGCTGCGAGCCACCCAAGATGAGCGAAGTAGTGATGTTGGAAGGGCATGCGTCGGCGGTGAGAAGCGCGACCGCCTCACTGGCAACCCGCTGACCGTTACCCGGCAGGTCCCAGCCGACCAGCTCTTCCCAGCCTCCTGTTACCTGCTGGCGGGCAAAGGCATTGGGGTAGGACCTCACCTGGATCTCACTGCCACCCACGGCAGTGGCTTGAATACCACCGCCTGTCTCGACGATAGTCTGGTCGGTAAAGGCACCTTCCGTGTTGGCAAATTGCTTGTTCTGTTTGATGGCGGTGGCGTGCGCCCGGCGGGTGCGTACGCCCTTCACCAGGCCCATTTCAGCGTCGGCTCTCATCAATAACGCCAGCTTATCTTCGAGCGGCACGCTGAAAGGATCGATTTTGACGGGGGTCTGGTAGGTACCCTGGCTGGTCACTTTGGGTCCCAGGTCCACCTTTTCGCCGCTCACCAGCCCCGATGCATGCGCAATTTCCAGCGCCTGGGCGGTGATCTGATCGATTTCAGCATTGGTCAAATTTAGGCTGGAGGCAAAGCCCCAGGCTCCATTCACCAGTACGCGCACACCCACACCCAGTGATTCGGACGAATTCAGCTCTTCGACGATACCATCCTTCACCGAGATACTTTCTTCACGATGGTTTACCACACGTACATCTGCATATTGTGCCCCGCGCTTCTGAGCCAGGTCGAGGGCACGCATCATTAGCTCGTTCAATTCAGCCTCCTTGTTTTCTCATAGGAATAATCTATATCGATAATTCATCCATAACGTTCTTCTTTCCACACATCGGCATCATTATGATAGCCTGCCTGCTCCCAAAAGCCGGGCTGGTCGTGCGCCAGGAACTCCAACCCACGCAACCATTTGGCGCCTTTCCAGAAATAAGGCGTCTTCAAGTCATCCCTGCCGGGGATATACCCCACAACCCCACGTAAGGGGGCACCATGCTCAGGCGTCAAAGGCTGCCCATTGAAGTGTGTTGCCAGCAGGAAATTATCCGCCAGCACCACTTCCAGCCGCAGGTTGACCGTAAAGCCATACTCGGCATGCTGCAGCACGAACCTGGCGCCCGGCTTCGGCTTGACCAGACCCTGGTCGACCAGGGTGCGAACTGAAACCCCTTCCCAGGTGGTATCCAGCTTGCTCCAGGTGGTGACGCAGTGAATGTCCATGTTCAGAGTGGTGCGTGGCAGATGGTTGAATTCGTCCCATGACCAGGCACGCTCCTGCTCAACCTCACCCCAGATGCGAAAATCCCAGGTGGCAGGGTTGAAGCCGGGCACCGGACCATAGTGCAGCACCGGAAATTTTTGGGTCAACGACTGCCCGGGCGGCAGGCGACCTTCTTTTTTAGCTTGATCTTCCATATTCTTGCGTTTAAAAATATTGTCAAACATAGTGATGATCAATTCTCAGGCTAAAGCGTCAGGCTTTCACCAGGTTTGAGCACATGCACCTTTACGCCCAGCTTCGCCACGCGTGTCGCCCATTTTCCTGCATCCTGGGCAATCAGCTCCCAGGTGTTATAGTGGATCGGGATGACGTGCTTCGGCATGATCAGCTCGACCGCTTTGTAGGCATCATCCGGACCCATGGTGTAGTTATCACCGATGGGAAGGAATGCCACATCGATGCCTTCCTGCCCGATCAGCTTCATATCGGTGAACAAGCCGGTATCACCGGATATGTAGATTTTCATCCCATCTTTGGTCACCAGCAGGAAGCCTACCGGGTTGCCCCCATTGGTGCCATCTGGAAGACCCGAGCCGTGCAGTGCCGGGGTGAGCTTGAGATACCCGAAGGGGAATTCATGCCCACCTCCGATATGCTGCCCGTGATTTTTTGATATGCCCTGCTTGCCCACCCATTCAGCAATCTCGAAGTTGCTGATCACCATCGCACCCGTGCGTTTGGCGATATCAACAACATCACCCACGTGATCGAAATGCCCGTGGGTGACCAAAATATAATCAGCGCTTACATCTTTCGCGGCTGTGGATGCAGCCGGGTTGTCGGTGAAGTAAGGATCAACCAGGAGCCTATTCCCACCCACTTCCAATCCCAATGCCGAATGCCCGAACCAGGTAATTTTGACGCTCATCTCACTCCTCCTATTTATGCCTTGGTTTTGAATGAAGCATATTTGCTCCAGGCAGAAGAACGCCTGGATATCATTTCACCACCCAGCAAGATCATACTCATAATATTATCGCCTGTAGTGATCAAACATTCCCTCCCACCCGAGAAATGGTCAAAACACAAGGACTAAGTATACTCCCCAAAGGTAAATAAAAATTAAGAACCTGCCCTGATAGACCGCATGCTATAATCCCATCACTTGAAATAAAGTTTTGCCTGAGGCTGTGGAAGGTCCATCATCAAAAGGGGAGGTATCGTTTACCAAGGATTTGGTGGCGTGAATCAGGCATAAGGAGCAGATCATGGAGATCGCTGAACTCATCCACCCTGGTATGACCCGTGAAGACAGCTTTGAGGTCGGCATGGAAAACAGCGCCATCCATTTGGGCAGCGGTTCGTCGCGAGTCCTGGCAACCCCGTGGATGATCGCCTTCATGGAGCGTGTCTCGCACCGCCTGCTCACCTGCTGCCTGCCGGAAGGGTATTCCAGCGTGGGCACGCACCTTGACGTGCGCCACCTCGCCCCAACCCCCGTGGGTGCGACGATCCGCGTGCGCGCCGAAGTGCTCTCGGTGGATGGGATCCGGGTCTATTTTTCGGTTGAAGCCTGGGATAACCTGGAGAAGATCGGCGAGGGCAAACACGAACGGGTGGTGATCGACGAAGCTCGCTTCCTGCGCCGGGTGGAAAAAAAGATCGCCAGCTTATAATTCCCGATCGACCTGCTTTTTCACCCCACTCGCACGGCGCAGCAAAGTGGCGTAAATCCCCAATCCAATCCCGGCGACCAATAAAGCACCCCCGATGATGCCCAACATGGGGCTTTTACGCGGCGATTCAGGGATGATGGCCGTCTGGGCTTCCAGCTCTGAATTTGCCTGGGCACCGAATGCAATTTCAGTGGTCTGGCCAGCTTCAAGCGTCAGGGTTTGATTCAGCTCGGTGGTGCGGTTGTATCCCTCGGGGGCGGCCACGCTGATCAGATACTCGCCTTGCAGAATTTGATCAAAGCAGGTATAGCCTCTTTCCTGAGGAGTGGGGTTCACAATCGTGGTGGCTACGCCTCCTGAAGGAGTTTGGGCGGTCAGAGATACCGTTCCCGGCCGGTTGCTCACACTGATCTCTCCATCGGGGATGGACGGCTCCGATTCCTGACGCATGGAATCGCCATTCAGGTCGTTATAAAGCAGCACGCATAATATCCCCCAACCCGGCGAGGGCGTGGGCGAAGGGGTCAGGATCGCCTGAGTGGGGATTGGCCCGGCGGTTGGTGCTCCTGCAGATGGACCGGCATACCCGATCAAATACATATGGCCAGGAATAATAATATCGTTCACCAAACTGGGGTTTAATTTTCGAAACTCATCCACAGTGATCCCACTGATCGCGGCGATCCTCCATACGGTATCCTGTTCTTGAGCGGTATATAGAATCCGACCATCCGGTCCAGGTGTAGGCGTAGGGAAAACCGTCAGCTGTGCCTGTGGGGCTGCCAGGGTGCGGTAGCTCTGAGCTGAGAATACCAAGATCAATAAAACCAGACCTGCTCCAAGCAGGATGCGTTTATTCATAACGGGTAGGAATTATACATGATAAGGCTTGTTCCGGTTGCATCCACATATTGGATTTAAGCCCCACCCCAAAGGCGAGGGAATGAAAAGCGAAAACCGAATAGGATATGTAACAATGATGGACAAATTCATTATAAGCTAAAATTGACGGAAAATTCCATCCTGCTCATTTTTGTGGTTATCACCAGGTTGATGGTTCCTGCGGAAAGCTGACCTTCTGTGCTTTTTATGCTAACTCAAATGCTTTTACGAGCCGTATATGGTTAATGGTTGATATAATATGGATAATCTCGAAAGAACTTCCGAGAAGTCCAGGATTTTTATATATTTTGTCGATTAACTACATCGTTATGGAAGCGAATGGCACAAATCGTCGCTAATTAGAAAATTATGCAACCAGTCCAGCAAACTCAAGCGCAAAGGAGAATGTTCTATGCTTTACGGATATGCAGGCAAAATCCTACACGTCGACCTCACCGGGGGGAAAATAAGCACAGAGCAGCCAACCGAGGAGTTTTATAAAACCTACATCGGTGGCTCCGCCATGGGAACGTATTATCTATTCAAGAATACCCCCGCCGGTGCCGACCCTTTGGGTGCGGAGAACACCCTGGTCTTCATGATCTCACCCACTACCGGGGTTTCCATCAGTGGGCAAAGCCGCATGAACGTGACTGCCAAAAGCCCATTGAGCGGTTTAATCGGTGACAGCCAGGTGGGAGGCTTTTTCCCGGCAGAGCTGAAGTTCGCCGGCTTTGATGGAGTGGTCATAAAGGGTAAGTCTCCCAAGCCGGTCTATCTATGGCTGCATGATGGGGAAGCAGAGCTGCGTGATGCCTCCAGGCTGTGGGGCAAGATCACCGGGGAGGTCGAGAAGCTCATCCGTGACGAGCTGGGTGACCCGAAGATTGAAGTCGCCCAAATTGGCCCGGCGGGTGAAAAACTTGCCCGTTTCGCCGCCATCATGAACATGTGCAACCGAGCCAATGGCCGCACAGGCATGGGCGCAGTGATGGGCAGCAAGAATCTCAAGGCCATCGCGGTGCGCGGCCACCAGAAGATAAAAACTGCCGACCCAGCTGCCATCATCAAGCTTGCCCGCCTGGGCCCGAAACGGGTGCAGGATATCCCCGATATGAAAGGCTTGCAGGATTTTGGCACAGCTTCGGTGCTGAATTATCAAAATATATCCGGCGGCTTACCCACCCGGAACTATATCAGCGGTACTTTTGAGCAGGCTGAGGACATCTCCGGGGAACACATGTCAGAGACCATCCTGAAGCAGAATGACACCTGTTATGCCTGCGTGGTGCGCTGCAAGCGTGTAGTGGAAACAGAATATAAAAATGTGCACTTCGACCCGCTTTACGGCGGTCCGGAATATGAAACCCTCAGCACCATGGGCTCCTACTGCGGGGTCGGTGACATCAACGCCGTTTCCATCGCCCATCAAATTTGTGACCAGTACGGTCTGGATACCATCGCCTGCGGAGCAACCATCGCCTTTGCCATGGATTGCTTTGAGCATAAGTACCTCACCTTAAAAGATACGGGTGGGATCGACCTGCGCTTCGGCAATGCGGACGCCATGGTGGAAATGGTGGAAAAAATCGCCAAACGCGAAGGGCTGGGAGACCTGCTCGCCAACGGGTCTGCCTATGCAGCTAAAAAGATAGGTCACGGTGCGGAGGACCTGGTGCTGGCGGTTAAAAACCATGAGCTGCCGGCTCACATGCCGCAGGTCAAGCGCAGCCTGGCACTCATTTATGCGGTCAACCCATTCGGTGCTGACCACCAGTCATCCGAGCATGACCCCGGTTATACTCCCGATACTGCCTCCTACAACCTGGAGCGAATGGCTGAAGTCGGATTAACCCACCCCATGTCTGACCGGGTACTGGACCGCGAAAAAGTCAAGATGGCATTAACCACGGAGATCAACTATTGCTTCATGGACACGGCAGTGCTGTGCCAGTTCGTTTATGGACCAGCCTGGCAGGTCTATGGACCCAAAGAACAGGCTGAGCTGATGCGCGCCACCACCGGCTGGGATTGGACAGTGGACGACGTCCAGAAGGTTGGCGAACGGCGTTTGAACATGCTGCGCGCTTTCAATGCCCGTGAAGGTGCCGGGCGAGAACAGGACACCCTCCCCAAGCGTATCTTTGACCAGCCGCTCAAGGGTGGCGCCTCAGACGGCGTTGCTGTGACGCGCAAGGAGCTCGATGACGCACTGGATATTTATTATGAGATGTGCGGCTGGGAGGTTGCCACAGGGAAACCCACTCACGCCAAGCTGGAAGAGCTCGGTTTAGGTTGGATGGCTTAAGCGCTATAAATTTGAGTGAGATAACCAGCCCGAAGGAGAAATTAAGGGGCTGACTTAAAAGTCACAATTGTGGAATATATCTTAAAACGTAGGGGCGTAGGGGTGGGATTTGAACAAAATACACCAAAAAAGTTTCCCCTACGCCCGCATGGAGCGCCTTCAATCAGAGTGCAGGGGTAATCAATCATGATATGCTCGGAATTCCGCCCCTCCGGTCAAAATCTGACCGGACTGGTCGCGCATCTACTTTTGGGACAGCCCCTTAATTGCTTGGGATCGATATTGTGCGGTATGGATTTGAGTGACAAGGATTTGAGTCATGCAGGTTAAGCTGTATGCGTCATTACGCCAGGCCGCCGGCACAAAAATGGTTGATGTCGACTACCATCCCGGAATAATCGTCCGGCACGTCCTGCTTGAGGTGACGCGGCAATACCCAGTGCTGGAGAAATACGTCTGGAATGACCAGGACGAATTATCTGACCTGGTGCATGTCTTCGCCAATGGAGTAAATATCCGCCATCTCAGCGGGTTGGATACCCAGTTGAAGGAAGCAGATCACCTGGATATCTTCCCACCCCTGGTTGGTGGGTGAACTTATCGTCTGGCTTAAAATTACGGGTGGGGGAATTTGATCCGGGTGAGCGCCAGCAAGGCAAGCAAATCGAACATGATGGCTGCGATAGCATTCGCTGTAATGCCTGGCAAAACGTGTTGGGTAAATAATATCGGCCCAAGTAAATCACCGATGGATCGCCCGATTGCCAGGATCGCCATATGGGAAGCCATCATGGTGGCGCGGGCGGAAGGCAGGATCTCACTCATCAGTGGAATACCGCTGACGATGGTAAATTCAAAGGTCAGGTAGAAAAAGAACAGGCAGACCAGGGCACCCACCAGCCAGCGACCGAAAACCGGTAAAGCCAGGCTGGCGAGGCAATTACCGATGATCCCAATTGCCAGGGCTTTGCGCTTGCCTATTTTATCGGTGAAGGCAGTCACCAGCGTTTCTCCCCCCAGCTCGGAAACCCCAATTGCCAGGGCGGTGGCACCCAGGGAAGCGATGCTGAGCGCAAATGATTGCTCCACCCACACACCGTAAACCAGGGTGACTACCTCGTTGGCAGCCGTATACAGCCCAGCCATCACCAGGGCGGCCACTGCCGGCGGGTAGGTGAACACAGTGCGCAGGTTGCTCCAAAAGCCGGGTTTACCAGCCAGAGGGGTTGGATCTTTGGGCAGCATCCAGGCCAGGGCAGCCACGGTGAGTACCCCCAGCAACGCGATTAATGGAAAAGGTGCCAGCCAACCCTGCCTGGCGATGACCAATCCGACCAGAGGAACACCGATGATGGCACTTAAAGACCAGGCAAACTCGGTGATCCCCAACATCCTGGCGCGCTGCTCGTAGGGCACCCGGTCACCAAGATAAGCCTGCATGGAAGGCACAAAAATGAGATATCCAAGAAAAGACAGGCTGAGGGCAATGAAGAAAGCGGGGAAAGTGGGCCACAGCGCAATCAGGCTGATGGCTGCAGTATAGGTGATCGTGCCGATGATCATCCCGGTTTTACGACCCCGGCTGTCTGCTACGGATGCCAGGAATGGACCGACCAGACCCAATAATGAACGCACGGTGATTGCGTAGGAGATCGTCTTTAGGTCTACTCCCAGACCCCGGGCGAAATAGGACAGAAATGGATAGATCATCCGGTAGAAAGTATTGAATACCAGCCGGACGATCACCAGGATCGTAATCTGGAAATTAAGCGTGTGTTTCAGGTCAGCCTTATCGCTGAACGCTATTTGGCTCAATCTTGTACCACCAGCGTGCCACCTGCCAGCCAGCTAATAAAGTGAGCACCAGCAGCCCGAAAAAGAAGAGCTGGATGCGCCAGGCCTCGCTGCTCAGGATCGGAGAGCTGGGATGCAGGACATTCTCCGTTTGCTGTAATCCGATCAGCAAGGCAATGAAATAACCTAAATTGCATGCCGAGGTCAGTACAGGCCGGTTTGCCAGGCTCAGTCCAACCTGCAGCAACATGCCAGTGATGGCAAAAACCAACGCCAGTTTCCAGCGCGGTTCTGCCAGGAATAAGCCATTCCAGTTGGATTGCATCGCCCACAGCGAAAGTGGGAGGTAGGTCACCCAGAAGATCAACCCGGTGCGCCCAAAAGCGCGCGACCAGCGATGAAGAGACGGTCGCCGGGTGATCAATCCCAGGCTGCCTGCCACAGCCGCTGCCAGGAATGCTCCCAGGGAAGCCCACACCCAGGCGCCATGCAGGTAGACGATGCGGATGTGCGTCCCCAGGCTGTGTTCAGCCGGGCCAAAGGTGGTCAGGATGCCGATGGCGGCTAATGTGAGGCCGAACCAGACCCAGGCAGCCAGTGGGGAATTGACAAATCGACTCAGTTTCTTTCGATCCAATTGCATACTCTTACCTGTAAATCAACGTTAAGCATTATCCAGCCTCAGCTTGCCCCTTCCTTGCAATCTCCCACTGCAAGCGGCAGCCAGACACAGAATGTAGAACCTTTGCCAACCGTCGTGTTGACCTCGATCCGGCCCCCATGGTTGCGCACAATCCAATAAGCGATGGACAAACCTAAACCGTACCCCTTGCCTTCCTTCTGCCGGGTGCGTGATTTTTCGCCCCGGTAAAAACGTTCGAAAATGTGGGGCAGGTCCTCTGGGGGAATTCCCGGTCCATTATCGGTCACTGTAAGCTGAGCCCGGTCGGATACTTTACCCAAACCAACCACAATCTCACCACCCTTGGGTGTGTAATTGATCGAATTTCCAATCAGATTAACCAGCACCTGCTTGAGGCGGTCGCGGTCACCGCATACCAACACCTGGTCAATATTGCCCAGGCTAAGATTGACCCGATCACGTGCCAGGACCTGCATTTGATTTAATACTTCCAACAGCAGGGTATCCAATTCGACCACTTCATGTGCCAGAGGGATCTTGCCCGATTCAGCTTGAGCGAGCAGTAATAGATCTCCCACCATGCGCGTCAGGCGATCCACTTCATCCTCAATCGTCTCAAGCGATTCTTCGTCAAATTCTTTGATCTTGCGCATCAAACCCACATTCCCTTTGATCACGGTGAGGGGAGTTCGCAGCTCATGCCCCACATCTGCCAGGAATCGCCGTTGGGTTGAGAACAGGTTTTCCAACCGGCTTAAAGTCTGATTAAATGCGGCAACCAGCTGCCCAACTTCATCATTCGGTGAGCCAGTATAGGGAATGCGACGCGATAGGTCATCTGCACTGGTGATTTGTAGAGCGGTTTTGGTTACGTTATCCAATGGATGGAGCGCCTGACGACTGCTGAACCAGGCCGCCAAACCGGCTGCCACGATGGCGATCGCGGTCCCCACCAATAAGACTTCCCACAAGGTTTGTTGGGTGGCATTGACTACATCCATTCGCGTGCCAATTTGCAGTACCCCTTCCAGGCGGGTGCCTTTGCCTGCCACCAGAGGCACGGTTAATACGCGCAAACGCGAGCCAGTACGGTTCACATCCCGGAAGATGGGGGTGACACTACGTATGCCAGTGCTGTCTAAAGGGGTCTTACTGATGCGGATATTTTGAGAAGCATCGATCAGGTTGTTGCCTCGCCCCCACACCTGCACGAATAAATCCTCAGGCAGGTCAAGGTTGGCCAGATTGACATCTAATACCCCGTTATTATCAATTTGGGTCTTGAGGTAGATGGATTCTGCCCTGATCCTCAGGGTATCATCCAATTGATGAACTACCGTCAGGCTCACTGAATAATAGACGGCAATTCCGAACAATAGCAAAATGCCCCCTACTATGGAAGTATATAGTAAGGTAAGCCGGCTTCGCAGGGACATGAATTTAATTTACGAAGGTTCGCGCAAAACGTACCCCATACCGCGCACGGTATGAAGGAGGCGTTGCTCTCCCTGAACTTCGAGCTTCTGGCGCAAATATCGGATGTACACCTCGATGATATTACTCTCACCACCGAAATCATACCCCCACACCCGGTCAAAAATCATCTCCCTGGTCAAAACCTGGCGTGGGTGCCGCAGGAATAACTCCAATAGCTCGTATTCTTTTGCTGTAAGCGAGATTATTCGGTCGCCACGCGATGCCTGGCGAGTGCCGGTATCCAGGATCAAATCTGCAAAACGTAGCACCTGGGGTCGGCTCGGCTGAGCACGGCGCAATAAAGCCCGAATACGTGCCAGCAACTCATCCAGATTGAACGGCTTTACCATGTAATCGTCTGCACCCACATCCAACCCCATTACCCGGTCATTAACCGAGTCTTTTGCAGTCAGGATCAAGATGGGTACCGGACCGCCGGCCCGTAAACGCCGGCAGACTTCCAAACCGTCAATCCCAGGCAGCATGATATCCAGGACCACCAGGTCGGGCGGGTTATCACGCGCAGAAGCCAGACCCGAGTGTCCATCAATCGCAGTGTCTACCTGATAACCTTCATAAGCCAGGCCGCGGCGCAGGAACCGAAGGATGGCTTCATCATCTTCAATAATTAGAATGCGTGCGCTCATAAGCCCTCCGTGATTCTAATATACCACAGGGCGACTAAAAACACAAAAGGATAAATGGATTTCCCGGAAGCAATCCTGCTCCCGGGAAATTGATCGCCTGATTATTGGACTTCAACGGAAGCGCCAGCAGTTTCTAGCTTGGCTTTTGCATCCGCTGCAGCTTCCTTGCTCACGGCCTCAAGGACCTTGGAACCCGCGGTCTCAGCGACATCCTTCGCCTCTTTCAGTCCCAGGTTGGTTAACTGGCGGATGACCTTGATGACCTCGATCTTCTTGGCACCTGCGTCTTTGATCACTACGTTGAACTCGGTCTTTTCTTCGACCGGCTCAGCCGCAGCAGCAGATGCAGCAGGTCCAGTAGCGGTGGCAACAGGGGCTGCCGCAGAAACACCCCATTTTTCTTCCAGTTTCTTGACCAGATCAGCAGCTTCGAGAACGGTGAGGGTGCTGAGTTCCTCAACCAGTTTATTAAGATCAGACATTTTATAAACTCCTTATCAGTTCAAATTATTCGCTCAAATTTAGATGATTGATAGTTACGCTTTACCAGTATTGATAAAAATGCGTAAACGCTGAATGATGATGTTATGCGGGGACTGCTTCTGGTTCCGCATGGGCTTTGATGACCGCCGCGATCATGCGACCGGGTTCAGCCAATGTTCGCACCAGCCTGCTAGCCGGAGCCAGCAATGTACCCAATAATTGCCCGCGAACGATAGGCAGCGGCGGTAAATCAGCCAGTGCTTTTACGCCCTCAGGGGTCAGGGCTTGCTTTTCGAGGAAGCCGCCTTTGATCTTCAAAAACTCTGAGCTTTTGACAAAATCAGTCACGGTCTTTACCGTCGCAGGCGCATCCATAAAAGCAAACACGATGGCGGTACTGCCTTCGAACTGCCCGGCTTGAACCGGTAATCCCGCCTGCTCAAATGCCAGTTTAGCCAGAGTATTTTTGATAATATGGAATTCACCGCCATTCTCGCGCACTTTCGCGCGTAGGCCATCGATGTCCTTCATGGTTAATCCCACATATTGGGTCAGGACCAATGCTTTGCTACTTTTCACCCATTCACTATACTGGGTGACCAACTCATTCTTGCGTTCCTTTGTAATAGCCAAGGTTATTTCACCTCCTTTCCAAATAAAAAGTCTTTGCCTCGCAAACCAATGCCTGGCAAAGACTCTCCGTTATCCATCCTGCACGCTAACGAAATGCGGGCTAGCTTTTATGGAGATATCCTCACCTCGGCAGGAAATTAAGCGATTTTTCCGCACCTGCTGTCTTGGGCGAAGCTTATTTTTTTACTTAATTTATCACACCATTATACTATTCTTGCGTCGTCATGCTTTGAGCCTGATTGGGATCGAGCTTGATCCCCGGGCCCATGGTGGACGTCAGCGTAATATGTTTGATGAAAACGCCCTTCACCGATGCCGGTCGTGCCTTCTTGATAGCTTCCATTAATGCCGCCAGGTTGTCATACAGCTGCCTGGCTTCAAAGGATGCCTTCCCGATTGGGATGTGCAGGTTGGAGGTCTTATCCACCCGGAATTCCACCCGGCCAGCCTTTGCTTCACGGATCACACGCGGTAAATCCTCTGCAGGTACCACCGTTCCAGCTTTTGGGTTGGGCATGAGACCGCGCGGGCCTAAAACACGCCCCAGCCGGCCTACTTTACCCATCGAATCGGGGGTGGCAATCGAGACGTCAAATTCCGTCCAGCCTGCCTGGATCTTGGCGACCATCTCATCATCATCTGCCACGTAATCTGCACCGGCTTCGCGTGCCAACGCCGCGCCTTCGCCTTGCGTGAAGACCATCACGCGCACCGATTTTCCTAATCCATGCGGTAATACCACTACATCACGCACCTGCTGGTCCGCATGGCGCGGGTCAACTCCCAGGCGCATATGAATCTCGACCGTCGAATCGAACTTAACGTAGTGAGTTTCCTTCACCAGTGCAACCGCTTCTTCGGGGGTGTACCAGTGGTTCTCATCAATTTTTGCTAATGCAGCTAAATACTTCTTTCCATGCTTTGTCATAAATTCTCCTTCGTGGTGCAAACGGGTGGGTTTCACCCTCCCACAGGGTTAGTCTTCAGTTACCGTCAAGCCCATGTTCCGTGCTGTGCCTTCAATCTGGCGCATCGCACCTTCGATATCCAACGCATTCAAGTCCCTCATCTTCATCTCGGCGATCTCACGTATTTGTTTGCGCGTGACCTTGCCCACCTTTTCGCGGTTGGGAACCGCGGACCCTTTTTCCACTCCTGCAGCTTTCTTCAAAAGTACAGCTGCTGGGGATGTTTTTAGGACGAATGTGAAAGATCCATCGGTGTAAATACTGATCTCTGCAGGTATGATCTCACCCATTCGATTGTTGGTGCGGGCATTATAATCCTTACAAAATGCCATCAGGTTGATCCCGTGCCCGGCTAATGCAGGACCGATCGGGGGTGCAGGGTTGGCTTTTCCAGCCTGGATCTGCAAACGTACAATTGCTTTTAGTTTCTTTGCCACTTTTTTCTCCTTTCGCCGCTTTTCTCTTGGAGATGCGGCGCGTGGTTTTAGCGGGTGATTATTGGGGACACCCTCCCACATCTACAACCAGCCATTCGCTGGCTGTTCTTACGCTTTCTCGACCTGTAAAAAGTCCAGCTCGACCGGTGTTTCACGGCCGAAGAAATTCACCATCACCCGTACTTTCGCTCTTTCCATATCGATCTCCGCCACGGTGCCGCGGAAATCGTTGAACGGACCATCCACAATTCGAACCCGTTCACCGGATTTGAAGGTGACTTTGATGTGCGGTGCTTCAGCTTCCATGCGCTTGATGATCTGGGCTACTTCTTCCGGACGCAGTGGGGTAGGCTGCGTACCCATGCCGACAAAGCCTGTCACTCCGGGGGTATTACGCACCACATACCATGATTCTTCCGACATGATCATATTGACCAGGATGTAACCCGGAAAAACCCTGCGCTCAACGGTGCGCCGCTTGCCTTCTTTTACTTCAATCTCTTCCTCGGTAGGGACGACGACATCAAAGATTTTATCCTTCATCCCCATGGATTCAATCCGCTGCTCGAGGTTGTGACGAACTTTATTTTCGTAACCCGAATAACAATGAACCACATACCAGGCGCGACCATCTTCCTGAGACAACTCATCCGGTTGTCCAGGATATACCTCGGTCACGATCTCGCCGGCTTCTTGTGGAATATTTAATTCTTCCACTTCATCTGCATCCTTCTCGTGGCTCTCGAGGGGCTCTTGGTTTTCTTCTTCCTGGTTTATTTCAGTCATTATTTTCGCTTATTCGTACATTTAAACTGATCGAATTCACCTGATATTGGATTACCCGCCCAGGATTAAGCCAAAGAACTTGGCATAAACGTAGTCCAATCCTCCCAGGATTCCCGCCATGATAAAAATCACGACGATCACAATCTCGGTTAATCGGATTGCTTCCTGGCGGGTAGGCCAGGATACCTTGCGTAATTCACCAACGGTTTCCTGGAAAAATTTCTGAATGCCATTCCAGATACGTTGGAAAATGTTCATCCCTTGGCGAGCAGTTCTTATATCAGGCACGATAATCCTCCAGTTATGGTTAAAACGCCGCCTCTTTTAGACGGCGTCATCCGGAAAAGTCTCTAAAATCAAGGCAGGCCAGGCAGGAATCGAACCCACAACCCCCGCTTTTGGAGAGCGGTGCTCTGCCAAATTGAGCTACTGGCCTATGTGGGGCTGGCTTGCGCCGCCCCTATTTCGTCTCACGATGCAGCGTATGCTTGCGGCAACGTGGGCAGAATTTATTTAACTCAATACGCCCCGGATCATTTCGTCTGTTTTTCTCCGTGGTGTAATTACGTTCCTTGCATTCCGAACACTGCAGGGTGATCACCGGGCGAACATCTTTTTTTGAGGCCATTCTTGTCCTTTACTTCTAACACTACGAGATATACACAGTAATATAGATCATCGCGAAATGCTTAAGCGATAATCTTGGTGATCACACCAGCGCCAACGGTCAAACCGCCTTCACGGATGGCGAACTTGGAGCCTTGCTCCAAAGCCACCGGCACGATCAGCTCAACTTCCAGGTTCACATTATCTCCCGGCATCACCATCTCCACCCCTTCGGGCAGCTTGATGTTCCCGGTCACATCCATCGTCCGGATGTAGAATTGCGGGCGATACCCGGTGAAGAATGCCTTGTGTCGTCCGCCTTCTTCCTTGCGCAGCACGTACACCTCACTCATGAAACGGGTGTGCGGGGTGATCGATCCAGGCTTGGCAACCACCTGACCACGCTCCACGTCGGTGCGCTCGATACCGCGCAGCAGGATCCCGGCGTTATCTCCAGCTTGCACCTGGTCCAGGTCTTTGTGGAACATCTCCGTGCCCGTGATCACCGAGCTCATGCTCTTCTCACGCAAGCCCACGATCTCCACGGCATCACCTTTCTTGGCGATCCCGCGTTCCACCCTGCCTGTCACCACCGTGCCGCGCCCTTTGATCGAGAATACATCCTCGATCGGCATCATGAACGGCTTCTCGGTATCTCGCACCGGCTCCGGGATGTACTCGTCCACCACCCGCAGCAACTCCTTGATGCAGGCGTATTCAGGTGCATTCGGATCGGTACTGGTGCTCTCCAGGGCCAGCAAAGCACTTCCTCGCACGATCGGAGTCGTGTCTCCAGGGAACTCATACTCGTTCAACAGGTCGCGCAGCTCCATCTCCACCAGCTCCAGAAGCTCCTCATCGTCCATCATGTCCACCTTGTTCAGGAAGATCACAATGGCTGGAACTTCCACCTGGCGCGCCAGCAGCACATGCTCACGCGTCTGCGGCATCGGCCCATCTGGGGCGGCTACCACCAGGATCGCACCATCCACCTGGGCTGCTCCCGTGATCATGTTCTTGATATAGTCACGGTGTCCGGGCATGTCCACGTGCGCATAGTGCCGTTTGGTGGTCTCGTATTCCACGTGGGCAATGTTGATCGTGATGCCGCGCTCTTTCTCTTCGGGCGCATTATCGATCGTGTAAAACGAACGGTACTCCGCCTGCCCTAGAAACGAGCAATATTTGGTGATCGCAGCTGTCAAGGTCGTTTTCCCGTGGTCGATGTGTCCCATCGTGCCTACGTTCATGTGTGGCTTGGTTCGTGCAAATTTTTGCTTTGCCATCTGTTCCCTACTCCTTCTAACGGTTTGTCCTATTAATTTTCCAGTAACAAGAGCCCTCAATGGGATTTGAACCCATGACCCCATTCTTACCAAGAATGTGCTCTACCGACTGAGCTATGAGGGCAACAAAAGTGGGCGGTGAAGGATTCGAACCTCCGAAGGCTTCTGCCGACTGATTTACAGTCAGTTCCCTTTGGCCACTTGGGTAACCGCCCAATTGGGTCATCTCGTTACATCGAAAATTTGTCAATTAGTCCCTTTGCCTTCTGACCCTATCCGGAACACAACGAGGCTAATTGACTAATCCTCATGTAACAAAAATGCTGTACCTGAAGCCGACGATGGGAATCGAACCCATAACCTACCACTTACAAGGCGGTTGCTCTGCCGATTGAGCTACGTCGGCGGGTTAAATTGTAAAAGAGCTAGTCCGAAAGCGGATTGGATTATACCAGACGCATATGTTTGCGGCAAGTATGTTTATCCAAGATTAAAAAAACCCGGTTTCAACCTGAAAACAGGTATCTAACCTAGGTTTCGGATTGAGAGTCTATCAGGATTTACCGATATCGTCAATGGGTTGATTGACTTTTGGACAAAATGTGAGTTATCGTGTTGTCCGAACCTGGGCTTTGGGATTAATCACCCGGCGCTGCCAGGCAAAATACAGCGCCACCGATCCAGCCACCGCAGCATTCAGCGATTCGACCTTGCCGCGCATGGGCAAACGCATCAACCCGTCACAGGATTTTCGCACCAGCGTCCGCATTCCACTGCCTTCACCCCCAATGACCAGTGCCAGCGGTCCATCCAGGCTCACCTTATCTATGGGCTGCGCTTCCGGGCTGGCTTCCAAACCGATCACCCAGATATTTTCTTCCTTCAATTGCTGGATAGCTTGCGCCAGATTCACCTGCACGATCAGCAGGTGTTCGGTAGCGCCGGAAGAGGAGTTCACCACTGCAGGTGTGACGGTGGCGGTATGCCTGAATGGCAGCAGCACCCCGTGAATTCCCACCGCTTCCGCAGTGCGTAGCAGTGTTCCCAGGTTTTGCGGGTCTTGCAACACATCCAGGATCAGCACAAAAGGTGCTTCCCCCCTCCTGACCGCCACTGCCAGCACATCCGCCAGCGCACTATATGGATATTCGCTGGCTTCCAGCGCTACACCCTGGTGCCCGTTCCCCAGTGTGTCTAGGTTCGTGCGTTGTACCCTTTCAACCGGCACTTTAAAATTGGATGCCATCCGCATGATATCCGCCAGATGACCTTTTTCTTCGGCACCTTGGGCAATCCGTAAACGTAAGAACTGGCGCCGTCGCGCCAGCAAGGTTTCATATACTGCATTACGTCCGTATAACCATTCTTTCACGAGATCACTTCCACCGCCAGGTGGTGCCATCCTTGTTGTCTTCCAGCAGCACCCCGAGCTCGGTCAACCTGGTGCGGATTTGATCTGAAAGCGCCCATAGTTTTTGCTGGCGTAAATCTCGCCGCAGATCGATCAGTAACTGTATGAATGCAGTGGCCTGACCGCCCTTCTCAGGACCTTCAGCTCGCAGTCCGAATACAGTCATCAGCTCTCTAAGCAAGCTTTGTCCTTCAGCGACGATGCTCGCAGATACACCTGCGTCCTTCGCCTGGTTGATGGCACGCACAAGCTCGAACAGGAAACCCAATGCCCCAGCCGAATTAAAATCATCTTCCATGCAGTCGATGAATCCCTGGCGAGTGGCTTCCACCTGCTTATGTAAATTTTCAACGGCCTCACCCTGTTCAATCGATCCTACACCTGCCGGGCGTAAAGCCAGCCGCAAGCGTTCCAAACCCTTCTCAGCGGCAGCGATAATCTCGTTGCCAAAGGTAAGCGGGTTGTGATAGCTTGAATTCAGCACCATCATCCTGAGCACATCGCCTTCATGGTTGGCAAGGAAGTCTTCAATCGTCACCAAATTACCTACCGACCTGGCCATTTTCTCACCCGCCAGCTGCATCATGCCGTTGTGCACCCAGTAATGGGCAAATGGTTTCCCGGTGGCGCACTCCGTCTGGGCAATCTCGTTTTCATGGTGCGGAAAGATCAGATCATTCCCTCCACCATGGATATCGATTTGCTCACCCAGGTGGTGCATGCTCATCGCTGAGCATTCAATATGCCAACCCGGGCGACCCTTGCCCCATGGGCTATCCCAGGCAGGCTCTCCCGGCTTGGAAGACTTCCACAAGGCAAAATCCATCGGGTGTTCTTTACGCTCATCTACGTCTACGCGTGCTCCGGCTTGCATATCTTCCAGATGGCGGCTGGATAACTTCCCGTAATCCTTATCCTTACTGACCCGGAAGTAAACATCACCATCCACCTCATAGGCATAGCCCTCTTCACCCAATTGGGTAATTAATTTTATTATATTGGCGATTTCGTGCGTCGCCCGTGGGTAGACCGATGCAGGTAGGATATGGAGATCAATGAGATGTTGTCCGTACTCATCAATATATTTTTCTGCCAGCTTGATCGGATCAATTCCGAGCTGGTTAGCCCGGTTGATGATTTTATCATCCACGTCGGTATAGTTCATTGCATGCCGCACCTGGAAGCCTCGATATTCCAGGTATCTGCGGATGATATCAAATACCAACGCCGACATGGCATGACCAACATGTGCTTTGCCGTAAACGGTTGGACCACATACATACATGGTCACCTTGTCTGGCTCAAGTGTTTGAAAATCTTCTTTTTGTCGCGAAAGCGTATTGTAAATGCGCAACGTCATCCTTTTTCCTCGACCTTATTCTTCTCTTTCCAAACGGGCAAAAATCATCCGCCCGGCTGCGGTTTGCAGTACTTTTGTGACGGTTACATTGATTTTCTTATTCAGATGATTGCGTCCATCTTCGACCACCACCATGGTGCCATCATCCAGGTACCCCACACCCTGACCCGATTCCTTGCCTTCCTGGATGACGTTGACCTCGATGGATTCTCCCGGTAAAAATACCAGTTTTACCGCATTGGCGAGCTCGTTGACATTGAGCACACTCACACCCTGAAGCTCGGCAATCCGGTTCAAATTATAGTCATTAGTCAAAATTGGGCACTTAAGCTGTCGGGCCAGTACTACCAGCTTATCGTCTACTTCACGCACACCTTCGACGTCCATATCACTGATCCTCAAAGGGGTGCTCGTGTCTTTCTGCAACTGTGAAATTACTTCAATCCCCCTACGCCCGCGCTGCCGGCGTAAGTTGTCAGACGAATCGGCTATGAATTGAAGCTCATTGAGCACAAATCGTGTGATCAAAAGGGTGCCTACCAGGAAGCCAGTCCTGGCAATGTCTGCAATCCGCCCATCGATGATCACACTGGTATCCAGGAGCACAGTCCGGTAGGTGGGTTGATTGGCAGCCGATGCATCATCGCTGGGACGTCCTGGGACGAGCCGGAACATGGAAAACAGATCGGTTTGTCGCATTACGAATACGGCAACGCCTAAATATCCTAACAAAACTACCGCCACAAATGGCAATACTTTTCCGAAAGGGTTTGGCAATAAGGATAGCGGGAAGGTTAATAAGGCTGCAATGATCAATCCCACAACCAACCCCGTCAGACCTGAAGCCAGGGTTTGGGTCGAAACGCTTAGCAGTGTTCTCCGTATCCCCCGCATGGGTCGAGTGGTGAAATAGGGGGTAAGGATCAATCCGAATAATATCCCTACCAGGCAGAACAAGAATCCCGTCAGCTCTGGGGTTTGACCGGTGGAATTTCCTATATAAATCCCTAAATATGCCCCCAAAATGCCGAAAACAATCATTCCGATGATGCGGAAAAGGAATTCGATACTCATGGCAGCCTCCCGATGAAAATATTTTTAGCTGCGCGAGTTTCCATTAACTAAACTGTTTATACTCCGTTCTCGTTTTTTTCAAACCTGGAACGGATTGCTCTTTTTCCCCTCACCGTTGAAGAAAATGACTTAATAAGACAATGAGTGCAAAGGGTAACTGTTTGGTGAGGTTCAAATTCTCACGGAGACTCGCCTGCATAGCCTGTCTGAATTATATCGCGTAATCCAAGAGTAATTATGAAGTATCAGTAAAAAACAGGTTATGGAGCAGGTTCTAGTTTCGAATAAGCGATGTATGCGTATTCGCTTTGAGGATAATTCCTCCATAACGATAAGTAGGTTTCTACTGCCTGTGTCTCATTTCCCGATAACTCATATGCCAAGCCTAGTAAATAAAGATATTTCGATGAAATCCAACATTGATATGAATCTCCAATACAAGGAAATAATCCAGGGTATTGTAAACTTAGTAATCGATTTTTTACATGGATCGGGTCAGTACCACTGAGAAGTTCCCTCTCAGAATTGGAAATAGTATCGACAATGTGATCCTCGGTATTGGTCAGCACGAATCCTTCTGGCGCAGAAACTCTATAAAAAATGAAATTGGTTTCCTGACCGTGATATCGTATCTGATAATAAGGCTTGCCATCGAAAGAAGGGTGTTGGCTAAAGCTGAAATCATCTGCTTCTGCAAGATTTGTAGGGATGGTTCGCAGTGAATTGACATAAAATCCCCCAAGGGAATCTACCAAGAGATAAAAATTATTATTCCCTTCTGAATTCGTGACCACGAACCAATATTCAAGGGCATCATCACCATCAAGTCCGAGTAGTCCACCCGCGGTAATTTTAACACCAGCGAGTCGGAGATATTTCAAAGGATCACCTGTAGATGCAGTTCGGCTGTATTGAGCCAAAGTTTGCAAATTTAAATATGGGTAACAAATAATTGATCCCGCGCATGCATTCGCCATATCAACAGATTGTCTGACTACGGATAAAAATTCCTGCGCCTGATTGATCCATTTACTTTCAGTATAGGAGGGGTTATTTTTTAATATACCCATGATCTGGCGGGCAATATCTATTTCGCCCCAAGAAGCCACAAGTATTCCCACTCTATAACGTAACTCATCTCGGTAATCAAACCAATTATCAATGTAAAGTCCTGAGTTTTCTATTGTTTTTGGTAATGCGTCCAACCATTCCAATAATAATTCTCGGCTGTTAGGATACCCAGCATCCGCTGCATCGATTAATAAATACCAGCTTTCCGAAACACAACCCGGATATTGAAAAAAATCTATTGTAATTGGAAATTTGAAATCGGAAAGTTGGAGGATATTTTTAGACCAGTGATAATTGTAAGTAATCGCGCCCGGGCATTCATACCATATATGCCTGTCGATTACTAAATTCGTACCTTCCGATATGTCTTTTCGAACCGACAATGATATATAACCAAAATCAGGAGCTGGTGGAACTAGAGATAACAGTTTTGGAGGTGTGCTGCTAATATCGAAAATACCGGTCTGGAAATCATTGAATAAAGATCCTACTCCATGCGCATGCTCGTGAACGATGGTTATTTCAGGTATCCCATCACCAGTCAAATCACTAAGCAAATAAGATATCCCTGATTCACTCGAAAATCCGAAATCTGCATTATTCTTGAGCGGATAGATTTCATAACTAATTCCGTTGCCAACCAACCATAGATATGCACCAGACCACTGTCCTGCTGATATTTCCAATAATTTACTAAGAACTAAGTGTTGGGGAACCGGTAACTCAACAACCCTGAGCTCTAATCTTGGTTCTCTTTCCAAAAACCATTGTGATAGATTAGAAATTTCGACTTCTTTACTATTTAATGCCTTGGTAATCAGTTCAGAATATATTTCACTTGCAGATATGCCTAGTTGGTCATATCCAGTCTGGGCTAAGTTATAAGCTAGTCCCCAACGCCAGGTAAAATCTTGTTGAATCGTAGGGAACCGGAGTAAAGACTCTTTTTGAATAAGTGCAGCATAATAAAAAGATGCATAATAACCAGATTCATGATATCCACGCTCATAATCTGGGAAAGTTTCCGGATATTGCTGTAAATATGAAATCAAAGAATCTGCTAAATATGGTGTCCACTCCTTTAATTCATATTGGACCGGAGAGATCGTCGGCACCAAGTTCGTAGGCGTTGGTCTGGGCGTGAATGAAGGGAATTCAGTTCCAGTTGGTATATTTGGACTTTGGGTTGGCTGAATGGTTGGTCCTGAGGTATAAAAAACTATGGGAGTTCGTGTCGGTGTAGGACTGGGAACAAGTGTAGGAGGAAACTGAACGATATTGAGGGTGGGTGAAGGAGTAATTGAAGGTTTGAATGTTGCTGATGGTTTTAGTGTAATTGAAATGGTTGGATAAGTTGTTGGTTTAATAGTACAACCAGAGAAGAAGGATGCTATGATTGCGAATAAAAATAGGTTAATCGCTACCCGACCGTTAAAATGGGGTGAATGTCCTCTCCACGCCTCATTTGCTAAAAAAACCTTTTGAATAATATAACCCAAAGAATAATTCGTGGCTATATTTACCTACGTCTTATTTATCGTCTTTTATAAATTTGATCTAAATATATTATACACATATATAAGTGTTATGATAACTAAATTATCTGGATAAAACAATCCACGCTCAAATTACAGTAATTCTCCCGTTCTAACTGTATTAAACTTCGTTATAATTTACCAAGGTAAAAAATTCTCTGCAATGTCAATTCCTATCTCCCCAAAAACTTCTCGCTTAATAATAGGCATAACGGGCGCATCGGGTGCCATCCTCGGGATCCGTTTATTGGAAGCGCTCAAAACAACCTCCATCGAAACTCACCTGGTGCTTTCTGAGTCTGCACCCCTCACCATTAAACAGGAGACCGATTGGAAAGTGGAAGAGGTGCTGTCACTGTCAGAAGTGAGCCATGATTTTCACGACGTTGGTGCCAGCCTGGCTTCAGGCTCATTTGCCACTCTTGGAATGGTGATCATCCCGTGCTCGATCAAAACCCTCTCGGCGGTGGCCAATTCCTACACCGACGATCTCATCTCCCGTGCAGCCGATGTCACCCTCAAGGAAGGTCGCCCACTTATCCTGGTCGTCCGTGAGACCCCCTACCATCCGGGGCATTTGCGCTTGATGAGCGAAGCCGCGGCTGTTGGAGCGATCATCTTCCCGCCTGTCCCAGCCTTCTATACACACCCGAATTCAATCGATGATATCGTCAACAACACCGTTGGGCGCGTTTTATCCCGCCTGGGGATCCAGAACGATCTTTATCAGGAATGGCAAGGGTATTCAACGGAGTGAAGCCATGACCTCCCGCGATCTCGATAAAGCCGCCCTGCGAGGCGAACCCTCGTACGTCTGGCGTGAGGGGCAGGAACGCCGCCTGCAAATGATCCTCTCAGCGGCAGGCAGTCGTTTACCAGGCAGGATGCTCGAGAACGGCTGCGGTATCGGCGTGTACCTTCAGCACCTGGCACCCCATGTGGGCACGATCGTCGGTCTGGAATATGAGCTGGAGCGTGCCAAGGAAGCGCACTCTCTTTCCCCGCAGCTGATTAATGGTGCGTCTGAAGAGCTGCCACTGCTCGCCGGCTCCTTTGACGCGATTCTCAGCCACGAAGTACTTGAGCACGTCAGAGACGATCGCAGTTCTGTGGAAGAAATGGTGCGTGTGCTGGTACCCGGTGGAGTGATCGTTCTTTTTGTCCCCAACCTGGGCTATCCCTTCGAGACCCATGGAGTTTATTGGCGTGGTCGCTATCATTTTGGCAACATACCCCTGGTGCACTATCTGCCTTCCCGCTGGCGAAAACAGCTCGCTCCACACGTCCGGGTTTACTCAGCCGCCGACCTGGAAAAGCTATTTAAAGGGCTGCCTGTCAAAATTGTCGAAAGAAAGATCATATTCGGGGCATATGACAATATCATCTACACCCACCCCAGGCTGGGCCGTATCCTGCGTAGCGTACTTCAATGGATGGAGAATACCCCTCTCAGGGCATTTGGATTATCTCATTTTTGGGTGCTAGAAAAAGAATAAGCTAAATCGGGTCGATCCGAAAATCAAAAATGCCCTCCCTGATCGGCCATTGCCTGTTGCAGTCCACACATATAAGCCTGGCACCATGTGGCTTCAGGTTATACGACTCACATACCGGACACTTAAAAAATGTCCCTGGCTGTGCTTTGGGCGAATCCCCAACAGCCTGGCTGTAGGTGAACACGCTGGGTGATAGCTGGATCAAGTTTCCTGTCGGTTGGAGCCAGGATTCCAATTTACTCAGTAGATTGATGGGCAAGATCCGCTTGAACAGCGCTAATCGCAAATAAGAGACTGCCAGCTGTTTTTGAAGATTAAAACCGGTCTCCTTCAGCCAGCCCCTGACTGTCTCGGGGTGAAAATCGAAGTTCAGCTTCTCAAATTCTACACTTTCAGTGGTGTAGGGCGACCATGCTTGTTTCCGGATGAGATAGCGCAGAATGGATTTCAAATTCTGCTTATTGGCATATTCCAGGATAAAACTACCCCCGCTCTGCATACTGCGGCGCACCTGCTTTAATGCCGCCTGCGGCTCTGCCATGTGATGTAATGTGCGGATCATCGTCGCAGCGTCAAACAGTCCTTCCACAAACGGCAGCTTGTAGATATCTGCCGCGACATAGATGTAACGTTGATTGCCTCCCATCCGCTGCATGGCTTGCTTAAGCTGGGTAAGCGAGTAATCCAATAAAACGATTTGCTTGAAACCGATGTAGCGCGGTGTATTTCGCCCCGCCCCCGCGCCTAGCTCTAGCAATAAATCACCCCCTGCGGGTAATAACCGCTGCAGGGCAATTGCCTCCGCCCGGTCTTCATAGACGCGCCTACCTTGCTCCCAAAAACTGGTTTGGTAGTCAGATCCTTCGTAATTGCAAATTGGAGGTTGCGAGCCTGTCACTGGGGTTGGAGGCTTTCGTATTGCGTGGTAAATTGTCGCCCGGTCTCGGTAAATGTTGATCCAGGATATCCCTATTCAGCCGGGGGAAAAATGTTATGCTCTGCCCCATTTTCATGGTTCAAGACATTATAGCCCCTGCCGACACCCCGGTAAATAAAACCATATTTAACCATTTCCTCCGGCTCGTAGATATTGCGCCCATCATACAGTACGGGGTGCCGCATCATGTCACGTAATCGAGGCTTATCCAGCTGCTTGAACTCATTCCACTCCGTCATCACCACCAAGGCATCACAGCCTTGTGCCAGTGTATATGGGTCAGGCATCATTTCCACTCCGGGGAGCATGGGACTCGCCACCTCCATGGCTACCGGGTCATAGGCACGTATGGTAGCCCCTTCAGACTGCAGCTTTTGGGCAATCGTAATCGAAGGAGCATCGCGCATATCATCCGTGTTGGGCTTGAAGGACAGACCAAGGAACCCGATCACACAGCCCTTAAAATCACCCACCATCTCTTTTAAGTGCGCAATTGCCATCTCACGCCGATCTTCATTGATGTCCATCACGGTATATAACAATTGCGGATGGCGTCCTTTTTCAGCTGCCATATACGCCAGCGCCTTAACATCTTTAGGAAAACATGACCCCCCATAGCCAATACCAGCATCCAGGAATTGCTTCCCAATTCGTGAATCGTAACCCATCCCAATGGCCACCTCTTTCACATCTGCGCCTAAACATTCACAAATATTGGCGATCTCATTAATGAACGAAATCTTGGTTGCCAGGAATGCATTCGAAGCGTATTTAATCATCTCTGCGGTACGCAGGTCAGAGATCACAATCGGCGCCCGTAGAGGCAGGTGTAATTGAGCCACCTTCTCAGCAGCTTCAGGGCTCAAGGAGCCTAAAACCGTTCGATAAGGCTGCATGAAGTCCCCGATTGCTGATCCTTCCCGCAAAAATTCAGGGCAGGATACTACCGAGAATGGTATGGGCTGACTTTGGTTCCGGCGGATAATATCTGCCACCCAGTCACCCGTGCCCACAGGCACAGTCGATTTATTGATGATGATCAGGGGAGCGGTCATGTTCTTAGCAATTTCGCGGGCCGCAGCTTCGACGTAATGCAGATCTGCCTCCCCATCCACTCCCATGGGTGTCCCTACCGCAATGAATACGAATTCAGTTCCGTCCAGCGATTCTGGATACGATGTAGTAAAGGACAATCGCTTAGCCTGGACGTTGTGCTCCACCAATTCTTTTAGGCCTGGCTCATAGATGGGCAGCTTTCCCTGCCGAAGATTGTTGATTTTTTCTTCAATGACATCCAGAGCAATCACGCGGTTCCCCAGGTCGGCAAAGCAGGCCGCTGTTACCAACCCAACATAACCTACGCCCACCACACAGATTTGTTTCATACCTTCTCCTCCAAGCCATTGGTCAATTACATATATTATCACAGGAAATTTGAAATAACAGTTTTCAGTTTCGATAGGCTGCTGCTATTCCATTCCAAGGGATGATGACAATCATACTCCGTTAGTGACCTCTGTCACTTGTAATTCGGTCAATTATAGTCTAAAATATAAACAATTAATCCTAGTATTCTTATCTAAATTTGGGAGATTATTATGCAGATCACACGACAGGCAGATTACGCAGTTAGAGCAATGGTTTATCTCGCCCAGTTAGAGCCAAATGAAAAGGCAGCCACTGGTAAAATCGCTCAGGAGAAGAGCATTCCTCCTTCTTTCTTAGCAAAAATAGTATCGCAGTTATCCGTCGCCGGGTTACTACAGACCTCACGTGGCGCCCGGGGGGGAGTATCACTGGCAAAACCAGCCGATGCGATCAGCCTGCTGGATGTGGTCGAAGCGATTGATGGCCCGATCCTGCTGAACGACTGTGTCGGCGAGATGTCAGTTTGCACCCATGATGAAGATTGCCCGCTCAAGCCCGTGTGGTGTGATGCGCAGAAAATGCTGGTGGATCATCTTTCCAAAGCAAATTTTGCCCAGTTCGTCCAGAAGAATTAAGTAATTACCCACGCATAGCATCAAATAAATCGCATTTGTGATTCTTTCCCTCCTGGCGTATAATCAGCCAGGAGGGATGTTTGGTTTAATTCTCAGGTTAATTTTTTCTTTGATCCTGCCCACCACTTAATAATCGCTACTGGAGGATCCATGTCAGCTCCCCGTGTTGTCCGTGCCCCGCGTGGCACACAGCTCACCTGTAAATCGTGGCTCACCGAAGCCCCCTACCGCATGATTCAAAATAACCTTGACCCTGAGGTGGCTGAACGCCCTCAAGATTTAGTCGTCTATGGTGGGCGCGGGCAGGCCGCCCGCAATTGGGAATGTTTCGATGCTATCCTCGCCTCTCTCAAGGAGCTCGAAGCGGATGAAACGTTGTTGGTGCAATCCGGCAAGCCGGTAGTCGTATTTAAGACCCACCCGGATGCACCCCGGGTGCTGATTGCAAATTCCAATCTGGTACCGCATTGGGCTACCCAGGAGCACTTTGACGAGCTCGTCGCTCGCGGCTTGATGATGTTCGGTCAGATGACGGCGGGTTCCTGGATCTACATTGGTACCCAGGGTATCCTCCAGGGTACATATGAAACGCTTGGCTCGCTTGCCAACCTGCGAGGTTGGCCCTCCCTGAAAGGTAAATTCGTGCTCACTGCCGGCTTGGGTGGGATGGGTGGTGCCCAGCCGTTGGCTATCACCATGAACGAGGGTGTGGGTCTCATCGTGGAGGTGGACCCGGCGCGCGCGCAGCGCCGCCTCGAAAATGGTTACGTGGATGTGGTGGTTGACACGCTCGAAGAAGCCATGACCATGGTGGAGGAATTCCAAAATAAGCAATTACCAAAATCCATCGGATTGATCGGCAATGCGGCAGAAATTTACCCTGAGCTGGTGGTGCGTGGGATTACCCCCGACGTGGTCACAGACCAAACCCCTGCCCATGACGTGCTTATGTATGTGCCGGCCGGGTTGGATGTAGCTCAAGCTGAAAAGCTGCGTATCAACCAGCCTGGTGAATATCACCGGCGTTCCATGCAATCCATGGCGCGCCATGTACAGGCGATGTTGGCATTTAAAAGGCAGGGTGCCGAAGTTTTTGATTACGGCAACAACTTGCGCCAACGGGCATACGATGAGGGAGTGAAGGATGCCTTCGAATTCCCTGGTTTTGTCCCAGCGTACATCCGCCCATTATTCTGCGAAGGCAAGGGTCCATTCCGCTGGGTGGCACTCTCAGGCGACCCGGAGGATATCTACCGCACCGATGAAGCCATCATGGAGCTGTTTCCACATGATGAGCATTTACACCGCTGGTTGAAACTGGCGCGTGAGAAAGTACACTTCCAGGGGCTGCCTTCTCGTATTTGTTGGCTCGGCTATGGCGAACGCGCCCAGGCAGGCTTACTCTTCAATAACATGGTTGCGGAGGGCCTGGTGAAAGCCCCCATCGTGATTGGGCGCGATCATTTGGACGCAGGCTCAGTGGCCTCCCCCAATCGCGAGACGGAAGGTATGCTGGATGGCACCGATGCCGTCAGTGATTGGGCGATTTTGAATGCCCTGATCAATGCGGTAGGCGGTGCCACCTGGGTTTCATTTCATCATGGGGGTGGCGTTGGGATTGGCTACAGCCAGCACGCTGGTCAGGTGATCGTAGCTGATGGCACCCGCCAGGCTGCCAGGCGGCTCAAGCGCGTGCTCACCACCGACCCTGGGATGGGCATTGTGCGCCATGCAGACGCGGGCTATCAGATTGCGATTGATGCCGCCAAACGCCATCATCTAAAAATGCCCATGCTTAAGTAAGCTGGGCTTGATAATTAGTTGTTTTTATCAGGGTTTCAATAAGAATTGATCGACTATCTTTGAGCGGCCAGTGCTACCCAATCGCCCGCGTTGCGCTTTATTATCTGCGGGAACCCGTGATCTTGCAGCGCTTTCTCGACCCCTAGGCTTTGATCTGCCAGGATGCCGGATAAGATCAACCAGCCCTCGCCTTCAACCAGCTCACCCAATCCCTGCTCCAGCAGCTTCACCAATATCGGTGCCAGGATGTTGGCAAACACCAGTTGTGCCGAGTGGATACCGAACTTACCAGCCTGCACTTCAGCCACCGAGCCGACCCCTAGCTCAAGCTTGCTGCTTACATCATTCAGAGCTGCATTCTCACTAGAGGCCCGGATCGCCTCCGGGTCAATATCCACCCCCAATGCGTGCTCTGTCCCCAGCTTTACGGCGGCAATCGAAAGGATTCCCGACCCACAGCCGATGTCGATCGCCATTATCCCTTTTTCACCGCCCCACTGTTCAAAAAACTCTTCCGCTAATGCCAGGCACAGCTGGGTGGTAGGGTGAGTGCCCGTGCCAAATGCCATCCCCAGGTCGATCCGGATGGGAATGCGTCCGTCTCCTGGAGGTTCGATCCAGGCAGGCAGGATCAGCAGTTTCTTCCCAATCGGGATCGGGTGGTAATGTTCCTTCCAGGCTTCCATCCAATTGATTTCCTGGATCTGCTTGAATGTCGGCTTTGGTAAGGGAGATATGCGCCCCAGGTACCATAATCCCTGCTCAATCTTCTGCCGGGTATCATCGAGATTTTCATCCACAGGGATGTAGCCGCATACCCTTAACGGCCCAACTGCCTGGCCGTTTTCATCGGCTGGTCCGGCGGTCACCGCAGTGGATTCGATCACCACACCATCCGGCAGGTAGCGTCTGAGCACGTCCGCTACCGCTTCTGCCAGCTCGCCATCCACAATCAGGCTCACTTCGAGCCAGTATTTATATGTCATGTTTTTCCAATCATCCAGGGGATGTTAATTTCCGTTCGAACGTGGGGAGTGAAGTTATCCACCCAGGGTGTCTTTTAGCCAATCCAGGAACCCGCGTTCAGCAGGTCGCACTTCACTACCCAGGCTTTCAGCCAGCTGTTCCATAAGCTGGCGTTGTTCACTGGTCAGGGTCTTGGGCACTTCCACGTTGACCACCACCATCTGGTCACCACGTCCATTCCCGCGTAAGTGAGGTACACCCTTCCCGCGCATGCGCAGAGCTTTCCCTGGTTGGATGCCCGCCGGGATTTTCAGCTTGGTGGGTCCATCCACAGTGGGCACTTCCACCTCCGCTCCGAGGGTTGCTTGGGCGATATTGATGTTCAAGTCGAGCAGGATATCATTCTCACGGCGGCGAAAATATTTATGGGATACCACCCGAATGAATAAGTATAAATTACCATTCGGACCGCCGTTTTCACCGGGCTGTCCCTCGCCTGCCAGCCGGATTTGATTACCATTATCAACACCTGGCGGAATGGATACCAGTTTCTTCCGGTTTCTACGCACCAACCCACGCCCGCTGCAGGTATGGCATGGTGTGGCAATCGTCTCGCCTGCACCATTGCACACCGGGCAGGTGGATACCTGCACCATTGAGCCAAGCAGTGTCTGGCGCACCTGTCGAACTTCACCCGTGCCGTTACAGGTGGAGCATCTCACCGGGTTGGTTCCCGGTTCTGCCCCCTTGCCGCCGCAGGTCTCACACACTTCGTCGCGGGTGATCTCGATTTCCTTTTCCACCCCAAAAACCGCTTCTTCGAAGCTCAAGTCGAGGTTATATTGCAGGTCGGCACCCCGGCGAGGTGCATTGCGTGCCCTGCGGCTTGTGCTCCTGCCAAAGCCGCCAAAACCACCGAAAAATTCCTCGAACAGGTCACCAAAGTCGACCGTGAAATCAGGCACACCACCCGTATTTTGTACACCCGCGTGACCGAAACGGTCATAGGCGGCCCGCTTATCCGCCTCGGATAGCACCGCGTAGGCTTCGTTGATCTCCTTGAAGCGTTCCTCCGCATTGGGCTCCTGGCTGACGTCAGGATGGTACTGCCTGGCCAACCTGCGGAAGGCTGCCTTGATCTCATCGGGCGTGGCCGTGCGGGGCACACCCAGAACTTCGTAATAATCACGTTGGGCCATACGATGCGTTCGAACGTTTAAACGTTGTAACGTTTAAACGTTGTAATCGATCCCTTCTTCGCGGATAGCGTTCGGTTTTTGAGCCAGGTATTGAATAAAGCGTGAGATCTGGCGGCTGCATTTATCACATAATTCAAAGACTTGGGAGAAATCATTATCATTCAGATAACCGGTATCTATCGCAATATATAACTGCGCACGTAATTCTCCAGAGGAAGCCTTCGCCCGACCCAGGTAATCTCTGAACAGCAAATTTGTCCGGTTTTCAAACCCTTCAGCAATATTAGACATAATGGATACGGATGCGCGTTGCATTTGGTCGCGTAAACCGAAATCCCTGGCAAACTCCCCGGAACGAGTTAGTTTATATACTAAACCCGTCAATTCACGCGCAGTCTGCCAGGCATCGATGTCTTCAAACCTTACGATCGTCGTCATTTTCTTGTTTTTATCTTTTCAACGTCCCAACGTTTAATCGGTTTGTTTTCCTACCTTCCAACGGATTAACGTTTAAACGTTCCAACGTGTCAACGTTCCAACGTTAAAACGTGTCAACGTTCCAACGTTCTAACGTGATAACGTTCTAACGAATTTCACGCATTCCTAAATTCACCATCCACCACATCTTCATCGCCACCGGGTTTCTTACCACCTTCATCAGGTCCAGGTTCCTGCCCGCCATCGGCAGCCGGCCCCGCTTGTGGACCACCTTGCTGGTATACAGAAGCCCCGATTTGCTGTACAGCTTCAAATAGCTTTTCTGTGGCGCTCTTAATCGCAGCTGCATCATCACCCTCCAATGTCTTTTTGACATTGGCGACCTCGGCCTCGACTTTGCTCTTGGTATCCGCAGGAACCTTATCTCCAAAGTCGCGCAGGTTCTTCTCAGCTGTATAAATGGCATTATCGGCCACATTGCGGGCTTCGATCAGCTCTTTGCGTTTCTTATCTTCATCTGCATGTACCTCTGCTTCGCGCCGCATGCGTTCGACCTCAGCTTCATTCAAGCCGGAAGAAGCGGTGATGGTAATATGCCGGCTTTGCTGCGTGGCTTTATCCAGGGCAGTTACTTTGATGATCCCATTAGCGTCGATATCGAAGGTGACCTCGATTTGTGGGAGACCGCGAGGCGCTGGGGGAATCCCATCCAAAGTAAATTTACCCAAACTCTTGTTATCGGATGCCATCGGGCGCTCACCCTGCAGGACGTTGATCTCCACCTGGGGTTGGCTATCGGAGGCAGTCGAAAAGATCTGGCTCTTATGGATGGGTATGGTGGTATTGCGCTCGATGAGCGGGGTTGCAACCCCTCCCAAAGTTTCCACCGAGAGGGTCAGGGGTGTGACGTCGAGCAGCAGGATGTCTTTGACATCGCCTCCCAACACACCCGCCTGGATGGCAGCCCCAATCGCTACCACCTCATCCGGGTTGACGCCCTTATGCGGTTCCTTATTGAACAGCTTCCGCACCGCTTCCTGTACCGCCGGCATGCGCGTCATTCCACCCACCAGCACCACTTCGTTGATCTTCGATGTATCCAGGTCAGCGTCCTTCAACGCATTTTTCACCGGACCCAATGATCGCTCGATCAGATCGCCGGTAAGCTGTTCCAGCTTGGAACGGGTCAGGTTCATCACCAGGTGTTTTGGGCCCGAAGCATCCGCGGTGATATACGGCAGGTTGATCTCGGTCTGCATCATGCTGGAAAGCTCGATCTTGGCTTTTTCAGCTGCTTCTCGCAGGCGCTGCAGGCTTTGGCGATCCTGGCGCAGATCGATCCCATTGGTGGATTTAAATTCATCCGCCAGATAATCAATCAGCCGCATATCAAAATCGTCGCCACCCAGGAAAGTATCTCCACTGGTGGAACGAACCTGGAAGACACCATCCCCCACGTCCAGGATAGAAATATCGAACGTCCCGCCGCCCAGGTCATACACCGCGATGACTTCGTCTTTCTTCTTATCCAAACCATAAGCCAATGATGACGCCGTTGGCTCGTTGATAATTCGCAACACGTCCAACCCGGCAATTTTCCCGGCATCCTTGGTAGCGTTGCGCTGGGCATCGTTGAAGTATGCGGGTACGGTGATTACCGCCTGGGTGATTGCTTCACCCAGGTAGGCTTCAGCATCTGCCTTGAGTTTCGCCAGGATCATCGCTGAAACTTCAGGCGGAGAATATTCCCGCCCGTCCAGGATCACCCGAATGTCGCCATTGGGAGCTTTTGTCACTTTATAAGGCACCCGGGAGAGTGCTTTCTTTACCTCCGGGTCTTCAAATTTGCGTCCCATGAAGCGCTTGATCGAAAAGACGGTGTTCTCCGGGTTGACGACAGCCTGGTTGCGGGCTACCCGCCCCACCAGGCGTTCGTGGTTCTTATTCACCGACACGACGGAAGGAACCAGCCGCTCGCCCTCTGCACTTGGGATAACCGTCGGCTCCCCGCCTTCCATCACCGCCACCACCGAGTTGGTCGTTCCCAAATCGATACCAATTATTTTTCCCATACTTTTACTCTCCTTATGATTGATTGAATATATAAATGATTAGATAGATTACCAAGGATTATCGTGCTACTCTCACCCTTGCCGGACGGATCACGCGCTCGCCCAGCATATATCCAGGCGATATGACATCGATGATCTGACCGCTCTCATGATTCGGGCTATCCTCGTTTGAGATGGCTTCATGCATGTTCGGGTCGAAGAATTTTCCTTTCGTCTCGATCATTTTTACCCCATCTGCTTCGAATGCCGCGATCAATTTTCGGTGGATCAGGTCGATACCTTCCGCCCAGATCGCGCCATTTCCTTCAGTCGGACGGTTCTTGTCTTTTAATGCTCTCGCCAGGTCATCGGCGGTATCCAGATAGCGCCGAATGGCATTCCCGAAAGCATTCTGACCTCCCTGGGATTGTTCACGCTCCATCCGTTTTTTATAATTAATGAATTCTGCTCTTTCACGCTGCCAGCCAGTTAAATACTCATTTGCTCTTGCTGATGTCTTTTCCAGCTCGCAACGCAATTGGGTAATTTCTTCCTCAGGAATGACCGCCGGGACTTCCGTTATTTCCTCAGGCTCGATCGGAGAGACGGGTTGTTCTTGCGGTTTTTCTTCTTGTGTAATTTTTTCGTCCATTTTGTGTTTCTTTGGAACCATGATAGGGTATCTCTCCTTAATTTTCTTCAGCTAACATTTCGATTACCAGGTCACTTAACAGGCCGGAGACAAATCGCACTGTCGATACTGTACGCCCATATGCCATACGGGTGGGACCAAGCACCCCCAGCGCCCCGGTCACCAATCCTGGAGCGCCATAACGTGCCAGCACCATGGAACAATCCCGCAGGTCTTCCCAGGTGCCTTCTCCACCGATCAATACCTGGACGTCATCCATACCGCTGGTGAGCACTGTCCGGGAGAGTAAGTCTTCCAACATCGAGCGCTCTTCCAATACTCTCAATGCCTTGCGCGCCGATTCAGACTCAGCGAATTCCGGCTCCGCCAGCACATTGGTCAGCCCATCCCGGTACACTTCCCCCGATACCACCTGTTTCATGCGCTCTAGCTCTTCATGGATCAGCTTGATCACGTCTTGCTCGAGGGCATCAAATTGATCGCTCAGGGCTGCAATTCCGTCTATATCCAAGCCTTCGCATAATTGATTGATATGGCTGGCGGCTGTAGAAAGCTGTTCCTGTGAGACCGGCTCTGCCAGGGTGAGCATTTGCTGCCGCACCTGGCCACCACTCCACACCATCACCATCAAGACCTGCCGACCGTGGGTTGAGATTAAACTCAGGTGCTTGAAGCGCGCCGACTCAGGCCGCGGTGAAGTCACCAGGCTGGCACCCAGGGATTGGTGTGCCAGCACCGATGCCGCCAGGCGCATCCAGCGGTTCACATCCCGCCCTGCTTGATAGAACTGGTGGGTAATCGTTCGGCGGGTATTCATCGGCAGCTCGGTCTGCCCCATCAGCTGCCTGACGAAATAACGATAACCTTCTTCGGTTGGGATTCGACCCGCGGAGGTGTATGGCTGGCGTAAATATCCTGCGTCCGTCAGCTCTACCATATCATTGCGGATCGTGGCTGAGCTTGAGTCTAGCTTATAGCGTTCGATCAAAGCTTTAGACCCAACCGGCTGTGCCGTCTCCACATACGTGTGGATGATGAGTGCCAGGATCAGTCGTTGTCGTTCGGAAAGTATAGTCATCCGTCTCACCTATAATTTAGCACTCTCACATCGAGAGTGCTAATACGAACCATAGAATGATACCATGACGATATATGTACGTCAAGCAAAGGGCAGGGGGTTCTTATAATACTCTAACAAGCTGTTATTGACCTTTTTCATCTCTCTCGTTATAATCTGGTTAACAAGAGAATAACCTTCGGGGCAGGGTGATAACGGTTGATCCGTTTATTCCCGACCGGTGGTAAAGCCCACGAGCCAGATGATGGCACGATCCGGTGAAATTCCGGAGCCGACGGTACAGTCCGGATGAAAGAAGGTCTTAGACCATTCGACTATTTTCCTGCGCGCATTGCGCTCGAATTTACCTGAATTGGTATATTAAAAGCCCCGAAGAACCCTTCGGGGCTTTTTCGCATATGAAGACGAGACCCTGGCTAATTGCCCTTTCATTGTTAATCGTCCTGCTGGTTTGGCAGCTGGCGGTCTGGCTTGGCAATTTCCCCAGCTTTCTCCTGCCCTCCCCACAGCAGGTGGGCGTCCGTTTTGTGCAGGCGACCACAGATGGCACTTTGGCGCGCAACACCCTGGTAACCCTGTCGGAAGTGCTGGCAGGGCTGGCATTAGGTGTAGGTGTAGCCAGTGCCCTAGGATATCTCCTCGCCCGCTCGCTGCATTTGGAACGTTTACTCTCTCCATACATTATCGCCAGCCAATCCATCCCCATCGTGGCGATCGCACCCCTCCTGGTGATCTGGTTCGGGCCGGGTATATTCTCCAAGATCCTGGTGTGCGCCTTGATCGTCTTTTTCCCCGTGCTGGTGAATACCGTGGTGGGAGTGCGTTCCGTCCCCGAAGACCTGCGCGACCTGATGCGCTCACTCCAGGCCACCCGCTGGCAGATCCTGAAAAGCCTAGAGCTTCCCGCAGCCTTGCCGGTATTTCTGGGTGGTTTGCGTATCGGTGCCACCCTTTCCGTAATTGGGGCGGTTGTCGGTGAGTTCGTGGGAGCGAAAAGCGGGCTTGGTTTTATGGTCAATGTGGGGCGCGGGGTATATGATACCGCCCTGGTGTTTGTGGCAGTCATCACCTTGATTGCCCTGGCAATGATCCTGTATGGTTTAGTTTCACTGGTTGAAAAACGCTTATTGCGCTGGCAGCAGCGCCCTGAAAATGGGGTTTTCCTGAATAATAATGCCCATACTAAATCGTGAGCTATTAAATTTCGAGGGATTTGAACGATGAAAAAATTGACTTTGATCACTTTGATCTTGATGTTGACGATTTCCTCTGCCTGTACTTCAGCTACCACCACGTTTTCGCCAGGCGCCAGCCCATCAGCAACCCCACAGGCTTCCAATTCCCCCTCTTCCCCTACTGCGACCACCCCGCTGGTGCATATCCGCTTGCCGCTTGGGTATATCCCCAATGTCCAATTCGCGCCATTATATGTTGCGGTAGACAAGGGTTACTTCAGCCAGGAAGGGATTGAGATTGAGTTCGACTATTCCATGGAAACCGATGCCGTCGCCCTGGTGGGTGCCAATTCGATCCAGTTTGCGGTTGTCTCGGGTGACCAGGTCTTGCTGGCGCGCGACAAGGGACTGCCAGTGGTGTACGTGTTGGCCTGGTATCAAGATTATCCCGTATCGGTCGTGTCCAAGGTTGGGCAGGGCATCTTGAAACCCGCTGATATGAAAGGGAAGCAAATTGGGCTGCCTGGTTTATACGGTGCCAGTTATATCGGCCTGCGGGCACTGCTCAGTGCGGGTGGGCTTAAAGAAAGCGACGTCACCCTTGACTCGATTGGCTACAACCAGGTTGAGACGCTGGTCAGTGATAAGGAACAGGCTGTGGTGGTCTATACCAATAATGAACCCATCCTGCTGCGCTCCCAGGGCTACCAGATTGATGAAATCCGGGTCAAAGATTACACCCACCTGGTTTCGAATGGATTGATCACCAATGAAACTACCATAGCCCAAAACCCGGACCTGATTCGCCGGATGGACAAAGCCATTCTCAAAGGCATCGCGGATACCATCGCCAACCCCGATGAAGCCTTTCAAACCTGTCTAAAATATGTAGAGGGACTGCAGCAAGCGGGTCAGGATGTCCAAAAGCAGGTACTTCTGACCTCCATCGAATTCTGGAAGGCTGACCGGCCTGGATATACTGACCCGGCTGCCTGGCAGAACACCGAACAGGTACTCCTTGATATGGGCTTCCTGACCCAATCACTGGATGTCTCCAAGGCTTTTTCAAATGACTACCTTCCGCCCCAGTGATTTCCAGGGTAGATAAAAGGACTCAAGGGATGAATCAGCTGGTCAGTGAGCCGTTCTTACAGATCAAGCACCTCAGCACCATCTTCCCCGATGGGAATAGTGGACTGCACGCGCTGGACGATATCACATTTTCCGTCAGTGCTGAGCAATTTGTGAGTGTATTGGGTCCTTCTGGCTCCGGCAAGACCACCCTGCTGCGGATCCTGGCCGGCTTGCTGCCGCCCACCCACGGAGAAGTACTGTTTGGTAATTCCTCCCTCAAAGCACCCCGCCATGGCGTGGGCATGGTGTTTCAAAAAGCTAATTTAATGCCCTGGCGCACCGTTTTGGAAAATATCCTTCTGCCGTTGGAAATTCAGCATGTACCCCACAGCATCGCCCTGCAGAAAGCGCAAGCCCTGGTTGAGCTGGTGGGTCTGGTGGGCTTCGAAACCTCGCTCCCGCGTGATCTTTCGGGTGGCATGGCTCAACGCGTCGCCATCGCTAGGGCCTTGATCCACGAGCCGGATCTGCTCTTACTGGATGAGCCATTTGGGTCGTTGGATGCACTGACCCGCGAGCGCATGGGCTCCGAGCTCACCCGTATCTGGCAAGCCCGGCGTAAGACTGTGGTCATGGTCACCCATTCCATCAGTGAAGCCCTCTTCCTGGCAGATAGGGTCCTGGTGCTCAGCCCTCGCCCCGGTCGCTTGCGCCTCGACCTGCCTGTGGACCTCCCCAGGCCAAGAGAAGAAGATATTCGCTATACGCCCGCCTTCTCTGCTTTAGCCCGCCAAATTCGGGCTGCCATTGAATAAACAAAAAAATCACGTCTCGATATCGTTCACCCCGTATTTGGTTAGAAAATCATCCATGGCTTCACGTAGCAGATCAGCTTCATTTACACCCCTCTCTTCTGCCAGTTTGGTAAGCCGCTCGAGCTGGGTGTGGGTGTAATGGGTGGTTTTCGGTACCATCCGTTCCTCATAAGCCAGGCGGATCTGCTTGCGCCCGCTGGCCTTCGCCCGGTACAGGGCGTGGTCTGCTTTGCGGAAAAGTTCATTCTCGGTCCTGCCATCCATCGGGAAGGAGGCTACGCCAGCGCTGATGGATATCCCCTGGATGGTTTTACCATCCCCGGTAGTCACTTCTGTCTGGTTGAGTTTCAACCGGATCTGCTCCATGCTGAGGAATGCCTGCTCCCGTTCTTCGCCCGGGAATATGATCACGAACTCATCCCCTCCGTAACGCCCCACCAGTGCATCTCCCCCCGCATGTGCCTGGATGACTTTCGCCACAGCCACCAACACATTATCGCCAGTGACATGACCGTACTCATCGTTGATGCTTTTAAATTTATCCACATCCAGCAGCGCCAGTGCCAACGGGGCTTCCTGTGGGTTGGCTTTGGCCGCGGAGAGCGTCTGGGTAAACGTTTCCAGGAAGCCTTTGCGACTTAACACGCGAGTCAATTCATCGATTTGCGACCGATCAGGTTTGATCATTTTCTCCTCCCGATTATCATATGATTACATATTATATTATTATATTATCATAATATATTATTATTGTCAATTACACAATTATATAATCTTTGCCACAAAATAAATGATCTATTCTTTCGATGTAATTACTCGCTTTATCATCTTTCTTGATCCGTTGAATTCAGAATTATCGAAATCATCTCACACCATTGTCATTGCGAAAGACCAGTGCTCTTCTGGTCTTGAAGCAATCTTCCTTTCGGACTAAACTCATAATCACATCGGTATACATATCAGAAATGGGACCTTGGTGAAGATTGCTCCATTCGCAAAATTCGCTCATTTCCCCGAAAACTAGCGGAGATTCCGCAATGACAAACGCATGATTCTTGCTTATTCCCAATTATGGTGAGCTATTACCTTTCTAAGGTATCTCAAAATTTCTATTCCCCCATTTAGTTTGGCATGGTAAGATTAATATTCGAAATAGTTTTACATCAAAGAGGTTTTTCTATGCGTAAATGGGTCCTTCCCTTGCTGATCATCTTGTCCAGCCTGATTCCGCTCAGGGTGCATGCTCAAAGTCCAATCTCATTAAGTTCGATGATGATTGAGATCTGGCCCGAGTATGATAAGCCGAGTGTGCTGGTCATCTACTATATGACATTTTCGCCCGCCACCACCTTTCCAGCTACAATGTCTGTACGCATCCCAACCACTGCTGGTGCACCCAATGCAGTGGCAGAACGCCAGCCGGATGGCACTCTCTATGACCTTACCTACACCCGCCAGGTGGACGGAGATTGGGCGACCATCACCTTCACTACTTCGGCTACTGAAATACAGCTGGAATATTATGATGCCGGGTTAACCAAAACCGGCAATGCGCGCCACTACCAGTATGTATGGCTTGGTGATTACGCCATTTCACAATTGACCATCCAGGTTCAGCAGCCTGCCGGAGCCACCGATATGCGCATTGCACCCAGCCTGGGTGCCGGTGTGGCAGGCACTGACAACTTGACTTATTACACCCAGGATATCGGTGCGATCACTGCGGGACAAAATATTCAGATCACGATCGATTATCAAAAAGCCACGGATGCACTCAGTACCCAAAGTCTCCCCATTCAGCCCAGCGCAGCCATTCCTCAGAGCACGGCTAATGATCTCAACATATCCAAGTGGCTGCCTTTGATTTTAGGGGTCTTGGGGGCCGGGTTAATTATTGGGGGTATTTTTTGGTACTGGCAGACCGGCAGGCAGCGCCCTGCTCCAAAGATGCAGCGCCGGCGTTCAAGAGCCGCCAGGCAGGAAGCAGGGATGGATACTGGCACCGGCGAGGCTGAAATTTATTGTTCACAATGCGGCAAACGCGCCTCACCGGGTGACCAGTTCTGCCGTTCATGTGGGACACCCATTCGCAGTAGATAATTTGGATTTAAATCGAAGCTCGAATATCCCCGCTGGAATCAAGAATTATTCCTCCCGCTCATTCTCACACTACTATTGGCAATATCTCACCTTGTATTAATCTAAACATGTAAAAATTTATATGCGTCAGTTAACTGTGCCTATCTATTAAAGGAGAATATTTGATGGAACAAGCTGTAGAAGCGCGCCCGAAGTCAGGTGGTCGGGTAAAATTTATTATCGGTGGGGTACTGATCATCGCCGCCATCGCCTACCTGATCATCTCATCCACTAAAGCCAACGCACAATACTTCTTCACCATTGACGAATTACTCTCCCGTGGACAGTCCATGGTTAATCAAAATGTGCGTATTTCAGGCGCGGTCGTGGGTGACTCAATCCAGTATGACCCCCAAGCGCTATCTCTTTATTTCACTGTTGCCAACGTGCCCGCAGATAATAAACAGATCGAAGCCCAGGGTGGATTGGCTGCTGTTTTACACACTGCGGTGACAGATGCCACCCGCACCCGTATGCAAGTCGTTTACAACGGTCCAAAACCAGATCTCCTGCGGGATGAAGCTCAGGCGATCATGACGGGTCATATTGGCGACGATAATGTCTTCTACGCTGATGAGCTGCTGCTGAAATGCCCCACAAAGTACGAAGAAGCCGTCCCCAGCCAGGTAGCACCCTGATCTTCGGAGTCGAACATGGTAGCTAACCTCGGATATGGAACGCTCATCATTGCATTTATCGCCTCAATTTACGGTGCAGCGGCTGCTTTCTTCGGGGCGCGCAAGAATCGCCCCTCATGGGTGGATAGCGCCCGCAACGCCATGCTGCTCACCTTTCCACTCCTCACTATCACCTCGCTTGCCATCATCTATTTGCTGGTCAGCGGTCATTTTGAGGTCCAGTATGTAACTGAAGTCTCAAGCACCAGCATGCCCGTCTATCTGCGTATCACTGCCCTGTGGGGTGGGCAGGCGGGTTCGTTGATCTTCTGGTCCTGGCTTATGTCTGCTTTCGCCACTGCGGTCACCTTGCGTAAATGGGACCGTGATCGCGAATTTCTTCCTTGGGTCATCCTGGTTTGTCTGGTCACCCTGGCGTTTTTCCTCTTGCTCAGCATCTTCGTCGAGAATCCCTTTGTCAGTTTTTGGCAAACGCCCACCGGGAATATTACCACTTCCATGTTCCAACCCGCAGGGATGACGCTCTTCGTACCCAGGGATGGTAACGGATTGAATCCCCTTCTCCGCCATCCCGGCATGATTTTCCACCCGCCCATGCTGTACCTGGGGTTTGTGTCCTTTGTGATTCCCTACGCTTTTGCCATGGCGTCTTTGATTACCGGACGCACCGATGACCGCTGGATCCGCATCACCCGTCGCTGGACGCTGGTGGCTTGGCTATTCCTTTCCCTGGGATTGGTGCTCGGAGGGCGTTGGGCGTATGATGTGCTTGGCTGGGGAGGTTACTGGGGATGGGATCCGGTCGAGATAGCCGCTTTTATGCCCTGGCTGACGGGCACTGCCTTCCTGCACTCGGTAATGATCCAGGAAAAGCGCGGCATGCTCAAGCAGTGGAACATGGTGCTAATCATACTGACCTACGATTTGGTCATTTTTGGTACCTTCCTCACCCGTTCGGGTGTTCTATCTTCGGTACACGCCTTCGCCCAGAGTGCCATTGGCCCATTGTTTTTTGGCTTTATCGCTCTAACCCTGGAAGAATCACTGAGACTCTTGATCCGCCGCTGGAATATTCTTAGATCCGACACCGAAATGACCTCCTTGTTTTCGCGTGAGGCTTTATTTCTTCTCAACAATCTACTCTTTGTCGGAATATTCATCGTCTGTTTCTGGGGGGTGATCTTTCCAGTAATCTCCGAAGCCCTCGGTATCGTCGGGCAGAAAATCCCCGCGCTGGCTGGGATTTTTTCAGGTCAAAAGGTCACCGTTGGTCCGCCCTATTATGAGCGTGCTACGGGTCCACTGTTTGCGGGTCTCCTGCTATTAATGGGTGTTGCCCCGCTTTCAGCCTGGAGATATTCCACGAGCAAAACCCTTGGAAAAGCAGTATGGAAGCCCTTCATCGCCTCATTGTTAGTGGTGGTTGTTCTACTCGCCGCTGGTATGCGTTCTTGGCCGGCTCTATTGGGCTTTTGGCTTACCGCCCTGGTTACCTTCGTCACTTTGTATGAATTCTGGCGTGCCGCCTGGGCACGCCATAACACCCGCCAGGAAAATCTGCTTCAAGCACTCTGGAGTTTGGCAGGAAAGAACCGGCGTCGTTATGGTGGTTATATCATCCACCTGGGTGTGGTCCTGATGGCGCTCGGGATTATCGGCATCGAGCTCTTCCAGACTGAGACCCAGGCCACTATTCCTCAAGGTGGTCAGATCACTCTTGGACATTACGTCGTTACATTCGACTCCCTGGCAGTCTTCAATACCGCCGACAATCGGAATGTAGCCCGGGCGGTCGTGAGCGTGTATAAAGACGGTAAGTTTGTGGGTGAGCTCTATCCTCGGCGTGATTATTATAACGAAGCTCAGCAACCCATGACCATCGCCGGGGTGCGCAGCAATATGGAAGATGATCTGTACGTCATCCTGGTGGATTGGCAACCCTTATCCACAACCGGTGCAACCTTCAAGGTTTACCACAATCCACTGGTCAACTGGCTGTGGTTGGGAGGCTTCGTATTCATCCTCGGCACCCTGGTGGCTGCCTGGCCGGAAAAAGAGCCGGAGATGGTGATCCTTCGGAAAACCGTTCCTGTGCCTTCGAAGGCAGGCTGAGGTATGATGTTCAAGAAAAGCGCGTTCGCTATTTTCATCAGCCTGTTCTTTGGTTTGTTGTGGGTGGGTCTCGTCTCTGCCCAGCAGCCCACCCCATCCGATGACCAGGTGAATGCGATCGCCCGGCAGCTTTATTGCCCGGTGTGCGAAAACATCCCCTTGGATGTCTGCCCGACCACTGCCTGTGCCCAATGGCGCGAATTGATCCGCCAGAAATTGGCGGAGGGTAAAACTGAGCAGGAAATTAAGGATTATTTCGTCCTGCAGTATGGCGCTCGTGTATTAGGCACACCACCCCCAAAGGGCATCAACTGGCTTGTGTATGTGGTTCCACCTGTCGCCATCCTGGCTGGCGTGTATGTCCTATTTCGCGCATTCCGCACCTGGAGGCAACCCACGCAGCCTGCCAACCCTCCACCCTCCACCGATGCTCCGCCGGGTGTGCAAAACCCTGCCCAGGATGAATATATCCAACGCCTGGAAGATGAAGTTCGCAAACGCTAACTATCGTGAAATAATATGAACGAAATATCAGCAAATCCCACTGAAAATAATACTGAAACAGCTCGACCTACAGTCTGGCGCATTCTCGCCTGGGTGGGTTTATTTGCCTTGCTCGTGGTCGTCGCCATGGTCTTACTGCGCAAGCAGCAGGGCCCAGTGGCTGTGGGTCAAAAACCTCCCTCCTTTACCCTCACCACCTTCGATGGTCAGCTAATTGGTCCCGCCGAAATGTCAGGCAAGGTGGTTCTGGTGAATTTTTGGGCTTCCTGGTGCAAACCGTGCGAACAGGAGGCACCTGACCTGGAATCTGCCTGGGAGTATTACCAACCCCGCGGGGATGTGCTCTTCCTTGGGATTGCCTGGACCGATACCGAATCAGCCTCACTGGCGTACATTAAACGGTTCAAAATCACCTATCCCAATGGCCCCGATCTGGGTACAACCATCTCGCAGGCCTATCGCACCACAGGCGTGCCCGAGACGTATGTCATCGATAAAAAAGGCAACCTGGCTTCCCTAAAACTCAGCCCTTATACCTCATTAGCCGAGATCAAGGCTGCTATCGACCCCTTGCTGGGTCCATAACTCATGTTGGATTGTGAATTTTAATTATGGATATCGGTTCTATCTTTCTCATCCTCGCCCTCTTGATCCCTGTTGTGATCTTTATCAGCCGGCCGCTCTTCGAGCAAAGCTTTTCCGGAGTCAGCAATTCCGAATTGGATATGTCTACGCTTCTGGCCAGGCACGACCAGATGGTCGCCACCATTCAAGAGCTGGACGATGACTTCAACCTGGGTAAGATTCCAGCGGAGGATTACCCCTCACAGCGCCAAACCATGCTTCAGAATGGGGCAGATATCCTGCGCCAGATCGATGCGTATCAAACCACGTCCACACCTTTGACTGCTGAGGACCGCCTGGAAGCAGCCATCCTGGCTCGCCATCACAGTCTTGATGCAGCACCTGCCGCGGTGAAGAAGAATGGAAATGCGGTTCCACCCGTCCCGGATGATGACCTTGAGCAGCGTATTGCCCTCCGGCGCCGTACCATGAGTGAGAAGGCAGGCGGTTTTTGTCCCAAATGCGGCCGTCCCGTTCAGGTGTCTGATCGTTTCTGCCCAAGATGCGGTGCCACGCTTGCCTAACCCTTTTATTGAGAGACTACATGTCTAAATTCGTTGGATTTATTTCCCTGATTGCGTCTGCGATCTTCCTATCTGCCTGTTCCTTTTCCCTGGCAGCCGATATCACTCCCCCACCCGGCTCAGAGCTTCCTGCTGTCCAACCGGCAACCCAGCCGGTTGCTGCCAGCCCTGTGTATCCGATCGTCCCACCCGACCTGGCCAATGGTGCCAAAATCTACAGCCAGGAATGCTCCCAGTGCCATGGCACCCGGGGTATGGGTGATGGTCCGCAGGCAGCCCAATTATCCGTGCCCGTCGCCAACCTCGGGTTGTCCGATTTTGCCCGCCTGTATTCCCCTGCAGAATGGTATTCAGTGGTCACCCAGGGAAATATGAGTAAACTCATGCCCGCCTTCGCCAATCTCACCGACCGTCAGCGCTGGGATGTGGTAGCTTATGCCATCAGCTTAAGCACCTCGAAAGCTCAGATCAGCCAGGGTCAGACCCTCTTCCAGGAAAAATGTGTCTCCTGCCATGGCTTGGTTGGAAAGGGAAATGGTCCGCAGGCTGCCGGCTTGTCGACCCAGCCGAATGATTTTACTGACCAGGCTTTCATGGCCCAGAGCTCATCGACCAAGCTCTACGATGCGATTAGCGCAGGCGTTCAGCCTGATATGCCCGCCTATACGAATACCGTTGACGAGAATGAGCGCTGGGCATTAGTTGCTTATCTCCGCTCATTGACTTTTATCAACCTCGCCTCGGTGAATGCTTACCCTGCTCCTGGAGAGACCGTTTCTGCGGTCACCGCTGCCAATCCATATCCAAACCCTCAGGCATATCCAAACCCTGCTGAGACTCAATCTCCATCCGTGAGCCCCACTGAAACGATCACTTCTACTGCACCTTTCATCGGATCGGTCGCAGTTCAGCTGATCAATGGCACCGGTGGAGATGTGCCCTCGGATGCCCCAGTCACCCTGTATGGCTTTGATGACATGCAGAATACCTATTCAGAGACGCTCACCACGGGTGTGAATGGGGTCTATACCTTCACCAATGTCACCATGATCCAGAATTGGGCTTTCCTTGCGGGCGTGGATTATGCCTCCGGCACTTATGGCTCCGATATTGCCATGGTTAATCCGGCCACCCCCAATCTCAATCTGCAGATCACGGTCTATGATTCGACCACCGATACTTCGGTGTTAACCACGGATCGTGTTCATATTCTCTTTGACTTTGCCGATCCCCAAAATGTCAACGTGGTGGAAGTATTTATTATTTCCAACCCTTCCAAACAAGCTGTGGTTGCACCCACCAGCGATGGCACGGTGGTCACCTTCCCCTTGCCCCAGGGTTATACCAACCTCCAATTCCAGGATGGCACACTGGGTGATCGGTATGTTGAACTCTCTCAGGGTTTCGCCGATAAAGTCACCGTCCCTCCCGGTGTGAGCCAATACCAGGTGGTATTTGCTTTTCAGATGCCGTATGATCGCAAGCTGAGCTTCGTCCAGCCATTATTCCTTCCCACCAGTGCTGTAGTAGTCATGTTACCGGATAATGGAGTCAAGGTTTCCAGCGCTCAGCTGGAGGATACAGGCACACAGGTTCTTCAGGATATCACCTACCGCAAGTATAACGGCAGCAGCCTGAGTGCTGGGAGCTCACTGGAATTCACGCTGACTGGTAATCCGAAGAAAGCAATTACGTCTATCTTTTCAAAGGGATCCCAAAATCTGGCCCTTGGTCTGGGAGTCTTTGGTGTCGCCCTTGTATTGGGCGGCCTTTGGCTATTCCTCAAGAATCAGAAAAAGGTTTCCCTGCAAGCTGCCATGGATGGCATGAACAACGTGGTACCAATCCCCACAGCGGATACTGCTCCGGAAAGCGAAGACACTTTAATGGATGCCATCATTGCCCTGGATGACCAGTACCATGCCGGGAACTTGCCTCAGGAGGCCTACCTTGAACGGAGAGCCATCCTGAAGGAAAAACTCCGAAAAGCAGAGCAGGGATAGCGCAAGTGGTATGCTGCACATCATGTCGCTGTGGTTAATATCATGATCACGGTCCGTAAGCTCGTCAAACGCTTCGGGCTGAAGACCATCCTGCGCGGCATGGACTTCTCCGTTGAATCAGGTGAATTTGTCGCCTTATTAGGTCCCAATGGTGCCGGCAAGACCACCTTCCTGCGCATCCTGTCGTCTTTATCACGCCCAACCTTGGGCAGCGTGAGCATCGCCGGATATTCCCTGCCAGGTCAGGCGTCTGCAGTCCGGCGCCGGTTGGGTGTGGTATCGCACCTTCCTCTGCTTTATGGAGATTTGACTGCCGAGGAAAACCTGCGCTTCTTTGCCCGCATGTATGACGTACCCCATGCCGACCGACGCATCTCAGAGGTGCTCGACCTGGTCGGACTGTCACCTCGCCGGCGTGACCTGGTGCGCACCTTCTCGCGTGGTATGCAGCAGCGCCTGGCGATAGGCCGCGCCGTGCTGCACGACCCCGAAGTGATGCTCTTCGACGAGCCCCACACCGGATTGGACCAGGATGCCTGCCTTATGCTCGATACAGTCTTGCGTGAAGTAGCCGCCCGTGGACGTACGGTGGTGATGACCTCCCACGACCTGGCCCGCGTAGCCGACCTGGCCTCACGATTTGATGTTTTATCGCGCGGCGTCATTGCTGCTTCTGTCCAGCGCTCGCAGATCGAACCCAATGATCTGCTTGCATTTTACCGGCAGTCACTGGCTGAGGCTTGAGCATGCAACCCATTCCCCAGGCTGAAAACCAGTTAATCCGTAAAGAACCCACCATTCGTATTGGGCATTTCATGCGTTCCATGTCAGCCATCATCTGGAAAGACCTGGCAGCCGAGTTACGCAGCCGTGAATTGCTGTCTGCCATGCTGGTTTTCGCCCTGCTGGTGATCCTGATCTTCAACTTTTCTTTGGAGTTGGATGCCCAGGCTCGCGCCACGGTCACTGCCGGGGTATTGTGGGTCACTTTCGCTTTCGCTGGCACTCTGGGGCTCAACCGCTCAATGGCCATGGAAAAAGACCGCGGCTGTCTCGATGGGCTGCTGCTCGCACCGGTTGACCGCTCTGCTATATATTTCGGCAAAGCCATCGGCAACCTGATCTTTATGCTCATCGTGGAAGCCATCGTGCTGCCCGTATACAGCGTGTTGTATAGTGTCAATCTATTCATTCCAGGATTGCTGCTGATTATCCTGCTGGGCTCGATCGGTTATGTAGCCGTAGGCACACTGCTCTCCAGTATGGCGATACAGACCCGAACGCGTGATGTTCTCCTGCCTATCCTGCTCTTCCCGTTGATCATCCCCGTGCTGATTGCCGCAGTGAAAGGCAGCACCGGTTTTCTTCAGGCTGCGGCGTTTGCCGATATCCTTCCCTGGCTCAATCTTTTGATCGTTTACGATGTGGTCTTCATTGCCGCAGCCTTTATGGTTTACGACTATATCGTAGAGGAGTGACATATGGAATCTAAACCTCGATTACTGACCATCCTGGACACAGTCACTATCCTGCTGTTTATCACCGCCGTGGGTATGGTTTTTCTGTATGCCCCTTTGGAAGCGGTCATGGGCCAGGTGCAGCGCGTGTTTTATTTCCACGTTGCCAACGCCTGGGTGGGCATGCTGGGTTTCATGGTGGCGGCTATCGCCGGGGTGGCATTCTTACGCAAAGCTGACCGAAAATGGGACATCGTCGGGATGGCCGCGGTGGAAATCAGCTTCGTCTTCTTCTTTATCGCCATCGTCTCCGGCTCGATCTGGGCGCGTGGCTCGTGGGGCACCTGGTGGACGTGGGACCCTCGCCTGACTACCGCCGCCATCGTCGAGCTGGTTTACGCAGCCTACCTCATGCTGCGCCAGGGGATTGAAGACCCCGACCGGCGCGCCCGTTTCGGTGCCGTTTATGCCATCCTCAGCTTCATCAGCGTTCCACTCACATTTATCTCGATCCGCATCTTCCGCACCATCCACCCGGTCATCATCGGCAGTGGCGCCGCCGGTGCGGAGGGTAGTTTCGATATGACCCCCAAAATGCTGCAAACCTTCATGTTCAGCCTGCTCACCTTCTCATTTATCTTCGCCGACCTGCTCTGGCATCGAATACGCCTGGGCAAGCTGGCCGATCAGGCCGAAAACCTGAGATTAAAGGTAATTCAATAGGAGTATATCCATGCTCATTGCCTTCCTCCAACAAGCACCCGCCGAGACCACCCGCTATATGATCGCCGGGTATTCCGTGATTTTTAGTGTCATATTCCTGTACATCGTCAGCATATTCATCCGCCGCCGCAACCTCAAGCGTGACCTTGACCTGCTGAACGAAATTGAGACCAGGGAAAAATGAGTCCCACTCATCCCTCCATGGAACCAGAGTTGCCCTCACAAGCAGAGACTGCCTGCGGTGCCCGCGTCAAGCTCACTCCCAACACACCCTTCATTCAATATAAGGGCGAAATTGTTTACTTCTGCGGATCGGATTGCAAACAGCTGTATGATGAGGATCCGCTCAGCTCTTGCATGGCAGCCCGCTTGCTCTCTGGCAGCTAATCACTTCCCGCTGGTGATTCGCATTTCCCCTCCCGGGAAGTTTTATTTAAACCAAAGTGGTCAAATTCATCGATAATCAGGTACAATTGGTATTCTATTGGCATAGGTATTTCACTTTTTCTCAAAATTATTCTTAGTGGTTGGAGGGTACCAGCCTGGCAGATTTACGGTTGGAAGATCACAGCCGTGTTTGCATTATCGGTGGCGGGCCTGCTGGAAGTTTCGCAGCCCTGCATTTGCTGCGCCTCAGCCAGCTTAATAACCTCCATCTGGAAGTATTGATCTTCGAGCCGCGTGATTTCTCCAGACCCGGCCCTGCAGGATGCAATCGTTGTGCGGGTGTGCTCTCTTCACGCCTTTGGGGGAATCTTTTCGAGCTGGGGCTGTCCATCCCAGAGAATCTCATTCAAGCCGACCTTCAATCCTATAATATCCACCTTGACCACCAGTCCATTCGCCTGAATCGACCCGACCCTTCCCGCCGGATTATCAGCGTTTACCGGGGTGGTGGACCACGCAGGGTTCAGGATGCGCCGGAAGCCAGCTTTGACGAGTTCCTGCTTACCCAGGCTGTGAACCGCGGAGCTGTACATATCCCTCACCGCGTGCGCGAAATCAGATGGGAAGACCAACCAGTCGTTTATACCACCGACGATCATTACTCTGCCAGCTTCCTGGTGCTGGCAACGGGCATCAACAGCCGCTCGCCCTTGGATGCCGGTTTTGGTTATCAAGCCCCCAAGACGGAAGTCATGGCACAGGATGAGGTCCTCCGCCCGGCAGATTGGCTTTCGGAAGAGGTGAATGCTTATTTTAAGCAACCACCGGGCTTGAGCTTTGGTGCCATCATCCCCAAAGGGCGCTATTTAAACATCTCCTTGCTCGGCAAAGGTTTCACCCGCAATTCCGTGGATGAATTTATTGCTGCCCAAAACTTGACGGATGATTTACAATACACCTCAGCAAGCAGTCTGTGTGGTTGTAATCCACGGATTGCGGTGGGTATGGCAAAACATTACTTTGGTGATTGTTGGGTGGCAGTGGGAGACGCGGCTGTCACCCGCCTCTACAAGGATGGGATCGGTTCAGCCTATCAAACTACCAAATGCGCCATGTCGGTGGCAATGCACGTGGGAATATCACGCTTGATATTTCGTAAGCACTACGCACCCGTTTGTCGTTCGATCTCCATAGATAACTCCTATGGCTTCTTGCTGTTCCGCATGTGGAATTTCGTCTTAAGTACACCATCCCTGATGGAAGCCTGGAAAGGTTCCATTCAAAGGGAGATGACGCTGCCCGTAAAAGATAGAAGACACATGCGCATCTTATGGGGCATGTTGACCGGGGATGAGCCTTATCGCCGTCTTTTCTACAGGGTACTTCAGCCGCGTACATTGCTGAACCTGGGGTATGGGATAGGCTCGAAATGGAGGGGAGGCTAGATTGAGCAAAACTTTGGGTCCTCTGGAAAAAGGTCATGTAGTGATCATCGGGGGTGGACCTGGGGGCACGGCGTGCGCATTGGCACTTCACCGCATGGCTGCGGAGATGGGTCGTGATATCCGCCTGACCGTGGTCGAGGGCAAGCAATTCGTGGGTGAGATGCACTACAACCAGTGCGTGGGTGTCCTTTCACCACCCTTGCCTGAGCTGTTGAATGATCAATTAGGGGTCAGGTTTCCTTATCGATTATGCCGCAACCAGATCACCAGCTATATCCTTCATACCGCCCGGGAACAGATCTGCCTGGACGAGGAACAGCCCTCCAACGCCCTGCGTAGGGTGCAGTATGACGAATATATGTTGGATCAGGTCAAACTACGCCATATTACCGTTGTCCCTGCCCGCGCAGTAGACCTGGAATTTCATGACGATCGGGCCGTGGTGTATACGGATAACTCTCCGATTGAAGCGGATGTCATCGTGGGAGCGTTTGGCATGGACGAAGGCAGCTCCGCCATGTTTGACCGCCTGACACCATACCATCCTCCCAGGGCGCTGAGCTCGATCGTGACCAAATTTCACCCCACGCAAGAAGCGATGGATGCATTCGGGAATGGTATCCATGCATTTCTGCCCGCCAACCCCAGGATCGAATTCGGAGGGGTAACTCCGAAGGGCAACCATCTGGCGATCAATATTGCCGGCATTTCAGTGGATACCGACTTGATGAAATCTTTCCTTGCCCTGCCCGAAGTCCGCGCCATTCTCCCCGCAGCGGAGATTGGCGCCAGCAACAATCCCCTTGATTTCCAATTTTACAAAGGTCGTTTCCCTTGTTCAGAAGCCCGCGGCTATTATGGTGACCGTTATGTCTTGGTGGGAGATGCAGCCGGGTTGGTGCGGGCTTTTAAAGGTAAGGGGGTCACCTCGGCTGTCATCACGGGTATCCACGCGGCCGAAACCATCCTGCAGGTGGGTATATCCGAGATGGCATTTAATAGTCATTATTGCTCGTTGAACCAGGAGATTACCCAGGATCTGCCGTTCGGGCAGGCAATGCGTTATTTCACCATCTTCCTGGCTCGCTACCGTCTGTTGGATCCCGTCATTCGCGCCGCCCGGCAATCTCCCCAGCTGCAATCTGCCCTCTTTGACGCAGTATCTGCCCATGCTCCATACCGGCAGGTCATCAAGCAGAGCCTTCGCCTAAATGTGATCTGGGCAGTCCTGCGGAACTGGGTAAATCCGTAAAATTCGCTTGGTAGCTCAGTTAATTTGGTCTATAATACGCACTAGACTAACCGCGATCCATGATAGCGAATCTAATCAGCTTACTTTTCGAAAGTTGTTCAGGCGAGGGAAGCAACACTGGGGCTGGGGAGGATGGATGAACCACATCCCTGAATCGCGTCCTTGCACGTCGCCTATCGCTGCTGCGGTTCTATCTGTGAAGGAGGCAAATTATAAGGTCATCCTGGTTGCATCGATCATTTTGAGACCTTCAACATTCCACGCTAATCCACAATTTAATAGGAGGAACCAATGAAGAAGATTTATCTTGCTGTCACAGTGTTTACGATTCTTGGTCTATTGCTCGCCAGCTGCTCTACAACTCCCAAAGCAGCCACTGATAAACTGTCTGAAATCCTGGCCCGCGGCACGCTCATCGTCTCCACCGACCCTGCCTACCCGCCTCAATCTTCGCTGGTGGAAGGTGGCAAACGCGCAACCACCACGAAATGCACATCCGACCAGCACACATCGTCAGAGCTGACCGGCTTCGATATTGACGTGGCCATCGCAATTGCCGCCAAGCTCGGGGTTGAAGCTTGCTTTGTAACCCCCGATTGGACCCTGATCACCGGTGGTAACTGGGCTAACCGCTGGGACATCAGCATCGGCTCGATGACCATCACCCCGGAGCGTATGAGCAAGCTGTATTTCACTCAGCCATACTACACCACCCCGGCAGCATTTTTCGTCAACAGCGCCAACACCACCTATACTCAGCCTAGCGACCTTTCTGGGAAGAAGATCGGCGCCTGCACCGGCTGCACCTACGATGCCTACCTGGCTGGTACCTTGCAGATCCCAGGTGAGACCATCAACTACGTGGTTAAAAATGCACAATTCACTGGCTATGAAACCGATATCAATGCCCTGCAAGACCTGGCACTGGGTGATGGCGTTCGCCTAGACGCAGTTCTAACGGCCCAGCCCACGGGTGCCGGTGCCATCAAGGACGGCATGGCACTCAAGCAATTGGGTGACCCGGTCTATTTTGAATACCTGGCAGGCGCGGTGGATAAAGCCAGCACACCCGATCCGGTACCATTCCTGAAGAAGGTAAGCGAAGTCATTCAGGGCTTGAACACGGATGGTACACTGCTCCAGCTTTCTCAGAAGTACTACGGTTTGGATCTAACCACGGCTGCAGCCACCTTTGATCTGGCAGCACTAAATCAGTGGAAATAAGATATTCACCCAGGTAACATTTTTGTGAGTGGACAAATGCCAATAGGTTCAAGAACCGCGTGGCAATCACCCTGTTGACCTGGGAATGAACAACATTAACACCACCTTTTGGTAGTTCACGGGGCTGATTGAGGGTAAGTGCTTTTCTCTTCAGTCAGCCCCAATCATTTATACCTTGGGTTTGTGAGGTAACTATGGCTGTAGAAACTATAAAGTTGCCAGGGCAACCCGGGCAACCAGGTTCTGACCCTGAGCTGGACATGGGTCAGGCACTGGTGGCCCAGCAACGCAGGGAACGTCTCATTCAAACCGTAAAAATTGGGATCGTCTGGGTGGTGCTGCTCATCTTTATCGCCGTCGCCCTGCTTCAATTCGATTTCAGCCCTACCTATATGTTCCAGCATTTTGGATTTGTACTCACAGGCTTACCCATCACCATCGGGGTATCCCTAGCAGCCATCCTGTTTGCCACCATTCTGGCTCTGCTGGGTGCAGTTGCCCGGCTATCGCATAATTCGATTGCCCTGGGTATCTCAGGTCTTTATGTTTCCATCATCCGCGGCACACCCTTACTGATCCAAATCTATATCATATACAATGGATTACCTCAGATCGGGACGGCACTGATCAACAAGGGTTATGATTGGGGTCATTTTTTCATCCTCAGCGCCATCCAATCCGGTATCCTGGCACTTAGCTTGAATTATGGTGCCTACATGACTGAGATCTTCCGCGCCGGCATCCAGTCCATCAGCGGCGGTCAGCGCGAGGCAGCTGAATCCATCGGGATGAGCCGGACCCAGATCCTGCGCCGCATCACCCTGCCCCAGGCAGTGCGTGTGATCATCCCCGATATTGCCAACCAGTTCATCGCCATGCAGAAGGACTCAGCCCTGGTCTCGTTTATGGGTATCTGGGAGATGACCTACCGGGCTAACCGGTTTGCCCGTCAAGACAGCAAATTTATGGAAATGTTCGTCGTTGCAGCTTTACTATACTGGTTTTTGACCATTGTATCTTCGTGGGGAGAAGGCCTTCTGGAGAAACGGATGCGGCACGCCTATGAGCGATAATGAGATTATCCGCGTAGAAAATTTACACAAGTGGTTTGGGCTCCTGCACGTCTTGAAGGGAGTATCCTTTTCTGTCACTCCCAAGGAAGTGCTGGTGATCATCGGTCGTAGCGGTTCAGGCAAGAGCACGCTTCTGCGCTGTCTCAACTTCCTGGAGGAGCCTTCTGCCGGCATGATCAATATTGCCGGTCAATCGCTGACCATCATTGCCGGTCAGGCTTATGATCATAATAAAGCCTGTTCCATGCGCCTGAACACCGGCATGGTTTTTCAAGAATTCAACCTGTTCCCTCACATGACCGCCCTGGATAACGTGATTGAGGGGTTGGTGACGGTCAAAGGGATGTCCAAGGATCAAGCCATCCCCATCGGGAAGAAATACCTCGAAAAGGTAGGGATGGAAGAAAAAGGTTTTGAGCATCCCATCCGCCTTTCGGGTGGGCAGAAGCAGCGCGTGGCGATTGCCCGCGCCCTGGCAATGGAACCCAAGGTGATGCTCTTCGATGAGCCCACCTCCGCCCTTGACCCTGAGCTGATCGGCGAGGTGTTGGACGTGATGAAGCAGTTGGCGAATGAAGGCACCACCATGATCATCGTCACCCATGAGATGGGTTTCGCCAACGATGTTGCCGACCGGATTCTGTTTGTGGATAAAGGCTACATTGTTGAATCCGGCCCTCCCAGCCAAATTTTTGGTCATGCCCAGGATGAGCGCACGCGCCTGTTCCTCGAGCCCATCCGCAAAGTCCAACAGATATAATCGGATCGGCATTTGATCTATTGTTGGGGCGAAGCAACTAATAAAAATGTGACCTCGCTCGTAAAGAGCACTCGCTAGGCTTCGGGCAGAGACTGCCCTCGTTGCTTCGCCCTTACTGAACAAGGTATCGCACCCAATGGACGCTCCAACGACCTCCTCCATGTTCTTCCGACGATTGACTTTTTACCTCCTCTTCACTTACGCCATACTCACCTTCTACACCCTGCTTAGCCCCTTCCTGGGTCTCCCCTATCATCCCTTCTTCACCCCCCTTCTCACCCTGCTCGCCTTTGCCTTTGCCATCCTGCATGGCTGGCAGAACCTGGGCTGGAAGCAGATGGGTTTACTTCTCATTCTCACCTTCGCTATCAGCCTGCTGTTCGAATGCGTGGGGGTCGCCACCGGCTGGGTCTACGGTGCGTACCACTACACCGACAAGCTGGGAATCAAGTTCCTTGGACTGGTACCTTTGCTCATCCCGGTCGCCTGGTTCATGATGACCTACCCTTCCTATGTGATCGCCAGGGTCCTTGTGCCGGTGATTAAAAAGGTCTGGGCCTGGCGCTTGGCTGTCGCCGCATTGGGTGCAGTGATCATGACCGCCTGGGACCTGGCGATGGACCCCATGATGGTCAATGGAGGTCACTGGGTGTGGGACCAGCCGGGGGCCTACTTCGGCATCCCCCTGCAGAACTACTGGGGCTGGTGGCTGACCATCTTCGTTACTTTTTGGCTGTTCCTGACCATCGCCCGCCTCCATCCCGGGCAGGAAGGATCACGCGAGCCATTCGGCCAGCTGCCCATTTGGAGCTACGCCATCACCGGTCTCAGCAGCCTGCTGGCTGATATCGAGTTCGGACTGCCTGGTCCGGCCCTGGTGGGCATCTTCGCCATATTGCCCTGGGTGGTAGTGGCGTGGTTGCGGCGGGATACATCCGTAAAAATGTAGAGACGACTTAATGGACATAGTGGTTTATGGAAGGTGACGAGGATTACTTAATAAAAAAAATAAAAAATAAAAGAGGAACAAATCAAGTCAGGTGGGGAAAAATTCTGAGTGAGGAGAGAAAGGTGATGGATGTTCATGGCAAGAATTTTCTGTCTATAGGTAATTACTCACCATAATTGGGAAAATGCAAAAATCATACCTTTGTCATTGCGAATGAGCGAATTTTGCGAATGAAGCAATCTTCACCAAAGTCTCATTTCTGATAAGTAATCCGATGTGATTATGAGTTTAGTCGGAAAGGAAGATTGCTTCAGCAAAGACCGCTTCGCAATGACAGCTTAATAGAAACATTTATTGTATGTTTACATGACTACTGCGGCGTGTTGCAACTCGGTGAGTAATTACATTTACCGGTAAAAACCAACCGGTATGAAGATGATCTGATTTAAATTATGAAAGGAAATCATCTTCAATTATAGCACTTATGTTCTAATCCACAAGGGGTTTATGGATTTTTTAAGATTAGAGTTTTTGAGAAGGCGAATTGGCAATTAATTTGATCGAACAGTAGGGGCTGTCCCAAAAGTAAGGGATAGCCCTTTTCTTTTTAAAGAACCGTGATTCAATAGGGTATGAAAAAAGGACACAACAAGATTACCTTCAAACCCTACACAATGAACCAGCCAGCACTATTACCTCCAAGTTTGGAGGAGTTGATCCCCGAAGACCACCTGGTGCGGGTGGTGAACCGGGTGATGGACGAACTAGACCTGGAGCCAATCCTGAACGAGTATAAAGGGGGAGGCACGAGCAGCTATCACCCACGCATGATGCTAAAAGTGCTGGTGTATGCCTATACCCAGAAAGTGAACTCATCCCGGCAGATCGCCAAGGGACTGCGGGAGAACGTGAACTTCATGTGGATCAGTGGGAACAATCGACCAGATTTTCGGACGATCAATCGTTTTCGCAGCAGTGTGATGAAAGAGGGGATCGAGGTGGTATTCAGTGAAGTGCTGCAGTACCTGATCGAAGGTGGATACGTGACGCTAGAGAACTACTTTCTGGATGGGACCAAGATCGAGGCGAATGCAAACAAGTACAAGTGGGTGTGGGCGAAGAGCACGGCGAAGTACAAGGAGCGATTGCAAAAGAAGATCCAGGAGTTGCTCAGAAACATTGAGCAAGAGAATGAAGCGGAGCAGGAAGCATACGGGGACAAGGATTTGGAAGAAATGGGGGGTGGGAACAAACAAGGTGGAGGCGACATCGGTAGTGAAGCACTGCAGAAACGAATCGAGCGATTGAATAAACGCCTGGCAGACAAGATGAAAGACAAGCGGGAAGCTAAGGCTCTGCGGACCTTGCAGGAAGACTGTCTGCCGCGTCAGAAGAAGTATGAAGAGCAGGAGAAAATCTTGGACGGGCGCAACAGCTATGCCAAGACCGATCATGATGCTACATTCATGCACATGAAAGAAGATGTGATGATGAATGGGCAATTGAAACCCGGGTATAACGTGCAAATCGGAACCGAGAACCAGTTCGTGGTGGGCTTCAGCATTCACCAGAAGGCCAATGACTTGAACGCGCTGATCCCGCACCTGGACCAGGTCCAGAGACGCCTGGGCCGTCTCCCACGTACTGTGGTAGCTGATGCGGGATATGGGAGCGAAGAGAACTATGCCTACCTGGAACGAGCCAAGGTAGAAGGGTATGTGAAGTATCCGCTCTTCTCCAAACAGCAGAAACGCAGTTGGCGCAAGCAGCGCTTCCGGGTCGAGAATTGGGAATATGATCCAACCAAGGATGAGTACATCTGCCCCAGTCAGCAGCGATTGACTTTCCTGGGACCCCGCTATCGCATCACAGATAATGGTTACAAGACCTCGATCCGGGAATATGAGTGTGGTTCGTGTGCTTCCTGTCCCCTTAAACCAGAGTGTACAAGGGCGGCTGGTAACCGCCGAATTGGAATCAACCCAACCCTCAACCGCTACCAACATCTGGCGCGCGAGAAGCTCATTTCTGAACAAGGGAGAAGACTGCGTTCACGCCGAGGCGTGGAAGCGGAGAGTGTTTTTGGAAGGATTAAGCAGGATTGGGGGTTCCGAAGATTTACTCTGAGGGGGATAGAAAAGGTGAAAACCGAGTGGGGTTTGTTATGCATTGCCCATAATATAGCAAAATTGGCAGTCCAATGACTGCCAATTTTTTTGCCTTCTTTCAAATCCTTGCTTTTTCAGTTATTTTACGGTTGGCATGAGTTGCTTTTTAGACAGCCCCTACAGCAAACAATTCTCAGCAGGGTGCGTAGTCATGAAGGGAGATATAAACCGGTATGACAGATACATTCATACAATCAAGCGATGGCAGTCGTATTCATGGAAAGATCACCAGGGATCAGAAAGAACTAAACTCGTACTGCAAGCCGCTCATCGGACATCACCTGACATCGGTTGAAAAGGTGGATTATACGTGGTTCTTCAGGTTCACTGGTGATATCACCATCGGCACTGAATCGCACTGGCGGTTAATGATCAAAGAACGCATGGTCGTCACTTCAGAAGATCACAGCCAACCGTTTGGTCTTCCTGAGCCCGTCGATGCCGCGAAAATTGTGAGGGCAAAGATCGGCAGGCACACCATCGAATCAGCGACGATTTCAGCATCCACCGGAGACCTGGTGATCGAATTAAGCGGGCATGCACAGCTGCAATTGCTGCAGCTTTCCAGCGGGTATGAGTCATGGCAGCTGTATGTCAATTGCAATGAAGCCGGTATCTCCTCGGCGGTCGGGACGGTCACGACTTGCCTGGGAGGCGGGGATATTGCTCACATTCCAAGAGAGTAGTAGGGGCGAAGCATATAATAAAAATGTGACCTCGCTCGTAAAGAGCACTCGCTAGGCTTCGGGCAGAGACCGCCCTCGTTGCTTCGCCTCTATTCTTATATACATCCTGAGCCGTAAATCCGTACTATAATCTTCATTAAATATAATTACTGAATAAAGCATTTGTATCAATTAATTGTTATTTCTTTGACAGCTATGAAAAAAGTGGCTAGATTATCCCTCTTCTTGTTAATCACAATCTTGGTTTCTTCTTGCAAAAGCCAGATTAATCAACCGACGGTAATTCCTTCCAGTACACCTGTAATATTAGTTGCCACCAATACACCTCCAGCAGAAATTCTATCAACTCAGATTCCAAGCCTAACTTCGACGCACAAGCCAACATTAACTTCGACCCAAACACCTAAGCCCTCTCTAACTCCAACCCCAACTTCTACGCCATTTCCGCCCTACCAGAATAAACATGTAATTCTTGACTATTATGAAATAGGCCAACATTCAGGGACTGACAGTTTCTTTGACCCTCCATATGAAATTATTACAAGACTTGTATTGTACGATGACGGGCAAATGCTTATAGCTGGAACCGGGGAAACATTTAAACAAAAGGTTTTATCATCCGATGAAATCAAGAGGTTTCTATCAAGGCTGGATACATTAGGCTTTTACTCGCTTGAATCCAATAATAAGCATGATCCCACAGATAAACTGTATGATTACGGAGATAATTATCAAAAAACCTATGATGGTCTCAGGGATTGTATTTTGGTGAACTCTGATAAGTCGAGAACACTTTGTGTATACGAACCTGATATGCAGTTTTTGATCCCAGAGATGAAAGACATCCTCAAATATCTTGACGAATATAATCCAGGGGGCATGACCCCGTACTACGCAGACCGTATTTTGCTATCGATACAAGAAATTGATGAGTATTTCCCTGACCTCCCACCTGCTGTTCCCTGGAATGAAAATTTTCCATCTTTGGAATATGATCCAAGCAGGTTTACTTCGAATATTTCAACCCAGGTGATTTATATTGATGGAACCTTGGCAGAAGAAATTTATTTGTTTTTTGAAGGCTCAGATGGCTTGAAAGTGGCCTCTCAAAATGGCAAAGATTACATCGTATATATTCGTGTCCTGTTGCCCCACGAAAAGGTAAAAAATCCTCAACAATAAAACCAGCCAACAACCACCAGGTTAACTGATTAGAAGAGTATTTGCTCAAATAGTGTACTTTTATAATTTGTGTCAATTTCTTTTGTATGATAATTAGATTTATTTATGGATGACCATAAATTCTTACCCAATCCAGTCAATCCTTATAATTCTATGCAGGTTTATAAGCGACTAATCGGGTTTTATTTTTTAATTACTCTCTTTTCAACTGTACTTCTAGGATATGCTTTCTTCTTCATCGGTCTGGCGTTGTTCCGTGCGGTTCTTTGGTTGCCGATTTACTGGGAGCCTGCTTATAAAGTAATTTCAAAGGTTTTTAAATATCCAAATAGGGAATTCGTAAAAATCCAGATGACCTGGTGGTGGTATATACATTTGAGCATAAGAGCAGGGATTACTTTTCTTTTTCTCTATGTTGGTTCGAAGATTCTTATTTCTAATGGATTTTTGAACCAAAATCTAATATATATTCTCTTAAGGCATTAAGTGCCTGATTGCCTATATACTTCTTAACGTTCTAACGCCTGCACCCGCTGATTTTCGGGTGTGACAACGTTCCAACGTGTCAACGTTCCAACGTGTCAACGTTCCAACTTTCTAACACTTAAGGAGTTAAAAATGCAATGGGAACAGCTTACCTCCGATGACTTCGCCCTCGCCGTAAACGAAACCGGTGTGTGCGTCATCGCCATGGGCGTGGTCGAGCGCCATGGCACCCACCTGCCCCTCGGCACCGACTATCTCTCCGGGCACGCCGTGGCTTGCCTGGCGGCCGAGAAAGAAAAAGCGGTCGTCTTCCCACCCTTCTACTTCGGGCAAATCTATGAAGCGCGCTGCTTCCCCGGCACTATCACGGTCAAACCCACCCTGCTGATCGAGCTGGTGCAGGGTGTGCTGGATGAGATCGGGCGCAACGGCTTCAAGAAGGTTATCCTGTTCAACGCCCACGGTGGCAATGATCTGTTCCTGCCCTTCCTGGCACAATGCACACTGTGGGAGCAAAAGCCTTATTCGGTTTACCTGTATACGGGTAAGCTTTCCGCCGAGCGCCAGCAGGCCTGGGATGCGATCCTGGAATCGCCCGAGCACGGGCATGCCTGCGAGTGCGAATCCAGCGTGCTCATGGCCAGCTACCCGGATCTGGTCGACCTGAGCAAGGTCTCCGCCGAGCCAGGCACTGCCCTGCACCGTCTGGAGCACCTGCCGTCAAATTTCAGCGGTATCTGGTGGTACGCTGATTACCCCCGCCATTACGCCGGCGATGCCCGTTCCGCCAGCATCGAAAAAGGCCTGCGCCTGCGCCAGATCAAGGTGGATGCGCTGGCAGAGTACATCCAGGCGGTCAAAGCTGACCAGGTGGTGCCGGCTCTCGAAGCGGAGTTCTTCGAGCGCGAGAAAAAATTGCGGAATCAATAAGTAAGGGCGAAGCATCCGCGATTGGTTAAATATAACCCAATATTCATCGGATGCTTCGCCCCTACTCTGAAACCTAATACCTAATTACCTAATCGACTAATTACCTATTTATTTTGCCGAAATATACGCCATGGGAGCCCGCATAAACTCCACCACTGGCAGCACATCCACCAGCTCGTACTGGCGTGTGCCCAACCCGAGCTGCTCGCCGTACTCGGTGACCTTATACGGGTCCTTGAGCGGACCGTGCAACACCTGGAACGGGTGCCCCTCCCGGGTATGGACTTCCATGCAGGTGGGCACATTTTCCTCGATCAGCTTGCTTTTGGCGGTCATATCCAAAACCGCCTGCTCAACCGCCACGATGTCATCCGAGCCAAAAATGCCCGCATCCGGCAGAATGGGCATGCTGGTAAAGCCGAAACAGTCGCACACGGGGGTCATGTGCGTCGCCAGGCTGATGTGCACGGCTTTACCGGGAGCGAAGGTGGACATGGTCACTGCCACACTGTTGGCGCAGGCTTCCTGAAAGGCGTGGAAATTCACCGGGTCAATCTTCAGGCTGCCCGCAGGCGCTACCTGCAGGCACCTTCCACAGTTGTTGCACGGCTCGATGTGCATGTGCAGCCCATCCGGGTGTTCCTTATCATCCACCAGAGCTTCGAAGGGGCAGGCTTCCTTGATGCGCTGGCGGGTTGCTTCATCCGGGCATTTCTCCGGGAACCAATAAGGGTCAAATTGCGTCGAATCATGGATGGCACCGCGCGTTTCTCCGACCACGCATCCCAGAGCCAGGTTCTTGAAGGCAGCACCGAAACCGCAGCTCGGGTGTCCCTTGACGTGGGCCAGATTCACCAGGAAAGTGGCATCCTGGATCATGCCTGCCACGTGCCAATCCTGGATGTTTTTATAAGGACGATGATGAGTGTAAAAGTATTTTTCATCCGGACCAGCCGCCGGGTAAACCTGGCAGCCGATCACCTCAGGCGAATAACCACGCGTTTCAGCGCCGCGTGCATCCCAGTTCACATCCGCCACGAAGGGTTTGCCGCCCCCATCCTTGATCGCCTGCACCAGCTTGCGCACAAATACGGGGTGCACGGTGGAATACACAATATTATTGCCGGTATGCATCTTGATGGCAACGGTTTCATCCTTCACCCGGTCTTTCAGGTGAAGCTGGTCGATGATCAGGTCGAGCTTGGCAGGCAAAGTCTCGTTGGCTTCAAGGCGCGCCTGGCGCGGTGAGCCGTAGAATACAGTAGATACCATTAGAAAAATCCTTTCAGGAGTAAGAGGTTGGCATATTATAAAGCATGAAATGGAGGTGAGACTAGCCTCTAATACAAATATTAATACCCTCTTAAGGGCTTGATTATTAATTTGTTTTTCTGTACACTGTAATTAGCATGAAGTATGGGAAACGGTCCCCATACCAGGAGGAGAAGTCGATGAAAAAGAATCTCTATCAATCCATTTTTATCCTGCTAAGCCTGGGACTCTTACTCGCCTATGGATTTATGGTCGCCAAGGCGCAGGATGCTCAGCCCACGGCTGATAAATTTGTGTTCATCCCATTGTTATATAACGGCCCAACCGGCACTCATTCCATCACCGGCAAGGTGCTCAATCCGCAGAATGTGCCTATCTCCGGCGTCACCATCCGCACCAATACGGGTGAGAGTGCAATCACCGGCCAAAATGGGGAATACTCACTCAACGGGCTGGAAAGCGGGAATTACACCCTCACCCCTTCCCAGGGTCAAACTGTATTTTCTCCGGCTTCATCCTATGTGGTGGTCCCACCGGATGTTGCCTTGCTGAATTTCACCGCCGAGGTGAACTGCTCTGAAGCCATTATAAATGGTGGCTTTGAGGATAATTCAGGCTGGAATATACCCATCACCGAATATACTGCCGGCTACAGCTCTGCGGAAGCGCACAGCGGCAGCCGTTCCATGCGCACCGGCATCGTCGTCCCCCTGGATAATATTTTCAGCTACTCTTCAGCGCAGCAGAAAGTGACCATCCCAGCGGGCACCACCAGTGCATACCTCACCTTCTGGATCAAACCCTTCAGCGGGCAGGTCAAAGGGCTGGCCTTACCGGCCAAACCCGCGCTTGGCTCAGCTCTGGAAGACGTCCAATTGGCTGGAGACGTCCAGTACGTGCTCGTCCTGGATAGCAACATGAACATCATCAATACCCTCGTCTGGCAGATCAGTGACAGCCGGGCATGGACCGAATATCAATTCAACCTGGTTGCTTACGCCGGGAAAACCATCTGGCTGCATTATGGCACGTATAATGATGGCCTGGACGGCATCTCGTCCATGTTCGTAGATGATGTCTCCCTGGATATCTGCCCGGGCGGTGGCTCACCCACGCCGACTGCCACCCCAGGGCCTTGTAACAACCTGTTCCATAACCCAAGCTTCGAATCCAGCAGCGATTGGGAGATCCCCACCACGGAATATTCTGCCGGATATTCCAGCGCCCAGGCACATACCGGCTCACGCTCCATGCGCACCGGAATCCTGGTATCTGCCGATAACACCTTCAGCTACTCCGATTTCCGCCAGGCGGTGCATATCCCAGCGGGTGCATCCGCCGCAAAAGCCCGTTTCTGGCTGTACACGCTGAGCGGTGAAGCAAAGAATTTATCATCCCTTCCCGAATTGGTCACCCCTACCGGGCGTCCATTCAGCGAGATCACGTTAAGTGGCGACCTGCAGTATGTGCTCGTCCTGGACCAGTTCCAGAACTGGATCGACACCCTGGTCTGGCAGCGCACCGATGAAGGCTACTGGCATTACTATGAGTTTGACCTGCGCCGGTACGCCGGACGCACAATTTACCTGCAGTTCGGCACCTTCAATGACGGGGTGAACGGCATCACCAGCATGTTCGTGGATGACGCCAGCCTGGATGATTGCATCACTACCCCCACCCCTTACCCAAGCCCCACCACCACCCGCACGCCCACCCCCTCTCCCACCCCGGGTGTGTGCCAGGAGCTGATCGTCAATAATAATTTCGATGCCAATACGGGTTGGATCATCCTCGACACGAATTACCACGCAGGATACTCCAACGCACAGTATCACAGTGCCTTCCGTTCCATGCGCAGCGGGATTGTCAACCCGGCGGATAACACCTTCAGCTACTCCGATTTCCGCCAGGTGGTCACCATACCATCCAGTGCCCACCACGTCACCTTATCCACCTGGCTGTACTTCACCAGCAGTGGGGTAACGGATTTGTCTCAACCTGAGCAGATCACACCCACCGGGCGCCTGTTCAGTGAAACCACCTTGAGCGATGACCTGCAGTACCTGCTGATCCTGGATTCAAACCAAAACTGGATCGGCACACTGGTCTGGCAGCGCAGCAACAGCCAGGTCTGGACGAATATGACCTTCGACCTGAGCGCCTATGCCGGTCGGACGATCATGCTGCAGTGGGGCACGTTCAATAACGGCACCAGCGGTATCACCGCCATGTATGTGGATGACGTGAGCTTGCAAGCCTGCCCATAAGGCTTACTTAACAAAAAAGGGGCTATCCAATAATGAAGGGCGCTGGGGTTGAATGATTAAGTAGATATGAAATCCCACCCCAGCGCCCCTACGGACGTCGTTTGGTAAACCGTGCAGGTAGATTAAGGACAGCCCAGTGTTTGTTTAATCAACTGCTTCTGCCATTCTGATAGATGTTATATTTTTATTGAATTCCCCCATACTCCATAATACCGTACCCACACCTGCCAGGATTAATAGCCAGCCGATGACCAGTAATTGTACATGCCATACATCCGCATAATTCACCCCACCAATGGTGTGGGTTGATCCCATCCAGTATTGGATGGTCAGGCTGATCGCACCTGCGATCACGGCAGTCAGCCCACCAGCCATCCCGGCGGGTTTGGATTGGACCGGGTGTCCGTAGCCAATTTGCTGCCATAACCCGGGGATGCGAAAGATCAGGAATACCACCAGGGTCAGGATGTTGAAATATGTCACCATATCCACCGGCATCGAGCTGCCGCGCAAACTGCGTGAGACCAGCATGTGGATCACCCCGACAATGGTCCCACCCACCAGAGCAATGACAGCATAGCGGTAAGAATTGGAGTGATTGCGGGTGAGCAGCCAAACCGCGCGGGCTCCCATCACCCCAAAGGCGAAGGTGACTACGACGAACAAAATATACAGCCATTGGTAAGGAGCGATACCAGAAAATTTACCCCCAAACCCGGTTGGGCTGATAGCCACACAGGATGTACCTGCGCCACCCATGAGCGTGAAAACTGCAGTAATACCCATCAAAACGATGCCCAGCATGCGTAAAACTTTAGCCCACCATTTATCACCCATAGTCTTCTCCTCAGAATGTGATTCAGGTACTATGCCAATGTGAAACCGGCAACAAATGCCGCGGTCATTAACAAGAAGATAGCCGGCAAGATACGCAAGATGATTTCCTTGGAGACAATCGGCCTGCCGGTTTTGAGGAAATACAGCAACAGACCACCTAATCCAATCAGCGCACCCCCCAAACCCACCAGGGCAAATCCGGGTCTGGTGATACCTTGTGCGGATAGGATACTGGGCAGCAGAAAGACGACCAACCCCGCCACGCCATGCACGATTGCCAGGATGTAGGTGGAGAACTTGATGGGAACGCTAATCGAGCGAGTGATGATGATCGCCAGGTATCCCACCAGTGCAAAGATGAGGTAGGCTACTCGAAACCTACCGATATGCTCCCAGACTAATCCCAATGAGAGGCTGAGCGGAATAATGGTCGAGAACATCACGACGATGCGGCTGTTAAGCGCTTCAAAACCCAGGATGATGATCAGCAGCCCGGCGACCAGCAGCACTCCGAAGGCAATGGTATAGGCGATGGTAGGGACATTTTCCAGCCCGTTGATACCCGCCACCACCTGATAGGCAGCCAGCAAGCAGGTGAGAAGCAGCAGGATCCGGTCAAGCGGAGTCACCTTCATTTAAAAACTATTTTATAGGGACAATAATATCATCGATGCCAGCATATATATGGAGGCGTACTTGAACAGGCTGAAGTTTACCTGTTCCGACGGGCGGAATACGGTGGCCACGGAAAGCAGCAGCAAACCCGAAGATAGCACGGCCATTAAGCGCAAGGCACCTGCCTGGACGCCGATCATCACCCCGGCCACCCCAATCGAAGCCGCAGCGATAATCGCCGATAAAGCAATAATGGCACGGGTGGCTTCAAATCCGTAAACCGAAGGGAAAGTTGGTACCTTCGCAGCCTGATAATCGTCAAAATAACGCATGTTGTACGTCAGGATATGGGTAGGGATCCAGAACAGCACCGCCATCATCAGCAGCAGGCCAATCAGGTCAATCTGCCCGATGGCGAGCACGCGCCCGGCTAGAATGGGAATCCCACCCGAGATGCCGCCCCAAACAATACTCCAGCTCGTCCGCCGTTTTAACCAGATGGTGTAAACGACCACATCAAAGAACAGCCCGGCAAACACCACTAATCCGTATAGACCATTGAGAATGACTGCCCAGCTCACTCCAGCTGTCGCTAAGATCAGCCCGAGCCATAAAGCTTCCTTTTTGGAGATCTTCCCCGATGCCAGTGGGCGGTTATGGGTGCGGTTCATCACCGTATCGAGATCACAGTCGTACCACATATTGAGGATGGTTGACCCGCTGATCGCCAGGAACAGGCTGCCTGCCAAACCCAGCAGTATGTGTAAGTTCAGGTGGGTATGGGCGCTCATATAGCCTGCCAGCCCGGTGGAAAGCAGCAGACCAGTCTGCAGGCTTTTGATCAAGGGTAAATATGACCGAAACTTGGATTTGACCAGGTTCACGATTGCCATATGCTTATTTACCCCCTCGAGCGCAGCGGAATCCTACGTCAGGGCTGTAATAGGTGGGCGTGGCGTTGTTCCTCACCCAGATGCGTAAATCCATGTCGTAAGTATCCTTCGAGCCTCCCCGCATATAGCGGTAGTGCTGTCCTTCGTAGATGTTGCCCGTCCACTGCCATACGTTGCCAGACATGTCGTACAAGCCATACGGGCTGGCAGAGTCAAGCGTTTGATAACCATTATAGGTCTGCCCATTATAGAAACCTACCGGGGTGGTGCGTGAGCCAAATGCGCTCATATCTTCAAATGGGTCACGGCTGGAGTAAAAATTAGCATTATTGCGGTCAATCTCCTCACCCCATGGGAAAGGTCGACTATCCATTGTGCCACGTGCGGCCTTTTCCCATTCCAGCTCGGTTGGCAGAGCATAGTTATTATACCCGCAGTAACCCCAGGCACCAAACCATGATACGTTGGTCATGGGGTGATTTTCATAGCCGGGTAAGGCAGTAAAGGTGGTGCCATCAAAATCAAAGCGGGAAGCAGGGTCATCCAGAGGCACGAAGATGTAATCCATCTCAGGAACTCTGAATTCATGTTTAGCGCCATGAAATACGTCGCCGGGATATAAACCAACGATTCTATCCCAATCCACCATCAGTGTTCCATCTGCCAGGGCGGGGTTGAGATAACTAACGTATTGAGCCACGGTCACATCGGTAACCATAATCTCGTAATCGTAGCTGATCGTCACTGGCTCATTAAACTGACCTGATTGGAATTCCCCGGCTGGAACGGTCACCCACATATCCGGGTCAACGCCAGTTTCATAGGCAGGAACAGGTGCATTAAGGTCAACAGAGCTGCAGGCAGATAACAGCACCATTACCAGGAGAAGACACCCTGGAGCAGGTTTCATGGTTTCACCACCACAGCCAGGTCATCTTGATCAACCTCTGCAGCCCAGCGGCCTTTGCGCTTGAACAGGTCGATCAAGCGCCAGATCAGCACAAGTGCCAGGATGACCAGCAGCATGCCCAGCCCAAAGTCAGCCAACAGCATCACAGTGTTCACCAGGGGCTGCTGCTCAGCTTCACTGACGAAGAGGCGCTTCATCTCAAAAATGGTCACGCTCGCGAATGCCAAATCAGACAGAATAATGATCCCCCAGCCATACCATTGGCGGACCTTGCCTTTCAGCTCGATCAGGTCTCCATAGTAAAGCAAGATGATGGTGGCGATGATGGCGGAAAGGATATGCCAGTGCCCGGTCAGCTCGATGCGTTCTTCTCGGGCAGGCCACAGACGGAAAATCTCGTCCAGCTTGACCGCCATCAGGATCCCGATGCCGCTGACGGTGAAATTCATGAATACCATCTGCCATAAGGGACCAAACTTGAGCGGGTCTCGCAGCAATGCCTGGATCTTCTGCCAGGGTTTGGGTCGTTGGATATCTTTGGTGCCCTGGCGGATGAGTTTATTCCAACCAAAGATGACCAGCAGGAGGGCTGCCAGCATGGATGGTGTTGCACCCACATAGATGATCATATGGGCTACAGGCTCCAGTGGTGTGACCACTCCCCAGACACCAATGTTGAGCACGATCGTACCCAGGATCATCAGCGGCATGGCAATCTTGTGCAGGAGACCCTTGAAATCCAGCCAGCGACCGATGATCAGGGTGATGGCGACTGCGATTAAAGCCAGCATGATGTGCAGGTGCCCGATCACCGAAAATTGCATGCTGGTCTTGTCAGGAGACCGGATGATATTCTCTGCCAGGAACGTTTGAAAGCCATTGCCGAAGGAAGAGCCGGGTACAGCTCCAAATAGAACCGAGATCAGGGTGGTAACTGCCATAGCAAAGAATGCTACGCGCTCTATATCCACGCCATTTTTGGTACGCGCATAGGCTTTATCTGATTGATGATATTCCTTATTCCACGGCCACAGGGCGATGGCGAGCAGTATGCCTGCAAAGTAGATCAGCGCCAGCCCTGCGATGTACAGACCATGGAAAGCCCAGAGGTGTCCCCAATAGGCGAAGCCCATGCCGAAGATCATGGCACACAGGTAACCCACCGTGATGAGCACCCGTATCGCCTTTTTGTAGAACTCCTTCATCCTGAGCATGGCGGTAATCATATAAGTTTCGATTGCTACCACCGCCATGGCAATGGAATGGTACAGGATGATGATGCGACCTTCACGCTCGGCCTGCACCAGGTCCATTCTGAACAACCGCACCACCACATCCCGGATGCCGAACTCCGCCATGGGTCCGGAGAGCATGCCAAATATGGCAGTTTCCAAACCAATCATAGCAATTGCTACCAGGATCAGCCCCTTGGTGGAATTAAAGAGGAATCCGAAGCGGTCTTTGATGAAATGCATACTTCTCACTCTTTATATAGAAAGGGCGACTTAATCGTCGCCCTAAATCTTCACACTACTTACACTCTATGCTTTCGCCAGCAGCTCTTCCAGCATTTGTTTCGAATGTTCTTCCACACTGGCATGCAGGCTGCCGCCGTGGCTGTCCATCGTCACCACTACGGGGAAGTCCTTGATCTCTGTCACCCACATGGCTTCGGGCACGCCGAAATCAAGCTTGTAAACACCCAGGACACGCGTGACGGATTGGGCGATTAATGAAGCCGCCCCGCCAATGGCATGAAGATAAACGCCCGGCACTTCCTGGCAGGCGGACAGGGTCTTCGGTCCCATCCCGCCTTTACCGATCACTCCCTTGAGGTTGAAATGCTTCATCACCATGCCCTGGTAGGGCTCTTCACGGATGCTGGTGGTAGGACCGGCGGCGACGAATTTGTAGTCTTTCGTATCCAACCCCGACACGACCGGACCACAATGGTAGATCACACCCCCTGCCAACAGCTTTTTGATGGCCTCATATACTTCCAGGTCATCACCCTGGGGCTGGCGGGTCTTCTTGATGAATGTATCTACCATCCATTTATGGGCGGCATCACGACCGGTGATCATGATCCCATTTAATGAAACGGAATCGCCAACCTTTAGGCTGCGGATGACATCATCATTGAGTGGAATGTTGAGTGAGCGCATGGGTGTCCTCCATTACTCGTATTTGATCAAGTCGGCAGTGATGGTCATCTTGCGCCGGCGATAGGCCCAGCACATGTACGACACACTGACAAAGAAGCTGGCAGGCAGCCGGTTTAGATGGGTGATGCGGGTGCCCAGCAAGGTGGTCTTGCCGCCGAACCCCATCGGTCCGATCCCCAGCTGGTTGCCTTCCTCAGTCAGGCGTCGTTCCAGGGCATCCAGCTGAGGGTCAGGATTGGGCTGATCCAGCTTGCGGACCAGGGTTTCCTTGGAGGCGGCAAAACTTGAGCCCCGGTCGCCGCCAATCGCCACGCCCAGGATACCAGGTGCACAACCCTGACCCTGGGCTCTAAAAGCTGCATCCAGGACCACTTTACGCACCCCGGCCAAATCACGCCCGGCATTGAGGGCATCATTCGGCAGAGAATATTGTGCTCCGCAGTTCTCGCTTCCACCTCCCTTGAGCATCAGCTCAAGAGTGAGGGTTTCACCCTCCACTTCTTCAAAGTGGAGGCTGGGGAAATGCCTGCCACCCAGGTTGTTCCCGCTGTTCTTCCCGGAGAGCGAATCAACCGAGTTCGGGCGCAGGTATGACTTTTTGGTCGCCAACACCACTGCGGCTTCGATCTGTTGGCGCAGCAGGCGTGTGCTCCAGCCTGCCGGATAGTACACATAAAATATGGGAGTACCTGTATCCTGACATATGGGGGTCGAATTCTTGCGTGAAAGCTCCACATTCTTCAGGATCGTTTCGAGTGCCCCTTGCGCCGCAGAGCCAGCTTCTTCCTGTTCAACAGCCTGGCGGAGTGAGGCTTCCACATCAGATGGCAGGTCAGTTGAAGTCAGGCGGACTAATTCAAGGATGTTATCGGTGATATCTTGCATCATTGCCTCCCGGGGGATCAAGAATGGAAATCCATCTCTGGTGAAGATCACAAATGAGCGAAATGTTTGTTCATCATTGTACACTGCTTGATTTAAGATTCATACTGACAAGTGGTAATGATTCAATATGACAATCCACATCATTAAAGGGCATTAGCCGCCTGGTTTGGTGTAATCACTCACCCATCCCCCCTTTAATCCCCCCTTCCCTAAAACATGGAAGGGGGGAAAGGAATTGAAAAAAGGATGTGCGTCGGGTCTACGCCCCTCCGCACATCCTTTTTATCGATATTTCTTCATCCATATCGTATGTATGGGATGAAGAATGAAGTAATGTGAGTCATTACGGTTTGGTTATAACTCAGATGTTGGTCTGCGCCGGGGAACGAAAAGCACCAGGCTGATTGGACCCAGCAACAAAATCCACATGGCAGCTGGCAGACCGGCTTGCGCCGCCACCCAACCCACAAAGAATGATATCCCCCCACCCAGCACACCGATCACCGAATTAATCGCCATCACCGTCCCTGAACGACCCGGAACAGTGGCAAAGGCTTCCCCTTGCAGCACCTCGTACCAGCCCAATGTAACCAGCTTGATCAGAACGATCAAGCCAAGCTTCACCCACAACCACGGCACCAGCAGCCAGGCGGCATAAAGGATCCCTGCCACCGCAGCCGATACCCGCACCAAATTCCTGCCGGGGTACCTCTCGAGTAAGGGAATCAACACAATATTGGAAACCAGCCCCGCCAGCATCAGCACGCTCAGCATCAGACCAGCCTGGGCCACACTAAGCCCGATCACATCGGTAAAATATAACGCCAGGTAACCGGTGAGCACATCCAGCAGCAGGTCGGAAAACTGCAACAGGACCATCCAGCGCATCAGATGCGGGCTACGCACTGCCTGCCACAGACCTTGAAGCAGATTCTTTCCATTCGGTTTTGAGGTTTCAACCTGCTCTGCCTTTTGAGGCGTCGGGATGTGCCTCAGCCAGGTCATCCCCACCAGCACCAGGCAGAGCAATGCCATTCCAACGTAAGCCCAGCGCCAGCCAAACCCCAGTGCAAACCCTCCCGCCAGGACGAGCGGACCGACCAAATTAGCCAGGGAACCTGCAACGGTCCAGCGCGCCATCATATGGGGCTCACGCCCGGGGTTAAGATCCATCAGCGTAGCCTGGGAGAGCGATACGAAAGCTCCACTGGCAGGAAAGCCGATCACCATTGCTGCCAATATCAACGAAAAAGAGTGGGCACTGGCGATAACTACCAGGGATAGCACAATCGCCAACCCCCCTGCCAACATGATGTGTTTACGGTAACGGGTATCGCCCAGCAACATCAGCACAGGCTCGATGAATGTATTAATGATGCCGGGCAACCCGAGCAGCAATCCCACCTGGACATATGACATTCCCAGGTCAGTCCGTATGGCGGGTAAGGCTGCATTCCCAACACCGTAATTCAGCTCATCGAAGAACTCAATCAGCATGAAAAGAAAGGTAAGCGAGAGCATACCTTTCAGTATGTTGGATAACAGAATAATCTTTTTAGAATTTGCGCGTTTACTCATTTCAGCCTCTTTCTCTCCATCGGATTGTGGTGACGGGGGTTCGGAGGGAAAGAGGTGGTGCGCGTGCATGCTGATCAGAAACTACAGATCAACGGGGAGGGTGAAAACAACTGTACATGAGATGATTATACTTTCGTTTTATTGGGTGGGGAAACTAAGCACATCGCCCCAATGGGTGACCTCATCCAGGAATTCGGGGACGATCATTAGTCCCGCTGCCCACAGATAAGCCCGGTCTCGCTCAGGGATTTCTGGCAGAGTGAGCCAACGCACATCTGCCAGGATCTGATCTTCCTTAGAAAATTCGGGGTCGCTCCCCATATGGGGTTCCTGGTCGCCAATGTCGAGCAAAAATGTATCCGCTTCAAGACCGGAATCATCTATATATGCAGACGCCTGGCACAGGATCTTCCCGCTGACACAGCACTCTTCCTGCAATTCACGAACGGCGGCGTCCGCGGCTGATTCACCCTGCTCCACTCCCCCACCCGGCAGGCACCACCATTCAACGCCAGCGTGCCGATGTTTCACCATCAGCACCTGATTACCACGCGTGACAAGGCATTGAGCGCGGGTCATTTTTCCAGCAGGTCTATGTAGGCAGCTTCGATGAGGTCACATTCCTGAATGCCTAACTTATCCATCAAGTCTTCGGCGATAGCCTGCCCCTCGGCATCAGTCTGACCGTGGAGCAGAACGACTTCCAGCTCCATGAACTTGCCCAGGCCTTTCACATCGTCCAGATGGATACGCGTCTGCCCGACCATGTATAAATAGCGGACTTTGGAGATTACCCCACGGATGCCATAGGCCTGCGCCAGGATCAATTTCAAGTCCGCCGGGTCGTCGGTGGTGAATATCTTGTAATCCGAGTGCTTTGGACCGCTGATGTCCTGCCGGAGGTAATATACCAGCTGACCATGCTGCGGACCAAGCTCCCTGAGCTTGATGCGACCCACCGGGCAGTTGAAAAATGTATCTTCCTGGGGAATCACCTGGCAGGGTGTATCACTCAGCTGTTCAGCCTTGCGCTGCAAGCCGGCAAAATCGTTGACACGTGCCTTGATCTCGATATTAACTGGCATCCGCTACTCCAATCACGTCATTAACGGTAAGCCAACCGCGACCCGGGAAAATCTTCGCCACCTGGGGCATAAAAGTGGCGGAGTTGGAAAGCACATCGACTGGTGTACCATCCGCTGTGACCAATCCATTTTCCAGCAGGATGACCCGACCTGCTGCCTGGACCGCCAGCTCGACATCATGGGTGACCAACAGAATAGCCATGCCTTCATCGCGCCAGGTGTTCAAAAGCTTCAGTAAAATTAGCTTGGCGCCATAATCCAGCCCGCGAGTGGGCTCATCCAGCAAAAGTGCTCCCGGGCGGGTGACCAGGATTGCACCAAGCGCCACCCGCTGGCGTTCGCCTGTGCTCAGATCGCGCGGGTACTTATCAACTTTGTCTGTTAACCCCAAGCGGGTTAAAAGCTGGCTTGGAAAAGGGTTCGCCGCAGATGAGTCCAGGTGATGGTTGCGTAAGGTAATCAGCAGCTCTTCCATCACAGTATCTGCAAATAGCAGCGCATTTGGATCCTGTGGCAAGTATCCCACCTGCTGGCAAACTTCAGCCACGCTTCTTCCTGCAATGTCTTTTCCGCCCACACGGATGCTCCCTTGATGAATGGGCGTCAGCCCAATGAGTGAGCGCAGCAAAGTGGACTTGCCGGCGCCGTTGGGCCCCATCATCACCGCGATTTCTCCCGGGTACAAGCTGAGATCCACACCACGCAGCGCCTGGATGGTTCCAAAATTTACCTGTACTGCCTGTGCCATGATAAAGGCATCTGCTGGTTTTTTATGTGCGCCAACCTCCAGTGATTGGCGTTTATCAGCTACAGGTAATTTACGAAAGTTCGATCCTTTGGCGCATTCTTTGGCTTCCTCAATCGTCAAGGGGAGGGGCTCCCAACCCAAATGCTTACCCAGAACGATCATAGGTGGGTTGAGCTGGACTTTGCTTAATACTTCACGTGGCTCACCTGAGAGCCCGCCTGGATAATCATCCGACAAATAGATGATCTGCCCGGCGTGAGGTAAAACCCGTTCCAGGCGATGTTCAGCCAGGATCACAGTGAGGCCGAGGCTTTTATTGAGACTTACCAGAGCACCCAGCACTTCTTCGGCGCTATGCGGGTCCAGCTGTGAGGTGGGCTCATCCAACACCAGGATCTGGGGCTTTAGCGCCAGGGCAGCCGCAATTGCCACACGCTGAATTTCACCACCCGATAGCGTATCCAGCCTGCGAGTGCGTAATGGAGTCAATTCAAGCAACCCGAGGGCTTCCTCCACACGTGCATCCATCTCATCCTTTGGAAAAGCTGCGTTCTCCAAGGAGAAGGCGATCTCATCTTCGACCCGATCAACCACAAATTGTGCTTCCGGGTCTTGAAATACAAAACCAACCATGCGGCTCATCTCACGCGGAGAAAGCAGGATTGGGTCCAGGCCGTTCACGCGGATTGTGCCACGCAAAATGCCGCCCGTGAAGTGGGGCACCAATCCATTAATGCTGCGCAATAAGGTGGATTTCCCGGAGCCCGAAGGACCCATCACCAGGCACAACTCCCCATCGGGAATCTGCAAGCTGATCCCATTTAAAGCCGGCCTGGTACTCCCCGGGTAAGTGAAGGAGAGATCAGAAATTTTGATCATGGTTTCTCAGTATATCACCGTTAAAAATGATAAAGGACACATAAACCAATGTGTCCTTTGCTTGATAAAAACAATCCAGAGAAAGCCTCAGTCACCCCCGGCTACGGGTACACTGCGCATGCGTTCCTTTTGCAAGAGCCTGGCGATGATATGTTCCTCAGCCGGCATGGAGATCAATTTTCCTTGGATATATTCACAATCCAGCTTGCTCAGCTGGGTCAATTGCTCTTTGGTCTCCACACCTTCAGCCACCACCGTCAAACCCAAACCATGGGTCAGCTTGATGATCACCTGGACAATTTTCATGTAATTGGGATCTTTGAGGATTTTGCTAATGAAGGAGCGGTCAATCTTAAGCACTTTGATGGCAAAGTGTGATAGATAATTCAGGGATGAATACCCCACGCCAAAATCATCAATCTGCACCTGGATCCCGTGTGTGGACAGCTTATCAAGCACATCCAGGATGATATCGTAATTACCCATCACCGCGTTTTCGGTGATTTCCAAATTCAAGGAAGAGGCTGGTAACCCGGTTTCTTCAAGGGTCCGGACGATATATTCCACGAAATCCGGCTGGTTGATGTGCTTGCCGGAAATGTTCACACTGACCCCAAGAGCAGGCTCACTGACAAACTGTTTTTGCCACTTCACCAGCTGGATGGCGGCTTTACGCATCACCAGACGATCCAGCTCGATGATCAGACCGGTTTCATCGGCCAGCGGGATGAATTCGCTGGGCGGTAATAACCCGCGTTCCGGATGCTTCCACCTGACGAGGGCTTCGAACCACACGATGCGACCGATTTTTACATCCACCACCGGCTGGAAAAAGACATCCAGCTCTCCCTTTTCAATCGCCTGCCGTAAAGCTGATTCGATTTCGAGGCGCAGCATGATCTGGTCACGCATGGCACTATCGAAGATTTCATAGCGGGTGCGACCATTCTCCTTGGCACGATACATGGCAGTATCGGCATCGCGCAAGACATCCTCCGGGCGATCATACCCGGTGGTGCTCAATACAATCCCCATGCTAGCAGACATGAATATGGTGTGATTGGGGAGCAAGGCGGCCTGCAGCAGTTTTTTCTGGATGCGATCAGCCACCCGGGTGACATCGCTCACATCGCGAATATCCTCCAGCAAGATCACAAATTCATCCCCGCCCAGGCGTGCGACCGTATCCATTGGGCGCAGGATGGATTTGAGTAAATGAGCGGTTGCAACCAATAGCTGATCCCCGGTCAGGTGTCCAAGGCTGTCGTTGACATCTTTAAACCGGTCCAAATCAAGGAATAAGACGGCGTAAATATTGCTGTTATCCCGTTTGCTGCGCTCAATGACGTGTTTAAGCCGGTCGATGAATAAGGCCCGGTTGGGTAATTCGGTCAGCGAATCGTGAAAAGCATCGTGCAGCAGCTTGGTCTCGGCCTGCTTGCGCAGGGTGATATCCGTTTGAGAGCCAGCTAATCTCATGGCAGTTTTATCCGCGCCAATCACTGCCATTCCACGGCTGAGCATCCAACGGTATGAGCCATTGGAGTGCTGAATGCGATATTCCGATTCAAAATGAGCGGATAACCCTTTTATGTGGGCAGAAATATTGGTCCTTAATTTTGCGATGTCATCCGGATGGACACGGTTGAACCATTCGTTAGGGTTATCGCTGATATCATCGTCTGAATAACCAAGCATCTGTTTCCAGCGGGGTGAATAATAGATCTGACCCTTTTTTAAGTTCCAATCCCATAGCCCATCATTAGCGGCACGCACTGCAAGCGCGTAGCGCTCTTCACTTTCACGCAATGCCAGCTCAACCCGTTGGCGCTCAGTGATCTCCTGACGTGCCTGCTGGTATAGGTCCGCGTTTTCCAATGCAACGGCAGCATAAGCCGCCAGTGAGTTCAATACCACCTCATCATTATCTTTAAATGGGACGTCACTTTTTCGATTGGTAACCGAAAGTACACCCAATGGGTCACCCTTGGAAAGAATGGGCACGTGCAACAAGCTGTGAACGAGGTAACCGGTGGATACTTTCAACGGCGCTTTCAAGCTTGGCTCGATAGCGCGTATGGGGCGTTTCGTTTTTATGACCTGACCCACCAATGAATCGGCGATGGGGATGCGCATGGTCTTGATCGAGTCTTCATCCATGTTCTTCACCGCCCGCAGGTAAAGCAGACCACTCTGCTTATCCAATAATGCCAGGAAACCTTCTTCCGCGTTGGTCAGCGATACCCCGGCTTCCACAATCCGAACCAAAACTTCACCCAGCTCCAGCGTGGAGGTGACGCTTTGCCCAACCTTTGAGAGCGAGGTGAGCCAGGCTACCTGCTCTTCCAGCTGTGAGTTGAGGATCGCCTTTTCTCGCTGCAAGCGGCTTTCTGCCAGTGCGCGCGTGATCGCATCAGTAAGCAAAGTTTCATCGAGCGGTTTGCTCAGGTAATCATGTACCCCAAGGCGAAAGGCTTCTGCCGCCACCTGCTCAGAGCCGTGACCGGTCATCAAAATCGTGGGTATCAGGTAACCGTCCTTTGCAAGTCGCCGGAGTAAGTCAAGACCAGTCAGATCGGGTAATTGTAAATCGAGCAGCATGAGATCCAGGTTTGCTCGATGTTGTTTGACGATCTTGATGGCAGAATTGGCATCGCGTGCGACCATCACTTCATATCCAAGACCAGGCAGCACGGTCTCTGCCAGGAAGTCGCTGATTTGCCGGTTGTCATCCACTACTAAAATGATTTCATGGCTCATGAAAACCTTCAATCTCTTTGTTAATCACCATAAAACCCATAAAACCGGGTTCCAAAGCTGTTGGGGTGATTTTATGAGCTGCAGCAGTACACAAATTACCACTGAACGAGGTAATTATAATCGTAATTACTCATCCATCCCCTCTTTATCTCCCCTTCCCTAACCAGGGAAGGGGAGAACTGGATCGAAAAATAGGCGCACGCAGGGCTCCGCTCCTGCGTGCGCCTATTTTTCGAAATCATACCAAGATAAACGATAACAAAAGAGATAATCATGATTGGTTGGTAAGTAGTTACTAATAATCTATAGCTCACTTTGCATGAATTATGCCATTTCATCCCACGATTCGCAAAAATAATTTTGGATATTTCTCTGAGGATTGATCACTTCTTCAGCCGTGGGTCAGGTTTGTTTTATGCGACATAACAAATCCTAACGATAGGTCAAATCTCATCCTGGCGATATAATAAGCATGCGCAGGGTCAGATGATCGAATGTTGAAACTACCCACATAATACATTAGTCACAATCAAAATACAGGAGTTATGAATGCAAATCCTTGGAATAGATATTGGTGGAACGGGTATCAAAGGTGCCACGGTTGAAACAGATAGCGGCTTGCTGCTTGTGGAGCGATATCGCCTACCTACCCCTGAGGGAGCCAGGCCCATTCCGGTGGCGGCAGTGGTTAAGGAAGTTGCCATGCAATTCGATTGGCACGCTCCAATTGGCTGTGGTTTCCCGGCGGTCATCCGGGATGGAGTAGCTGAGAGTGCCGCCAATATCCACCCAAAGTGGATAGGCATGAATGTAGCCCAGCTCTTTTCAGAAGCGACCCAATGCCCGGTTTATGTCTTGAATGATGCAGATGCAGCCGGCCTGGCAGAAGTGACCTTCGGTGCCGGTCGCAAAGTAAATGGCGTGGTGCTGATGATCACCATTGGCACCGGGCTCGGGTCAGCCTTGTTCATCGACGGCAAATTGGTGCCCAATACTGAGCTGGGTCACATTGAAGTCGAATGTGACGATGCTGAGTCTATGGCATCGGATGAAGCTCGCAAACAGCAAGACCTTTCTTGGAAAAAGTGGGCTAAGCGCTTTGATAAATATCTAAATACCCTCGAGCATCTGTTTTCCCCCCATCTGATGATCCTCGGTGGTGGTGCGATTAAGAAGCAGGACCAGTTTTTCCCCCTGCTCACTGTGCACACGAAGATTGTTCCTGCAGTCCTTGGCAATGATGCCGGTATCGTCGGCGCAGCCCTTGCGGCTGGGCAGCATTTTGGCTAGTTGCTTACCGGCTCATCCTGCTATTTCGGTCAATCCATCCGCACCTGCTATCCTGGGGAGATTCCACTCTTCTTATAATTGATATAAGTAAAAGAGGAAGAATTTACCTAATACGACAAATACTATGGTAAAATGCAGATATGCAAAGGAGGAATTTATATGGCAGCGTTTCTTGTGCAATTCAGCTATACCGAGCAGGGATTGAAAGGTCTTCTCAAAGAAGGTGGATCAAAACGACGTGAAGCCACAGAGCAGCTTATCAAAAGCCTGGGCGGTAAATTGGTAGCTTATTACTTTAGTTTCGGAGAGTATGACGGTTTTGCCATTGTCGAAGGCGTAGAAAATGCCGATGCGGCAGCGGCAGGTTTGATCGTAGGCGCATCCGGCGCAGTAAAGACCAAAACAACTGTGTTACTGACAACCGAAGAGATTGACAGAGCCGCCAAGAAGAGTGGAACTTATCGAGCTCCCGGTCAATAATCGGTCACCGGCGGTTAGATTGGAATTATGTAAAAAAAGGCCGGTTGGTGAACTGCACCCCATAAGTTGGACACAAACCAACGATTGGAGGTGCAGTTTTTTATGACAAAATTCACGATGTTTGAACGGTTAGCCGCAGCTCAAGCCGTGGAAGCCGGAGAAAGCGAGCTAGATATTCGGATACAGTACGGCATGTCAGTAGACGTATTGCGCCGAAGCGTCCGACTGTATCGGGAGCATGGTGCCATAGCGTTCTCGAGGAAATATACAGTCTATTCCAAGGAACAAAAACTTCAAGTCCTAGATTACATGCGCAACTACCATTTATCAGCCGAAGAAACGGGGATAAAATTCGGGATAAGAGGATCCGCCACAGTCTGGGAATGGGAGCAAAAATACTTGGAAAACGGAATCAACGGCTTGGAACCCAAGAAGAAAGGCAGACGCCCAAAACGGCAAAAGCCCAAGCGACTGCTCACGCAAGTGGAACAACTGTTGGAGGAAAATGAATACTTGCGTGCCGAGAATGAATACCTAAAAAAATTGAACGCCTTGGTTGCAGAGCGGGAAGCCCGGGAAAAGCACGGCAAAGTGACCGAGTAGCAATTATCTCTGAACTAAGGCGGAAATATGCGTTAGCGCTGCTTCTGCGAATTGCGAACATCCCCAGAAGCACTTATTATTACCACCACAAACGGCTCTATTCGCTTCAAAAGCACCAGCCTGAACGGCTGGCGATCCGCCAGATCTGCACCGAGCATAAAGGACGGTATGGTTATCGCCGGGTAACCATCGCCCTGCAGCAGCATGGCTATCTAACCAACCATAAATTAGTGATGAAATTGATGGCGGAAGAGAATCTCACCTGCAAGCTACGCCCGAAGAGGTATCGTTCGTACCGGGGAGAGCTTGGGAAAGTGGCCCCTGATCGACTGAAGCGCAATTTCAAAGCCACCCAGCCTAACCGAAAGTGGTCCACGGATATCACGGAATTCAAGGTGCTAGACCAGAAAATGTATCTCTCTCCGATCCTGGACCTGTTCAACGGGGAGATCGTGAGTTATTCTGTGTCCAAGACCCCTAACTTTCACTTGGTGAGATCGATGTTAGAGAAAGCCTTCCAAAAATATACTGACCTGGGTCCTGTGATCCTGCATTCGGATCAGGGATGGCAATACCAGATGAGGCCCTATCAGAAGATGCTCAGAGAGAAGGGCATCGAACAAAGCATGTCCCGGAAAGGGAATTGTTACGATAACAGTGTGATTGAGAACTTCTTCGGCTTGATGAAAACCGAGTTCTACACGGATCAGAAGTTTTCTTCGATCGAAGAGTTCAGCACGGCACTATCAGAGTATATCCAGTACTACAACAATTCGCGCATCAAGTGTAAACTAAAAGGACTGAGCCCTGTTCAGTTCAGAACTCAGTCCTTTTTTTCAGTATAACTTGTCTAACTATTGGGGTGCACTACATGGACCGGCCTTTTTCGTTTAAATTAATCTAACGATAAAACTATTGTTCGGTGAAGTGGGTATGTACCTTCATTAATCACGATAAACCATACCGCCCCATATCATCTAGTTGTATCCTCAATGGAACAACTAATTACTTTTAACCTTGATAGCCTTCGGGCGATCCTCTTCTGCCTTGGGGATGTGCAGTGAAAGCACACCATTCTTGATCGCGGCTTCAACCTTATTGGCATCTGCGGCTGTGGGCAGTGTGATCACCCTGCCGAAACGCCCGCTGGGCAGCTCGCTCACCAGGTATTTCGAATGGTCATTACCATCTTTGAACTCACCCCGGATAGTGACGGTGTTGTTCAAGACCTCAATATCGAGGTCATCGGCTTCCAAACCAGGTACCAATGCCATAATATCATAAGCTTCATCGTTTGCTTCGACATCCACTGCCAGGAGCATCTCGCGCTCGCTAGGCTCATGCTCGTCCATGGATTCATTCATCCAACGGTTCATCGCATGGCGCATCGCATGCATTCGATTGTAGGGTGTAACATAGTAAGTCATAATATCATCTCCTTAAGACTGATCTTTTTTGTTTGTATCAATATGGCAATAATACAGCACGCGTATCAGAGTGCTGATAGCATTGTATATGAGTTGTGCAAGAATCTTGTCTGGAGATGTTAATAGGTTTACTTGCCGCCAGGCAGATCAAACAGCTGCCACGATAATCAAATCAGGTGAATCCTGGCGATAAGCTGTGCGGTCAAAATCCCCATATATCCCCGTTACTTTCATCCCCACGCTTTTTATTTCATCAAGGTAAGCATTCGCAGGGATCATTTGATGGGAGGTCTCTACCGGAAAACGTTCAACCCTGCCATCAGGTAATAAGTGGTCATAAATCCAGGTCACTCTGAAGGTTGCATTGGTTCGATGCCATGTGCTGCTCACCTGCACCGGGTTCCCGGTTTGCGGGAGGATAAATTCTTCCTCCACTTGCCCTGCAGACCGGGTCGGTAAATTCTTCATCACATCCGGATTAGGGATGCTGACGGTGAATACACCGCCAGGTTTCAGGTGTTTGCTAATCCTCCTAAGGCAAGCCATACGTTCATTTTCCGCCAGGGTGCTGAAGGTGTTGCACGGCAGGATGATGAGGGGGAATTGCATCGCCAGGTTGAACCGGCGGATGTCCGCGATGACGAGAAATGGCACAGGTTTGATGTGAGGCGGTATATGTGCCTGCAGATATTTCAACATCGTTAGGTCATGGTCCACACCCACAACCCGGTGCCCTGCTTGTGCCAGCGGGATGAGTATCCTGCCGGTGCCACACCCCAGCTCAAGCAGCGGGTCTCTCGTTTCGGCAGCCAGGTCGAGCCAGAAGGGCAAATCTTCCAAATGGCGATTGTGATGTGCGTGGATGAGTTCAGCGATCATGCTATTTTAAAGCTGGCTTGAGCCTGCGCCGGAGCAAACCAATCACCGCTTGCACTTCCGGCACTTTTAGCACCAGCACCCCCAGCCCATACACCAAGCCGCCAATGGCTACCCCACCCCCACCCACCAGCCATGCCTGGCGCGTATTGGTCAAGCCAATCCAGCCCCAAACTACCAAAACCATGGCAATGGTGGCTAGAAACGCCTGGCTGGTGCCGATCAAGACCCTGCGCCCCTCCAGCCCGCCCAACCTGCGGCGCATGAAGATTAATAATGTGCCGGCCTCCAACGCGGTTGCCAGCGAATTCGCCAACGCCAACCCCCCAAGAGGCATCCAACCAATCTGGCTGAACCATTTGGAGAAGAGCACACTGAAGCCGACGTTCAACCCCATCGCCACCGCACCCACCAGCACGGGCGTCTTCGTGTCATGCATGGCATAGAACGCCCGAGCCAGGATCTCCACCACGCAATGCCCCACCAACCCAGCTGAATACCATAACAATGCCCAGGATATTAATTGCGTGGAAGCCTGAGTGAACTTGCCGTACTGCAACATCAGCGCCACAATAGGTTCCCGCAGCAGGATCATCCCAATGGAGGCTGGGATGGCAAGCAGAAGGATTCCCCTCAGGCTGGTGGCGATAGAGTTGCGCAGGTCATCCATTTTTCCAAGTGCGTATTGAGCAGAGAGCGTGGGCATGGCTGCCGTGGCTACGGCCTGAGCAATCACCGCCTGAGGCAAAAGCATCATGGTAAACCCATAAAAGATACCGGTGACACTACCTTCCGACATGGACGATGCCAGGCGTGTGTTCACCCAGAAATTGAGCTGGACCACCGCGGCGCCAAATACTCGCGGTGCCATTAATACTGCCACATGGCGCACATCCGGCAGCTTCAATCCCAGGGATGGGAAGTAGATGCCCTTCAAGCGTAGCAAACTGGGTACCTGCAGCAGCAGGTGCAAGCAGGCCCCAATTAACACTCCCCACGCCAACCCGTAGATGTCCATTTTCGGACTCAGGAACAGCACTCCAAAAATCATCCCCAGGCGGTACACAGCAGGGGTGAGGGCGGGGACGAAAAACACCTGGTGCGAGTTCAAGATGCCCATCACCAACCCGCTCAGCCCAAAGATCACTGCAGCGGGCAGCATGATGCGCATCAGGTTAACCGTCAGGGTGATCTGACCTGGATCGTTGGCAAAGCCGGGTGCCAGCACATAGCGCACCAGGGGTTGGGCGAATATGGCAGCCAAAATGGCTGCCAGGATCAGGATAATCAGCAGAATATTTGCGATCGCGGAAGCCAGTTTCCAGGCCGGATTGCGCTCACCTTTGGTCAGCAGTCTCGTAAAAGTAGGGATGAACGCCGACCCCAGTGCGCCACCCGCCATGAGCACGAACAGGGTCTCTGAGACCCGGTTGGCAGCCACGAAGGCATCCATATCCGCCTGGGTTCCAAAGGTGGTGGCGATCAGGATCAGGCTGGCGAGATTGGCAACATTGCTAAGCAGCAAAGCGATCATCACTTTGCCGGCTGAACGGGCGATCTGCCGGTTGGCTGAATCTTCGATCAGGGTCATTGGGATAAATTATATCCGTATATTGGGATGAATTCACTTTCCCAATCAATGCCGGGCAGAGTACAATTAAGTGGTCAACCCAGTAAAAGGAATTGGAGGATAACCACATGAGCGTTACCATGGTCATTGGAGCCCAGTGGGGGGATGAAGCCAAAGGTAAAGTAGTTGATTTGCTTTCTCAGGATGCTCAAATTACCGCCCGTTTTAATGGGGGTGACAATGCCGGGCATACGGTCATGAATGATTATGGGACCTTCAAGCTGCGCCTGACACCCAATGGATTTTCCAACCCCGATACCACCTGCATCATCGGACCGGGTGTGGTGCTCAACCTGGCAACCTTGATCGGCGAGATCGACACGATCAAAGCTGCGGGTATCGACCTGACCGAGCGCTTGTGGATCTCCCCACGCTGCCATGTGGTTATGCCATATCACCCCATGGTGGAATCCATCTACGAAATGGCAAAGGGGACTGCTAGCATTGGAACCACTGGTCGCGGTATGGGGCCGGTGTATGCCGATAAAGTCAGCTACAACGGCATCCGCCTGGTGGATATGCTCGATCAGGCTCTTTTCCCCCAGAAATTACAAACTCAGCTGCAGGTGAAGAATGCCCTGTTCAAGGCCTTTAACCTGGAACCCCTGGATATGCAGGCGGTATTGGATGAAAAAATTGCCCAACTGGCCCGGATTCGAACCATGGTGCGGGAGTCCTTTGGAATCATTCAGACCGCGCTAAAAGAGGATGCTTCCATTCTATTAGAAGGCGCCCAGGGTTCCCTGCTGGATAATACCTGGGGGACGTACCCATACTGCACGGCCTCCACCGTCATTTCTGGTGGGGCAACAGCCGGATTGGGGATTGCCCCGCGCTGGTTCAAGCGGGTGATCGGGGTAACCAAGGCCTACACCACGCGGGTAGGGCGCGGTCCGATGCCCACCGAGCTGAATGATGTTACTGGGAAAATCTTGCAGAACGAAGGCAAAGAGTTCGGCACGGTTACCGGTCGCCCGCGCCGCTGCGGCTGGTTCGACGCTGACCTGGTGGCTTTCACTGCCCAGGTGAACGGCTTTACCGAGATTGCCCTGACCAAGCTGGATGTGCTCGATACGCTGCCGAAGATCAAGATTGGGGTGGGGTATCACTCCAAAGCGAATAAGGGACCCCTGGCACATTATTGGGAGGGTGATGCGCAGTGGCTGGAAGGTTATGAGCCGGAATATATCGAGCTGGACGGATGGATGCAATCCACCAAGGATGTGCGCAAATTTGATCACCTGCCGCTCCAGGCACAAGCGTATGTTCACCGCATCGAGGAACTGGTGGAGACGCCCATCTCGATTGTCTCGGTTGGGCCGGAGCGCAATGCAACTATTCATATCAAATAATAAATTTCTATCATCTAAATAAATAATCACTGGGCAGGACGATTCAGCCAAGTGATTATATTTATGCGCCACGGGAGATTTTAGCTTGATAGTGTGTTTCGGATGGTATCCACCATCTGCCGGGCGCGTTGCGGGGCATCACCCAGGTAGTGGGAGACGTCCATGAGCTTCGCCAGCTCATCCATTGGCAGGTAGAGGGTGATTTCCGGGTCATGGCTGATCAATTCAGCCAATAAATTGGGTTTCCCGGATTGGACCTTTTCCCAGGCGGTCAATGAGTGTTCCCGCAGGTACTCGTGCATTACCTGGCGGTCAGCTCCGGCTTTACCCAGCGCCATGAGCACTCGCTCAACCGCGGCGAAAGGCGCATAAGCTTCCAGGTTGCGCTGTATGGCAGCTTGATTCACCTGTAAACCGGATAATATGCGTTTTGTGGTCAGCAGCAGCTCATCGCAGATCAGGAATGCTTCCGGAATCACTGTCCTGCGGTTGGCCGAGTCATCCAGGGTGCGCTCCAGCAGCGAGTTTGCCGCGTTATCCCAGGCGGTGCGCGGCAGTTGAGCCAGCAAACGTGCCAGCGAATCAATTTTCTCAGCATTGATCGGATTTCGTTTGAAGGGCATGGCGGATGAACCCACCTGCTGCTTTCCAAACGGCTCTCCCAGTTCCCCAATGGGGGAGGATTGCAGGAGTCGCAGATCAAAGGCGAATTTATGCAGCGAGGCACCCAAACCAGCCAGGTGACTCAACAATACATAATCCTGTTTGCGCGGGTATACCTGGGTGGTAACCTGGAAGAATGGAAGCTCCAGCTGTTCAGACAGGCGCTGCTCAAATTTATCTAAATTGTCAATCCCAATCAGCTCAGCATAAGAGGCCCCCGTCCCTACCGCGCCCTTGAAACCTTTCCCTCGTAGGTCATGCCGGGTGGTCTGCAGCGCCTGCCAATCGATGAGCAAATCCTGGGCGTATCCTGCCAACCGATACCCAAGCGTTGAAGGCTCTGCAGGTTGTAAATGCGTGAAGGCAATCAGAGGAAGTTCCGCCCAGGTATCGATATCTTGTGCCAGAAGCATGAGCACAGCGCGTAATCCGTCCAACAGCAGGTCGAGTGAGGCGCGCTGGCGCAGCACATCGGTGTTATCTTCGATATCCATCGAAGTAGCGCCCAGATGCAGGATACCACCACCCAACAGGCTTTGTTCGGCAAAAACCTTCAGCTCTGCCACTAGGTCGTGGTGAATCTCCGCTTCGACCTCCAGGGCACGTGGAATATCGATCATCCCCATATGCACGCGCAGATCTGCCACCTGTTCAACACGTACCAGGCCAAAATCACACTGCACTTCTGCCAGGGTTACCCAAAGTCTACGCCAGAGTTTGCGTTTATACACTTCACTCCAAATCTGGCGCATCGCCTGGCTGCCATAACGCCAGGTATAAGGAGAAAGGTAAGATTCATAGTCTGGGGTCATAGGGATATTATAGAACAGAAAACACATAATTGATTTGTAATTACTCGCCCATCCCCCCTTTAATCCCCCCTTCCCAGGAAGGGGGGAAAGGAATTGAAAAAAGGATGTGCGTCGGGTCTGCGCCCCTCCGCACATCCTTTTTATCGATATATCTCCATCCATATCGTGTAAATGGGATGCAGAGGGAAGTAATGTGATTAATTACATTGATTTGATATTTTCTGTTCTATAAGAATAAAAAAACGCTGGAGCAATCCTTTTCCCGCATATCAGCGGATTCTATCTGGCATTCTATAATCAGCCTGCCCAGCTGTCTAGCGATGCTAGATTCTTGCCAGAAATTTGTTCTATGGATTGCTCCAGCTTATTCAGTTGTCAATAACATCATAGCATCAACGCGGCATGCATTCAAATATCATTTGTCATTTTCAATATCATTACATCGGTTATTACATTGTCACCAAAGAATAATAAACAGTAGGTCTGGCAATGTTGTAATGGAAGCTCATAACTTACACGACACTTCATCCAGGCGAGCCAAATCCTCATCCGAGAGGCGGAACTTCATTGCGCCCGCATTTTCCTCAGCCTGGCGCACCTTGGTTGCCGCCGGTATGGCAACGACAATTTCCCCGCTATAGTTGATCACCCAGTTCAATGCCACCTGGGCGATCGTGACCTCATACTTTGTCGCCATCTCGTCCATAGCATTGATGAGCTTGCGGCTCCGTTCAAGGTTGCCGCGTATGCTGGCTCTGCTCCAGCGCGATGATCGGCTGAGCTGCTCGGGGTTCTGGTGATATTTCCCACTCAGCAAGCCGCGTTCAAGAGGTGTATAGGCGATGATCGTCACGCCCAATTCTTTGGCAGTATCCAGGATGCCGTTCGTCTCGATCTCGCGGCTCAGCAAACTATATTTTACCTGGTTCACTGCCAGCGGAAGACCTCTTTTTGCTAATGTGGCATGCGCCCGCCGCATTCGTTCCGGATTGAAGTTGCTGACTCCCACCGAGCGGATTTTACCTGCCTCCACCAGGTTGGCCATTGCATTCATCTCAGCCTCGGGTGAGGAGAAACTGCGTGGATTATGGACCATATAGTTGGCGATGCTGAATCCATCCAGGAAGTTTAGGCGAGCGTTGATGCTGTGGGGGATATTGCGAGCCGTGCGAAAAAAAGGCTGCCATTTCGTCTCGATAATGACATCTTTATCAGATTTACCGTTCGCCTTCAGCGCGTTCGCCAGGGAGCGCTCGGAGACCCCGGCGCCATACAATTCGGCGGTATCGAAACAGTTAATTCCGCCGTCCAGGGCGGCTTTGATGATGGCGTTCTTTTCCTCCTGCGGAATGATCGGGAATATAAAACCCATCAGACCACCTCCACCGGCAAATTCCATCACTCCCAAACCAATCGGGGTAACCAGGATATCCGTTTTCCCAAGATGTCTCATATGTATCGAGCTGTTTGTATCCATCGCTAAAATCCTTATGATTTTCTCTATTGAACATAAGCCAGCCTCTCCCCATATTTTTTAGCAGGGAAAGGCTGGATGATTTAGTAAATTTGTATCAAAATCTTATCTGGCTATATTTCTTTGCCTTCGAATTGGCTGTTGTAGAGCTCAGCATAGACGCCATTCTTTGCCAACAGCTTCTCATGCCTGCCCTGCTCTACGATGTCTCCATCCTTCATCACCAAAATCCAGTCGGCGTCATGGATGGTAGACAAACGATGAGCGATGATGAAGCTGGTGCGACCTTTCATCAGGGTATCCATGGCCTTTTGGATGAGCACCTCGGTATGGGTGTCCACCGAGCTGGTGGCCTCATCCAGTATAAGAATTTTAGGATCTGCCAGGAATGCCCGGGTGCGAGTAATCCGGGCATTCCTCACGCGCAAAATTTCTTAGATTACCGCAACATGTTCGAATTGGCTGTTGTACATCTCAGCATAGGCGCCATTCTTTGCCAACAGCTCTTCATGCGTGCCCTGCTCAACGATATCCCCATGCTCCATCACCAGGATCAGGTCGGCATTGCGAATGGTGGAAAGCCGGTGGGCGATGATGAAGCTGGTACGACCTTTCATCAGCTCGTCCATGGCTTCCTGGATCAGGATTTCCGTGCGGGTGTCCACCGAGCTGGTAGCCTCATCGAGGATGAGCATCGTCGGGTCAGCTAAAACAGCGCGGGCGATGGTGAGGAGCTGCATCTGCCCTTGCGAGATGTTGGTGGTTTCCTCGTTCAACATCAAGTTGTACCCTTCAGACAGGGTGCGGACAAAATGGTCGACGCGTGCGGCTTTTGCTGCTTTGATCACCTGCTCATCGGTGGCTCCTGGACGCCCGTAGCGGATATTTTCCATGATGGTACCGTTGTACAACCAGGTATCCTGCAAGACCATTCCGAACAGGCAGCGCAGGTCATCACGGGAGAATTCCCTGATATCATGACCATCCACCAGGATGGCACCGCTATTGACGTCGTAGAAGCGCATGAGCAGCTTGACCATGGTGGTTTTCCCTGCGCCGGTCGGTCCGACGATGGCCACTTTTTGACCAGGTTGGACGGTGGCAGAGAAGTCATTGATGATCGTTTTCTCAGGGCTGTAGCCAAAATGTACATCCCTGAATTCGACCAATCCCTGGACAGCTGGAAGCTGGATCGGATTCTGGGTCTCGACGATCTCTTCGCTTTCATCCAGGAACTCAAATACCCGTTCAGCCGCAGCTGCGGTCTGCTGGAGCACATTGGAGATATTGGCAATCTGGGTTAGCGGCTGGGTGAAGCTGCGGATATACTGCAGGAATGCCTGGATATCTCCCACGGTGATCTTGCCCTGGATAGCCAGCCAGGCACCCAGGATGCTGACGGCGACATAACCAATGTTGCCGATGAAGTTCATGATAGGGAATAGCAAGCCCGTGAGAAACTGTGATTTCCAACCAGCCTCATACAGGGTGTGGTTGTAACCATCAAATTTCTCGATACTCTTCTTCTCACCGTTGAAAGCTCTTACCACCACATGCCCGCCAAACATTTCCTCGACGTGCCCATTGATGTGCCCGAGGTAATCCTGCTGCTGTGAGAAGTATTTCTGGGATTGAGGCAGGATCAGACGCAGGAAAACCATTGAAAGTGGAATGATGAGCATCGCTACCACGGTGAGCAGCCAGCTGATGGAAAGCATCATCACCAACGCACCAACCACACCCGCAACCGAGGAGATAATCGTCGAAAGGCTCTGGCTGAGGGTCTGGCTGACCGTAGCCACGTCATTTGTGACGCGTGACATGATCTCACCATGATTGGTACCATCAAAGTACCTCAAGGGCATTTTGTTGATCTTTTCGGATATTCTCTTACGTAGCTGGTAGGTTACGTCGGTTGAGATGCTGGTCATGAACCAGCCTGAAACGAAGCTCAAGCCGGCGGAGAGGATATACAACCCGGCAGTGAGCAAAATGATATTGCCGATGTACACAAAATCGATCGATCCAGTCCCCTGGTATGTGGCAACAGCACCAGTAAACAATGCGGTGGTCGCCTTGCCCAGTATCTTCGGGCCGATGATGCTGAACACCGTGGAGGCGCCGGCAATAATCAAAGCGATGATCAACATGAGGCGGTATTTACCGAGATAATTGAACAGCTTGATCATCGTGCCTTTAAAGTCATGGGCGCGTTCGCCTTTCATCATCGCCATGGGCCCACCCATTGGACGCTGCCTTCTTTGAGATCCGCCACCCGCTGGTACAGGTCCGCCGTGCATCATAGTAATTCCTCCTGACTGAGCTGGGATAATGCAATCTCCTTGTATTCCTGGCAATCTCGCATCAGCTCCTGATGGGTCCCCTTACCAATAATTCGACCTTCATCGACAACAATAATCTGCTCGGCGGTCTTGATGGTCGAGACACGCTGGGTGACGATCAGAATTGTGCTGTCAGCGGTATGCTGTTTCAGGGCACGGCGTAAAGCCGCATCGGTCTTGAAATCAACCGCCGAAAAGCTGTCATCAAATATATAAATGGGTGCCTGCTTGACCAGGGCACGGGCAATAGAAAGGCGCTGCTTCTGGCCTCCCGACACGTTCGTGCCTCCCTGCGAGATTTCTAAATTGAAACCATCACCGTCATGGTACCCATTCCCATTTCCATCCCTACCGGAAGCGTGGGGATCATTTCCATTATGAGTACCGTCACCATTATGGTTGCCATCGCCATTTTTGAAGATGAATTCAGTAGCCTGAGCAATATCAGCCGCCTGGCGCAGCAGCTCATCGCTGGCATTTTCGTCAGCGTAGCGCAAGTTGCTTTCAATGGTGCCAGAGAACAGCACACCCTTCTGGGGGATGTAGCCTATTTTGTCGCGCAGGTCGTGCTGGGTGACTTCACGGATATCAATGTTATCCACCAGGATGGATCCTGCAGTCACATCGTAGAAGCGCGGGATCAGGTTGACCACCGTGGACTTGCCGGAGCCGGTCGAGCCGATTATTGCCGTGGTTTGACCGGGTTTTGCAATGAAGGAGATATCATGCAGCACGTCTTCTTCAGCATCGGGATAATGGAAGGAAACGTTGCGGAATTCCACCGTGCCTTTGAAAGCATCGCTGAATTTGCGGGGCGACGAAGGGTCTTTGATTTCCGGCTCGGTATCCAAAACTTCGCTGATACGTCCTGCGGAGACCACAGCCCCCGGCAGAATCATGAACATGATAGACATCATAAGGAAGGCAAACACCACCTGGATGGTATATTGCATGAAGGCAATCACATCACCCACCTGCATGTTAGCGTTTGCCACCTGGTGAGCGCCAATCCAGATGATCAGCACGGTCACACCATTCATGATGAGCATCATGAACGGCATAATAATCACCATAACCCGACCGATGAACAGCAAGACAGAGGTCATATCCAGGTTGGCTTTATCAAAGCGCTCCAGCTCAAAATCCTGGCGGTTGAAGGCACGGATGACCATCATACCGGAAAGGTTTTCACGAATGACCAGGTTCAGGCGATCAGTCAGTTTCTGCACAATCCTGAATTTGGGAAGAGCAATAGCCATGACCGATAACACCACGGTAAGGAGCAAACCGACCGCCGCGGCGATGATCCACCACATGGATGTGTCCAGCCTAAAGGCGTGGATGATGGCTCCCACGCCGATGATAGGCGCATAGATGACCATGCGCAGGATCATAAAAACCACCATCTGAACCTGGGTGATATCGTTGGTGGAGCGGGTTACTAACGAGGTGGTGGAAAATTTATCGAACTCGGTGTTGGAGAAGTTTTCCACTTTGGAGAATTGAGCTTTGCGAACATCGCGCCCAAAACCTGCGGCCGTCCGGGCTGCCAAGTAACTGACCAGGACCGTACACACCCCCGACAGCAAAGTCAGGGCGAGCATCAATCCACCCACCCTTAGCAGGTAGGCAAGCTCGAATTTTCCAAGGTCCATGCCCAGGGCGGAATATTCCGCTTTGATCGCCGCACCCGCCGCCTGGACGAGCATCTTGTCGCTCAAAGTGGATGTGTTCTTGCCAATATAGGTGGAAATCGAGGCGATGATCTGGGTACGCTGAGCATCCGGCAGCTTGCCCAAAACGGAGAACAAATCAGTTCCGGCTGGGAACTTGGAGACATCGATCCCCATCCCCTGCGCCAGGGAAGCCAGCCTAGCTGGGTCTGCCATGGCCTGCCCAATGGAATACACGATCAGCAGTGGTTTCGCCATGATTGTGCTCAACCGGTTGGTTTCTGTCTGGTCAATCTTGTTCAGCACATACACTGGCTCATTGGCAAGGTCGGGGTATTTCGCAACCAGCTGGCTGTAATTTGCCGAATCCGTATTCACCAGCGTGTAATCGTTCAACACCGAGGTTTTATCCTGGGAGCTCATGAACAGGGCTATTTTGTCCATACTGGTTTGGCGAATCGCATTCGGTGCAGCGTTCTCAACCCCCGACAGCTGGATACCAGTATTGACAATCCGCGCCAGGTAGTCTGGTAGGGCCAGGTCGGCATTGGCCTGCACAAACAGCAAAGCGATAGCGAGCAGGATCAATAAGAGGTAGGGTTTTAGGTATTTTAGTAATCTGATCATGGTTGTCTTTGCTTATGATTGAGCTGATGGATATCCTTTCGAAATATAATTAACTGGCGATTGTTTCAAGCTGGCGGGATTTCTGGATCAGGGTTGCCAGAGCATCACTGACCTGCTCCCGTTCGTCTGCGTTCATGGTCTGCACCATACTCTCCAACCAGTCCTGGTTCGCTTTGTTGCTTTCCTGCAATATCGTGCGACCTTTATCGGTCAAAACAATTTGCTTGACGCGCCTATCGGATGGATCTTCCGTGCGGGTGATCAGTTTTAGCTGCACCAGGCGTTCCAACATCTGGCTGGCAGCCGAGTTGGTCACCCCAAGGTCGCTCCCAATATCAGATACACCGCAGGCGCCTTTTTGGTAAATGTGGAACATGGCACCCAATTGTGCCATGGTCAGTCCCTTATCCCTGGCATAGGTAAAAAAACTACCCATCATGCGGCGTCTGAAAATACCAAACCACTCTTGCAAGGTGGTAACTAAAGGATCAGGTGTTTGCATACATTAACCTTTCTAAATAGTTAAGAGATATTGATTATATTGATGTCTTCATAATTTGTAAAGGTACCAGGTTTAAGAATGGATGAGTATCTTATTAGAAATGCTTGAATTACTGGTATTGTGTAATTCTGGATGGGCATCCTTATCATATGTTGGGTAAAATTAGGGTGAAACGAAAAGTGGCAAAATGACCCATAAATATATCGCACTTTATCCCACATTTATCCCACACATATCCCACTTAGCAGGTGTGCATTATGGATGATCCGATCGAAGTTTTAATCACGCTACCCTTTACCGACGAGCTGATGAAAAAGATCACTGACGTCTCACCACGCATTACGTTGGAGAAAGTCGTTGCCCGTAAAGTAGAGGATGTGAGCGAGGAAATATGGAAGCAGGTGGAAGTGTTATACACCAACCGGGTTCTACCTAAACCTGAGCAAGCACCTCACTTGCGTTGGGTACAGTTCCATTGGGCAGGACTTGATCATGCCCTCGACGAACCGATCCTGCACCGAGATGGGATGAGTGTGACCAGCATGAGCGGCGCTTCAGCACCACAAATGGCGGAACATGCGGTGATGATGATGCTGGCATTAGGTCACCACCTGCCGGATATCTTTGCTCATCAAAAGAGGGCAGATTGGCCCTCGGGGAGATGGGAGCTCTTCACTCCACTGGAGCTTCACGGCAGCACAGTGGGTATCATCGGCTATGGAAGCATCGGGCGGCAAATTGCCCGCTTGCTGCAGACCTTTGGTGCGACTGTTTTGGCAACCAAACGCGACATCCGGCATCCTGAGGATACCGGCTATACCCTGGAGGGTTCAGGTGACCCCGGTGGTGACCTGGTTAACCGTTTGTACCCACCTCAGGCACTGGGTTCACTGCTCAAAGAATGTGACTACGTTGTGGTGACGCTCCCACGCACGAGTGCCACACGTGGTTACCTTGGGGTAAAAGAACTGGCTGCGATCAAGCCAGGGGCTTATATTGTGGATATCTCGCGCGGAGATATCCTCGATCACAATGCCTTGATCCCGCTGCTGCGTGATCGTAAAATCGCAGGTGCTGCCCTAGACGTCTTCCCTACAGAACCATTACCCGCAGACAGTCCATTATGGAAACTCCCCAACGTGATCCTGACCCCGCATATCGCTGGTTTTTCGCCCCATTATGATGAACGGGCGGCGGAGCTATTCACCCAGAACCTACACCGTTACCTGGAAGAGCTCCCGCTATATAACCGCCTGGATTTTGAGCTTGAGTACTAGTCTGGGCGCTTTATACCAGCGATGGCCTGGATATGACCGGATTTACCATAATTTAATAAACAATAATAATTACTTGGGGTGGTCTCAAAAGTAGATGCGCAGGGGTGGAATTCCGAAAATATCATTATTGATTACCCCTGCGCTCTGACCGAAGGCGCACCAAGTGGGCGTAGGGGAAATTTTTCTAGTGTATTTTGTTCAAATCCCACCCCTACGCCGCTACGTTTTCGGCTATTTTCCCTAATTATGGGGTTTTTTGGACAGCCGAAGCAATTGTGGTATTTACCGAAAAAACGTGTCCTACTGGGAAGGGCGGGTTCCCAGCTGCAGCTTTACCTCCTGGTATTTACCTTCCCGAATTATAGTGAGCGTGACTTCCTGACCAGGGGAAGTTTGTAAAGAGAGGTAAACCAACATATCATCAAAGGTTTTGATTGCCTGTCCATCAATGGCAGTGATAATATCACAGCCCACCCCCACCGAGAGACCGTCCTGGGTGACGGTATCCGTCACACCGATCAAGCCGGCTGCCTGGGCTGGACCACCGTCCGTGATCGTCGCTACGTACGCACCCTGCTCGACAGGCAAGCTCATGGCTTTGACCAGCGCAGGATAAACGGTATTGCCGGATAAACCCAACCACGGCCAATCATAATGACCTGAATCGATCAGGGCAGGAATCACCCGCTGAAGGATGCTGACTGGGATGGCGAAACCCACACCCAGGTTGCTGTTGCTGGTACCTGAGGTTTCGATCTGGGCGTTGACCCCAATGACCTCACCCTTGAGGTTGAGTAATGGCCCGCCAGAGTTGCCTGGGTTGATGGCAGCATCGGTCTGGATGGCTTGAGGGATGTCGTAAGCCGTCATGGTGGGAATGGTGCGACCGAGTGCGCTGATAACCCCACGCGTGAGTGTGCCTTCCAATCCGAAAGGATTGCCGATTGCGACCACAGTCTGCCCGACAGCCAGCTCATCCATATTCCCCAGAGGGATGGGGGATACACCGGTGGGAAGTTCCACCTTGATCACCGCCAGGTCACTGTATAAATCTTCAGCGACGATGGAGGCATCACGGATCAGCCCATCGGAAAAGGTAACTTGAGCTGCATCAACACCGTGCACCACATGGGCATTCGTGACGATGTGACCCTGGTCATCATACACAAAGCCTGAAGCCTGGGCATACGCTTGAAGCAATCCATTCTGGGTGAGGAAGACCGTGATATTGACCACAGAAGGATTGAGGCGGGTATACATATCCACCAAAACCTGGTCATCATTGGCTAACACGCTGATCTCAGAGGGATTTGGAGTAGGATTAGTCTGAACCACCTCCACCACGGGTGTTGGCGGTGTTGTGGTGGCGCGGGGAATGCTTATGCTGCAAGCCAAGCTTACCAGGGAAAAGAACAAGAAGACGGATAGAATAATGCGAGTATTCCTAGAGAATTTGGGCATGCTAAATGACCCTTTCATTTTATAGATAATTAATAACGCCTGAATAGTATAACGGAATTTCCATCTCCAATTCTAAAAATTGGATAAGAATCAGGTAATTTGCCTGTACTCAGCACGCAATTGTTCCATGATAGAATGGCTTGCCTGGTTGAAAAGCACCCACATCTCAACCCGCCAACCGGTATATATGCCAGCCAAGAAACCCATCCTGCCATACCTTGCACTGATCATCGGGATCATCTGCCTGAGTTTTTCAGCCATGTTTGGCAAGTGGGCCAATGCGCCAGGGCCGGTGATCGGGTTCTACCGCATTGGTCTGGCAACGATCATCTTGCTGCCAATCTTCCTGTATCGCAAGCGGAAGATGCAGGTAAAGCTCCCCTTCGCCATCATGCTGTTCCCCATCCTGGGAGGCATTTTCACTGCCTTCGACCATGGCACCTGGAATTCTTCCCTGCGCTATACCTCAGCCGCCAACGCTACCCTGCTGGGCAACACCGCTCCCTTGTGGGTGGCATTGATCTCGTGGCTGGTCTTCCGGCAGAAGCTGCGCGGCTTGTTCTGGTTGGGTCTGGCACTGGCATTAGCCGGAGCAATGATCGTATTGGGGAGTGATTTTATCCGCCACCCTGCCATTGGATTGGGTGATCTGCTGGCAATGGCTGCGGGCGTTTTTTATGCCGGTTACTTCGTCGTCACCGAACGCGGCAGGCAAAAACTGGATACGCTTTCTTACGTATGGCTGGTGGACATTTTTGCAGCAGTGACATTACTTTTGATCACCATTGGTTTGAAGATGCCGCTAACAGGTTACCCGACTCAATCTTACCTGGCGTTCCTGGGGGCTGCCCTGGTATCCCAGGTAGGTGGATATCTCTCCATCGGCTATGCGCTGGGTCACCTGCCTGCCTCGATCGTTTCACCCACTTTAATCGGGCAGCCGGTGGTGACTGCGTTGCTGGCAATTCCACTGCTCGGGGAGGCGCTGCGCACAGAGCAGTGGTTGGGAGGTCTGGTGGTGCTGGCGGGTATCTACCTGGTGCACCGGTCCAGAGAGGGGAGTCAGGCAGCAGAATTGACCATCCAGGGGAATTGAACCAAGAGTCAGATACCAAAAATATATATTAGGAGCTATTTTGAGATATGAAAAAGAATCTAGCCCGACAATTAGGTTTCTGGTCATCCATATATATCGCTACGCTCGGTCTGATCTATTTAGTGGTACTGGGGGTAAATTTCTCAACCCAAGGATTTGCATTCCCACCCAGTCAAACCGTGCAATTATCCGGTGGGATCATCACCTTCCTGACGCTACCCGGACTTGTCATTCTATACACTGCCATTCGTTACTCCAAAGACTGGGAGAACAAGATTCTGGGATCGCTTGGAATAACCTTTATCACGCTATTTGCCGCTACGGTTAGCATCAATCGTTTTGTGCAGCTCACCGTGATTCAACAGAGCGCACCTGGTGCTGCCAGCCAGGACTTGGCCCGATTTCTCCCCTATGCGACCAACTCGGTCATGTTTGCGCTTGAGATGCTGGGGTGGGGATTCTTCTCATCGCTGGCTGCCCTTTCGGTTGCGTTTCTCTTTAACGGCTCTCGAATCAACCTTTCTATTCGATGGCTTTTTGTGACCTATGCGCTTTTTTCGTTCACCAGTGTGATCGGTTACATTACAGTAACTCCTATTACTGCAGCGGCATTTATCGCCTGGGGACCTATCCTGACGGCATTGGCGATTATGCTGGTTGTGTATTTTCGGAAAGAAAGCTAGTTTTTACCATCAGAAGATGATGTGATGGTGCAATCTCCTGAGCAGTCCAGATTTTGGTTTGGTGCATTCTTATCAATCAAGCTGTGTGGAGAGCTCTCCAAAAATTCTATTCTATCGAACGATATTGCCTATCGTAATGAAATTTGATCCAAAAATTCATCATCGACGGTCCATAAGGTTGAGAGAATATGATTACTCACAGCCAGGAGCATATTTTGTCACGCTGGTGACGAGGGATCGGGTTAACTTGTTTGGGGTAATAAATGAGGAAGCGATGAAAGTGAACAGGTTCGGTGAGATCGTGCAAAGAACCTGGATGGATCTTCCTCGCCATTATCCATATATTAGCCTGGATTGGTTCGTAATAATGCCTAACCACGTGCATGCCATTATTTTTCAGAATACGGTTGAGACCGGTAGGGGCGGGTCTCCTGTGGAAGGCAATGCGACAATGATAAATCCTATACAAGCGGGAGTGCTGAAGGTATCTGCAGGAGAGACCCGCCCCTACACAACGAAGCGCCATGGGCTCCAGGAAATCGTTCGTGCATTCAAATCATTTTCTGCCCGGCGTATTAACCAGATTCGGGACACTCATGGAACGGCAGTTTGGCAGCGCAATTACTACGACCACATAATTCGTAATGAGCAAGAATTGCAACGTATCCACCAATATATTCTCGACAATCCTCTTCAGTGGTTATCAGATGAAGAGAATACAGCTAAAATTGTTTGATTTATCGAAATATACTTACAGTCCCTAAAGAAAGACGCGTATGCTAATCAGAACAGATGAACCAATAGAATACGCCGCAATTCATTCCATATACGTGGCTGTGTCTAAAACCCCTCCAAAGTCAGCCGCATGGAACCGCATAACCAATTTTTATGAATAAAGGACGAAAGGTTGGTACGAATTCAACATGAGCGACAAGTTCAATAATAAATCGGATAAAATGCTCACCCACCTGAGCCGTTTTTGGAAGGACCAGCAGGACCGCACACAGATTGTTAAAATCATCCAGGCGCTTGATACACGTTACGAGTTGAGCCGAAAAATTGCAGCCGAGCCTGAGGTCGAAGGGATTATCGAGCAATTGCTTGGAAGGATTGCTAATTCCTATCCGCTTTTGAAGGACGTTCAAAACAAGAGCATCCTCGATATCGCTTGCGGTTCAAACACAAGCAAACTACCCACTTCCTTCTTTCTCAGCAGCCTGCTTGGAGGCAGATCAGTCCATACCAACCGGGGTTACACTGCCCTATTCGAGCCATGGTTCTGCCGCATGCTGCTTGAGATGGGTGCGATACCGGTTGGGGTTGATTTTGGCGATCTGGAGCACGAGCTATTCATTTACTACCATGTCGATCTAGGCAAAGCCGGGGCTTTGGATTTTTTACCCGATGCTTCTTTCGATGGTATCCAGGATAGCCGGCTCTTTGGTTCCCCTGAGTTCACCGCCGAATTTCCTGACCCTGCTGATCGGGTGAAAGTGGCTCATGAAATTGTTCGGCAGGAACAGCGATTATTGAAGACGGATGGAATCATGATCCACTCAGATGCAGCAGGATTACTGAGATAATAGGTGATCTCTCTCATCAGCGTAGGTGCACTCTCGATGCATCGACCATACACCAACCTCGTGCTTCACCCCGACAAGAAAATAAAACAACGGACCCGCGCTGCGGGTCCGTCATAATTCATCATTGGGAGATCAGGGATCTCCCCCACAATCTACGGCGATTCGACGACGTCGATTTGGGGGAAAAACTGCTTGACGGTGCCCTCCACCCAGCCATGCAGGGTGTTGGGTGAAAGCGGGCAGCCCAGGCAGGCACCCCCCAGGCGCACCTTGAGCACTTTCCCATCGAAGGAAATGAATTCGACGGAGCCGCCATGGAACTGCTCAATATAATCACTCAAGCCTTGAATGAGCACACGCACCTGTTCTTCTAATGGAGCATTGATATTTACGGGTGTGATCATCGTTTATCCTCTGCTGGGTTCAAGTGTGGTGGTTAATCCCAGCTGCAGCAATGATAACACCATATCATGCGTGGAATGCAGGCGTTCCGCGATGACAGTTGCCAGACGATCGAGAAATACGGTGCCCGTATCAGGGTGCTGCAGGCATAAGCGGCGTAAATCATCACCGCGCACGCGCAGGAGCTGGGTCGACGAGGTGCAGACCGCGCTGGATGTGTAATGCCGGCTGCCCAACGCGGCGCTCCAACCCACAATGCTGCCGGGCTGAACCCGGGCAACCACGATGATCGGACCGTCGTCTGGTTTAAAGTTCACCACTACTTCACCGGTGACAACCGCGAAGAGATTCTCCGCTGGATCACCCTGTTCGAAAAGGACCGAATCGGCATCGAACTCACACGGGATGAACATCGGCTGAAGTAGATTTACGTGTTTCGGTGGTAGATCCTGAAACAGGAACAGGCTTTGAAAAACATTGGCATCCATGGTAGGTGGTTCCACCATAAAAATTTAATCCCTTAGGGGCAAAATACCAAGTGGTTAATATCCTCATATGAGGGACAAATATCACCATGTTGCTGTGACAGGCATATGAAGGATGTAAGGGGGATTTGGGTGGGGAAAGCATACAACAACAAAAGGTTCGTGATGGTAAGCGGATGAAAGGTAGATTGCTTCGGGTTGGAATGAAAATCCAACCCTCGCAAAGACATATTCGAGGAGACCGGGATCAACCCCCTTCAGCCCCTCCAAGAACAGTGGGGACCAAGGGTGCAGCGGGGGCAGGCACCCGAAAACCAGCGGGTGGAGGCACCCGAAAACCAGCGGGTGGAGGCACCCGAAAACCAGCGGGTGGAGGCTGATTCCAGTTACAAAATAAAAAAGGTCGGGAGTTTTCTCCCGACCTGTGAGGTTATTTGGTGGATTCTTGGGATTCTTGAGGCAGCTCCACTTGGAGTGGCTCCCCGGGGCTGCTGAAGACCAGACCATCCCGGGCTTCATTTACATCAGCCATGATGTGGGCGTCGCGTGGGAACTCACCGCTCAGTAAGCTCATGGATAGGGGTGACTCGAGATACTTCTGCAACGCACGCCGCAAGGGGCGGGCACCAAACGCAGAGTCGTAGCCTGATTCAGCCAGCCACTGCCTGGCGGCATCGGTCAGCTCGATGGTCAAACCACTATCACCCATGCGCTCCTGGATCTCCTTCATCTGAAGGTCAACAATCTGGACCATATCCTCAATTGATAGGGGTGAGAAGGTGATGATCTCATCAATCCGGTTGAGGAATTCAGGGCGGAAGGTGCCTTTCAGCGCTTTGGAGATCTTATCCGCAGCCTCGCGATCTTCGGCGGTAGAGGTGGGCGGCACAAACCCCAGGCTGCCCGACTTGCGCACGTACTCTGTGCCCAGGTTGCTGGTCATGATGAGCACGGTGTTGCGGAAGTCAACCAGCCTGCCCTGACCATCGGTCAAACGACCGTCGTCAAGGATCTGCAGGAGGGCATTCCATACTTCCGGATGGGCTTTCTCAATTTCATCGAAGAGGATCACGCGGTATGGGCGCCGGCGAACAGCTTCGGTGAGCTGGCCACCTTCCTCATAGCCGATATATCCGGGTGGGGCACCGAACAGGCGTGAGACGGTGTGCTGCTCACGGTATTCGCTCATATCAATGCGCACCAGGGTATCCACATCATCAAATAGGAACTCCGCCAGGGCTTTAGCTAACTCAGTTTTACCGACACCCGAAGGACCAATGAAGATGAATGATCCAATTGGGCGGCGTGGATCCTTGAGACCCGAGCGGGATCGCCGGATGGCGTCAGAAATGGCGTGGATGGCCTCATCCTGCCCGATAATGTGCTCGTGCAAACGGCCTTCCATATTGAGCAGTTTATCCGACTCGGTTTCCATCATCTGTGAGACAGGAATACCAGTCCATTGGGCCACGACTGCGGCGATGTCATTGACATCCACCACCTCATCCAGCTTATGCTCACTTTCCCATTTGTCGCGCAAGGAATTGAACTCAGTCTCCAGGCGCAAACGCTCGGCTTTTTTCTCGGCCGCACGCTCGTAGTCACGCGATAATCCCGATTGCTCCTCTTCAGCCTGCAAGCGGTCGACTTCAGTCTTCATCGATTTCAGCTCAGGTGGGAGGGAATACAAGGCTACTCGCAGTTTGGCGGCAGCTTCATCCATCAGATCGATGGCTTTATCCGGTAGGTGGCGTTCGGTGACGTACCGCGATGAAAGCCGGGCAGCCGCCACCAGCGCATCGTCGGAGAAGCGCACTTTATGATGAGCTTCATAGCGATCGCGCAAACCACGTAACATCTTGATGGTATCTTCGACATTGGGTTCTTCGACGTATACCGGGGCAAATCGACGCTCGAGGGCGGCATCTTTTTCGATATGCTTGTGGTATTCATCCAGCGTGGAAGCGCCCACACACTGCAGCTCACCCCGCGCCAGGGCGGGTTTAAGCATATTGGAGGCATCCATAGCACCCTGAGCCGCTCCTGCACCCACCACGGTGTGAAGCTCGTCAATGAAGAGAATCACTTCACCCTGGGCACGTTGGATCTCTTCGATGGCAGCCTTGAGACGCTCTTCGAACTCACCGCGGAAGCGTGAGCCGGCGATCATGGCGCCCAGGTCAAGCTGGATCACTTTCTTGCCGGAGAGGATTTCAGGCACGTCATTGGTGGCAATCTTCTGAGCCAAACCCTCCACGATGGCAGTCTTGCCAACACCGGCCTCCCCGATCAACACAGGGTTGTTCTTGGTGCGGCGGGAGAGGATTTGGATCACACGCAGGATTTCGGTATCGCGCCCGATCACCGGGTCGAGCTTGCCTTCGCGTGCCATCTGGGTGAGGTCACGTGAATATTTCTCCAGGGTGCGGTAGCGTGTTTCAGCCTGCGGGTCGGTAACGCGCTGGCCCCCACGGATCTGCTGCACGGCTTCGTAGACACGCTCGCGGGTGACACCTGCGCCTTCCAATAAACGGGCCGCGGGGGTACTGCGCTCGTTGAGGATGGCCAGGAAGATGTGCTCAGTGGAGATGTATTCATCCTTGAGCCGGTTGGCTTCTTCATTCGCCAGGTCAATAATTCGCTTGACCCGTGGTGTAATGAAGATCTGCCCGGCACCACCCCCAAAAATGTTCGCTTTGGGGCTGGTGCGTAAAATATAATCCAGACGCTCGGTGAGAGCGTTGGCGTCAACTTTGAGATATTCCAAGATCTGAGGGATCACACCCTGGGGCTGCTCGATGAGTGCCAGCAGGATATGCTCAGTATCAATCTGATTGTGCCCGTAACGCTGAATAATCTCAGCGGCGCGCTGAGCAGCTTCCTGAGCACGTTCAGTAAAACGATCGAATCGCATCATAAGTAATAATCCTTCCTTATCTGGAAGATTATAACATTTACTATGTTAATGCAAGAGATGTGCCCCGTAAGAGAAATATATGAGTTGTGTATGCGGGGTATTAACCATTGAAAACTTAATAGTGCCAGCACGGCCCGCCTTGAAAACGAGCTACATGGTGTAAAATGGATGGATATGATGGCTGAGCTTGCGATTTCATCATCTGCCAGGGGGCATTTGAGGCGCCTGGATATGCGGCGTGACCTGGCAAAAGTGGCTGATCTGGTAGAGATTTGCTTTTCTGATACGCTTGACCCTGAAGGCAAGCAGTATCTCAATGAAATGCGCAAGGCCGCCCAGAATGCCTCCTTGATGAGCTTGGCCAGCAGCCTGATTGAAGAAGCCTCCATGCCACCCTCAGGGTATATTTGGGAAGAGGATGGGCGGCTGGTGGGAAATCTCAGCCTGATACCGATCACAGTGCATGGCAAACGGGGTTATATGATCGCAAATGTAGCCACCCACCCAGATTATCGCGGGCGTGGCATTGCCACAGAGCTCACTACCATCGCATTGAAGCACGCCCAAGAACACGCTGCGACCACCGTCTGGCTGCAGGTGCGGGATGATAACCCAAGTGCCATCCATATCTATGCCTCCAACGGTTTTAAAGAGCGTTTGCGGCGTACCAGCTGGTATAACGGACCAAACTTCCTGGAGCTGCCCAGCGATGCGGGAGTCAGGGTGGGCAAGCGCGAGGCAAGTCAATGGGCATTACAACGCCTATGGTTGAAATCCTTATATCCTGAAGACATCAGCTGGCATATACCCTTCGATTGGAATTTATTCCGGGCAGATGTGTGGGGGAAGTTCTACCGTGCATTCAACCTTGAATTCTTGCAACATTGGAGCGTGGAGCGCAATGGTGAGCTGAAAGGCGTGCTGAGCTGGAAGCATGAAATCGGCTTCAACGACCCGTTATGGCTGGCGATCCCCGAAGAGATCGATGCAGAAGCTACCCTGATATTATTGTTAAAAGTCAGGGCTGCCATTCGCCAGGAACAACCCTTATGCTTGAATTTCCCTTCAGATATAGCCTCCAATGTATTACGGCAGGCTGGTTTTTATGCTCACCAGACCTTGATCTGGATGGAATATAAGTTTCAAGCCTAGAGAAATAACAAAATTGTAGGTGAATCGTAGGGTATAAGTAAGCCAGAGCGATTGACTTTCCCATCAAATTGCCTTATACTAAAACTGAACGGAGAAGATACCGCTATGCGAGTGTTTCTCTTAAAATTGAATATCAGCTGTAGTTAACGGAGGCACGCGTTTGTTGACGTGTGCCTTTTTGTCAAAAAAAATAACAAACGAAAGGAGACAAGTGTAAAGATATGGATTCAGGCTTGATCCGCAAGCGAGAGAAAGCAAAACGCTATGCTGAACAGCGTGAACGCATCCATGTAAAATCGCTCTTGGTCACATTTGACGGGGATAACAACCCCCACAGCGTGAAGTTTATCGATGATGCCTGGCAGTGCGATTGCGATTTCTTTAAAACACGCCAGACGTGCAGTCATACAATGGCATTGGAAATGATCCTGGAAGGTTGTGGCTGGTCAACCTGACCCAGGATCACATAAAACTGAATAGCCTTGGAACGCTGCGAGCCCTTGAAGGGCTCGCAATTTTTTTACAAATTCACCCGCTCTTGGGTTAAGGAGACTGCCTCATCCAGGGCTGCCTGGCGATTACTGATGGGGAAACGATTTTGCAGTGGACTGATGCGGGCACCCAGGGAGGTCGATTTCCAGAAAAGCCAGGCGAATGGTTTCATGAAGGTGCTTATCCCCACCGCCCGCCTGACTTCATTCAAGGTGGCATCATCCCAACCGCCAAATAGACCATAGAAGAAGGCAAAAATCGGATAAGAAGGAAGGATAGCGATGGTGAGGATTATGATACTGGTTACCTGGTCTCCTCGCCAAATGAGACCACCGATCCAGCGGATCACACCATAATAAACCAAACCTGCCAGGAAAGGAGCTCCCAACGATTGCCAGAAGTATAAACGCTGGGGAAAGCACAGTTTATGGTTGAGCCAGTAAGCAAGGATATTTTTTGTCGTGATGGCAACGATATAAGCGATGATCAGGGCATAAATCTGCAAGCGTGCCAGCAGGAGCAGTGCCAAGATGATACGTATAATTTGCTCCATGCTCACCAAAGCACTCTTCATCCAGGGCTTGTTGGCGCCCAGCTGGACATTATCACCCACCCAGGAGGGGTATTGGATGATGCCCCAGATCAGCAGCGGGGTACTGTATTGGGCGGCACGCACGAATTCCGGACCGCTGGCGCCCAGGATGAAACGGTCAGCGACGGCCAGCAGGAGTGCCCCGAGCATGGCACTGATCATTCCACCCCACTTGTAGCCCATGGAAGCATAGTACTGGCTGAGCAGCTTGCGCCCATGGGAGATGGCTTCAGAAATGGAAGGCATGAGATTATTGTATAGGGTTTGAGTTACATTGAAGGCGTATACGAAATTCTGCGCCAGGACCCAATTTCCCCACACCTCGGCGTAATTGACCAAATAAACCTGGCTGATCAAGATCTCTACAAACTGTCCCACCCCCCAGGCAGCCGACCCCAACATTTCAAAGACCCCAAAACGAAAGGAATCTTTGATCACTGACCAATCGAAATGCGCCAGGAAGTACAGGCGTGCATTATACCCAAGGCGCCGATAAAGCCACAAGCCGAGCAAGAAGGTCAAAAATTCAGCTGCATAAGCCGCCAGACCCATCCCGAGCAAGCCCCCCATTGGTGCGCCAAAGATTGGGTGTGCCTTGCCCCAGGTAAACATGAGCGTGACCAGGATGGGTTGGGTGATCATGGGAAAAACGATCGCCAAGGCGATGTCCAGGATCTGAGCATAGTCGAAGCGCTGTAAGCCGGTGAGTGCATTACGCATCACCTGATAAAAACCAGGGATCTGGATAAAGGTGTGGATGATGATACTCCAGGCGTAAATTGCTAAAGCCGTTCTGGGCAAAACTGTGCTGGCGAGCGCCACCACAATGGCAACCTGGACCGCGCCTGAGAGTGCCTGCCACCAGACGAATACCTGCCCATACTGGACTGCCCGGCGGGGGTCATGAACTCGATATTGAGCCAGAAACTTAATAAAGGCCGTGCTTGTGCCCACATCAAAAACGCTCCAAAGCACAGCAAAAGCCTGGGTGACACGCCCCCATATACCCAGTGCCTGGGCAGATGGCAGGATATAGTCTGGCAGGATCAAATTGTTATAGATTATATAAGGCACAAACATCAGGATGCCCAAGAAAAATGCCATGAAGAATCCAGCCAGTGGGCGGTGAAAACCAACGTCCTCCCAATCGGTGCCGGCTTCACGGACGCTAAATTTCTCATAGTCTGAAACCACCACATCCAAAGCCTCGGGGTGGCGATGGCTATAGCGATACACAAATAAAAATGCCAGGCTTGAGACCAGCAGTAAACCTGCCAGCACCAGGTACAGGGAGACCTGGTCGTAGGTGTGGGGTACCGGCGAGGCCGGGTATGTGGCAAAAGAAAGTGGAGTATTCCCGGCAGAGCTTTCCACCAAATAATAGATCAGATAATTGAAATAAGCCCAATCTTGAAATTGTGGATTATCAGCGTTGAGGAAGGCGGTGAATAGATAAACCTGCCCGGAGCCCAGGCTCATTTTGCCCAGGACTAATGATCCATCTTCGAACCCTGACACCAACGGAGTGAGATATGTGCCGGTGAGTAAATAACGCTGGCGCACCTGCGGTGCACTTGACCAGATAATTTGCTTCGCCATCGGGTCTGAAGCAGTAGAGTCAATGTTCAGGCTGAGGGGTGCTTCTTCGTAGGCAAGGGCAGCATTGGTTCCCAATAAGGAATTAAGATCACTGGAGCGTAGCTCTGGTCCCATGATCAACACCAAACCCGCCCCCTGCTTTACACGAGCCTGGATGGCTGAGGCATCGGGGATCGCGCCATTCAGCACAAAAACATTCGCAGTGGTGATATCACTGACCAGCTGGACATTTTCATCCAGCGTAAGGGCGGTGGAGACTGAGCCTTTCGGACCTGCATAATAAACATTGATGGAATTAGCTGCTGAAACAGGTTGAGGGGAGATGAGCAGCAGGGATAAAACCAGCAAAACAGGCAATATCTTTTGAAAAGACAGCCTCAAGGGAAAAGGATTAACTCTTATCAACGAAATCCGCCTGTGTGAATAATATCGATAAGACGACCAAATTGGGTAAGTTTACAACATTTCGTCCTGAAGGTCAATTTAAGTCACCGATTTGCAGGTGAATTGAAAATGATGGGATTATGCTATACTGTGCAGTGACCAAGGATCACGCGACCAGGCTGGTACATGGCAAAAAAACCGACATTCACAAAGGTCATATTACCGCAACGCCGAAAGGAGCTGTTCACCCGGCAGCGCCTGATCAACCTGCTTTATGACCTGCTGGATGAGAAACTCATCCTGGTGATTGCTCCAGCCGGGTATGGAAAAACTTCATTATTAATTGACTTTGCATATCAGGTGGATTTACCGGTGTGCTGGTATGCGGTGGATGACCTCGACCAGACACCGGAGCGCTTTTTTACATACTTTATCGCAGCCCTGCAGAAGCGTTTTCCCCAATTTGGCGAAGCGTCCAACACAGCCCTCAGGGCAATAAACCCGTTTAACCCCGACATAAATCAGCTCGTCTCGGTGATCGTCAACGACGCCTATGAACATATCCAGGAGCATTTCCTGATCATCCTGGATGATTATCACCTGGTCAGCAGTGTTAAAGAAATCCAGACCTTCATCAACCGTTTTATTAACGAGTCTGCCGAAAACTGCCATTTAATCCTCAGCTCTCGCACCCTACTCAGCCTGCCAGACTTGCCCTTGTTGGTTGCCCGCTCACAGGTAGGTGGGATTGGTTTTGAAGAGCTGGCTTTTCGCGCTGATGAAATTCAATCCTTTGTGCTTCAGTACTACCACGTCACCCTATCAGATTCGGCTTCACATGACCTGGCACGCGATACGGAAGGATGGATCACCGGATTAATGTTATCCGCCCAGGTGATGGGTCCGGGAATGACGAACCAGATGAGAGCCGCACGGGTGACAGGTGTGGAGCTGTATACATACCTGGCGCAAGAAATCCTGGACCAGCAAACTGAAGAAATCCGGGATTTTCTGCTGCGCACCTCATTTTTAAATGAATTCGACGCGGCATTGTGCAGCTCCATCTGGGGGTCCGAAATTAATTGGCGCCTCATGATCAACCAGGTAGTACAAAATAACCTGTTTGTCTTGCCGGTAGGCGAGGATGGGAGATGGCTGCGATATCACCATCTGTTCGGTGAATTCTTACGCGCCCAGTTCGAGCGGGAAAGACCAGACCAATTGGAGCCCTTGTTACGCCGGATCGCCCAAGTATATACCGGGCGTGAAGAATGGGCGCGTGCATATGCTCTCTACACCCGTATTGGCGATAATTCAGCCACTGCAGATCTGATCGAGAAAGCCGGTACTTCGTTAATCCGCAGCGCACAATATGCCATTCTGGCCCAGTGGCTGGATTCCCTGCCGGTCGAAATTCTGGACACTCGTCCCAGCTTGATATCCCATAAGGGCACGGTGTTATTGATCCAGGGTCAGGTAGAAAAAAGCCTGGAATACCTGAACCGGGCAGAGATGGCCCAGCGCGAGAAAAGTGACCAGTCTGGGCTGGCACGGACGCTGGACAGGCGTGCGACTGCCTACCGCTACCGCGGAAATTATCAGGCCTCCATCCAGGATGGTATGGAGGCATTAGCGCTATCGGAAGGCAATCACGAATTACGCTCGGTCCGGGCAGGTGCATTCCGCTCCACAGGGGTGAGTTTTTATCAACAAGGACAACTTGAAAAAGCCTATGACATGCTCAACCAATCCTTGCTACTTTTTCAAGCGCTAAAGGATGATCAAAACATTGCACTGGTACATATGGAATTGGGGATCTGTTGCCAATTTCAAGGGAATACCCGCCAGGCAGTCAGTCATAATGAGGAAGCGCTTGCTTATTGGCAGGGAGTGCGAAACTCAACCCGGCAATCGTTCGTTTTGAACAACCTGGGAAGCCTGCATCACCTGGCAGGTAATTATGCTGAAGCTGCCAAATTATTCGAACAGGCACTGACATTCGCCAGAAGCAACGGGATTTTACGTAGCGAGGCATATCTATTGTTCAACCTGGGTAACCTGTATGCAGACTTGGAAGCAAATGATAGCGCCAGGGATGCCTATCAAAAAATCCGCGAAGCCTGCCAGAGATTGGATGATCATTTTATATTACTGAATGTTGACCTGGCAGAATCCACCCTTGCTCGTCGTGAAGGAAAATATTCGCGCTCTACCGCTTATTTATTATCCGCGAAGAAATTGGTTGAAAAAAGTCATTCAGGCTTTGAGAAGAGCCTATGGTCGTTAGAAGCTGGAAGTGTAGCCCTGGCTGAGAACAAATTAGAGCTAGCATTGAAATATCTTACGGAGGCCTATAATTTATTTGATGAAGGTGGACAAAAGTTGGAAGCAGCCAGCACGGAATTGCTCTTATGCCGGGCATATGCGCTTAGTGGTGACGAAAAATTGGCAAAAGAGAAGATGGAGCGAGCTCTCAGTTTGGTCAGCAGCTTGGATAGCATCCAACCGTTGGTCGTGGTAGGTCGAAGCACGAAAGAAGAGCTAAAAAAATATGTGGATGACGTAATTATTGGTCCCGCGGCGCTCAAGCTGCTCGTCCGGATCGAAAATTTCGAAAGGCAAATAGCCTCCTTGCGCCGCCGGTTGCGTCCCCACACGTCGACAGTCTTGCTCATCCCACCGAAATTGAGCATCTATGCCTTGGGCAGAGCGCAAGTGAAACTGGATGGCAAACCAGTGGTTGCCTCAAGCTGGGTGAACCAGAAACGAGCGCGGGAGCTGTTTTTCCTGTTAGTGGCACAACCAAACAAGAGTTTGACCAAAGAAGAAATTGGGGTCACATTATGGCCGGAAAGCTCTTCGGAACAGTTGAGACTGCAGTTCAGGAATACGATTTATTACGTGCGGTTCGCATTGGGACAGGATGTAATCATCAGCAATGAACGCAGGTATGCATTTAATACAGACATTGACTACAGTTATGATGTGCAGGATTTTGAGCGTAAAGTAGTCCAGGCTGAAAGCGCGGGTACTCCCGCCCAGCAGGTTGAGCTCCTTCAGGAAGCCCTGCAGCTCTATCAGGGTGAATTTTACCCAGAAGGCGAAGAGAATTGGGTGATGACTGAGCGGCAGCGCTTAGCCCAATTATACGAGCACTCGCTGTTAAGCCTGGCACAGCTGCTACTGGAAAAAGGTGAGCCTAAAACAGCCCTCCTGCACTGCCAGACCATCCTGGCTGAAAATCATTGTATGGAATCGGCCCACCGTCTGGCGATGCAGGCATTCGCCGCGCTGGGGAATCGTTCGGGGATAGCAGATCAATACGAGCAATGCAAACAATTCCTGCTGGATGAGCTTGGCTTGGAACCATCCCCTGAAACGATCAAATTATATAAATTACTGCGCTGATTTGAAGATTAGAATTTCAAATTTAACCCCTTTTTGGTGCTTTTTTAATCTTTAACAGACTGTTTAGAGGACGTGATTGTGTCATAATATGGGCACCAAGCACGACCATATTCTATTTAAAGAGGAGATATTCAAATGAACACCTGCCTTTCTACAATCTATTTAAAGCTTTCTCAGATCGATTCTCGCATTATCCGCCTGGCTCTCCTGACCCTTGCATTAGTCGCCTCGGGAGGTGTCGTACTCGGTCTGCCCATCCCAGGTGACGTGAGTGGGTAATTGTGATTTCAACATATTCACGCCTCAATATCAAGACAATACTTCGAAATTCAAATGATGATTTTATACTCCGGAGTGAATCCAATGTTAATCACTGATTCTCCTGTAACGCAAGTGAGTACAACGTTCGATTACCCATCATCCAATGATGAGATGAATCGCCTGCTCTGCGCAGCCGTGGTCAGCAAGAGCTTTCGCAATATGCTGATCTCGAGCCCAGAGATCGCGGTGGCATCAGGGTATCAGGGTGAGTCGTTCAATTTGAGCGACGAAGATCGAAGCTGGCTCTTTTCTCTCCGACCAGCCAACCTGGTAGATCTAGCCGCCAATATGGTGAACTACCAGCAGAAAACCAGCCAGGAAAGCCGGGTGAAGCTGCCCGTCGAGCCTGTGCCTCAATATGTACGAGTGAACTGATTTAGTATATATACTATTATCTTTCATAGATTAAGGAAGTGAAATCCTGAACACAGATGTCACTGTGAGGGAGATATATCCCCGCTTTAATACATTGCTCGACCACATACCTGGAATGATCTTCCAGAGCAGGAACGATTCGAATCACACCCTGGAATACGTCAGCAAGGGTTGCTATGAACTGACCGGCTATGCCGCGGATGATTTGATCCGCAACCGGGTCATGTCTTATGGTGATCTGATCTATCCGGATGACCGGGAAATGGTTTGGATCAATATCCAAAATGCGGTTGTGCAACGAAAATCTTACGAGCTTGTTTATCGCATCCATACCCTGAGCAGACAAATCAAATGGGTACGTGAGGTTGGAAGCAGCTCTTCGGTGGTGAATGGATCCGACCAGTTATTGGAAGGATTTATCACAGACATTACTGATTGGAAGGTGGCCGAAGAAACCATCCAGCGCCAGGTGCGCCGTTTCCAGGCACTGCGGGAGATTGATACCGCCATTACCGCCGGACCGGACCTGCAGTATACACTGGGCGTACTGCTTGAACAAATTATGGCACAGCTGGACGTGGATGCAGCTGCTATTCTGCTTCACCGGGCTGGCTCTCCATCCCTTGAGTATGGTGCGAGGCGAGGCTTCCGCACCGAGGCATATCTCAATACCAGCATGCGGCTGGGAGATGGATTCGCCGGGATTGTGGCATTAACCCAACAAACGATCCATATCCCTGATTTGTCGCTCGAGACCAGTATGGGACACCAACCCCTTCCGATTGAAGCGGAAGCTTTCAAGGTTTATTATGGCTTGCCCCTGATCGCTAAAGAACAGGTGAAGGGTGTGCTGGAGGTGTTTTTACGAACAACCCGTTCAATCGACCCGGAACGATTAGAATTTCTCGAAGCCCTGGCCGGTCAGGCGGCGATTGCGATCGATAATTCATCATTGTTTGAACAGCTGCAAGATTCGAACATTGAGCTTTCGATCGCCTATGATGCCACCCTGGAGGGTTGGGCAAAGGCATTGGAATTGCGCGATCGCGAGACCGAAGGGCACGCCCACCGAGTGATTGAGATGACCCTGCGGGTTGCCGATCGAATTGGAATTCGGGGCGATTCATTGCAGCATATCCGCCGAGGGGCATTGCTCCACGATATCGGAAAAATGGGCATCCCTGATTCGATCTTATTAAAACCCGGGCCTCTCACCCCTGATGAGTGGGTAGTGATGCGCCAGCATCCAAAGCACGCCTACGACATGTTGAAAACAATCGAATATCTTTCTCCTGCCCTGGAAATACCTTACTGTCATCATGAAAAATGGGATGGGAATGGCTACCCACAAGGCTTGAAGGGCAAGAATATCCCGATGTCGGCACGCATCTTCGCAGTGGTGGATGTATGGGATGCGCTGACATCTGATCGCCCTTATCGCTTTGCCTGGTCTGAGCATCAGGCGCTCGAATATATATCCAGAGAATCGGGCAGGCATTTTGACCCTGAGGTAGTTAACGCCTTCTTCAGTCAATAAAGCTTGCCAGAATTAAACACGGCGCACCTCCGAAGAAGTGTGCCGTATTTATTTTCCTTTTCACCAACCGGGAGGTTCGCAGCGAACTTGTGAACCCTATGCCCAAAAAAGGTTGGTTTGGATTCCAGTGATCGTACTGAAGGTTTACTTTTTCTTCAAAACTGGCAGACCTGTCTTACTCTCGGCAACCATGTAACCCGGCGGAATAAGATCTAACGAACCCGCCTTCTGGGTTTTTGCAAAATAATAGAGATGCTGTTTCTTACCACTCTTGAGGACGCGAGTTGTGGCATGCAAGAAATATGTTTGCCCCTTTGAGTTTTTAAAACTATATGCCATTGATGTACTCCTTTCTATTCGATCATACGGTTTGGATACATTTCCCGAGTAGCATTACTCGAGTAGACTAATCATACATCAATTATCAAAAATAGGGGGATTAGATGTAGATTAATCTTTTAGCCGTATTTTTATTAATACCGGTACGCTCAGCCCAGAAAGATAAGCCCCAATACAAAAGGCACCAGGGTTAATAAACCAAGCAATGGGTTATGGCCGCGCTGCTTATTTTTGCTGTCCCAGGAGAATAGATAAATAGCCAGGGAAAATGCGATCACCCCACTGGCAAGCAGGATCAGCAGCGCCCAGCGTGGATCAAAGGTGGGTGTCATGTCAAATGCCAGTCCTCGCCAGGCATTCATGGCATAGCTGGTGGGCAAAAGCAGCGAAATCCGATATAGCGCGGGGGGCAACATGTTGGAGGGGATCATCAGGCCCCCAAGGATCATAGACGGCAGGAAAAACGATTGGCTGAACAAGACAATTGACCTCGAGTTTGGGGAGACTACCCCGATCAACATGCCGATACTCGCAAAGGTGAATGCCGTCAGGAACAGAATCAGCACAAAGTAACCCCAATGAACCGGAACACCGGCCTTGAAAAATGGTATGGCAGTAAAGGTGATGATGATCGAAACCAGGAGAATGTGCAAAAGGCTGCTCAAAACCGGAATGGTAATGATTGAGAGGGCCGGGACGCCATTGATCTTAAAGCTGCGAAATATGCCCGCTTCACGCGATTCAACCACAGGATTGGGTAAACCCAGCAAGGTGCACGCCATCATCGCCACCAGGATCATGGCAGGGATCATGGTAGGTGCAAAAGTGGGATTCAACCCGGTCATTAGCAGACCCATTAAGATATAGAAACCAAGCGGAAAGAGATAATTCATCAGCAGGAGCGATTTATCGCGTAATCCGGTCCGAAAATCATATATAAAATGGTGAAAAAAAGCAGTCATGAACCACCTCCGTTTGATTGGTCATCCTGGGTGATTTCGAGGAACCTGTCTTCGAGTGAAGGGCGTTCTACCCGCAGGTCGACCAGGTGATCAGCATGCTCCTTGATATAGGATAGCAAAGCGGGAACAGTCTCACCGGCATCCCGGCTGTAACAAATCACATACTCATCCTTGAGCAATTTCTGGGAAACAGCCGGGAAAGGTCCGGCAGCTTGCGATAAAGAGCCATTCTCGGACGAGACCGAGATTTTCACCAGCCCACTGCCGGTAGCGGTCAGTTGGGTGGGGCTGCCCGTGGCAGCGATTTTACCTTTAAGCAGGATCGCAACCCGATCAGCCATTTTTTCAGCTTCAGCCATATCATGGGTGGCGAGGATGATGGTGGTGCCTTTGGCTTGCAGCTCGTGCATCACCTCATGCAGCTCAACCCGTGAACCGACGTCTAAACCAGCGGTGGGCTCATCCAGCAATACCACGGGTGGATCATGCGCAACTGCCAGCGCCAGCGCAAGCCGTCGTTGTTGCCCTGTGGAGAGGGTCGAGAATTGCGATAATTTTTTCTCGCCCAATCCCAACCGGTCGAGCAAATCAGTACGCGGCGACACCTGATGATAAGCGCAGAAAAATTCCATCGCTTCATGCGGAGTCATACTTCCAGGAAGCCCGGAGGATTGCAGCTGGACGCCAATTAAACCGCGCAATCTCGCCGGTGAGCGCATCGGGTCTACATCCAAAACCCTCAATGAGCCACTGGTTGGATACCTCAGACCTTCCAGGCATTCCATGGTGGTAGTCTTGCCTGCCCCATTGGGACCAAGCAACCCAAAAATCTCTCCACGGTGGACTTCGAAGCTGATCCCATCCACTGCAGTGGTGCCAGTATAGACCTTGCTGAAATCTTTCACCAGAACGACATTATCCGGCATGCTATTGCTCCAGTTCTAATCCAGGGATTGGCTATTATATCAAAAATACGCATGCCAATCTTGAATTGGGGTGTATCAATAAAATTGGGCTGGTGAATGAGGTCAAGATGATTAATAATATATACAATTTCGATGGGATTACTAATATTATATTAATCCAATTCTGATAAACTTCCTTATCCAAACCCAAACCTCGGAGGTAAAAAATAATATGTCGCATCCAGCCAGGAAGTTCTGGACGGTATCGTTGACCGTCCTGGCACTTATTGGATTACTAACTGGTCTGCTCTTGCCGTTCAACAGCCTGACCAGAGCACAGGCAAGCACACAAAAAGGTGGCACAACCCCGCCTTACGTGACTGGCCCATTCTTAGATCAACCTATATATCCCACAGAATTTAATGGTGACTTACGCGATCTGCCCCAGCTCCCATCCATCGGAGGTGAGCTTCCCGCTCCCAGATCTGTCAAGCCAGCCTCCCAAATCGATACGACGAACCCCAGTACCTGGATCGATCCGGTTGCCCAACAATCACTTGCCCAGGGGCAAATGCCCGATCCCATGATGAATTTTGAAGGTCTGATAAAAACCGAGGGCGGCGGTTGGACGCCTCCAGACACCAACGGAGATGTTGGCCCGACTGTCTACATCCAGACGGTTAATATTGCCCTTGGCATTTACGATAAAGTGACTGGTTCCCCCCTCGTCAAGCTCACTTTCGATAGCTTCTTCCAGGGTCCCCCTGGCAGCCCATGTGATAGCCAGAATCGAGGCGATGTGGTGGTATTGTACGATAAGACGGTCGACCGCTGGATCGTGACCGACTTCTCATTGCCCGGACCGAATTACTATGAATGTATCGCAGTTTCGAAAACTGGAGATCCGGTGGCAGGCGGGTGGTGGTTCTATGACCTGATCGCCAATTCCCCACCCTTCGCGGATGCCTTCAATGACTATCCAAAACTGGGCGTATGGGCAGATGGCTGGTACATGTCTGCCAATATGTTCAATTCAGGGTTTGAAGGCGTGCGTGTCTGGGCACTGGATCGCACCGCCATGATGGCGGGTGATCCCATGACCGCCATTCATTTTGACTGTACCAATGCGATGTGTGGCTCACTTTTACCGGCCAATCTCAGAGAATCGCTCCCACCTAGCGGCTCGCCGGAGTATTTCGCCAACGTTGCCGCCCCCCATTCACTCAATATCTGGCAATTCCATACCGACTGGGAAAACCCAGGCAATTCAACTTTCACCGGTCCTGTCACCCTGCAGGTGGCAGATTTCCAGATGGCTAATTCGGTGCCCCAAAGGGATACCACCCAGCAATTGGACAGCCTGGGCGACCGGATGATGATGCAGCTGCAGTACCAAAACCTGAATGGTGTGGAAAGACTCTATGGAACCCACAGCGTGATCTCGGGGGGCGTGGACGGTATTCGCTGGTATGAAATCCATGACCCCGGCGGAAATCCGGCTATCTTCCAACAAGGCACGTACCAACCCGACTCCAATTACCGCTGGATGGGTTCGATTGCAGCAGATAATGAAGGCAATATCGCCGTCGGATACAGCGTTTCCAGCAGCGAGATGTTCCCTGCCATACGTTATGCCGGCCGGCTAGCGGGAGAAATCCCCAACTTGCTGCCGCAGAATGAAGCTGTGCTTTTCCAGGGTGCGGGCTCACAAACCGGTTCAAACCGCTGGGGAGATTACTCCGCTTTGACAATTGACCCAGCCGATGGCTGTACCTTCTGGTACACACAGGAATACGCCACCACTGGAAGCAACTGGCACACGCGCATCGGATCTTTCAAGTTCCCTTCCTGCGGCGTGGCCAAAGGCACGATCGAGGGTTACGTACACAATTCTGTAACCGAACTCCCCGTGGCAGGCGCGCCAGTTTTTGCTGCTGGTGTCAGTTATAACTTCAGCACGCTGACCGACAGCAGCGGGCACTATTCGATGGACCTGGTCCCAGGCAGCTATGATATGACCGCCGGTCCACTCCTTCCTGGATACCCCGATACCGACGTTGTTAATGATGTGAGCGTCGTCGCGGGCGAATCGACCCCCCAGGATTTCCATCTTGTACCCACCTCTCACCTGGTACATGCAGGTGTCGGGTTGACCGACCAGAACGGTAACGGGAATGGCTTCCCAGAGCCGGGTGAGCAAGGTTTAAACCTGACTGAGTTCCTTTATAACCAGGGAGCCATCACCTCGACCCTCATTACTTCTCAGCTGACCAGCCTGACGCCGGGTGTGACGGTCGATACCGCTAATTCGACCTACCCAGATATCGGAGCCGGTACGGTAGGAGTAAACGCTACTCCTTATATCTTCTCCATCGATTCAAGCCTGGCTTGCGGGACAGATATGAACTTCCAGGCACATATTACAGATCAGGCCAATAGTTATGACACCGCATTCAGCCTTAATGCCTCCGTACCCCTGCCACGCCAGAACGTCTTTTTCAACGATGTGGAAGGTGGTGACATGGGATGGACCACGGGTGGTAATCCCAATACCTGGGCGATCAGTACCGTTGACTCGCACAGCCCGACCCACTCCTGGACGGACAGCCCGGCTGGTAATTATGCCGATAACACCAACAACTACGTCCGCACACCAGCAATTGACTTGACTGGTAAGCGTCATATAGAGGTTTCCGGCTGGTTTAAATATGCCCTTGAAACAGGTTACGACTATGTTAACCTGGAGTATTCGATCAACGGCGGAAATAACTGGAACACCCTGACCAGCTTCAACGGCTTCATGGATTGGAACGAGGTAACGCTGGATGCGTCGGTTCTGGATAACCAGCCAAACGTCGCCCTGCGCTTCCACCTGATTTCGGATGGTGGGGTGACCGAGGACGGCATTTATGTGGATGATGTCGCCCTATCCTACGAGCCGTTCGAGTGCACCTTCGCCACCGCACCCAATGCCCCGTCTTTGGTCTCACCTGCCAACAACAGCCTGGTGACCAGCCCGGTGACTTTCACCTGGCAAACCGCCAGCCTGGGAGCACCCGCTACCGGATACATCGTCTACCTTGACGATAGCCCGGCGGTGACTCTCACTGAACCTATCACGACCACCACAATGGATGTGCCACTCGGAACACATACCTGGTTTGTCAGGGCTACCAATGCTACCGGAGTATCACAGCCCTCCGATACCTGGAACCTGCAGGTGTTCGCGCTGCCTAATGCCCCCACGCTGCTTTCACCTGCCAATGGCGCCTGGGTGAGCAGCCCGGTGACGTTCTCCTGGCAGGCGGCTGAGGATGGAGTCCCTGCTGAGGGTTACATCCTGTACGTGGACGGAGTACCGGTGATCACCTTCACCACGCCCATCACCAGCGCCACGTTGGATCTATCACCGTGGGCGCACACCTGGTATGTAAAAGCCACGAATACACATGGCGATTCCTTACCATCTCCCACCTGGAGCTTGAACGTCTTGGGCAAGATCTTCCTGCCGCTCCTTAGTAGGTAAAACCCGTGATTAAAGCTACCACCCCCCAAACTAAGTTTGGGGGGTGGTAATATTTTATCATCGGAACCCATTTCCCCCTGCCCAATCACGGATGCTTTCGCACCCATTTGTCGCGTGCATTAAGCCAATTTCCCCCTGTGCGTCATAGCTAATGAGTCATGCGATCTACCGTCTTATACATTTGATCAATCTGTTGAGGCGTCATTTTTCCAAGCAAGTCCTTATGTACCGTTTGAGCATGTTTTTGTGCATTCATTTTTACATCTTCAACAGTATCACCTGTTGCAACGTAAGGGCAATTGGTGCCTAAATTCTTGCATTCAAACTTTAACATAGGTATCTCCGCTATCAGATAATTGTTGATTGTTTACCTGTTTTCGACCTCATCGATGGCCAGTCAGGTCATTCAAGACTATAATACTCCGAATTATCGTGTTTGTCAAATAAAGAAATTATTAACAGTTTGCGAGATTTTACCGGGCGTCAAACCCGGCTAATTTACGTTTCTCCAGCGAGCGTCCCAATAGGTGCTCAATCGTGCGCACCATCGGCAGGTCATCCTTCGTGACGAGTGTCAGAGCAGTGCCTTGCCGGGCCATTCGACCGGTACGCCCGATGCGGTGAGTGTAAGCGTCAGCGGTATCTGGCATGTCAAAGTTGATCACGTGCGAGATTTGGGTAACGTCGATCCCGCGCGCGGCGATATCAGTCGCGACCAGCACCTTAACCCGCCCGGTGCGGAAGTTATTCATCGCTTCCTGGCGGCGGTTCTGAGACAGGTTGCCCTGCAGTGATGTGGCGGGTAGACCGGCTTTGATCAGCTGGTCAGCGAGTTTCTTTGCACGGTGTTTGGTGCGAGTAAAGACCAACACCTGGCCTTTGCCAGATTGGCGCAGCAATTCCAGCAGCATCTCTCCCTTACGGGTTTGATCCACCGGGTACAAGGCGTGACCGATCGACTCGACCGGACGTGAAACACCCAGATCGACCCGCACCGGGTGGTCCAGGAACTCATCTGCCAGTGAACGGATCTCGACCGGCATCGTCGCTGAGAACAGAAGGGTCTGGCGTTGGGAAGGAATGGCTGCCAGGATGCGGCGAATATCGGGGAGAAAACCCATATCGAACATCCGGTCTGCTTCATCAATTACCAGGATTTCGATGCGGCTAAGGTTGACTACTTTCTGACCCATCAGGTCCAACAGGCGACCCGGGCAGGCAACGACGATTTCCGCTCCCGAACGCAATTTTTTGATTTGAGGCTGGGAGCTGACGCCTCCATAAATGGTTAAGCTGCGTAAGCCGGTCTCATCCCCGAGCATGCCAATATTGGTATGAGTTTGTTCAGCCAGCTCGCGCGTGGGTGAAAGGATGAGGGCGCGCAGCTTACCACGAGGTCCGCTCATCAGGTGCTGCAGGATGGGCAGTACAAACGCGGCCGTCTTGCCTGTGCCGGTTTGGGCCAGGCCCAAGACATCACGCCCCTCGAGAATGGGTGGAATGGTATGAAGTTGGATAGGAGTAGGGCTGGAATAACCAGCGGAATTGATCCCCGCATTTATCCGGGGATGAAATGCAAACGTATTAAAGTCCACAAAAGGTCCTTTTGGCTTAAGATTGAGCCAAGGCGAACCCAGGCCCGTCCGCAATTAATTTGGATATAGTTTATCCATTTCATGAGCGGACGCAGGATTATACCACACAAAGATCGATATCCGCCGACTCAGTCTGAACCCCTTGGGGGTTGGCTCCAAAAAATAATACCTCCAGGATTTCGAAATCCTGGAGGATGTTGGTTAATCTAACAACCAAATATGATTTTTGGTGTTTCGTGTCAGCCTTCTGGGTGGTTATACCGGATGAATGGCGGCGATTACACTCTTGTTCATCTCTGCTAATTCCACAGGAGACATTTTGGATAGCATGTCTTTATGGGCGACTTGAGCGTGCGCAAATACTTTTTTGGTGACTTCTTCTACCGTTGCACCTGTGGTTTCGAAATCACAATCCACACCTAAATCCCTGCAAGCATACTTATACATTTTATCTCTCCTTTGGAATTTGTTCTGATTGGAACCGATCTATTGAGGTGCACTTATCTACCGATAAGCCCCTTTATAAGATTATTATACTCTCGATTATCGGAATTAATCATATGGGTGTAACAATACTTTATACAATAAAAGCCTGTACTCGGTAGTAGAACCGAATACAGGCTTTGGGTTGTAAATTTGATCACTTTTGGAAACTAACCAAATAACTGTCTCCGAGTATCAGTAGGAGGACGGATTCCTTAACGATTATCGATCACTGTGAGCAGACTGCCGTCAGCTACCTTGGTTGGGTTTGAGCCATCCGTCCCGACGGTGTACAGCTGGCTGCCGAGGGTCGCACTGCTGACAGAATTCAATTGCACCAGCAAGGTCTGGTCATCCAACCAACCCAGGACGGTATAATAGCTGCCCGTATCTCCGACTAAAACCAGCTTTGCTACGCCGCCGGAGCTGGTGCCTACAGCCACCCAACCGCGTTCGTTGTTAGGGTCACCCTGCGCCAGGGCAAATGCCACCCGGTCACCGGCAGGGCTGAAGCGAGCGCTGCCCATTAAGCGGTAACCGGTCACATCGGTAGGCGCCTGGATGGTGGTTATGCTGCCAGCTTGCAAGTCACGGATGGTGATCACATTCTGAGTGCAGTGATCAGCCACATAGCGGTAGTCACCTGAGATGGCATCCAGGCAGGCCACTGGGCCAGTGGCAGGCGCCACCGGGATGATTTCAGTTACTTCCTTGGTTTTAATATCGATCTTAAACAGGTTGGATGCGCCACTAAAGAGAATGTAGCCTCCCAGCCCGATGGGTTCCTTACTGAAGTAAAGTGACTGTCCATCCGCAGACCAGAACTCGGCCACCAGCTGTAATGCGCCTGGAGTATTCCCAGAATCAATGCTCAGGAGCGTCTCCAGCATCGAGCCATCCGGGGCCGCAATCTGTAGTGTGGATGAAGTCGCGCTGGCGGATAGTTGGGTGCCCCATGCCAGCAGGGGAGAGCTGCCCAGGCCGCCGCGCCAGATTGCCAGACCGTAGGTTGGATTTTGGATAAATGCCAGGTCACGCGAGCCGTTCGCATCGATGGCTACGACTCTCGCCGGGCTGGAAAAGTCAAGCACGTAGGCAGTCCCTTGGATTGACGCACCGGTAGGTAAGAATCCATTGAAAGCGGGGTTATAGGTAGGCCCAAGGGGGATATTGGGGTTGACGATCTGGATGTTGCGGTCGCTGGACTGGACTACAAATTGCAGGGTAGCCTGAAGCTGGGCAGCATCGATCGCACTGCTGCCATCCTGGTTGGTGTGAATTTCAAATTGCTGGCCATTGGCGGTTAGCATGATCTTGAAACCCTGCGTCACCACATCGGTGCACATGTACCCGGGGATAACCACCCCCAGGCAGCCGGTCGGCCAGGTAACCGCCTCTGTACTGGCAATTTTAATTTGATCGACCGGAATGCTGTATTTCTTCGAGACGGCCTGGATGGCTGCCAGCTGCGCCGGGGTGAGGTCGACCGGAGGCTGTGTGGGGGTTGGCACCACCTCCGTAGGCATGCCCGTGGGCGTTGGCGGAACCACAACCGTGGTGGGCGTGGCGATCGTTCCCGGGGGCGTGGTTGCTTGTACACAGGCGGTCAAAAAGCTTAGGGTTAAAATTATTGCAAAGATCGTTTTAGTTTTCATATCATTTCTCTTCATTTCCTTTCCCTAATGAAACGATGATACCATCGAAAATGTTCCATTTAAGATAAAGAAACTATTAATTATCGTGATATGCAACAAGGGATGACGAAAAAGGTCAATTTAACCACTTTCGCAGTGAATTTTATGTAGATGGGTTGAGCTGATGAACTAAAGGCTGGCTTCCTGAAGACCGACCTTGACCGACAGTGCCACCAGCAGCGCCCAAAGCACTGCCGCCATCACCGTATAGATGATCAGCAGGGAAACCTGATGACCAACCACCAGCAACAGCACCTGCACGAGCGATTCAATCAAGGCGGCAATCCCCAAGGTGAGTGAAAGTCGGTAAACAGAGGGTTGGTCTTGCTTTTTCCGCTGGGCAAGCACCAGCAGCGAGATAAGCAATCCGATGCCGCCAAGTGACAGGATCCACCGCAGGACATTTGCGTTGGTATGCCCATCCAGCAGCAACAGCTGCAGGCTGTAGACGGGCCAACCCAGGCAAGCGGTGATGGAGCTCTTGCCTGCCACCAGGATGCCGCTCACCAGCACCACGTAGGCGACCGCGGTTGTTGCCAGGACCAACTGTGCAAAAGGGGTTTTGAATGACAATCGGTCAGCTGCCGCCGGATGCTTGATGCAGTTGGAGGCCATCACCGCCGCCGCCACCATCAGCGCCACCACCAGCAGGGCTGAACCCACGTCTACTGCCGCCCAACCAGGGGCCAGCCCGCGCAATACCACCTGAGCCCCAAAGTAGCTCACTTCCACCAGCAAGATGACTGCCACCAGGGGAGGAATGGTGACCCAGCACAATCGAGGCCGCCGGATCACTCCCACGACCGCGGAGCTGAGGATCAGCAGCCCGCTGATCGCCGCCAAAGCGCGGTGGGTATATTCAAGGATAGAACCGGTCTCTGAAGGTGGCAGGAATGATCCAAAACATCCCGGCCAGTCGGGACAATTGCGGATGGATTGGGTCACACACAGGATGCCCCCCATGGCGATCAGAAGCACGGTGAAGATGGCTGCCGCGAGGAGCAAATTGCGCTGCCAGAGGGCGATTGGGGGCTGTCCATGGTTCGGTTCTTGAGTCATGCAATCCTCCCAGGTCGGTCAGTGTTGGAAAGGGTATGAATATTTGTTGCAGGCAGCGAGCCGCTAGAAAAATACTAGGATCAAAACAGCCCGATGGCTGACAGGAGCAGCATTGAGCCCAACATGTACAGCGATGAATACTTGTATAGGGTCGCGATTATTTTTTGTGAAGGGTTAATCCAGACGAAAACACCCAGACCCACCAACCCAAAGCTGGCCATGAAGAGTAATGCCAGGATCGCGCCGGAAAGACCGAGCTGGGTGGAGATGAACATGATCAGCAAGGCCACCAGCAGGCTGGAAAAGGTCACTATAAAATACGTCGCAGCCAACCCATACTTGGTCATAATAGTGGGGACACCTGCATTGAGATAATCGTCCAGGTGCAGAGAATTCAAGCTCAGGTTGTGGCTGGGAATCCAAAACACGATCACCAGCGCCAGGAGCACGCCAAGCAGGTCGATATGACCGATCGCCAGGACCCTGCCTGCCAGGATGGGCATCCCACCCGCAATCCCACCCCACAGGATGGACCAGGCAGAGCGGCGTTTGAGCCACAGGGTGTACACAAGCACATTAATACCTGCCCCAGCCAGCATGACAGCAAAAAAGTACCTTGAAATCAACATTGCCCAAAGCAAACCAACCGCGATCAGACCCGCTCCCAGGATGCCGGCTGTGCGCGGATTAACTTGCCCGGCAGCCAGGGGACGCTGGGAGGTACGCAGCATCTTGCGATCGATATCCCGGTCGAAGAGCATATTGAGCACGGTGCAGCCGCTGATGGTTACTAACAGGCTGGCTACCAGACCGGTAAAATTCTGCAGGTTGATGGCAGCAGTTGGCTGGCTGAGATAACCGGCAACGCCAGTGAGTGTCAGCAGCAAAGTTTGCCGGCTTTTGATCAGCGGCCAATAATTTGTCTTTAGTATGATAGTCGTAGAATTCAGACTCGCCATGGAAATAATAATAATTAAAAAACCACTAACTACGCTATGAATATGATGAGCGGAACATAAGTTTCTAAGACCGGCGCTTGAATATTACCAGAAATTTAGAATTAAAGAATACTATCCTTCTTTATGCGACTGTTAACTTTATTAACTCATTTATAAACTCATTCTTATGGAAGCATAATCTATAAATATTACAATTATCATAATAAAAAGCGGTATTCATAAGTGAACAACTAAAACAGGAGGAAATCATGAAAGCCTTAGTCATCACTGCCAGAGTGTTAGCTCTGGTTTTATTGTTATCCGTCCTTAATTTCAACCATGGTCAAGCCACTCCCAGCTCAACCCCAGTATGTGGGACGCTTACCAGCGATTCTACCTGGTCATTGGCCAATAGCCCCTACGATGTTTGTGCTTCCGGTGTCATTGTCAACGCCGGAGTGACGCTCACCATCGAGCCAGGGGTTACAGCCCAATTCGAGCAAGGTGTCGGCAACAAGCTCATCGTCTTAGGAACATTAAACGCCAATGGCACCGTCACTCAGCCCATCCTTTTGACTGCGGTCGTTCAAAGCCCAGGCTCGTGGAGAGGCATCTCGGTTGATGGGACTGTTGCCAACCCGGCAGTCATCAATATGGACAGCGTCACCATCGAATATGGGGGAGATAATGGCTCATTTGGCGCACAGGTGTATGCAGACCATGCCAGTGTGACCATCGTTCGCAGCACCTTTACCAATGGACCTGGTTTTGGTTTATACGTTAGCCATAACACGAGTTTCAATGTCAGCAAGACTTCATTTGTCGGCAATGCCCATGATGCAATATCCATAAACACACCATCGGTTGATTTATTGATGACTGATTTGAGTGCCAGCGGCAATGGCGCTGATAGTGTCCGCGTGTCTGGCACAACCACCTGGCCCGGGCAGCGCCATTGGACCAACCCTGGTATCCCATATATTATCGATGGTCAAATGAGCAACACGTTTGGTGACCTGCTCACCATTGACCCGGGAAGTGTACTTGAGTTCACCGTTGGTGGTTTTCTGAATATCGGCGGGGAACTGAAAGCTCAGGGAACAGCCGATGCACCCATCGTGATGACCGGGCAGGTCCAATCAAGTGGCTCTTGGCGGGGCATTTATGTGGACGGAGGCACCCAACCGGCAGTTGCCCAATTGGATTACGTCACGGTCGAATATGGGGGCAGTGATGTCAACGGTGCCAATATCGAGCTCCAAAATGGCTTGCTCATGGCACATTACAGTATCGTTCGCAATAGCGCCAAAGATGGCATCCGATTGGATAGCAATGCAGGCGGATCCATCCTGAACAGCCAGATTTTTGGTAACGGTTCATATGGGGTATACAACGTGACATCCGGTCGCGCCTTCCTGGCATCCAATAATTGGTGGGGCGATCCGGGCGGACCACGTTCTGATATTCCTCAATGCATCTCAGGGCTTGGGGATAAAGTGACAGCGGGAGTCATGTACATTCCTGTCTTGACCGACCCAAATTCAACCGTTCTCCTTCCACTCACAGATGCTCCCAGCCTTACCCTCACGCCGCGACGCTGGTACGCTCCTGCGGATAACACAGCGAAAATATACTTTGATATTAGCCTGACGGACGGAAATGGATTCCCGTTACCTGGGCGCACTGTGCATCTCTTCAGCACCTTGGGAACTGTTTTCGATGGCGGAATCACCGATGCGCATGGCAAGACGTTAGCCTACATTACGTCCGCAAGTACCGGCGATGCGTTAGTCCAGGCTTCGTTGGACCCATTAACGGCTTGTGAAGGATCACTGTCGCCTAATTCCAAGGTCACTTTTACCACCCCGGCTGCATTCGTCGACCTGATGCCAAATTCAGCTTCACCATATTACGATAGCGACCTCTGGCTCAAACCGTTACCGGTCATTGACGGAGTTTTGACCACGATTTATGCCCGGTTAACCAATCCGCTCACCACGACCGTGACCACCGATGTGGAGTTCAGCTTTGCTCAATCGGGGATCGGGTTGGCTTTTGGTCCGATTAAGGACTATACGGGTGTGGTGATTCAACCGAATTCATCCGTCTTGTTGACTGCCAATTTTATGCCCGTCGTGGCTGGACATTATTGCGTTCAGGTCAGCTATTCCATCACTTCTATCGGCTCGCGAAGCAATACTCCTGAAGCCAGGCAGCTGAAGCAATTTAATTTTAACGCTCAGCCGCCTGCCAGCAGCCCGCCTGATAAATCAGCCGGTTTGCAGAACACTCGTACCGCATTAAAGAATGTGAACCGGTTTGTAGATCGAGCATATTCTCCGAATCCGTTTGCGGTTCCCTTGGCGGTCGCCAACCAGGGCATCAGCTGGGATTTGAACAATGCTGAAAAAATCAGCAATGCTCTGCAAGGAGACCCTCCAAGGCAAGACTATACATTGATAGACACCCCGGTGGTACACCAGCTTGAACACGTTCTTCCAGGTGACGGGCTATCACAGGCGCGCGCAGACGCCCTCAACGCCGTCGATGATGCCCTGGCACAGGCCAACGCATTCGGAACCGCGGCCGGTATCGCTTTGGATCGCTCGGGTGGTGCCACTCAAGCTGGCGATCTGGGTTGGGCTTCCACCCAGACTGGCGTGATGCTCCAATATAATCAGCAAATGGGGCAAGCGCTCATCACAGCCGCCCAGGCAATCGACAACCTGATCACTGTAGCTTCTAATGAGGGAGTGACCTCCGTACCCATTACGCTCGATGATGTTATCGCCATGCAGCAAAACCTGGCGGTTGGCTGGAGCTCGCAGGAGATCGCCGACGCTCATATCGTCGGGTTAACCGATGCCGACCTCGAAACACTGCGCCAAAGCATCCTGAATGCCAACCCACAAGACCTGGTGGGAGATGTGATCGTGAATATGCAAGCTATAAGTGCCCAGTTTTACAGTTTGGGAAATATACTGGCGAACCCGGTCATCTTTAACCCGGGGTATGGTGTGGTGGGTGGTGGCGGTGGATTAGCCCAAGCGCAGGTGATTAACAATCACATGGCACAGGTGTACGACCAGCAAACCAGCTTCATCCTTTCCAACCCCAATCCTGCGACCGCCCAGATTACTTTGAGCGTTCGCAGGATCGGATTGCCGGCCGACTGGACGGTGAACGTCTCACCAGCACAGATCAGTCTCGACCCTGGTCAGCAGATCACCGTGATCGTCAGCACAATTGCCGGCTCACCCATACCGCAAGGCAGTCACCCGACAGTGGCGGTGGAAGGTTATGTGAATGGTCAGCTGTTGGGAGGCGTTGTGTTTGAAATATTGGTGCCCGCCTATCGCCCCTTTGATGGGTTCAGATATAACTATTTACCCCTGACCACTAAATAAGGATTTCCTCACCCTACGTGATAGCCACAGCAATCGGATCGTTTGCTGTGGCTATTCATTTAACCGAAGGCAGAGTGATCGCTTGGGAGAGAATGAGTTTATCGTTTTATTTGCCGAAAGTGGTGCTTCAATTTTGTCATTCGCAGGTAAAATCTAAGTTATAGAAGGAAAACCATGGAAACCAAATCACAAATCCTGGCCGATTTATTCGATATATTCAACCGGTGGCAGGAATTGCTTGCCAGCCTGAGCGATGAGCAAATCAACCAGCCACTCCTGCCTTCCCAATGGACGGTGAAAGATATTGTCGCCCACATGTGGAGCTGGCAGCAAGCATCGGTGGCACGCATTGAAGCCGCTCTCCACGACAAAACGCCTGCGTATCCAAGGTGGTGGCAGATCCTGGGTCCCGACCCTGAAGAAGATGTGGACCGGACCAATGCCCGGCTTTATGAAAGCAACCGGGAAAAACCGTGGGCGAATGTGTACGCAGATTGGAAGAGTCAATTCAAGCATTTCCTCGAATTATCCAGCCAGATCCCCGAAAATGATCTGCTCGAGCCCGGAAGGTATGCCTGGATGGGAAGCCGTGCCCTGTCTGCCAGCTCGTTGGGCAGCCTGGATCACCACCGGGAGCATTATGACGAGTTGCGTGATTGGCTGAGAGAGTACGGAGGGTAAATGGTCAGTGCCGAGGATGTCATCCAGTTATACCAATACTTTTCGAACAATGGTATCCAGGTCTGGCTCAACGGTGGCTGGGGGGTCGACGCACTGCTGGGCGAGCAGACCCGCCCACATAAGGACCTGGATATATTCGTGCTGGTGGATGACGTGAATCGCTTGTGCGAGCTCCTGAGCCGCCAGGATTATACCCTGAAGGAGCTGTGGTCTGAAAACCACTGGGATGTGGATGCTGAAGGGATTCAGACCATGACCGGTTTCGTCTTGCACGACCCCGACGAGCGTGAGCTGGACCTGCATGCGATGCGGTTGGATGAGCACGGCAATGGCATCCCGGCGTGGGATTCGAACGATGGTTTCAGCCTCACCGCCCAAGACCTGGCGGGCATAGGCGTGGTCGCCGGATGCAAGCTGCCCTGTATCACGGCCGAAAAACAGGTGCTTTGCCATACGGGTTATATCGTTCCAGAAAAGCAATTGCCTGATCTGAAGCACCTGCATGAAAAATTTGGTGTCTGATTCATCGAGACGAATTCTGGTGATGAACCCTACGGAGATAAGCATGACAGAATTATCAGAAAAGATAAAGGCGATAGAAAACCAGATCGAAAAAGCACTGTGGGATATTGAGCTGCACGAAGAGCTGGAAAAAGCGCTGGAAATCTACCGGGAGGCTGAATCAAAGCTGGCAGAATTGGGGATCAACGCAGATGACCCTGCCTATGCGGAAGAACAGCGCGTGCTGTCCTACTGCCTGATGCGCCAGGGAAATATCCTGCGGCAGATGAGCAAACCCCAGCAGGCACTGGAGATGAGCGAGCGCGAGATCGTCGCCGCGCGTGCGTCAGGCGATGAGATCACCCTGGCACGCTCCTTGATGTCGAATGGCGTAAATCGCATTGTCACCGGGGGGATGGAACGCGGTTTAGAGATGATTTCTGAAGCCCAGCTGCTGTTTAAAAAAAGCGACAGCTCCGACTACCGCCAAGGGTTGGGCTGGACCTGGATCTTGCAAGCCGACCTGGCAAACGCCAGGCTGGTGGAACGTGGCGCCTCAGAGGTGATCGAGATGGCCTCCCGCGCCCTGGATATCCTCACGCCCATCGAAAACTGGCCCGGGGTGGCACGCGCTTACGCGGCCCGGGCTACCGTCTACGAAAAGCTGGGGAATGAAGAGGCGGCGTTGAAGGACCGCCAGGAGCAAAAACTTGCCGAGAGCAAGATCAATCCGGAGGAAGAAAGCAACACTTGAAGCGATATGTTTAGCACACGATATTTTTTCCGCCCCTCCTGATCGCTGGATCTCCTGATTAACCAGATGCTTGATTGACCAATTGACCAATTGACCAATTGACCAATTTCCTGATTGCCTAACCTGTCCGGTTTGTTGAATCCGGTTTTACTTTTATCGGATTTCTACCGGATTACCTAAGTGCCTAATTACTAGGTGCCTAACGTGTCCGGTTTGTTTTTTACCGGATTACTATATGCCTATTATTTCCCCCTATTATGCCCAATCCTGAACTTAACCATCTTGCGGATCAACTCATACGGAATGGGTTGGTTCAACGGGAACTGCACTGCCCCTTCAGACCACTTGTATCCCGCTATCTCTCCCTTGAACGCCTCGATCCCTTCCCCCGTCGGGTAAAACCCAATATATTTCGCGTGCCCCGCAAACCAGACCAGCATGCCGTTCAAGTAAAAACCCGGCATGCCGTAGCTGATTCTTTCGGTAGCCTCGGGCGCCAATTCCTTGATCAGCCTCCTGATTTTATTCAGGATTTGCTGTACGTCTGCCGGAAATTGGGCGATATATTCGTCGATCGTGGTTGGCTTTTCAGTTTTTGATTGCATGGTGCTCCATTTCCTCGAAAAAACTACTGGTTCTTGATCTGGCTGACGATATATTTGGCGTCCTCCCCCACCCCACCCATCAAGGAAGAGGTGAGTCCGGTCTGAAAGTGCAATCCCACGAAGTACAACCCGGGTGCCGCGGGCACTACCCCGCGCACATGCCGGGGACGACCCGTTTCATCAAACACGGGCAGCTTGATCCAGCCATAATCGGGACGGAAGCCGGTCGCCCACACGATACCTTCTACCGGCAGCATCCGTCCATCTACGAGCTGTGGTTCACCTTCCTTGGCTCCCACCAGGCGGGGCGTGAATTCTACCCCCGCAGTCGCCACTTCCTCACGGTTTGTTCGAATGAGTGGATTGCCATGCGTAAGCACATTTGCCTTCATCCGCCTACCAAGCGGCGTTTTAATTGTCATCACCCGGTGTAGGAACCACCAATAAGGTCGCCCACCCAGGATCCTGCCCACCTTTTCTGCTGGGATACGCCCCACATCACGCCCTGCCAGCCAGACCTTTTTGCCGGCTTTGGCAAGCTCCAGGGCGATCTCTGCACCCGAGTTACCTGCACCCACCACGATGACATTCTGGGCAGCAACGTCCTTCGGTGCGTGATAGTCTGCCGAATGGATCTGGAAAATCCCATCGTTCAGCTCACGTGCCACCGCAGGGATGTACGGTATGTGGAATGCCCCGGTAGCAACGATCACATTGCGGGCATGAAAATTTATCTCCGCGGCCTGTATATGATAGCCATTCTCATTCCGCTGTGCCTCATCCACCTTCCTGCCATACCTCACTGGCAGGCTGAAATGACGGGCATATGATTCAAGGAAATCTGCAGCTTCATCCTTGGTTGGGAAGTAAAAATCGGGTTTGGGGAATTTCATCCCGGGCAGGTTGTCATTCTGGCTGGGGGTGAACAGGCGCAAGCTATACCAGCGATTTCGCCAGGAAGCACCCGTGTGCATGTGTTCATCCAGGATAATAAACTTATGATTGCGTTGTTTGAGATAATATCCTGCGGCTAAACCTGCCTGACCCCCACCAATTACAATCGTATCATATTGCTCTTCACTTGACATTTTATCCCACCTCTACTATAATATAGTTTAACTCTAATGAGTATAGGTATACTACATTCTATGACTGATGTCAATAGCCAGCTCAAACCCACCCACCGCCAGCGCCAGGCTCAAGCCACGCGTGACATGATCGTCGCCTCCGCCCAGGCATTGTTCCTGGAGCAGGGTTATATCTGCACCACCATCGAGATCATCGCCGAGCGCGCCGGGGTGGCAACCAGCACCGTGTATGCCATTTTCGGCTCGAAGCGTGGCATCCTGCGCGCCATCCGCGACACCTGGCATGAGCGCACTCACATCCGTGAGCTGATCAACAGCAGCCAGCAATCCACCAATCCTACCGAGCGACTGGAACAGCTGGCGGAAGCCACCCGACGGCAGTGGGAATTGGGTGCAGAAGTGACTGCCATTTATACTGGCGCAGCTGCAGCCGACCCGCGCGCCGCAGCAGAGCTGACCCAGGCTTTGGCAGGCAGGCGTGAAGGGTTGCAGGGCTTTGCCAAAAACCTGGAACCCCACCTGCGACCCGGCCTGGATGCTGCGCACGCTGCAGCCATCCTGCAGGCGCTGTGCATGCCGGAGGTATTCGATGAGCTGGTCCGTCATTCGGGCTGGTCGGCCGACGAATACCAGGTCTGGCTGGCAAAAGCCTTGAAGCACGAAATGCTGGAAACCTAGGAGTAGCATATGATCAATATTAAACGGGTTTATGACTCCGTATCGGCAGATGACGGGCAGAGATTTCTGGTCGACCGTCTCTGGCCGCGCGGGATCAAGAAGGAAGCTTTACAGATCCAGGCGTGGTATAAGGAAGTAGCGCCCAGTAATGACCTGCGCCACTGGTATGGGCACGACCCTGATAAATGGTGTGAATTCAACAAACGCTACTTTGATGAGCTGGATGCCAGGCCTGAAACCTGGCAACCATTAGTCGAGGCCGCCCGCAAAGGAAAAATCACCCTGTTATTTAGCACCAAGGAATTGGAGCTCAATAACGCGGTCACCCTAAGAGCTTACCTTGAAAAGAAGCTGAAACCCGGAGGTTAAAATGGCGGTGACTGTGCGCCCAAGAGTGGTGATCATCGGGGCAGGTTTCGGCGGGTTATGGGCTGCGCGCAAGCTCGCCCGCCTCCAGGCAGACGTCTGGGTGGTGGACCGGAATAATTACCACACTTTCTTTCCCCTCCTCTATCAGGTGGCTGCCGCCGAGCTCGAGCCTGAAGACATCATTTACCCGGTGCGAAGCATCTTGCATAAGTATTCAAATATCCGCTTTTTATTGGGCGAAGTGTCCAGGATTGATTTCACCCAACGCAAGGTTCAGATTGGCAGCCAGAGCCTGCCGTACGATTACCTGATCCTATCCGTGGGGAGCAAACCCAACTTCTTTGGAGTGAATGGTGCTGCCGAACATGCCCTTCCCTTGAGGACCCTGGAGGATGCCGTACAGCTGCGCAACCACATCCTGTGCCGTTTCGAGGCCGCCAGCTATGAGCCCGATGAGGCCATCCGCCGGCACATGCTCACCTTTACCATCGTGGGTGGTGGACCTACCGGGGTTGAGTTTGCCGGTGCTCTGGCGGAGCTGGTGCGCATGCCCCTGCGGAGAGATTATCCTAACCTTGATTTCAGCCAGGTGCACCTGTTATTACTTGAGGCGAGTGACCGCTTGCTCACCGGCACACCCCAACGCTTACACAGTTACACTTTTAAACATCTTCGTCAAATGGGGGTCGATGTCCAGCTGAATACGCCCGTCAGTCAGATCACATCGCAGGGCGTAACCCTGAAGGATGGCAATGTGATCCCAACCGAAACGGTGGTTTGGACGGCTGGTGTGGGCGGCGCTGACTTGCCGGGTAATTGGGGACTTCCAACCCGCCGGAATGGCCAGGTGGACGTGCTGCCCACCCTGCAGCTGGAAGGCAACCCTGAAGTATATATCGTGGGTGACCTGGCCCATGTGGAACAGGATGGCCACCCACTGCAGCTGATCGCCACGGTGGCAACCCAGGAGGGGGTCTGGGCTGCCAGGAATATACGGCGGCAAATTGCGAGCAAAGAGACTGAACCTTTTCAGTATCATGACCCAGGCATGCTGGCAGTTACCGGGCGGAACGCCGCTGCCGTCAGGTTGGGACGCTACACCTTCACGGGTTTCCCCGCTTGGTTACTCTGGCTGGGCGTGCACCTGTACCGGCTGATCGGGTTTCGCAACCGCCTGTTCGTCCTGGTCAATTGGGCCTTGGATTACATATTCTACGATCGCGTGGTGCGATTGATCATGCCAATCGCGGTGCGCGAGCCATCGAATGGAGGTTGTTGAACATGGGGAACGGCGCCATCACCACGCTGTTTTTAGATATCGGGGGGGTCCTGCTCACCAATGGCTGGGACCATGCTGCCCGCCAGCAAGCTGCCGAGCGCTTCAACCTGGATTTGGCGGATATCGAGGAGCGCCACCATCTCACCTATGACACCTACGAAGAAGGGAAGCTCAGCCTGGATGATTACCTGGATAGGGTGATATTTTGCCAGGAGCGTCCTTTCTCAGCCGAGGAATTTAAATTCTTCATGCTCGGACGCTCTGAAGCCTATCCTGAGATGCTCGACCTGGTCCGGGCGATTAAAACCGGTCAGCACGTAAAGACCATCGCTGTCAGCAATGAGGGGCGTGAGATCAATGCGTTTCGCATCCGCACATTTAAGCTGGACCAGCTGATCGATACGTTTGTCTCATCCTGCTTCGTCCATTTCCGTAAACCAGACCTGGATATCTTCCGCATCGCCCTGGATATTTCGCAAGCCACGCCTGGGCAGGTGGCGTATGTGGATGACCGGGCCTTGTTCGTGGAGGTTGCGAGCTCGCTAGGCATCCATGGCATCTTGCACACCGATGTGGCGACCACACGCGAAAAATTAGCTGAGCTGGGGCTAACAGCTTAGAAGGGTGGATAACCATCCAAAAGGAGAATAGTGACGAAATGACTGAAGCAAAATGCAGAATTGGCATGGTGGGTTTGGGTGTGATGGGGCGCAACCTGGTGCTCAATATGGCAGAGCACGGGTTTCTTGTGGCGGGTTATGACAAAGACCCCCAAAAAGTAGCCCTGTTACGTTCGGAAGCGAATGGCCTTCCCGTGCAAGCCGCGGGTGATGTGGCTGGTTTTGTGAGTTTATTGCAATCGCCGCGCGCAGTGATGCTGCTCGTGCCAGCCGGTCCGATCGTGGATAGCGTAATCCGTGACCTGCTGCCCGTATTAGAACCAGGTGATTTGATCATCGATGCGGGCAATTCACATTTCACCGATACTGATCTACGCGAAAGTACCCTGGCAGCCAAAGGCTTGCATTTCCTCGGCATGGGCGTCTCGGGTGGAGAGGCCGGTGCGCGCCATGGTCCCAGTATGATGCCGGGTGGTCCAGCGGATATTTATCCACGCGTGCAGGATATTTTGGAGGCTTCCGCGGCACATGTGGACGCTGACCCTTGTGTGGCTTATCTGGGTCCGCACTCCGCCGGTCATTACGTCAAGATGGTGCACAACGGCATCGAGTATGGCCTCATGCAGCTGATCGCCGAAACGTATGATTTGCTTTCGCAAGGTGTTGGTTTATCCGATGACGAGCTTGGGGAGCTGTTCTCAAGCTGGAACCAGGCTGAGCTGAACGGATACCTGGTGGAGATCACGGCGGAGATATTCAGGAAAGTGGATGATATCACCGGCAAACGCCTGGTGGATGTGGTGCTGGATGCGGCCCGCCAGCTGGGCACCGGCATGTGGACCTCACAGGATGCCCTGGCGCTGCATGTCCCCACCCCCACGGTAGACAGTGCGGTGGTGATGCGTGACCTGTCGGGTTTGGAAGCCGAGCGCCTCGCCATCAGCCAAAAATTTGGGAAGCAGGTCATGCGATATCCTGGCGAGCGTAAGCAAATGATCGAACAAGCCCGGCGAGGCTTATACGCAGCCATCATCCTCACCTACTCACAGGGGTTTGCACAGCTGGCTGCAGCCTCAAAAGCCTACGGACATAACCTGGACCTCTCCACGGTTGCGCGCATCTGGCGTGGGGGCTGCATCATTCGTTCCAGGCTGCTTGAGCCCATCCGCGCTGCCTACCAGCAAAAACCTGACCTGCTGCACTTGCTGTTGGACCAGTCGTTGGGTGAGGCAGTATCCGAACGCCTGCCTGACCTGCACGCTGTAGTTCAAACCATGGCTATGTTGAGCTTGCCTGCCCCGGCATTCATGTCCACCCTGGCCTATATTGACAGCCTGCGAGCCTCCCACCTGCCAGCCAACCTGATCCAGGCGCAGCGGGATTATTTCGGAGCTCACACTTACGAGCGCGTAGATCAGCGTGGGGTATTCCATACCCAGTGGTCCAGGGACCAGGCATAATATGACTAACAGAACTGAATTTGCTCCTGTCGAAATGGTCATCTTCGGCGCGGCCGGAGACCTCACCTGGCGTAAGCTCATCCCAGCGCTGTACAATCTCTTTTTGGACAACCTGATCCCTGAAAAGTTCGCCATTTTCGGGGTGGATGCCAGACCGGTGGGGATCAGCGAGCTGCGTAAGCGCCTGCTGGAGGGGGTGAACCAATTTTCACGGCGTGGGAAAATAAAGCCTGAACAATGGAAAGAGTTTGCCAGCCATCTGACCAGTTATGTGGCGGGTGATTTCAATGAGCTTGCCACCTTCGAAGACCTGGCAAAGACGTTGAATGCCCAGGATAAATCCTGGGGCGAACACGCTGAACGCGTATTTTATCTGGCTACCCCACCCACCATCGATGAGACCATCGTGCATAACCTGGGGCTGGCGCACCTGGTCAGTGACCGTAAACGGGCGCGTGTGGTATTCGAAAAGCCGTTCGGACACGACCTGGCCTCCGCTAGGGAGCTCAACCACTCGCTGCTCAAGGTCCTTGAGGAATCACAGATCTACCGCATCGACCATTACCTGGGCAAGGAAACCGTTCAGAATATACTGGCGTTCCGCTTTGCCAATGCGCTCTTCGAGCCAATCTGGGACCGCCGCTATATCGACCACGTGCAGATCACCGTGGCTGAACAGGTGGGGGTGGAGCACCGGGGCGGATATTACGACCACTCGGGGGCGCTGCGCGACATGATCCAAAACCACCTGCTGCAGATCCTGTCCCTGATCGCCATGGAGCCGCCTGCCGCCTTCAATGCGGATGAAATCCGCGCCCGCAAGGTGGACGTGCTGCGGGCTATCCGCCCCATCCCCATAGACCACCTGCACCAGTATGCCTCACGCGGCCAATATGGACCCGGCTGGCTGGAAGGAGAACGCGTGGTTGGCTATCGCAGCGAGCCGGATGTTGACCCGGCTTCATCCACGGAGACCTTTGCCGCCCTCAAGTTGTTTATTGACAACTGGCGCTGGCAGGACATCCCATTTTACCTGCGCACCGGCAAACGCCTGGCACAAAAAATCTCCCAGGCCATCATCCAGTTCCGCCCTGTGCCGCACCAATCCTTCCCAGCCTCCGCCAACCAGGACTGGCTGCCCAACTTGATGGAGATCGACATTCAGCCAGATGAAGGGATTGCCCTGCACTTCCAGGCTAAGCAGCCCGGGGTTGACCTGCGTCTCAGCTCGCAGGAGATGCGTTTCCGCTACTCCGAAGCTTTTCAGAAATCACCTCCCGAAGCTTACGAGACCCTGCTGCTGGATGTGATCCGCGGAGACGCCACCCTGTTCATGCGCGCCGACCAGGTGGAAAATGCTTGGACGGCGATTGAGCCGGTGCTGGAGGTGTGGGGAAGCGTTGCCCCGGCTGATTTCCCCAATTATCCCGGGGGTTCCTGGGGACCTCCCAGTGCGGAGACCCTCATCGCCCAGGATGGTCGCCGGTGGCTTCAGCCTACATTCCTGGACGAACCAAAATCAGGAGGATGAAATGATCCGTGTGTATAACGATCTGGAAGCCCTCAGCCAGGCTGCGGCCGAGATATTTACTGTCCAGTCACGCCAGGCCAGCCTGATTTGTGGGCGCTTCAGCGTGGCACTTTCGGGTGGCGAGACCCCGCGCCGCCTGTATGAAATCCTGGGCTCCTCCCCCTATCGCGAGCGCATCCATTGGGATGAGGTACATGTATTCTGGAGTGATGAGCGCTGTGTGCCTGAAGATGACCCGCGCAACAATGCCCGTATGGCGCGTGAAACGCTACTCAGCCACGTACCCATCCCCTCAGAGAATATACATCCCATTCGCTGCTCCAGCGCGCCGCTGGATGCTGCTACACAATATGAAGCAGAGCTGAGACAATTCTTCAGCACGTCAAACCCCAATTTCCATCTCATCCTGCTGGGGCTGGGTACCAACGGGCATATTGCCTCGTTATTTCCGCATACACCGGTGCTTAACGAAAAGGTGAAATGGGTATCTGACGTATATGTCAAAGAGCTTGGCATGTATCGCATCACCTTCACCGCCCCCTATATCAATCAGTCCAGCCAGGTGGTTTTCCTGGTGTCAGGTGCCGATAAAGCCCAAGTTTTGGAAACTGTGCTCGAAGGAGCATATCAGCCGCGCAAGCTGCCAGCGCAGCTGATTCGTCCGGACGGAAAACCTCCCATCTGGCTGGTGGACAAGGCTGCCAGCCATAAGCTGAACATGCATGATGAGGAGCCCAACTAGGCACTGGAGGTTGGTATGGTATCTCTGACCTGGGGGCAAGTCAATGCCTGGCGGTTATCCCAACAAAATCTAACCCATCGCTTGCAGCCTGGGGAGCTCATCCAGGCAGTCAGTCAGTCGATGGGGTTGCATGCACAGGTGATGTCAGCGGCTGAGATGGCCATAAGCGCCCGTGTGGATGGGTTAGCACCGCAAGACGTGCAGTCGGCGTTATGGCGTGAGCGTACCCTGGTAAAAACCTAGCTGATGCGCCAAACCTTGCACCTTGTCTCCACCGCAGATTTCCTGACCTACATCGCTGCACGCCGGCTAACCGACATTAACTGGCCGTTGATTTTTGAGCAGTCTGGAATCAATCGAGCAACCTACGACACCTATCTGGCAGCCGCCCCCGAGATTCTGAACAGCGGTCCGCTTACTCGCCAGCAATTTGTCGAAGCCGTGGGTGAGCGCCTCAAATCACCCGAATTACATGACTTTCTGGCAAAGGGGAGCTGGGGGACGGCGTTTAAACCTCTCGCCTGGCGTGGTGAGCTGTGTTCTGGCCCAAACGACGGACCGAATACCACCTTCGTCCGGCCCAGCGCTTGGATTAATAACTGGCATACGGTGGATCCTGAAGCAGCCATGCTTGAGGTCGTGCGCCGGTATCTAATGCTGTTTGGCCCCTCAAAACCACGAAATTTCCAGGTGTGGTGGTGGATGTCTGGCAGCGCCGCTAAGAACGCATTCAATTCAATCGCCGATGAAACTGAAGAAGTCGATGTGGAGGGCTGGCATGCCACCGCCTTGAAAGCGGCTATCGACTCTATGCTGGAGATGGAACCGACCGGGGAAGTACACTTGCTTCCACCTTTTGATGTGTATACAATCGGATTAGCCCGCGGTAAGGATTTCGAACGGCTGATTTCCATTGAAAATCAAAAGAAGGTGTACCGTCCACAGGGCTGGGTCAGCGCAGTGGTCCTGGTGGACGGCTTCATCAAAGGTATCTGGGAATATAAGCAGAAAAATGCTGGGACAACGGTCACAGCTAATCTGTTTTCTGCAGTGGATGCCCGGGTGCGGGACGGCATAGCAGCCGAGGCAGAACGTTTAGGCAAATTCCTGAATACGAGAGTAGTGCTTGAGTTTGGAGATAGATAAACTGTAATCTATCGCTGAAAGGAAAAACCACCTTACTGATCTATTTCAACCTATTGCCTCGCTTAAATTATCAGTCACCCAACCACGTTGTATTATCTCTCGCATTCCCGACCCATCTAAAGGTTGATAAGCAAGCCAATCGCGAAAGAAGTCAGGTTCAACAAAAAGCTTAAAAACGCAGCATCTCCCCGCTTGGATTGATGCGACCGGTGGTCGGGCGGCAGCGATTCATCGAATAACCCCAAGACCTGCATAAGTCCTGTATCGTTAGGGACAATCTTGAAAAAGACCGGATAATCAAATCGTTCCATGATTTCAAGACCGATGATATTTTCGTAGAACTACATTGATTCTGGGTTCCATAACCAGAAGACGATTTCAGCGAGTGCATTTATGGATCATTCGAGTTTGTCCATTTTGTGCGTACATGCTTAATGTATGTTCTGCTTTTCCAACCGGGTAGCTCGAAATTATGCGTGCTGGCTTTCTCTCCACGGATCCAGCATCCAATATTCGCCAGTACGGCGAATATGAGCTGGAATTACGCACGACGGTATAATATATGGAGTTGTCCCTAGGTGATAACGTGGAGGAAGAGAAAATCCTTATCCCATACCCAATTCTCGAGCATATGCTATGAACCCTGATCTCCCTACTGGCACAGTCACGTTTCTGTTCACCGACATTGAAGGCAGCACCAGGCTTTGGCAGCAACACCCCGAGGCTATGCCGAACGCGCTCGCCTGCCATCACGCGATCTTGAACGAAGCGATTACCGCACATGAAGGCTATGTCTTCCAAATCATCGGTGATGCGTTCTGTGCTGCATTCTCGACGGTACGGGATGGGCTTGATGCCGCGCTTGCCGCTCAACGCGCCCTCCGCGATGCAACCTGGAGCGAAACAGGCGTAATTTGCGTTCGGATGGCAATTCACACCGGAACAGCGGATGTACGTGTCGGTGAACACACCTCGGGCGAATATGTTTCGAACTTGACGCTGAGCCGGGCGGCGCGATTACTCTCCGCTGGACATGGTGGACAAATCTTGCTCTCATTTATTAGTGCCGAACTAATACGTGACCAACTGCCGTGTGATGTTTCTCTCCGCGATCTTGACGCACATCGGCTCAAAGACTTGATTCACCCCGAACATATCTATCAAGTCGTCGTTTCCGATTTGCGTTCGGATTTCCCTCTTCTCAAAACGCTCGACGCCCGTCCCAACAACCTGCCGATTCAACTTACCAGCTTCATCGGACGTGAGCAAGAGATGGCGCGCCTCAAGGAATTGCTTGCCAATGTACGCTTACTAACTCTCACTGGCACGGGCGGAGCTGGCAAGACGCGCCTTGCGCTACAAGCGGCGGCGGACCTCATCGATGAATTCCCCGATGGCGTGTGGTTGGTCGAATTCGCGCCGCTCGCCGATCCCGTCCTTGTTCCGCATAGTATTGCCACTTCGCTGGGGTTGCAACTGCAATCTGGACGCACAATCGAATTAGCATTGGCTGAATACTTGCGGGAGAGAAAATGTCTGCTCCTCTTTGACAACTGCGAGCACTTGATGGATGCCTGTTGGAGAATCTCCGATGCGCTCGTTCGCGCCTGTGCCAATCTGAAAATTTTGGCGACGAGCCGCGAGGGGTTCAACATACCTGGTGAAGTTATCTATAACGTACCATCGCTGGCAATTCCATCCTTGGAGACGCCGACTGTCCAAACGCTGACGCAGTATGACGCTGTGCGTTTATTCATTGACCGTGCCATGACAATTCAACAAAATTTTGCGCTCACCAATCAAAACGCGGCTGCGGTCGCTCGGATTTGTTATCATCTGGATGGAATTCCGCTCGCCATCGAACTTGCCGCCGCCCGGGTTAATGTTCTCTCAGTAGAACAAATCTCCGAGCGTCTGGCTGACCGTTTTCGCTTGCTTACGGGCGGAAGTCGCACCGCACTACCTCGTCAACAGACACTGCGCGCACTCATTGATTGGAGTTACAGTTTGCTTTCACCAGCTGAACGCATATTGTTTGCGCGTCTGTCAATATTTTCGGGAGGCTGGACGTTGGAAGCCGCTGAAAGTATTTGCGCCGGAGATGGAATCGAAAGTTTTGAGGTACTCGATCCTCTGCAAAGTTTGGTGTGTAAATCTCTCGTCGTCGTAGGCGAAGGCGTCGAGAGGCGGGTGCGCTACCGCATGCTGGAGACGATTCGACAGTATGCGCGTGAAAAACTGGTAGATTCAGGCCAACTCAATTTGTTACGCGATCGCCATCTCGATTGGTTCTTGGATTTCGATGAGCGAGCGCGTCCGAAACTATTCAGTGGTGAGCAAGTGGTCATGTTGAATCGCCTGGATGCAGAGCATGACAATTTCCGTGCCGCGTTGACATGGTCACTGGAAACCGCGGTAGAGAAAGGACTATGCCTTGCTGCAGGTCTATACCGTTTTTGGAGGTTACGCGGCTACTGGTTCGAACGACTAGACTGGCTGATGAAATTACTTGCCCAGACAGAAGCGATTAACCCAACTTCAGCGAGAGCTTTCGCATTGGTCACGCGGGGAGATATAGAATTGAGTCAGGGTGAATATACCGATGCGGAGAAGAGTTTCGCAGAGAGTGTGCAGATTTACCGGCGCCTTGGTGATGAAAAAGGCCTCGCCGAATCGCTGGGGGAATTGGCGCGCCTCTCGATCGCACAAGGGGATTTCCTGCGGGCAGGTGCATTGAGTCAGGAAAGCCTGGAAATATCTCGTAAAATCGGAGACAAGTTTCAAATCTCTCAGGCCCTAAATCGCCTTGCACATGAACTGCGTGCACAAGGTGACCAGATAAGGACAAATGAATTACTGAACGAGAGTATGGCTCTTTTCTCGCAGATGGTTGACATGGGATCTGTCCAGAATTTCTTTGCCAGCCCTGAAACCCAAAATGCCTATTTCATTCTCGCTTCAAATGAGCAAGATCAAGGGAATTTTGAAAGAGCGCGCAAGTTTTTTGAAGATGGTTTAACTTTTTTCCGCAAGACGGGAAGCTCGCATGAGATTGCCTGGTTTTTGCGCTACCTGGCAAACCTCTCGTTGCGAGAAGGAGACCTAGCTCGCGCCCAGACTCTATACCAGGAGAGCCTCCAAATTGTGCAGGACATGAAAGATAAATATTGCACCGCGCATACTCTGGATGGCTTGGCGCAAGTCGAGAATGGAAAAGGTAACTACCCAGAAGCTGAATCACTCGCTTGTCAAGCCTTGAATTTGTGCGAGCAGGTTGGTAGTAAGCCGCGAATTGCCCACGTGCAATGCACTATGGGGCTTGCCATGCTGCGCACTGACCCGATTGGTGCGGGGCAGATGCTGAAATCAAGTCTCACCATTCGCAACAAACTGCGAAATAAAAATGACATTGCCGAGTCGCTTGAAGCACTCGCAAAAATGTGTTCGTTCGGAGGAGTATTCGAACGCGCAACCAGGTTGTTCGCCGCTGTAAGCGTGATGCACGAGGCAATCTCCTTTGCGATGACACCCACTGAAAGATCAGAATATAATCGCCAACTGAGTGCTCTTCGTACGCAACTTGGAGGCGAAGCATTCACTGCGGCGTGGGATGAGGGTCGGGTAATGTCGTGGGAGCAAGTGATTAAATTGGCTCTAGCGGAAATACACATTTGAGAAGGTCCTGTTCAGGGCTAAACACCGCATATAAATGACTACTTTTAATCCTGGCATGCATGTTCTCGTAATAAGCACCCCAGGAGAGTGGAAAGAGAAGCAGGCAACCATTAAGCCCATTCTTCTTGACTAGAAGCCAGGCAATCCAACCACGCGTTCCGCCCGGATAGAAAACCTCCCTTCTGGCTGGTGGGCAAGGCTGCCAGCCACACGCTGAATATGCGAGATGAAGATCAAAATTAAGCTTGAGAAATAATGTTGAATTTTTAGAGCTGGCAGCCGATCAATGCCTGGATGATATGAACATACTATCATCCGCTATTTTAATATTAGCTCTCAGACAAAAATAGTATCAGGCTTGACGGGAGATTAAGTAGGAGTAAACTTATTTGAGATAATTATGCCTCTACTCACCCGCTGGTTTATCAAGACTTCATTCGTATATTTCATCCTGGCATTGCTTACCGGGGTAATCCTGGGTGCGCAGGCGGTCTGGGCATTCAACCCACCCACGGCGGACCTCTTCCCAACGTATTTTCACCTGTTGGCAGAAGGTTGGATCAGCATGTTGATTATCGGTGTGGCCTTCTGGATGTTCCCCAAATACACGCTTGAGCGACCGCGTGGAAATGAGAGCTTGGGTTGGGCGAGCTACATCCTGTTGAATTTAGGACTGCTCCTCCGCATGGTCGGCGAGCCGGCCAATGCGGTGGTTGCCACGCCTGCCTCATTTTGGGCGATCCTATTGGTGATCTCAGCAAGCTTGCAATGGCTGGGTGGGATGGCTTTTGTACTCAACACCTGGGCGAGGGTGAAGGAAAAGTAAATGCCGCGCCTGAGCAGCCTGTTCGTTCGCCTTTCGCTGATCTACCTGGCAGTTGGCTTCACCCTGGGAGCGCTGCTTTTAGTCAACGAGGGGTTGAATTTCTACCCACCGATATGGAAGCTGCTGCCCATCCATATTGAAATGCTGCTCTTGGGCTGGTTCGTCCAACTGGCCGTGGGGATGGCATATTGGATCCTGCCACGGGTCTCAGGACAATCCCCACGTGGGAATGTAAAACTCGCCTGGATATCATTCTGGATGATCAACCTAGGGATCGGATTGGTTATCTTAAATACGATCCTCCCTATTCCAATTTTGGTATTCGTGGGCAGGCTGGCTGAATTGGCAGGAGTGCTGGCTTTTGTGTCCGCTTCTTGGAAGCGGATAAAGACGTTCGCCAGCTAAAAATCTTCACCAGGTGATTATTAAGTCATAAAAACTAATAAAACCTGAGTGTAAACGAACTATTTCGTTGTATGATATAGGTATGTTTCATAATACACAAGGAGAATAAAAATGGCGAGCTTAACCCAACCTTTACGAGATGAGCATGCAGAGCTTTACCCGCATGTTGAAATATTACGCAGTGCCGGGGATGCTGTTTATGAGAGCCTGACCACCTCAGCCCATGCCAAAATAGAAGAAGCCTATAATTTCCTGACGCGTGATCTGCTCCCACACGCCCAGGCGGAAGAAAAAGCGCTCTACCCGGTGGTCCAGAAAGCCATGGGAGCCGCGCAGGCCACTGCGACGATGAGCCGTGACCATGTGGAAGTCGCCCGCCTGACCGAGGAGCTGGGGACGCTGCGCGTGCATAAGTCTCAGCTTACCATCACCTCCATTCAGGCTATGGCCCTCAGGCGCGTTCTATACGGCCTGTATGCGGTGGTGAAACTACACTTTACCAAGGAAGAGGAGGTCTACCTGCCCTTGCTGGACGCAAAGCTATCCGCCGATGAGGCACGAACCATGTTCGAGAATATGGAAGCCGCCGCCCACGAAGCCAAGGAACGCCTGCCCAGGTAATCTACCCGGCAGGGTGCTGGACCAACCATTCGCTTATGAAATCTGGCTGGAGATGAACCCAATCAGAGTTGGGAACAAGACCAGCAGGTAGAAGTTTTATTATTAATTTTGTTAAATAAAGACAACCAGCTCCAGATCTGGGGCTGGTTGTCGCTATATAGACAGTTAATATTATTTTTAGGCTTTGGGCAGAATATTTTGATTGACGTGGAAAAGGTTGTTTGGGTCGTACTTGGCCTTGATTTGCGCCAAACGGGTATAGTTTTCCCCATATACTGTTTTGACGCCTTCCTGACCTTCGTCCATGATCATGTTCACATATCCACTACCAATTGAATATGGATGCAGATCCTGCCAGTAATTCTTCGCCCAGTGGATCATGCGATCATTGTTCATCGGGTCTGGGTCAACACCCACCATAACCTGTGCAAAATTAGCTTCACGATGAGCCCATGCGGTATCTTTCTTTCCAACCCGCGACGGCGCACCATTGATTGGGTAGATATGCATGGTTGACTGCGGGGTGGGCAGGAGCTTACCATACTTCACGTGCAGATCGATGGCTTGCTCTTCAAAACGAGTGAACAAATCGGACTTCCAATACCACTGTAATCCAGCTGGGAAACCTGCATCAAACATACTTTGTAAAGCCGGGAATGGAATTGTGCCGACAAAATCGATAGCCGGCTGGCGGAAATTCCGAATGGGTTTGAACACCTCTTCGGCTTTCTCTATAGGCCCGGTATAGCACCACACTACCGCACACATCTTCTGGAGATGGTATTGTTCAGGGAATGGGGCTGCCGGTGGGATGGTTAAGTATGCGAACCATCCATTTAGCTCTTCCGGGGCTCTCAGGATCAGGTCCTGCCAGTAAGCCAGGATATCCGCAGAGTCATCCAATGACCAGATCATCGGCCCACCATAAACTGTGCTAACCGGGTTACCCCGGAACAAGAACGAAGTCACCACACCGAAGTTCCCGCCGCCCCCACGCACTGCCCAGAAGAGGTCTTCGTTATGATCTTTGTCGGCAGTAATGAAACAGCCATCCGCCAATACCATATCCACGCTGAGCAGGTTGTCTATCGTCAGACCATAGCGGCGGGCGAGATAACCGATCCCACCACCCAGGGTCAACCCACCCACACCGGTGGTGGAAAGGAAACCGGTAGGTACGGCCAATCCGAATTGGTATGTGGCATGATCCACATCCCCCCATACTGCACCACCCTCCACCCGCACAGTTTTTTCTTCAGGGTCAACCCGTATCCCCCGCATACGTGATAAGTCGATCACCAGGCCTCCCTCAACAGTTCCAAAACCAGGCCCGTTGTGAGATCCCCCCCGCACAGCAATATCCAATCCCTGCTCGCAGCCAAAGTCAACTGCACTGCTCACATCTGCAGCATCGACACAACGCACGATGAGGGCAGGGTGTTTATCAATCATACCGTTATAAACCTTGCGAGCAATTTCATACTGCGGATCGCCAGGCTGGATAATATCACCGCGTATTTTTGAACGTAGTCCGGCTATCGCATCCATTTTGATGCCGGTAGCCTTTTTCATATCAGTTTGCAGGTCAGACATGAGTTTCCTCCTATGGTCTGAGGGAGTCGCGCGTTCTCCCAATATTTGGTTGGTTTTGATTTTTACACATTGGAACCAGATCCAATATATGATAATATTACTCTTAATTATCTTATATTACAAGGATAATTTGAGATGATTTGAATGTCTCGCTGGACGTTTCATCCCCTACGGATAATTAATATTTAATTAGAACTCTGCTCGTGATATAAATCCAAGCTTCAGGAGATTGAATATTCAGTATGATCTCGTGACGATTACTATAATTGAATTTTATTCCTAACCAGGTGTAGAGCTCATCGGTTGAAATAGCCCAAAAGCTTGTCGCCATTATCCTCCCGCCAGGGGATATACTCCGCCGCTCTTTTCGGGTCATTCATAAAGAGCGCTGAAGACCAGAGCACCATGGTGGCTAACTGTATGGCAATGAATAGATCAAGCTGCGCCCACTGTGCTCCGGGTAAGGTGCGTACTTGCGAGTACCCATTCCAAAAGGCATCCCGCCTGCGCTCCCAATCTTTGCCCCATGCCCACTCACATAAAGCGATGGCGATGTCCCACATCCAGTATCCGTATCCGCAGTCCTCGAAATCGATGGGTAACGCTCTCCCGCCTTTGAAGAGTACATTCTCCGGGTACAGGTCTGCGTGGATCAAACCGTAGGCATCCGGACCTTTCCCAAATAATTCTATGACCTGTTTCGCTTCCCGGGATATTACCTGAAATGGCTGTTGGTATTTGGATGGGATGGAATCGACGATCTGCTCCATGGGATGCCTGAACAGGCTCCCACCCAGTTGTGAGTCCCAATCCCAAGCGGGTCGCTTGAATTCCGCCGGAGGCTGCCAGCCAGCGGAAAAATTGTGCATCTCAGCCACAGCTTGTCCAAGTGCAGTAAGGTGCTTCGGCAGCAATCCCTTGCGGTATCTCCGCCCATCCAGCCAGCGCATCAGCGAGACGACCCGCCCGTTGGGTATGCCGGGAGTGCTGATGGTGGTCACCAGCTTACAATCGTGCGTTAAAATCGGCGCGGGCACAGGCAAACCGCCTTCACGGTTCAATGCAACCAGCCAGATCAATTCCGAGGCAATCGCCTCGGCATCACCCATGGCATGGATGCGCAGAAGATAGCGGTTGGGTAAGAACGGGTCTCCACCACTTGTAGGAGCAACTGGTCCAGGCAAATCGACGCGGTAGATGATATTTTCGCTATATTGGATGAAATGCAGGTTTGCACCTTGAAGTTCATAGGCATCAATGGCTTTCACTGCCAGTTTCTTCAGCCTGGTCAATCTGCCCCGGCGCGACAGCTCGCGAAATGGTCCCACTTCGACCTCCAAATCATTCACAAAACGTTTTATAGAAGGGTGTGGCGGTTGGATTTACTGATTCGAGATCCGTCAGGTGATCTCCATTTTTTCTGGCAGATGCACCGCAAACCTGCAGCGAAAATCACCTTTGAGTGCCGATTCGAGCAGATCCACCCGCAGCGTTTGACCGTAGATGACCTCCCAGGGTTTCTTGCTGAAACCACCACTGCAATTACAAAATATTGAATTTACCTGAATGTTGCTATTTTTAATCGCCTGGCGTGCCCAAGGGCAGTGACAGGCATAGAATCGCTTCAGAGTCGGATCGGTCTCCGTCAGGTATTGCTTGGTGTTGTAAGGGATTTTCGTGATGTAGATAATATTACCTTTACGCACACCACACTCAAATTCTGGATGGTCCTCGACATACTTCAGCACCTCATCGGTGATTTCCTGGGAAAAGAACAGCTTCCCTTCTTGCTGGCATTTTCGAAGCTCTTCGACAAAAGATTGGTGCTTCTCCCGTAAGTAAGTGTCAATATCCGTTGCTCCGCGATATTTCTCACGCTCATCACCGAAATATTCATCCGGTAAATCTCTCAGGCAGGCAGATAGTAATTGTTCAACCGTCTCATATCCCACCTTGGTGATCAGCCGGTCGAGCACCGGGAACATATCAAAGGGTTTTTGTGGCGGCGGCACACCCAATGCGGATACACCTATCCTGGCGAAGACTTCATCTCGCACCGCCTGGCCAAATAACTCCCCAACCCTTTTATACAGATTTGGCTGGGCTTCCGCACCATCCACTAATTCTAGGATTGCTACATAGACATCGTTATTATGGATAAACATGCCGTAGCGCGCCAGGGCGAGCAGATTATCATATGTATTCTGTCCCTCATCGATGAGCATCTGGCTAAACTGCCAGGCTGCTGTTTCATCGGGAGTATCACCCGCTGCACGCAGATATTCCTCGAACCGTTGGGAGATCAAAATCGAAGCTTCAATTTTTTCATCACTGAGCTTGCGCGTTTTAAGCAGCTCCCGAAATCCCACTTTATCCATTTCTCCTCCTTAGCAGGTAATGAATAATCTACGCTTTCTATACTCGTCTGTAAATGATGAGGTTCAACGAGCTAACCTGACTTGCATTCGATCAGAGCCAGGTGTCAGCAAAACCCATCCTGAATCTATTCTGTTACCGGTGGCTCAGACCCGACGAAAAACATCCCATCCATGATTGGCAGCCGTAGCGCAGGAGCTCACGAAAAATCTCACTCATCCTTGGGGAATGAGAAATGCATCTGAACGATCACCCAGTTGCCATCCCGCTTTTCCACCGTTCCCGTCCAGCGGCAATTATCCCATCCGATAGGCTGACCTTTCCATTCAGAATGGTCGTCCAGGAAACACGAATACCAGGCAACGTTTCCCAGTTTTGCAAATTTAACCCGCAGATCTTTGATGGCGAAGTCGGTGGCTTTAAATGCCTCGTTCATCCATGCCCGTTCGCCGAAGTTTTTAAACGCATCGAATCCGATGATCGTGCTTTTCGAATCAGGGTGAAAGATGAAGAAATCCTCGTCCTGAGCTATCGCGGAGTAAAGCATGTTTAGATCCTTGGTCAATGCCCAACCGATGCAGTCGTGAATACTTTTTTCAACCGCCATCCTGTCTGCTTCATTGGGTTTCATACATCCTCCTTATTTAGTAAAAATTTATAATTAAGCCTTACTCACCGTCGATGATCATGGTCTCGCACATAGGCTTAAAAGTTTTCGTGCATGAACGGGACGATTCTTGGGAACATCACTCGCTGGACGGATTGAATGGCTGCATCGGCCTCACCCCAGCCACGTAGAGGAATATCCTGAGGGTCTTGCGTACCCGCGATCAAGGCAGTCAGGCCTTGGATGGTCAATTCGCATTCCGCCTTCGCAGCTCTAGACACCTGAAGCCTGCCCTGGTTGGATGCAAATTGCCACGCACCTTCATTCCATGGGCACAATGGATCAATGATCCTGGCCGTGAAACCACCCTCACCCACAGTCATGCCCTCGATTTTTTCCACATCCAGAACCCGACTCATGGCGGCACGTATCGCGGATTCTACTTTCACTTGAATATCCGCCAGCCAGGTTTCAGGATATTCTTCCGGGGGAAACCAAACCTCTACACGATCGGTCTGATCAATATGGCGGGCGATCCAGCTGAGCAGGAGATTACGCGCCCGGCTGGTCTGATAATAAAATCGGATGGCGGAAAAAATATATTTACTAACTTCCTCACCCAGAGTCCGGTACACCATGAGACCCTCGATTTTTCCACCAAAATCTGCTTGGGCTGTCCAGAACAGGTTTTGGTTTGCCCTCACCCTGTCACCAAAGTCAAAGAATGCCATACCATGCGTATGCACCCGCATCTGGCTAAGATAGTCACGGTAGGTTTCGTAGGATTCTCCGAAATACTGCAGCCTGATTTCACCGCCCAAATCGATTTTCAGCAGCGGAGACAAGGAAAGCGGGGAAAACCTGGCGATTTTTGTAAGCGGGTAGGAGACGTAACCCAATCTTTCGTAAAATGACTCACGGAAAGGATAGAGATTTGAGAACACCTTTCCCGCTTCACGTTCCATCGACAGCACGCTTGCGATCACCTGCCTGCAGTACCCCATGCGCCGTGCGGATGGATGGGTTGCCACACCCCAAACACCCGAGACCGGGTATAACTTGCCGCGCATATTTTGCGTCATGGGTGTGCTGATGGCAATGGAAACCGGTGCCTCATCTTCGAATAGTGCTTGGCATACCATGCCCTGCCGTTCTCTGACGATCGCCTCCCACTCTTCCTTGTTTTGGTAAGGCGGAGAGGAATGCAGGGAATATGAGTTCAATTGATACAGGGCTTCCAACATTTCTTCACCCTGTAGATGGCGTAGTGTGGTTTTCATGACTGTTCCCTTCCATAAATAAATTGTAATTTCTCACCGCAACTATATATAACGGTCCAAAAATGATCAAACAATAAGTATTTTGTAGGGGCGCAGGGGAAAATTTCAATAATATTCATCTTGAAATCCCTCCCCTGCGCCCTTACGGGTCAGGAAACCTGGATTAGTGAGTAGTTGCTATAAATTTTCCGTTTCTCTGTTCGATAGAATCAGGCATGCTTAAAAATACCGTATTGATGTTGTTCGCGCTCATAGCCACCGCTTTTCCCAGGGATGGCTCAAATCATACACCGGTCCCAATACTGATTGGTACAGGGCATTTGCCGGAGGCTCTCCGCCGGCTGTCATACACTGGGTGGCGCCCACCTTAATCAATCGTCGCATACCCTCGCATAACAAGGCACTTGCCAGGCCCAGCCTCTGGTGCTCAGGCATGCATCCTACGGGCTCGAAGTAGCCGCAGCGGGTTACATCGTCGTACCAGATGGTGGTGAACGCTGCCACCTCGCCACCGGGGGCAATCGCTACCAGGTCAAGGTCACGCCGGTAGAGCGGGGCTGATTGGATGTTCAGGTACCAAGACGGATCAGGATCGTATTCCGTATCTGGTCTTTCCGAGTGAAAAGCCCTCCACGATGCCCAGCTGCGTGAGGGCAGCTCACTGGAATCACCCAGCGATCGGATCGAGTATCCACCTTTCACCGGCTTATCTGGCACCTGGCGGGTTAAATCTCGCAACCATTGATGTTCCTCGGCATCATCAATCAGGGTATAACCGCGCCGGATCAGGATTTCATGGCGTAAAGCATCCCCCGCATCCGCCCACACCCATAACACCTGCCCACCACTCTGGCTGGCTGTCCGCAAGCTCTCTTCTGCCAGGGCGATCATTTGCTCTTCCAGATCTGCCGTCTTGAATGCTGGGTGGATTTGCAAGAAGACCTGTCCAGCGCCCTCCTGATTCAGGATAGCTGCAAGCTGCCTGTCCTGGGTCTCCCATAGATACGCGCCTGTTTCGAGCGTGCCATCTCCCAAATTCATAATGCCATGCCAGCGCCAGTAATCCAACCGGGCAACGGGCCAGCTGAACATGCGGCGGTCGTTTTTAACGAAAACCTGGCGTAAAAAACTTCGCATGCGCCAATAATCATCTTCAGATTGATAATTTCGGTAAGAATATTCCATCAATTTCCCCTCACCCCATTCCATTTAGTGCCAGTGATATTGACAAAAACTGGTGATTCATCCTACTATATATTGAATTTTTACGTGATATAATTTCCAGCACTCATTTTAATGCAATGTTAACCTAATAGCAACTTCGTGAATAATGAGGTGTTGTATTTATACCTGAACGCGTTTTTCAGCCATGAAATACAATTCTTCTCTCATCACCAACCTGAACAATCGACCTGCATTTACTATACCGGAGTGCCAAATGGTATGCGAATGTGGAATTTGCCAATGAGTCTCGCTGAAACTCTTTGGAATTTTTTTATTAATACAGGCTGATATGAGTACACAAAAATTTACGTTGGTTTACCGTCACCCTGGGAAGTGTTTTTTTTGCGCTGGCGTTCCAATGCTTGCTGAGCACGACGAGCATAAAGTGAGGCAGGCCAGGTGTCGAGCACAGAATTAAATTCGATCGTCGCCATGGAGCTGTTATTGCTTCGCAGATATGCCACTCCAAGATTGAAATGGGCTGCTGCTTCATACTTGACCCCTAAATATCCCTGGTTTGCTTGAGCGAGCACTGCGCTGAACATGGAAATCGATTCATTGAGCTGGTTTTTTTGCAACAACATGATGGCATGGTTTACTCTGATGATCAGCTCACTGGTTTGATCAGGCCACAAATGAGACGCAAGATTATAAATCCTTTCAGCTTGGACGAAGTTTCCCCGTCTGGCAAAGACATTCGCCAGATCCACAACGATCCGTACTCGCAGGGTGATTACGTACAGCAACAAAAGGAATATGACCGGATGGATTTGAACAGGAGTCAGCCACACCAGGATGACTGCAATCGCAGTCAGGACCACTGCTTCAACCGCAAACCGAATGGAGAGTCCTTCGCGGCGTAAAAGCGCCATGACCCCAAAAACAACGATGTATAACAGCCCAATCAACCCAATCAGTAAATGCAGGCTCATTTTATCCTCGAATGAATCCTATGATGTTTGGTTGGATAGTATCTCAGCTTCAAGGGCCTGTCAATGATACGTTTTAAAATATCCAAGGAGGTGTCTATCGAACAAAACAATGGTGAGCCATCTTTATTTCGGATGAATTTTGAAGGTGTTGAAAATTAAATAAACGGAGGAATAGATGAATTCAATTGTTGCACTCTTAATAGGCGCGGTTGCCATCGGCGTTGGCTATTTCGTCTATGCCAGGTCGATCAATACCAATATTATCAAACCGGATGACAAGAAAGCCACACCCGCGAAGATGTTCATGGATGGCGTCGATTTCACTCCCGCCAATCGCAACGTCTTGTTTGGTTACCAGTTCAAATCCATTGCTGCGCTCGGACCCATCCTGGGACCAATCATCGCCGTTCAATGGGGCTGGCTGCCCGCCCTGCTGTGGATTGTCATCGGGACTTTCTTCATCGGTTGGGTGCAGGATTACACCAGCATCATGATCGGTGTGCGCGAAGAAGGTCAATCCTTTGGAGCCCTCAGCTACCGCCTGATCTCACCCCGTTCCCGCATGATCTTGCTTGTCTTCATATACTTCTATTTGTGGTTGATCATGGGCTCATTTGGCGTCCAGGTAGGATATAACCTGCTCACAAAAGTGACCGTCCCATTGGGTGTGATCATCGTGATCCTGGTAGGCATCCTGGCTGGCCAGATGACGTACAAGTGGAAGCAGGATATCATTTTGACCTCGGTCATTACTGTCGTGCTTTCATTTATCGGGATCTGGCTGAGCACACTCGAACCGGTGAGGAATTTCTTCACATCCATTTATGCTTATGCCCTTGGCTCTGACGGTAAGACTCTGGTAAGCCCCACCCTCTTCCTGACGGTGACGCAGGCCAAGCTGATCGGCAGCCTCCTGATGGTGGTCATCTGCTACTTCGGCGCAGTGCTCCCCATCTGGCGCTGGGCACAGCCCATCAACTACGTCTCCTTCTGGATTGTCACGCTGGGTATCCTGGCGGGAGTCATCGGTTTGTTCATCTGGCATCCCGGCATGGCAGACTTCCCGGCATTTAGGACCTTCAATGTGCCTGGGCTAGGTCCATTATGGCCAATCTTATTTGTGACCATTGCCTGTGGAGCTATATCCGGCTGGCACAGCCTGGTATCTTCTTCAGGTACTGCCCGCCAGCTGGAAAAGGAAACCGATGCCCTGTATGTGGGTGGTGGCTCCATGTTCCTTGAAATGTTCTTCGCCATCGTCGCCTTCCTGACCGCTACAGTCGCCTGGGGCAGTTACGATGGATATGTTACAGCGGGTGGAGGTGCAGCTCCAGCCAATGTGTTCTCCAATGGTCTGGCTGCCTTCATGAACAAGCTGGGGATCCCGCTGAATCTCGGGCAGGCTTATGGTGGGGTATTCCTGACCCTGATGGCCCTCACCATTATGTACCTGGTGGTGCGCTTCATGCGTGCAGCTTCTTCTGAAGCGCTGGGTGATAAGATGCCCATCATGAAGAACGTCCACGTTGGGACGATCCTGGCCCTGGTCTTCACCCTGGCATTGATCTGGCTGGTACCTTTCCTGCAGATCTGGGTGATGTTTGGGGCAGCCAATCAACTAATGGCTTCCCTCGCCCTGCTGTTGGTCACTTTGTGGCTGAAGAACAAAGGCAAGAGTTACCAGTGGACATTCTGGCCATTCATATTCATGTTCATCACCACCATCGGTGCGCTGTTGTACAAGGCCTATGAAGCCTTCTTCATCAACTTGCCCAAGATAGCCGACCCGGTTGCCAACAAGATCGCCAGCGTAAGCCAGTTTTCTATCGCTCAGTGGATCATCGGCATCGTGGCGTTGGTGCTGGTCGTCACAGCCCTGATCCTGGCTTGGGACGCCTTTAAGGCTTTCCGCCAGCCCAGAGCTGAACCTGTTAAGGTAAAAATATAAAAATCTTTAGCACAATGTGCGACGTGCCAGTGAGGCACGTCGCACATTCCAATATTGCCTGACATGAAACCTGTTCAAATCGAGGTCTTCTACCCCGTCCCAGAGGGATGGGGGATTTGCAACGCCTGTGAGCTGATGATGGCTCAGGCTGACCTGGGTCAGGCGCCTCACGAGCGTGGTCTGGATGAATATCCTCCCGAGTGGCAGGATGAATTCAAGCGCTTATCTGCCACCATATTCGACCTTGCAAACCGTTATCAGGATGAGGTGCAAATCCGGATTTGGGATCCGCGCTCCTTGCAGGGGTTGTGGCGGTCGATCCGGCATGGTGTGAGGCGTTACCCAACCTTCATTGTGAATGGGCGCAACAAAATGGCAGGTTGGGATACCAGTAAATTGGATGGGCTGATCCAGGCTGCGGTGGAAATCAGTAAATCTGCACTATAATTACTACACTTTCAATAGGCACATGCTAACGCTACAATTAGTGCGCCATCGCTCAGCCAATCTCCTAAGAACGGCGTTTAAAACGCTCGGTCAAATGTTTTATGGCGCCACCATCTATGAGATGGTGAGGGATCTGAACAAACAGCGCTCATATATTGAGCATTTATTTATCCTGATCGTTTTCGGAGATTTTCTAGGGATCCCCATCCTTCCTCCTTACTACACTTTGCGCCTCCTTCCATATGTGGTCCCGGATATTAATCGTTGGAAGAGAACCATGTTGCGTGAGCGTGACCTGACTGACCTGTGTGATCAGGAGATCACATAATCGTCTGATTACTTTGAGCATTATCAAGGCGAACAACCTTGTGTTTATCAAATTATTAAGGAGCATCGTATGACAGAACGAGAAAAAAAACCTGGGCTATTAGATAATTTTAAAAGTGTTCTGTATGGCATGGCTGGTCACGATATGGCTCGTTTCGCACTCAAAACACGTGGCAGCATGGAACACCTGTTCATCCTGATCACCATGGGTGACCTGCTGGGCATCCCCATCCTACCACCCTATTACAGCCTTCGTCTGCTGCCGTATGTGGTCCCTCAGATCAGCACCTGGAAACGCCGGATGCTGCGTGAGAGAGATCTAACGGACGCCCTGGCATAGGAGCATACCATGTCACTGGCAGAGATATTTGAAAAGAATCCCAACCGGCGCTATGTCATGTTTGGCGGCAAAGGTGGGCTCGGGAAAACCACCTTCAGCGCCGCCGCAGGTTATTGGCTGGCGAAAAAAGGTTTCAAAGTGCTGGTCTTCTCGGTGGACCCGCAAGCCAGCCTTTCCGATATCTTCGAGCGCGACATTTTCGGTAAAGGACCGGTTGAAATCATGCCTAACCTGTTCGCTCAGGAAATCGATGCCGACCAGCGCATCCGTGAATACCAGGGTGAGATCCGGCAGAAGATCCTGGATATGTATGGGTTGGATGAAGTTCCCGAGGAGATCGAAAACTATATCCAGGCAGCCGCAGCTGAGCCGGCCATGGAAGAGAGCGCCATCTTCGATGAGGTGGTGGATATCGTGATCAGTGGGGAATATGATTATTACATCTATGATTTGGTCCCCCTTGGCCACGCCCTGTATTATCTAAGCATGGCATCGGTTTACGACCAGTGGATTGATAAGATCACCGGTCTGCGTGAGGAAATGGCTGAGTACGGGCAAGTGGCTGCCGTGATGAAACGCGATAAAGAGACTGAGGAGGATAAAATTCTCCAGGAGCTGCAGTATATCAAGCAGCGAATCAATGCCTCATCCAGTATCCTCACTGACAAAGAAAAGACTGCCTTTTATTTTGTGCTCATCCCGGAAGAGATGATCATCTTGGATACCAAAAAGGCGGCTGGTTTGTTTGCCAAATTTGATGTGCCTCTCGCCGGTTACATCGTGAATCGCGTCATCCCCCCTGAGCTTGCCTCGCAGGATATCCCTGATTATCTGCGCAACCGCATGGAAATGCAGACGAAGTACCTGGCAGAGATCAAGCAAGTATTTGGTGATGATGTATTAACCAATGTACCCGAATTTGAGCGTGATATTACCGGGTTACCCATGATCGAGCGCGTCGCAGATGCACTGTTCGGAGCGGAAAAGTGAGCTATGGCACCCATTGAAATTCCCATGAAACAATATATGGCTGATAATTCCAGCCTGAAATATCTCTTCTTTGGTGGCAAGGGTGGGGTAGGTAAGACCGTTCTAGCCGGCACTGGTGCGATATTTGCAGCTACCACGCAGGGCAAACGCACTTTGCTGGCTTCTACCAACCCCGTGCATTCGCTCAGCAGCCTGCTCGGTCAGGATGTATTTGGCAAGAAAACACCCGTCACTGGTGTGCCCAACCTGTGGGCGTATGAAATTGATACCAAAGAAACCATCGAAAAGTCAAAGCGTGAGATCCAGGAGAAGATCGAATGGTTCCTGAAGTTCGCCGATATCAAGACGAAAGCGGATGAATTTGTCGAGTCGGCCACCATGAACCCGTCGTTTGAAGAGTCGGCCATGTTCGAGAACATGATCGACCTGATGTTCGATAACGAGTACGACGCTTATGTTTTCGATACCGCCCCAACTGCCAATGCCCGCCGCTTGTTGGGCATGTCGAGCGTATATTCCATGTGGGTCAACAAGATGGTGCAAAGCCGCGAGGAAGCCACCAGCCTGAAGGACTTACTTTCATTTAGCAAGAAGAAAAAAGAAAAAGACCCGCTGATGGACTACCTGCTGCATATGCGTTCACGTATGGCGCGCGCCAAAGAGCTGCTCACCGACAAAGCACTGACCTCGTTCTTCTTTGTCACCTTGCCCGAAGCGCTGCCCATTGCCGTGGTCACCCGTTTCATCGATTGGTTCCGTGAGTTCGACATCCCGGTGGGTGGCGTGGTAGTAAACATGGTCATCGACAGGCTGAGTGTCAAGGATGACTCGCCTGATTTTGTGAAGAACCGGGTGGCCATGCAAGACGCCTACATGCTGAAGATCGACCAGGAATTTGGCAATCGCGTGCGCGCTTCCTTACCGCTGCTTGAAACCGAAGTGCGCGGTGTAGATATGCTCAATCGTATGGTAGCTCTGCTTTATAATTAGGTTTCACCCTGGAAAGACAACCTTGTATAATTCGTTGTGGCTTCCCGCGGCCACAACGAATTTTTTAGGGCAATGCTCTCGATAGGATTGTTTAGGAGGATAGGATGAATTTGAATACGGGTCAGTGGGTGGTAATCATTATCGCTGCCATACTTATCCTGGGCTATATCCTGGGTTATTACTACAATCGCCAGCGTGCAGAACAGATTTTTAGATGGCTGAAAGGGGGGTTATCCACCTTGGGTGAGGTTTCGGTGGGCGAAAAATTGCCCGGGATGGTCACCGGAGGACGCCTGGAAGTGAACCAGGCTTCTGCTCCGCTCAAAAAAGTTGAAGCGATATACTTACTCTCCCCGCGTGATAATTTACTTTTCTGGATATTTCATCTGGTTCAAGGCAGAAGTGACGAGCTGATCGTGTGGGTCACTTACCAATCCAGGCCTGAGCAAGCCGTCGAGGTTGCCCGCAAAGGCGACCGTCAGTTTGCCAAACGCATGAACGATAAGGAGAAACCTGCTTTATCCATGTTGGAGGGAATACACGGCTTGCAGATCGCAGTCGAGCAGAAACCGGGTGCCATGCTGATCGGCAAGGTGCAGGCATTTGTGAGCAGCCATGCCTCATATCTGATCAGACTGGCAGTCCGACCGGATAAACCCCATTTATACTTGCGTCTCAACCTTCGGTTAACCCGCAGTTTCAGTGCAACCGAGCTTTTCACTGCATTGAAGGATCTGGTTGGGTAAACCCTAATCGTTTATGCTCAAGATTTGCCAGATGGGTCATAATTACCTGAAATGGTACCTGATCTTCATCCTTGGCTTGCTGCTATCTGCCTGCACGCTTAATTCGATAGACGCAACCGCTACCCCTACCGATTCACCCGCTCCCACATCCAGTTTCACTCCCACTACAACCGCAACGCAGACAGCTACTTTCACCCCTTCTTCTACACCCACACTGATCCTTACCTCCACCATCACCCGCACTGGTACGCGCACCCCCACCCCTACCGAAACCCTCACCCCCAGCATCACGCCTTCACCCACCTATTCACTGCCCACTCTGGTGGTAAAAATGCAAGCCAACTGCCGCTATGGACCAGGCACCGCATACCTCTACGCCTGGGGGATGTTTACAGGTGACACCGCCACGGTGTGGGGTCGCAATGATTTTGGTACCTGGCTGTGGATCCAGCCGGATAATATCGCCTACCAGTGCTGGATCGCCGCCTCGGTAGTCGAGGTGACGGGCGACATCTTCACATTGCGCGTTGCTCCTGTTCGATTGCCTCATTCCACCCTGTATGGTCCACCATCCGGCATCATCACTATGCGTGAGGGTGATTCGGTGACGGTTTTTTGGGAGCCGGTCAATATGACCGAGGATGACAACCGCGGCTATATGATAGAAGCCAACCTGTGCCAGGATGGCAACCTGGTTTGGATGGCGGTGGCAACCATGGGCAATACCTATACTTTCACCGATGAAACCACCTGCGATGAGGCGTCAAACGGTCTGCTATACACCGTGGAAAAGCACGGCTACACCGACCCGGTGCCCATCCCCTGGCCGTAGATTTTTCATCATTACCAGAGTAAGTACGTGAAAGCCCAATCAGCGCCAGTATCATATCTTATTAATGTTCCATTAATTTTTTTAGCCGATAATTTAATAAGTGGCCGTGATATAAACAATTAAAGTGAATTAGGTGCAAGTTTATTTTTGGGGAGGCAATCATGGATAAATTCCAAGTATTTAAAAAGTATAGATCTTTGATAGTTCGCCAGGTAAAACTGATAATGCTCTTATCAGCCATCCTCATTCTCCTTGGAATTAGTTTCACCCTTGATATCCAGGCAGCTGTCAGCTCTACAGCTTATCTGCCATTGGTTCAGAATACCCATTTATCTTATGTCCTCTTAGGTTGGAACGACCTGGGAATGCATTGTTATAACCATGATTTCCAAGATTTAGCTGTCCTTCCCCCATACAATACTTTGCGGGCGCAAGTTATCCAACGTGGAGACCCGCCTCGAATAGTCACCAATGGGATCCGGGTTCAATACAGATTTCCCGACAATACGACATCTTCCAATAAGACTAATTTTTGGAGTTACGCTTCACAACTTTTCAGTGTTCAACTGCCAGACAATGTTGGATTAAAAGGTAAAGGCATGGCAGATGTGATGGACATACAAAACGATTTTTTTATAGCTGAGGGCATACCTCTAACTGAGTTTAGTGATAGCGCTCCTACAGTGCCTTATCCATATCAGTTAGCAGAATTAACTGCCTTTGACATTACAACCAATGAGATCCTTGCAACGCTCACCGTTGTAGCCCCAGTTTCCACAGAGATGCATTGCGATACCTGTCATGCAACGGGCAAAGAACCGGGTGGAACTCAACCTCGGGTTGAGATGAACATCCTTGCGCTGCATGACAGCGAAGAAAACACGAATCTATTCAACAGCCGCCCGGTTTTATGCGCCAGATGCCACAGCTCAAATGCACTCGGATTACCCGGGGTCATCGGGGTACCCAGCTTGTCGAATGCAATGCATGATCAACACGCTGAGGTAATACCTGACACCATTGATGGCTGTTACTCATGCCATCCAGGTCCGACGACGAAGTGCCTGCGCGATGCGATGTCATTAAATGTGCCTTCGACAATCGATCCAACCCGAAAGATGAATTGTATCGATTGCCATGGTGGGATGGAAATTGTGAAGCAAAATCCAGATCCCTGGTTGAACGAACCACGCTGTGATGGGTGTCATACGCCAACAGACACACAAGAATTCAATCAAGACCAAGCCTTATATCGGTTTTCAAAAGGTCATGGGGGCGTTTATTGTGAAGCCTGCCATGATAGCACACACGCCATTGCCACCAGCCGGGAGCCAAACGATACAATCAAATTTACCCAGCTTCAAGGACACTCCGGGACTTTGAGCGATTGTACGGTCTGTCATCTGACTCAACCTGTAGGGCCAGGACCTCACACCAGGTAAGTGAAGAACTTTCAGTTGGATTGTCGAGCCAGTCTTGGCACAAGGCTGGCTCGACACTTTTGAGATAGAAGTCCATCACGTAAGATCATGCGTCAGGAGTCAAACCTGGAGAATGATTCAAAGCATACTTTAGCTAATTTAAATAATTTCATGTAGAATAGGTGCAGATTGGGTGTATATAAGGAGGATTGCGATGAGCCTATCCAGCCAGTTCGTCATCGAGACGCATGGACTCAGCAAAATGTATAAAAACATCCAGGCACTGAACGCACTAGACCTCAAGGTTCGCCATAATTCAATTTTCGGCTTTTTAGGGCCCAACGGAGCCGGGAAAACCACCACCATCAAGCTGATGCTCGGTCTCACCCGCCCTTCCGCAGGGACAGCCAATATTTTTGGCATGGACATTCTTACCCAAAGCGTAGCTATCCGCTCACGCATAGGCTACCTGCCGCAGGAACCCCATTTTTACGAATACATGTCAGCCCGACAGACGCTGCGCTTTACCGCCGAGTTTTTCTTCAAAGGACCCCGGAAAGCCATCGATGAACGTGTAGATGAGATGCTCGATCTGGTTGACCTGGCGGATAAAGCCGACCGTCCGATAAAGACCTTTTCGGGTGGAGAACGGCAAAGGTTGGGGATTGCACAGGCACAGGTGAACTATCCTGACCTGCTCATTCTCGACGAGCCAGCTGCCAGCCTGGACCCGCTTGGTCGTAGGGATGTCTTGGAAGTGATGTCAAAGCTGCGTAAATATGCCACCATCTTTTACTCCACCCACATCCTGGATGATGTTCAGCGGGTCAGCGATACGGTCGTCATCCTGAACAAAGGCAAGCTGGTGGCACAAGGTCCGATCGAAGAGCTGCTGGCAGGGAGTGAGGGCGTGGTCTACATCATTCACCTGAAAGGTCAGGTCGAGTCGGCCCTTGAGCATATCCAATCCCAACCCTGGGTCAGTGGCATTAAATCAAACCAGACTGAGGATGGGAGTATCTGGCAGGTAAGTGTCTCGGATCCGGCTGGAGCTGAGACGCATCTGCTCAAGCTGCTGGTTAACGACCCCGTGGTGGTGACAGAATTCCGCCGCAAACAGTATGAGCTTGAAGATGTGTTCATGCAAGTGATCGAGGGAGGCCAGAATGTCGGGAAATGATGTTTTTGAGCTGGTAAGCGGTATTGGCTGGAGCCGCGGTTTACGTAACATGCTGCGCAGCGGGTTAGCCAGATGGTTTAAAACTAAAACCTGGTGGATTCACTGCCTGATCTGGGGAGGCATGGCAGCAATCATTGTCACATTCGGCCGGGTAGCACCATCGCTTGTGGATCTGCTGATGATAACCTTCATTTTCTCCGGTCTTTTTCCAGCAGTCGGGGTGATAATCATCATGCAAGACACCATTGTCGGCGAGAAACGAGAAGGCACTGCCTCCTGGGTGCTGTCCAAACCTCTAACTCGCCTGGCTTTCGTTCTATCCAAGGTAATCGCCAATAGTATCGGCGTCCTGCTCACCATGATCATCGTGCCATTCAGCATAGCTTTCACCATCATCGCTATCGTTTATAAATCCACACTGGTTCCTCTGGGTATCTTTGAAGCCATGGGGGTGATATTCATCAGCCACTTTTTCTTTCTATCCTTAACTTTAATGCTCGGTACATTTTTTAACAGCCGGGGACCGGTGATCGGTATTCCCCTGGCGATTTTATTCTTACAGCAGAATATCCTTGCCTTTTTACCTTCCTTGCGCTATGTGTTGCCATGGACCCTGGTTGTCCCGCTTGATACCACCAACTCGCTTGCGCTATCCCTCGCCTTGGGAACTCCGGCGCAATCGGACCAGCTGATCTTACTCCTGGTTGTTGCGCTCGAAGGTATTGTGTTTACCTTGATCGGCCTATGGCGCTTCAATCGAGAGGAGTTTTAAGCAATGCCTGCGCGATGGAGGCTATTCTCATGAATTCGAACAAGTCGCCCATCGAGCACCTGGTGGTGCTCATGCTGGAAAACCGCTCCTACGACCACTTTCTGGGCTACCTTCGTCACGGTGAAGGTCTCAACGGGGACGAATTTAACCTGGTCGATCCCGATGATCCCAGCTCGGAAAAAGTAGTCGTGAGCGATACTTCCGGCTATATCACCCTGCCCAACCCACTCCATGACGTGGTCAGTGTTGAAAAGCAGGAATTCGGAACGCTGGGAAATATCGTCTCACCGGCTCCGATGTGTGGATTCGTCAAAGTACAGACAGAGAATGCCAGTGGGGATGTGGACGCTGGCAAGAAGATCATGCAGTGCTTCGACCCCGAAAAGATCCCCGCCCTCACCACGCTCGCCCGAGAGTTTGTATTGTGCGATCGCTGGCATGCGTCGGTTCCCGGACCCACCTGGCCTAATCGTTTTTTCGCCCACGCAGCCTCCTCTGATGGGATGTGCACTGATGATGCCAAGCATATTTACAACATAAAATCCATCTATGACTCGCTGTCTGAAAATGGCATCTCCTGGAATGTCTATTATGGTGATATCCCACAATCCATCGTGCTCGAACATCAGGCTGATCGGCTGGGTCATTTCAAGATGTTCCACCGCTTCTTCGAAGACCTGGAGAATGGGGAGCTGGCAGCATACAGCTTCATCGAGCCGCGCTTCATTGACTTTCTTATTTGGAAAGCCACCGACCAGCACCCACCGCATGATGTCAGGCTTGGCGAATACCAGATCGCCGAGGTATATGATTCGCTTCGACTCAGTCCATATTGGGAAAAGTCATTGCTGTTGGTCCTCTATGATGAGTATGGCGGCTTTTACGACCATATTTCACCTCCCGATAAAGTCCCCAACCCAGATGGCAAAGTCTCACTCAACCCACCTTTTGACTTCGCCCGCCTGGGAGTGCGTGTCCCTGCCATCCTGGTTTCGCCTTGGGTGGATAAAGGTAAGGTGGATTCGACCCTTTACGAGCATGCTTCCATTCCTGCCACGGTGCGCCTCTTGTTCAACCTGCCCAATTTCTTGAACGAACGTGACAAGGCTGCCAATACCTTCGAAAAAAACTTGCTTCGAGATGCACCCCGTACCGATGCACCCGACTTTCTTCCCGTACCAGGCGTTGCCAGTGAGATCAAACATTTGCGCAAGCTATTGCATGAAGATGCTCAAAAACTGAGCCTGCTTGAAAGACTGAAGCATGGGCACGAGTCCCACGCTCAACTCAGCTTGTACCAGCAATCTCTGGTGGAGCTGGCGGACAGGCTCAACGTCCAGGCGGAAGCCAACCTGCCCGCCCAGGCAGGTCAAATCCTGCACGAACACGAAGCTGCCGTCCACGTCCACGAGAGCTTGAAACGCTTCATGGCGAGCAGGTAAGCAGATTTGTCGATGATTTCCAGGATTATTCCGATCTGCTCCAATAAATTCTTGGGATCACGGCGGAAATGATAAATCCAATAGGCGATGATTTACGTAATGTAGATTGATTGTTAAGTGTATTTAACTACCATCTTGGGAGGTATTATGACTGACACTCCTGCTCTAACCAAAGGGACTTCAGCACCGGATTTCAAGCTGACTGCCAGCAATGACAAAGAGATATCATTAAGCGATTACCAGACCCGGAACAATGTATATTTATTCTTCGTGCGCGAATTTATTTGAATGCAATGTCGCACTCACGCCGCCCAGTTGGGTCGACTTTATACCGAATTCCAGGCTGAAAATTATGAGATCCTTTTGATCCTCGGGGAGCCGGTTGAAAAAGCCAAACAATATGCCGAGAGCCTGCATTTACCGTTCCCGGTACTGGCTGACCCCGAGCGAAAAGTCTATCACCAATACGGCCTGGAAAAGTCCTTCTTCTTGCAACGCACTGCATCGATACTCATTGATCGCTCCGGGATAATTCAATACATAAGATCGGTTACGAATCCCATGCCCTGGTTGCAGGAGACCCGGGAGGTGTTGAATGTCGTCAAATCCCTCGCAGGAGCAAGTTGACCAACATCAGCACATTTTTTTGTATGCGGGATAAGTTCCTTGAATAATAGCTGGTACAAGCTTACCTAAAAAAAGCAGGGAAACAAGAATGAAAGCAATTGTAATGACAAAATACGGGGCACCCGATGTTCTCCAGCTCCAAGAAGTAGATAAGCCGGTTCCGCTGGAGAATCAGGTCCTGGTAAAAGTACTGGCAGCCTCAGTCAACATCTCCGAATGGTATTCGATGCAAGGAGGCCTGGCTCGTCTGATGGGCAGCGGGTTCAGTAAGCCTAAAGACCCAAGGTTCGGCAGCGATATCGCCGGGCGGGTGGAATCGGTTGGAAGCAGCGTCACCCAGCTAAAGCCGGGAGACGAGGTGTTTGGCACCTGCGCGGGTGGTTTCGCCGAGTATGCAACCGCCCGAGAGGTCAGGTTAGTGTTGAAACCTGCCAATAGTTCATTCGAAGAAGCTGCCTCAATGCCTGTGGCAGCCATCACCGCTCTGCAAGGATTGCGTGATTTTGGACATGTTCAGCCTGGACAAAAGGTTTTGCTTGATGGTGCCTCGGGCGGCGTAGGAACGTTCACGGTGCAGATCGCCAAGTCCTTCGGGGCTGAAGTCACTGCCGTGACCAGCTCCACCAAATTAGATCTTATGCGCTCGATTGGTGCAGACCATGCCGTTGATTACACCCGGGAAGATTTCACCAAAAGCGGGCAGCACTATGATCTGATCCTGCAGGTTAACGGGTTCCATCCGATTTCAGACTACAGGCGTGCATTAAGCCCCACGGGTATTTTTATAATGGTCGGGGCTCCCAGGACTCATTTATACCGCAGTCTCTTCCAGGGCCTGCTCCTAGGTCCATTGCTTTCAAGGAATGGAAAGCAGAAACTGGGGTTCATGGGCATCGCCAAGATAAACCAGGAGGATTTGGTGATTTTGCAGCACCTCCTTGAGGCCCGTAAAATCATACCGGTAATCGATAAACGTTTCCCATTAAGTAAGACGGCTGATGCCCTCCGTTATATCGGGGAAGGACACGCCCAGGGGAAAATAATCATCATCATGGAATAGAATAATCCAACCGAATAGTTACTGCTCCATAACTTGCTCTGGACGGGAGCATGTTTATCCGCGCGCATGGTACCTGGAGGGAGAATTAGATTGCCGGTCGCATGCCAGCCAGATTTAGCTGCTTTTCATCTACATATTATCTGGTTTTCAGCATAATACGATAATATCTATCCAATTAGAGTTGCTTTGGTTCTGAACCCAGGACCAAATAGTATCGCGGTATTCGTTTTCGTAAAAAATGCAAAAGGAGAAAAAATGAACAATTACTTGCTGTTGTACAGTGGTGGAAAAATGCCTACAACTGAGATGGAACGACAGTCGGTCACGGCAGATTGGATGGTGTGGCTGAACAAGTGGTCCGGCAATGTGGTCGACCAGGGTAACCCATTCACCCCTATGGCAAAAAATATCACCAGCGATGGGAGAATTCATGATGGTCCGATTGGCTCGATGCCGAGCGGCTACACGGTCATCAAAGCCAACTCAATGGATGAGGCGCTTAGAATTGCGCAGGGTTGCCCGGTGATAAAAGGTGGAGCTACTATCACGGTCTATGAGACCTTCAACGCCATGGGCTAGGAACCCCACGTTGTTCTAAAAATCGATCGATCCTCTTCAACCTCCTGAGCGAATACTCAGGAGGTTTTTGGTAAATCTCAACAGCACCAGGGTCACTCATTGATCTATGTAAAAACATTATTCCTTCCAGAGGCTGGTGAGAATCACTTAGTTTTTATGCTGCTTTTTTATGATTTTTGCCTTTTTACTTGCAAATTACGGCATGCATTTCACCGCAGATATATAGGGTTCTTTTATCGCCCTATCATCTATATTTCATCTAAGTGGGCTAGTATCAATGCAAGTTTTCTCCAATTGCCTGAGCCACAATGGACTGGCTGTTGTGATTGGTCTATGGTAACGACCTCTACACAATGGAGAAAATCAAATGTTTGTGAGCTGCTTGATACAGTCGGTAATCTGCTTTTGACAGTAACCAGACGGTGGAAAGGTAGCAATGGAGTGGATGACCAGGTTGAGAATCACTGGAGAAAACAGTGATTGGCCCGGAAATTCCACAAAATCCATGGTAAAGAAATATCTCTGGGGATGGAGAGTTATTTTATGGGTCATTGGTTAATTGGCAACGGGCTATACAGACATCAAACTGATGTCTTTGGATGAAACCATTCAACTGGTAGAGAGATGCCCCGTCAAAAGAATGACCCATGATCTCAAGGGATGAGACAATCTATCTCATGGATAAAAATTAACGGGGAGCAAAAACTGTAGGGTTGTTAACAAAAAAGACCTCCTGATTTCAAAGTCAGGAGGTTTCTTTGTACACACATTTAATCAGCCTTATGTAAGCTCAAAAAGCATCCGTGCCAGATTGGTTAAGTCACTTGCCATACCGTACACTAAATTCAGCTAGAGGCGTTTTTTTAACCTTGTCCATCAATTGGGTCAATAGGTAAGGAAATTTCATCACTTCGGCAGAATTCCTAAAGCAATGTCTTTATAACCACGTATTTTTTGAATTTTTCCTTACCTTCTCACAAACGCACGACTATTGTCTGAGAAACCTTAACCCTTCAATCATATTTCACTCATCCATATATATTATTATTAATACTAATTGTATCTTATTTGTCTATTTATAGTGGGGGAACAGTAGATTAACCAATTACTTAAACATTATCAATTGTATACAGGAGATTATCATGTCTACAAAAACCGTATTCAAGGTAGTGATTGCTTTTGGGATTTTAGCAATTGTCTTGATATTCCTGGGAGTGAATTATGTTCCTCGCATATTCGCATCGTCCTCAAGGGAAGCGAATATCGTGGTTGCTGGAAAACCAACCAGAGCTGATTACCTCGACGAGCGTTACCCGCGTGCAATTGTGGTTGCTGGAAAACTACCCAGACCTGATTATATCGACGAGAGTTACCCGCGCGCAATTGTGGTCGCTGGAATAAAAGCCAGACCTGATTATGTTGACGAGCGTTACCCGCGCGCAATTCTGATTGCTGGAATAAAAGCCAGACCTGATTATCTCGACGAGCGTTACCCACGCGCAATTGTGGTCGCTGGAAAACTACCTAGACCTAATTACGTCGACGAGAATTTCCCGCGCGCGATTGTTATACCATGACTTATTTGGGTCCAGATTGGATCGAGCATCACCCTTCCAATTACTACGAATTTTCAGATGGAGTAGAACACCATCCATAAAACATGAAACCGGTTGAATGAGGACAGGGAACCGGTTTTTATAAATAGCATCTCCTCCGATACTTCGATCAAAACTGGTGTGAATTGATGTTTTTCGGTACGGTATTTCTCGGGCATGATAGGAGCTATTTTCATCAGACTTCTTATCCTTATCTCAAGGTAGAGTATTCTCCTAGAGAACCAACTTATCAGGCAATAATGAAACCTCCTTTATGTCCTCGAGGAGGTTTTTTCATCAAATACGTATAACTGGGTTTATTAGATCATACCCATTGATAATATCAATTGAGAGAGTGCCTCTCTTATCGTCGAATTTTGCTTATAAAACCTTTAACCGTTTCCATAAAGATCTGGGGTTGTTCTTCTTGTGGAATATGACCGGCTTCGGTAATCACTTTCAGCGTGGCATTGGGTAGCTCATCTGCCAATCGAAGGCTGTCTGCAGTCGGGACGATACGGTCATCGTCGCCGGTGATCACCAACACCGGCAGGGTGAGCTCATCCAGGCGTTCAGCCAGTCCGGTGGGACGGCTGGCGAGGGTGAATTCCCACAGCGTCTTATCCCAATTCTCCACCTGGAAGGGTTTCTGGTAATAATCAAGCATTTCAATCGGCAGTTTTGAAGGGTCGTGCCATGCGAGCTTGATCAGATCCTGCCCGTGTTTCAGGATTTGCCGGGAGAGTAATGGTCCCAGGTGGCGCATCTGAGGCGTATCCAACAAGTAATATAGCCATCCAGGTACATGTCTGCCGATATAAACCGCCGGGTCGACCAGGATTAGCGCAGTGACCCTCTCAGGGTATGCCAGCGCCACCTGCATCGATACTGTGCCGCCGGCGGAATTTCCGACCAGGATGGCATTTTTCACTCCGAAGTGATCCAACAAACCAACCACCAGCTCCACCTGCGTTTCAGGGCCATATGGATTCTCTCCCTGCCACGTGGTCGGATGCTCCGAAAGGCCGAAACCTGGACGGTCATAGGCGATGACGGTCCCCAATTGGCTGAGCGGTTGCATCACGGCATGCCAGGAGTACAGGCTGGCAGCAAACCCATGCAGGAGCACGAAAACAGGCGCACCTAGCCCCATCTTCTTGACGTGGATATCCAATCCATGGATCTGGATGAACTCAGAATCTTCATCGGCCAATTGCCGCGGTGGATAAGTACCCTTGAGCGGCGGTACGGGGATCAGAAATGGTCCAACCAACAAGGTAGTCAGTCCTCCCGCCAGGGTAAACAGTCCCACCCGCCTGAGCAGGTGCTTCATGCCTCACCAGCTGATTTTTGAATCGAATTACCCGTAGTAGAACTCCTGGGGAGTATCAGTGCCACCAACAATGTAATTGCCACCAATCCAAAAGTGATCCAGGTGGGTATAGCTATCGCAGATACGCTGGCAAACTTGACGGCAATCCCTGCCAAACCCCACAAAATGACCGCAGCATAAGCCACGTCTCTCCGGCTGAAATTCACCAGCATGGCAATCGCCAACACCGCCAACAGGATAATCCCCATCCAGATTTCTGGAGCAATCCCGAACCGGTTCCATTTTAAATAATCAAGCAAGCTGGCGATGTTTGCAACCGTAGCCACAGTGATCCAGCCCAGATAGATGCTGAATGGGATGTGCGCCGCCCACTTTTCAGCCGTAGCGACTTTGCCTCGGTTAATATCGAAGCGCAGGTAGGTGAGGATCAGCGTGCCAAGCAAGATCAGCATGGCGACGACGGTCAGGGGGAATTGCTCATAGTGCCACAGGAAGATCCAGGCGATGTTTGCCAGCCCGCCGAGCACGATCCACCAGCCGGTCATGCGCAGGCGTGGGTTTTCACGCTGGGAAGGCAGCGCCTGGAAAATCGCGAACGCAATCAATCCCAGGTAGATCAGCCCCCAGATGGAAAAAACGTAACCTGCCGGTACGAAATACACATGGAACCTGTCAGAGATCTGCCCTGTGTTTTGCCCATTGATAGGCAGGATATTGGCAAGCGCATTGACCACGATGGTGGCGAGGATAGTCACAATCACAGAGATTTGTCGAAGTATATCTTTCATTTCAATAACTCACTTTCATTCGTCGAATGGATGGATTCCTATCCGCTCGATTAATGGGATGTTTGATGCCTGGCCAACCATTCCAGGATAATTTTACCTTCAGCTCCCATGTAATGGTCGACAGCTTTGAGATAGACGGCATAGAATTGAAGCATTATGCTTGGTGACAAGCTGCGGCTGTCCAGCAGGCCGTCCAGCCACGCAATGGAGTGATCCAACAGGTTGATATCTCCCAAAATTAAGGCGGAGGTAATCTGATGGTCAAGATTGGTGATAGCAATCTCCAAATGGCCTGGCTCAATCTGCTCGTTTTGCATCTGTGAATCGACTTGGCTGACGATAAATGCTTCATTCTCATGAAACTTGTTCAAGGTTTGAGTGTATTCAGATAAAACTGGCTGTGCAATGGGCATGGCAGGTGGCTCTTTGACCAGCACTTCCAGGTTCTGTGGCAGCATGGCGATATCCGTACCGAGGTAGTATCCGCTGATGTACTGGGTAGATTCTGGAACATCGGTGAAGAATCCACCTCCATATGCCAGGGAAATACCCCTAGTCAGGAGGAACTCAGACATTTTTCGCAACGAGGCTGCACCAATGAGCGTCTGCACGGCTGATAAAACCATAACCGGCTTTGCGATCTGGATGGTAGATTCCAGATCCTCCAGGGGTACGTTCCCGCCCAGATAAATCACATCCCAACCAGCTCTTCGGAGCAGGTAGGTTGCCAGCAGCAGGATAAAGTCATGCTCTTCACCCGGCGGGCAGGCTGCCAGGATGTGCCCTGTCCGATTGGGTGGTGTGACGGCTGCCATTAGGCTATCGACGCGCCGGAGGGCGATAGCAGAGGCAAAGTGTTCCTGCTGAACACTGATCGAACCTGCGTACCAGCCAGTGCCGATCTGAGCCAGCCCCTTTTGCAGAACTTCAGTACAGATCGTCTCAGGAGCAGCGATGGCAAAAGCCTGGTCCAACGTTCGATTGGCTGCCTGATCATTAAAAGCTTTGCAGGCAGAAATCCACCTTTCACGTAGCCCATCGAGTATGTCTTCTCCCATCGTGATCTCTGGAACGGGCACCTGTGTTTCCACCGGGTTTAATGGATCGCTTCCATATAACGTTCTCCACATCTCAACGGCATGGCTGATGCTCAAGCCTTCTGCTTGTTTCTGTACTAACCATCGGAGCATCTCGATATCCTGCCTTGAGTAAAGACGTTGCCCTCCTGCGGAGCGCTGCGGCTTGAGTAAACCATAACGCCTTTCCCAGGCTCGCAGCGTTACCGCACTGAGCCCCACCTCGTGCATCACCGCCTTCAGGTTATAGATGTGGGTATTATCAATCATGCGAACCCTGTCTTTCTCAGCTTTTTTTCAGTGAATTGACTCCAATATCGCCCGTGTGGGTGGTTATTCACCCAATTATACCGGTGCCAGGGTGCCGGCGAAAATGATCCACGCCAAAACGGTTTTTGCAGCCAGGCTCAGGATGATATAGACCCGCTCACCGTATAGATAGTCTTTCCATGGACCGACTTTCTTATATTGCAATATCATATTCACTGCAAAAATGTTGAAGAAGACGAACAGTGTGGGAATTATGGCATACACAAAGGCCGGCGGTTTGCCACCTTCACCAGTCAGAGAGCCGACGAAATACGTGACGATTACGATCCAGGGGATGATGCCTGCTACCGACCCGTAGATGAAGGCCTTCCAATCAGTTTTCTGGGTGTTCTGGTTGTGGATCTCCATCATGATCCCAAACAGGTTCATCATCGCATTAATGCCGAAGATGAGGATAATCGCACCCAGGTCATAGATTCCCACCAGCATGCCGATCAAAACGATCATCACGGATGAGGACAGGGCATACTCGTAGAAACGAACCGGATTCATGCCCTTTTTCAGGTTGCTTACGTAGATCTTATACCCGATGGTTGCCAGGAAAAAGTGCGCCACGGCAGAAATGAGCAGAAAAACTGCTACAGCTGGTCCGAAGCGCAGCTCCCCTGCCAGTTTAAGGTCAGGAACTAATGCCATCTTGCTGAGGTCGAACTTTAGAAAGCTGGTGTAGATGGGATATGCCTTGGCATTACTCAACACGATCATCAGGATACCCTGGATTAAATGCAAAAAGCCCATCACCAGGTTGAAACGCCGTAATCCACTAAATTTCTTTTCGATTTCCATTTCTATCTCCATTTTAATAACATGGCTCTTTTTCAGAGCAGGATTATGAATATATATTGTATATAAATATAATATATTGTATAGGTTTTGTAAAGGTATTGTGGATGAACGTTTGATTAATATTGAACGGACAAAAACGCCGTGTCAATCCCTATTATGGCTAGGCAAGGTGGATATTAAATCGCCATGCTTCAGTTTACTGATTAGCGATCTACTGTTTTTAACGATGAGATGTTAAGCTCAGCAAAGCGGAAAGGAACAGTTCGCTTATTATTGGGATTTTTGTAATCTATCGCGGTATTGAGCCAATTTGGCTGACTTCGTTCAATGGCAGGTGTCACTACCCGAATCGGTGAACTTCTGGCCCTCCACGGGGATAAAATCCCAGCTGTAGCCAGCTGGGTGCAGGGTCAGCTTGAGCACACCCCACGTGTTGTCATTTTGTACCTCACTGTTGTTAATTGGAGTGCCAATTGTACCGAGTTCTTTACCGCCCGTACCCACCACAAATTCACGGATGCCATTCACCGGATCGGCTACCCCATTCGGATCTTGGGGTGCAAATCGTTCATAATCATGGTCGTGAGCGTTTAGAACCAGCTCCACACCAGCCTGATAAAGCGCCTGCCAGATCAGCCCGACTGCACTGTCATTCCCCTGTGCGCCGGAGGTAAAACGTGGTTGGTGCCAGTATGCCAGGGTGCACAGCGTCGGATGAGCTGCCAGGTCTGATTGCAGCCAGGCTAGCTGAGGAGAATTCACTCCACACCCCCCAACTTCAGAGCAATTGGCATTAATTACCGCAATGTGCCATGCTCCGAGATCATAGCTGTAATATCCCTTTTTGGGATCTCCTGCCGCCGCACCGAAATAAGTGAAGTAACCGGTAGCACCTGGGGTTAAATAGTCATGATTTCCCACGGATGGATAGGTGCGCGTTATCTGACGACCCCAGCTGGGAGCATAGCAGTTATTGAACTCATTGGACGAGCCCGAATCATATACATTGTCACCCAATGTGATCACAATTCCTGGGATGTAATCCAGCAGCGCAGCTGTCTCCTCATCACCAGGCGAATTGCAGGAAGCAATGTCTCCTGCGGCGATAAGCACCGGGTCAGATCCTCCCTGACTCTGGACGGTTGGCAGGTAAGAAGTATTCGCTCGACCATTATTGTGCAGCGCTTCAAGATAGGCTCCATATCCAGAGGAAGTTGCCCATTCAGCAGCCGATTCAACCGCTGTCCCTTCTCCCCATTCATTGAATGTCGTGATAAGCTGAAAGTTGGCCCCCGAGGCGACCATATCGCGGATGTTTTGATTCCATCTATACAAATCGCGGCCTAATTGCGGGTTTTCGGCCACTTTCCAGAATCCCGGGCTGATCGTATAACTGAATTGCCCCTGTGAATCTTGTGCCTGTGCAGGGTTATATTGGTGCCAGCCATCCGGCTGGTTGGTACACGCCTGGTATCCCGGGAAGACTTTTAACACAATGTAAGCATTGACGGTGTTCGCCTGGTGCCAACGATCTACCATCGCGCAGCCATCGTTTGGATCGGCATAAACAAAGACCACAAATCGGTTATCGATGCGTAGATACCCCGGGTCGTTGCTATATTGGTTCTGCAGGTAGATCAAATCTGCAGTCAGCGTGCTCACATCCGGGTTACCCACGCCTTCCGGCTCATAATAGATGCTCCATTTGAAGGCAGTGCCGGCCGCGGCAGATAAGAGTGCTGGTATGCGGTTATCCGTGGGTGTCCCCTGCCCCCACCATGAAGCAATCCCGGCTTGAATATTCCCATATAACATCGCATTGATCTGTTGTGTGATAATACCCGTGGTTCCCAGGTCATAAAATCCCAGGCTGGGTTGGTAATTCGTATACGGGTAGATATTCTGCTGTGTCCAGGCTTCAGGGAACCACGGGTAGTAAAAAGCGGCTCTGATCGGAAAGGTTAGCGAGGTCAAACTACTTTTTTGTCCCACCCCAGCGGAGGGAGAGGGAGTGCTAGTGGAAGAGGATGGCGTGTTTGGTTGGGTTTGAGACGGGGTGCTGTTCAGACCTGCGTTTGAGCTTTTGGCTCCAGCCGAAATTTCAAGATTCGAAGCCGACTTTGCGACACTTGCAGCCGCAAACAGCATGCCGGATTTAGCTTGAATGATCCCCACCGTCACCAGGCTTACCAGCACGAAAACAATTAACCATAAGCGAGTTTTATTCTTTTTCACCATACCCCTCGAATTTCCCACCTGTCTTCTGTTTGCGCCATCCTGGACCGGTAAAAACTGTTTCAGAAACAGCTGATATCTGCTCACCATTTATTCCAGAAGCCCAAAGCATCCCACCTAGATGCTCCTGATCACTCCTATTCAAAACGGATATTGCATTTGTAATTTTCAATCCCATTTTCCCCCCCATTTCATACGGTTATCTCACTGGATACCGCCCTGCTGGAAATATGTTTTTCGTTATTCTAAAGCAATACCAGATAGGTTTCAGCCTGGTTTCAAAAAACCCATCTTCTCAGACAATCATAATAATATGTATCGTATTTGTCAAGTTTATTTGACATTGATGAGAAACCTGTTATTAAACCAGGCTCTCATTCGAGCTCATTGAGCTCATCCACGATCCGCTTTGCCACCAACCGCCCAGACACCATGGCAGTGGGAAGACCCGTTCCCGGATGGGTGCTGGCTCCTACGAAGTACAAATTGCGGTAGCGTGGGTGCCGGTTGCCAGGGCGAAGATATGCCAGCTGGGTCAGGTTATGCGCTAGACCATGGGTAGAACCCTTCATCAGGTTATAGCGTTTGTGCCAGGAAAGGGGCGTAAGGCTGGTCTCAAACTTGATATGCGCTTCAAGGTCGGTAATTCCCAGGCTAGCCAGCCGGCGGAACACATGCGCACGCGCCAGATCGGTGCGCTTTTCCCAATTCTGATTCCCATGATCGGACAGATGCCCTACCGGGACGATGGCGATCAGGTTGTCTTCGCCCTGGGGTGCCCTGGATGGATCGAGACGGGTGGGCGCGTGAATGTACAGGCTGGGATTTGCCGGTATATCCAGGTGGTTAATAATCGCATCGAAATTCTGTTGGTAGTCATCTGCGAGGAACAGGGTATGCGGACCAAGGGTATCATAAGCCTTATCCAGTCCCCAAAAAAAGCTGATCACCGAACATGAGAAGTGCTTGTGGGCAATTCGCTCTGCCAGGTCGTCCTTTGGCAATAGTTCCTGGTAAACATAGGGTAGGTCCGCATTTGCCAGGATGATATCCGGGTGGATGTGCTGGTTGTGCTCAAGATCAAGCCCAGAAGCCCGCCCATGATCCACATTAATCTTTTCCACTGTCGTATCAAAGGCGAATTCCACCCCCGCCTCTCGCGCCACCGACATAAGCGCTTCCACGATGCTGTACATTCCACCTTTGGGGTACCATACGCCATGTTCCATCTCAGTATACGGCATTAAAGAAAAGGTCGCCGGAGCTTCGAACGGGCTTAACCCCATATATACATCCTGGAAAGTGAATGCCGCTTTCAATCGCGGGTTATCGAAATAGGCCGCCATATTGGCGTAATGTTTCACCAACGGCTTGACTTGAAACAGGAGGGGCAGATTGCGCAGGGAGAAGAAGTCGGAAAATCGGCGAAATTCGCGGTTAACCAATTTTTCCATCCCAATCTCGTAATGCCGCTTGCCCTCTTCGTGATAACGCAGAAAACCCTGATACGCACCCGGCTGGATGGCTTCAAGCTGCTCCTTCAGCGATTGGGTATCTGCAGTCAGCGCCAGCCGGCTGCCATCGTCAAAGACCAGGTGATAGGAGGGATCAATGCGCTGCAGATTCAGCAAACTGTTCATTGACCTGCCCATCGCGGCAAATTCTGCTTCATAAACGCGCGGCATGACCATCAGCGTGGGTCCAATGTCGAAGCGATGACCGTCACGCTCAATCCAATCACAGCGCCCACCGGGATTGGGGTTCATCTCAATGACGATAACATGTAGACCGTGGGATGCCAGGTGAATTGCCGCACATATTCCACCGATCCCAGCCCCTATGACTGCTACTGATCTCGATTTCATTATTCCTCGCAATGATCTACAAACGATAAGGGTTCACCTATATCGTGGTTTATCCAGCGGATATTTACGAAGGATGAGAAAACCCGCCCGGTCATCCAGATAAATGCCTTTATCCCTTTCCGTTCGGGGTATGCATGACGCAGGCAGTATTGGTCGTTTTCGATGGCTTTCACCATCCATTCAAAGCGTGCGAGATAAAAAAAACCAGCCAGGCGGCAGCGCAGGTTTTTCACCTGTGCGATATACACCCTTCCCGCGTTAAAATAACGATGGGCTAATTGAGCTCGCTCGTAGACCCATTTTCGGAACTCTAAACCGTTAAAGTTATCCAGATTAATCTGCCGTGATTCTATAACTTCACCAGGGATATTGATATACCCAATGGGGATATCTTCTGCCATATCCCTGAGCATATGTACCACGTGAGCACCGAATACTGCCTTATACCGGGAGGCACTGCACGGAGGCGGGTCCGTGTGCCCGATAAAATAAAACATGTACTCGGTAACAGCCTTGGAAAGCCATAAAGAATACTGCGATAGCTCTGCGCGTGAAATCACTCTCCCACGGCGTTCAACATCAAACGACATCACCGCCATCATGTTGCGGAGATAGAGCTGAAGCCCGCTTGACTTTTCGACATCATTCCAGACCATATCCACCAGCATTTGTTCCTCAGGGCTCACGTCAACAGGAGACTCACCCTGGTAACACACATCTAGAAGAGCACGCTGCCGGTTGATGAATGACCTTTTCTCCTCGAGTTTGTTCGAATTGGTGTCCAGGCGGTCATCTACCCAGCGGAAATAGGCATAAGCCCGGAAGGCATCCTGTTTTAACCGCCGATCTGCCAGGAAACGCAGGGTATAAAAGGTTTGTTTACTGGCTGCCCTGGTGATTGCAGCAGCCGAAACTCTTTGTTTACCCTGGCTCGGGGGTGTATTGGGATATAAAGTAATCAACATGGCTAAACCGCTTTCTGGTTTCAGAAGAACACAAGTATACCTTCTATATTATTACGTAAAATTAGTATTCTCTCCGCAGAAAACCTGAGGTCGTGTCGAGATACCTATAGCTTTATAGCTGAGACAGGAGATATATGGATTGGCAATGGGCTTCGATGAGTGAAGTAATTCTACTCGAAAATTCTATTTATCTGCCATATCCTTGTGCTTATCTGGGATCAAATTTTGGTATAGCTGCTCCATTTTAACCATCTCTGATTGATGGTCGGCATTTTTGCGAGCTAATTCCAGGCCATGTTGCCGCATCCGGTTCTGCAAATCAGTATCGCCAAGCAATCTGATGATTGCTTGCGCCAAAGCATCGGCATCCCCCACCGGCACCAGCAGCCCGTTTTCGCCAGGAATGATCCATTCACGCAACGCGGGCAAGTCACTGGCAATCACCGGAAGACCGCACGCTAGAGCTTCCCAAACTGAGATTGCCATAGAATCACTGATTGGGATAGATACTGCAATATCAGCCATTCGGTAGATCGCAGCATTGTCTTCCCATCGAGTAGTCTGTCCAAGCCAGCGAACCGATTGTTCAATCCCCAGGTCTGCTATTTGCGCAATAAGCTGGGTTTTATAAGCTGCATTTGTATTGTAATCACGCAACACAAGCGTCATATTGGAAAATTGAGCCAGGACTTTGGGCAAGGCGCTGATCAGGATATGGATGTTGTATATCGAATTAATCGCCCGCGGACTGAGAATGACTGGTCCAGCGCTGATTTCAAGCTTTTGGAGCAGTTCGGGTGATTTTCCAGGAAAAAAGTACTTAAAATCAACACCCCATTGAATGCAATGACATCGATCAGCCTTACCGCCAAGCGATTGTGCCTTAAGCAGCAAATGTTGAGAGCTGGCGGTAATCAAGTCTGCCTTCTGCACGGTATAGGAAGCCAAAGGTCTTGACAGGCGGGGCTGCAGATCCAGGTTATTTAAATCACTGCCCCACGGTGTTACCACAAAAGGGTGGAAACCGCTGAAAGCGCCCAGCCAACCAGCAGAATTAACCCGGTGTGCATGTAAAATGTCCGGGTGCCAGTGGTGCAGGAACCTTCTCAGCCAGACCACCCAGACGGGGAAACGAATAATGGGGGCATAATAGATCTTCGACAGGTCGATGACCTGGATCTCAGGCCACGCTTCCTTCAAAGGGACGTCCGCCAAAAGACAGACGGTATGCCCTTGCTGGGCAAACCAGTTTACCCAGCGGCGGGTGTGTATGCTGTTTGGGTTGGAGATAAAGCACAGGCGCAGTTTTACTGCTGCAGCCTGTCCATTTTCTGCGCCGTCGTATGGATTGCTCATGCGCACACCTCAGTAAGCAATCCAGCTAATTTTCCGGTCAATTTCCGTCGCTCAAATGCGCTGATAAAACCCAAATCTGGTTCGATCTTGATCCCTCCGTGTTTCCACTGTTGAAATAAATTCAGCAGTTGCTCGATAATCCTGGCCCTGTCAGTGGGAGGCACTACAATACCCGTGCGTGCTTTAATCACCAGGTCAGCTGATTCACCCGGGTCTGCCAGGCACAGAATGGGTTTCTGGGTTGCCAGGTACTCAAATAACTTGGCAGGTATAAATAGCTCACTCGCTACGCCGTACGATGGAATGAGCAACAGTAAATCTGCGGTATACAGCTGGTGCAGTGCCTGCTGGTGGGGAAGATATCCAAGCAGCTCAACCGTCGCATTGAGCTCAAATTGCCTGACCATAGCTTGAGTTTCTTTATCTGCATTACCAATAAAACGAACCTTGAATTCACCCGGCGGTAATTTACCACCGTTAACAGCCTCATGTACGGCTGCCAGGAAATATACACTCGAGCGAGTCTTCGGATAAAGCGAACCTAGATGGATGATGGTGAAAGCTGAATTTACCGGAGCATGCTGATCAGCCTCCGGCAAGTCTGATGGATCGTAACCATTGGTGATGGTGGTGAACTTATCGCCTGGTAAGGTCGAATATTTTTGTGTGTAATACCTGCGTGATCGCTCTGTATTTAAAATTACCCGGTCGGCCTGATTAAAAACGCTTTGTTCCAGTCGTTCATTTAGTTTTCTATGGGTTGCAGTAGGAAATTTCAGGTTGGGATTACCCATCCATGGATCGCGAAAATCCGCCACCCATGGCAAGTGAGTTTGATGATGTAAAGCACGCCCGATCAGGTGTGCCGTATAAGGAGCTGAAGTGGAGTAGATTACCTTTATCCCACCTGCTGCAATCAGCCTTCGCCCGGCCGATTTAGCGTATGGCAGCCAACCAATTTGCTCGTCCACCAAAAGAAGCCAACGACCGATAAAGTTCCTTAAGCGCCATGGCAATTGCCGGGGCAGATGTAGAATGGGAGTGCGTGTGACAGATAGGTCTGTGGGTAATTCTTTCTCCAGACTCGCATCCTGGAGATTCACCCCATCCCGCGCCGTGAGCACGTGCGGTTGCCAGCCAAATTCTGGCAGGTATCTGGCGAACTTGAGCGTGCGTTGCACCCCTGGTCCACCCATGGGAGGGAAGTGATATGCAATCATGAGCACGCCTGGCAGGTCATTCATCTTTTAAGCATCTATTCCATATAAAGCCATCCACCACCGGTAGCTGCTCTGTTTTGGCCATAACCGGCTGATGAATTCTCGCCCGGGGCGAGGCCGAGACACTTTTTGTACTGATGCGCTGTTTTCATCTGGGGTGTAGCCACATTGAGGGCATACTGCCAGGCGCGGAAAATTCCTCCCATTCCGGTGCTGATGATTCCGGTATAGGTTCCATAAAGCGGCAAATGCCGTTCGCTTGATGGGTACCACCGCTTCGAGCTTCACCAGGCGGGTGTGGTTTCCAAACAGGGTAGTAAAATCATTCCGGTGATACGCACGTACGTGGTTATAAGGATGGAAGGCGTGTTTACATACCGGACAAATCACCATGTTATAACTTAGTTTTTCTTTATATGGTACGGTAATTAATATATACCGGCGCGCCACCCGCCTCAATTCATTCAAAGCAGCTTGATAGTTTGGCTGTGGTAAATGCTCGAGCATCTCCATGCTCAGGCTGGCATCGAATGAATGGTCTTCAAATGGCAGGGAAGAAGCATCGGCTTGCAGGTGCGGAGCGGTGATCTGTTGCAGAGCAATCCGGCTCAGGTCCAATCCTACCTTAAAGCGATATGGCTCGATCAGGTTGGTATACACCCCATTACCACAACCCACATCCAAAATTAGCTTGGCCTCCGTGGGAAGCCATTCAACAGCCAGTCTGGCTCGTTCCTGATCTGCTGCACGATTTTGCCATGCTGCAGAATCCCATACTTCGGGGTTATCAAAAAATGCCTGGCTATAATTTGTCGTCATTGGATCAACCCCGGCGGGGGGCTTTTAGGGGTACTAATCCCAGTAAATAGTCCCGCAGGCTGTGATCTCGGACCAGGACAAGCGCATAATAAGCCAAGGTCACCATGGCGGTGAGGATGAGCAGCCAGATTGGGAAGGGGGTGAGTGGGTTCTTCCCTGCGATTAACAACCCGGCCGGTATGGCCGCATACAACACATATTGAAGCACCGTGCGAAGGGACGAGACCCAGCTCACATGAGAAAGTTTTAGCAGCCAAAAAGCCAGGCCTCCGTAAACCAAAACCCCGCTGGCAGACCAAATGATCAGGGTGAGATAGATATTGTGGGTCAATCCGCCGATTACCAAAGCAGCAAAACGGGTGCTCAGGATGACGGAATTAACGATCAGGGCTAATTCCTGGCGCTCCAGGGTGGAAAACAGGTTACTGAGCGGGGAAGAGATAAACAAAACGAACATCCATGGGCTTAATATCTGCGCATAACGCCCGGCTTCAATCCAATTTGCTCCAAAAATGATCCTGAATAGCTCCGGTCCAACAATGCCTAAAATCACCGCAGGGAATAAACCAAGTGCTGATAGGCGCCGGAAGACCAGATCCACTGATTTGGACAGTTTTTCGGGGTTGGAGCGAAGCTCGGCGGTTCGCTGATAAAAAACCTGGGCAATTGCGCTGCCCAGCAGCGTCATGGGTAGCACGATCACACGGTTCGATAAGGAATAATAGCCCACCACAGTTTCTGAGAAAAAATATAGCAGCATCAGGGATGGCAGCTGCCAGGAGAGATTGTTGATGAAGCTGCTCCATGAGTCAACCAGTGGGAATTTGCGATAACGTTTGAGGTTGGTAAGCATGCGGGAGCCCTGGATCGACTTGATAAACATGCTGCCATTTTCTTTTAGCACCTGAGCACCCAGCACGCTGGTAAAAACGAGTGTGCCTGCCAGATATGAAAATATCAGCACCGCTGCAGTGGGATTCCCTATGAAGGCCAACCCAATGGGGAGGATACTGGTTGTGATGGAAGCGGAAACCCTGGCGATCGAGAGGCGGCCAAAATGCTTTGTGCGTGAGTTCCAATAATTAAGTGCAGCAAAGAAACCCTGGATCAGTAAGGCAATCGGGATCAGCCATAAGAATCGATAAAAATCCGGCGATTTTAACAGGTTAACTAACGGATGACCCACGATCAATAAAATCACACCTGCGGTCACACTGATCCCAAAGGCGATGACCAGGCACAGGGCAAATATATTGACCGCATCCTTGTGATCTTCCGGAAGCATGATTGCGTACTCGTACCGTAAACAGATCACGATGGAAACAATCCCTATCAAGGAGCTGAATACGTTCAGTACGCCAAATGCTTCAGGAGTGAATAGTCGGGAAATGATTGGGGCGGTGAGCACGGTGATTGCCTGGGCAAGGGTAGTGCCACTCACCAGCTTCATCACATTGGAAAAAAAACTGCTCCTTTGGTTATCGATCGGGGCAGTCATTTGTGCTTGATCCGCTCAAATGGAAGATGCAATACCCAGGCTTCATGCTGCATGCTCGCAATTATATACTATTTCAATGTTGCACCCCTTTGCCCGGCGGTAATCATTGCTGGAGCCGAAAATTTATCCCTGTGTAAATTGAAGCACTTGGTTTTCAACCGTGGTAAGATAGACACTACTGCATTAAATAAATCTCATTGCCGGAGGGTTTCATGGACGAAAAGATGACAGTCACCGCATTGGCAAGCCTGAATGATGAGCTGAATGGTGAATACCTATATGACGCCCTGGCGCAAGTTGAAAAAGATGCGCGCCTGGCAGAGGTATACCGGCGTATGGCGGCAGTGGAACGCAAGCATGCCGATGAATGGGTGGAGCGGTTAAAATCCGGCGGAGTGGCGATTCCTGAGTACAAACCTAGTTGGCGCAGCCGTACGCTCGCCTGGGCAGCCAAACATCTTGGAGTTGCCGCGGTTTTGCCTACCTTGATGGGCAACGAGCGTAATGATTCACGCAAGTATGCCGGCATTCCGGGCAGTGCCGGGATGGCGGCTGACGAATCCTCACACAACCGCCTGCTGAGTAAGGTGGTTTCCACCATGAAAGGTGGGATGGAGGGTGGTGCGCTGGCAACCCTGGAAGGCAGGCATCGCGCCGGGGGCGGTAATGCCCTCCGGGCAGCTGTCTTGGGTGCCAATGATGGTTTGGTATCAAATTTAAGTCTGGTCATGGGCGTGGCCGGGGCTGATCTAAAAAATTCGGCCATCCTGATCACCGGCGTGGCTGGATTGTTAGCGGGTGCCATCTCCATGGCACTGGGTGAATGGCTCTCAGTGCAAAGCTCACGCGAGCTTTACAAGCATCAAATTGGGATCGAGAAAGCAGAGCTGGCCGCCGCCCCAGAAGAGGAAGCGGAAGAGCTGGCGTTGATCTATGAAGCCCGTGGCGTGCCCAAAGCAGACGCCCAGCGCATGGCACAGCACATCATCAGCGATCCAACTTCAGCCCTTGAAACACTAGCGCGCGAAGAGCTTAGTGTGGACCCCTCCGAGCTGGGCGGCTCTGCCTGGGAGGCTGCACTGACTTCATTTTTCCTGTTTTCCGTCGGAGCAATCATCCCAGTACTGGCATTTACCTTCCTCAGCGGGTTCCCGGCAATCATAGTGAGTATGGTTTTAAGCGCTGTGGGACTTTTTATCGTTGGGGCGGGTATCACCCTGTTTACCGGACGGAGCGTGCTGTACTCTGGCACACGCCAGGTATTGTTCGGCCTGATAGCAGCAATGGTCACTTTCGGTATCGGTAAACTGATTGGCGGGAACCTTGGCGGGTAGATGCAATCTCCTGTCCGAGGGTATTTGCTTGGTAACATTGCCTTGAGATTACACCTGGTTCTTTGGTTTTGCTTCATTCGGGATCGTGATGGTATTGTATGAATTCCTGGTCCGCCGATTCAACCTGATGCGCTTCCTCTTCGGTATGAAATTGCACGGTAAACCGATCGCGGTATCTTCCCCCGAGTTGCATGTGGTCAATCTACCCTCAATCAGCCGAGAATAAGCCTGACTAATCTATTTTCGCTTCGGGATCCGTAAATAGGCCGCTCCACGTGCATCCAGGTAGACCTGGTCGGGTGTTACGGTCATTCGAATGACGATATTCTGGCAGGCTGGGCAGCGTAAAACATAACCTGGGCTTTCGGCGAATGCCCACAGGCTGCCCAGCTCGCCTACCTGCCCGCAAAAATCGCATTCCACGGGTGCGATCGTCATCTCCATATCGAACAGCTCATGCAGCATCCCAGCCATTGCGTTGCCGTCCAACATCAGTGATACAGTTTCCTCGAAAAGTGTGCTGTCCATGGTTTTCCTCCCTTTATACCGTCCCTGTCGGACCAAATCGTTCGGTGCGGATTCGGTTTGCCGGGATGCCCAGTGCCACCAACCCGTTTGCCACCCCCTCCACCAGCGCAGTCGGCCCGCATATATATGCCTTCAGATCATTTCCCAGCGGTTTAGCAACCTGCTCCAGCATCTGCATATCGATCCGCCGTCCATAACCATCCCAATTCTGCGGTTGTGATCGCGTCAGAGTATGAATAATTTCAAGACCACTGCCATCCTTATGCAAGCGTTCCAATTCATCCCGGTAGAAAATATCCTCATAGCTGCGTGAGCTGTACAGTAAGCGCACCGGCACCTTCGAACCGGCTGCACGCCGGTGCCGGATCATCGCCATCAGCGGGACGATGCCCGACCCACCCGCCACCAAAAGCAGCGGGCCTCCCATGCTCGCTTCCCAGACGAAATATCCGCCGATCGGACCGCGCAGCTCAATCTGGTCACCCATAATGAGAACATCGTGCAAGTACGTGGACACCTCCCCCTCCTCAAGCCGTTCAACCGTCAGCTCAATCTCACCCTTCTGCTCAGGGTTGGATGCGATCGAATAGCTGCGTTGCGCCTGGTAACCATCCGGTGCCGTTAATCGCACATCGTAGTGCTGCCCCGCCTGGTGAGGCGTCCAGTTGGGTAGTGCCAGGGTGAATGTCTTGACGTTTTGGGTCTCCAATCTGACCTTGATGACAGTCCCTATTTGCCATTCCAGTATCCGTGGCACCACCTCGTCCTTAATCAGTTCTGTCTCCATAATAGCGCTCCTCTTTCCACGGATCACCGTGATTGTTATATCCCAGCGATTCCCAAAAACCAGGATTGTCTTTTTCAATAAGGGTCAGTCCGCGTACCCACTTGGCACTTTTCCAAAAGTAAAGCGCGGGCACCACCAGGCGTGCCGGACCGCCGTGTTCGGGTGCCAGGGGAGCACCATTGTACTGGTAGCCAATAAATGCCTTTCCGTCCAGGATTTCTTTAAGCGGCATATTGGTGGTATAGCCCCCATCGCAAAAGGCGATCACATAATGCGCGTTTGGATCAACTTCCACGGATGCCAACAAGGTTTCGATACTCACCCCCTGCCATTGTGTATCCAATTTTGACCACTTGGTGACGCAGTGGATATCCACGGTAAAGTGTTGAGACGGCAATAGCTGAAATTCAGCCCACGACCAGCGCACTGGTTGTCTGACCAGTCCATTGATCTCAAAATTCCAACGTTCCAGGGGTGTGCGCGGGGTGGGACCCGCTGATAGCACCGGAAAATCGCTGGTTACATATTGACCCGGTGGAACCCGATCGGGGGGACCGTCTTGTCTGCGTTTGCCTAAAAATCCGCGGGATAGGAACGTTCCACTCATTTTACCCTCCTCGACAAGCTAATCGGATATATTTGATATATTATATCATATTAGAGTATAATAGTTCCACTGGAAGTTAGGATGGGTAACTTTATTACTCAAAAATACCTTCTAGGTCAGGCTCATACCTGGTCAAAATACCTCCATATAAATCGCTGTCATCGGCTGGAGGCAGGGGTTCTCGCACCTCTGGAACAGGTTATGGTCCTGACCACCTGATGACCTCATCCGAAATTATTCGGTTCTAATTGCACGCAGGAACTCTCAAGATGGCAGACCAAGCCAAATCTACCCTGCCTATCCTCTTGTTTATCGACCAGCCTGCTTTTGAAGTCTGGCTCAAGGAGCATCAATCAGACGAAAATGGCGTCAGGCTCAAGATTGCCAAAAAGAGGTCGGGCACTACTTCCATTGATTATCCCTCGGCAGTTGAAACCGCCCTCTGCTACGGGTGGATCGATAGCCAGGCTTCATCCTTTGACCAGCAGTATTATTTGCAGAAATTCTCGCCCCGTAAACCAAAAAGCAAATGGTCAAAATTGAACTGTGAAAAAGCCGAAGCCCTGATTGCAGTTGGTAGAATGCAGCTATCCGGATTTCACCAGGTGGAGCTTGCGAAAACAGACGGTCGCTGGGAGGCGGCTTATGATCCGCAGAGCCAGATCACTGTGCCTGATGATTTTCAGCTCCAGCTGGATAATAATCCGCAAGCCGAAGCTTTCTTCAGCACGCTGAACAGCATCAACCGCTACGCCATCCTGCACAGGATCCAGATTGTTAAAAAACCCGCAGCTCGCCTCGCACGCATCCGTAAATTCATCGATATGCTGGCAAGGAACGAGAAAATATACCCCTGATTGGAATACAGTGTTAAATATACATTCCTCTTAATGATTTACTTTGACTTCTGGATCACAACATAGCTGAAAATAGTGTACTGGTAAGTAAATGCCTGCTCCCGGCAATACCAGGAGCAGGCACGATCAGGTCTCCACGCTCATAGATCAGCTGGTGACCAGTCCTTACAACGCTTCCTTGTACAGCTGGTCTGTCTTCGCCGCCATGATGAAATCGTTCTGGTGCAATCCCTTGATTTTGTGCGTCCACCAGGTGACTGTTACCTTCCCCCATTCCGTCAGGATGGCGGGGTGATGGTCCTCTTCATTCGCCACCTGTGCAATTTTGTTGGTAAAGGCCAATGCCTGGATAAAATCTTTGAGCTTGAAGGATTTTTCCAGGCGCGGCTCACCATCTTTTTCGTAAAGCTCCCAATCTGGTAGATTGGCCAGGTATTGGTTGATCTCCCGCTCATATAGCCGCGGTGTCGATGCAGTAACTGCACTGCAATGCATTTGTGCTAAGTCATTCATAGATAATCCTTTTTCACCCTTGTCTATTCGTGTGTGTAGGGAGCCTGGCGATCGATGTTCCCGACGAACACGGGTAAATCAGAGTGTCCCAGCATCTGCCGGATCGCCAGGTTTTCACCTGTATGATACCAATAATGATAAATCGTACGCTGGAGCAGATTTCCAATGATCCTCACACTTGGGGTACCATCTGGATTCAAAATGTGCTCCTGCAATTTCTCGGTGGTCAGGCTCTCCAACCAGGGGTCGGCTGCTTTGGTGATCTTCCGCCAAAATGATTGTACTTCACGCAATGAGGGCGTGCTTGCCGGAGCGCCATAAGCAAATTCCTCCTGCACTGCAGGATATGGCAATTGCCCCTGTCCAAAATAAAGGAAATATCGCTGTTCCTGCCAGGCCAGGTGCCCCACATTCCAGCTGATGCAATTCATCGGCAGCAGGCGTTTGGATGCATCTGCCTCCGACAAGCCTTTAAGTGCCCGCTTGAACTCGTCACGCGTGAATTTCAATTGTAGAACCAAAGGATGAATTGCTGCCATTTTTTCCCTCCTGATAACGTCATCTCAACAGTTTATTAAACCAAAGCCACCCTGCATAATCACAAATTTATTATATTCTGAATTGCCTGTATATTACCTTGCCTAACCCGAATTTAGTATTTCTTCCACCAGTTCTTCATATAGACCGGCTTCCGCGGCTATCCACATCTCCGTGAAAGCTGGTTCTCCAAGATTAGCCTGGATCCCAGCGATGGCAGAATCATAGCCATCGTGGTCAACGGGTGGGAGTGGAGCACCTAAAGTTTCGCGTAATTTGTGTGCTGTGGCGTACAGCCTCACCGCGTTAGCAAAATCGCCCTGTACTACCATGGCAGAGGCAAATGCCTCGAGTGAAATCGTCATGCCGAGTTTATTGCCAATCTCATGGTATAAAAATAGGCTTTTCCTTAGCAGCTCATTTGCCGACTCAACCTCACCAAGCTTAAGCCTTGTAAGTCCCAAAGTCATGAACGAACGTGCCAGGTCAGGTTTAAATTGACCGTCCCTGGCGAGATTGGTTGCATCTTCCAATACACTGGCAGCTTCTGTAAAATTTTCCTCATAATATGCCAGCAAACCTCGCATGTAGCAAACCAGCACCTGCAGCCACTTATTTTCAGATGTCCCTAACAGGTCGGAAGCTGCCTGGATATGTAGCTGTGCGGATGATAGATATCCTTGTACAATTTCGTTTTCTGTCATGGCACACATCACATCGGTTTCCCATACATTCCGACCTTGCTCATGATATACCTGGAGGGCTTCTTCAAAGCAAGCCTGTGCGGTTGCATACTCACCCCTGATCCGATACAGGCAGCCAAGGTTGGTCAGTGCGTCTGCAATACCCCATGGATGTCTTATCTCTCTGGTCGCTGCCAGACCCCGCTCAAAAAGCGGTTTAGCGCTTGTATAATTCCCCAGGCTCATATCTACAACTCCGAGGGATATCAAGACACTGGTATAAAGATACTTCTCGCCCAAGTGCTCTAAGATGGTAGTGCTTTCCTCGAGCATATCTCGCCCCGACAGATCACCACTATAATCAGCCAGGTAGGATCCCAACCGGTATAAGGCATGCGCTTCGCCCCAACGGTCGGCTGATTTGCGGTAAATATCAAGAGCTTCAACTGTACGGGAATAACCCAACACTGTTTCACCCTGCCAGAGCAAAGTAATGCCTGAGACAATAAGTGTCTCAGCCAGGCACTCTTGATTACCCAACTCTCTAAAGATAGACAGGCTTTCCTCTGCTGGCTCACGTGCCGCACCAAGGTCTCCCAGGGCATTTTCGAGCAAGCTCATACCCAAGAGAGCGCTTGCCCGCGCAGCAGTTCGTTTCTCTGGGGAACGGCGGAGAGCTGCCATAAGCCAGTCGCGACCCTCATGAAAATGACCGCGCATGCGCCAATACCAGCGTAACGCAGCCGATAACCTCATTGCCAGCTCACCATCCCCAGGTGCTAAATCGTCACAATCAAGTGCCCATTCAAAGGCAACGCGTAAATTATCGCGTTCCTGCTCCAACCTGCCTAACCATTCCAATTGGTTGCGTCCCTTCAATTCCTGTTCAGCAGCCTCTGCCAGAGCAAAATAGAAGGAATAATGCCTCTCCTGGACTATTTGTTTAGCCGGTGGGTCGAAGGCAAGCTGTATTTCGCTATATTGTCGAACCAGCTCGTGGAGATCGTAGCGACCTGATGTAGTGCGCCGCAGCAGTGTCTGATTCACCAGCGTTGATAATATCGACAATGTCGCACCTGCCACTTGCTCAGCCGCCTGACGTTGAAACCCACCTCGGAATACCGAAAGATTACACAAAACTTGTTGCTCTTTTGGTGATAGCCTTTGCCATGAGTGATCAAATACTACCCGCATACTGCGGTGCCGCTCAGGCATGTCGCGCGTTGTCGTGCTCAAGAAATCCAGGCTGCTTTCGATTTCCACCGCAATCTCCACAGGTGATAAAGTCCTCATCCAGGTGGCTGCCAGCTCAATTGCCAGCGGCATTCCCTCAACCAAACGGCAGATGCGTGCTATTTCCGTCCGGTTCACCTCATTCAGATTGAATCCTGGACAGGTGTGCCTGGCTCGTTGAGCGAATAATGTCACCGCATCAAAACCGTCAAATCCCTCCATTTGCGCCATCTCTGGGTAAGTTAATCCCTGAACTTCAAATATCCATTCCCCTTGCAGGTTTATCGATTCCCGTGAAGTGACCAGCAGCTTAATTCCTGGTGCTTGTTGAAGGATTTCAATTAATAGATCCGCTATACACGCCTGATCCGGATTTCCAATCAGTAAATGCTCGAGGTTGTCCAATACCAATAGCATTTGTTTTTCGTGCAAGTGGCTAAGCAGGTATTCTTTGGGATCACTCTGGCCAAAGTAGGTAAATTTGATCGCGTTCGCAACCGCAGGGATGACCTCTTCGATGGATCCAACCGACGCCAGAGGCACAAAAGCAACTCCATTGGCAAATTCGTTGAGATGTTGTTCCGCGGCCTGGATAGCCAGGCGGGTCTTGCCCATGCCGCCTGGTCCAACCAGCGTTATGCATCTGCATTCAGCATCAGCAATGAGTTTGCCTAGCTGGACCAGCTCTAATTCTCGGCCAATAAAGGGTGTGAGCTGGATAGGAAGATTTTGAAGGGGAACGGTAGTATATTGGGCAACCGGCACGGTCTTTGGGCTGAGAGTACCCAGCCGGATTTGATCGTACAGCTCCCTCGTTTCCGCCGATGGTTCAACGTCCAATTCATCAGCTAACACTTGCTTGCAGGTTTCATATTGGACAATCGCCGCGCTGCGCTGTCCGTCCAGGGCAAGCACCCGCATCATTTGGCGGTGCGCTTCTTCCCGCCACGGATCCAGCTCCAGCTGCCGCAAGGTATGCTGGTGAGCGGCTTTAAAGTCTCCATGCATCTCATAGTAGTTTGCTAAATAACTATGGGCTTCCAGGACGCGTTGATGCATGTTTTCACGCTGCAGCACGGCCCAATCTTCGAACTCCGTACTGTCCTCCAGGAAGAACTGCTGCAAGAACTCACCGCGATAAAGCTTGACCATTTCTTCCAGCCGTGCCGCGTGGATCGAACAATCCTCCTTGCATTGGCTCAAGTTTTCTTCGCAGGTATAGAAGTAATGGTTGAATCGGTCTAGGTCAAGCGAATAGTCACTTTCCCGGTTGAATTGAATAGCATCACGCGAGATGAGCAGATAAGGAGGATTGGCGTTATGGTCGCCTAGGATTTGGCGCATATTGAATAAGGCTTGTCGTAAATTATGCCGAGCTGCCTCCTCGGAGCAATCCGGCCAAAGTAGACCCACCAGCGATTCACGCCGGTGTGGGCGGTCTGCTTCCACCGTTAGGTAAGCTAGGAGGGCGCGAACTTTAGCCGATTCCAAAGTCGTTATTGGCGAATCGGCTATCGATACCTGCAGTGATCCCAACACCTCGATCGACAGGTGTGTCATTTGTGAACTAATTAGACCACTATTACCTTAATAGTAAATTAATGAACGTCAGGGGAAATTAGCCCTATTCCTGACGCTGCCCTGATGCCGCATTGACATCCCATAGGTAAACTGACCTCACCATGAAAAAGTATATAGCACTAATCGATCAACCCCTTAAACCATTCATAAATGCTCGTTCAAACTGACAGTCACTTATTAAGCGATCGTCATACAAAAAAAAGGAGAAATGAACAATGAAAACAAATCGTCTTTTGATCGCCCTCGTACTTGCTGCAGCACTGATGCTCGCCAGCTGCAGTTCCAATCTAACGGTAGGTACATTACGGACCGAGTCCCAATCGGTGGAGCTCGGTGATGCCAAGTCGGTTCGTGTCGAGATTAACATCGGCGCTGGCGACCTGCAGCTTAGTGGTGGTGCGGAGAAGTTGATGGAGGCTGACTTCACTTACAATGTCGCCAGGCTGAAGCCAGAGGTGGGGTACACGGATGGTTCCCTCGTCGTTAAGCAGCCCGAAAGTAATGGCTTTCCATCTTTGCTAGGCATATCAGACTTCCGTAATGAGTGGGGCGTGCGTCTCTTCGACGGGGTGCCCATGGATCTAACGGTCAAGGTGGGCGGTGGAACCAGTGATCTAAAGCTGGCTGGTCTGTCTTTGACCGGGCTCAACGTTAATCTGGGTGCAGGCATCTACACGGTCGACTGAGCGGTGACTGGGTACGTAACATGGACGTTACCATCGATGCTGGCGCAGCTTCTCTCACCCTACAGTTGCCCAAAGACGTTGGCGTTCGCGTGAAGGTCGAGTCTGGTCCGCATACGATTGACGCTACCGGCCTGACGAAGGATGGAGAATTCTACACCAATGCAGCCTATGGCGTATCAGGCGTGACGATGCAGATAGACCTGCAAGCCGGTATCGGCATGATAACCATGAATGTAGCAGAGGCCGGCACAGTGAGCTCTGCAGGCGGCAACTAAGAGTTCTGGCACAAGTTATCCTGTGCATTGAGTTGGTGGTTCACCGTATCAGTTAGCGGTGAACCACCAACGACTAAACTGGCACGAAGCGAAACATTACTTACAAAGGAGAAAACAACATGAATTCAAACGATTTGGGTATCAGTAAGGTAGGTTTGAGTAAATCTTATGAAACAGAAAGCAAAAAAGGAGAATATGCCATGTTAACCGAAAGAATTATAGGTGCACTTACATTTAGACGGGGCGTCTACGCCGAGGTAGAAGCGGATAAAGCGTTCACTGCAACTGCCTGGATCCTGGTGGTGATTTTTGCCCTTCTCAATCAGCTTGGATCACACACCTCTCAGAGCATCTATGAATGGTTGGTGAGTACAGGCATCGGTCTGCTCACCGCGATTGCCGGTTTCGCCGTGGCTGCCGCTGTGATCAGCTGGGTCGGTCGCAGAAGGTTCAACGCCGATGTCACTTTCGACGAATTGGTGCGGACCATGGGTCTGGCTTCCATCTGGACCGCGGTGGGCTGTCCTGGGCATCATCGCTGCCTTATCGCATGTTCTATCATCCATACTGGGTCCGGTGATCGTCATTTCGTGGATAGTCCTGGTGGTAGCCTGGTTTGTGGCCGTTCACGAAGCCCTGGATTTGACCTGGGGAAAGACCATCATCACTGTCATGATCGGTTTCATCCCCTGGGCGATCATCATGTCTCTCTTCGGAATTGTTTTATCCTTGCTGGGCCTAACCGCGACCGGATTCGGCAGCCTGTTTGGCCTGTAGTGTTATGAATACAACTGGCCAAAACAATGGTGGACGGCACCTGAATCTCGACAGGTGCCGTCAGGAAACGAATCGATATAGAAACAGACGAACAAAAAGCTTATGTTCAGATAAAAGGAGAATAAAAATGGCCGCAAACGCAATTACCCACCCAGCGATCCAAGATCGTATGAGCTGCACGCAGGCGAAATAAATAAATCAATACACCTTCTGGCAGATTCTCGGCAAGGCTGCGAGCACCAAAATGCCGGGAATCTACCAGGGGATTAACTTGCAATCGTCAGCGAACAGGATAAATTCTCCTGACGCTGTCCTGATGTTACCCTGACGACTCCCCTTATAAAATGGGATCACCATAAGAAAGACAATGAGGCAACCAGATTAATCTATGCACCCGAATAATAAATGTTCTTACATCCTTCGTCTTTGGCGTGTTGAACACACCGAAGCAGCCGCTTGGATGGCATCTCTGGAAATCCCTGAAACAGGGAAACGCATTGGTTTTGCTAGCTTAGAGCAGCTGTTCGCCTATTTGATCGAAATGATTGAGACGAACGCTGTGGGTCCACAAATAGGAGAAAAAGGAAAGGAAATATGCAATGACTAAAAAGTCGTCCGAAAGTTTAATGGGTATGGAATACCAGTTACAGATCAATCCAAATCTATAAGAGGAGAAATATCATGAAAAGAAATCTAATCATCACGTTTGTGTTCGTCGTATTGTTAATGGTGCTGAGCGCTTGCGCCTCAGTTTCGAACGCCATGGGTATCACCAATGTCCCAACTACACCAGTTTTAGTCACTCAGGCACCTGCCGCCTTGCGTGAAGCACAGGTGCAGAATGTAGAAATCCAGTTTACCAAGACCGATCCTGTGAAGGTTTATGCCATCGTGCGAGGTAATCTGACCGAGTCATGTGCAACATTCGCTGATACTCAATTGAGCTATGCACATACTACATTCCAGATCAAGATCTTGACCAAAAGCCCGACAGACATGGGCTGCGTACAGGTCACCACGCCCTACGAGCAAAAAATCTTGCTGGATACGACCAATCTCCTGCCCGGCACATATATGGTGACCGCGAATGGTTTTTCCACCGGCTTTAATTTCCCAATAGAGCATGTACAAACTCCTGTCTCCCTAAAGCTTGTAATCCAGGCACCTGATGGCAGCCTACAGATCGCCAACCTAAACCTTCCCCTCAACCCGACCGCCAGGCCCACATTCAACAACTTTCTTTCCAACGGAGGCGGAGCGGAAGGTGCAGCTTATGTGCTAGACAGCTACAAAGGTAAAGCACTCGTCACCGAAGGAAACGGCTTCCATGACCTTGTTTTCGTACAAAGCCCCACTACCTACGGACTGGCAGTATTTTCCGGAGGTGGAACCTCCCCATCGCGCCTGGCATGGGCAACTCAAATTTCCGCAGGCAACCAGTCATCCACGATTAAGATCAGCTCCCTGGATGGCACCTATCTCGATACGCTCTTGACCCAGGATGCAACCAATCCACCCTCGCAGCTGATGGCGCAGTTCTTCTCGGCTGATGGGCAGTGGCTGTACTTCAGCAAGGAGCCCATCGGCATTGGTGGATACATCCTGTTTGGCGGAGCTTCCAACCTGTTCAAAATTAATGTCAAGACCAAGGAAGTGGTCGATATCATCCCGGCAGGTACTTCCGAAGAACCGCAAGGCTGCCTGGATGCCATTTCACCAGATTTCCTCTACATAGCAGAGCACTGCTGGCAGAACATGATAAAAATCCGCGACCTCACCTCCGGCGACAGTGTAACTTTCAACCCACCGGCTGAAATTACCACCGGATCCCAGTTTGCTGGCAGCGCACGCTTCAGCCCCGACGGGAAAAAGCTGGCTTATGCCATCGGTAATGGTGTCCAGGACAATGAGCAAGGATGGGTTGTCATTTCGGATACCAGCGTTGACAATTCCAAGGTGGTCATGACCAGCCAGGCGGGCAGTTATTACACGATTGCAGGCTGGCTGGATGACCAGACTCTGTTGGTTCAATCCACCGATCTACTCGAATGCTCACCTTTCTGCGTAAGCGAGCTGTGGACAATTAAGGCTGATGGCACTGACGCCCAAAAAGTAGCTGACGGAAGCTTCCTGGCAGCCATACCCAACGACGCCTTTATCCAACTGCCGGTAGAGCCGCCACCTACACCAGCTGCAACCCAAACGAAGACCTTCAGCAGTGATACCTATCATTACCAATTCAGTTACCCTGCCGATTGGAAGATCCAGGTGAACACCGCTGTACCCCCAGGAGCTGGCTCAAATCCCGAGTATGTCACAGTGGCAAATAATGATGGAAGTAACCTGCCGCAAATCGCGGTCGAGGTGCTGACCGATGCGCCACCAATGGTTGGATATGAGGACTGTGTCAAAAACTTTATCTTTCATGATTTACCAGCCTGCCAAATCTCTCTCCCGGCAGGTCAGAACCCGGCAACAGAGCTGTGGATCTTCCAAAATGGCACGGCGAATTTCTACATCGCAATGGCATATCAAGACCCGAATTCTTCCATGCAGCAGTTTAACGATTTCATATCCTCATTTGTGTTTACCCAATACGATGCTACTCCAACTGCTGCAACGGGGTGCCAGGATGCGGCTCAATATATTACCGATGATGGTTTTGATGGAACCACCTACGCCCCCAATACAGCCTTCACCAAGACCTGGACGGTGAAGAATACCGGCACTTGCACGTGGGACAGCACCTATATGGTATTCCAGATATCAGGAGCCTATATGACCCAACAACCAGGCTATTGGATTGTCCAACAGGGTCAAACTGTTACCCCCGGTCAGACGGTGGACATCAGCGTTGGCATGACATCTCCGGTCGATAATGGCAGCTATAAATCCTATTGGGGTTTGAAGAATACGGATGGTCAATTTATGCCAATTGAGGGCGGTGCGAATGGGAATTCGTTCTATGTGAAGCTCAAAGTGGATAATGGCGAGATTCCGTCGGGAGAGGTTACAGCTACCTCCATAGACATTGTGCCCGAACAAGGCTCAGGCGACGTTTGTACATCGAATTCGACTTACTTTGTCCATGCCTACATTACCACTGATGGGCCGACTACAGCTGCCTATGAAATCGGTTCTACCGCTGGGCAAATACCCGCCGGATATTTTGAGGTGAATGGTGAGTTATCTTACTCGGCGACCGGCACTCTCATCTTCGACCAGGCAGGCACGAAAACGATCAACCTGCGCTTAGTTGGTCCTTACCCCCATCCGGATGATATCACCGTCAACCTGCGGGTAAATGGTGGGGAGTGGATCAACACCAAACTCTTCTGCCCATGAGAGTTATTTCAATCACAATGCTGGATTGGCCTGCTGGTTATCTTGACCGACAGGCCAAAGGACAGCAGAAATGCTGCTAGAACTAGCTAGATAGAAAGGAATTTCGAATGATCATTTTACAGATACTTTCAATCCCATGTGTGGCCCTGCTCTTGATTATCGGGATCTTCTTGATCGGTTCGACCGGTATGGAGAACCCTCGCTATCCAAACCAGGGCGATCAATCTCTCACCAGGTCGACAAAACCGGATCCGACCTCGATTAACACCCAGCTTTACCTGTCACTCCGTACTCGCTATTCTACAAAACCCTACTGGAGTAGGATGAAGCAAAGATAGAATTATGATACCGTAATCGACCAACCTGGTGAATCACTGGAAGATTTGTCAACCAATATAACCATAGGATAGAAAGAAAAGAGACAAAAATGTATATCACAATCCTTCTGCTTGCTGTTTTGGGGCTTGGACTGATCCTTTTAGCCGCCGGAGTAGTCTTATTGTTGAAACTGAAAAATAAGTTGGCGGGGCTGCTTGCCATTGCTGTGGGTCTTGTACTTACCTTGGGTACCTCAGCCATTTTTCTCGCATTAGTCATCACCACGAGTGTCCAGGGTTAATTGGTGAGGCTACCGGCACATCTTATAAAAGGGATAAATCATCATGATTTACGATAATGAAAACACTAGTAAGTTGGTCTCCCATCTGATAACTCAGTCAACCACTCTTAACAGGATGACCAGAGCCTTTTGGATTTTGATTCTTGGTAGCCTGGCGACTCTCTTGGTAGCTTTCTTCGCCCGAGATTACTGGTGGCTGGGTGCGATCATCGGGATTCTACTCGGCTATGGATTTGGGCTCTATTTAGCTTCTATACAAAATCTCGTTATTGAGTGGAAGGTGCAGACGCTTACTGCCCAGAGAGAGATTTTGGACCGGCTGAAGAAATTCACTGAATAAGCTTATTAGGTAACTACTCTGTTACTTTATACAAATAATAAGTACAGGTGTAATCCATGATTAAAAAACTATTGATCTTGCTTATTGTCATCCTCATTTTGGCCGCTGTGGTTGCTTTCGGCATCTTAGGAGCAATATTGCCCTGGTCCGTCTCCCGGAGTGATCAAACTCCCCCTATGCTTGTTGAAACGGATCCAATCCAAACAGCCGCGTCTACCTCGCCTTCCGTTGCGGCACCGACATGGATGCAAGCCTCTCCTTCATCTTCCCCGGTACCCACCTCCGAGCAGCTGAGTCTGGCACCCAAGTGCTTTACGCCGGCCGATATTCACGCGTTTGCCTTCACACTAGACAACAAGAGCATCCTGGTACGATGGAATGGGGGGGTGCAAATCTTCAACCTGGAAGCCCTAAAAGAAACAAGTTTTCTTCCGGGTCCAAAGAATATTATCACTGCAACGCTATCACCGGACGGAGGCATCCTGGCCTGGTCGTTGGACGACAACACCATCCAGCTACTGCGGGTATCTGATCAGAAGGTCTTGCTTACCCTGTCAGGGCACACCGATATGGTGGGGAAATTGAGATTTTCACCAGACGGGAACCTGCTGGTATCAGCTTCACATGACCATTCGGTCAAGGTTTGGAATTTGCAGGGTGAACAGCTGCGCACGATTCAAGCGGGCGATGCCTTGGGAATCGGCATCTCTCCAGATGGAAGCATGCTGGCAACCGTGCCCTTCGATGGCCCTGTGATGCTCTGGGACCTAGATACGGGCGAGAAAATAAAAGATTTGGGCGGATACGGCGGCTACGACACCTCCGATGCTGAGTTTTCCGTGGATGGGCAGTACCTGGTTGCTGACCTCGCTTCTGGGATTTTCATGTGGCGCATCTCTGATGGTAGCCTGGTTTGGAACACGATCAAGAACAGCATGGCAGTCACCTACTCTTCAGACGGCAAATATCTCGCCTATTCCGATATAGACGATAGCAATAAAGTTTTTTTGATTTCCCCAGACGGAGCCCACGTCATCCGCACCCTCAAAGGGATGCAATCGCCGGTTTGGGAGCTTTTCTTTTCGCCGGATGGTTCCTTGCTTGCTGCCACCGATGGTCTAGATATCCGTATCTGGCGGGCTGAGGATGGAGCTCTGCTTTATATCGGAAAAACTACCTGCCCTTAAGATCTTTAGTCCTGGATGACTGGATCCGCTGTACATCTTCGGGTGGCAGAACTGTCCAAATGGACAGCTCAAAAACCCTCCAGTTGACCGATACAACCGCTTATATTGAAAGGTATTATTAAATGGATCCGCAAAGAGAGACATACAAGCAATCCACACTCATCAGCAGTGTAATCCATTATCCAGCGGAGCACCTTTCTGAGGTTTATCGAACACTGATTGTCTTGGGAAAACCGCTTATTGATCAGATCACCCTATGGCGGTGCCCGATACCTGGTCATGCATTGCGTAGGAAGTTGGCCCGATGATTATGAGATACGCAACCCCGAATGCAGGCTCAATCGTTGATAATGAAACCAACCTGGTAAGGGTTGCCCAAAAGGGCGACCTGGATGCATTCAACCAGCTGGTGCTATCCTACCAGGACGGTATTTTTAACCTGGCTGCGCGTATCATAGGGGATGAAGATGCAGCAGAAGATATCACGCAAAACACCTTCCTGGCTGCCTATCTAAATTTGCGCGGTTTTCGAAATGGATCCTTCCGCGGCTGGTTATACCGCATCGCCACCAATCTCTGCTATGATGTACATCGCCGGCACAAGCGCTACCCCGTCCTTCCAATCGATGATAAAGACCTCGCAGAAGAAAAGTTATCTCCGCTTTTCGATTTCTCAAGCTCCAGTGTTTTACCGGAGACGGAGTTAGAAAGGCACGAATTGGAGCAGGTCATTCGGCACGCCCTCAATCAATTGGACCCTGACCAGCGAACCGTGGTTGTGTTGGTGGATCTACAGGATTTCGACTACCGGGAAGCTGCGCAAATCCTTGGAATACCTGTAGGTACGGTAAAGAGCCGCCTGGCTCGGGCGCGAGTGCGCTTACATCAGATTTTAAGCACTTCAGAACAAATCAATTAATTAGCATTCAGGCGTGATGGAAGGTCTTTTAATAAATCACCACGATGGGTGCGTGCTCATCTTGTCCGACTTTATTGCACGGGGTAAAGCCTTCCATTCTTGATGGACAGTCTTGAGTATAGTCAAATAAACCGGATTTTTTAATTATTGCCCAGGTTCTCCTCCTGCATTACAGTGAAAATTATTCAGCCTTATAACCAGCTACACAGGTTGTAAAGAAACCTAAATGCATGTTAAACTCAATAACCAAGATGATCAATAATAGAACCCAATCCTCGCATATCTGAAAGCATGTTTCACCTATGTACTATTGGAGCCGCACAGCAAGTATTGTTGATATCGCCAGTTTCCTATTCCTGTGTATTCTGTGGGGGCTGGGTGGGTTGTTGCTTACCGGATATGCTTTTCACCTCAAGAAGCGTGAAAAGCTGGTCGCAGGATTGGCCCTTGGCTTCCTCCTCTTTACCGTAATAAGCAACCTGCTTGCCCAAATTCTCCCCTTGACGGCTGCTTATTGGTCGAGTGCTGGGATCATCTTCCTTTCAGGGCTTGGTTTGGCAATTAGCTCCAAAAGAGGATTTCGGTCCCACCTTGGATTATTGAGCGGCTGGCCATATATTATCGTTCTTCTCGCCATTACGCTTGGCTTTACCTTGATCCTGCGTGGTCTGGCTATTTTTGACGATTACTACCACCTGCCCATGATCTCGGTCATGGCGACGGGGGATATCCCGCCCCACTTCTATCTCGACCCTGCACTTCACCTGCCTTACCATTACGGCTTGCAGGTCTTCGCTGCGGGCATGGTCAGGCTGGGCGGCTTTTTCCCATGGAGCGCCTGGGATATCAGCCGGGCGATCGTTTTCGGGTTCACCGCCCTGTTAGCCTGGTTGTGGATCCGTCGCCTCAACCGTGCAGCTCTACCTGCCTACCTGGGCAGTGGGTTGCTCATCCTGGGGGGCGCTACACGCTGGCTGCTGCTGTTTATTCCCAAACCCATCCTTCAAAATATGGGAGCCAATTTACACATGGACCTCTCGGGGTTGGCCGCAGGTGGCAATCTGGTGACTGCACTTGCTAACAGCTGGCCGTTGGAAGGCGGCGGACCCTTTCCCTTCCCCTATGCTTTTGCCAGCGGTATCCTGGAACCCTTGAACATGCAGCTTGGAGCGACGGGCGCCATGTGGGAGATGACCATTCTGCTGCTCCTGCTGCTGTGGAGACCACGTAAAATCTCCCTGGTTGGCATATTGACCATCAGCCTGGTGCTTTCCAGCCTGGCACTCAGCGCAGAGCACGTGTTCGCCTTGCTGGTTGCAGGTATGGCGATCATTCTCCTGGTGAGCCTCATCCGCAACCGCATCCGCCATCGTCCAAACCGGAAAGACACGCTAACCACCTGGGGAATACCCCTGGCCATAAGCTCTGTGCTGGCACTCTTCCAGGGAGGCTATATCACCGGTGGCTTTATGAGCTTGCTTTCCAGGATCACAGGCATTAACTATCCCATGGTAACCACCGATTTCCAGGGCTTCAGCCTGCGCTGGCCGCCTGCTGTTCCGTCCGGACATTTCGGACCGCTCTCCTTGTTCGATCCGGGGCAATTTTTTATCATGCTGGCGGAAGCTGGACCAGCCCTTATCCTTTTGCCATTGGTGATCATTTACTGGCTGAAAAAGCTGGGTAAAGCTGACCGCCTCCCGCAGGCACTGGCTGCAGGTTCAATATTGAGCCTGCTCTTCCCCGTATTCTTTCGCTACGGGTTGGATTTCGATATCACCCGCCTGGTGGGAGCCAGCCTGTGGCTGAGTTATGCTCTGGCCTTCCCCGTTGCGTGGTTGTGGCTGGCGAATGCCCGGCAGGGCTTCCGGCTCATTTTAGGTCTCGGTTACGGCGTGGCAATCTATGCGGGTCTGGTAATGCTGGCGGTTGAGCTCATTGCCATCCCAGAAGTACAGACTACGTACTATTTACAATATCAAGAAAGCGACTTCTCCCAGGCTTATTGGAACAAGCTTGAACAGCATGCCCTGGTCCTGGACTCTGTGCCTGAACGTTCCGTGCTTCTTTTTGGTCGTGCGTCTTTCGCCGCCATGGATGTTTATAAACGCTCACCGATCTGGGAAGCGTTGATTGCCAGCCCCGACCCGGCCAGTGTTGCTGCAGCCGGCTATTCGTACGTTTATATGGATGACCACTGGTGGCAAAAATTATCTCCCCAGATCCAGGCAGCCTATGACCTGCCTTGTGTAAAATTGGCGGCAGAGATGAAACTGGCCGGTAGCCAGGACCGGAGATTATATGACGTTCGTGCCTGCCATCCTTGAGCGATCGTGAGAGACGATAGGCATGTGGTATGATTTTAACTGCCAATTAACTATCGCCTCGATGACCCGATCCAGGGCAAGAAAGTGATTAGCTATGAGCATGGAATTTATAAAAACCAAAGATAATGTCCTCACCAGCATCATCATCCGGCGAGACTATCAGCCCACACAGACAACTTTCATCACCACCCCCGACCTTGCCCAGCAGGTCGGCTTTGTGGTTTACCCGCCGGGTGGGGTGATCAAGCGCCATATCCATAAGAACGTCGACCGCCAGAATATCTCCAGCTCGGAGGCACTCATCGTCCGCCAGGGTCGCCTGGAAATTGACATTTTCGATCAAAACAAGGCTCTGCTGGCCACGCGTGAGCTCCAGGCGGGGGATTTTGTCCTGATGGTCTCGGGTGGGCATGGCTTCCGCATCCTGGAAGCAACCACCTTATTGGAAGTCAAGCTCGGGCCGTATGCCGGTCCTTCGGATAAGGAATTATTTTAATGATCCCGGTCAACGAGCCGTTGATTGGTGAAAAAGAGATCGAGTATGTCCTGGATTGTTTAAAAACGGGCTGGATTTCTTCCTCCGGTAAATACCTGGAAAGTTTCGAACAAGCCTGGGCGAGCTATTGCGGAAAAAGTTACGGCGTTGCGGTCAGCAATGGGACCACCGCCCTGCAGATCGCGGTTGCCTGCCTGGGGTTGCAGCCTGGTGACGAAGTGATCCTGCCCACGTTCACCATCATCTCGTGTGCTCAGGCCGTCACCTACAATGGCGGCATCCCGGTATTGGTGGACAGCGAGCCGCGTACCTGGTGCCTGGACACCAGCCAGCTTGCAGCCAGGATCACGCCCCGCACCAAGGCAATCATGCCCGTACATATCTACGGTCACCCGGTGGAAATGGACCCGATCATCGCCCTGGCTAAACAGCATCAATTAATGATCATCGAGGATGCTGCCGAAGCCCACGGAGCAGAGTATTTATCAAATAGCAGCACACCAGATGAAGCATGGCACCGTTGTGGCAGCCTGGGTGACATCAGCGTGTTTAGCTTTTATGCCAACAAGCTGGTCACCACTGGCGAAGGTGGGATGGTGTTGACGGATGATCCCCGCATTGCCGAACACGCCCGCAGCCTGCGCAACCTGTGTTTTCAGCCTCACCGCCGCTTTTACCACACCGAGCTGGGGCATAATTTCCGCTTGACCAATTTGCAGGCTGCCATCGGGCTGGCTCAAATCGAGCGCATGCCCGAGACGATCCACAAAAAACGCTGGATCGGTGAAACCTACACCCGCCGTCTGAAACATCTTCAAGCCATCCAGTTGCCCGTGGAGGAAACCTGGGCCAAACAGGTGTATTGGATGTATGGCCTGGTGCTTAACGAGAGCACCGGCTTCGACGCAGCTGAATTCTCCCGCTTATTGCTCGCTGAAGGCATCGAAACCCGTCCATTCTTCCTGGGGATGCACGAACAGCCGGTATTTCGGGCAATGGGTTTATTCAGTGGGCAGAGCTACCCGGTTGCAGAGCGCATCGCCCGTCAGGGTCTCTACCTGCCATCCGGGTTAACCCTCACCGAAACTCAGCTGGAGTCGGTCTGCCAGGCGGTGGAGAAAATCCTGTCTTGAGTATGCCCGAAGATCTTGCCCCCCACCCAGGAACTCTAGAGATAAGCACCGCTCAGCGAGGCCTGGTTTCCATCATCCTGGCGACCTATAACGAAAGCGAAAATATCAGGGATGTCATTAATGCCATCTTCAGCTCCCTGCCAGACCCACTGGAGATCATCGTTGTCGATGATAATTCGCCCGACCTGACCTGGAAAATCGCCACTGATGTGGGTGACCCGCGTGTGAAGGTCATCCGCCGTATGAAGACACGTGGTCTGGCATCCGCCATCAACCGGGGGATCATTGAATCGCGCGGCGCGTACATCGGCTGGATGGATGCGGATATGTGCCACCCCCCTTCACTGCTCCCCGAGATGATTTCTACCCTTAATGAATGTGATGTGGTGATTCGATCTCGCTACGTGCAGGGTGGCAAGGATGATCGTGCCCCCAGTCGCGTTTTGACCAGCCGCTTGATCAACCGGCTGGCCGGCCTGGTGCTGGGGTATGGCATTTTAGATTATGACAGTGGTTTCATCTTGATGCACCGGGAAGTGCTCGATGCAGTCTCCCTGACTCCCTCGGGCTATGGGGCTTATTTTATCGAATTCATCTACGCCTGCTGCCGCAAGGGTTTGAAAGTGGTCGAGCTGCCATTCATCTTCACCGAGCGGACCAAGGGTATCTCCAAGTCAAACACCAACCTGTTCCAGTTTGGCATCGCCGGTCTCGGATACGTCACCCGGATCATTCGGACGCGCTTCGCCCACCTGGACTGAACCCCACAATGTGTATATTTACCTTCAGATAAAACTTAGGAAAACATACTCGGAAGTATGTCATTGCGGAATCCCCGCTGGGTTTCGGGGAGAATCCCCTTTGTTTTTGGGGAAGTCGCAAGTGCTCTTCTTGCGGCGAACCTGTCCCCGCCGGTTTTCGGGGAGCAATCTGCTCTTTGACAAGATTGCGTTGAAATAATCACATATGTGAATCATATCGAGGGTTTTGTCGCTCTTTTGTCTGGATCCAAGTTATCAATAAATAAATATAATCACTTATCCACGCTGGGGGAGTATGCATCACCTGTATACAGGTTCACCATGCTGTCATAACTGCCAAACAATTCGAGCCCATTCAGGCGCGTCCGCCCGCTGCAAATGGTGCAGATGATCGCGCAAGGTTTGAAGTTTGGGTCAGCGTAGCGCGCCAGCTGCTCGGAGTAATACAGCGATTCCAGCCGGATCCCGCTTTGGGGAGCTTTCAACAGCCACCAGAATGTGTATTCAAGGTCATGTGAATCAATCCGTAATCCCACCTGGCGGCATCCGGAATTGCGGATATCGTTGGTGATCTCCATGTAGGGTTTGCTTAGGTCAGGTGCGTTCACAAACAGGAGTGTCCGCTGATCGGCATAGAAAATACTGCTGCTTTTGGTCGTTCCCATGCCTGGTAATGGATGAATGGCGAATGGTTCCACTGTGTTCAGCGTGGCAATCAGAGGCCGGGTGGAATTAAAAAACACATACGGAAGGGATATTACCAATAGAAGGAGGATGGCCAGGGGTGCCAGCCATTTCTCACTCCAACTGGAAATAAATATCCCAAAAACGGGACTCCAAACCAGGATTAACGGAAGCTGGAATCGCACCCCATAGTCGTCATAATGAGCGCTAAGCACAAAAAGAAGCAAGGATAAAATGGCTGCCAGGTTGTACCACAGCACATCCCGGTATTTAAATCGCCCGGTCACATAGAATATTGCAACAGTAGCCACCATAAGCACGATCATGAACAGGTGGATTGGGCTTCCAGCTGAGTCTTCATTGTTCCATCTCCACTCCAGGCGGAAATTACTTGCGTCCGGATCAGAGGCTTGAAAGGTTCTTTGGACGAAGCTGACCATGGCTTGATTGATCCTGGGGCTGGGGGTGACCAGGTTGAGCAGGATATCTTTTACCAGGTTTGAGCCAACCGACGCTATCCCCGATCTACCGGACGACATGTCTGTCACCCATCCCGCCGGGCCGAGCGGCCCTCCATAGGTGATCAAATTACGGGTCCAATAACCTGCGTTAAGCACGACCACAACGATGACAATCACCAACGCGCGTTTTAGGAATAGGCTGGGTTTTCTTTGCCTGAGCCAATGGATGATCAGCCATATTCCCCATGCCACCGCGTAGGGGTAAAACGTGCCCTTGGTTAATAGCCCCAATCCAAGCGCAGCCGAGATGGAGAAGATTTCTGCCTTGCCTGCTTCTATCTGGCAGGCTGCCAGGACAAATACCGCCAGCATGACCAGCCACATACCGGTCACATAATCATTCTGGGTGCTGGTGGCCTCCAGGATACCGATGGGAATGCTGATGGCAAACGCCGCAGCCGCCAATTGCCCTTTTCGTCCTGCACCCAACAACCTGGCCCCTAATGATACGGTGATGGCAGAGACGACCAGGCTGAGCCATTGCGGCAGGCCGGCTAATTGGTCGGAGCCCCAAAATAAACGCAGCTGCAGGATGCTCAGCTCGGCCAGGATCGGATGGGTTAACTGTACCTCGAACCCAACCGGATAGTGAGCCAGGCTCCGGTCCTGTGCCCAATGCATCACCCGGCTCATGTGATAGAGCAAAGAGTCCATATTATTCGCCGGTGCAATCACCGCGACCACCAAAAGCAGGAGTATGACCAGGCCGAAAACACCCAGGCTCACGCCCTCAATCCGATCCAATGACTGGAGACTGGTATCCAGTCTGTTCCATCCCCGCGAAATCAAACCCATCCGAAAGCCCACCCAGGCTGATAGCAGGAGCGCCACTGACCACAAGCCGACCACATAAGGTCGCCCCAACCAATGCAGCAGGCTCAAAAGCTCTGATTGTAAGGCGATGAAAACCCCTGCTATCAGCACCGCCTGGAGCAACGCAACCCGGCTGCCGGTAAGCCGTGAGGATCGCACCTGCTGCAGACCCAGCAGGTTGAGGAAAACCAGCAATATTGTGAGTATGGGTATGACGATCAGCATCTAGATAGGAAAGGTTCCGTGGCTATTATAATGCCGCTGAATACCACACTGCCTTTCTTTTCATAACATTGATGCAGTATGGATGAAGAAATATTGAAAAAAGGATGGGCGGAGGGTCGTAGACCCGACGTACATCCTTTTTTGAGCACTTTTGGGCAGTCGATAAAGTCACGATAATGTGGAAAATATCCTAAGACGTAGTGGCGTAACTAGTCCGGTCTGCCATTGACCGGAGGGGTGGGATTTGCACAAAATACACCGGAAAAAATTCCCCTTCGCCAACATATTGCTCGTTTAGTCAGAGCCCAGGGGGTAATCAATCATGATATTTTCAGAATTCCACCCCAGCGCATCTACTTTTGGGACGGCCCGATAAAGGAGAGATGGTGAAAAATTACGATGGCAAGGCTTTGCGCATGGCCGCAACCAGCTGGTCTTGGACGAGATCATTGTGCGGGTCTACCACCCGCCGCGCAGGCTCCTCATCGTACCATGCCAGGATCTCCTGTGCCCCTTGCTGAAAAGTGATAGCAGGCTTGAACTCAGGCACCAGGGCGCGGATTTTGTGGTTGTCAAATATCATGCTGTGGGCTTTGTCTCCCAGCAGCGAGTCACCCCACCCCGGATCGTACCTGGCGATAAGCTCGGATGGGACGTGCACCAGCTGTGGCTCCACCCCCGCTGCCCGGGCTACAATGCTATAGATCTGGTTCCAGCTCAAAAGCTCATCCGAAGTGATGTGAAAGCTTTGCCCGATGGCGTTTTGGTTTCCGAGCAGCCCAAGGAACCCGACTGCAAAATCACGGTGGTGGGTCATCGTCCATAAGGAGGTCCCATCACCATGCACCACCACGAGCTTACCCGCCCGCATGCGCGCGACGGTTGTATAGCCACCATGGAAAGGGCAGCAGGGTGCGGTCATAGGTGTGGGAAGGGCGAACGATGGTGAACGGAAAGTCTTCTTGGCGTCCGGCCTCACCCAGCAGCGCTTCGCAGGCAGCCTTGTTGCGAGAATATTGCCAATAGGGGTTATCCAGTGGGGTGCTCTCCGTGATGGGCACAGCCTGTGGTGGTTTCTGATATGCCGAAGCTGAGCTGATGAAGATGTACTGCCCGGTGCGTGTGCGGAACAGGTCGATATCCGACTTTACCTGTTCAGCTGTGAAGGCCACCCATTCCACCACGGCATCGAATTTCATGTCGCCCAACACCTCTGCCACCAGGTTGGGCTGGTGAATATCACCCTGCAGGCTGATTGCACCCGCCGGCACAGGGCGGCTGCTTCGTCCCCGATTTAGCAAGTAAAGCTCGATTCCTCGTTCAATTGCCAGCTCCGAGCAGGCTGAGCTGATGATCCCGGTCCCACCGATGAACAATACCTTCATAAAATATCCTTTCGTTGAGAAAATTCAGCCATTAATGTCTGGGTTACCTTACCGCCATCACCTGCCTGGTCACATCTCTTCCAATGTTAATGAAGTGCATCCCTTCCAGCTTGTTTATTACCAGAGCCATGGGATCAACGCTTTGCGATCCCTCGGGTATTCGGGAAAATTGGCATAATACCAGGCGTGATGGGAGCGGGCGCGCGGGGCAAGGTTGGCAAAGGTCCACAGCGCAAATGCCAGGCCCGGCAGCGACCAGGTTGCCAGCGCCCAGCCAGTCCACTCGACAAGCTCACCCAGATAATTCGGGCAAGACACCCAGCGGAATAAGCCGCCATAAGGGATGTGGTAATCGGTTTCACCCGGTCTGCGCAGGGCACGCAGTGCCAGGTCTGCCCAGTTGTTGATGATAAAGCCCCCGATGAACAAGGTCACCCCAGCTAGAAAGCGCGCATCCTGCAGCCAGCTTTGTGGGAAGCCTCCTGAAAGTGTGAACAGGTAGCGCCCATTGGCATAGGCGTTACCCATGTTGAATCCGAAGCCCAGCAGCATCACCGCCATGGGCATCTTTTTATGACCGTCACGGATCGTCCATGGGTAGATGAGCGCGCGGTGGACGTAATGCAGCTCCCATAAGGCGAAAAACAGCAGGATGGGTAGGTTCCTGGGAGCAGTACCTGCCGCGAAACACCAGGCAAACACCACCACGGCCGGCGTCTCCATGATGATCCAGGCGAAATGATTGGGGATCAAAGGCCCCCACCCACGGCGGATATGCCGCCCATAGGGTGCACTCACGAAAAATAGGAAGGCGAACACCGCCACTGCAACCACCAGCCCAACCAGGATCAATGGAAATTGCAGCTTGTCGAAGGTCATGCCTGTTTTTCCACCAGGGTACCTTGCTCCTTGAACCAGCTGAGCGTATCACGCACCGTCTCGTTCATCGGGCGGGTGGTATACCCCAGCTCCCTTACCGCCCGACTGGAGCTCACCTGCCGGTTGCTGCGCAGTGCATTCAGCGTTACGCGTGTGTAGATCGGCTGGGTACCATTGACGCGTGCCAGCTTTAGCATGAACGGTGCGAAAGCATCTGCAAGCCACATCGGAACGGTGAAAAGCGGCGCTGCCTGCTGTGTAAATCCCGCTACCAGTTCCGCCACTTCCCTGATCGTATGCCAGTGCCCGCTCAGCAGGTAGCTCGCCCCGGCAGGCGCGGTTAGTTCAGCGTTCACTGCACCCGCTACCACGTCGCGCACATCCACCCAATCGAAGCCGCCGCTCACCAGGGCAGGAATCTTCCCATAAGCCAGCTGGATCAACGCCTGCCCCAAGTAGGAAGGTTTAAAGTCATACGGGCCGAGCATGGCGGTGGGTCGAATGATCACTGCGTTCAGGCCGCTAGCGATGCCCTCCAGTACAGCCCGCTCACCCTGTGCCTTGGACAAATTGTAAGGCGAGAGGTGTGCCACCCCATCAGAGTGGTCCTTATCGATCAGCGGGCGATTTTCATCCAGCGGCTGGTCGAGTGGTTCCTGGCGCAGGGCTTCAACCGAGCTGAAATGCACCAGCCGCCGGACCCCACATCGCAGGCAGGCGTTCACCACATTGCGCGTCCCAAGCTCGTTTACCGCATTCATCTCCGCTGCTGAATCCATGCTCAGCGAGATCGACCCGGCAAGATGATAGACTACCTCCACCCCTGCCATTGACCGCCCCAGCGCCTCCGGGTCGCGCACGTCCGCCTGAATAGTTTCCACTTCCAACCCGGCGAGAGCCCGGCGGTCTTCGTGAACCAGTGCCCGCACATTCCGCCCCTGTTCCAACAGTGTGCGGATCAATGTCGCCCCGACCAATCCGGATGCTCCCGAAACCAGCAACTTATCGCTCACGAGACTACCCTCAAAATTGATTAATTTCTGGCACAATTATACGTCCACTTACCTTCTGAACCTCAGTCTCCCACTTGCCAAACCCACCATTAAGGATAAAATTAACGGTTATGAAATCCATCCAGCCACTGCGATCATTTGATCAGCTTAAACTTCTCGCCGACCCTCGCCGGAGGGCAATTATAGAACAGTTGATGGTAGGCTCAGCCTCACTGACGATGCTGGGAAAAGCACTTGGCGAGCATCCAGCCTGGATCCGTCATCACCTCAAGCAGCTGGAGGCTGCGGGTCTGGTCGAGCTGGTTGAAACGCGCATCCAATCCGGTGTGGTTGAAAAGTTCTACCGCGCCTGCGCCGGCGGATACCTGGTGCAGGAGCTCATCCTGCCTAATAATAAAAATCACCCGGTGATCGTCTTTTCTGGCAGCCATGACCTGGCAATTGAGCTGCTCACCGACCTGCTAGCTGACCACCTCGAGGTACTCAGCCTCCCCATCGGTAGCCTGGACGGATTGCTGGCTTTGCGCCAGAATTTATGCAATTTATCCGGAGCGCACCTGCTCGATCCCAGTGGTGAATACAACCTACCCTTTATCCGTCACTTCTTCCCCGACCGCACCATGCAGGTGATCACCCTGGCACACCGCGAGCAGGGACTGATGACTTTACCCGGTAATCCTAAATCGATCCATTCCTTGGCAGACCTGCCGCGTGAAGATGTAATCTTTATAAACCGCAACCCCGGCTCAGGTACGCGCCTGTGGCTCGACAGTCATTTGCAGAGTGAGAGAATTCCCTTCGAAAACATTCGTGGGTATGCGACCACGGTCAACACACATACCGCCTGTGCGAGCCTGGTTCATAATCACTCCGCTGATGTCGCCCTCGGTTTGCGGGCTGCAGCCCGTCAATTTGGGCTGGATTTTATCCCCCTCTTTCAAGAGCGCTACGACCTCGTTTTCATGCAGGAGCATACTGATGCGCTCATCCCGTTATTGGATATGATCCAGACACTTCCATTCCGTCAAACCGTTGATGCCCTGACGGGTTATGATACGGCTCACACCGGTGAGCAAATCCCGATCTGAAATTATTCCCCCAATATAAAGCTACTTTTCACCCGAATATCGCGGGATGATAAGCCCACCAGCACCAGGAATTCACCTGGTTCAGCTAACCATCCCTCGCCCAACGGGTCATAGAAAAGCAGCGCACGCTGGTCTAACGTGAGACCCACCTCGAGGCTCTTAATTCAATGTACCCTCCACGTTCACTTCTTTAGTACCTTCAGCAGGGAAGGGAATGATATCGCCTTCGATCGTTTTCCCATCCACCATCAAGGCAATGCTGTTGCCGCTCCCTGCCCGTTCCACCGTAATATGGTAGGCCACGTCACGGAAAATGCGCCGGGCGCTGAAACCAGGCCATTCCTTGGGAATGATCGGGTTGACCTGTAACCCATTAAAGGTAGGGCGAATTCCCAGGATCCACTGCGTACCCGCCACATACGTCCATGCAGCCGTCCCTGAAAGCCAGGCATTCCGACCATACCCAAATTGGGGGTGTTCCGGACCGCAAATATTGCCGCAGTACACATAGGGTTCGACCTTGAACAGTTCACTGTCATTCCGCCTCAGGGGCATGATTTGGCGATAATATTGGTATGCCAGCTCATTCCAGCCCAGTCGGGCCGCCGCCATGATCGCCCAGGTGTTGGTATGGCAAAAGATGCCACCATTTTCCTTGGCTCCCGGTGGGTAAGTGGTTGTGCCGCCTACGCGCGGGTCGCTGTGGGTATACGCAGGTGCCAATATTGCCAGGCCGAATGCTGAGTTCAGCCGGGTGTGGGCACTGCGCATCGCCTGTATGGCACGTTTCTCTGGTGCGCACTCCCCGATGACCGCCCAGGTTTGTGTATTTAAGCTGATCTTTTGATGCTCCTCGGTCTTCACCCCCACCGGCTTGCCCTCGTTATCAAAAGCACGCCCATACCATTCACCGTCCCACGCCACCTGGTTGATGATCTCAGCCATCTCGTCCTTCAATGCCCTGAAGCGCCTCCCATCTTTTTCCTTGCCAATCTGGTCGCACAGGTCCGAAAGGTCCAGCATGGCCCGGCAGAACTGCTGTGCTGCCATCACGCTTTCCGCCTTACCGGAGCCGTGGTCGAGGTTCAGCGTGTCATCCCAGTCTGAGAAGCCCATGCGCGGCAGCCCTTGCGGACCCCGGTGGTTTAATGTGAATTCCACGGCACGCAGCATATGACCCCACAGGATATCTTCCCCCTCATCGGTGTATGCTATGTGGTTCCATAGATATGAAAAGTTACCCGTCTCCCGCAGGTAGGCACAGGTTGCGATGAGCAGCCACAAATGGTCGTCGCAGAACCATTGGGGTCGATCGGGATATTCGGCTGCCAATCCCACCCCCCCTTCACCGGTCAGTGGGAACACCTGGTGCCAGGTATGCCCATCCTTGAATTGCAGCTTCCACAGCGCAGTCAGGTTCCGGCGCGCTCGTTCCGGTGAATTTTGGACCGTCGCCAATGTATCCTGGGCAGAGTCGCGCGTCCCCATGCCGCGCCCCAGCCCAGTCTCATAAGCGGATGCAAAGCGCGACCAGAACAAGGTAGCCCGGCACTGCACCTGGTTCCAGACGTTCAACATGGCGTTCATCTCAGCATCCGGCGTCTCCACCTGCAAGCTGCCCAAATATTTATCCCAATCCGCTATAAGTTCCGTAAAAGCACTACGTACATTTTCTGCGTTTTGGAAGCGTGTAACCACCTGGTGCACCTGCTTGGGTTGGTCGGTTACCCCCAGGATATATACGATTTCCTTCTCCTCTCCCGGAGCCAGGGCGATCTCATGGCATAGCACGCCGACGTTATTACCCCTTGCTGCCTGCGAATTGCCGGGTACACCCTTCTCGACCACGATCGGGTTCGATAAATCACGGTAGCTGCCAATGAAGACTTCACGGTCGGTATCGAAACCGAGCGGCGGCATGCTGCTGCTAAAAAAGGTTGTGGTTGGGCGAAAGGCGGCCTCCATATAGATAATGCCTTTCTCCACCCGGCTGTGCAGCACATGCTGACCCCAATCCAGGTTGTTCAGGTCGGCCTCTGCATTCCACATGCTGAACTCAGCATAGCTGAAGCAGCGCAAGCGTCGGAGGCGCCTGGATGCATTACGCAGCTTCAGCACCCATAACTCGCATCCGGTTTCAGCACTCTCCTTCGAAGAGGCGTCCGGCGATGGAACGTGGGGCACGAAATAAAGCAGCTCGGCGTGGATACCCTGGTAGCGGCTGATAATGCGTGTGTAGCCTGGTCCATGATGGCATTCATAGCCAGCCAGTTTCCGCTCGGGGATGGGCTGCCAGGTGGGGCTCCAGTACCGTCCGCTTTCCTGATCCCGCAAGTACACATAGCGGCCCGGCTGGTCAGCTGGGATGGCGTTATAACGGTAGCGGGTCACGCGCCGGTTTTTGGGATCACGGTCGAACGAGTATCCCCCGCCAGTGTTCGAGATGATCCCACCGTAACCCCCCTCGCCCAGGTAGTTCATCCAGGGTGTGGGAGTATCCGGGCGGGTGATGACATATTCACCGCTGTCTTCATCGAAATAGCCGTAATCGTTGCTGATCTTTGCATTCTTCATCGCTTGGCTCCAGGGTAGCTTTCGGTCAGAAATTAAACCTGCTCGACCGGTAGCTATAAAGGATCGGGCATCTTAAGTTCTAATTTGCCAGGTCTTGGCGTATCTGTAGCATTGAGCACAGATTACCAATCAGGCATGTATTGATGGGTGAATAAATGTCCGGTCAATCGGTCTCAATTATACATGCTGCAACACTTGCTGGATAATGAGCGCATGTTCCTTGCCGCGTAGAACAATTCAACCCTGAAATCCTTTGGCGCTGGTGGCAGGATGATCTCCTGCGAGCTCAGCGTATTTCAGGCACAAATAGATAGCAAAAGGGGCTGTCTGACTTGATTTTTAGACAGCCCCGCATTTTATATCTATATCTCAATTACATATCATTACTGGAAGGTTACCACAAGGTAAGCGACATTCACGCCCGACTCTTTTGAAGCAAAGCTGAGCTGTGTCGAGCCGGGGGTCGTGATGCCGAAACTGTAAGTGCCTTCTGCGGTCACGAAGGACGATACGTCCAGCGTGATCCAGGTACCGGATGGATACGATCCAGAAGAGCCTAACAAAGTGCCTAATGCCGGCGCTATGTTGTAATTGACGGTTAACTCACCCCAGGTATTGTCTGCAACGGTCAGCGCGTTGATGCCAGCGCTGGAGCTGGAATTGGCGAAGACATGCAGGTAGGCATGTTTGATCGGCGTGCCACCCGTGCCTTGCACAGTGAACTTCAGGTAGGCATGCAGGTCAGGCGACCCATCCGCACGCCAGACGGTGGCTGAACCGTAGTTGGTGGTTGGGCTGCCAGAGTTGACGTACGTGTCAGCCCCAACATTGAAGGTTAAGCTTGTGGGCACAGCAGGTGTGGTTGCACTGGCCGGGGAGGATTGTGCCGAGTGGTTGCCAGCTGCATCGAAGGCATCTACTGTATAGTTGTAGGTGGTGGATGGACTGACCGTACCATCCGAGTATGCCAGCGTCGTACCCGACACTGTAGTCAAAACGGCATTATCGCGATAGATTGTATAGCCTGTCACACCCACATTGTCTGTCGAGGCTTGCCATGCCAGGTCCACCTGCGTGGCACTGGAAGCAGTTGCCGTCAAACCGGTGGGTACGCTCGGAGCTTGCGTATCGGCCATTACCAGGTTAACCACCAGCTGGGCGGCATTCGCCCCTGATTCTTTCGCCGAGAAGCTGAGTGTGGATGTCCCGGGGGTGGTGACGCCGAAGCTGTAGGTACCTTCGCCGGTGACGTAGGGAGTAACATTTATAGTCACCCAGCTGCCGGTTGCGAATGCAGTGGAAGTGCCCAGCAAGCTGCCTAAAGCCGGAGCAGTATTGTAAGTAACCGTATTCTCATTCCAAGTATTGTCTGCCACCGCCAGGGCATTGATGCCGATACTCGAGCTGCTGTTAGCGTAAACTTTAAGATAAGCGCTCTGGATTGGATAGCCTGCCAAACCCTGCACGGTAAACTTCAGGTAGGCATGCAGGTCGGGTGAGCCATCCACGCGCCATACGATGGCTGAGCCATAATTTGATGTTGGACTGCCCGAATTGACGTAGGTGTCAGCCCCGACGTTGAACGTCAGGCTGGGGGGCATGGCGGGGGTGGTAACGCCCGCCGGGGAAGATTGTGCCGAATGGTTGCCTGCCGAATCGAAAGCATCGACGCTGTAGCTGTATGTGGTGGATGGGAGAGCTGTGAAGTCCGAGTAGCTTAATGACGAGCCGGTAACAGTAGTCAGGGCAACCCCATCGCGATAGATGGTGTAGCCAGCGATGCCCACATTATCGGTAGAAGCCTGCCAATTCAGGTTCACCTGGGTGGCACCAGTTGCATTAGCTGTGAACCCAGTTGGAACACTCGGAGCCTGCACATCTGCACCTGCCGTGACACATGGAACTACACCAGAATCCAGGATAATCCCACTGCTATTGATGTATTCAAAACTTGCCCCGCTTGGGCTGAGCGCCAGTTTGAGCGCTCCGAAAGCCTGAGGGCTGAGATCATTCGAATAAACCACCCTGGAATCTGAGTTTAAAATAGTCTGTGTGCCATGACCGCCACCACCTGCAACAAACTCAGTAATCCCAGACGGGCTTGGCTGTCCATTAGCATCCAGTGGTACCCAGCGCTGGTAATCATGGTCATGCCCATTAAGCACGATCGATACATTATTTTGTGCCATGAGTGTCCAGATATCCGACATGGCGGTGGTTGGGCCTTCCGGACCAATATTGAAAAGTGGGTGGTGGTAATACACGATCGTACATGCTCCTGAATTCGAAGCCAGATCTTGTGCTAGCCAGGCATACTCCGGAGAGTTAATGTCCACCGGAAAGCGTGAAGCGTTTGAGTTAAGGCTGATAAAATGCCAGCCGCCTGCATTAAAGCTATAGTAATTGGGGATATTGTTCCAATAATCAAAGTAACCGGGTGCTTGTGAGCCGGTATATTCGTGGTTGCCAATGGTTGGGTCCGTGATCGAATAAAAATTGCTAAAATTCGTCCCACTGTTGCCATACCAGTTGTAAAACTCTGAAATGGTGCCATCTTCGTAAACATCTCCCAGGTAGAGGAACAGGTTTGGGTTTAGCGATGAAACCAGGCCGGCTACGCCTGCAGCGAAGGTTCCACCGTCCGCACCATCCCCGGTCGCTGCTACGATGTAAGGTGACCCGGGAGCTGGAGTTGTGCCGCTTGTAGGGGTAAATGTATTGTGGTTGACAGGTGGTTGAGAATTGCCATTGCTTAGGGTCAAAGCTATGGATGCCTGGTTAGTGGTGATATATCCATCCCGCATCACTGCCTCTGCCGCCACAATATAGCTGCCGTCCTGCAATTTTATGGTCGGAAGGACGAAGGAATAGTTGCTCTGAAAATCAGTCAGTATTCTGGTCCCATTCATGTAGAAATAGACGCGAATAACGCCAGGATTTGTGCCGGTTACGCTGACCGTTACACTGATCGTAGTATCCCCCGTGACCACACTCCCCGAGCCAGGCGCAGTAAAACATATGGTGACTGTATATACACCGGATGAAGGCGTGCTGGCAGCACAGGTATTAATCGGCGTGGGTGTCGCAGTCGCAATGGGCGTCGGAGTTGGTGTATTGGCAGGTGTGGCTGTAGCAGTGGGAGTAGGTTTCGGTGTTCTATTTCTGTGTGCGTAAAAAACTGAAGTCGGCGTATACGAAAACGCCATACTGAATAAGGCTAATATTAATAACACTGTGATAAAAAATACGATACGATTCTTTTTCATTTTTCCTCCCTTTGACCTTAGCATTGGGCTAATTAACCATACCAGCTCTAAGCTTTACCATTTGATTCTCGGATGAAGAGATAGCGAAACCTTCCGAACGAAACCCTCCCCGCTTGTGTGATCGATATATTCTGCTGCATAGTAAAAATACTGACCGGTGTTCATTTCACGATTGTGATTTGAACACCTTCTAATTCACTTATGCCCACTCGCCAGGTGTATATACAAACAACGATCTCTCTGATCCTGATTTCCTCCCTCAATCAAAACGTACACTCAAGATTTTAATTCTCTAAAACCTCTTAATAATATTATAACCAATATCATCTAATTTGTCAATATTATCACTGACCTTAGAACAATGAGTTTCAGAAAGCAGTCATCCTTAATATAAATCCCTTAGTCGATTATTATGGGATGGTGACCACGAGATATGCGGCGTTAACATCGGACACCTATCCAAAACTGATCATTGTCTGCGCCTGGAGTCATGATCCCAAAACTGTAGGTACCTTCTGCCGGTCACGTATGCGCTAACGTCAATAGTGATCCAGGTGCTGGCAGATGGAAACGAACCGGATGCTCCCAAGCAGATGTACCAAGTGGCGGTGCGGTATTGTAGGTGACCGTATTTTCTCCCCAGTGAATTATCCGCCACGGTCAGAGCATTGATCCCGCCTTGAGCTGCTGTTGGCATACACATGCAAAGAAGCATGTGTGGATTGGGATACCGTTCAAACCCTGGACGGTGAAGCGCAGGTAGCCGTTCTCCACGGGTGAGCCGTCCGCCCGCCAGACGGTGCTCTTGCCGTAGTTAGTCGTTGGGGAGCCCGAGTTGACGTAAGTATCAGCCCCGACGCTGAAGGTCAGGCTGGTGGGCATGGCGGGTGTTGTCACACTGCGGCGCGATTGCGCCGAGTGGTTGCCAGCCGCATCGAAGGCATCCACAGTGTAGTATAGGTGGTGGATGGAGATACAGTGGTATCTGAATAGTTCAGCGTAGTCCCGGAAACTGTCTTCAAAACAGCACCGTTGCGATAGATAGTGTAGCCCGTGACGCCCACATTATCCGTCGATGCCTGCAAGCTAGTCCAGCTGCGTTGTGCTGGATGCGGTTGCTTTATCGGTCGACACTCGCTGCTTGCGACCCTGGACCGGTGTAGTCACACTGCGCGCGATTGCGCCGAGTGGTTGCCGGCTGCATCGAAGGCATCCACTGTGTAGGTATAGGTGGTGGATGGAGAGACAGTCGTATCTGAATAAGTTAGCGTAGTCCCGGAAACTGTCTTCAAAACAGCTCCGTTGCGATAAATGGTATAGCCGGTGACGCCCACATTATCCGTCGATGCCTGCCACGCCAGGTTCACCTGGGTAGGGCTGGCTGCAGTCGCCGTTAAGCCGCCTGGTACGCTCGGAGCTTGTGTATCCGATCCTGGTGTAGTCACACTGACCGGAGCGGATTGCGCCGAGTGGTTGCCGGCTGCATCGAAGGCATCTACCGTGTAAGCATAGGTGGTGGATGGGGATGCGGTGGCATCTGAATAGGTCAGCGTAGTTCCGGGTACCGTCGTCAAAACAGCGCCGTTGCGATAAATGGTATAGCCGCTTACGCCCACCTTATCTGTCGAAGCTGCCCCGCTGGTTCACCTGGGTTGCGCTGGCTGCGGTGGAGGTCAATCCGGTTGGCACACTTGGGGGCTGTGTATCCGCTCCCCCTTTATTGCACGGAATCTGTCCTGAATCAAGGACAGTCCCGCTGGTGTTGACGTAGCTGAAGGTCGCCCCACTCGAGCTGAGCGCCAGTTCCAGTACTCCAAATGCCTGCGGGCTTACATCCTCTGAAAACGCTACCCTTGAGTCTGTTTTTGTAATTGTTTGGATGCCATGCCCACCCGTACCGGCGATGATCTCTGTCACACCGGTCGAGCTTGGGTTTCCGCTCCCATTCAGTGGCACCCAACGCTGGTAATCATGGTCGTGTCCATTGAGCACGATCGATACGCCATCTTGTGCCATCAACGCCCACATATTCGTCATACCTGTGGCAGGTCCTTCCGGGCCAATGTTGAACAACGGGTGATGGTAATACACGATGGTGCACAGGCTGGCATTCGCCGCCAGGTCCTGGGATAACCAGATGTACTCAGGTGAGCTTGTACCGAGCCCTCCGACTTTTGAGCCGTTTGAGTTCAGGCTGATAAAATGCCACCCCCCGGCGTTATAGCTATAATAATTAGGGATATTGTTCCAGTAATCGAAGTACCCCACACCTCCCACGGAGTTGGTGTATTCATGGTTGCCAATGGTCGGATCGGTGATGGATCGAAAATTGGAGAAATAAGCGCCCCCCGTGCCATACCAGTTGTAAAATTCGGCGATACTGCCACTATAATAAACATCCCCCAGGTATAGGAACAAATTTGGGTTGATCGAAGCCATTAAATTGGTAACATTGGCTGCTTGGGTAGCACCGTCGGCACCATCCCCCGCCGCGGTAACGATGAAAGGCGATCCGTTCGGGGGTGTAGTGCCCGACGTGGGGGTAAACGTATTTGGATTGATCGGTGGCTGCGCATTCCCGTTGGAGAATGTCAGTCCGATGGTTGCCCGGTTGACAGTGGTATAACCATCTTTCATCAAGGCCTCCACTCCCAATGTAAAGGCGCCATCTTGCCATTTCTGGGTTGGCAGTACGAAAGTATACGGGGTGAGAAAATCGGTCAACAAATAAGCCGAATTGATATAGAAGATTAAGCGTTGAACGCCCGATGAGCTTCCCGTAATACTGACGCTAGCGGTGACTGTGACCGGCCCGCTGACCACACTACCCGAGTTGGGAGCAGTGAAACATAAAGTGACTGTATATGACCCGGATGAAGGAGTGCTGCTTGCACACGAATTTATCTGGATTTGGTTTATTGTAGTTATATCGCTGAGAGTTCGTGGTACGGCTGAGGTAGTCTGCGCGTAAACAATTCCTGGTGATGCGGAGAATATGACGAATGCGATCACCATGACGAATGAGAACACACGTTTCCTACCCATATAACCTTCTTAGTAGCAGACCTCGGGCGGCAATGGTCATATCCACCTCCCGGATGTTCCTGACTGATTCCTTTGTCTGCTGTCATGCGGGTCAACCCTGACGATCCCATGGCATTCGCCGGATCAATCTGCTCATATACATATCTTTACCGGTGATAAAGATACATTTTTTTGGAGAATATCTTGGAGAGTTGAGCTACGATGTGGCCCGCAGGGAACTTAATCAATCCTCGCATCCTTGATATCCTCCCTATCAATCATCGCTGTTTAATTATTATAATTGTATTTTTTGTCCGAATTGTTCCAACCTAATTACTCGATCCAGAATTCTGGCATCCAGGCGATCTCCCATGAATAGCCATCCGGGTCTTGAAAATAAGCGTCATAACCGCCCCAAAACGTCTCCTGCGGCTCTTTGGTGATCTTTACCCCTGCCTGGCGTAGATGAGTGATGATTTCATCCACCTCTTCCCTGCTCTTCACGTTATAGGCAAGCGTGATACCCGCAAAGCCCCGCCCATCATTGGGTACCATTGCATCTTCAGCCAGTTTATCCTTCGGGTAGAGCGCGAGTAACATATGCTTGAGGTTAAAAAATGCAATAGTATCGCCTTCAATCCCTTTATCAGATGGAAACCCGATGATCTTCGAATAAAAATCATATGCTTTCTGAAGATTATTTACTCCCAGCGTCACGATAGTTATTCGAGGTTCCATTATTTATATTTCTCCTTAATATATATCGATGATCCCAAATGTTAATCAATGGTTGCCGTATTGAGTAGTTCCATCTATTATAAAATGCTAAATTAATATTTTTGTGATTGCTTTCTGACCACCAGGACGCAATTTGAGTAATTACCCCAGACCTAGCTCAAGATCAAACGTGAGCGTTGGAAGCTGATCATCGCTACCGTCAGCAAGGCCGCATCCAGAACGGCAAGTACAATCATCACGATCAGAAATAACTGATAGCTGGTCAACGAATTTATCACACTCGCTGGCACAGCTTTACTGGCTAAGAAAACTACCACTCCAAGTACTAATGTACCCAAGAGCAGGGTTTGCTGTGCCTGGCGTACGGTTGCTGCGTGAAGCGATACCAGCACGCCACCACTCGCCGCCAGGAAGCTGATCAGCAAGCTCAACGCAAGCACTGCAATTAGCAGGTCAAGCGGGGTGTAGAACTGCCACTTTCCCTGCCCACTCGAAAGGTTCACAGTAACCCATCCGAGCACCAGGCTCACCAGGTCTATTCCCCAGGCGTACCCAACCGTTACGATTACCTTCCCAAATAGAATCGCTCGATCTGATACACGACTGGCAAGCAGTGTTTCCAGGGTATGCCGTTCACGTTCTCCCGCAATGGCATCCGCAATATAATTAAGGATAAATATAAAGGGGATATACAGGATGATCAGCACGGCATTCGGTGGCAGGCTGAGCCAGGTCAAGCCGGTGTTGAGGGGTAAGAAAATCCCCAACAAGGCAATAAAAATCAACGGGCGCAGTAGCTCCAGCCGCCCGCGCTTAAAGAGTAGGTCCGTGGTCTCTTTCCACATGATGGTCCACAAATCGGTCATTATTTCTCCTCCTGCATCAAGGTGAGGAACACCTCTTCCAGGCTGGTCCCTCCTCTGCGGATTTCTTCAATTCCCGCGCCCGATTGGACAATCAGACTTACCAAGGGGCTTACTTCGTTCCCATCCCGTAGCTCGATCAGCAGATGTTCATTTTGAAGCTCCGCATGCGCTACCTCTGGTCGGCTTTGCAAGACGCCGACCAGCTGTTCGCTGAAGTCACACCCTACGATCTCGATGTGGCTGCCAGCTCGCTTCAGGCGCAGCTCATCCGGGTTGCCTACCGTTAATAATTTCCCCTGGCGGATCACCCCAACTTGAGCGCACAGCTTTTCCGCTTCTGCCAGGTTGTGCGTGTTGAGAAATACAGTCGTTCCTTCACGTGCCACCAGGCTGGATAGATCGCTGTGCAAAGCTGCCGCCGCGACGGGATCAAGCCCTGAGGTTGGCTCATCCAGGAAAACCAGGGTTGGGTGGTGAAGTAGTGCCCTTGCCACTGCAAGCTTTTGTTTCATGCCCCGGCTCCACGTACCTACCTGATCTTTGCGCCGTTCCCATAATTCCAGGTGGGTGAGCAGTTCTTTGATCCGAGCTCGCCGATCGGGAGCAGACATATTATTAATCCGCCCGTAAAGGTCAAGGTTATCCTCGGCGCTCATGCGCTCATATAATCCTGAGAATTCGAGCAAGGCTCCACTGCGGGCGCGGATTTGATCCGCATTGGTACGCGTATCGAAATCCAGCACCCAGGCCTGCCCTTGTGTTGGCTCCAATAAGCCAAGCAGCAGGTAGATTGTGGTTGTTTTTCCTGCCCCATTCGGCCCCAGGAAGCCGAAGACGATTCCTGCAGGTATTTCTAATGAGAGATCGTCGACGGCTTTTACCGTGCCAAACGAACGCGAAAGGTGTTCGATACGAATGATTGTCGCTGACATATCCATCGACCTAGCGATTAGGCGCACCCCAAGAAAGATCGATCTGCCCCATACACCAGAGTCCGTGATTCACAGCGCCAGGGGCAGAATTGCTGAACCTTTTCAGGGTTCTGCTTCAACTTTCCAATTGTGTCCTCCGACCCTCAAATCCATCTATCCGGTCGGTAGCCATCACGTTCCCTTGATGGTTTCTCCAAATGATGTTTTCGCTTCCATCATAGGACTTTTATTGATTATAAAAATCCACCAACACTGGCGCCAGCACCTCGCTATTAACATCGTGCGTCTGCCCCTCGAGGGTGCGCTGCTGGGCATGTGGGATGGCTTTCGACAGCGCGGTGGCAGTGGCGTGCATTGCGGGTATAAATTGCAGGTTTGCGCCTCCGTCCATGACCAGGGTTGGCACCTTGACGTTGGCTGCCCGCTGGAGTGGCGGCACGCGGTCATCCCCCATGGCAGCCGCATCGTATACCAGGGTGGGTGCCACGGCTTCGAACATCGGCCACATCGGCGCCTGGCGCATCCCATTAATTTGTTCATCTGGCGTATGCACGAGCTGCATGAACAGCGTGACTGCATCCCCTCGGCGGCCAGTCGACACCGCTTCCGCAAGCTGCTTGCGATATTGCCTCCACTCTGCTGTGGATACCGGGTCTGCATTATACGGTGCCTCGTAAATAGCAAGTTTGGAGATCTTGGTTCCCAGCTTGCTGGCTGCCTCGAGCGCAAGGCAGGCACCCGAAGAGATGCCATACACGTACGCCTTTCCCCCTGCTGCATCGATCAGTGCATCCAGGTCCTCGATCTCACGGTCGACCGCAAATGGCTTGGAATTCGTGCTTTCACCCCGACCACGGCGGTCGTAGGTATAAACCGTAAAGTGGGGTGCCAGCAGCTCGGAAAGATGCTGCATTGGCCCGAAGTTCCGGTAGCAAATCGCACCGTCCACTAGAATTATTGCCCGACCACTGCCTTTCTTTTCATAGGCAATGGTCGTCCCGTCTTTTGACATTACCGTGCTCATATTTTTCTACCTTTCTGTGCTCTAAATTACTTCCAATCAAGTATCTTCCCCATGGATTGCAATCGCCGGACTACTTTTGTGCGCGCTGATAGATCAGGATCAGGATCCCATCGCCGATGGGTTTTACTTCCGCCAGCCGCAGGGCGTGCTTTTTGCTTTCAGGTATAAACAAGCGCTTCCCTTTCCCTAAAACCACCGGGTATACCATCAGCCGGTATTCATCGATCAGGTCTTGCTCCATTAAACTCTGTACAAGCTGCGCACTGCCGGCGATCAGGATATCCCCTCCCGACATCGCTTTCAGTCTGGATACTTCTCCAGCGATATCGCGCTTGATTACCTGCGTGTTTTTCCAGCTGCCATGCTCCAGGGTGGTTGAGACGACGTATTTGGGCATGTTGTTCATCTTGTCCGCAAATTCCCCCGTCCTGGATGGCCAGGCTTCTGCAAAGCCTTCATAGGTCTTTCGACCCAGCAGCATCGCCTCGCTCTGCATGATTTCATCCATCTTGAATTTATCGCCTTCAGGCCCGCGTTCAAATTGAAACGCCCACCCGCCGCGCTCAAACTTTTCCGCTCCGCCTGGATCTTCTATCACACCATCCAGGGTAATAAATTCGCTTGCAATAATTTTTCTCATCTCATTTTCCCTCTTTTAGCTTCGCTTCGTCCAAAGTACTCTTACCGTCAGTAGATTAGCATTGATCCGCATATACTTCCCATCTGAGTATTTCAGTGAAGGATACTGCCTGGGTTTACTCCTCAAGCCATTCGGTGATAAACCGTGGGCTAAGGTGGATGTCGATCTGCCTGAGCGGCTGATCACCCGTGTTGGCAAACTTATGCGGGAGGTGAGCTGTAACAATAATGATCTGCCCTGGATGCGATTCGAGCGTCCTCGTGCCAACCGTGAAGGTACCCGTACCTTCCTGGGTGATGAATATCTCATTATAGGGGTGCTTATGCAGACGCACGCTGCCTCCTGGTTGCATGTCTACCCAGATGAAGGAAATCTGTGTGTCTTGATATCGAACTCCCTCGAACTCATACGTATTTCCATCGGATGGTAAGGTGTCCCGATTGAGGACCGTGAAGTCTGCATCTACGAACATTCGTTTCTCCCCCGGTTTAATCTATTGCTTGTTGCTTCCGGCTGATTGATTTGCATCCACTGCAGAGCGCACCAGTTCTTTCAAAGCTTGCTCTTTAACCACCTCCCCTTCGCGGAAATCAATCGCTCGTGTGGCTTTTGCATCCATCCCGGCATTGAACAGCCCTTTCGGATCCTCGAGTGCTGCACCCTTGAAGAAGTTAAGCTTTACATGGTCTTTAAATACCGCCGCGCTGCACACATTGCCATTTTTTGACCATACCGCCGTACCCCACTTCCATTCCTCGCTAATCCCTGGAGCAGCCTCCAGGATCAGCCTGCGCAGTTTGGTCAGCACCTCACCCCGCCAATCGGTCAGTTGAGCAATCTGATCGGAAATAAGATCGGTCGCACTCATATCATTTTTTGTTGCCATTACCTTCGTGTTCATAGGTTTTTCCTTTTGCCGGTTTATTTCTACATTTTAGCAATTTAATCACCCACTCCAACCCATGATTTTTCCGCTTTATCCTCCGCTAATAATTATCCCTTATTCTATCTTATTAGTCGTAATATTTATTATAACACTCAAATCCACACTCGCTGCCATCCAGTTTATAGGCGTTATCGAATATAATTATTCAATAGTTCCTTGACTTCTAAATCCCCTTGCTTCCCACTGAACATGGTAAACTGGCAATTCTAGCCCATTAATGAATAGTGGAAAATCTATGAAACCTACGAAATCATCCAACTTCAAAAAAGGTTGCTTGCTTATCCCCCTTTCCTTGCTTGGGTTATTCCTTCTTTTAGTCGCTGTATCTGCTCTCAGCAACATCGGTCTCCCCCAGCACTCCACCACCCTTGACCACCTGGACGACTTGGAAAAAGCCCGCCTGTCGGAAGTGCTGCATCTGCGCGCCGCATTGGGTAATACCATCTGGCCCGGCTGGGCACAGGCCGATATCCCCCTGCTGGTCTATAACGAGCAGTATGCCTTCCTGGTGGGATATCCCAATCCGCCTGCCGGCTGGAAGAAGATCCCCAGCATGGAACAAAGGGGTGGACCCTGGGAAGTAGTTCCGGATGATACCTTCGAAGGTCATCCCTATTACCGTTCCCCCCTCACCGACCCTCAAAAAACACCCCAAAGTTTCACCGTCCGGGTGGGTGACCGCTGGGTAGCAACATTACAGACTCGCGAATTCAGCCAGGTGGAGTTCTACCGGCAGTTCCGCCAGGATTTGCCGCCCATTATTTCCAACCTGGTCCCGTTAAGGTTGGTCTGGTCGCTGCTGATGGGGAAAACCGACGCCTATATCGCCGGCTTGGAGCACGAATCATTCCATGCGTACCAGGGCATGCTGGCAGCCGATCAATTGTCTGCTTCCGAGAGCATGTATTCAGTGGAAGAAACTTACCCCTTCGACGCCATGGAGCAACCATGGAAGCAGGAAATGAAGCTGCTCATCCAGGCTGCTCAAGCCTCCACCGATGCAGGGGCGATTGATTTTGCCCGCCAGTTCCTGCAGCTGCGCGCCACCCGCCGGGAAGGATTGACCTCCGACCAGGTGGAATTGGAACGCTTGCGCGAATGGGAGGAAGGGCTGGCTAAATACGCCGAGCTCGAGATCACCCGCCAGGCAGGCGCCGATCCCGTCTATCAGCCAGTGGATGCAATCTCTCAGGATAAGGCATTTAAATATTACCGCGATCGCCAGAAATTCTGGACCGAGCAGTTGAAAGAAGCCACCATAACTCAGGGCCGTTCCGGCGACACTCGTTTTTACTATTCTGGGAATGCCCTGGCAGTGGTGTTGGATCGCCTATCCCCGGGCTGGAAGATGAATGCCTTGCCGGGTAGTGACTACCTGGATGAATTGCTTCAGCAAGCTGTGAAATAGACATCCGATTTTGCATACCACTTTGCAACTCTGATAAATCTACCCATAACAGACTATCGTAGAAAATATCGAACAAAAATTGTCATTGAGCCTGCCCCCGCTGACATTCGGGGGGAATCCCCCCTGGTTCTGGGGGGACTGCCCCCGCTGACTATAGTTTGGTCCGTCCCTTCGTCTCAACCTGAGTTACCCCCCTCCCCAAATTAACCAAAGTTCCTCCTTCCCGAGGTTGCCAGAGCAGCTAATATACGATAGGATATAGTCACCCAGGAAAGTCGAGCTCCAGTGCAGATCTTATCCACCAAGCTATCTATCCCACCTCTCCGCTCCAGGCTGGTTCAACGCTCACGCTTGATCCAAAAACTGAACCATGGATTGGAATGTGGTTTAGTGCTGGTTTCTGCTCCGGCGGGTTATGGGAAATCTACCCTTCTCAGCGCCTGGCTAAGTCAGGTGGAATTTGATGCGGTCTGGGTATCCCTGGATGATAAAGATAACGACCTTTTTCGCTTCCTGACTTATTTATCTGCTGCTCTGCGCTTAATTGATCCTGGATTTGATCAAATATATGAAAGCTCGCCTGTTACCAGCCAGCCGCCAGAGCTTGAAGCTATTCTCACCCCCTTGATCAATCATATTGCAGTCGTGAGCAAACCTTTTTTAGTGATTCTTGATGATTATCACCTGATCCAGGACCAGGCAGTTCATCAAACCGTGGGGTACCTTCTGGATCACCGTCCCGAACCGTTACATCTGGTGATTGCCACGCGTGCCGACCCTCCCCTGCCGCTGGCAAGGTTACGTGCAAGATCGGAAATGCTCGAGCTGCGCATGACCGACTTGCGTTTCACCACCCAGGAAGCCGCAGATTTTCTCGATCACACTATGGGACTCAAAGTTTCACTTGAAGATGTCGGTCGCATCACCCAACGCACCGAAGGCTGGATCGCTGGTTTACAGATGGCGGCATTATCTATGCAGAATGCGAGTGATGTTTCTAGTTTTATCACCGCCTTTACCGGCAGCCATCATTACATATTCGACTACTTGCTGGAAGAAATCCTGGGACAGCAATCACCAGAAATTCATCGTTTTCTCCTTCATACCTCTATCCTTGATCTGTTGACCGCCCCTCTATGCGATTTCTTGCTCGAAAGTGAAGCGGATTTCACGCTCACTCGCTCATCGTCAGTCATCCTCGAAGAGCTTGACCACGCCAATTTGTTCATCATTCCCCTCGACCACGAGCAGCGCTGGTACCGCTACCACCCATTGTTCGCCGAGCTATTACGGGGTTATCTCCAAAAAAACGATCCCGCGCACGTACCCATCCTGCACGCCCAGGCCAGCACATGGTATGAAGAACACGGGATGATCTCCGATGCGATCCGGCATTCATTTGCGGTCAATGATTGGGAACGCATTGTGCGCTTGGTCAGTGCCAACGTCTTTGCCTTGCTGGAGCAAAATGAGCTTACTACCGTTGCCCGGCAGCTCGATTATTTCACCGACGAGAAGAGCAGTGCCCGCCCCTGGTTATTGATTGGGCGTGCCTGGTTGGCTGCGTATACCGGTCAATTAAGCTCCGTCGAGCCTATTTTGAAGCTGATTGAAGCCGAAATCGACAATTTGAAAAGTGAGGTGGAGCTGCAGACCTTGGGAGGGCATATCGCCGCAATTCGGGCGTACACCAATTGGATCGGAGATAGACGCGACATTGCCGCCAGCGCGGCTCAGGTTGCCCTGGATTGGCTGCCTGCCGACGAGCGCCTGATCCGCTGCCAGGCCGCAACTCTGCTCGGTTTAACCCTCCCTGATTTCAGCCAACGGACGCAAGCATTCGAGCTGGCCCTTGCCTATGCCCGCGAATGCCCTGTTTCACACGTAACCATTTTTGCCCATGGGTGCTGGGCCTGGTACCTTGCCATGCAGGGTAACCTACACGAAGCTCATGCCGCCTGCCTGGAAGCGATTCGACTATCGAAATCGAGCAGTTCACACCTGTCTTTACCCACCCTCAGCCATGTATATACCACTTTGAGCGCGGTATTACTCGAGTGGAATGACCTGGAAGGCGCACTGCATTACTCGAAAGAAGCCGTGGACCTGGCGCGCCGGTGGGAACAGGCCGACGCGTTGCATTTTGCCCTGGATAATTATGGCTACGCATTGTTTGCCTCTGGAAATGTCGATGGAGCCTTTGATATTCTCCGCCAGGCATGGCAGGTTGCCCGCCGCACTTCTCCCTGGTTTGAACAAATCACCCTCTCCCAGGAGATTGAATGGCATTTAACTCTGGGTAATCTGGACGCGGCATTACAATGTTTACGCCTGGCACAGGTGGATATCGACGAAACTGCCAATATAACCTTCACTGCCTTTAAAAGCATGTTGATGCCGCTGAGCCTCGTCCAAATCTTCCTCGCTCAAAAACAGTACGCCAAAGCGCGTGCTTTGAGCACTCGACTTTCAGAAGATACGGTTATCAGCACCATCGGGCATTACCGCATCCGTTTGCTCATCTGGCAGGCTTTGGCAAATTGCGGATTAAGACAGGAAGCCCTGGCGCTGGCTTCATTGAAGGAAGCCCTGGCGCTTGCAGCATCGGGTGGGTATCTACGCGTATTCGTGGTCGAAGGCTCCAGGATGATCCCATTGTTGCGCCTGGCACGCACAGCTGGGATTATGCCGGATTATGTCAATCAGCTGCTGGCTGCGTGTGAGCAGTCTGCCAAAAGCCAACCCAGCCAGCCGGTCACCACTCCTGGTCTGGTTGAGCCTCTTTCCGCACGTGAGCTCGATGTGCTCAAGCTCCTGGCACAGGGCTGTACCGATAAAAAAATCGCCGAGACTCTAATAATTGCGCGCGAGACCGTCCACAAGCATCTCAAGAATATCTACGGCAAGCTGGATGTGCACAGTCGTACAGAAGCCATTGTGAGCGCTCGAAAAATAGGCTTGCTGTAAATTCCACTTTATAAAACAACTCTCAAAATACCCCATCAATACCCTAAAAAGGGCCTGAATATTCGGGCTCTTTGTTGTATCCTATACCAGGCGATCATATGATGGAAACTATTACACAAAAGGAAGTGACGATGTTAAGTGATCTGGCTTACGTAAATATTGATCGACGCCACACGTACCGATTGCAGCTCCAGGGAGCGTTGAATTCTCCCAGCATCGATTGGTGTGGTGAGGTTTTTGTCATCCCGCAGGAAAACGCTGGGATTCTGATGGTCAGCCTGATGATGGACCGAGCTGACCTGTGCAATTTGCTGGATCAATTCCGCAATCTCAATCTCACCATCCTACCCATCGACAAGGATATCCAAAATAGTGATCCGCAAAATCAAGATTCTCTGGATATTTCTCCATGGATCACCACTGGCGCTTCAATGCCAGACCAGCCTCAGATAGATTCCAAGGAAGATTAACTATGGATAACACCACCACCCTCGTCCCAAATGATGATCTTGCTATCCAGGTGCAGGGATTGACCAAGTCATATGGTAGAGTGCGTGCCTTGCGCGGGATCGATCTGCAAGTGCCGCGCGGTGAGATTTTTGGTTTTCTCGGTCCGAATGGGGCTGGAAAGACGACCACCATCCGCTGTATGCTGGACATGATCCGCCCTGACGGAGGCAAAACCTTGCTCCTGGGAATAGATCCGCAGATCGAGCCGGTGGCAGTCCAGTCGATCACAGGCTATCTGCCCGGTGAAATGCAATATTATGACAACCTGACCGCCGAGCGCCAGTTACGTTTCTTTAATGATATGCGTGGCGGCTGCGCTGAATGGGATTACATCCGTCATCTTTCTAACCGCCTGGCGCTTGACCTGCACCAACCCATCAAAAACCTGTCAAAGGGTAATAAGCAAAAGGTAGGGGTCATCCAGGCTCTGATGCACAACCCGGAGCTGCTTCTGTTGGACGAGCCAACCAGTGGTCTCGACCCATTAATGCAGCAGGAAGTCCTCGGGTTGCTGCGTGAAGCAAACCAGTCAGGCGCAACCATCTTCTTTAGCTCCCATATCATGAGCGAGGTTGAGAATCTGGCCACACGCGTGGCCATAATCCGCTCGGGTGAGATTGTAGAGATTACCAATACTGCCCAGCTCACTCACACTGCAGTCAACCGCATCACCATTCGCTTCAAGCGAGCCATCGATTTCACGGAGCTGGTTGCCATACCTGGTGTGGAGCTGTTAAGCCAGCTGGACCAGACCAGTCTTACCTTACAGGTAACCGGCGACATGGAGTTGCTCGTGCAAACCTTGGGACGCTTGCCCGTCCAAGACCTGGAAACCGAGCGACCCAGCCTGGAAGAAGTTTTCTTGACCTATTATAAAAAATAAGTCTGCCGCGAGGAGAATAAAACAATGAAACGCTTATGGACCACTTTCCGCTACACATACACCGGCCTACGCTGGCAGATTATTGGCTGGGGTCTTGGACTGGCACTTTATGGTCTGATGATTGTTGCCCTGTACGATAAGATGGCTGCCCAGAATGACCGCCTCCAGCAAATGATCGCCAGCTATCCTCCTGAGTTCCTGGCTTTCTTCGGAGCTGATACCACCAGCCTGGTCACACCAGCTGGATATCTTGGGATGTATGCTTTCTCGATGCTGCCGTTTATCGTCGGTATATTTGCTGTAATCGTTGGGAGTGGCTTGATCGTCAACGACGAAGAACATGGTCGGCTGGATTTGATTGTAGCTCACCCGGTCGGTCGTACATCCTTCTTCTGGGGCAGGTTCCTCGGCTTGCTTGGCGCCGCACTATCGATCATGCTCTTGGGCTGGTTGGGATTTAGTATCCTGTTAGGTCGCTCCAGCCTGGGTTTCACCTGGGGTCAGATGGCAGTCCCCTTCCTATCTTTACTGATCCAGACCCTGGTATATGCGACCTTTGGTCTGTTGCTGAGTATGCTCCTGCCATCTCGTAGCCTGGCCGCCATGGTCTCGGGAGTATTTATGCTGATCAGTTATTTCGTCTCCTCCCTGTCATCCCTGGACCAGCGTCTGGAACTGGTAGCCAATATACTCCCTTATCATTACTATCAGACGGTCCTATCCTTCCAGCAGCTCAACCTCACCTGGTTGCTGGCTCTGCTGGGTATCAGCCTCGCCATGACCCTGCTGGCATATGAGCGTTTCTTCCGCCGTGATATCCGTCTGAGTGGAGAAGGTAACTGGCGCAGCAGATGAAGCATACAAACAACCATCCAAGTATCAGGTTAATCAGTGAGAATTTCCAATGATGACCATTATCCGCAATTATGATGAAGCGATGGATGCGCAGACCGTGGGTGTGCTGATTGCTGAAACCTATCGCAAATTTAACCTTGACTTTGCCTCGCCTGATGAACAGCGTAAGCTTCTGGGTCCGTTTTTCTATGCCTGGTCAGACGACCCTACCCAGCAGGAGGCGATTCGAAGAGTGTTGAAGTCCGTCAGAGTTTTCGTCGCAGAAGAAGCAAACCAAATCGTGGGTGTGTTGAGATGCAGACCAGGTCGCTTGCAAAGCCTGTTCGTGCGCGAAGATCACCACCGCCAGGGTATTGGGCGGCAGCTGTCGGAACACTGTGATCAGGTCAGTATCAGTGCTGGCTGCCGTTCGATCACCGTGGCGGCAGCTCACTTTGCCATCCGTTTTTATGCCGCGGTTGGGTACAAGAAATCCACCGGTCTTCGCAACGGCTGGAGCTTTGATGGTAGGGATTTAATATATCAGCCCATGAGAAAAGTATTGCCCGCCCAGGCATGAACGGCGCGATTGTCCTAGTGAATATCTGAACCGGTCTGGAAGTCCCCAGGTTTTACCCATTAAATACCCCTTCAATACCCTGTTTAGGGCCTGATTTTTCAGGTCGAATATTTTATGATCATGCTACGAAGCTTGAGTTCTGTCATAACCGTATTCTAAAAGGAGTGATGATGGATCAAAACACACCCTACCAGCAAAACGCTTACCGCATCAGGGTCAGGGAAACCCTCGATCGCCAGTTTACTGATTGGCTGGGTAATTTATCTCTGATTCCCCAAGAGAATGGTGAGACCCTTATCATCGGCTCCTTTGCCGACCAACCCGCCTTGCGCGGTTTTCTTGAACAGCTCTGGAATCTCAATATCACTGTCATCAATGTCGAAAGGATTGAAAATGAAAATTAGTGTTTTATTGATTATCTTTTGTCTGTTGGTAACCGGCTGCTCTCTGCTTAATTCCCAGGCTACTGATGTGGTAGTGTCAGCCACACCAACAATTGCCCCCACCATGGCAACCTTGCCCAACCCCGCTTCAGCCTTCTGTGAGCAGCAAGGGTATAAATTGGAGATCCGTACCGCCAGCGACGGCAGCCAGGCAGGCGTTTGCATTTTCCCGGATGGCAATGAGTGTGATGAGTGGGCTTTTTACCGTGGGGAGTGTCTGCCTGGTGCCGTGGAAGCTCCAACGGCTGTTGCTGATTATGACAGCCAGGGTTGGAAAATCTATCGCAATTCAGAATTCGGCTACAGTTTTCATTATCCAGCTGATGCACAAATCTCCATAGATGCTGAGCCTAATAAAAGCCTGAGCATTAATGGTTCAGGGTTGGGTTCCGAATTCTGGAGCGTCGCCCATCCGGATGACCGCCCTGAGTATCGCCCTCCTGAAGATGCCAACTTACTGCAGTGGCTGACCGATCACTATCTGGTCGGTGAGACCCGCGCACCCGATGTGCAAATCGCCGGGGTCACCGCCCTTCACTATCGCCACGAACGCAGCCAGCAGTCTTATGCCGATGACCGCTATTACTTTGCCCATGGTGGTCAGCTGTACCAGATTCTCATCGGCCACACTGGCGAGACCGAGGATTGGGATCTGAACAACCGCTTCCTGCAGAGCTTCCAGTTTGGAGAGCCCACGGCAGCAGCTGGTTCTCCCACCCCCATCCCCACCGCCGTGCCAATCGACCCGAGCTTCTACCAGGGCTTTTGGACTTATACCCACCCTGCCTACGGTTTCACCATCAGGCTGCCGGAAGATTGGGTAGTGGACGAGACCACCACGTTTGATCCCATCATGAACGACCACACGCTCATTTTGCATCCAGAACATCCCAATGAGATCGATCTTACCCTCCGCATGTCCTTCCGCCGCGTGGGTGAAGAAGTGCTGCTGTGGCCAACCGGCGTCGGTCAGGGTGAGTTTATCTCCCAGGGCACCCTGGATGTAGCCGGTCAGCCCGCCCGGCGCACCTATTTGGTTTGCCCAGGCGGGCAAATTCAATCAATTTGGTATCAAGGTGGTGATCAAGCCAATATCTTGCGCGGCGATCTGGAATTTAGCTTTATCTATAGCTACACCGGAGTATATTGCCAGGATGGATATGACCTGACGGGTAAAACGCTGCTGGTGGGAGAGCTGATCATCGCCTCATTACAAGTGCCATAAACCTATTCATGGAGGCTGGAGATGGAAACCACTGACACAATTCACAACACAAATCAAGCCACACCAACGGCAAATTCCATTGGATATAAAGTACTGGTAACTGCAGTACTTATGGCCTGCTCATTTGCAGTTTTTCTGTTGGGACCCAACTACTACCCTTTGTTCCCAACCAATGGCAATCTGGTCTATGCCGCCTGCGTTTCTGCAGTTTTCTTGCTTATTGCCTTGTTTTTCAAGCGCAGTACAAAATGGGTTAAATACTTGGCGATCGCCTATGCTTTCTTTGTCGCTTCGATGATCAACCTCATCTCTGTTCTGTTCGGCGGTCATTACACCGATTTCGTGCGACTTTTTGGCCTGGCGGAGGCCAATAAAACCCAGGGGCTCGCCAAGCTATACGATACCCTCCTGGTGGTTGTCCCAATCATCGTGCTCACCCTGGTATCAGGCGCAGACCTGGGCTCGTTGTTTCTGAAGAAAGGCAACCTGAGCTATAAGTGGGGTTTCGGCATCGGCAGCCTGGTGCTGGTCAACTATTTCACCTCGGTATTGATCTTCTTTGGCCCCGGCTACGAGCTGCCCAAACTCGGTTCAGCCATCCTGTGGGGATTGGTTTTTTCACTCAGCAACAGTCTGCTGGAGGAGCTGTGGATTCGGGGGCTCTTTATGAAGAAAATGCTTCCCCTGGTCGGTGTTGCTGGGACGGTCATTTTGACCTCCATCACCTTCGCTGCCATGCATTTCCTGGGAGTAGCATATCTGCCCGCCACCGTTGTGCCAATTTTCGTGGTCAACACCTTCACCATGGGTCTGGCATGCAGCATTTTGATGTTGAAAACCGACAGCCTCTGGGGCGCTTATCTGATCCATGCTGCCGCCGATCTGTTCCTGTTCATCGCCACCCTGGCGGTTCATTAGCTCAGGGTACGGGTAAAGGAGTTTCCAATGAATAATCGCCAGGGTATCCGGTTATGGGCATATGCAGCCATATTGCTGGTCATAGGTTTTGTGTTCGTCCAGAACGGCAGCCGTCCCGGTTGGTTTCTCATCGTGTTGGGCATCACTTATCTGGGCAGCTCGACCAAAATCGGTCGGACTTGGGCAGAATCGCATCCTGGCCTTGCTCGCTGGGGGCTGGTTGGAGTTTCCGCCCTGCTCATCCTGCTCTTCGTTGTAGTAAACACAGCCCAACTGTTGAGCTAAAACCTTGACCTGGCCGCCAGGCGTGATGTAGATTGTTCATATGATGGAGGTTGGCATGTCTGGTTTGGAGAATTCAGAAATTTTGTTTGTGATTAGTGCGTTTCTCTTTCAAGTCATCCTGATCATCCATTTCGCCCTGCGCAAATGGCAGTTTGACCTGGCCATGCGCTACGGCAGGCTGGTGTATGCCTTGAGCATCCCTGCCGTCGGGTTAAGCACGCTCATCCTCCTGAGGGGCACGAGCTGGTCATTCTGGCTGAGCGGTTTTGTCTACCTCATCTGGGCAATTTTTGGATACACCGTCGAATATGCACTGAAAATCCAGTGGCGCTCTCCCGCTCGTTGGTCCATCCTGGGACCTTATGTATTCCTTTACCTGGCGACGGTGATGTTCTACTGGTGGCCGCTCGCCCTCATCTACAAACCATTCTGGTACGTGTATGCGGTTTTATTTGTGCTCAGTACCTTTCTCAACGTCACATCTCATCAAGGAAAGGGACAATTAGTTCAGAAGGAGGCAATGCAATGAAAACTAATCTCATCAAAATCATTTGGGGGATCATTCTGATCTTGCTGGGTAGCCTGGCTATTGCTGAGCAGCTGGGATATGTGACCTATGCTCAATACACACGACAGCTGTGTACGGTTGCCTTTTCGGTCATCAGTGGTGCTTTTTTCCTGACCTATTATCTGAAAGGTATCCGCTACTGGGGACTGCTCTTCCCCGCTCTGATCTTTGCTGCCCTGGCGCTCACCATCGGCACGATCCTGGAACAACCCGATAACCCCTATATCGCATTCCCCTTCCTGTTAAGCCTGGCCATTCCCAATATTGTAGGCTTTATATTGAATCGGAAACGATGGGGATTTTTGATCCCCGCTTGGGTGCTTGCTGTGATTGCGACCGTCCTCCTGCTTGATGAGCGTGTTGATTCTGATTTGCTAGGTGCGTTCTTCCTATACTCCATTGCATTCCTCTTCCTGGTTGGATTCTTGTCTGATCAGCGACGCACTTGGGCTCTCATCGCTGCTGCGGTTCTGGGATTTATCGGGACTTTCCCGCTGGTTGAATTATTGATCCCTGAAGATATCAAAGGTCCAGTGGTGATGCTCCTCTTCACCTTGTTTTTCCTGATGACTTATTTCACTTCGAAGAAAAACTGGTGGGCGCTGATCCCTTCAGGTGTTTTCGCCACGATCGGTCTGGTCGCCTTGCTGGATACCTTGTTCCCCAACGCGGCATACATCGATATCGCCGGCCTTCAATTTGGAGCATATATCAGCGTACTTTTCCTGGGCCTGGCAGCCACTTTTGGAATCCTGTGGCATTTACGCTTCCTCCATCCAACGGATTGGGCAAAGTATCCCGCCCTCAGTTTGCTGGCTACCTCCATTGGGGCAATTCTGCTCGGTAAGAGCTTCAATGGAGCCCTGCCTGCTATCGTCCTATTGGTGATCGGGGTCGTCTTGTTGTTAACCGTGTTTATCAAGAGACGGGTCACACGCCAACCCACGGCTTGATATCCACCTCCTTCCATCCTGCCTGAACATGCCTCCTCCCATGCATCAGGCAGGATGGGGCTGGGGGTGGGTCGGAAGTCACTCGACAATCGTGCAATACATACTTGCACGACGGTCAATCGAAAAAAGGAAAAAAATATGGAACAAAAACTTCGTTTTGTTGTTGCTGCCATGCAGGAAGTCCCCTGGCCTGAAATGGTCGCCCGCTGGCAATATTTGGAAGCTCACGGCTTGGATGGCGTCATGTTGGCTGACCATTTCGTCAATTATGCCTCCCCCAACACTCCCTGGTTTGAGAGCTGGACTACCCTTGCGGCTCTCGCCACGCAGACAAAAACGATCCGCATCAGTCTGCTCTCAGCCGCCCCGTGGCGTAACCCGGCTTTCCTGGCGCGCCAGGCCATGACCGTAGACCATATTTCCAACGGGCGCCTCGACCTAGGTTTGGGTGCTGGGGCTCCTGGCTGTGAGGATATTTCTTATGCCATGACCGGTACACCCGACTGGCCTCCGGGAGAGCGCGTAGATCGTTTCCGTGAAGTAGTTGAGATTGTGGATCGGCTGTTGAGAAACCCAGAAACTACTTACCTGGGGGGCTATTATCAGATCAGGGGCGCTGTCATTAACCCTCAACCTGTGCAAAAACCTCGCCCACCGCTGATGATTGGCGGAAATAAACCCCGCATGCTGAAAATTGCTGCGGAGTTCGCCGACACCTGGAACACCTTTGGTGGGATGGAAATAAAATCCTTTGATGAGATGCTGGCAGTCACCCGTGAGCGTAACCTCAGGTTGGATGAGTATTGCGTCGAGATTGGGCGCGACCCGACTACTTTACGCCGGTCTGTCCTCATCTTCACACATGAGGAATATCAGCGGTTGTATTCGGTCCCGGGAGACTTCGAAGAGATTGTAAAACGTTATCAGGAAATTGGTATCTCAGAGATCGTGTTTTTCTACCCGTTCGTTCCCATGTTGATGCCCATGTTTGAGCAGATTGTTAACGAAGCCATCCCTCGTTTGCGCAGCACTCAACCAATCTATGCCTGAGCTGGACACCAATTTGACCTGGGTATTAGCTGTATAGAATGACCTACGAAATGGGCTGTTTAAGAGGTCAAAATACTGTGAAAAATATCCTAAAACGTAGCGATGTAGGGGCGTTGGGATGGGATTTGAACACAATACACCAGAGAATCTACCCCAACGCCAGCATGGTGCGCTTTCGGCCAGAGCACAGGGGTAATTAATCATAATATCTGGTCGCGCCTCTACTTTTGGAATTGCCCTTTTTCTGTAGTCAGCTAACTCAATACCGCCAGCACCGCTGCGGCCGCGTTATCGGCTGCCAGCTTTGAATTGCGCATGGATCTGCTGAATTGAAGCATGATCCTTGGGTTGTGTGCGATTGCCGTCAGGATCTTGTCTGCTCGCAGGTTGGCGTCTTGATCCATGATCTCGGTAAGGTCGAATGGGATCGGGGCACACGGTCCGTCACTGATCGCTCGTATGGCTGCCAGCGGTATCCCCTTCTCACTCGTTATCTTTTCGATCCCCGCTGTTTCCATCTCCAGCACCGGGTGGGTTGTTCCCGCCAGCAGGTCCTCAGAAACCGGCGACCCTCCGGTGGTAATGGCAGTTCCTGGATATAAATGTGCGCCCCGCCTGGCTAAAACCTGTCCAGCTGTCTGCCAGACCGTATCACGTAATGGGTTGAGCGGATTGGGTGCGCTTAGCACACCCTGTTCCAGTCGTCGCACAGCCTCGATTGCTACGACATCCCCAATCTCAAGGTCTGCTTCCACTGCACCGGCGATCCCAAATGAGATCACTAAAATTGGTGAATAACTCTCGATGAGCTTCCGGGTTGCCTCACTCGCCCTCCGGAGGCCCATCCCGGAAGTGCCCAGAATACACGTCCGTCCGGATAACTCAAAACTATATCCCCTAAATGCTCCCACTGAAATCCGCTTCCATCCCTTTACCTGCCTTAGAAGCGCAGCACTCTCCTGGGGCATGGCTGCGATTAGCCCAATCGTCTCCATTATTCGCTTCGTTACTATTCCTTGTGACTCGTTTTATCTAATCCTTCTCACCCAATCCAGCCGGCTGGTAGACCTCCGGCACAAAAGTTTGGTCGGTAATGGGTGGGCGTACGTAGCCGCCTTCTTTTTGACGCGGCGGCAGGCTCATCGGTTCCGGAGTCAGGTCTTGATACGCGATCATGCTTAGTAAATGCCGGATGCAGTTAAGCCGGGCACACTGTTTGTTATCTGCGTTCACCACATGCCAGGGAGCTTGCTTGATATCGGTGTAGCCGAACATCTCATCTTTTGCCTTCGAATACTCCACCCAGCGGGCGCGCGATTGCATATCCATCGGGCTCAGCTTCCAGCGCTTAGTCGGGTCAGACATCCTTTCCTGAAAACGTTTTTCCTGCTCTTGATTACTGACCGAGAACCAGTATTTGATCAGGATGATTCCCGAGCGCACCAGCATGCGTTCGAACTCTGGCACCGAGCGCAGGAATTCTGCATACTCTTCATCCGTGCAGAATCCCATCACCCGTTCCACCCCCGCCCGGTTGTACCAGCTGCGATCAAACAGAACGATTTCTCCCGCCGCGGGCAGATGGGGCACATAGCGCTGGAAGTACCACTGGCTTTTCTCGCGTTCTGTGGGTGCGGGCAGTGCCACCACCCTGCAAACGCGCGGGTTCAGGCTCTCTGTGATGCGCTTGATCACCCCGCCTTTTCCAGCTGCATCCCGCCCCTCAAAAATGACCACCACCTTCAGCCCTTTAATCCGCACCCATTCCTGCAGCTTGACCAGCTCGACTTGCAGGCGGCGCAGCTCCGCGGCGTAAACTTTTTTATCCACCTGGATCGTTTTTTCGCTCGCACCAGCTTTCACCGCCTTTTGATTCTCTGCTTCCCCATTATCAGTATTTTTAGTTAAAACCTCAGCCTCATTCCCCGCTTTTTCCTTGCTGTTCTTTTCCTTGTCTTTCTTAGACATTTTTCGCTCCTTATCGCTGACCAGGTCTTCTCCCGCAGATCAATCTTCAATAATTTCGTTCACAATATATTTTTTTCCAAGGTACTTTAAGCAGCACTCTTACTCTCTCCCCAACCCCAGTAAGAACCTCAGAGTCAATTGTGGTTAACCATTTACCTAAATTTGATGCCGTATAAAGCATAGTCTCAAGGTTGATCGAGTCACCTATAATCAGCTGGAGCTCGATTTTGGGATCAAGTCCAAAGGCATACCGAGAAGGTGGTGGCTGAACCAGTTCAGGTTTTGGTGCATCACAGCATGGTTTTCACGTGGTTTAGTGATTGGGTGACCCATGCCGGGGAAAATAAACAGCTCTACCTGCACACCCATCTCTTTCAAGCCGCGGTAAAGCTCTTTGGCATTGGAGAGTGGTACCCGCTGGTCTTCTGCGCCGTGCTGGATCATCATGGGCGTGCTGGCTTCTGCTATGGCACTAATGGGAGCTGTTTTTATGTAGCTTGTTCGATCACGGAAAGGTGAGCCCGATAGGTAATCCACGGTGAAGTCGGGGATGTCATTACTGATGTGGTAGGTATACCAATCTGAAACGCCAGCACCCACCGAGACGGCTTTGAACTTTTTGGAGTGAAGCGCGGCAAAGGCCGAAATATAACCTCCTTGCGACCAGCCCATACAGCCCACGCTTTCCGGATCAACCCATCCCAACCCCACCAGGTGATCCACGGCACTTTCTAAGTCCCAAAGGTCACCCACACCCAGGTTGTTGACATTTAGTTCCATAAACGCCTGGCCGCGTCCTAAGGAACCGCGATAATTGGGTTTTAGCACCAGGCACCCCTGATTAACAAACTGCACCGATGGATAGTAGCGTAAGTCTTCGGCGCTGAGAAGGTATTCATGATAGCTATCGGTCGGCCCACCATGGACAATGAAGACCAGTGGATACTTCTTGGTTGGATCATAGTTGGATGGCTTGCGAAGAACGCCTTCGATTTCTACTCCATCTTTGCTCTTCCATCGGATTGTCTCCACCGTCCCCATCGACCAATCTGCGAGCGCTTTGCCATAATCCGTCAGGCGTTGGACACGCCAGGTATTTGCATCGCCTTCGGGTGAGGCCAGGCAGGCCTCGGGGAAATGATTGGCGTTAGCTGCTATCAGACCCATACTTCCTGAGTTGGAAATGTGAAAGTTGTACCAAGGCCAGAGGATTTGCTCATCTGGATCACGCAGCTCAAGGCGAGTATATTTTCCATCCCCATGGAAGCGCACCAGCCGGACCGCAGTCCCTTCGTAATACAACCCGAAAATGCCGCTTTCCACCCAATAAACACGGAGCACATACTCGTCAAGGCCGGAACTGATGTTGCGCATGCTGGCAACGAACGTTTTTTCATCAGTGATGGAAAGGGCTGCCTGGGTATCAATCACCCACAGGTCTGGGCGGGTATACATCTTCGCATCACGTCCCTGGTACTCAATGAGCAGCTGGCTGCCATCCGGTGAGATTGCCGCAACCTGCGCCCTGGCAGGTAGGTTCAGGCGGGTGAGTTGACCCAGGTAGGAATAGTCTTCTTCCGTGGGTGTATCCGACTCCGTCTGTTTTAAGCCGCTTACTGCTTTTTCTGCTGTTTTATGGGCGTGATCTCGCTGGATGAATTCTGTCAGGGCTGCCTTTGCATTCAATTGCAAGCAGTAGACGCTGCCCTGCCGCCAGTAGATCAGATCATCGCGCCGTTGGCAATTCAGGTACACAACCTCTCCACCAGGGGCAGGTACCATCCCTGTGATGCGCAAGGGTTGGTCGAACAGCTTGCTCAGCTCAACCACGGGTGGGGTGATGGCTTTGGATTCATCATCTGTAGCTGCCCGCACCTGGGATTGGTAGGTACGGCATTCATCCAGGCTGACGTAATATAGGGCTGAGGCGCTATCCTCTTGTTCAAAGTGAACAAAGTTGCCAAATTTGTCCCGCCGGTCTTTTTTCTCATCTCGCTCTGGGTTGTTGGCCAGATATAGAAAGCCCCCCGAAAAAGGTTTAAATGTTTCTACACCCGTCTTATGATCCGTAACCTGCCAGCCTTCACCGACCAAATCTTCATAGAGCCAGATTTGCGGTTTATCCCGGGAATCATCAGATGTACTGCTTGACGCTTTGAGCACTGCCAGGGTATTTTCATCCACCCATTCCACCTGACTGACGCTCCCCGAGTGGGTAAGCGGGAGAACCCGCTTGCGCCTCTGGTCGTAGATCAGGCACACTAAATCGTAGCAATCCTTGTTCCAATCGGCACGCCGTACAGAGATGGCTACATGCCCGCCATCGGGCGATATATTCGCTTCCAGCGGTATTTCCAGGGCCAGCATGTCACGTAAACTTGGGAAGGCTGGAGCAGATGGAGTTTTCGATTCAGACATTATGAACTCCTCAACATCTATATAAGGGCTGAATTGATTCTACCAGCGAATTTTATAACTGAAATGCACAGGAGAATTAAACACTTGGAATTGAAACCCTGATTAAAAAAATAAATATCAAAAGTCCTTACCATTCTCCAGTCAGGTAAGACAGCAAATTTATTATGTAATTTTTTTACCTTGCTAATTGACCTACCTGTCACTATTATTTTGAACATGACGCGATCATTTCAAGGCTTATCACAGCCCTGTCGGGTTTCTCGAATCCGGTTTGTCGAATCCGGTTTACCTTTTACCAGGTCTCTACCGGATTACCGGACTTAATCCGGACTTTTAACGGATGACTAGTAACTAACTGCCTAATTGACTAACCTGTCCGGTTTCAGTGATCTCCTGTCCGGTGCTCTTCTACCGGACTTCACCGGATGACTAATCACTAATCAACTGATCACTAATCAACTAATCACTATTACTTATTGAGCTTACGGATTGCGGACGATCACCGGTAAGAATATTGGTAAGAGTATTTGTGGCTCAGACAATTCGTCCGCCCCAAGATCAGGGATGCCCCAGCGTATCTCACCGTCTATGTCATCGGTTACTCCGGCAAATATACCGTGATCGATCGCCATCGAACCGGGTAATAAATGGTAGCCATCCGCTGCAAATAGTGGCTCACCCCAGTAGTTGTAAGTACCGGTAATAATTGTGCCCTCCCCTCCCCAATCAGCTGCATTGCTGTACCACAAGGTTCCGGCCAAATTTATACTACTGTCCAACGAGACAATGATTCCCAACGTTTGGCTCACCAAGATGGTATTGGTCATACTCACTGAATTATTTGGACCAAATATTGTAATCCCCGTACTATCTCCCCCTGAATTACGGGCAATGGTGGTGTGCCAAAAATGGGGTGATGAGTCTGTCTGAACAAACACTCCGCTGCCATACTGACCGGCAGAATTATCTGCCACAAGATTATTGTATAACTCTGGGGAGCTCCTGTACACACCTAATCCACCACCCCAATCGGCTTGGTTGTGAGTGATGATGTTCCGCTTCAACAAAGGATTACTATTGTCCAAGATAATCGCTCCACCCAGGCCGTTGTCTAATGTCGCCCGGTTGAAGCTGATAATATTGCCGGTGAGGAAGGAGTCGTTATATTCCAGATACAATCCACCCCCCATTAAGGCGGTATTGGAGAAGATCGTGTTGGCAGTCATGGTGATCTCCCTGCCGGAGATATACATTCCGCCGCCAGATTCAGCGGTATTTAAGATAACCGTGTTATTCTCAAATTCGACGTAACCCTGATCCATATACAGACCGCCACCACGGCTTGGAGCTTTATTGGCGCGGATGGTATTACTGGTAAAAACAGTTCCGTCACCATAACGCATCCATATCCCCCCACCCCAGCCTGAATTTGCGGTATTGGATATTATCGTGTTTTCCGTCAGGCTCACATCTTTACTTGTGTTTAATAGCATCCCACCCCCGTTTGATTCAGCTATGTTGGAGGAAATCGTGTTCCCACTGATCGTGGCATTGGAACTGGTTAGCGCATATATCCCCGCGCCACTACCAAGGTAGCTGGTGGCAGTATTCGCATAAAATGTGTTCCCATTCAACGTGGCTGCACTGTCGTGTAATAGGATCCCACCACCCGAATAATCGCAGGTGTTGGAAAAGATCTCGTTCATAGTCAGGACCGAAATGCTGTTTTCCAGGAAGATTCCACCACCATTCATGGCGATATTTTCATAAATTACGTTATTGCTGAAATCAACCATGGCATTCAGGATGTACAATCCACCTCCGGCATCAGCCGTATCTATACCTCCTCCTAACCCAATCGAATTGCCGCCTGTGAGGCGTAAACCTTCAATGGTTGGGCTGATAGAACCGGCAATTACCATCGCACGCCCCGCTCCTTGCGCATTCACTGTGGTCGGGTTGGCTTGTGGGTCAGGCGGGTCGCTAAATGTGATTGTATAACCACCACGGAGTATGACTGTCTTGCTGATGTATACAGTCTGCAGGATATAACCGCTGACTGGGGGGAAAGGGTAGCCTTCAGGAACAGCACGACTCTGAACACCACTGTAACTGCCAGTTGCTACCTGGATTTCATCGCCCGCCTGAGCTAGGTCCACCGCATATTGAATCGTCTGGCAGGGTGTTGCCTGGCTGCCACAATCTGGAGTATCGCTGCCGCTGGGCGCCACTCGGATGATCCCGCTTCCTGCTTGTGACAGGGCTACCCGTGAACCCCCAAGCAACATCAGCAGTGATATTGTCAAGAACAACCCCAGTACCAGGGTAAATCCAATGGATAAGTATTGTTTTTTGCTCTTCATATCTCCTCCTTATGTGAGCACGTACATGGATGCCTGCAGCGTGTGTTAACCTCCGCCTGTCAATTGCTCGAGCCGCTGGGTTTTCGTCTGTTTCCGTGTGCTGGTAACGTTGATATCATTATCGCGCATTTTTTACCAAAAAGCGCTATCTTTATTAATTAACTTGACGCGGTAGACATAGTTTTTTATGCTTATGGCTGAAAGCTGAAGGCTCACAGCTGAATGCTCGACTTCTACATCGTAGGAAGGGATTCGAACCCCTGCCTCCTTGTGAGATCAAACGTCCCCTGCGGCTGCCTGCGATGGAGCTTCTTTATTTTCCTAATTGACTAACCTGTCCGGTTAGTTTTTTTACCGGATTGACTAATCACTAATTACTATTACTAACAGTTTTCAGCCTCAATTGCTTCCATCCGATGGCTAATCCAGCCCAATAGAATATCCCGGCGATCAATGCGCCGAGGAAGACTAAAAAACCGGGTAGTTCCATTGCCCCGCTGGGCGGTAGGATCTTGACCAGCTCTAGCAATTTCAATAGGATGGGCAGGCCTCGGAAGATGTAGACTGTGCCGATGAGAAAGATTATCAGGCGCAGTAATGGCAACCGGCGGATCAAGCCTGCCCCCGAAATCCCGTAGAATCCCCATGTAGCTAAGAGCACCGTCACTGCGACGCCTAATACCAGCAGGGTCAGCGGCTTGGAGGTCAATTCTTCTCCAGCACCAAAAAAGCGCTCCATTTGGGGACAAAGGAAATCACCAATTGAAAAGCTGCGGCACAAAAGCTGAGAATGCCTCCAAAAAGTAAGGCGATATTTATAGTTTTCATTTTTCACTCCTCTCCAATTGTTGCGATCCGACTTTTAACCATTTTCATTGGCAGGAAGGTGCAAATCAGTGACACTGCGCCTCCGGCGAACAGTCCCACCAACATTCCAACATTTTCTGATATTCCAAGTAATGGGAGACCCAAAGGGGCACCAAAAAACAACACCAGGGTGACCAGCTGGTAAATAATGCTGATGATCATCCCGAGGACTCCAGCAACCCCGTTTTCCATCTTGCGCGGGTCAGTCCAGGTCAGGTTTACACCGCGCACACCGAATGCCAGGTTGATCCCACAGAGGCCAGCCAGGATGAGTGCAATGGAGGGTAAGCCATAGAGGATGGTGGTAAGCGGAGCTTTTTGCAGGAGGGCGATACCGAGCAGGTAAATCCAGCTTAAAACCAGCGTAGGCAGGTAAGCCATCAGGAATTTAGCTACCAGCTGCTTCCCAGCACTCACCGGTGCGGTTTTCAGGATCCAATAGCTCCTGCCCTCCATTGAAAAGGCAACCAACGCCAGGTGGGCGATAAACACCCAGCCGACGAACAACCCGATCACCATACTCCCATAAGCCATACCAGACCGTAATAATGACATAAACAGGGCGGGAGCCTCACCTTTTCCCACCGCAGGCTCTCCACCACTACGTAGCAACATCACTGCGAAGACAATTCCCATGATCAGTGCCCCGATCACCTGCGATAAGTTATTCAAATCACGGCGTAACAGCTTGATATCTTTCACAATGATCGCCCCAATTTCGGGTGGAAGCAGGTGTTGTAAAATGTTGGTCCTCACATTGTTCGTATCGCGGCGTTCGGTTGCTCGGTGATTTTTCTTCTGCCGGGTTCCCACCTGAAGCGAAGCCCAGCCGGTATAATACAAACGCTCGGCAGTAATCAGCGCCAGCCAGAACACCATCCCCGATAAACCGACCGTGAGGACAAGGAAGAATAATCCTGTAGACCAGTTCTCCTGGCCAATTTCGACCAGGCTGCGCCCTCCCCATGCTAATGGAAGCCATGGACTGTTGAGGCTGGTCAAAAAACCGGACCCCGAAGTGATCTGTTCGGGCGATAATGATTCCAATTTGCTACTCATCAGGTTTATAGACTGGGATATGCCGAGGATAAGGAGGGCTCCCAAAAAAGTCAGGATTTCCGCCACCCGTTTTGCCGGGAAGATGCGCACCACCGCCATCACTAACAGGCTTGATATCCCGGCGGCGCCGAGGGCGATGCATGCCAGAACTAAAAAAACCAGCGGATAATAAACAGCGTGGAAACCACCATCGGCACCCAGGCTGATCAAAATCGGCAACGCAAATACCAGGACCAGGATGAAAGTCGGCAGGATGGCTTCCAACATCTTGGCCAGGAAAACCGAGCGGATGGGTATCGGTGCTGCCACCAGGAAATCCAGATCCTTAGCCAGATATAATGCTTGCAGCAACAGCCTGAAACTGGCCATCAGGGTTAATAAGAAAACAGCTACAACAAGTAATGCCGGGATTGCTTCGATGAATGCTGTTGTATCGATCCCGCTCTCGATTATGAGTGGAGAATTTAACTGCTCGAGGATATAGTTGGACAAGAGGTATGACCCGACAAAAACTGCAAGGACCAGCAGCCAGAGGCCAATGGTTAGTGCCTTTTGTAACGGTTTCGCTCGCTGGAATCCGCTGGTGAAGATGACCCAGCGCAAACGCATCAGCTTGAAAACATAGACCATGGGATTTTCAGATTGGGCTCCGATCGAAGCTTTCATGGTAGTCATCTGAGCACCTCCGCGATTTCCGCTTCCTCAGCACCACCCGTCAAGCTCAGGAAGATATCTTCCAGACTGGCCTCACCATGTTGCATCGCACGGAGCTCTTCCATTGTCCCAAGTGCCACCAGCTTACCATTATTGATGATCCCAATCCGGTCACACATACGCTCGGCAATCTCGAGGATATGCGTGGTCACAAAGACTGCCGAACCACGTTCAGCCAGCTGCCGTAAGACATCCTTAATCAGGCGAGCAGATTTTGGATCGAGTCCCACGGTCGGCTCGTCTAGCACCAGCACCTTAGGATCATGCATCAGCGCAGCGGCTAGTGAGACTTTCTGCTGCATACCGTGGCTGTAAGAATCGATCAGGTTATCTCCAACGTCATCCAGTGAGAATAACCGCAGCAGTTCCTCGATGCGGCGGTTGATCTTCTGAGGTTCCATGGAGTACAGGTCACCGACGAAACCTAACAGCTCTCGGGCGGATAGCTTTGAATACAGGTTGGGGGTATCGGGGACGTAGCCACTGGAAATTTTAGCCTGAAGAGGTTGTGATTGCATATCGTACCCGGCGACTTTCACTGTGCCGGAGGTTGGTTGTAATAGCCCGACGATCATCTTGATCGTAGTGGTCTTGCCTGCGCCGTTGGGTCCGAGAAATCCGAAAACTTCACCGCCAAATACGCTCAGATTAACGTTGCTGACGGCACAATTGGTCCCATATTTCTTGCACAGGTCATGGAGCTCAATTAATGACGAGCGGCTGTACTTCGACAAATCTTGAACTGCCTGCTTACCCTGAGTTGGGACGTTAGTTATCATTTCATATCTCCTTTATATGTAAAAAAACTATATTGCTGGTCTGGTCGGGATCCCGATTCCATTATACCAATCTGATATCCATTATCTCATCCCGGTGTTAATATCTAAATCCCAACAATCTCCAGTAGTACATCAACCAGACCATGCCGAGCATAGCTATTGTGGTTAATGTGTAATGCAAGCGGCCTGCCAGGCTCCCATAGCGTCGCACCCAGGCTAGGAGGTAAAAATTACCGGAGCAATCACCAGGATGGAAGCTATGAGAACGGCTGCCAGCACGATCACCATGTAGAGAGGGAAGGGTGATTTAAAGTCGTACCTGGTATAAAATACCGTCGCTAAGGGCACCAGCAGGAATACCAATGCTAAGACTACCGACCAAACTCGAGCAATGGGTGGTAGATGGGATCCACCATTCACCGCCTTATTTCGCCGGAATATCCCAATCAAAGCAGCCAGGGTGAAGGTCAGCAGCAATACATAGCAAATCCCGAATGCCAGTAAGTTGAAGGTTGATGTTTCATACCAGCGCACACGCTCATAAGCAAATAAGGGGTTCCCACTCTCGTGCATATGAAGGGATTTCCCATCCTGGTGGAAGACGAATGTTTTTGTACCGTCCAGGGAAGAGAAAACCAGCGGCTCAATTTGGAAAAATTCCTGCCCTTGAATCGAGATTGTATTGGATCGAGCTTGGGTAATGCTAAAGTTTCCTTTCCCTGGAAAACTGATTACCCTGTCGACATGGTTGTACATCGATCGGGTGCTGCGGTACTCGCCAGAGATATCTACAGGGTCGTTGGTTGAGAGCATGACCGGGGGTGCCTCGCTGCCTTTTTGGACTGGGAAGTAAGTATTTAGCATGGCGTAGTAGGTCTCGTTGACTGCCTGGATACCCTCGTATGAATTGTAGCTAATGAAAAAACCTAGGTTTTCTTCCGGGATGATTGCCAGGATAGAATGCCAGTTCCCGATATCACCGCCGTGCCAGAGGATACGCTTCCCATTGACCGTTTCTTCCATAAATCCATAGGCAAATCCATCCAGGCGCTTGTCGTTGGTGAATAACTGCGTTTGCATCAGTGCGACTGTCTCCGGTTTTAGTATCCGGCCCCTTTCGTATCTTCCTCCCTCGAGCTGCGCCACTATGAAATTAGCCATATCCCGGGCGGTGGAACACATCGTGGCTGCCGGGGCTAAATTGGGGTAGGCAAACCCGCCTTTCGAGAATCCGCCATTGTAAGAATACGAGCTTGCCAGGTGATTCGCCAGATCGACCGGCAAAGGTTGGCGGAAGGTGCTGTGGGCCATGGATAGGGGCTCGAATATATAGGTCTCGACATACTGCTCGAATGGCATGCCTGAGACGACCTCCACGATATACCCGGCTAGCGCAGCCCCGTAATTCGAATAGCTGCTCAGCTCACCTGCTGGCCTGACCCGGTCTGGCATGTAGGTTGCCAGGTAGTCATGTAAAGGAAGCATCGCATCGGGTGAGTGTGATTCCGTGCCGGTAGCTCTTTCTTCGAACCCGGCGGTATGGCTCAACAGGTTGAGCATGGTAATGGGCCCAGGGAAGGTGGCGGGGATCTCGAAATCAGTAAGGTAGGTGTTGACGTCCGCCTCCAGGTCGATTTTGCCTTGCTCAGCCAGCTGCATCACAGCTGTCCAGGTGAAGAGCTTGCCGGTCGAACCGATGCGGAATAGGGTTTCATCGGGGGAAACTGGGACCTGCTTCTCGATATCAGCATAGCCATAACCTTTGGCAAGCACAATTCTTCCATCCTGAACCACAGCTACGGACGCACCCGCGATCGGGTATTTCTGCAGTTGTTGGCTAAGGAGCTCATCGGTGAAGGATTCCAGGACGGCTGCTGTGATCAGCTTTTCTTGTGCATCTGAGCCGGCATAGATGCGTGGATTCGAGATTGCCGAGGCATGGACTTTCACCGAACCAGTCAAAAATACCAGGCTGATGAGCAAAATTGAGACGATTATTTTGTGGGCAGGCACGCAAAATGAAGATGTTCTCATAGTATTCACACGTGTTTTCTCCATCTTTTTCCTCATTGTATTTATCATGTGCTACGGAATCGTTACATAATTGTTAAATTAGGATTAGCAATGAAAGATATTTATGAAATGGTTTCGTGTTCATAATAGTTCCTCTTATTGATGATCTTCCTGTTGACTAAGGATGGCGTCCATTAATACTTCATAGCTGGCTCCCTTAATGACGAACCCATCTGCTCCTGCGAGCCGGACTTTATCCTGATCTTCCCAACTGGCGTGAACACTCAGGATCACTACCCTGGGTGCAGGAGCATGTTTTTTTATCTGGCGGGTAGCTTCATAACCATCCATAATGGGCATTTCCAGGTCAATTACCACTACATCCGGCGCGAGCTTTTGAACCAAAAAAACTGCCTCCAGCCCATTTGCAGCCTCGCCAATGACCTCTAATTCGCCGGGTGTTTCGAGGAACAGACGCAGGTCCTGTAACACCTGGGGATTATCGTCCACAATCAGCACTCTCTTACGGACATGATCTGGATGTGCAAGCACGAATTGGTCAGAGGTCATGATTAAAATCCTTCGGTTACATTATGACAGCCTCCGCTGCAAAATAAATCCAGCCTGCGTCGTATCTTTTCGCAGGCTGGGGAGTATTTTTAAGCTTGGTCTTTTGGAGGATATCGGTATGCTTCAGGTCGTAGTTCGTTCAGCAGAACCGTTATTAGCAGGCCGCAAGCTGGCGATCAATCCGCGCATCTGCTCCAGGCTGCTCTGTGCCAGCGTCTGCAATTGCTCTAATTGAGATTCCAGTTGACCAGGGTCTTGTTCCAGTGTGACGTGTGCTACCTGGTTGAGCTGAATAATGCTATTGATGGTCTGGGAGACTGAGTCATGCAGCTGGCGCGCCAGTCGATTGTGCTCTTGGATGATTGAAAGCTCCTCCACCTGAGCTGCATAGGTGGTTAATTGATGGTTGGTAACTTGCAATTCATCCAATAATGCCTTGCTGGCCCTCAATCCATTTTCTATCTCCTGGTTTACCGATACATACGCTGGAAAGAGGATGCAGGCTGTGATCGGCGTCAGAGATAGGGCCAGGCCGTACATCCCCTGGGATGCTATGAGCGGTATACCAATAAGCACGATCAAGACCACTACCCACCTCCAGCGTACGGTGCCAGGAAACACGAATGCTGCCTCGTATGAGAGCGTCACGAAGAGCACTGCGATGAAATCGAACGTAGGGTATAGCAAAAGGAGGATTAAAACGAGCAGAGTCTGCAGGGCAAGAAACAGATGTTGCCATATTTGCCGACCGATCGGGCGCCATAACATTAGGGTGAACAGTACCAGGCTCACGAACTCCAGCGCCAGGTAGACTGGTAACTGGGATTTTATCTCTGGTCTTGCCAGGGTGCGGAGGATTACGGCAATATAGCAGATATAAACCACTGCCAGGGCAATTAATCCGGTGCGATTCGTACGAAGCGATGGAAAAGAATTCCTCGGCATCTTAATTTCCTGCTATACCTCGTTCGGGTCCACCAAATTATTCTTGATCGCATACACAGCCATCTGGGTACGGTCCTCGACGCCTAATTTTCCAAGGATATTGCTGACGTGTGCTTTAGCAGTTTTCTCAGTAATCACGAGAGCTTCGGCAATTTCGCGGTTGCTCTTGCCTTGAGTCACTAATCGGATCACCTCAACCTCTCGTTCTGTTAATTGAGGGCCATCGATTGGTTTTTTCTTTGGTGGTCGTTGCGAAACTTGATCCATCAACTTCCGCATGACCCTCGGATGCAGGCGCGCTTCGCCTAATTTTGCAGCCCGTATAGCCTCCACCAATGCTTCCGTCGAAATGTCTTTAAGCAAGTAACTGGATGCTCCTGCCTGAATAGCAGGGAAGACTTTATCATCTTCATCAAAACTGGTCAGGGCAAGCACCTGGCTGGTTATACCCAATGATTTGATCCTTTCTGTGGCCGTGATACCATCCATGACCGGCATGACCAGATCCATTAAAATGACATCCGGCCTTAATTGAGCAGCTAATTCTATGGCTTCACGACCATTGCCTGCTTCACCCACTACCTGTATATCTTCGTACATGTCCAGATAGGAACGGAGTCCCTGGCGTACGACCTGGTGGTCATCGACGATCAGGACATTGATTTTTTCACCTTTCTCAACCATTGGATTTAAGCTCCCTTTCGCACCCGGATGATGGTTCCTTGTCCTGGTATTGATTGCATCTCAAATTTCCAGCCAATCTCAGTTGCGCGTTCGCGCATCCCTGCCAGCCCTATCTTTCCATCAACGCTGATATTTTCGGGATCGAATCCAACACCATGATCTTCGATCTCCATCCACAATGGCTCGGTCAGGTGCAGGCGCAGCACCGCTGAATTGACCCGGGCATGCTTGACAATGTTATTTAATGCTTCTTGTGCAATACGGTATAGGCTGGATTGTTCAACCGAGTTGAACATTTGATCGCCTTCGACGATTAATTTTACCGACAGGTTCTCTAATCGCTCACGCTCTGCTAGATGTTGTTGCAAGACTTCCACGAAACCTCCACTTCTATCTTCAGGAGTCAGCTGAGAAATCAACGCCTGCATCTCAGTTAGGGCGTTGTGTGACAGGTGATCCAAACGATCCAGCTGGGTCGCCACCTGCTGCCGATCGCGATGCATAGACATCCGCGCTGTCTGTACAGCAAGGGTCATGCTGAAAAGGGTCTGCGTGACCGAGTCGTGCAATTCGCGCCCCAGGTGCTGTCGCTCGCGGCTTGCAGCCAGCTGCTGTGCCTGGTGTGAATACAAATCAAGCTTCTGGTTCACTTCATGGAGCTCACCGGCCAGTGCCTGCCGGTGCTCTTGAATTGCCTGTGATTGACGTGTGGCCCAGACATATGCGGCAAGGAAGATTCCTAAAGCTGTGTATACCATGGTTAATGCTAACGCTTGTAATGTCCCAAAGAGTTGGAAGAGACTAAAGAAAGTCATTAAAGCAGACAGACCGATCACAATTGCTGTTACCATGGGAGAATGACGCTGCATTACTTGCATCCCGATGATGGCGAAAAGGAATGCAAATAGATCTGAACGGATTGAGTGGGTCATAAGGAGCAAGGACAGGATGATCAGGATTTCCAGCCCTATCAGCGCAGAAGAAGCCCGAGGGTACTTGCGGGCGAGCAGGGCGCTTCCTATGAAAACTATTATCCAGGTTAAGACCAAGGAAATTATTTGTCCAAACTGCGGTGATTGTTGAAAGCCGATCACCGAGCGTAAGAAAACTGCGGCATACATTAGACCGGTTGTCAGGAAATATATCCATTGATGGAGCCAGGTATTTTTAATATTCATGGACGCGAGCGCGGCCGAGGACGATGATGCTGACATCCGAAATCCTTATAACCGACAGAATGTGAATTTCAGTAGGAGAACTGTAACTGAACCGAAATCTACTATACAGCCATTTTCACTACCGGTCAAGCAGTTTATCTTGAGGCTATCTAACCTTTCGGGACCATCAAAGCAAATAACTCTGTATTTCACTCAAATATATATTCGGCCGTTGAGTGAAGAATAGGCGAACAACTTGATTAATCGGAATTATTGGGAGGTCGAAATCCCAATAATTGTATCTACATATTCTGCCCGCTATTCAGCTCTCGGTGCAGACCTGGCAAGGTGCTAGCCTCATCGCAGGCGAATATCATTTAGGGAGGCTGGAGCTCCACGATGCAGCCTCCCCTGCGATATTTATTGATCGTAACTGTTTGACCGTACAATCTGGCGCAATGAGCCATCTACCAGCATGAGTATTATTGCCTCAGAATTCCTCCCGCGTGAATCTCCACACTGCAATTCCGATAAACAGCAGGCACCAGGCAACAGTAGCGATGATCGGCACCACCGTTGGTAGGGGTTGACCCTGGACCAAGGTGAGCGCCAGGGATGGGTAAGTCAGGTTGTCCAGCAAGTTCCACGGCATGATGGCAGTCAGCCTGGTTAGCCGCCTCAATCCTCACATTGGGATTGATTGCCTTCACACTTATCGCATGGCTCAAACGCTACTGGGGAATTGTTTCACGGATTCATTATTCCATCGTGACGGTAGCTGCAATCGCATTTGTCTGGTTCTTGAACTATTGGAACCTCTTGGGTTTCCGATATTGAGTAAAATAATGGTATCCTGGAAAGCGGATAGCCTTTCCTCGCTGAAACCCGAGGACTCGGATGGACAGCATATCTGAAAAAATATACATTACCATCAACGGTGTAAAACAGGGGATGTTTATTAAGAGCGAAGATGCAGCCCATCCCGTGCTGCAATACCTTCATGGGGGGATGCCTGAGTACTTCCTTACCCAGAGCTACCCCACGGGTCTTGAAAAGTATTTCACTGTAGTTTGGTGGGAACAGCGCGGTTCGGGGATTTCTTATAACGCGGCGATGCCAGGCGAAAGCCTGACAGTTGAGCAATTGATATCAGACACGTTGGAACTAACGAATTATCTACGCAAACGCTTCCACAAAGAAAAAATATATCTGATCGGGCATTCACATGGATCATTCCTCGGCATACAGGTTGCTGAAAAATCACCGGAGCTGTATCACGCCTATATGGGTGTAGCTCAAATGTCGAATCAGCTCCAATCTGAAGTGCAGGCGTATGGGTATATGCTGAATAAATTCAAGGAGAACAGGGACAGTAGGATGGTGCATAGGCTTGAGGCTGCCCCTGTGACGATAACAAATGGCTCACCGCATAGATACCTGGCATTGCGTGATGAAGCGATGCACAAACTTGGCATCGGAACGACCCATCAGATGAAATCGGTGCTCACGGGAGTATTTTTACTATCACTAATGTGTCGAGATTATACGATAATCGAAAAGGTAAACACGTGGCGTGCTAAATTTCGTGCCGGTGCTAGCTTCTTATGGGATAAGATGCTGGCTACTGATCTGGCTGACGCAGTACCTGAATTGGATATCCCCGTTTATTTCCTGCATGGCATTTATGATTACACCTGTTCTTATGACGGGGCAAAATCTTATTTCAAGCAGCTCAAAGCGCCAATAAAAGGATTTTACACATTTGATCAGTCGGCTCACAGCCCGATTTTTGAAGAACCCCAAAAAGTGCACAGGATTTTGCTGCAAGATGTTCTGAAAGGTACGAATAGCCTTGCTGATATAAAGTAAGAGACACATTCTGGATACTGGATCATCGTTTCTTACATCTTTACGTGCTCCAGGGTAATAGATATCCAAATCCTGTATTGGATACAAGCGGTGAATTTAGCTAGCACAACGCCTGGATGATAGCAAATAGCCAATAGGTGATCCAAAGCTGAAACAGCATGCCAGGAGGCAGCCTGCGCTCCCTTTGCACACCCAAGCTGAATTCCACAAGGCGTAAGAACAACCGTCAGGCTAAAGGCGAGAATTTTTCGGAACATCAGACGTAGACCTTTCTAAGTGAAGCTGAAAAGCCACAACATGGTCGCCTTGATTGATTGCATAAAGTATGGCACGGGGGTCTTCCCGCCCCATCAGATGGATTCCCAATCCTTCGTGAAGTTTTTCCCGCTGGATTTGGGAATGTAGTTCAGGCGATTACTCCCTTTTCCTATTTTAGCGCGTTCTCGATTTGTTTCCGCGCGTGATGTGGCTGCTGATCACGAATCGAAGTGTAGTGCCATGTTGATGTCGTCGTACCTTCCATCAAGTTTCCTGGCTCTCTTTTGTCCACCTCCTTGAAACCCTATAAGAGCCTTAATCAAAAAAGCCTGGAGCAGCATTGCTACTCCAGGTTCTAACAAAAATCCGCGTCTTATCCCCCTCGCATCAACACCAAATAGGCTTCCTCCAACGTGGGTACGACGGGGCGGGCCGACTGATCGGGCTGCTCACCTACTACGCGCAGGCGCAGGCTCTCCGCAGTCAGCACCCGGCTGGCAATGCGCCATGAAACAGGCGGGGATTGGTTGAGCGGGATTTCCACCTCCCAGGCCTGTCCCTCAGCCGCGGCGATCAGCGCCGAGGGTGCGCCATGAAAACGCACCCGGCCCTGGTCGAGCACCGCCATCATGTTGCATGTAGCAGCGATGTCCTCGACGATGTGTGTGGAAAGGATTACGATGCGCTCGGTTGCCAGCCCCGCCAGCAGGTTGCGAAAGCGCACGCGCTCCTCCGGGTCCAGCCCGGCGGTGGGCTCATCGACGATGAGCAGCTGCGGATCTCCCAGCAGCGCCTGGGCAATGCCCACGCGGCGTTTCATCCCTCCTGAGAGCGTCCCGATGCGCTGGTGCGCCACAGTGCGCAGCCCAGTGAGCGCCATCACCTGTGCCACAGCCTCCGCCCGCACATGGGGATTGTGCAGATTCTTTAACGTGGCAATATAATCCAGAAATTCTGCCGGTGAAAGCCCGTTATACAGGCCTAATTCCTGCGGTAGGAAGCCGAGGAGCTGCTTGATCACCCATTTCTGCCGCCGGTCTGAAACATCGAAACCGTCCACTGTCACGCGCCCATGGGTGGGCTTGAGCAGGGTGGCGACGATGCGCAGGAGGGTGGTCTTACCGGCGCCATTGGGACCGAGGAGGCCAAACATGCCTGGGTTGATCTGCAAGGTCACCTGGTCCAAGGCCTGGATATGGTTCAGACGGGTGCCGTAGGATTTGCTCAATTGATCGATGTTCACGTTCATGGCTGCACCCCCATTAATTCTACACCACTCTCCGTAGCCAATACCTGCCACAGCTCTTCCGCCACCAACGGCTGGCTCTGCAGCAATGCTGCGATCACCAGCTCATTTGCCTGCGGCTGCCCTACTTCCAGCGCCCACTCGTGCAGCGCTTGCACCTCTGCGCGCCCGACAGCGGAATACATCACTTCAGGCCAGGAACGGGCTGAGGCCAGGCGATACGTCTCGTTGCCTCCTATCACTGCACCAGGCGTATCCAGTTTCTCAACCAACGCCAGGTCATCCAGGATCAAGTCCGGATTAAAGGTTTCCGTCGCAAGCCAGAAAGCCAGCACGCTCAGCTTTCCAATAGGCTCCAGGGCAGTGTTGCGCCGCGGCGCCCACCAGGTGAAAACATCCATTGCTTCAGGGTGCTGCGCCCAGCGACCGCCTTGCTCATCCCATTTTTCACGCGTTACCCCATCCAGTGTCACCGGGTTCCACCATTCATCACTCCCAATCATCAACGGTCGGTATTCGAGCTCAGGTGCAGGGACACGGTCCAGCATCCACTGCCGCAGCAACGCTGCCAGGGTTGTCCGCTCCAGGCCGGTAGGGTTCTCGGTGCCGGGCAACCTACCCTGCGCGTAGTATAGACCCTGCATCCAGGAAAGGTGATTGGAAATGTATTTTCCGCTGCCATCTGGCAGGAGCAGCAAATCTCCGGCCCAAATGATGCGATCAAGGTATGGCAGCACCACCAGCGTCCCCGGTGGTGTTTCGCCGAGTATCTCGCCTGCCTGCTGCACAGCAGAAACAAACAGATACACCTGCTGCATGGCAAGGGCGTTCAGCCGCGGTGTGGCGATGATCTTCATATTCCCGGCTTCAGCCGGTGCAGCGTCATGGTAGACGAGCAGCGCCTCGGGCAGCGGTGCATCCAGCACCACCTCCCCGTCGCGCAGCGCTGCAGGCGCAATTGCCTGGGCGCCGTTCAGGGCGATACTCACCCTCCCCACCAGCGCCTGGTGAGGGGTAGTCACCCAAGGCCAGGGCATCCAATCTCCATCTCGCAGCAGGTAGCCCACATGGGGCAAAATCAGACCGCGCACTGGCAATGGAGCATATGAGTATGTAGCATCCTCAGGGGCATCAGCCCACCTCCAGGGTAGGTCATAACTCAGGAAAGATATGTGCAGCTCCCCTTCCCAATCCAGCTCCAGCCATAAAGCGCCTTCAGCCGGAGCAGGCAGGGCAAAGATCACGCTGTCACCCTGGCGTTCCCAGGTGAGCGGCTCGTTACCGCCGGCAATGGCGTGGGTCACTTTTAAGCCCGGATTCAGACGCAGCACCAGGCGCGCTTCTTCCAGGTCTTCATCCGGCTCCAGGTGCAGGGTCGCCGTCCCGATCAGCCTCCCGTTACGAGCATTAACCTCAACACGGGTCGTCTGTTCTACTACCTGCCAGGTGTCAATCTGTGGATCGAGGGGTGAAATCGGTGGAGTAGCTGCTACCGCCGCGGCTGCATTCAGCGCGTAACCACCTGCCAGGACCACAAGTCCTACTGCAATCAAGACGCTCCATACGACAAGGTTGCGCAATGTTCGCCGCCGGTCAAAGAGCCAGCTCAACAGACCGGCAAGCACAAAAGCCGCCAGCGCCAATCCCAGGAACCATACCAGCATGCCCAGCACCAGCCTCTGCGATAATCCCAAGCGGAGCGTGGGAGAAAGGGCAAGGTTGTGGAAGAAAACATTCCAGAACGCCACCGTTGCCATTGGGAAATATCCCTCGGCCAAAGATTCCATAAATTCCACTTTGAAGAAAACAAAGCCCCACAGCGCCGTCCAGCCCAACAGCAGGGGCAGCATACGCCGGGTAAGAGTAGCCGCCAGGAATACCAGACTGATCCCCAGTGTGTTGGTCAGCAGGTATAGACCCAGGGCGTATGACCAGGTGAAAAGTGGCGGAGGAGCGGGCACAAAGATCCCCGCCAATCGCCAGAATCCCAGTTGCAGCAGAGTCCCCGGCAGCAGTCCGAGCCACAGCCCGGTAAATATCCCTGTGTGATGGACGAGCGGATCGAGAGGGCCGCTCCAAAGCAGTTCCCCGGTGCTCTCCAGGTCACGCAGGATCGATGGCCCCGCCAGGATAGGTATCACCAGGTAAAGCAGCGGTACCAGGCCTATGCCTGGGATGCCTTGACCAAAGATTACCTGGCTGGTGCTGGTGTCGAAGAGAGAAACCACAATGATCAGCACAGCCGGGAGAAGCAATATGGCCTGTAAAATCCAGAAAGAGCGCCGCCGCCACAACACGCGTATCTCATTCCACATCACTGCCCGAAAAGTTTTCATAGGCATCTCCAAATCAAGCGCTAGCAAATCTCATCATTCCACTGCCCCAGCGGCATGCAGCAACGCTTCTTCACGCCGCGCCAGATATATTGAAAGCACCAATAAGCCCACGCCCAAACTAAGCCACAGCAGCCGGTTGAAAGACCAGACAAGTCCCAGACCACCGCCCAGGGTGGCCAGCGGATTGACCAGCCACCAAACACAAAGCCCACCGGGAGGTGTAACGGCGCAACCGTGGGTGACAAAGGGCACCGTCACCAGCGCCCCTCCCATCAACGCGATCACCATCACCCCGCCGTCGAGGGTGCGCCCGCGTAACAGCGCCACCGCGCTGGCGAAACCCAGGCAGAACAGCAGCGGGGATAACCAAATGAAGAGGCGATCCTCAGCCCGGATGGGGAGAGGCAACTGCCAGCGTTCAAAGAGGCGCAATGCCATCCAACCCATAACCCCGCCCAAGGCAAGGAGGAATGCGAGCCTTTCAACCAGTACCTGCCAGGCAGGGCGGTGTGCGGTGAGCAGGATCTCCAGGATTGGATCATCCGCCAGGCAGCCAGCCGCCATCAATCCCATCCCCAGCGGCAGGAGCAGCTCGAGAGTGAAAAGGGCAAGCAGGCTGGCTAAATCCATTTGCATTCGCAGCGCACCCACTCCTGCCAGCATGCCCAGGAGGATGAGCAGGCATCCGAGTAATTCGGCGCGGCGCGCGGGGAAGCGGCGCAGCAATCTCATAGCATCAACGCTCCTCAAGCCTTAGAGCAGGTGGTGTACCGCGGGATAACCACAACCAGGCCAGCAGCCATAGCAAGCCTGCTAACAGCAGCTCCGCTGCCACCAGCAGCCCATCTGGGTGCAGCAGCAGGCGTAGCGAGATCACCAAGTCAGGCACACCCATTTGCTCACGGGCCAATTGCAAGATCACCAGCCCCCAGCCCAGCAGGGTGACGCCCGCGGCGGGTAGAGGTCTCCATAGTAAGGAAAGCAAGGTAGCAATTGCAGAAAGCACCAGCATCGGCCCTAACCAGGCCATCACCAGGGTCAATATTTTTCCGCCATCCAGGGCTGCCACCAAAATACTACCTGTGCCTGCCAGTCCTACGATCAGCGCTAGAGCAAGGGTGAGGCGAGCGAAGATCAAGGTGCCGGGTGGAGTAGGCAGCACCTCGGTGATCTCGTAAGCGGGATCGTATTCTTTGCTCATGGTTTGGGTGACAATCAGCGCAGCCAGGATTGGTACCAGTGCAAAGAGCGGCAGGTCGCCCAAGAATATTGTCCCCAGTACTGCAATTACGATCACCACCACCAGCACCAGCAGCCACAGCCCGCGCAGCACGACCACACGCTGCGCCCAGACAAGGCTCAGCGACGAAGCCAACGCCTGGCGCAGCGAAAGCCGGTGCAGCCCAGTACGTACCAGAGGCGAAAGCGGCGGCAGGCTGCCAGCCTCAGGCACAGCTCGCCCTGTCGCGAGCGCCAAACGCTCCCATTGCGTCAATGAAGCCTGGCAGCGAGCACAGCCAGCCAGGTGCTCCGCCACGCGAGAGGCGGAGGAAGGTTCCAGCGTGCGGTTGAGGTAAAAAGGCAGCAACTTGTCGATATGCTTACTCATTGTTTCTCTTCTTCCATGATCCATTTGGCCAGGCGCTTGCGGGCGCGGTGCAAGCGACTCTTCACTGTCCCGACTGCCACGCTCATCACCAGGGCGGTCTCTTTCAGCGAGAGGCCGTGATAAAAGACCAATTCCAGCGCCTCGCGCTGTTCAGCAGGTAATGTACGCAATCCCGCACTCAGCTCCTCGTTATGAGACCCGAACGGCTCGCAGCTTTCCTGTGCGGAATCCTCATCCAGCGCTACCTGGGTCGCGTGGGGGCGAACCTGGCGGTGGTAAGCATTGATGGCGCGGGTGCGGGCAATCGCCAGCAGCCAGGCTATCACCCGCCCCTGGCCACGAAAACGCCCCGCAGCCTGCCAGGCAGACAGCATAACATCTTGAAGCACTTCCTCCGCCAGGCCCATATCATTCAACCGCCCCGCCAGGTAAGCCAGGAGGCGGTGGCCGTGCCGCCGGTATAACTCCTCAAGCGCAAGGGAATCGTTCTTCGCCATAGCCTCCAGAAGTGCCAGGTCAGGATCTTCGTCGAGGAGTTGATTCCGCTGTGTTTCTCTTGCCATTAACAAACTATAATCCATCACTTTAATAGACACAAGTTTTTGAGATGAGGTTCCAGGCTAGGGGCTTTGATTAGATCAATCTCGGGTATCCTGCTCAAGTTAATAGGAAAGCTAATCAAAGCTCATCGTCTGCTCGACTTACATGCATCCATGTTGTGTTCGGAGAGTGCTGGAAGATGGACTGATTCGGAGAATAAGCGATATTCATTGTTGATGATTGGATTCGTCAATAACGGCTTATCCGCTAACCTGTACAGTGATTTTCTGGGCATCCGCTATATCATCCGCTGACCCGCTAATCGAAAATCAGTTTATTTTCAACCTTGGATGTGAAGTTTATTCAGATAGACTAATTGACTAATCACTATCTTCAGCGGAGTGTGCGCTCTATGCACACCGAGGCCAAAAGCTGAGCGTGAGCGATTTTTGCGCACCGAGGCCGAATGCCGAGCGTGGTGCCTTTCCCCGAGCGTATCGAGTGCGCATTTTGCATACCGAGGCCGAAGGCTGAGTGTACGGGATGGGATTCGAACCTACATACCCCCTGTGGGTACAGGTGGAGACTTCTAACATCATCGTGCGGAGAGGGTGGGTGCCCGCTCAGCGGAGCGTAAAGTCAAGCGAGCCTTCCGGCTCCCGATCTTTTGGACAACGAATTTCAAAGAACGATATTCCCCACCTGGTAGTAATCCACATATACAAATGCTTTTCAAAAATCAAGGCTTCAACTATAAGCCTGATCTTCATTTTACGTAATCTTTGGTAGTTGTCAAGATGTTGTGAAAAATCTGGAGGGTAATTTTGACTTCTGTCAATATATGCCATATATCTTCTACTAATTACCTATGGTTATTACTATATCATTTGCATCATTCTCATTTTTCTCTTGACAGTATAGTCAGGGGGGGGGGGCTATAATAACAATTGCATAACTTTTTAGTAGTAGTCTTTTCTATAGTTGTTCAAAAATCAAATTTTCAGGGGGATAAATGGGTTATATAAATCATTGTTGCTTCATTGACGCAAATAATCACGATTTAGTTAGGTTTTTTTATAAAGCTCGTCTTGGGGAGGATATCGTGATTAGAAAATCCAATCAACTTATAAAAATATACAGTAGTTTATTAATTCTTTGCACATTATCGTCTCTAAATATAGTTAGTCAAGCTTCAGCAGGATCAGATCCCAAACCGACCAAAACTCCAACTCCTACGAAAACAAGTACACCCACAAGGACTGCAACGCCGACAAGAACTCCAACTCGAACGCCGACGCGTACCCCAACGAGAACTCCCACAAGCACGTCATCCTATATCCCCTACCCACCTCCACCAACCGTGTCGAATGTCACACCCAACCCGAATTGGCAGTATCAGGTCTTTCTTCCAACCATATATCATCCACCTTATGTAGATTACAGTTATTATTTTTATACTATCTATTCTCAAGCGGATCTTGGTTTATTAGGGTATTATCGAGGACGTGAGTATTCAGTAATGAGCCAACCTCATAGAGGTTTTGTTATTCTTGATTTTGGTAATCCCGTTTATGAAAATGGATATTATGGCACTGAATTATGGGATGGTGTAACAACATTAAGTATCCAAGACACAGAATCATTAGTCCAATCTTATTATTCGGGATTTTGGAACGGCTTAGGATCTGATTATCAATCGTTTATTACGATAACGGTAGGAACCAACAATTCAGATTATTATGTAACCTATGATCATGGGGCAGTTTGGGGTACGATGATAAATGAATTAAATGCAATGCTAATCGGAAGCGGATATAACACTCAAATAGCAATCGTAGGTGGCATTGACATGGAACCCAGTTTTGGAGTAAAAGATGATGCCAGAGCTTGGATAAATGGGTATAACTCTGGTTATAATGCTTATCCAGTGTATAATTTTGGAAGTGCTGATGGTTGTCCAACAAATTATCCTCCTTTAGAACCAGAAAATCAGACCGGCATAATTGCTCGAGGATGTAATAACGATTGGACCCAGGACGATGTTAATTTCGTTTCCTGGTCTGGTTTAGCATATCCTTTTCCAGAAATTTATAGTCATGATGAGGCAAATGCACAACAATGGTTATCCATAGCTTTGTATAAACATTTTGTTTATACAGGTAACATGAGATTTGATGGTGCATTAGGAGAGTTTAGAGCATGCCAGCAACAAATTGATCCTACTCAATGTGGAGATATTGATAATACTGGTCTACAAGCTTATTATCAATTGCTGTACTGGCTAAATCAAGATCAATATAATCGGATCGATATAAACCTTTGGCTAAATTCTGAAATGATGTGGTATTTCGGTAATCCCACACCGTAATAGGAGTGTGTACCATGTCTAGAGAAAAATATTTTCCTGTTTTAGGGGCGGCAAGTGTTCTTATAGTAATAACAATCCTTTCTATATCTATATTATCTAAAGCTAAAGCTGATAAAAATCAATATATTCCACCCGGAACACCTTATCCCACATATATCGGTCCAATTCAATCTTTCCAAACTCAACTCTATAGTACAGATATCTCGAATATTGAACGAACCCAAATTCAAATTAAACTTAATGCAATCTACAAAATGTCTACACAAAGGGTTGAAGTTTTAGTTCCTCCACCCACCCGGCAAGCAACTTATTCACCACCTACTTCTGGCGCGATTGGTCACCGACGCCCTGACGGGATTAATAATACTCCTTCTGCCCCTTTTTCCCGCATGGTTTTTACTCCGTTAAATTCTTGGTTGAAAACGATTACTGATAGTTACTACCTTATTTACTTTGGATACTTAACTCAAGACCCAGAACAGGGTGCTGTTTATGTTTTCAACCGGAATCCAAATGATTATTCTCTTTACCTCACCCCTGAGCGTCATGGGGCAGTGAAGGCAATATCAGAAAATGGCACAATCATCACCCTGGAAGCTACAGACGGCACTCTATTCTATTTTAATGCTTCCACAGAACAATTCTCAAATGAACATGGTACGCCCCTGCCATCTACACCAACACCTTTTAATAGTTCCACATCAACACCAATTCCTTATCCATAAACACTTCAAGTGCATTTCTACAGTTACTATTCACAGACGCCTTCGGCCTTCGATATTTTGTATGAATGAATTAGATGAATATCCTGAAGATACGGGACACTTGTCCCTATCCCCTCGGGATACCTGCCTATCGACTTCCAGCATCGGATAATATACAATGACTTTGTAAATAAAAAAACCCCTCTCTATTCGGAGAGAGTCTAGTGAAGTATTCTAAACTGCGGAGAGGGTGGGATTCGAACCTACATACCCCCTGTGGGTACAGGTGGAGACTTCTAACATCATCGTGCGGAGAGGGTGGGTATCCTCTCAGCAGCTTATAAGTCCCCCAAGGCGGCGTATGCTGCACTTACTGCCGAACTTAATAAATCTGGTGGTAGATCTGTCAAGGTGCAAAGGATCTGTGGTCGAGATCGCCCAGTCTACACTGACTGATCTAGCTTTTAATCGTCTATCCATCATTTTATATCCTCCTCAGCACTTGTCAAGGTATTGTAGGACATTGTGAGGGATATTTTGACTTCTTTCACTGTATTACCCATATCTTCCCCAATGTCACAAGTGTTCAAATCTATACTTTGTTCACTGCTCCAAAAGCATTGCCTGGTGTCAACGAAGAAACTCTCCAGGATCGAAAATAGCGGCTCGTAATCCGGGTGAGCTCTTACCCACTTTGCGCCCGTAGCAGTCATGTCTACGCTCTTTCCTGGCTATTAATGTCATTCGCTCGAATCAGTTTTTCAAATCCTGGTGATAATCGCCTCGAGAACGACATCGTTGATCATGGCAGCCTCCGTTGATGAGTGGTTAACAAAATTGGTAGGAAAATTTCTCCAGCTAGAACATCCCGGCCAACGCGTTTGCTGCGTTTGACTACGCCTTGCAGGCCATGAGCAGTGTGCCTGAGCCCGGTAGAGACCGTGTTTCGTTGCCCAGGTTATGGTTATCATACAAGGTTATTGCTTCAAAGGCGATAGGCGGATGTCCCATTGTCGGCGGGACACTTGTCCCGATATTCCAAAGGTATGTAAAATTCCGAAAATTACGTGTACTAATCTTGTTTAACTGATGAGAGTTCTTTTTTTATCTCAACACATCGATAGATAAAATGAACGACATTTCCAGGAGCAGGACGAATCCCGACCCAATAGATTAGCAGATTAATGGTTGACATCGCGAAAGCCAACTTGCTTAGAATAACTGCTTGAACTTTCGGGACTCGAACTCGCGACTTCTTCAGCGGGATGGATAATAATACAGGGGATATGAGAACCAATAGCCGCCTATATATTCACTCAATCTTTTGAAAAATAGATTTCAGCGCAGGATATAATTCGTGATAAATCGGATACATGATACGATAGATTACAACTTGCCCTTCATCTGGTTTGGTGATCTCTGCCAGCTTTACTACCTCCTTGCATGCAGTTGCAACATTCGACCACACACCAGCGCCAACCCCCGCCAGCAGGGCTGCACCATAGGCTGCCCCCTCGACTACGTCAACCGTTATCAAATCAGCTTCGAGTACACTAGCCAGAATCTGCCGCCATAAAGGGCTCTTTATTCCACCGCCGGAAGCGCGCACCTGTAAAATTCCACCCAGCCCGGCATTTTGAATCAGGGTAAAGATGTCTTTCAAGCCAAATGCGACGCCTTCCAAGACGGCACGAGTCATGTGTCCACGCCCATGCCTCAAAGTCAGGCCAATGAAAGCACCGCGTGCTAATGGGTCGGGGTGTGGGGTTCGTTCACCGCTCAGGTAGGGCAGGAACTGTAATCCTTCGCTGCCTGCGGGAACAGATTCGGCTTCTTTCAGCAGGTCATCAAAACTCATCCCCGGAGCAAGGGTGTCGCGATACCACTGCAAACTACCTGCCGCGGATAGCATCACGCCCATGAAGTGCCACATCCCCGGCACGGCATGGCAGAAGGCATGCAGCCGTCCTTCGGGTTCGATCAGTGCGGAGGGCGTGGTAGCAAAGACCACCCCACTGGTGCCCACCGTTAGCCCAATGATGCCCGGTTTAACCGCACCCACGCCTACGGCCTGCGCCGCCTGGTCACCACCGCCTGCCATGACGGGCATGCCAGCCTTCAGCCCGGTAGCTACAGCGGCAGCCGGGGTCAGATGTCCGGTTATCTGCGGCCCCTCATAAACCGGTGGCATCCAGCTGCGGAGAATCCCAAGGGCAGATAAAACTTCACCGGACCAATCACGCTCTTTCAGGTCGAACAGGACGGTCCCGGACCCATCAGCCTTGTCCATGGCAAAATCCCCCGTCAGCTTGTAGCGCACAAAATCCTTCGGCAATAGCACATGCGCGGCTTTGGCGTAGATTTCCGGCTCGTTTTCCTTGACCCATAGGATCTTGGGTGCGGTGAAACCAGTCAAAGCCATGTTGCCGGTAATCTGGATGAACTTTTCTCGCCCGATACGCGAGTGAATTTCGTCGCATTGTGCCTGGGTACGCTGGTCGTTCCACAGAATGGCGGGACGTAGCACCTCACCCGCCTCATCGAGCAGAACCAGCCCATGCATCTGTCCAGTTAGACCAATGCCGGCGATAGTTTCGGCTTTCACATCCGCCTTTTTCAAAACAGAACGGATACTCACACAGACCGCCTGCCACCATTCCTGCGGATCCTGTTCAGACCAGAGTGGCCGGGGCGTTTGCAGCGTATGCGGTGATGAGGCAACAGCCACCACTGCGCCGGCTTCATCGATTAACAACGCCTTGCTGCTGGTTGTGGATGTATCGACACCAAGAAAATAACTTTTCGTACTCATATTTACTTATTAGCTAACGAACGCCGAGAAGTAAATCGATGGTCAATTGGTCAAGCCGTTCATACTTCAGCCCGCGTTTAGCGATAGCCTTGCGATCAAAAGATCGCGCCTTGAGTGCATCGGCTTTTTTAGATGTGTAACTGCCAAAGTAAGAAGTCATCTCAGCATCAATAACGTTGATTTCTGCAAGCAGCGCTTGGATCTCTTGATCTGCATTGAATTGGGCGGCTTTCTCCTTGAGGATGAGGTAGGTGCGCATACAGCCGCGCGCAAAATCCTTGACTCCTTCGTAATCTTCAGTTCGATAAGCATGGGCATCGAAGTGACGCGAGCCGGAATAGCCGACATCTTCGAGAAATTTAACCAGGAAGAATGCAGCCTTCAAGTCACGTGATCCAAAGCGCAGGTCCTGGTCATAGCGACCGGGATACTGGTCGTTCAGATCAATGTGGAAGAGCTTGCCCGCTTCCCAAGCCTGGGCCACGCCGTGCATGAAGTTGATGCCTGCCATCTGCTCGTGAGCCACCTCAGGGTTGACGCCGACCATTTTCGGGTGATCGAGCGTGGCAATGAATGCTAGCATATGTCCTGTGGTAGGGTTGTAGAGATCCCCGCGTGGTTCGTTGGGCTTGGCTTCAAGGGCAAATTTCAGATTGTATTTGTTATCTAGAGAATATTCGCACAGGAAGTTTATTGCCTCGCGCATACGTTTGATTGCATCCAAAGGATTTTTACTTGAATCTGTCTCCGTGCCTTCACGCCCGCCCCAGAACACATAGGTTTTCGCGCCAAATTCCACACCCAGATCGATAGCCTTCATCGTCTTTTGTAGGGCATACGCGCGCACCTTTGCATCGTTGCTAGTGAATGCACCGTCTTTGAAAACCGGGTCGCTGAACAAATTGGTGGTCGCCATCGGTACGACCAGCCCTGTATCGGCCAGAGCTTTGCGGAAGTCCTTTTTGATGACGTCGGCTTCAGCAGGTGTGGTATCGATTGGGATCAAGTCGTTGTCGTGAAAGTTGACCCCATACGCACCGACTTCTCCCAGCAGGTAAACTAGTTCTGCCGGAGATTTTTGTTCACGAGTGGCGCTGCCAAACGGATCTATACCACGATTACCAACAGTCCAAAGTCCAAATGTAAATTTGTGTACGGGTTTCGGTGAGTAATCAGACATGGGAGCTCCTTGATAGAGTAATTATTGAATTTTAAATTCCTCACTGACAGGCTGCGGTGCTCCAAGCGCCACTCCACGCGCGCCAGGGGAGCAGCCGCCTGCCGTTAATCGGTATTTGCCCTGCTCCAACTTTAGCCGGCCATCTTCGTCGACGAGCATCAGCATTTCAGACTTGACATTAAAATGGATTGTTTTGACCTGCCCAGGTTTGAGACTTACTCTCTGGAAGGCGATTAGCTGGCTCAGAGGCGCGGGTAGGTAGGTTTCGAGCGTACTTAAATAAAGCTGGACAACTTCGTCCGCAGTGACAGAGCCCGCATTTTTGAGCGTAATAGCCACCCGAATCCCCGAGGTGGGTATATCAGATGAGACGATTTTTAGATCGTGGTATTCAAAATTGGCATAAGACAGGCCAAAACCGAACGGGAAAAGCGGTTCGCGCGTGGCATATCGATAGGTGCGACCGGTCATGCTGTAGTCTTCGAAGGGCGGTAAATCTGTGGTAGCTTTGGGGAAGGTGATAGTTAACTTGCCGCTTGGGGACGCATCTCCAAAGAGCAGGCTGGCTGCGGCACGCCCACCTTCCTGTCCAGGGTACCAGACGAACAAAATGGCTTCCACCATATCGGTGATTTCACCCAGCGCTATCGGGCTGCCGCCCGTTAGAACCAAAACAATGCGCGCTCCAAGTTTAGCCAGCTTGCGTATAAATTTTTGCTGAACCATAGGCAATTCAATCTGCGCACGGTCACCATTTTCTGCAGTGAGCAGCGATTCGCCCTCCTCACCCTCCATGAGCGGAGACGTTCCAGCACACACGATGGTTAAGTCAGCGCTGATTGCTTCATCTTCAGCCCGATTATACGAAACGGCACTTTCCTGGGTCCACATGCAACCAGGTCGGTACTCCAGCTTAATTCCTTCAGGTATACGCCCAATAATCCCTTCGATCAGGGTGGTCATTTTATCGTTAATGCCATAATAGTTGCCCAATAGTACATCCAGACTGCCAGCCGCTGGGCCGGTGACAAAAATGTTTTTCACTTGCGGCCCAATGGGCAGAGCCTGATTACTGTTTTTGAGCAACACTATTGACTGCAGTGCGGCACGGTAGGCCAGGTCACGATGCTTTTTAGAACCCACTACCGACATAGTTGTAGCAGCATAAGGAACCTGGTCCGGTGGGTCAAACATACCCAGCTTGAAACGAGTGGTCATGACACGGGAAAGGGCTAGGTCGATGTCGGCTTGTGAAATCAGGCCTTGCTCAAGCGCCTCGCCCAGGTGTTCAAAGATACAGCCGCAAGAGAGGTCACAGCCGTTTTTGAGTGCCAGGGCGGCAGTTTCGACAGGGCCAGCTGTGTATTGGTGACCTCCATGAATATCGGAAAGAGCCCAACAATCTGAAACCACATGCCCAGTAAAGCCCCATTCGCCACGTAAAATATCCTGTAAGAGCAATTTGCTGGCGCAAGCTGGTTCGCCTAGCACGCGGTTATACGAGCCCATCACGGCTTCAACCTTCCCTTCAATGACCAATTTCTTGAACGCAGGTAAATAGGTGGCATATAGATCGCGGCGGCTAACCTGCGCGTTGAAGCTATGACGTAGTTTCTCAGGACCGCTGTGTACTGCGAAATGTTTAGCACAGGCTGCAGCTCTTAGATATTTTGGGTCGTCGCCTTGAAGTCCGCGCACATAAGCCGTGCCCATTTCTCCGGTTAAAAACGGGTCTTCGCCCCAGGTTTCCTGTCCGCGTCCCCAGCGCGGATCACGAAATATATTGATGTTGGGTGACCAAAAAGTCAATCCCTGGTATAGGTCGGTCTTGCCCTTGGTGCGGAGGGCTTCATGGAATTTTGCACGGCCCTCGTCGCCAATTGCCGCGGCGATAGCTTTCACTAGCGCCGGGTTCCATGTGGCCGACATACCGATAGCTTGCGGGAAAACTGTAGCGCGTCCATTGCGACCCACACCATGCAGGCCTTCAGTCCAGAAATTATAGGGAGACATCCCCAAGCGTGGAATGCCATCCACAGAGTGAATAAATTGGCTGAGCTTTTCGTTCAGAGTCAGGCGCGAAACTAAATCCTGAACACGTTCAGAAACAGGTAAATTGGGGTCGAGGTAAGCAGGATATGACATAATTATTCCTTCATTCTGAAAGAGGTGGAAGGCATTGTCTTGAATCCCGCAAGATCAGCCTTTGAGTGCCCCGGCTGTGAGACCAGATACAATCTGCCGTTCGGCGAACAGGTAAAATATGATGGCAGGCATGGTGGTTAAAGTTACGAAAGCCGCAATCATCGCCAAATTTGAGCTGTATTGACCCTGGAACTGCATGGTGCCGAGTGGCAAGGTCCAGAGTGAGTCGCGGTTGAGGATGACCAGGGGAGTGAGCAGATCATTCCAGCTGACGATCAACGTCAGGGCAGCAATCGCAGCCAATGCCGGGCGTGCCAGGGGGAGTAAAATGCGCCAGAAAAAACCGAATGAACCACAGCCATCCATGGAGGCAGCATCCTGTAATTCCATGGGGACGGAGGCGAAGAAGCCGCGCAGTATCAACATATTGGCGGATATTGCAAAAGCAATTTGCACGAAGATCACCGCCGCCAGAGAATCAATGAGGTGCATCTGGCGAACCACGAGGTAGACCGGCATGATGGCAATGGTAATGGGAAACATGAGACCCAGAGTAAGGAAGTTGAATGCCAGCTCCTTGCCTCTGAACTGCAGGCGGGAAAATACAAATGCCGCCAGGCTGCAAACGATCAACACACCGATGGTAGTCCCCAAAGCTACGATCAAGCTGTTGAGAAGCAAGTCCCAGAATGAAGGTTTTATATTGGTTTTCAGGATAGCGGCGAAGTTTTCCCAATGAGCCGGAATGGGGAGAGAATATGGATGCAGAAAAATCTCGCCGCTCGTCTTCAAGGCCCCAAAAATCATGATCAATATGGGCACCAGGACGATCAACGTGATAATCGATAGGATGATGTACTGCAAGATCCTGGGGAGGTGCTTTTTGATCGGGCTTCTTTTACGAGCGGTTCCGCTCACGAATCCATTCCTTTCTAGGTGTTGCCGAGATAATCTGGCTGCCTAGCGAGCCGCAAGTAGGCGATTGAAAAAACGAGGCAAATTGCCAGCATCACCAGCGCCACCGCCGAGCCATACCCCAGTTGATAGCGAACAAAACTATAGCGATACATGTAGGTGGCCAAAACTTCACTGGAATTGACCGGACCGCCCCGGGTCATGATCCAAACCAGGTTGAACTGGGTTAGCGAACCCAGAACGGACAGCAGGACACAGGTACGGATGGTGCTACCCAGCAGGGGGATGGTCACATTCCGGATGGATTGCCAGCGGTTAGCACCATCGATCATCGCAGCTTCCTCGAGCTCTTTGGGAATGTTTTGCAGTCCAGCCATGAATAACAGCATGTGCAATCCAAAATATTTCCAGGTAAGGACGACAAACACACAAGCCATCACCTGGTTAATATCCCCCAGGAAGTTCTGGGCGTGGACACCTGGAATCAGTACTAATAGCGCGTTGATCAAGCCGCGTGATGGGTCGGCGTTGAGCAGACTCATCCAAATGATGCCGGTGATGACTTCAGAAATTACATACGGGATGAAAAAAATTGCCCGGAAAAATGCGCGGCCGGGCAAGTCACGCCCCACCATGATGGCCAGCATCAGAGCCAAAGGGAGCTGGACGGAAAGAGAGAGGATCACGATCAATAAGCAGTTGGTGATCGCTTTCATGAAAACATGATCAGTCAGGATCTGCCGGTAGTTATTCAGAGCAATAAAATGCGTGGCAGGCCCGATACCGTTCCAATTGAACATGCTGTAATAAACAGCGCGAAAGATGGGATAGATGATAAAGAGCAGAAAAAGAACGAAAGCCGGGAGCAGGAACAGGAAAATGGTCAGGTAGTCTTGAACCCGGCGAGGAGAATGTAAGCCCTTCTGCAAATCCGAGATACCGCTTTTGACCTGGGTGATATTCACAAAACTGGCCCTTTTCTATTCACAGGTGTAAGGATAACACGAGGGTAAAGAAAAAGCAAAATCAATGGGGGTTGGGTATTCAGCCCAACCCCCAGGTTATGCCAGACTTTATTACTTGCCAAAAACCTGCTTGGCACCATCTTCAATGGCCTGGGCAACCTGCTCAGGTGTGCTTGTGCCAGCGTAGAGACCGGCAACAGCATCATTGAGGATGGAACCCATTGCGGAGGGCATGTATTGATCGTAGTACAGCTGGAAGTAATCTGCCTTGGCGAGGGTCTGCTGGACCAGGAGCATGTTGGGATCGGTCAGACCAGCTTCACCACCTTTGACGACAGGGATGCCAGCAGCGATACCAGCGACACGTGCCTGCTGTTCCGGAGCGGTCAGGTATTTGACAAAGTCGATCGCTTCGGGGGAGGCATTCTTGCCGATGGCAAAACCATTCCCACCACCCATGGCATCCGTCACGGCGCCCGCGCCGCCTTCGACAGCTGGGAAGCTGAAGAAGCCCAAGTTCTTGACTCCCGCCCCATCAGCCGATTGAGAGATTTCACTCTGTGGAGCCCACTGTCCTGAGAGCTCCATGGCGGCTTTATTGTTACCAAAATAGCCCTGCATGTCATTATGCACAGCGCTGAGGTAACCATCCTGGAAGGGCTGGAGAGCGATCAATTCCTGTAGCTTTTTACCGGCATCCACGAAGCATTGATCGGTAAAAGAACCGCCGGTGCGATCTGCAGCTGCCAGGAAACTATCTTTTCCACACAACCGTGTGGCGAGATACGACCAGATATGCATACCAGTCCAGGTGTCCTTCTCACCCAGGGATATAGGGGTGATACCGGCTTTTTTAATGGTCTCAACAGCATCGAGGAAATCCGTCCAGGTGGTGGGAACCTGGGTGATACCAGCCTGGGTGAACAGGTCTTTGTTGTACCAAAAGCCAACCATGCCCATGTCCCATGGCACACCGTAGTTCTTACCATCCAGGGCATACACCGCCAGGGCGCCAGGAGCGAAGCTGTTACGCCAGGCACCACCGTTGGCATCCAAATCGGGGGTGATATCTTTCAGCATACCGGCATTGATCTGGTCATTCATGGCTCCGCCACCCCAGCTCTGGAAGATATCGGGGGGAGTACCGCCTTGCATAACGGTAGTCAGCTTGGTCTTAAAGGCCTCGTTTTCCAACACCGTGATATTAATCTTCACGTTTGGATGGGCGGCCATATATTCATCGGCCATGGTTTTCCAGAGCGTCAGGCCTGGGTCCGCTATGGTGATATGCCACCATTCAACTGTGACTGGCTCGGCAGTAGGCACGGCAGTTGGAGGCACGGTGGTGGGAGGCACGGTAGTTGGAGGCACGGCGGTGGGAGGCACGGCTGTGGCCGGCGCAGAGGTGGCGGCTGCGGCCGTTACTGGCGCAGAGGTGGCAGCTGGACCGCAAGCCGTCAGCACGAACGCGACGGCTAGCATGAGGCTTAATAGAGTGAAAATCTTGCGAGTCATTATCATTTCTCCTTCTTTGTTATTAATTCGAGTTAGTTTCGAGGTCCTGAATGGAGCATTCGTCTAAGTATGCTGTCTGTATCGTTAATACTACCTCCTTTCACGAACGATAATTCCTTGTCTTGGAAAATTACTTAAATGCTCGTGGTGCTTGACATGAATCACGAACGATCAGTTCTGTGGGTAATTCGATTCGCCCGATCTGCTTCTGAGGCTGGCTCAATAATTCAAGTAACATTTGAGTAGCAACCCGACCCATTTTCTCCAATGGTTGTCTGATCGTGGTCAGGGCAGGACGGATCATAGATGCTTGGGGTATATCGTCGAAACCGATCACGGAAACATCATCTGGCACTCGCAATCCCTTGTTTCGGACTGCATCCATGACACCCATGGCCATGACGTCATTAGAAGCAAAAATGGCAGTAGGGGGATTTGGCAGATCAAGCAAAGTAGAAGCTCCTGTATAACCATCCGGTTGAAAAAAGGTGCCTTCATAAATTAATTCCGGCCCTTCCGGGATATGATTGGTTCGAAGAGCTGAACGATAACCATCCAGCCGATCCAGAGCACAACCGAGGTCCATCCAACCGGTGATAAAACCGATTCGTTGATGTCCAAGTTTGATAAGATATTCAGTCGCAGTAAATCCCCCCTGCCAATTCGCTGCACCCACCGCGGGGCAATCCTGGCCATTTCCCTGGTGGTCGATAAGGACAAAGGGGAAATTGCGTTGTGTCAGTGTGCCGATGAAATCAGCCGGGCTGCGGGGTAACACCAGTATCAAGCCATCCACCATACCCTTCGCAAGATTTGCAACGTAATTGGCCTCCTTGCTGGCTGTACGGTGAGTTGTATATAGGATGAGATCAAGATCTTTCAATCCCAGTTCAGCATCGATGCCGCGTATAATCTCTCCAATATAACCAGTGCCCAGATCCGGTACGAGAACCCCGATACTGTTCGTCCTACCCCCTGCCAGACTACGTGCCTGACGGTTGGCGATATATCCCAGACGCCGCATCGTTTGTTGAACACGATCCCGCGTTTCTTGTTTTACATGAATATCATTATTGATTACACGCGAGACCGTCGCATATGAAACGTGTGCTTCTTCAGCAACATCAATTATTGTGACCTCGGAAGATTTATTTTTCTCCATATGTATGTGAACGTTTACATGATATTTTATTTTTTATGCCTTTTAGCCCTGGAAAAAACAAAACGCGCATGATTTCAAGAGCCGGAAGGCATAATCAATGCTTAATTAACCAATAAATGGGGAAATATCGAGATTTCTGCTAAGGAAAATATTTCTTTGTCATGTAAACGCTCACATTATAATAGCATTAAAGACAATCAGAGTCAAGAGTTTTTCCTTGAGTTTCCGATAAAAGCTAGGACAAGGAAGAAACTCCAAGCATTGGTAAATTTGATTCGGGGAGACCAATCCATCAACCTTGAGGTTCCATAGACAAGTTTTTCATCCTGGGGTTTGCATCGGCAATATTTTACAATTGAGAAAGTGCGCAATAAATAATAGAAGATAAGTGGTGATCCCGCATGACCACTAGTAACAACAAAAAAGCCACTTGATCAGCCGGCATTTCGGGGGGAATTGCATTATTTTTTATGGACCTAGAGGGATTCGAACCCTCGACTACTTCAGTGGGATTAGATCAGCAGATAGGGGAAAAGGGGAAAAACGCCGTCTATTACGTATATTTTGTTCCAAAATCACCATTCTGTTCTAGCATATCCGTACCCAAATTGTTCCCGAATTGTACACGCAGTGTGCCCCGAAAGCATCGGTATGAAGCAAGGAATGGCGACCCGCAAACCTGTCCATAGAGGGAAAGAATAATTAATGGCTGTTTTTAGACATTAGCTTCTGATTGGTGCAGCTCGAGTGCTTTAAAAGAGACTTAAATAGACATTGCCAAGGATACATTTATCCTATCCAATGTCAAGCACTTTTATCCTAGTCTATTGGATAGGGACAAAACTAATAATTTTTTTACTGTTATCTCATTAATTCCAAAACATTCTTTTAGACATATTGACACAATTTGCTCAGTTATGCTATATTGAAAGTGCTTTCATAAATTCTAATTTGGTGAATGATGTGCGCTAAAAAGAAAAATCCAACCATTTATGATGTCGCCGAATATTCCGGGACGAGCATTTCTACCATTTCCCGAGTGATTAATTCACCTGAAAAAGTTAGTGTTGAGACGCGGCACAAGGTCTTTGACGCCATAGATGCTCTTGGTTTCGTACCTAAGGCTGAGGCTCGTGCTCGTGCCTTGCGCCTGAATGGGCGCATTGGCGTAATTACCCCCTTTTTTACGGCACCTTCCTTCGTTCAACGCTTACGGGGGTTAGCAGGGGAATTATCCAAAAAGAACTACGATTTGGTAATATACACGGTTGACTCAGTCGATAGATTACAGAGTTACCTCTCATCATTACCGCTTACAGGCAATCTAGATGGGTTGGTTATCATGTCCTTGCCAGTTGAGGATACTTACGTAAATCACTTGATAAAGCACAATATCCCAACTGTACTGATCGAATTTCCTAATACAAAATTAAATAGTGTCGAAATTGATGATGTGGCGGGTGGGCGGATGGTAGCCGAATATCTTGTCGCAAAAGGACATCGTCGGATCGCATTTTTGGGTGATACCGATTTGCCAGAATATTCTATACATCCTGTCAGTATGCGTTTGGCAGGTTTCCGGCAAGGTTTACAAGAAGCAGGTATTGTTCTTGAAGATAAATTTGTTCGTTTGGCACCTTACACTATGGAACAGACCCGCCAGGTGGCTATTGAACTTCTAAATACCGCAAACCCTCCTACTGCTGTTTTCGCCGCGACCGATTTTCAGGCTCTGAGTGTGATTAAAGTTGCGCACCAGCTTGGTGTCAAAATTCCTGAGGAGTTAGCGGTAATCGGTTTTGATGATCTCGACATGGCAGAATATGCAGATCTAACGACGGTTCATCAACACCTGGATGAATCCGGGCGAATTGCGATCGAGATTTTACTTGCGCATATCGTTGATAATTCGCGTCCGGTTCAACACATTAATCTACCATTGACCATCATTGAACGGTTAACTGCCTGATATTGCTTTTATGTACCTTAATCATCAGATGCTGGCTAACCAGCCTGATATTCTAGAAATCAGTTAATTGTAGGGGTCCTCGTTGACTAATTTTACGTCTATCGAAATAAGGTGATTAATAAACATTCCGTTGACGCTTATTATGTAATATGCTACAATCCATTTGAAAGTGCTTTCATCAAAACACTTTCTCTGATCTATAAGATTTTTCTTTATTCGATTAGACATGCAATCAAATCATAAGAGCGGGATCGTTGAGTATTATTCTTGACGTGATGTAAGAACCAATCTTGTTCATTAAAAAATCGCGATGGTCATCACAGCGAACAAAGTGACGCAATACTCAATGTCCAAATATCTGGATAACTTATCCAGTGCAAGTTGAAGGAGGTGACCAAAAACGAGGAATTTATCAATCATCGATCAGGTTAAACCCAGATTTTCAGGTAGATAATTTTTCGCGATAAAATAGGAGAAGAACATGAAAAAAATCACGTTGCAATTGATTTCTCTGTTGATTATCAACAGCATGATTTTAGCTGCATGTGCATCAGCAACAACTGCTGCCCCAGTCACGACCCAGGCTCCTCCCGCTACAACGGTTCCTACTACGGTGCCGCCAACTACAGCTCCCCCAACAACAGTACCACCGACTACAGTGCCACCAACCACAGCACCGACGGAGCCGCAGGCAGCTACTACCCCGAACTGTGGGACGAATCCCGTCGTGCTCAAGGCCATCTTCGAGACCGGCTTCCCTGTGCCCCAGCAGCTTGCCGATGAGTTCACCAAGCAGTTCCCGAACGTTACCTGGGACATCAGCTCGGACCAGTTCGCGAATCTCATCACCACGACGCCGCTCGCTCTCTCGAGTGACAACCCGCCCGATCTGCTCCGGCTGCCGACGATGGTTTCTTTCGCCAAGGATGGCCTCCTCATGGACCTGGATAACTACGCGAAGGCGTTCGGCTGGGATCAGTGGCCGGTGCCACAGCTCAACCAGAACCGGATGTCGCCAGACGGCATCCGCGGTTCCGGCACGCTTTACGCCATGGGTCTCAATTACAGCTTGACCGGCGTTTTCTACAACAAGAAGCTGGCAACCCAGATCGGCATGACCGAGCCACCCAAGACGGTCGCCGAATTCGATGCCCTGCTTGCCGCGGCCAAGGCCGCCGGGCTCCAACCGATCATGGAGTGGGGTAGTGCCAAGAGTGGCATGGGGCTTGCCTTCCCGCTCCAGCAATTGATGGCCGCTTACGGCCCGGTCGGACCGATCAACGACTGGATCTTTAATAAGCCCGGCGCCACGATCGATACGCCGTCGAACCTCCTCGCTGCTCAGCACCTCGAGCAGTGGATCAAGGCCGGCTACTTCCCGCCCGACATCAACGCCATCGAGTACACTGACGCTGCCTCCCGGTTCACGCAGGGTGAGGGTGTCTTCACCTTCAACGGCGACTGGCAGAACGGCCCCTACGATACCGGCATGCCCGACAATGTTGGGTTCTTCCTGATGCCGCCCGTTGAGGCCGGCGGAGCGCCTGCCGCGATGTCTGCCCCGCTTACCTTTGGGATCGCAGCCAAAGCCAAGCACGCGGACTGTGCCGCCTTCTTCTTCAACTGGGTCGCCACGAACGATACAGCCCGCCAGATCAACGTCACCGGATTTGGGTCGAACCCCGGCGGGCCAGCGAATGCAAAGATGCCTTCCGTGGCTGCCGGCTCGGTCACGAACGAAACGCTCGCTGCTGGACCTGTCGTCGGCGCGGCCGGCAATTCGATGGACTTCATCGCCAACGCGACCAGTTCGATCTTCGCCCAGGGCTGGACGCCCGAGCTCCAGAAGATGGTCAGCGGCCAGCAGGATGCTGCCGGTTTGCTCAAGGCTGTTCAGGCCGAGATCGAAAGAGAACTAAAACAGTAGTATGTAGATCTGCAATACGACGCCTGCGCCTATTGGATCAACAATGACATCGACAAAGACGTCAGACAATCGCCTAAAAGCAATCCAAAACTCCCGGTGGGCCTTCCGAAGTAAACGGGTCCGCCGGGAGACCTTTATTGGCTGGTTGTTCACTTTACCAGCTCTGCTAATATACGCGTTCTTCGTTCTTGTTCCCCTTCTGCTGACCATCTTTTACTCGTTCAATAAGTGGAATGGTGTCAGCCCAATGAAGTGGGTAGGATTCCAGAATTACCTCACTGTCTTCGCGGTACCTGATCTGTTGGGTACTATCGCCAACGCGTTCTGGTTGGTCGTGTGGTTCAGCTTCATTCCAGTTGGTCTTGGTCTGCTCGTCGCTAGCATCATCCATCGTGTAGCTACTGGACGGCTCGGAGCAATCTCCCGGACTGTTTTGTTCTTACCCCAGGTCATACCACTTGTCGCAGCTGGCATCATATGGGGTTGGTTGCTAGCACTCCCTGGCTTGATCAACGAGTTATTCAAGAGCGTTGGACTTGGCCCAATCACCCGAGCCTGGCTGGGCGACTTCCACTTTGCGCTCCCAGCTGTTGGTGTCATCGGTATCTGGGTCTTGCTGGGATTCTGCACTGTCTTGCTCCTGACTGGTATGACGAAAATAGACCCATCCCTCTATGAGTCAGCCAGGATCGATGGCGCCAACTGGCTCCAGGAGTTCGTGGGAATTACAGTCCCACTTCTCAGAAATGAAATCGGCGTGTGTCTTACCGTCACGGTGATCAATGCATTGGCCGCATTCGACATCGTCTATGTCGCAACAGCAGGAGGACCGGGCAACGCGACATCTGTCCCAGGGCTCCAGATCTACATCCTTGCGTTCACCCAACGAGCAATAGGCCTGGCATCTGCCCTGGCTGTCATGCTCATGCTACTCGTCATCGTTGTAATCATCCCCATTCAGCATTTGAGCCGGGAGAGTGGGCAATGAGGGTTGCTCGCGGCGAACTCTGGTCAGGCCGGATATTCCTCGTATTGCTGATGGTGTTCACGTTCATGCCCTTCATTAGCATCTTTATGACTGCGCTGCATCCATCTGGGACAGTGCCCGGTGGGCTCGAATGGCCCGCACATCCACAGTGGGGCAATTTCGTTGAGGCGTTCAAAGAAGCCCAGATGCTTGAACTCCTCTCATCGAGTATTTTCATTGTTATTGCCGTCGTACCTGCAGCGCTAATTATCTCAACTATGGCCGGGTTTGCAATTGGATTGTTGCGCATCCCTGGCTCGGCCGTGCTCCTATTCTTGTTCGTGTTCGGGCTGACACTTCCATTTCCTGGAATCATCATTCCGATCTACTTCCTGGAGCGGACAATACATATCTACAATACGCGGTTCGCCATTGCGCTGCCACTGATCGCCTTGTACATGCCGTTTGCTGTCTTCTGGATGCGCACACACTTCGTCAACATGCCGAGCGAGCTCTCGGACGCAGCCCGCGTGGATGGCGCGAGCACCTGGGACCTATTCTGGCAGATCCACCTCCCGCTGGCACGCGCTCCGATTGCTTCGCTCGGGATCCTCATGACCGTTTGGACGTGGAACCAGTTTCTCCTGCCGCTGGTGCTGGTGGAGGATCCGAATCAACGAACGATGGCTGGTGGCCTGGGAGCATTTCAGGGTCACTACGCTACCAATGTCCCCTTGCTCTGTGCTGGTACGATATTGATCTTACTGCCAACCCTTGTCATCTTCATATTATTCCAACGTCAGATCATCACAGCCCTACTTCAGGGCTCGGTAAAGGGGTAAGTACGGGGTTGGGACCAACCCAATCCCTCTTTTCTTGAGATCATAGGAAGAAACCCGAGCTAGAGAAAATAATATGCCACTCATTTTCGATCTTTCGTTCGAGCAATTGGAAAGCTATCAAGGGCGAAGTCCACGCCCTCAGGATTTTGAGGCTTTCTGGGAGAAAGGCCTGGCCGAAATGCGGGTGACAGATCCACATGTCGAATTAATTCCTGCTGAGTTCAAGGTCGTTAATGCTGCATGTTTTCACCTGTATTTTTCCGGGGTGGGAGGGGCACGCATCCATGCAAAGCTGCTGCACCCGAGAAATTCAACCTATCCCCATCCGGCTGTCTTATTGTTCCATGGGTACACGGGTGATTCTGGTGATTGGTCCGAGAAGCTCGGTTATGTTTCAGAGGGGTTCACCGTAGCAGCATTGGACTGCCGCGGGCAGGCAGGATTGTCGGAAGACACAGGCAGTGTAGCTGGAAACACGCAACACGGCCATATCATTCGCGGATTGGATAATGCCCTGAATGGTATGCCGGAGAAATTGCTCTTCCGGCAAATATTCCTAGATACGGCCCAGCTCGCCAGGATCATTATGGCTATGCCTGAGGTAGATGCAAATCGGGTAGGTGCAACAGGCGCAAGTCAGGGCGGTGCTTTGACCGTTGCCTGCTCCGCCTTAGAACCTCGCATCAAGCGTGCAGCCCCAATATATCCATTTCTCAGCGATTACAAGCGGGTTTGGGAAATGGATCAGGCAAAAGACGCCTACTTAGAGCTACAAGAATATTTCCGTCATTCGGACCCTACGCATAAGCTTGAAGTCAGCGTCTTCGAGAAGTTAGGCTATATCGACATCCAATTCCTGGCGTCCCACATCCAGGCAGAAGTTTTATGGGGGATAGGCCTGATGGATACCATCTGCCCACCTTCCACCCAATTCGCAGCATATAACAAAATTGTTTCGCCAAAGTCGATGACGATATATCCCGATTTCGGTCATGAACCATTACCGGGTCATAATGATCAGGTTTTTCAATTCATGATGGGATTATAAGAGAATTCCGAGTCAGGTACAGTTGCAATGCAGATGTCAAATGAGGTTGTTTATGAAAGGCGATAAACTTGTTCTACAGGACTACCATAAACGAGCAGCTAGTGAGATTGTTCCACATATTGTTAAAAATATAAGAAAGAAAAAAAACAGATATGTAATCACGGTGGCCGGAGAATCTGGTAGCGGTAAATCTGAAACCGGAAAAGCCATTGTTGACGAATTGGATAGATTCGGAATTAAATCTGTCCTGCTTGGACAGGATGATTATTTTGTTCTTCCACCCAAGTCAAATGACACAAAAAGGCGAGAAGATCCGGAATGGCTCGGACCTCATGTAGAAGTCAAACTTGATGTTTTGGAACAAAATCTTGTGAACGCCATTCAGGGTAAAAGAGAAATAAGTAAGCCTTTAGTTGATTATGATTCAAATACGATAGAAGATGAAATCATCAATTTAGATGGAATTAAAGTCCTGATTGCTGAAGGAACATATACATCTTTGCTCAAACACGTTGACACCAGGATATTCATATCCAGGAATTGGTTAGACACACTTGAACACCGCCAAAAAAGAAAGCGTGGCGACGAAGCGGGTGACCCGTTTATCGAGCAAGTACTAAGCATAGAGCATAAGATTATTGCCGGACACAAGCAATTAGCAGATATCCTGATAACAAAAGATTTTGATGTAACTTTTGTTGAGAAATAGGTGTTGTACTATTATTGCCAGTGAATACCGATTGGTTAGTACAGGCAAAAAAGGTTTGGAATTACGAGGGATCCAAGATACAAGAAAAGTTCTAAATAGATCAACTCTATACTTATTTACCACCCGATATCACTGTGGTCGTTTCACACTAAAGATAACATTTTTTCTCTGCCGGATAAATCATCCTTATATTTAATTTCCAAAGCATTGCTTTGCAAATCAATATGCAACCTAGTGTAACAATTTATATCATCCCAGCTTATTGAGATTTCGTGATCTGAGCAACTATACAAACTAAAATTTCCGCTGAATGCTGGATGTGAATTTCTAAATCGAATTAATTTGATAAAATTTCTAACAACAGGGCGCTGTGCTTCTTGGTAAATTTCCTGGATAGAATAATTACGCCGATTTATCTCTCTCCCATCTGCTGTTCTTGATGCATCAACAGCGTCATTTTTTCCTGCTAGCAATCCAACATAATAGACCTGGGGAATGCCGGGCACAAAGAACTGAATAGCTCTTGCTACTAAATAAGCAGCATTATCGCATCCTAACATAGAGTAATATGTTCCCCTGATTTGGTGTACATCAAAGCCATCTATGTCTTTAAACTTCGGAGAAAAAATGCGACTCAAGTTACCTCCGCGTTGAAGGCATGTTTGTACCAGATTTTTGGCACTTTCCATCTCAAAAAGACCGTTCAAATCCGGTTTGACCGGAATGCCATCGTGGCAATCGAGCATAGTGAATTGTCGATGCGGCCGTATAGCCAGGTATTCCTTTAATTTCTTACTATTCTTAGATATCAAGGCTTCAAGAACCATATATGGGAGAATGAAATCATAGATCCAATATCCTTTTTCGGACAATCTAAGCTGAGTTGAAAAATCAGCGTGGAGTTCGGGCAGCAATTCAATATCGAATGAATCTGCAATTCCCTTTAACCAATCTAAGAATTGATAGATTTCGGGCTCAACAAAAAAACAAGAAGTCCCAATTTTTTTGATCACATAGCCCACCGCATCGAGACGCACGAGCTTTACGTTATTCTTCCTGAAATTAGAAAGGCATTCTGTTATAAGCTCCCGTGCAATCTTGGATTCCACATCAATATCCACTTGCTCTGAAGGAGTAGTTTTCCCAAAAGTTGTCCAAAGGGTTTTTATTTCTCTAGTATCTCGAATTAAGTAATCAGAAAATGGATTTTGCCGGCGCAGGAATATCTTCTCTATTACCTCTCTCGGTGGATTCCTGTCTGGCCAGTACTTTTCAATGGGAATAAATAAGTCTGCATAGGCAGAGTTGCATCCATTGTGCAAGTAATCTTGAAAGTATGAGGATTTAGAGGATATGTGGTTGATAATCAGATCTAGTAGGACGGGATATTTTTCACCAATTTTCTTAATATCCTCCCACGAACCAATCTTTGGATCGATCTCCATATAGGTCAAGGGAGCAAAACCCCTATCACCGGAAGAAGGAAAGGGTGGCAATATATGAATCCCACCTTCGAATGTATTCGGGAAATATTGATCAAGGACCTGACCAAGTTTTTTTAGATCGCCTCCCAGCGAATCTGGATATGTAATCAGTTGGACTTTATTCTTCACGGTCATAGCAACATGTCACCTCTGTGTTAATTTCTTATAAGTCCTGGGCATCAATGGTGCCACTCAATGATTATTGATTAGAGACTAATTTATGCTTAACAGTAACCGACATATCCTAAAGAAACTTCCTGCATCAATAATAAGATTATCTTGTGGCGTCCTTCGAATTGGTCGAATTCCAGTTAATAACTATACGGCTGGGCATATGCTTGGCAACAAAAGCATAATACCTTTAACCATAGAGAAGACAAAATATATTGCAACTGTTTACATGAAAGCACTTTCACCAATATCATAACACTAGCTATATCATTTAGCAATATGCGTCATATCTTCAGATGACGTGATCAATCTTGAATGACTGCGTACGTGATATACATGTAGTGATGGGATTTCATGATAAATTTTACGTTCCCCTATGCATATGTAGGTATATATATAAATTCTCGACATAAAGGGGTATTTACGACGATTAAGAAGTGTTCAAAGACTCGAACTCTTCAATATCTATGAATATCTCTCTCGCGAAAAAATTTTGTGGACCTGGCGGGATTCGAACCCGCGAGCGATTAAGTGTGATGGATAAAATTGTCGGGGAAAAACGGAAAATAACCGTCTATTACGTCTATTTTGTTCCAAAATCACCATACAACTCGCTGCTCTCCTTGCATGCTGTTTCAGCATATCAGTACCCGAATTGTATCCGTAGTGTACCCGATATGCATCGGTATGAAGCAAGGAAAGGCGACCCGCAGCCCTGTCCAAAGGGGAGCTTATAGAACCTTGAAAAGTCTAGCTCATGATTATAAGCTCGCGAAAACCTTGACAACGGAAATATGTGATCTTCAAGGCAGGGATTATTCTTCAGATGAGCGATTGTATATAGTTATTTTCTCCCAATAGAGAATAAGTTCATTCAACTTATTAATCAACTTAATGTTGAAGTTATATATAGAGAATATCCGTTCCCTTACACCGAAGGAACACAAACGATCGCCAACTCTTCGCTGAATTTAATTATGGTCGATTCAATAAATTTCACGCAATTATCCAAATTGTTTAGCATACTCTCTCGAATCTACAGGGACATCAACTATGGCTGGCCCAACTAGGTCTTCGAATTTCTTGACCAAGCTAGACAATTCGGATTCATCGGATGCTCTCCATACCGGAATATTAAACGCATTAGCCAATTTGACGATGTCTGGAGTTTCGAATAGTACTCCAATCCTCGGATAGCCACGTTTCCGCTGCGAATTTTCAATAAGCGCAAGCGAGCAATCCCGAAAGACAACATACAAAACTTTCGCAGCAACACGTTTCGCTGTTTCCAATTCGCCTAAATACATCAAGAATCCCCCGTCGCCTATTACGGATAGTACCGGAATATGATTACTGGCTAAACTAATAGCAATTGGTGCGGAGATTCCGAAACCCATAGATGACAAACCATTTGACATAAAGAAGCGATTAGGATATGACGAGGGCCAGAATTGTCCAATTAATAGTTTATGAGCACCAACATCAGAGCAAACGGGATTCATAGGTGACCATGCTTTCGCTAATATCTTCAGCGCCCGCAACGGTGATATTCCTATTAATTGGTCTGGGATAGCACTTTCCAATTGCGCTGTTATTCGAGTGCGGACTTCTGCTGCGTCACGTTGACCATCCGCGTTATGTCCATACAACATTGAGGTCAGGGTCATTAGTCCTTCTGCAATGCTACCCAGCCATACATAAGGCGGTAAAGTTGATTGATTGACATTCAATGAAGGCAGCATCCAAAGAAAGTTCTCCTGGTCAGGCCAGTCAATGCTCACTTCTGCTGGATCCAACCCCACGCATAATACGAGATCGCGGGTTTTCATAAAGTTGCTGACAACAGATTCTGCCATCATTCCCCCATAAGTACCTGCATATAAAGGATTAGCTTCATCAATCAGGCCTTTTACTTTTGGCATCACACCTACAGGAGCGCCGAAAACATCAATAAACCGTCGAACCTGCTCTACGGCATCAGGGGGGGTCGCTAAACCGATGAGAACAAGTGGCTTCGTGGCTCTCTTGAGCTTTATAGCAACCTGCTCAAGAGATAAGTCACCTTCTAGTTCGTGTGAATGGGTTTTTATCTGCATCTCTTGAGGAATAATTTCTTGTTCAGCTATATCACTGGGGATATTAAGAGAAACAGGTCCGAAAGGTTCAGAAGAGGCGAGACGAATAGCTTCGTCCACGATCCATGGAGCCCCAGACGCCTGAACTATAAAACTTCCTTTTGTAATAGGAGCAAATACCCGAGCAATATCCAACCTCTGGTGTGTGTGGTCATCTCTGAAATTTGTTGAGGTGCCAGCTGTTAAGACAATCATTGGGCAGCGATCGAGGTAGGCATGAGCAATCCCTGTGGTGAGGTTGGTAGCCCCTGGACCCAGTGTTGACACGCAAGCAGATAGTTTGCGCTGAAATTGCCCTTCAGCAGCTGCCATGAAAGCAGCAGACGCTTCATGATGGGTCAAGATGAATTCAATTCCAGCTTTGCGACATGCTTCCAGAAGGGCGAGCATTTCGCCACCTGGCAGCCCATATAACCGTTCTACGCCAGCCGCAGCAAGTACTTCTGCAATTGTGGTCGCAACATTTTTGGGCATTGCAGCGTCTCTTTCCTTTCGCTTGATTTAGTATACCAAGGTTCACTTGATTATTGATTCTGTATTGTTGTTGAAGATGGTATCTCCCTTATTACCAAACAGCGCTTTAATGCCGGCATTTTAGCAACGGGCATTACGGCGTTGCTAAGTGAAATTGTCTTACCCCAAAAATTTGAAACGGATTAATTATGATATATAAAATGTTGGAAAGTAAGCCATGGGGGAGATAGATAATAATTAAAAAGCTTATTCTTGATGTCGGCACCCACTTGCTGCCACTTAGTCCTCAGGGATAGGATGCAGACACCCGCGATCCTCCCGTCTCGCTCGACTGAACTTGCTCCCTTCGTTTAGAATGAGCATCTATCGAAAAAATTCGTAGGGTGGAGTCTTTTCTGGCAACTCATGATATGATAATGTTGTCTGGATCTCGTGCTCAATTTTACAAGAAATGTAAAATATGAAGGATATCGAAAGACTTCAGCGCCAACTCTATGCACTGACCGAGATTGCCAAGAGCCTTACCCTGCCGCTGGAATTGCCAGAATTACTCAATGCGGTTATTCAAAAAATTATTGGCGTAATCGAGCCAGCAGAGGTCGGGGCAGTGATGTTATGGGATCAGCCGTCAGGACTATTCCGCCCTATGGCTGCATTTGGATACGATACTCAAGCGCTCAGTGAGTTAGGATTAAGAGCTGGTGAAGCCATAACCGGCAAAGTATTCGATGAGGGGGTTGGGTGCTTACTAAGCACCCCCGAGCTGGTCGCTGATGCAATGGCAGATTTGCGTCCATCGAATCGTGCAGTGATGACCCGAGCACTAGGGTCAGATGTTTTGCCATGCTGCACGCTGGCAGCTCCAATCCAGGTGGGAACTTATAAATATGGTGTACTGGTGCTGGAAACGATCCAGGGGCCAGCTGTCTTTTCAGAGAATGATTTGCCTTTTGTACAGACAATCAGTGATTTAATTGCCCTGGCGATCGATCGTGACCGCTTGGCTGCCCAAGCAGATGAAGTCCGCGAAGAACACCGGGCAGAACGTATGCGCTCGGAGGTTCTGGCGACCCTTTCCCACGAGCTGCGTATGCCTTTGACGGCCATCCAGGGCTACTCATCAGCATTATTGCTGGAAGATGTAGATTGGAGTGAGGAAAAGCGCGAGAAATTCTTGCACATGATCGAGGAAGAGAGCGAAAACATGCAATCAATGTTGAAGGACATCCTCGATTCCTCGTTGATCGATGTAGACCAACTCATCATTGAACGGCAACCAGTGCGTTTGCAGAATCTCGCTCGCGATGTAGCAGAAGAGATGCAGCACCGTACCGAGATTCACCGCATTATCGTTGATTTTCCCGAGAAATTCCCAATCCTGGAAATTGACCCACGTTGGACAAAGCAAGTTTTTCGAAATATACTGGACAATGCAATTAAGTATTCACCGGAGGGCGGTTTGATCGTTATCCGTGGTGAGGAACGCCCAGCTGATGTGGTTATTATGGTGGCTGATCAGGGAATTGGGATTTCGCCCGAAGATCTGATACCTCTCTTTGAACGATATTTCCGCGTTCGATCAGTGGCGAGCCTGCATATCCCCGGAACGGGGCTAGGGTTACCCATTGCTAGGGCGATTGTTGAAGAACATAGCGGTAGGATCTGGGCAGAGAGTAACCTTGGCGAAGGGACAACAATTTATTTCACCTTACCCAAGACTCATTTCTAGGAATGATATGGCAACTCCGAAAGGGCAATTACGAATCATAATCGTGGATGATGAGCCGAGGGTGATTAACCTGGTACGCGAGGTTTTAATTGCCAAAGGATTTGACGTTATCGCTGCTTGCAGTGGTGAGAGCGCGATTGAACTCGTCGCCCTGGAACAACCAGATTTAATATTGCTCGATATCATCTTGCCGGGAGCTTTAGATGGCTATCAGGTAGCCAATCGTTTGCGCGAATTTTCAGACGTGCCCATCATCATGCTGACGGCAAAAGTGCGTGAGGTAGACATGTTGCATGGTTTTGAGGTGGGTGCAGATGATTACATTACCAAGCCTTTCAGCTCTAAAGAATTATTGGCGCGCGTCCAGGCAGTTCTCAAACGCTCAAAAACTGAAAAATCACAGACAGGCAGTTCTGAAATCGTGTGCGGCGATTTATTGATCGATTTTGCACGCAGGCTGGTATTTATAAGCGGGCGCGAAATCTATCTAACACCCACGGAGTACAACTTGTTGTATGAATTAGCTACCCATCCCAACCAGGTGCTTTTCCACGATTACTTACTTACCAAGGTGTGGGGAGCTGAATATCGGGATGATGTGGATTATTTACGTTCTTACATCCATTATTTGCGGAAAAAGATAGAAATTGACTCCTCAAAACCAAAGTTAATCGTGAGTAGCCCGGGTGTGGGCTATATGTTAGAGGTTCCAGATGAAGCTATACACACGAAATAAAAGGAACTACAAACGTGAATCCAAACGCATATAATCCCTTCGAGGTAGCACAAGAGCAATTTGACCGAGTGGCAGACTTACTTGAACTTAACCAGTCCGCACGTGACCTGCTGCGCGTGCCCATTCGGGAATATCATTTCAGCATCCCGGTGCACATGGATGATGGGGATACAAAAATCTTCCGCGCCTTTCGCATTCAACACAACGACGCACGCGGGCCAGGTAAAGGCGGCATCCGGTTTCACCCCTTGGGATCCATAGATACGATGCGAGCACTGGCGATGTGGAACACCTGGCGTTGTGCAGTGGCGGATTTACCCCTGGGCGGTAGTATGGGCGGTGTGATCTGCGACCTGCACAACTTAAGCCTGGGGGAACAGGAGCGAATCTGCCGCGGTTGGGTCAGGCAAATTGCCCGAGATATAGGTCCTGAATGGGATGTACCATCCCCAGATTTGATGACTTCGGCGCAACACATGCTGTGGATGTTGGACGAGTATGAGACAATCCACGGGAGGAAGACCCCAGGCTTTATAACTGGAAAACCGGTGGATTTGGGAGGCTCAGCCGGTAAAAAAGAGGCGACTGGATACGGATTGATGATCGTTGTTCGCGAAGCCCTCAAGGAACTTGACGTTAAACCGGCGAATACAACCGCCAGCTTTCAGGGTTTTGGAAATGTGGCTCAATACGCAATTCAACTTTATCGGCAGATGGGAGGTGTGGTCAATTGTGTATCCAGCTGGAACCAGGCCGACAGGACATCCTACTCATTTTATAAGAAAGGTGGGATCGACCTTGATAAGTTGGTAACCATTACAAACACATTTGGTGAGATAGATAAGACACAAGCAATAGAGATGGGCAATGAGTGTTTATCAGGTGATGCATGGATCGAACAAAATGTCGATATTCTCATACCCACAGCACTCGAAAACCAGATCACCCCAGAAAATGCACCAAAAATTAGCCCTCAGGTAACAATCATCGCCGAAGGTGCTGATGGGGCGCTCAATCCGAAGGCCGAAGAAATTCTAGTTCAGCGGAGCATCAAAATTATCCCAGATGTTCTAGCCAATGCTGGTGGAGTGACTAGCAGTTATTTTGAACAAGTCCAAAGCAATATGAATTATTACTGGAAGAGAGATGAGGTCTTGGGCAAGCTGGATGTCCATCTAAGCTCAATATACATTGATCTAAGTAACTTTGCTAACAGCCGCAAATTACCATTAAGGGATGCTGCATATCTTATCGCTGTTGATCGGGTCGCACGTGCCTGTCAGGAGCGTGGCTGGGTATAGAGAACCTTGAAAGCTGATTATGAACAAAACGCGGAAAAGCTCATTACGCTCGCCATCGGTCAACTTTAATCGTAATTTTCTTGATCCTACCACACCAATAAGTTGCATAGGGATAGGGGAAATTGGCGGGAAAGCTGAAGGGCTGGCTTTTATTCGCGAGGTCATTCATTCACAGCTGGATCAGGAAAAATTCTCTGATATTAAGGTCGAAATTCCGTCCATGACAATCCTGTGTACAGATGTCTTTGATTCCTTCATGAACGGGAATCAATTATACGACATTGCCTATTCCGACTTGCCAGACAATCGCATCGCTCATAGTTTTCAAAAGGCAGAGCTGCCATTTGAGGTGCTTGGAGATTTACGCTCTATCGTCGACCAAGTCCACTCACCTCTTGCCATTCGATCTTCGAGTATGCTTGAAGATACGAAAAACGAGCCTTTCGCCGGAATTTATCATACCAAGATGATCCCGAACAACGAGTATGATCCGGATGTTCGCTTCCGTCAATTACTTGAATCGGTTAAATTTGTATATGCGTCAACATACTTCAAAGCGGCTAAGGTCTATCGTAAAACCATTGGGCACAAAGATAACGATGAAAAAATGGCAGTGATTATCCAGGAGTTAGTGGGGAAAAGATATCGGAGCCGATTCTACCCAGAAGTGGCGGGGGTGGCACGTTCCTACAATTATTACCCTCTGAGACCTGCCCGACCAGAGGATGGTGTGGTGAATATTGCTCTTGGTTTAGGTAAAACGGTCGTGGATGGGGGAATTTCCTGGGTTTTCTCGCCCGCATTTCCAAAGGCTGAGCCACCTTTCGTGTCTGGACCTGATATGCTTACAAATACCCAGACCGAGTTTTGGGTGGTGAATATGGGAGAGCCGCCTAAATACGATCCGATCAATGAAGGCGAATATATTACTCTGGAAAATATAACGGCAGCAGAGGAAGATAACTCGTTAAAATATATCGCTTCCACCTATAATGCACTCTCTGGCCGCCTATCGATTGGGACAGGATTTCCAGGTCCTCGGGTTCTGACATTTGCTCCATTATTGTTGCTCAATCAGGTGCCTTTCAATGATCTTATAAAATCGCTGCTATCCATCTGCGAGCAATCCCTTGGTACACCGGTAGAAATTGAGTTCGCCATGACATTCGACCCGCACCGCTTTGGTTTTTTACAGGTAAGGGCAATGGCAATCCCAACCGATGTCGTCCATGTCTCAGAAGCGGAAATGGAGGGCGAAAATGTTGTGATTTCCTCCGATGGTGTGTTGGGTAACGGAATTGTAGAGAATATCAAGGATGTAATCTATGTAAAACCAGAGAATTTTGAGCTAAAGAATACCAGAGCCATTGTTCCAGAACTGGAGCAATTCAATGACGAGTTATTGGCAGCTGGCTTACCTTATTTATTAATTGTCTTTGGTCGATTGGGGACTACTGACCCATGGCTCGGTGTTCCAGTCCAATGGGGACAGATATGCGGTGCAAAAGTGATCGTGGAAGCTACACTGGCGAATGTTAGGGTGGAGCTAAGTCAGGGAGCCCACTACTTTCACAACATGATCAATCTAGGCGTTAAATATTTCTCCTTGCCTTTCAATCAACAACAAAAGATCGATTGGAAATGGTTTAGCGAGCAGGAAATCATGGATGATGGCTGTTTCGTCCGCCATGTCAGGTTGAAAGCCCCATTGAAAATCCGGGTCGATGGTCGAGGTAGCAGGGGAGTAATTTGCAAACCTTGAGGCTAGAATATGAGCGAAACCGAAAATCCACTTGATAATTTGATCCACCAACTGCGGGAGCGGGCAAAAGAGCTGAACTGTATGTACGGGGTGCAAGAATTGTTGAGCACTCCAGAGATTACTATAGAAGAGGTATGTCGGGGGATCATCCAGGCACTTCCACCAGGTTGGCAATACCCCGATGTGTGTGAGGCGCAGATTATTTTTGATGGAAAAACTTATCAGACTCCACTCTATAAAGAATGCCCTTGGGTGCAAAGAGCTAATATTTGTATTCAGGATCAGGAGGTGGGTAAAATCAGCGTTTGTTATACTGAAGAGCGCCCCGCATCGGATGAGGGACCTTTTCTAAAGGAAGAGCGTAAACTGATTAATACCATCGCAGACCAATTTGGTTTTTATCTTCTCCACCAACAACTGCGGCAGGTGTTCCAGGAGCAATTAGAAGTTGAGGAACGAAAGAGCGATTGGGGGGTGATTCTGGATATGCTCAAGCGGACTGACTCGGGGCTATTGATGCGGATCACCAACAAAATGGTGAACTATCTGTACTGGCACGAAGTCAAAGAAGCTGAGGACTTGCTAAAGCAGATCAGCCCGGTGTTTCATGAAGACAATGAAGCTTTCAGTAGTAACCAGCCATATAAACAACGATCAGAGACTGACCTCCAGACGATCAGTGACAAGGTGTTCACGCTTGCCAGTCAGTATATGTCGCAAAGTGCGATTCTGGAAAACATCCAACGCTGGATTAAAGAAGACCGTTCAGCATTTCTGGTGGATGTGCTGGTCAACCCCGGATCTTCATTATCTGAGATTAGCGCAGCCATCGAGCGGTTTCATTTGCTTGCTCCTCAGGGGATTGAGCTTACGGCACCGCGTGAAAAATGGTTCCGAACTTCGCTTATCCGCCGCGTATTGAGCGACCAGCCCTGGTTCATCGAGGTTGCCAAGGATTATATCGATATAAATGACTTTAGCGGATTTATGCACCGGGTGATATTTCCTGCGGGTAGTCATGGTAAGCTGGGTGGAAAGAGTTCTGGACTTTTCCTGGCCATGCAGATTCTTAACCAATCCCGTCGCGATCAAGACTTATTGAAAGCTGTTAAGACCCCAAAAACATGGTACCTTACTTCGGATGCGATATTTTATTTCATTGGTTATAACAACCTTCAAGATATCATTGAGCAAAAATATAAAGATTTGGTCCAGGTCAGGCAAGAGTACCCTTATGTTTTAAACTTATTCAAGAATTCACCCTTACCTCCAGAGATTATAAAAGGACTTTCATTGGCATTGGACGATTTCGGTGATGTACCCCTGATTGTACGTAGTTCCAGCTTATTAGAAGATCAGACTGGGGCCGCTTTCGCAGGCAAGTACAAAAGCTTGTTCATCGCAAACAGAGGCACAAAGGATGAGCGTCTGAAAGTGCTCATGGATGCGATTGCTGAAGTATATGGGTCGATGTTCAGCCCTGATCCGATTGAATATCGATACGAAAATGGACTGGTCGACTATCATGAAGAAATGGGAATCTTGATTCAGGAGGTGGTGGGAGCACAGGTTGGTCATTATTACATGCCTGCCTATGCGGGTGTGGCATTCAGTAACAACAATTTTCGCTGGTCTAGCCGGATCCGTCGTGAGGATGGATTGGTTCGCCTGGTTCCAGGATTGGGCACACGGGCGGTCGATCGTTTAAGCGATGATTATCCAGTGCTTGTGGCACCTGGAAAACCCAAACTGCCAGTGAATGTATCGCTAGATGAGATCGTTCGCTATTCACCGAAAAAAATCGATTTAATCAATTTAGAAACGAAATCCTTTGAAACCAAGGATATTAGAACGCTTCTGAAAGAACACGGACGTGAATACCCTCTTGCTAACCGGCTATTTTCGATTCTCGGACAGGACCATTTGCAAATACCGAGTGCTCTGGGGATCGATTTTGAACACGATGAATGCATTGTTACGTTTGAAGGATTAATTTCTCAGACACCATTCCTAAAACAGCTAGAAGCCATAATGAAGACACTTCAGGAAGCCTTGGGCTACCCTGTTGATATCGAATTTGCGCATGATGGTGTCGATTTCTATTTATTGCAATGCCGTGCCCAGAGCTATCGTGAGGATAGTCTTCCTGCTGATATTCCTGCAGACGTTCCTAGGGAAGAAATAATCTTTACAGCCAACCGCTTTATAACCAATGGGAATGTAGCAGATATTACCCATATAGTATATGTGGATCCGTACAAATACAGTGAATTGGAAAGTCAGCAAGACCTTGTTTCAGTTGGCCGTGTTATTGGCCGGCTAAATACAATCTTGCCTAGACGCCAGTTCATTCTTATGGGACCGGGTCGTTGGGGATGTCGGGGGGATATCAAGCTGGGGGTAAATGCTACATACTCAGAAATAAACAATACTGCCATGCTCATCGAAATTGCGCGCAAACAGCAAGATTACACCCCTGATCCTTCATTTGGGACACATTTCTTCCAGGATTTAGTCGAAGCTTCCATTCGTTATCTACCACTCTACCCAGATGACCGCGGAATAATATTTAATGAGCAGTTCCTAACGACCGCTAAGAGCATCTTGCCGGAAATGCTACCTGATTTTGCGCATCTTGCTGATGTAATTCGGGTGATTGATATCCCCGCCGTGACCAATGGACAGGTTTTGCAGGTGATGATGAATGCGGATACTGAACAAGCGCTAGCCAGGTTGACTCAGTCGAGCAAGGAGATTGAGCTGGAAGCCAAGAAAGCGAAAGGGCATGTTTATCGGGAAGTTACTGACATTCACTGGAGGTGGAGGCTGCAAGCTGCAGAAAGCATTGCCAGCCTGATAGAAGCGGAAAGGTTTGGAATTACAGACATTTACATCTTTGGTAGTGTCAATAATGCGACTGCTGGTCCGGAAAGTGATATTGATTTGTTGATTCACTTCCAAGGAACTGAAGCTCAGCGGAAGGATTTACTGCTCTGGATAGATGGTTGGAACTCTTCGCTATCAGAAATGAACTACCAGCGGACTGGATATAAGATTAGCGCATTGCTAGATGTGCACTTGGTGACGGATGAGGATGTCCACAATCGCACCGGATTTGCCTCCAGGATTGGTGCAATTAGCGATGCGGCTCGACCATTAGCGATGGGCAAGCGTAGAAAGAAAAACAATCACTAGATAAGTGATCGGGTGGCTTTTTCAGGCTCAGTGGGATCAAACCGCACCAAAGCCAGCTCCTCGTTGTCATGTGCAGCGGAATAAGACCATGTTCGACCTATATGTTCGCACCACGATCCGGTTAACCTTGTGGATTCGTGAATATGGCCATGCAAGGTGATGAGAGGCTGTCTTTTTTCAATGAACCGTCGAATGGCGATACTGCCAGCGTGAATATCCAGAGGAATGGTATCGATCATTTTCCCATCCAACGCTACTCGGTCTAGAAAAGTTTGATGGGGAGGAGCATGGAACAGGAAAACTGCTCTGGACAAATCAGAGTCGTTTGTGAGTAGATCCAGATCAGCCTGGATAGTTCCATACCGGATATCATTGGGGGAAACAGGGACGGATCGCCAGCCTTCCTCGGGGGAGATGCACCCTGGATCAACAAACCGAGATACATCATAACGTTCCCAATCCTTTAATCCGAAAGGAGTGGGAGGGACACAGGCATAACCATAAACCGTAAAATTTCCACATTCAATCTTGCGAAAGTGAATATAGTTCCACAAGCCAAGTGATTCACCTTCTGCCAATTCATTTTCCTCGACACGCGGATCATCATTACCCAGGATGAGGAGGACTTTTGGATAGGCTAAAGAAAGATTTTCCTTTACTGATTCAAATCCATCCTGGAGGACGGAGTGAATAAAACTTTTATCTTGTGTGTCCTGACGATAATAAACGCCAGTAGGTAATATATCTCCACCCAACAGGACAACCTTGGGCCTTTCAGCCAAAATCACCTGAAAGAGCTTTTGATAACGTGACAGATACCCGTGTAAATCTGTGACGAAGAACCAGAGGCTCATAACACAATTATAGCGGGGAAAAAGCAATGGTTGAGGAAAAAGACAAGTGTTCTCGTTTTTTATGATTTTTTTATATACTGACTGGCTAATTTTATGAGTAATCTATGCGATTTAGTTATAGTAATGATAGTGGTTCGTCCTCAAGTTATTTAAATTCAATCATCTAATTTCAAACAAGGAGCCAAAATATGTCAGTAATCCAAGATGTCATTGCCATGGTGCAAGAAAAAGATGCTGGACAACCAGAGTTCCATCAAGCAGTCAGTGAAGTCATGACGACACTGGAACCTACCGTCGACAAGCATCCAGAATTTGTAAAGGCAAAGATCTATGAAAGAATCGTGATCCCTGACCGGGTAATCATGTTCCGGGTACCTTGGGTCGATGACAACGGCGATGTTCAGGTGAACCGGGGCTTTCGTGTTCAATTTAACAATGCCATCGGTCCATATAAGGGTGGCTTGCGCTTACATCCATCAGTAAACCTGGGAATTATTAAATTCTTGGGATTCGAACAAGTTTTCAAGAACTCCTTGACTACCCTCCCGATGGGTGGAGGCAAGGGAGGTTCCGATTTTGACCCCAAGGGGAAATCGGACATGGAAGTGATGCGCTTCTGCCAGTCGTTCATGCAAGAGCTTTATCGCCACATTGGCCCTGATACAGACGTCCCGGCTGGCGACATTGGGGTTGGTGGGAGGGAAATTGGTTACCTGTACGGGTATTACAAGAAAATTGTCAATGAGTATGTCAGTGTATTAACCGGCAAGGGACTGGAATATGGCGGCAGCCTGATCCGCCCAGAGGCGACCGGTTATGGAGCAGTTTACTTTGCGGCTGAAATGCTGGCTACCCGAGGGAAGGATATTGGAGGGACAGTTTCAGCAGTAAGTGCGGCTGGGAATGTTGCCCAATACACAATTGAAAAGCTGCTGCAATTGGGTGGCAAGATCATTACCCTGTCTGACTCCAATGGCACAATTGTCGATGAAAAAGGCATCGACCACGAAAAACTCGATTTTGTATTACAGCTAAAGAACTTCCGTCGAGGCAGGATCAGTGAGTATGCAGAGCGATACAAAGTCCCATATTATCAAAATAAGAGTGTGTGGGATGTGATCGGGGAGCAGGGTTTGAAAGTTGATTTGGCTTTCCCGTCTGCTCATGAGAATGAGATTGATGGGAAGAGTGCGGCTGCACTGGTCAAAAATGGTTGTTACTGTGTCTCGGAGGGAGCAAACATGCCCTCAACCCTGGACGCAATCAAGGTTTACCAGGAGAACCATGTCCTTTACGGTCCGGCTAAAGCAGCCAACGCCGGTGGAGTGGCGACTTCGGGCTTGGAGATGTCACAAAACAGCATGCGTCTCTCATGGTCGCGGGAAGAGGTCGACCAGCGTCTGCAAGGAATCATGAAGAGCATCCATAAGGCATGCCTGGAAGCTGCAGAGACTTATGGCAAAAAAGGTGATTACTTGATGGGCGCTAATATTGCCGGTTTCATCAAAGTTGCAAACGCAATGTTGGCATATGGGATTGTCTGATCACCAAGCTCTGGGATTATATCCAGGTTTACATCTCCGACGCTTCCCTAAAGTGTAGGCGTGAAAGGGAGTTAAGTTAGTCTTATTTTGGGGTGTCAATTGCAAGCTGGTATGTAGTTGACACCCCTTATTAAAGGGCAGTGGCGTGCTAAATACACCAATTGACCAAGCCCTGACCGATAAAATGTTCGATCAGGCTATTGTTGAATGTGCCGATGAAATATTCGCCGGTGATGCACTGCGGATGCGCCAATCATTGCTGCAGTCACATTGTGAAAATTGCCAATGTGTGGCTGTATGTTTGGCTAGACTAATTGGTGAGTATCTCGGACACGTAGACCGGACAGTGAAAGCTGTGTATAACTACCAGCCACTGGTAGATACTGATAAAGAGACGTTTGAAACCAGTGAACCTTTTGTCGGAATCAACTTAGTGGTATGGGTGGAACGGAAAAGTGCAGCATTAAGTGCCTTGCTTGAAACCCTTGAGTCGGCTCTCAACGCTAGCCGAAACCAGATCGGTTGTGCAATAGCCACCCCAGCTTGTTTTGCATTGAATGTGATGTTGGTTTCAGATCATGACGTGCAAGAGGGACAAGGACTGGGTTTACTGATACGCGCTGCAGGCGTTCGCTCCATACCCGTCTGGAAGCGAACTATCCAACCTGTACCAAGTGCCGGTGAAAGGGAATCTGAACGCGTTCAGGTGATTTTGCCAGAAAACTTCGACCCTGAATTGATGCCAGTGGGTAGGTTAATTGAGCATGCTCAGTCCATTGAAAGTATTCCTCCCCAAGAGAGAGGAGCTTTAGAGCACCATCTAACCGAGCTTAAGGTGATCCTGATCCGCAGAATCATCAGCGACCAACTTGAATATATTAATATCGCTAAAAAATGGTTTAAAGTAAAGGACCTGGCTGAGATTCATCGACGAAAGATCGGATTAGGCAGGATCGGTGGGAAAGCAGCCGGGATGATGCTGGCTGCGAATATTCTGAACGAGATGGGCGACGAAGCATTACGGACCAGTTATTGCATTCCTGAATCGTATTTTCTTGGCTCAGATGTTATGTATATTTTCACTGCAATGAATGGGTTCACCTATTGGAACGACCAGAAATACAAACCAGATAAGCAAATTTGGTCTGAATATCCTAAACTTAAAAAAGATTTTGAGTCAGGTAAGTTTCCACCAGAGATTTTGGTTGAATTAAGGGATCTATTGGAGAACATCGGGAAAAAGCCTTTAATCGTACGTTCTTCCAGCTTATTGGAGGATAATTTTGGGACAGCCTTTGCTGGAAAGTACGACAGTCACTTCTGCCCGAACCAGGGTACTCCTGAAGAAAATCTGGACGAATTAACTAAGGCGATTGCGGGTACATTTGCCAGCACGCTCAAACCAGAAGCATTGTTGTACCGACGCAGCAAGGGCTTACAAGATTATGATGAACGCATGGCGATCCTGATCCAGGTGGTTCAAGGTGAATCTTATGGTCGATTTTACCTGCCACAAGGCGCCGGTGTAGCATTCAGCCATAACCTATATCGGTGGAACCCACAAATCCGACGTGAAGACGGTTTTGCCCGGCTGGTGTGGGGTTTAGGCACACGAGCAGTTGAACGGGTGGGCAATGATTACCCGCGGCCAGTAGCGCTTAGCCATCCGACCCTGCAACCTGATGATACACCGGAAGCTATCCGCTATTATTCACAACAGTATGTGGATCTGATCGATCTTGAAGAAAACACTTTCAAAACATTACCAGTTCGGGATGTCTTGCACCCGAATTACCCAGTGCTACGATTTATCGCCCAGGTGGATCGAGATGGTTATCTGGTCACCCCACGAAGTAGAGTCATGGAGGATGAAGTCAGTAGTTTGGTGATTACATTTGATGAGCTTTTACGTCGTACTCCATTTGCTGCTACCTTATCGAAAATGTTGCGGTTACTTGAAGAGCATTACCATAATGCCGTTGATATGGAATTCACTGTACGGGTCCCGGATCCATATGCGTTGCCACCGCAAGTGCAAATCACTTTATTGCAGTGTCGTCCGCAAAGTATACTCAAAGAGGCACAAGCAGGCAAAATCCCTGACCATATGAATAAGGAGGATATTCTCTTCTCGACAAGGTTCATGGTTCCAAGAGGACAATTAGAGAATATCCGCCATATTTTATTCGTACCGCCAGAAGCATATTACTCATTGGAGACTGAAAAGGCGCGTAAAGATTTGGGAGCGGTTATCAGCAAGCTAAACGCAGCTTTACCGGAAAAGTCATTTATCTGTGTCGGCCCAGGTCGTTGGGGCTCACTGAATACCGATTTGGGTGTATATGTGTGCTATTCAGATATTTGTCGTACAGGAGCATTAGTAGAGGTTTCCGGTAAAGGAGTCGGTGTTGCGCCAGAACCATCTCTTGGGACGCACTTCTTCCAAGATTTAATGGAGGCCCAGATCTTCCCCCTGGCTGTAAACCTTGACGAGCGGGAGACGACATTCAATAGGAATTTCTTCTATGACACGGCCAATAGTATAGGAAAATTGATCAGTTGTAGCGAAGAGGCCTCTCGAACAGTACAATTGATCGCGGTGGCTGATTATCACCCTGGATACCACATCAATCTAGCAATGGACGACGAAGCTGGTCAGGCGGTTGCGTATTTTTCGCCGGACGAGCCAATACCAGTATCGAAGGAATAACTATATTCCTCGTTCGGTATACAATTGTTCTGTCTGGTCAGTCTCACAAGAAGAAGCTGCCGTACAAATCGACGGATTGATATCACCGACCGAAGTGGAACTTGATGATTCGATCATCGTTTTCTAACTGTGTTACACTCAGTTGCATATGATTTTAGTTATTATCTCCACCCCCCTATAACCTCTATATATAGACATCTTAAAGCATCACCTCCCTACCAAGGGGTTTACGAGTGGACCTGGCGGGATTCGAACCCGCGACCTCTTCAATATCCATGAGGCGAATGCGCATTCAGGAAGTAATCAGGCAGGCCTCGTAATGTATATCCTGGTCAATGACATTCCACTCTCATTGGTGTTTATGATCTTAATCAGTTCTTTGAAGATAGAAGACTAAAATATATATATATCTACGGGACATTTGTCCCTACTCACACGGGACATCTGCCTATCGACTTTCAATTGAAAATAAAATAGAATTGAATTAACGACTAAAGGTTGAATCATAAATAAAACCCCTCTCCATCTGGAGAATGGCTCTTTCAAGCTGCGGAGAGGGTAGGTGTCCTCTCAGCAGCTTATAAGTTACCCCTCGGGCAGCCTAAGCTGCACTTACTGCCGAACTTAATATTTCTAGGGTCAAATTTGTCAAAGTGCAAGGTACTTACGGCCGAGATAATCAGTATTCGCTGAACGATTTCATTTCTTAACCGCTTCTTTATCATTGTATATGCTCCTCGGCGCTTGTCAAGGTATTGTGGGACATCTTAAGCAGGATTTCGACACCCTTTCTAATATGTCCGGAATCTACCTGTATGTTACTAATGCTCATTATCACTGCTCTGTGCTCTATCCAATTGTAAAGTGGTTAAACTAAATCAGTAGGTACTATCTTCCGGCTGGAGCATCCCGGCCAACGTGTGTGCGGCATTTGATTACGCCTTGCAGATCATGAGTAGTGCGCCTGAGCCCGGTAGAGACCGTGTTTTATTGCTCAGGCTATGGTTAGCATACATGATTACGGCTTCAAAGGCGATAGGCAGATGTCCCGTTGGGGGCGGGATAAGTGTCCCGACAAAAAAGTGTATACAAGGTAAAGCGACAATGAGCCCACATCTTCCGTTGCCCCACCTTCCTCAGCTCCGGACCCGAGCATCCATGATCTGTGTGTTTTCATGCCGAAAATCCTGTGCCGGCTACTTTTTCTATCCGCAGGTTATTATTGCATGACTAGATTAGATTTCGCCATATTTTGGGAATATTCTGGCCTCAGTAATGTCATATCTTGGATATTTCTGTCAAAGGGAACTGTTAACGAACGATATTTGGTATCCCAAAAAGTCACTAGAAGAGTTTAATTGGCTGTCATTCTCGTCTGGCAGCGGTTTACAATTTATTATCGCATACCAATGCGAATTATTGTAAATTAGTTATCCTGAAATAGTGGTGATGCAGGCCGCCAAGGATGGCCTTGAATGAGATATTTGCAGTTGGGTTTGATGCAGGCTGATCGTAATGGTCGGGAATCCGTTGACTAATCCCTTGATGAGGTCGTTCCTGATTGAAGTAATTGGTATATTCCCTGACAACTCTTGTCAAAGGCCTGCTATGAAGGATGAGGGTATGGTCCAGGCATTCTCTTCGCAAGCTGCCCATGAATCTTTCACAAACACCATTGGCTCGAGGCGCTCGATTGGGCGTTCTCAGTTCTTTGATGCCTGTCCCAGCGGCCACCGCCGAAAAGTGTGTGGCGTATTTGCTGTCCCGATCATCAAGGAGATACTTAGGACCCTAACCCCAAGATGTTGCTTCACGCAGTTGCTGTGCGGTCCATTCGTCGGTTGGTGAATTAGTTACGCCGGAATTCACGATCCGTCGAGTTTTGAGTTCCATCATCACCAAGATATACCACGGTCGAAAAAGCCAATCATAGACCACGGTAAAGTCGCAAGCCCAAATGTCCGCAACATGATTCTTCACGAAAGTCGCCCAGGTCTGGCTCGAAGAAAGTGATTCTCTCACTTTTGGCAAGTATTTCTGGACAGTTCGCTTGCACACCCTGATCCCGAGCTTGAGCAGTTCACCCCGAATCCGCTCTGCTCCCCATAATTGATTCTCTTTTGCCATCTTGCGGATGAGATCGACCGTTTCAGGTGGAATCTTTGGCTTGCTTTGTTTGCATTTTGATTTCAGTCGCCAATAGAAACGAAACAATTCCCGACGCCAGCGCAAGAGTGTTTCTGGTTGAACAATGTGAAGGGCTTGTTTCCAGAACCGGGTACAACGAGCAAGCAGAACGAAGCACAAATGGTCACCGCGGGTTAGTTGAGGACGTTTCACTTGTCGATGGAAGACGATGAGTTGTTGGGGGAGCAGTGCATTCTCAACAATCAGATTGAAACGGCTACGAGTTAGGTCTGAAATGACGCCGGAGACCAAGGATAGTGTGGCAGGTTTGGCCTAATGTTTAATGTGGTGTTGAAACTGAAAAAGAAAATACTTCCAAACGAAGATGTTGTATATCATGCTGTCCCGAGTTTGAAGGAAGATTGGGATAAAGCAGCATGATACCCCATTATTGTTACCACTCCAGCTTGTTTGACTATCAAAAATCCGGGCGGATGACTTAAGTAGCCAGTACAGTGGCGCTGGCTGCCTCAGCAGTTGTGGTTGTCTGGCGGTAATAGTAGTAACCTCCACCAGCAGCAGCCATTAAGACTGTTATCAAAATCCAAAACAAGGGTTTTCTAAACATGAGCCTCCTTTTATATGAACAGTTTGATCAAGTTCATTGTAAAAAAATAGTATAAAGACAAGGTTCAGAGATTATTTAGAAATTGTTATGAATTTCACGGATTTATATTCCTCTCTGTGATTTCATAAGGGATATCTAAACTTGGAACCCTGTGGGGAGAATCCTAATCCTATCAAAACAACTTCTTAATATTTTCTGAATATCTCCTTGCTATCCTACAGATAGATCCAAAACGGATCTTATGGTTAAAACTAGATGCGAAAGGAAATTTATTAAAAAAATGCAACATAAAAAAACCATAATCATTCTCGTCCTGGGTGCTTTGGCAGTCGCAATGACCTTCGGAGCCATAGCCTACCGATCGGTATTTGCCGCAGCACCCACCACCGTTTCCACAAGCACTACCACCCAGGCTAATTTCAGCTGGGGAATCGGAAAAGGTCCTAACGGAGGCTATACCAACGAAGATCTGGCTAATGCCTTGGGCATCACGGTAGAAGCGTTGAATTCAGCTTACCAAGATGCGTATTCAGCTGCTCTGAAACAGGCTGTTTCGCAGAGCCTCATCACCCAGGCACAGGCTGACCAGCTGACTACAAATGGCACTGCTTTTCCTTTTGGTAATCGTTGGGATAGCTGGTTGACCCAGAACGGGATCGATTTCAATACATATCTGGCGGATGCTCTGGGCATCAGTGTAGATAAATTGAAAGCAGCTTATCAGACGGCTTACAACGCCAATATCGATCAAATGGTGTCGGATGGCAATCTCACTCAGGCGCAGGCAGACCTGATGAAAGGCCAGTATGCCTTACACAATGACAGCACCTTCCTGTCGAGTATGCAATCGGCATACACAGCTGCCGTCAACACAGCCGTAGCTTCGGGTGTGATCACCCAATCTCAGGCTGACCAAATCCTGAGCAACAGCAGCAATATGTTCATGCCAGGCATTGGCGGCTGGGGTGATCATCGAGGTCCACACGGGCGAGGCGGTGGAGGTTTTATGCCAGATATCAATACCTTACCTTCATTGACACCATAGTACATTCATGAAACCGCTTCATTTCTTCTCCTCCTTCTAAGGGTAGAAAAAGTATCCGGGGCTGAGACCTCCGGATACTCCCTTTTTGTCGAAGGCTTGAATCCGAAATGACAGGTTTTAGTGAGTGATGATAAAATCCAATTATGGCTAAGAAAATATTGGTTGTTGACGATAAACTCGAGCTTCGCACTCTTTTAAAATCCTATCTAAACCAGGAAGGTTTTGACGTTGTCACGGCCAATGATGGGCAGGAAGCTTTATATGTTGCCCGGCATGAAAAACCCAACCTGATCATCCTGGATCTGATGATGCCTGAGATGGGTGGATACGAATTCATGCACTCGTATAACCGTGAAGCGGATACTCCCGTAGTCATCCTGACCGCAAAGATCGATGAAAATGACAAAGTACTCGGCCTGGAGCTGGGAGCGGATGATTACGTCACCAAGCCATTCAGCCCGCGGGAGCTGACTGCCCGCGTGCGCGCAGTTCTACGCAGGTCAGAGAAGCAGGCTTCAACTCAAGAAAACTTAAGGATTGGTGCGATTGAATTGGATTGGGCCGGGCGTACTACGATTGTAAATGGACAGATGGTCGTATTAACCCCTTCAGAGTTTTCTTTGTTGGGCACATTGATGGCCACTCCGGGGAGGGTATTTTCGCGTTTGGAGCTTCTGGATCGTTCACAAGGCACAGCATATGAAGGGTATGAGCGTACGATTGATGTTCATATCCGAAATTTAAGGGCAAAAATAGAACCAGATGCGGCCAATCCGATATATATAGAAACAGTATATGGTGCGGGTTACCGATTTACAACCCGGGATCAAGGATAGCACCCGTGATGCGTTCTTTGGCAGTAAAACTTACTCTGGCATTCCTCCTGGTTGGTCTGACTGGCTCGATCCTGGTGACGGTAATTGTCCAACAGCGAACACGAGCCGCGTTCAGTAACTTCATCGTCAACCAGGAACAGCAAACCTTGGCGAATAACCTGATTGTTTATTACCAGGCAAATGGCTCTTGGGTAGGCGTGGGTAATGACATCACCTTCCTACAAGGCTCCCCTCCGCTGCGGCAAGTGGGAGGTCATAACATTCCTATCGATGGAAGCCCGTTTACCCTTGTCGGACCGGATCGGGTTGTTGTTTACAGTAACCATCCTGATGAAATCGGGCAAACGCTCAATAAGGGCAATCTGACAGGAGCGATATCCCTTCAAGCCAATAATCAAACCATTGGCTGGTTGGTGTTAACCCCAGTCAGTCGCAGTTTTACCCCCAACACCCCTGAAGCCAATTTCCTCCGCAATGTAAACAGCGCCACCCTGCTGAGCGCCATGGTGGCAGTTCTATTAGCCCTGTGCTTGGGTGGGCTGCTTGCATTTACCATGACCCGCTCACTGCGAGATTTAACCGAGGCCACGATTGAGATTGCCAGGGGTAAGTTTGGTAAACAGGTTAAAGTTCGCTCCAAGGATGAGATTGGAGAGTTAGCCACATCGTTTAATCAGATGAGCCTCGACCTTGAAAAAGCGGCCAAAGCCCGCCAGCAAATGACCGCGGATATTGCCCATGACCTACGCTCTCCGTTGAGCGTCATCACGGGATACGCTGAGGCTCTCAGTGATAATAAATTGGCAGGGAATCAGGAGGTGTATGACATCCTGTTGCAGGAAACCAAACACCTTGATCACCTGGTGGATGACCTGCGCTTGCTTTCGCTGGCTGATGCCGGTGAATTATCTCTTACCCTTCAGCCTACTCGCCCGCATGCCCTTCTCGAACGTGTGGTTGCACGTCACACCGCGAGTGCTAAACAACGCCAAATTACCTTGTTGATTGATGCCGAGAAAGATTTGCCACCGGTGAATGTGGATGTGGAGCGTATGTCTCAAGTGTTGGATAACCTCATCTTGAATGCGTTTCGTTATACCCCTGAAGGGGGCAAGGTCTTGCTTGGGGTTTATGCAGCTGATGGGGTTGTTCAGATCAAGGTAAAGGATACCGGTAGAGGGATTACCGCAGAAGACTTACCTCATATTTTTGATCGTTTTTACCGTGGGGATAAATCTCGGCAGCATAATGGAGAATCTGGTCTTGGGCTGGCGATTGCCAAGTCTATGGTCGAAGCGCATGGTGGGAAGATTAGCGTGGAGAGTGCCCCTGGACAGGGCGCTGAATTTACGATTTTTTTAAACCCATTCAATCCTGAATAAATCCAATCTATGTAGAATCTCAAGTGAATTTCTTGATGACATTCATAATGCAATTCTTAGCGTACCTTTAAAGGTTCACTGGCGTAAAAGCGATCGCACACGCGCTACAAAAACTTGGGGGTGAAACCTCTCCAACAGGCATAAGTCGGCACCAATCTCCAAACCGATTAAGACATCCTCTTCTCGTAAATTCGACCCCATTACGATCACCGGAATCCTGTCGCCTAGTTCTTCAGAACGGAGCGACCGGATAATCGCCAGGCTGTTATGGTCAAGTATTTCGATATCAAGGATGATGAGGGCTGGCTTTTCCGCGTGAATTAAATCAATCGCCTCAGCTCCCAGAGACGAATGAATCACTTTATAGTCTGCTTCTATCAGGCATCTTATCACCGAACTCGTCATCGAATCATCCGCGCTGATAAGTAGGATCTTCGTAGGTATCATAAGGTAATCCGTCAGCCTCACCTGTTGTCAGTATATCTGCAGACTGTTATTAAATCGTTAAGGAATCATGTTAACAATATTCAATTCCAATCCTTTTTTTACTAGTCACCTGATAGTTTTAATTTAGAAAGGATTGATCGGCGCGATAAATGTACTCCTTATCTTGACAATAGAAGAGGAGGTCACCATGCCGATCAACGCTCTCTATCATACTTGGATTATGGAAATTCAGCAATTGCGACCGATGGAAAGAATTACCTGTGTTAAGAACTTTGCCTGGCTGTTGGTCGGAATTTATCAAAGCCGATCGGTGTACCTGAGCCGGATTGCGGGGAAGATCCCCGGACCTGCCAAGCTGTTGAGCACTACCCGACGAGTGAGCAGGCTGTTGGATAATCCCGCTATCCGCGTGCGCGAGTGGTATGAACCCATCGCCCGAGAATGGATGGGAACTCAATTTTGAAACTTGGGAGAAATCCGCTTGATCGTTGACGGCACCAAGATCGGTTTTGGTCATCAGCTGTTGATGGTCTGTCTTCCTTACCGAAGAAGAACCATTCCGAATGCCTGGACCTGGATCAGGCAGATCAAAGGACACAGTAGAAGCGGGAAACACCTGGCCTTGTTGGCCTATGTGCGCAAGCTGATCTCCAGCTGGGCAGCCGTTTTCGTGGTCGGCGACTTCGAATTTGGCTCGGTGGCGGTCTTGAGACAGCTGGACCAATGGCATTGGTTCTTCGTCTTGCGTCAAAAAAGTGATACCGGGGTCTGGCTCAATGAAAGCAACGGCTGGCAAACCTTCAGCAGTTTCATCCATCAGCCCGGTGAAAGTCTCTGGCTGGGAAGTGGCTATCTGACCGCCAAGGAAATTTATCCGGTCAGCTTGCTTGTCCATTGGGGGGCGGGTGAGAAAGAATCCTGGTGTCTGGCCACCAACCTTCCCGATTTGAGCATGGCCCTGCAGTATTATCAACGCAGAATGTGGATCGAAGAAATGTTCGGTGATATGAAGAAACATGGTTTTAATTTGGAAAGCACGATGCTGAGACATTTTGAGCACTTATCTCGGATGACTTTGGCCGTGGCTTTGCTCTATGTTTGGTTAATTTCTATTGGCACCCGTAAGATCAGGAATGGTTTACGCGAATTGGTCGATCGTACAGATCGAAGAGATTTGAGCATTTTCCAAATCGGTTTGCGCTTCATAGAAAGGTGTGTGGTCAATGGTAAATCATTTCAAATTATATGGTGTTCTTATTGATGAACACAAACTATCAGGTGGCTAGCTTTATAATAAGTAATTTGGGTGGATGTTTATGATTACGCGCGGTAAGAATATCTAATAATGCAGCATCGCCACAGAGTATCTAAAAAAATCCCAGGTCGATGGACAGATTGATGAATCATAGTAACACCAGGCGTCTACGGGGGGCCATTGACCAAGCACCAGTATGGCTGCTCTTGATCCTTGGAATGTGGCTGGTAGTTCTGCGACCTTTAGGGCCTCACATGGCGCTCGTACCGGGTGATCTTGGTGATGCCCGTTTCAATAACTATATTCTAGAGCATTTTTTCCGGTGGGTGACAGGAGCAACCAGGGATTACTGGAATGCACCTTTCTTTTTCCCGTTCCAGTGTTCCGTGTCAGAACATGTGAGACAAAAATCGTCTTAAATGTTCTGAGGACATACAGCTGCTGCTATGATGATGCTTTACCTTGGTAACCCGCCAGTGATTGTCGCTAGCGTTCTGGCTCACTCAAACTCGATATTTATAACGAACTATGCCCATTTCATCCCGTTATGTATGATCTACCTTCGTAATTAATAGATAATATTCTCACTCCAATAATGATTGAGCCCATACTAAAAGCTAATAATGATGATATGTGTTTATTTTTCACCAAGGGATCTCTGGGGGAATATAAAATAGCGCACAAATGGCGCAAAGAATTACTTTATCAAAAAGTGCCGCCCCATATATGGGATGGTCGAATTTATGGAGTTTGAGCCCACATCAATGGGGTGGGCAAAGGGGCCACGTGCAAGCCCTATGTGCGGCTCGAAATAAACACCCTTCGATGGTGCCGGACACCCGTCAAGGGTGCTCAACCACTCGATCCACAGTCAAGTTAACCGCGGTAATTCGGATATCCGAACTGTCCAATGCCTATTTATCGTGCTATTTATTCTATGAATCTTCTAAATTAGCTGGGGAAAACGTCCATATTATCCACATTTTCAATTCTGTTGTTACTTATCTGCACCCAAACTGCACCTGGTCTGCACACAGTATGAAGCAAGGAGAGGCGATCTGTACTCTGTCCTTAAGTATTGTTACTACTTATATATTCCTCTAATTTTAAGGGATTTGAGTAGCTTGCTTGCTCAACAATGTATTTATTATTTAGACATTGTCTATTTATCGATTGATAACTTCAAAACCGCTATGATTAGGTTAATAAACGTACCGAGATTCGAACCCGCGTCTTCTTCAGCTACGTGAATTGAAATACTGGGGAAAACGCGAAAATAGCCGTCTTTTACGGACAATATTGCCCAAAACCAACACTCTATTTCAGCAGAACTGTACCCGAATTGTAACCGTGCTATATCCGCATATGAAGTACAGAAAGGCAACCCAGAGCTCTGTCCAAAGGCAGAAAATAGTGTCACTGAATCAACAGAGACTAATGCAAAAGGTAAGTTCGCAGACATACATTTTGACCGTTTCATATCCCGAACGAAGTCAACCCTCAATTAGAAATGACCCAACATAGTGCGTCGCTCCAATAATACCTACCCATGCATGTCAGGATGATACAAGAGTATTTTATTCATTCTCTTACACCATGCCTTTTATTTATTTTCTACCTATACACCCAACGATATTGCTCATCAGCCTGATCAGAGCGAGCTTCCGTTGGAATTAGTGGAGGGCCACAAACTTAGGAAGCTATTGGCAGAAAGCGTGCAACATCGCCATATTGCATGGCGCATATCGCCAATTCTCCAACCCGTCCTTCAGCGTCGGTTCGCAGAAGGAATGCATCGTAGGAGCGACCATTGGTAATTTGGATCAGACCAGCCACAAAGAAGCCTCTCCCTTCAAGTTCAATCAAAGCCATACCACCGTAAACTATCTGCCGCTCAAGCAGGGATTGCATCCACAAAACATTGCCATCCTTGTCGACACAGCTGAGAAGGACACTGCTTGCAATCGCTCCAATCAGGTAGGTTTCATCCCGAAGGCAAATCATACAATTGGCATATTCATCGAAGGTCGGATCACCAAAGGAGGTCTCCTAATTCAATTCGCCGGTTGAAGTACAACGGGCAAGCCAAGTATCTGTCTGCTCAGGGTGAGCCTCGGAAAAACGATTATGCTGAGCGGTTAATACGCACAATCAAAGATGAGGAGGTAGATTTATCTGATTATAAAAATATGGGGAGGCATCTCTACAGATTGGTGGTTTTTTGGAGGATGTGGATAATACCATGCGCATCCATTCATCGTTGTGATATCTAACTCCGATCGAGTTCGAATCCGCCTGACGGACTCGAAATCTGGAGCTGACATCCCACTTAGCTGAGCCATTTTTCTGTATAGTTAAAGTAGACCACCACACCTACTCAAATTTCTACAAGCGATTGATGTCGGGGGAGATGGGGGTTCTCAAAAAAAACATCCGACTGAATTAGAGAGAGGAGTTAGGAGAATGCCTCCACAGATCCCAACAGAAAGGATTAGGGAGCGGAGAGAAGAGATTCCTTCGGTATATATCTACTTCAAACGTCATTACCTCAATCTAATCTGAACACGATTTTGACATTATCTTAACAATGTCTAAATAATTAATCGTTATGATTAAATACGTAGTCTTTTGGTGTAGCACACCAACGATCAAATTGAATAACGCCTGAAATCATTACCACTGGAGAAAGGGTTCGAATCATGAAGAAGAGGAAGAGAATTTACTGGATTTTCGTCGTCATCGTCGTTCTGCTGGTTGCTGGAGGGGTATATCTTAGGGTGAGAGCCAGCCAGCAAACCAATACCACCGCCACGCTTCGCACCGGCAGCGTAGAGCGCGGAGTGGTCGAGAGCACAGTCAGCGGTACAGGGACAGTGCAGTCACAGCAGAGTGCGAATGTTTCCTGGCAGTCTAGCGGAACTGTGCAGTCGGTGGAGGTCAGCATAGGGCAGCTGGTGCAACAGGACGGCCAACTGGCATCCCTGGACCCATCCACACTGCCGACCAGTGTACTGCAGGCAAAGATCGACCTGATCAGCGCCAAGGAAGCACTGGAAGAGCTGCAGAAGCTACAACCGCTGAAAATAGCCGAAGCACAGACAGCTCTGGACAACGCCAAGCAGAACCTGGAAGACCAACTCCACCCCACCGAAGCTGCCATTGCCCAGGCTCAGCTGGCGGTAATCAACGCCCAGGATGACGCGGATACAGCCCAGACAGCGGTAGATAGACTGCAGTGGGGGCGGGGCAGTGAGGAGCAGATTGCAAGTGCACAGGCCACCTACGTGGTGGCACAGTCTGAGGTGGAGCGCTTACAGACCTTATATGATCATACGGGAGGTGATCCAAGCGAGGATCCTGCCAAGGCACAGGCGTTGAGCGCTCTGGAAGTGGTAAAAACCCAACGTGACAGGGCACTGGCTACCTTGAACTGGTACAACGGAGAGCGGTCGCAGTCAGAGGTCGAGACGACCTTAAACGACTTGGTGGTGGCACAAGGCGTCCTGGCAGATGCCCAGGAGGCATTGGATAAGCTGCAAAATCCATCCGAGCAGGATATCGCCCTGGCTCAGGCTATGGTCGATGATGCCCAATCCACCCTGGATGCCCTGGTGAATGGTCCTACGGAGAATGACCTGACGGTGGCGCAGACCCGGGTGATCCTGGCTGAAGCGGCCGAGGCACAGGCGTCACTGATCGCGCCTTTCACCGGGACGATCACCAGCCTGGATGTGATGGCCGGCGATATCGTTAACGGGGGTACGGCCGCCCTGCGGATCGACGATCTTTCCAAACTATACATTAACCTGTCGATCTCTGAGATGGACATCTCCTCGATCAAGGTTGGCCAGGACGCCGCGATCAGCTTTGACGCCATCGCCGGAAAGGAATACCAGGGCAAAGTAACCCAAATCAGCATGGTGGCGACTGTCTCCCAGGGCGTGGTGAACTACCCGGTGACCGTGCAGCTCACCAACCCAGACGAAAGCATTCTTCCCAGCATGACCGCCTCGGTGAGCATCATCGTGGCCAAAGCTGAGAATGTACTGGTCGTGCCGAACAATTCACTACGCACAACCAATGGGCAAAGGACGGTGATGGTATTATTCGAAGGCCAGCAGATATCGGTGCCGGTTACAGTCGGGCTGGTGGGTGATTCAACCAGCGAGGTGACCAGCGACCAGCTGCGTGAAGGGGATACAGTATTCCTGACGGGTTCTTCCACCATTGCTTCCGGCGGCGGAAATGGTGCCGGAGGCGATTTTAATATACAGTTTGAAGGGCCAAGCGGCGGCTTTGTGCCGGGTATCCCATAATCATTACCTTTTATAGGAGAGAAAAATGAAGAAAAATATCCTGATCATCGTCGGTGTGATCGTGCTGGTGCTAGTGGTGGGTGCAGGTGGATTTTGGGGTGGGATTAATTACCAGAACAACCAGAATAACCAGGCGCAAGCTCGCTTCTTTGAGCAGCGTGGTGGGTTTCCTGCCGGCGGAGACGTAACCGGAGGAAGTTTTGGAATCGATGGGACGCCTTTGCCGGGTGGCGGTCCGCTGACTTTTGACCAATCTCAGGGTAACTTTAGGGGTGGTGGGATCATGGGTCAGGTGAAGAGCATGGATGGCAACGTGCTCCAATCAGCACCGCCCAGGATGTCACCACGGTGAATTCTACTGGAGACACGATAATCATAAAATCGGTCGAAGGCACTGTGAGCGAGCTGCAGCCTGGCACGGGTCATGATAACCGGTCAAAAGGATTCGAATGGCAACATCACCGCCAGCCAGATAACTATCTTGAGATGATGCGACCGGATGCCCACCAGAACGGCGCCTTGATATGATCGAAGTCAAAGACCTGACCAAAATATACCATCTGGGCACGGTGGAAGTGCCCGCCTTGCAGGGTGTATCGTTCCGCATCGAGCGCGGTGAAGTGGTGGCCATCATGGGCCAGTCCGGTTCGGGAAAAGCACCCTGATGAATGTCCTGGGCTGCCTGGACCTGCCGACCAGCGGCGAGTATATTCCTGGATGGTAAGAATATCGCCGGGATGAACGATGACGAGCTGGCTGCGATCCGCAACCAGAAGATTGGCTTTGTCTTCCAGCAGTTCAACCTGCTCCCCCGCGTCACCGTGCGCCGGAATGTCGAGCTGCCGCTCGCTGTACAGCCGCGGAACAACGGCCGCAGTCTGCAGAACAGATCCACCAGCGCGCCGAAGCCATCCTGGAGCGGTTGGGCTGGCAGACCGGATGAACCACCGGCCCGACGGAGCTCTCCGGCGGCCAGCAGCAGCGGGTGGCGATTGCCCGGGCCTTGATCAACGAGCCGGCCCTGATCCTGGCCGACGAGCCCACCGGCAACCTGGATTCCCACACCGGGGCAGAGATCATGAACCTGCTCCTCGGCCTGAACCAGGAAGCGCAGGCCTGACCCTGGTGATCGTCACCCACGACCCGACCATTGCCGCCCAAACCCAGCGGGTGATCCGCCTGCGTGATGGGCTGATCGAGAACGGATGATAGCCATGTACAAACTCTACCAGAACCTTCATTGAAGGCGCTGGAAAGCCTGAACGCCAACAAGCTGCGCTCGATGCTGACCGTCCTGGGCATCGTCATCGGCGTGGCAGCGGTGATCGCCATGCTCTCCATCGGGCGCGGCGCGCGAGCCTCGATCACCTCCCGCATCGAAAGCATCGGCACCAACCTGGTCTACGTCACCCCGGGCAGCACAACGAGAGAACGGCGTGCGTCAGCGCCGCCGGATCGGCCGGCACCCTGACCCTGGACGACGCCGACGCCCTGGCAGAGCCTGCCGGACGTGGTGGCGGTCGCCCCGGAGCCGAACAGCTTCGTCCAGGTGGTTTACCAGGGCCAGAATACCAACACCCGCCTGATGGGCGTCACCCCTGGTTACGAAACCTGGGCTCCCTGACCCTGGAAGATGGCGACTTCATCTCGGATGCCAACCAGACTGCCCGCTCCCTGGTGGTCGTGCTGGGGAGCTCGGTGGCGGAAGACCTGTTTGGCGAGCACCGGCGGGGTGGTGGGGCAGACGGTGCGCCTGAACGGGCAGCCTATCAGGGTGATCGGCGTGCTGGCCGAGCAAGGGCGGGACCGGTTTCATGAACCAGGATGACCAGGTGTTCGTCCCGCTTTCCACCGCGCTGTCCCGCCTGGTGGGTGGGACGCGCTTCCGGGGCTCGAGCGTGATCAGCCAGATCAACCGTCAAGGCTCCAACTGCAAAAGTGGTCGATTCGGTGGTCACCGCGGTCACCGAGACGATGCGCCAGCGCACGGGACCGTGGAGGGGCAGATGATTTCACCGTCACCAGCCAGGAAGCCACCCTGGCAGGCCGCCACCCCGGTGACGGATACCCTGACCATCTTCCTGGGCGGCATCGCCGGCATCTCGCTGGCGGTGGGCGGGATCGGCATCATGAACATCATGCTGACCACCGTCACCGAGCGCACGCATGAGATCGGGCTGCGCAAAGCCTTGGGAGCACAGCGGCGAGATATCCTGCTCCAGTTCCTGGTCGAAGTCGATGGTGCTCAGCCTGCTGGGCGGCATCATCGGAGTCGCGTTGGGCTGGGGGATCGCCCGCCTGATGGGGCAGGTCCAGTTCAGCGGCGACCACCATCACCCCGGTGGTCGGACTGGACAGCGTGCTGCTGGCGACGCTGTTCTCGATGGCGGTCGGGCTGTTCTTCGGCATCTACCCGGCCACCGCGGCGCCCGCTTGCAGCCCGTGGAAGCTCTACGCTACGAGTAGAACGGGTCGCCAGAATGGATCGACAGAAAGTATTGATCATCAGCGCAGACGGGGGTTCAGGCGAAGTTCAACCTGGATCGCCTGTGGAAGCAGGTCATGAAGCCTGGGTCGTAGAGCTGGAAGACAGCACCATAGCGATGATCCAGAAGGTCAACCTGACCTGGTGATCCTGAATTTGGGGCTTGCAGTCGAACGAGGTCGGCAGCTGATTCGCTCGATCCGGAGGGCAGACCAGGCTGAAAGTTCGCCGATATCGGTCTCTGGGGTCGAGATGCAGGAGCAGGAGATTCTTCCTCGCTGGAGGCCGGTGTGGACCAGCCTTAGGGAAGCTTCCATCCCAGGGTATCCGGCCAGAGTGAATTCGATCTTGAAGCGGGCGCACCATGTTCAACCGCCAGGTCGAGCCGGACGATGATCAAGGGAGCCAGCGACAAGGAACAGGTGAAACATGCCCCACCTGAATGGGAAAGTAAGCTGGCCGTCCTGCACATAATAATCGTCTGGGTGATGCCGCATCTGAGGACGCACGGTGACGTTATTGCCCATGTGGACCATCTTTTGACCGCCCGGTCTGATCGTTGCCTATAAATGGGTATGCGTTGAGCGTTGCGCCTATGAAGCATATAATCGATGAGGAGAAAACCAGGAATATATGCAGGCTGACTACCGATCCAACGTATCGCATATAGTTTTATTATTCAGCTTCTTAATTCCCTTATCCGCTTCTGCAGCCACACCCGCTACCCTGGCCAGTGACCTGTATCAGGGAACGATGACCGTCCAGGTGCCTTTGCCCTTTATCCCATGATGCAGCGTGGCGCAGGAATTTCACAACCTTCACCCGGTGTTCAGTTTGATATCTCCGCAGGAGGCGTCGGTAAGGGTATGACCGATGTACTGTCCGGAGTGGTGGATATCGGCATGATTTCGCGTGATATCACCAGCGATGAGGTGACCAAAGGCGCGTATGGCATCGCCGTAACCAAAGATCCTGTATTTCCCACCATAAATATGAATAACCCGGTCGCCAGGGATATTTTTACCCAGGGTATCACCAGGGATACATTGATCAAGATCTTCATCGCCGGCGAAGTTTCCAATTAACCTGTATGTGAAACATACCTAGGTTTGACTAAAATGCAAGACCGATGGAAATCGATCATCTTATCCACCATCATCGTGGTGGGATTAATCATTACGAATATCATCATCCAGGTTGGAGTAAATCCAAGTTACAACAATATGTCCACGGATAGTGGAACATTTGCATATTGTGGTCAAGTGATCAATAACGGTGGATTGATGTATCGCGATTGTTGGGACAATAAACCTCCTGGTGTATATTATCTCAATGCTGCTGCAATACGTTTGGGTGGCTCCACGCCATATGCCATCTGGCTATTCCAAGCCATCTGGCTTACAGCGGCGATAGTCCTATTCTTTTTCACAATGAAACATATTTGGGGGAATACGTGGCTAGCAACTCTCGGAGCTTTTACCCTTCTCCTATTGATATTATATCCCGACATATTTCAGGGTGGAAATTTCACTGAAACCTACGCAGTATTGCCAGTCGTGCTTTCTTTGGGATCTTTTTGGGCTTATCTTCGCTCTGGACGAAGATTGTGGTTGGTAGCTATAGGGCTGCTCTTTGCTGCAAGTTTCTTACTTAAGCCTACATACATCGCGGCCGGAATCGCAGCTGGCATTATTGTAATCCTCCTTGGGTTGAAGTGCGCTTCACTTAATAAAGTGGCAACCAATCTAGCGATATTTTGCTTATCAGCTTTTATTCCTCTCTTTTTGGTTGGCTTATTTTGGTTGATCAAGAAAGACTTTACAGAGTTGTGGTTCGCAGTTTTCATCCATAATTTCACCTACCTGCAACAAGGATTTTCCCTCACTAGCTTATATGGGACTGCACGCATGTTTCTCGTTCAAGAGCCGATGGCAGCCCTTTCTATTCTGGTCGGTTCCTCATTAGGCGTATTCTTATTTGAACATTGGCAGGAAATTTTTACTTATGCATTTCACAAACACAATGCAAATGAATTATTTATACCTGGCTACCTGGATGACACTCAAGCAAAGGCATGGTTCATGGCTGGGATATTTTTATCGATCGTCTTTGACATAGCTTTCCTGGCTTCCTCTGGTAAAAATTTCAGCCATTACTTACAAGTGCTTTTACCTAGTCTGGTAACTGCTATGCTCTATATGTTAAATTTCCTTCAAAGATCATTTCAAACAAATCGTTTTAACCGAAGCCTAGCGGTGATGATTCTTTCAGTAGTTCTCATGGTGATGATCCCTGGTGGGCTAGAAATTGCAGGTAAAGAAATACCTAGCGTCCAAAACATTAATAATTTTCTATCCACTCCCTATCTCACCCAATATCAACCAAACGAACTCGAACAATATATCATCGATCACAGTTCCCCTTCCGATTCTGTTCTAATCTGGGCTGGTCATCCAAGCATGAATTTCGTCACCCAGCGGCGTTCTCCTACCAGATACATATTCCTCCTGCACTTGTTCACGCCCACTGCAAAAGGTTCAAATGGTTTCAATGAATTTTTAGGTGAATTAAATGCTGATGAACCAAAGCTAATTGTGGTACAACCACAATCGTCTATGGGCTTACCTTATTTTGAGAATTCTGGTACCTCTCTTTGCCCGAATTGTGATCCCCTTACCATGCAAGGCATGCAAGCATTCAAAGAATTTATCAACTCAAATTACAGTTTAATATTTACTATCTGGGATTGGGAAGTCTATCAACATATTCAATAATAGTTTATAGGTTCGCCTCTTTCAGCAATAAAGTAATCTCACCGATTACGCAACCTTTTTTCTGTCTATATGAGTCATAAAGCGCTGGTTAAAAAAAGGAATGAAGCATCTTGAAACGACAAGGATGGTTTGTAAAATGAACGACCAGACTTCTAGAACACAGATGTTATATTCATATCCCCATTCATTGCGATACACAAAAAGAGCACTGCTAGTATTTATCCTGCTCGTCTTCATGTACGGTATTATTACCAGGACCCAGGTGCGAATGGAAATTCGCGCTAGGTCTCATCTTTGCTATCGTCCAGGAGCAGCGACTGACCATCGATTCTTACTACAACCAAGAAGGTACCCAAACTGTCGATATAGCATTTGTCAATGGCCATTACTATTCGGATAAGGCGATCGGCACATCGATCTTAGGCGCCTTGTTCTACGTACCGATTTATTGGCTTATGAAGCTGACTGGACATCAACTTAGCCTGTTACATATAAAATATATTTTAACCTTCCTGGTGGTTGGACTACCTTCCGCCTTTGCCGGAAGCCTGGTATATGTGCTATGTGAAACAATCTCTGGCAGCCGCTTGAGAGCTTACCTGGCGACGGTTACCCTTGGGACTATGGTGCTGCCATTCAGTGCCATATTATTCGGACATCAGCTCGCCGGTGCGCTATTATTTTGCAGCTTCTTCCTGATCTTCCAGTTAAAACTTAAACCTGAATGGAGGGCCTAAGTTTGGTTATCTATTCTTGATTGGTTTGTTGTTGGGAAGCGCATTTATCACTGAATATACAACAGCAGTGATCATCCTTCCATTGACTTTTTATTACATATACCTGCTGAGAGAAAAACTATCATGGCGTTGGTTTCGCTTCATCATGCTGCCCTTTCTCCTGGGGGCTTTTATGCCGATCCTCATCCTGATGGTGTATAACAGCCTCGCCTTCGGCAACCCTCTGACGATTGGTTATGAACATTTGGCCAATCAGTACCAGGCTTCAATGTCTCAAGGTTTCATGGGTATCAGCTGGCCCCGGTTGATTGTGCTCTTCTATCTGACATTCCATCCAGCTCATGGGTTATTTTGGCAGTCACCGGTCTTGCTTCTAGCCCTGGTAGGGCTGTACTTTTTATGGCGTGCCCGACGCTATCGCTTGGAAGCGCTCATTATCCTCGTATCATTTTGTTTTATCCTTTTAATCAACTCAGGTTATTTTATGTGGTGGGGAGGGTACTGATTTGGACCGCGCCAATTTATCCCCATATTGTTATTTTTATCCCTCCCGCTTGCTATGCTCCCCAAGCGCCTGGTTCCGTTGGCAATCGTTCTATGTGCTATCTCCATCGGACAGATGCTCATACCCCTTGCGGGCAACATGCTGGCACCGGATGATTATTTTATTGAAAACAGCCATTTAAAATTCTTCGGCTATTCCTCGATCTACAGCTTTTCCTTCCAGCAGCTGGTCAAAGGGTATTTTGCCTAACAATCTGGGAGAAAAAATTATCGGGTTGAGAAAATGGATGATCTTATTGCCGAATATCCTGGCGATCCTGGTGGTGAGTGGGATCTTTGGGATCAGTGAACTCCATTTCCTAAAGTTCCCCATCGATCCAAGCAGATCAAATCAGATGTATTCATTGATAAGTAGAATGGACCGTAGTAGCACTCCCCGACCAAGCAAACTAATCGACCTGTTAATCGTATTCGTTTTCTTCATCTTGGGAATATGGTTAGTAGTCCTGCGTCCCTTAGGATTTCATCTTCAGCTTGTCCCAGGTGACCTGGGTGATACACGCTTCAATAATTACATACTTGAGCACTTTTTTCGCTTCATCAGTGGGGCAACCAAAGATTACTGGAATGCCCCGTTCTTCTTCCCTCAACCAGCAGACCACTGCCTTCAGCGACACGCTCTTAGGCTCAGCACCGATCTATGTGTTATTCAGGCTAGTTGGCTCGTCGGATTTTCCGCATTTCAGGGATGGTATATCCTCGCTTTCGTGCTGGACTTTACTTCGGCAAGTTTTATCCTTAGGCGATTGAAGCTCCAACCTCTGGCGATAGGAATCGGAGCCTTCTTTTTTACCTTCGGGCTCCCCTTTTTGGTCAGGAGAATTATGCCCAATTACTCTAC
>CAWELB010000001.1:0-1038466 GCA_963809805.1 uncultured Chloroflexia bacterium | reverse complement strand
ATTACCCCTTCACTGGCGCAAACACCCTGGCCTAAACCCTGTCAGATGTTCCATTTTATCTGGCTCATACCGGGTTCACGCATGGCTTATACCGGGGTAACGGCTTAAGGGAGTATAGACCGGTGTCACAAAAGTAGCCTTTGGTTTGATCCCCATCCTACGACTTTCAAATCGGACTAGGGGCGTGAGATAAATGCTCTCATACTACGGGACAATTGTCCCTACCGCAACGGGATATTTGCCTATAGTGCTGAAAGCAATATTCTTGTATGATGATTATTGCCAGAGCAACTTACCACGGTCTCTACCGGGCTCAGGCACCAAATTTAGGATTAGTAAGGCGTAATCAAACGCCACACACACGTTGGCTGGGATGCTCCTGCTGGAGAATTGTTCCGGCCAATTTCTTAACTACTCATCGATGGAGATTGTCATGATCAACGATGTTGTACTCGAAAGGATTATCGCCAATATCTGGAGATATGCTGTCGCTCTGCTCTTTCGCCTGACGTGTTACCGTAGCCAGGATACCCGCAGAAGCCGCTCAACGATGTCCAGGATGGAACGGTTTCGTCACCCTCCAGGTGCCCCGGAGTAACCTTGGTTCATGGATGCATGGTCTTTTACACAGCCGGGATTACAAAGAGAACATGGCGGATTTTGGCAACGATGGCCATGGAGCCGAGCTGTTGGTACCAGAAAAATTAAACTCCTCACAGTTACAGGTACGACATGGCACCACGGAGGTGGTGGCGCGGCGCATCATGAGCCAGGTGAATGGATCTATTCGATAATCTTTTGGTAAAGAGAGCTTATGAATAACACAAGTCGCCTCATTGGTTAGAAGTATGGGGGACGGAGGACAATCGAATAGTCAGTAACTCATACGTAGGCTGGTGTGTATCCCCCAGGAGGGAAGTGCGCCAGCCTTGCTGTTTTATCAAACAGCGTGCACCTTAACAAACGGCCTCTTTGCATATATGCCCTGCCCTGGCAGGCAGTACGCCGTTAGCCTAATCCGGAGGCGGGTAGTGAGAAGCGCTGCAAGTCGTCTGCAAAGACCAGGCTCATCATGCCTAACCACTGACCATGTTGCCGTAGATCATTAATTGCGACCTCCTATCGTATAAATGGTGATCTTTTACAGTAAAACGGAAGGGGTGTCTGATAGTTGTCCGAAACGACCCCTTAACGGAACACCCGTTGTTTTGGACGTCCAAAAGGGTTAATGACACGTTTTTTCGGGGTTTCTGACACTAATTTCGTAGTTTTGGACAAGTAACGTGCAGGTTTAGGACAGAATTTTGCGGGTTATGGACAAGTTTTCCGAGGTTATGGACAGGTTTTCACCCTTTTGGACACGGCTGGATCACCCGTATCTCTACTCAACTTAGTCCGCTTCCAACCATGCGGCTTTAGTTTATAAGAAGTCGGGGCGAATCATGAAATGGCTGTACGTCCCGTTTCCTGCTGGTCATAGGTCCCGTCTCTCCCTTAATTGGTTGACAAATTCCATTTGATTGGTATTATCAAGAGAAAGAATAATGCCGTGCGAGTATCATCGCCGGATTGTAAGTCAATTGATCAACCCCCACAAGAGTAGCTTTTTCGACTTCAATATCGTGTGGTTTTTTTATAAGGAAATCCACACTTTTGGAGGTACATAACCCGTGGACGAAATTCAAAATCAATTCCTTGAATTGCCTAAGATCGAGAAATTGCTAAGGGGAAATGAAGTTGCCAGGTTGCTTAACATAAGCCGCAGCCGTGCATACAATCTGATGCAAACAGGAGTTATCCCAACGGTTCATATCGGTAAGTCCCGGAGGGTTCGACCAAAAGATCTAAAAGCATATATAGAGAAAAATATTTATCCATCTGAAAATTACATATATTAAATCCTTTCAGATGCCTGGTCCCTTTCCACCCCGTACACTCTGTCCAGGGATTCTTATGCATGCTAAAATTGGTAGGCAATATTGCACCTTAACAACCTACTGGACAGAGTTTACGGGTCGCCTTTCCTTGAAACCAAGAAAGGAGAAAGCATGACAAGGCGAAGAGGAAATGGCGAAGGCTGTTTGCATCACAAAGCTAATGGTTCCTGGCGTGCTCTGGTTACTCTACAAGGAAGTCGGATGAGCCGTACTTTCAAAACGCGGGGAGAGGCGCAGCTTTGGATCCGACAAACGCTCCAGCAAATTGACAGCGGCATGACATATCTCAGCACGAAGCGCAGCCTAGAAGAACACCTGAATACTTGGCTGGAAAATGAAAAGCCCGTTTTGAGACCATCGAGCTGGATACATTACTCGCAGCTCGTCTGCATGTACATCAACCCAAATATTGGGAAGATTTCCTTGAAAGACTTACGCACCGAACACATCCAGCAGTTTTACAGCCGCTTGAACAATCAAGGAATCGGGGCTCACACGGTTAGAAAGATTCATGCTGTACTAAGTCACAGCTTAAATACGGCGGTCGAGACAGGTGTGATAGTACGCAATCCGGTGAGCTTTGCACACCCACCAAAAAAGCCCATAACCGAGATGAAGATTCTCGATGAAAGTCAGGCGAGCCACTTTCTCATTTCGATAATCGGGAATCGTTGGGAGGCGCTTTTCAGACTTGAGGTTGTTACCGGCATGCGTCAGATGGAACTTCTTGGACTTAAATGGATTGATTTGGACTGGCTTCGTCAGTCGATCCGGGTGGAAAGACAGCTTGTTAGGCCTGATGGAACAGGAGTGAATTTCCTTGCACCCAAGACTAGATCCGGGAAGCGGATAAATGATCTGGACGATATCACCATCAAAATCCTGCGAAATCATTATGAACGTCAACAGGCAGACCGCCTGAAAGCTGGTGAGAGATGGAAAGAGTACGGATTGATTTTTACAACTTCGATTGGAACACCGATTCCTGTCGGAGAATTGCTTAGGACGTTTTACAGGCTTCTTGCAGATGCAGGATTACCCCGAATTCGTTTTCATGACCTCAGGCACACCGCAGCGAGCTTGATGCTTAATCATGGCGTTCCGGCAATTGTGGTCAGCAAGCGATTGGGGCATGCTAGAGTATCAATCACCGAAGATACGTATGGACATTTGCTCCCCGGTATGCAGGTCGAGGCTGCCAGGATTATCAGTGATCTAGTTACTCCGGTTCAATTGTTCCCAATTGTTCCCGATGCCTCCAAAGAACCTTGAATCGCAATAAAAGTTGAGCCAAAACCCCATTTATCCATCAATTTAAACACAAAAGCCGGTTTCTTAGCCGGCAATTGGGGGAAAATGCATGAAATTCTTGTGGACCTGGCGGGATTCGAACCCGCGGCCTCTTCAGTGCGATTGAAGCGCGCTCCCAACTGCGCTACAGGCCCTATTAAAGTAGCAAAATTGTATCTTAGGGGGAATACACTGTCAAGACAAGAACCAATTATGGCTAGATCTCATCGCACCCCCAAATATACTTCTTCCCTGGCACCAATCAGGCTATAATTCCGTTTGGTCGACCAGGAGAAAATAATTTATGCCAAACGAACAAGGTTACATTCCTCAAGTTTCGCGTCAAGCCAAACTAAACCAAATCTTACAATCAGCACAGCTCGACAGTTTGATCTTAAATCCCGGGCCAAGTTTAGTCTATCTAACAGGACTTCACTTCCACCTTTCAGAGAGACCGGTGCTGGTAATATTTATGCCCGATACAGTCCCAATCATCGTCTTACCTGAGTTGGAACAGCAGAAGCTCAAGCAGCTACCCTACAAAATCCAGGCTTTCCCATATGGAGAAGATCCCTCACAATGGGGAGGAGTATTCAAAAATGCCGTCCAGGCTGCCAAATTGGCTAACAGACACATTGCTGTTGAGCCAAGGCAATTGAGATTCCTGGAATTCCGCTTATTGACTGAAGCTGCACCATCTGCAGAATTTGTCTCAGGAGAGTACATCATTTCAAAAATGCGCATGTACAAGGACCAGAATGAACTATCTGCCATGCGCAAAGCAGTGGACATTGCCCAAAAAGCCCTGATTGCCAGCCTGCCACAGGTGAAAATCGGGCTCACCGAGCGGGAACTCGCGGCAGAGCTGACCCTGCAACTATTCCGGGCTGGGTGTGATCCCGAAGTCCCGTTCAGCCCCATCGTGTCCTCAGGCCTCAATTCAGCCAATCCGCACGCCATCCCGACCGATCGGAAGCTCGGCCCTGGTGATTTACTGGTCATCGATTGGGGAGCGAGTAGTGAGGGCTACTTCTCTGATATCACCCGCACTTTCGCCATCGGAGATCTGGAGCCTGAGTATAGAAAAATTTGCAGGATTGTGCTTGAGGCAAATACTGCCGCACGGGAGGTCGCACGACCCGGGATTCCTGCTGAAAATATCGATAAGGCAGCCCGGGAAGTGATTACTGCAGCCGGATACACCGAATTCTTCACCCATCGGACCGGACATGGACTGGGGATGGAAGGACACGAAGATCCTTACATCCGGGCTGGTAATCTCCAGCTCCTCGAGCCTGGTATGACTTTTACGATCGAACCCGGCATCTATTTACCCGGTAGGAATGGGGTACGCATCGAAGACGATATAGCCATCACATCCGATGCTGCCGAGTGCCTGACGAGCCTTCCAAGGGAAGTCATTCAATTGGTTTAATTTGCCTAACAGCAGACAGCATACTATTCGGGAAAGGTGTGCCTTGTGGCTTGAAAATAGCGGGCATGTCATTCCGCGCCAGCCAGATAGACCTCGAGCTTCTAAAGCCGCCAGAGAATTTGTCCAAAGGCTTCAATCGCCTGGTCAAGCAGTATGAGTCGTGACCTGATACTGCTGGGTTTCTCACTGATGACCTGGGGAGTCGGTGAGGCGATGTTCTTTATCTTTCAGCCGCTCTATTTACAGCAGCTGGGGGCAAATCCAGTCACAATCGGGGTGATCTATGGGGTAGCGGGGATTGTGATGGCCGCAGTGCATATTCCTGCAGGTCACCTTGCCGATCGAATTGGGCGTAAACCTCTTCTGCTGGCTGCCTGGATCATTGCCATGGCATCCACCTGGGTGATGGCACTCGCACCATCTCTACCCCTCTTTGTCATGGGTATGCTTTTCTATAACCTGACCGCCTTCGTCTCATCACCAATGAGCAGCTACATCACTGCGGCAAAAGGAAAACTATCTGTTGAACGAGCATTAACCTTGGTTTCAGCCCTATACAATGTTGGCGCAATCCTCGGCCCATGGTTGGGTGGTCAGGTGGGAGAAAGATTCGAATTGCGAACTATTTACCTGATCTCTGGATGCACTTTTGTGGTTTCGTTGATCATCCTTCTGTTTCTGAAGCCCCAACCCATTGAAAAACTGGAAACCAATGAGAATGGGAATACCAACTTTATCGACAGACGCTTCATTACTTATTTATCGATCTTATTACTGGCAGGATTTTCGATGTACCTGGCCCAACCACTATCCTCGAATTACTTACAAAATCAGCGGCACCTGTCCCTGGAAACGATTGGCTTGTTAGGCTCTATCTCAAGCCTGGGGATCGTCGCACTTAACCTGGGCTTGGGGCATCTAAAAGCCCATGTGGGATATGTGTTAGGTCAGCTTTCAGTAGCGCTTTTTGCTTTGATCCTCTGGCGAGGTACCAGCCTGCCCTGGTTCTACCTTGGATATTTTATGGTGGGAGGCTATCGTTTATCACGCTCTCTGGCCACTGCCCTTACGAAGAATCTCGTCCATCAATCCAAGATGGGGTTGGCTTACGGCATCACTGAAACGGTAGGTGCATCCGCAATCATACTCGCCCCACCTCTGGCGGGATTCCTTTATGAGCTCAATCCAACCTTGATGTATATTGTCGGATTCTGCCTGATCATTCTCTCCATGGTGATTAGCGCCCGTTATTTACCCCGCCCACAAAATACTGCGTAATCGAATTTTCCAGTCTATAATTATCCAGGAATAAAAGTGTTATCAGGCTTAAAGTACAGCTCTCAGGAGGACACATGGATAATTTATTAAATTCCGGTCTACAGATCATCCTATGGTTTCAAAACCTCGGTGGGTGGCTTACCCCCGTTATGAAATTATTCACCTTTTTGGGAAATGAACAATTCTATTTATTAGTCGCGCCGGCAATTCTGTGGTGTATCGATGCCCAGCTTGGTTTTCGGATGGGATTATTCCTGATGATCAACGGCATGGTGAACGCTGCCATAAAAGTCGCCTTCCATGAATCACGCCCTTACTGGTATACCAATAATGTGAAAGTTTTCGGCAGTGCAGAAAATTCTTTCGGGGCACCTTCTGGGCATGCTCAAAATAGCGTCGTTGTATGGGGAACCCTGGCTGATCGCATAAAACACCGCACAGCATGGATCATCGCCATCGCGTTGATGTTCATGATCGGTATTTCGCGTATTTACCTGGCAGTCCACTTCCCACACGATGTTTTGCTGGGTTGGCTGTTTGGAGCCATCATGCTCTGGCTCCTGCTGCGCTTGGAAAGACCGGCAATAACTTGGCTCAGGCAATATCAGATTGGAGTTCAGCTCTTATTGATTTTCCTGCTTTCGCTCTTCCTGATCTTGATCGTGATGTTCGCCCAGCTTAGCCTGGGTGGTTGGAGTCTGCCAAAAGAATGGGTCATCAACGCACATCAGGCATTCCCGGCTGAAGCCCCGATCAATCCTCTCTCCTACCATAACTTTCTTTCCAATGCTGGAGCATTTTTCGGACTGGCAGCGGGATGGATTTGGATCTCAAAACTGGGCGGTTTCTCGACGAAGGATCCGTGGGTAAAGCTAATTCTGCGCTATATCCTCGGGTTAGTCGGCGTCCTGGTTCTGTACCTGGGTTTAGGATCGCTTTTCACTGATTCAGAGACGTTCATATCCTATGCAATCCGCTACATCCGTTATGCGCTGATTGGTTTCTGGATCTCCGGCTTTGCTCCCTGGCTGTTTGTGAAGCTGAAACTCGCTTCCCATCAGAAATAAATATCCCAAATAAGAAGGGGCTGTTTAAAAAGTCACAATATTGTATAAAATATCCTAAACGTAGGGGCGTAGGGGTGGGATTTGAACAAAATACATTAGAATAATTACCCCTACGCCCACATAATGCGCCTCCGGTCAGATGGCAGGGTTAATCAATCATGATACTTTCGGAACTCCAACCCTGCGCATATACTTTTGGGACAGCCCCCGAATGATAATTCGTTTACTCTTCTTTCTTATCCTGAATGTCCTTCAGACGGGCAGCGATTACGTCAGCTGCGATATGTGCAGGGACAACCTCATAATGGTCAAACTCCATGGTGAAGATACCTCTCCCGCCGGTCATAGAGCGTAAATCAGTTGTATAGCGCTGCATTTCAGCCAAAGGCACCTGGGCAGTCACCACCGAATGTCCTTTTTCACTGTCCATTCCTTGCACACGTGCCCGACGTGTATTCAAATCTCCCAGGATATCGCCCATATTGGCTTCAGGAACGACAATCCTTACATTCATAATCGGCTCTCGCAGCACCGGATTGGCATCTTTGAAAGCTAATTTAAATGCCTCACGACCAGCTGTCTCAAACGCAATGGGTTTCGAGTCAACCGGGTGTTCCTTCCCATCGTATACAGACACATGCACATTCAATACAGGGTAACCTGCAATCACGCCCTCTTTCATCACACTGCGCACGCCTTTTTCAATCGCCGGCATGAAGCTGTTGGAGATCGCTCCACCGAAGACATCATTGGTGAATGAGAATTCCTCTTCCTGATATGGCTCGACCCGCATGAACACTTCTGCGAACTGCCCTGCCCCACCGGTTTGTTTCTTGTGGCGGTATTGTGAGGCGGCTTGCTTGGTAATCGTCTCCTGATAAGGGACTTTAGGAACCACCACCGATAGCCCGGTCTGAAACTTACTATCCGCTTTACGGACTGCAACGTCAATATGCTGATCACCCATACCCTGGAGGATGGTCTGGTTGGTGCTTGGTTCCTGCCTCCAGCTTAGGGTCATGTCTTCTTCACATAAACGGGTCAGCGTCGGGCTGAGCTTAGCAGAATCCGCTTGTGATCTTGGGAAGACTGCCACACTGAATAAAGCGTGCGGATAAACCGGCATGGATAGTGTGAGTGGATGCCCTTTATCGCAGAAGGTATTTCCGGTTGAGGTGGCGTTTAATTTTGGAACCGAAGCAATATCTCCGGCATGGATCAGCTTCATGGGGATTTGCTCTTTGCCCCGTAGCAGGTGCACGGTACCGAAACGTTCCTCAACTGCCTTGGTCTGATTCCACACGCGCGAGTCTGAGCTGACCGTACCCGAATAAATTCGAAAATAAGTAATGCGCCCCACAAATGGATCGGCAGTGGTTTTCCAGACATACGCGGCGAGCGGCTCAGAATCTGCCGGTTTTAACTTTTCTTCACCCTCTCTACCCTGTGCAATGGCAGGTTGGGCATCCAATGGTGATGGCATCAGGTTAATGATCGCATCCAGCAATGGCGCTAACCCAATCTCAGCTGAACCTGCAGCAACAAAGACTGGAATCCACTCACCAGACAGGACAGCTTTCTTAAAGCCACGCAAGATCTCCTCGGAGCTTAAATCTACACCTTCGAGATATTTCTCCAGCAGTGCGTCCTCACCCTCAGCGGCTGCTTCGATCAATTGCATTCTTGCAGTATCCACCTCGTCTTTACACTCTGCAGGGATTTCTTGTGAAGTATCACCGGCACCTGGATAAGCTTTCAATGTAAATAGATCCAGGACGCCTTTAAAATCAGCTTTTTCGTCCCACGGCAGCTGCACCGGGATCAAACGCTTTTCTGATATCAATTGGACCGATTCGAGGGCTTTATGAAAATTGGCATTATCCCGGTTCATCTTATTGATAATGACCAGGCGTGGTAATTTGAAGGTATCACAATAGGAAAATGCGATTTCTGTACCAACCTCTGCCCCAGCAACTGAATCCACTATAACAGCTGCGCTATCAGCGATCCTCAGTGCTGAAATGACTTCACCGACAAAGTCGGTATAGCCAGGTGTATCCAACACGTTGATCTTGCAACCCTTATATTCCACCGGCAGAACGGCAGTCGATAAAGATATCCCGCGCCGGATCTCCTCCGCTTCGAAATCGGAGACGGTAGTCCCATCTTCGATCTTGCCCAGGCGAGTAGTGGCGCCTGTAAAGTGTAAAAATGCCTCCGCCAGCATTGTTTTACCCGCGCTGCCGTGTGAGACGAGTGCAATATTGCGTATAGACTCAGTCGAATACTCTTTCATTATGAAACCTTCCTTTATGATATTTTAGCTAGATTCATGCAAACCTTGATTGTAAAGGAAAGCCGGAAAGTTGTCAAAGTATTTATTGAAATTTATTGAAATGCTCCTGATTATAATCTGGAGTAAAATTATCCACATGCTTCGGAAATTGTTTTTTAATCTCGCCTATTACCAAAAACCTGTCTGGGACACGGGAATTTCCCCTCCCGAGCTGTTGGATTTCATCGCTACCCATGAGCCCGGTAGAGCACTGGATTTGGGTTGTGGAACCGGCACGAATGTGATCACCCTGGCAAAACATGGTTGGGATGTGGTTGGGGTGGATTTTGCAAAACACGCCATCAGCCTGGCAAAGCGGAAAGCAAATTTTTACGCCGTGCATGTCGACCTACATCACGAGGACGTGACACAACTAACTACCATCAACGCAAAGTTTGACCTGATCCTGGATATTGGATGTTTTCACAGCTTACCTCCCAGTAAACGGAGCTCGACCATCCTAAAAATCAACCAGCTTCTGGCTGAAAACGGCACTTACCTGCTCTATGTGTTTATGACCTCTGGCCCTGAGTTCACTCCAGGCGTGTCTGAAGAAGATATCCGTTTCATCACCCAGAACCTCCACTTGGTGGAACGAAAGGACAGCACTGAACGCGGAATAAGACCTTCCGCCTGGCTCACCTTTCAAAAAATCAGTCAAATACCTTCGGAATCCTGATCCATGAAGCTCTTATTCATTTTCCTGGATGGGGTGGGATTAGGTGCCGATAACCCGGAGATCAACCCTTTCGCCCGCAGCTATATGCCCAACCTGGAAGATTTATTGGGGGGCTCCAAGATGACCGCCAATGGATACCATCCTGGTGAGGGATCAGATTTTTACCTGATTAATACCGTAATCGCTTCCCTGCTGTCATTGGATGCCTGTCTTGGCATCGACGGTCTGCCCCAATCTGCATCCGGGCAAGCCTCATTGTTCACTGGGGTAAACGTTCCAGCCAGGCTTGGCAGGCATGAAGGACCAAAACCAACCCCTGCGATTGTTGAACTGATCCAGCGGGGATCATTGCTGACCGAGTTGCAGCAGCGAGACAAAACTGTTTCGTTTTTGAACGCCTATCCGCCCCGATATTTTGCGTCGATTGAAACAGGATATCGCATTCCAGGCGTGATTTCCTTAACCGCCCAGATTGCAGGTATACCGTTAAGAACTACAACCGATCTCTACCATGGTAATGCACTCTCGGCAGATTTCACCGCCGAAGGCTGGAGAGACCGTCTGGGCTATCCGGATATCCCCATACTCACGCCTGTTCAGGCGGGAGAGCGCTTGAGTCAACTGGCAGATCAGTCAAACCTGACCATCTTCGAATATTGGCTGACTGACTATGCCGGTCATCACCAAGATATGCAATCTGCTGGCACATTGTTGGAGACGCTGGATACTGTTCTGGGAAGCCTGGTACGCACCTGGGATGGGGATGGCTTGATCCTGCTTACTTCAGATCACGGCAACCTTGAAGACCTGAGCACGCGCCATCACACGCGCAATGCTGTTCCCTTGTTGCTCATCGGGTCGGCAGAGATGAGAGCCTTATTCATCCAACAATTGAATGAAACTCGCCTCTCGAGACCAAATTTCGATTTAACGGATATCGCCCCGGCAATCTTGAAATTTATAGATTAATACCCATTCGTCTAGATAATTCCAACTTGTTTCCCCACCACAGCAAACACATCCAGTACACGCGCAAGCTGCTCGTCGGTGTGAATAGCCATGTAGCTGGTGCGTAAAAGCTGTTTCCCTTCCGGCACAGCCGGAGACACGATCATATTCACATACACCCCAGCCTCGAACATCGCCTTCCAGATAATAGCTGCACGGTAATCATCGCCAACAAAGATCGGAATGATCGGGGATTCCGAATTCCCCGTGTTAAAGCCCAGCTGGTGATAATGATGCCGCATGTGGTCGCCGATATCGTTGACCCGTTTCACCCGCTCGGGTTCCTCGCGCATTACCTGTAGGGCCGCCAGCGCTGTTGCTGCGTTGGATGGTGAGATACTGGCACTGAATATCAATGAGCGCGCATGGTGTTTGATATAGTGGATGATATCCTCACTCCCGGCAATAAAGCCGCCCACGGATGCCAGGGATTTACTGAAAGTTCCCATGATGAGATCTACTTCGTTGGTCAACCCAAAATGCATTGCGGTGCCCCTGCCTCCACCCAGCACACCCAGGGCATGGGCATCATCCACCATCAGGCGTGCCCCATACTTTTTACATACCCTGGTGATCTCTGGCAGGCGCGCAATATCGCCTTCCATACTGAACAGACCATCCACCACCACCAATTTACCCAATTTATCATCGATGCCTGCCAGGACACGTTCCAGGTCTTCGACGTTATTATGCTGGTAGCGCTTTACCTTGCCCCAACCCAGTCGCGCTCCATCCACAATACTGGCATGATCATCCCGATCCAGGATCACCACATCGTTTCTACTGACCAATGAGCTGATCGTGCCTAAGTTTGCCTGCATCCCGGTTGAGAAAACCAGGGCGGCCTCTTTTCCCACCCATTCGGCTAATTCCTGTTCCAATTGCTCGTGCAGCTCCAGTGTCCCATTTAAAAAGCGCGAACCGGTGCAGCTGGTCCCATAACACTTAATCGCCTCGATCGCGGCTTCCCGAACTTTGGGGTGAGTGGTCAGCCCCAGGTAATTATTTGACCCACACATGATCAAGCGCCGACCCTGAAAGATGGCTTCACTCCCCTCATTCCCTTGCATAGCTATAAAGTAAGGGTAATATCCGGATGCAATGAATTCCTTTGCATAGGTGAAGTTATAGCATTTATCAAAAATATCCATGATCTACGCCTCTTTCCTGAGAGCAGTTTTTTTCTTTTTTTGTGCACTTATGATAATCTGATCAATGATGAAATGTAACAAGCTTTCAGACAGATTACTTAGTAAATAATATAATTTTAGTTCCAGGCCAGGGATAATTCGATATCGCCCGCTTGATATCCCCTTCAATGTGGTTGTAGCGACCACACCGGGATCCATCAATCCACCGGCGCTGGATAGAGCTTTCGTTTCCATCGGTTTATATTGGTTTTCATACTCAAGCTGAGGGGTGTCTGTATCGGGTGGATAGACGATTGATACTCCAATCCCGTGCGCCTTCATTTCCTGTCTGAGGGCTTGGGTAAACCCGCGTACTGCGAATTTGGATGGCGCATAGGCCGAATAGCCGAAATAACCAATAATACCTGCCCCTGAGGATATGTTGACGATGTAGCCCGATCCGCGGTTAATCATCGCTGGGAGCACTTCTTTGGTCATGTAGACCGTGCCAAAGTAATTTACTTCCATCATCCAGCTGAAAATATTGAGCTCAAGTTTTTCTACATAACCAGGATGAGTGACGCCAGCAGAATTGACCAGCAAATCTGGAGCTCCCGACACCTCGCTAATCTGCAGAACTGCTTTACGGACTTGATCCGGTTCTGAGACGTCCGTAGATATTGAGCTGATTTTCTGGTTTTGGTCTTTCCTGTGAGAACCAACTTCCAGGCAAGCTGATCCCAGCAGATCTTTCCGCTGCGCAAGCAGCCATAGGTCCATTCCGCGTTCTGCCAAACTGCACGCGATGGCTTTACCGATCCCGCTCGAGCCGCCCGTCACCACTGCGACCTTACCAGGTTCCAGTTTCGCTTTGATCTTCATATATGAATTAACCCATGTGTGGTCAAAAGGTTGTTACCAGTAATAAAATAGACAATCCAAACGCTCAATCAAGATGGGAAAACGCGATTATAACTGCTTAATGGCAAAATATAAAATTAATTATGAGAATAACCATCGGTATCGCAGGCTTGAGAATGAAATACGATGGTTTGATATTCCAAATAACCTGTCTTGAGGCTTTATCTTATTTTTCATCCAGCTCTAAATTTAAATGCTGGTTGACTTGATGTATTTCGGGGTATCATTATGTGTTTCACAGGAGCGATATTTTCCTATGGTTAGTTATGCCCACACTATCTGATCGCCTCAAATCACTGGGTGTGAAGGTCGGGACGAAAGATCTGCCCCCGCCAATGCCCCATAAATCCTATCCTGTAGAGGAAGTAGCTGCAGGTCGATTTCTTGAGACCAGGAATGGCAGCACTTATCTTATAGAACAGGATTTTCCCGGCAGTTACCTTCATGGAGAGATGGAATTACGCATTAATACTTCGCCACACATCATTGCGGAGTGGGCGGGAGAAGTGAAGATAGCAGACCAAAACCCCGAGAGTATGGTATTCCTTGACACCGAGACATCCGGGTTGGCGGGTGGAACTGGGACGTTCGCCTTCCTGATCGGTGTTGGTCGCTATACTACAGATGGTTTTCACCTTGCCCAATTCTTTATGCGCGACCCACTCGAAGAGCCAGCTTTACTCCTGGCGCTTGAAGACTTCATTGCTCCCTGCCAGACGATTGTAAGTTTCAATGGGAAGGCATTTGATGTCCCATTACTTGATACCCGCTATACCCTGCAAGGGTGGAAATCTCCTTTCAAAAGTTTTTCACACGTCGATCTATTACACCTTGCCCGCCGGTTGTGGCGTGATCGGCTTCCCAGTCGCACCCTGGCTAATATCGAGGTCCAGATCCTGCATGCTAGCCGCACGGATGAGGAAATTCCAGGTTGGATGATCCCCGAGATCTATTTTGACTATCTACGCTCCGGAGACGCCAGACCCTTGCAGCGCGTGTTCTACCATAATGCAATGGATGTGGTTTCATTGGCAGCTTTGTTGAACCATACCTCTGCCCTGCTTGAGGATCCTTTCTCGCAGTATAGAAACGAATGGATCGATCTGGCAGCCGTTGCAAGGTTGCAGGAAGATTTAGGGCATAACGACCGTGCTGTCGGATTATATGAGCTTTGCCTTAAAGGGGAGCTTCCCAAGGAACTATATACCGATACCTTAATTCGTCTCTCCATGCTACATAAGCGCAGTAACAACTACACCGCGGCGATCCCATTATGGGAGCAGGCAGCCATACGCGGAAGTATCTTTGCCTATGAGCAGCTGGCAAAATACTACGAACATCACGCCCTTGACCTTGAAATGGCACTGAAATGGACAAACGAAGGGCTGAAATCCATTGAAACTGCAGATATCCCTGCTGTTGAATCGATCCAATGGAAAGCCGAGTTTAAACACCGCCTCCAGCGATTGAACAAGAAGATTTCTACCAAAAACGGGGATTCTTAACCACTATCCCCGCTGGTATTCAGGGGAAATCCCCCCTGGTCCTGGGGAGACCTGTCCCCGCTCCTATTCGGGGAGAATCCCCTTTGTTTTAGGGGAAGAAGCAAGTGATCTTCTTGCGGCGTGGCAATCTCCAAAAGATCTATATTTTAATTTTCTAACTATTTAAAATGAAAATATTTGAGCATTGTCCGAACTTTCGTCCGAACCCAAGTTTGTCTCTTGACAAATTAGAACATTTGTGCTATGATTGGGGTGTAATTACTCACCAAGTTGCAACCCGCCGCAGTAATCATGGAAACAAACAATAAATGTTTCAATTAAGCTGTCATTGCGGGACCCCCGCTGATCTTCGGGGGAAGCGGTCTTTGCTGAAGCAATCTTCCTATCCTAATTAAAACATATTCACATCCGCATACATATCGGAAATTTACCTTTGGTGAAGATTGCTTCGCTCGCAAAATTCGCTCACTTGCAATAACACGTGGATAATTTATGCATTTTCCATTTTATCGTGAGTAGTTACATTGGGGTAGGCAACAATCTTGCACTCGTGATTTTAATGCCCCATGAGCGGCTTGTGTCGATGTCTTCTCCGGCCCGCGGGTAAGCTCCCTTTTTTGCCATGCGATGCTGGTTGGGTTGATTTCTTTGACGAAGTTGGTGGTTGTTGGTCCTTCTCAAACTTCATTTTCAAAGCTTCGAAATCGGTCTGTAAGGTCAAGATCAATTGAATTAATTCATCCTTGGTAAGTGCTTCAAGTTCTGTTTTGCCCATATAAAGAATACCTTGCAAGACTCTGTCCAGATTGCTAAGCAAATTAGTTAATACATAGGTTCTGAATGTCCACCACCTCGATTTTACGCAATGAGCTGTTATCTCACCCCATCATCAGTAAGGGTATTTGATCCGATTTGTTTTATTCGCGATTCAATTCCCATTGCATTCCAATTCTTTTTTCCTTCCGGATACTTACTGAATCTTTATCCACCTTTATCGGCTCTCATCCCTGTTGATGATCTATTTTCTTATAAAATAAATGTTTTATCCGCTTTTATCCGCCCTTATCCCTGTTAAAATTTCTTATTCACGGATTCAACAATGTCAGCACTACATTCATCCCTTCAGCAAATAGGCTACCATGGCGATCCAGGACCGGTTTATCCCCGCAAACACGCCTGCATTTTGGAGCGGATAGGTACGGCTTTTACCCGAAGTTCAGGAGCTATATTTGCGAGAGGTATTGAATGGTTTTGAATTTTTTTAGGTTAAATTACAATCACTCATCCATTCATCCAGTAATCGAAAAATTGATTGTCGTTCTTCTTCGTTATTTATTAATAACGAAAAAATGTTTTTTCTCCGACTGGTCACTTAATTTATATGAAAGATGATATTTTTTTATCGCATCTATCCTTCCAGGTTTCCAAGCTGTTTTTTCAACTTCTCCACCGTTTCCTGGTAGCTCACCAGTTTATCCTTTTCTTTCTGGACGATCTCCGCAGGAGCGCGTTGTGTAAATGAGCCAGATAGCAGTTTTTCCAGCCTGGTTGCCTGGCTTTCAGCTTCGCTTAAGGCCTTGGTGAGCCTTTCACGCTCTGCGCTCGTATCCACCAGACCCTCCAATGGGAGATATATTTCAACAAACCCAATCGCGATCGCAATCTGATTCTCTAACTTGGGAGGCAGGCTTGTGGCAATCTCGAACTTGTTCAGGTCTAGCTGAGCCAGGGCTGCAATGACATTCTTCTGTTGGCGGAACAGTTCCGTCTTCTCGCCTGCTGCCAGCAGCGCAGGAATGCGTTTCCCGGGCTTAACCTCCTTTTCTGAGCGAATATTCCTGATGGAACGGATCGTCTCCTGGACCAGGTTGAAATCGGCGATGCTTCCATCTTCCCAGCCTTCCGCTTGCCTTTCCTCCGGCCAGGGTGCGATGATCAGTCCGTCTGCCCAGCCGGCAGCCAGATCCGCAAGAGCAGTACCCGTTACAGCTTTGCGCAAATTTCCCCATATCTCCTCTGTGATAAAGGGGGTGAAAGGGTGGAGCAGCCGTAGACACTGATCCAACACACGTACCAGTGTGGAGGCAGTATAGTAAGCCCGGTTACCCCCTTCCAGCATTTGTAGCTTTGCAATTTCGATATACCAGTCTGCGAACTCGCTCCAGAAGAAATCATAAATTTGCCGGCCGGCTTCGCCAAATTGGTAGGATTGGAATAATCGCTCCACGTCGCGGATCAGCTGCTGTAAGCGTGCCCAAATCCATGAATCTGCCAGGGTCCATTCGGGCTCTGTGGTAGGCAGGTTCTCGATTTTATCCAGGCTGGTAATGATGAAGCGGCTGGCATTCCAAACCTTATTGATGAAATTCCTGCTGGGCTCCACTTGCTTGGTATTCACATTCATGTCTTTACCAGGGGTGTTGCCAACCAGCAACGAAAAGCGCAATGCATCTGTGCCTACTTTATCCATGATGCTGAGTGGATCGATGACATTATTGTTCGATTTACCCATCTTCTTTCCATGCTCATCCCGGATAATGCCGTGCAGGTAGATCTGGCTGAAGGGAATCTCGCCCGTAAATTCCAGACCGAACATGATCATGCGGGCTACCCAGAAAAAGAGGATGTCGTACCCGGTCTCCATCATGGTGGTGGGATAAAAGTATCGTAAGTCCGGTGTTGCATCCGGCCAGCCAAGGGTTGAGAAGGGCCATAAAGCTGATGAGAACCATGTATCCAGCACATCCGGATCCTGCTCGATGTTCGCGCTGCCGCAATGTACACACGCAGTGGGATCCTCGCGGGCTACGGTATATTCTTTACATTGATTGCAATACCAAACCGGTATCCGGTGCCCCCACCAAAGTTGCCTGGAGATACACCAATCCTGGATATTCTCCAACCAGTTGTAATACACTTTGCTGAAGAATTCAGGCACGATGCGTATCCTGCCTGATCTGACGGCTTCCAGAGCCGGTTCTGCCAGGGTCTCCATCTTCAAGAACCATTGGTTGGAGATCATCGGCTCAATGATCTCGCCGCCCCTTTGTGAGCGGGGGATATTGAGCAAATAATCTTCCTCCTTTATCACCAGCCCTGCAGAGCGCATATCCTGCCACAAATTCTTACGGCACTCGAAACGGTCCTGCCCGTGGTATGGTCCACCATTTTCATTGACACGTGCGTCTGTGTCCAGGACGGAGATGATTTCCAGCCCATGCTTTTGGCCGATTTGATAATCATTCGGATCATGCCCTGGGGTGACTTTTAAAGCACCCGTCCCAAATTCGCGATCTACATAGCTGTCCGCGATCACTGGAATCGCCCGTCCAAGTATGGGTACGATCACCTTCCGGCCGACATATTTCTGATACCGCTCGTCATCCGGATGGACTGCCACAGCTGTATCTCCCAGGATAGTTTCGGGTCGGGTTGTGGCAACCGGGATATACTCATCGGCTGAATCAGCCAGCATATATTTGAAGAAATAAAGCTTCCCCATTTCTTCTGAGTATTCCACTTCCAAATCAGATACTGCAGTTTTTAGCCCGGGTGACCAATTGATCAGGCGTGGACCGCGGTAGATCAACCCTTTTTCGTACAAGCGAACAAAGGCTTCACGGACAGTCCGCGAGAGGCCGGCATCCAACGTGAAGCGCTCACGGGTCCAATCGCACGAAGCTCCCAGGCGCCGGATTTGACTGGTGATGATGCCGCCATATTTCGCTTTCCAGGTCCAGGCGCGTTTCAGAAACTCTTCCCGACCGATCTTTTCCCGGCTGGTGCCTTCACTAAGCAAGGCTTTCTCTATTTGTAAATGCGTTGCAATCGAGGCATGATCAGACCCAGGCACCCAAAGTGTGGGGTCGCCTTTCATGCGGTGATAGCGGATCATCAGGTCTTCCAGCGAAACGAATAAGGCAGAGCCTAGGTGCAGCTCGCCAGTGATGTTAGGTGGCGGGATCGAGATCACATAAGGTTTCCGATCAGGGTCAAAGCCAGGCTTATTAGGGTCATTGGTGGGCTGAAAATAACCCTGTTTTTCCCACCATTGGTATATTCGATCCTCAGCGGACTCAAAATCAAACGTCTTCGGTATATCAAATGTGGCCATAATTGCCTCCTTCAAAATCCTATGATTAAAACAAAAATCCTTTCGCCATATGAGGACGAAAGGAATACCTTTCGCGGTACCACCTCATTTCACCAGGACATCCTGGCGCACTCACCCCTGACCATCATCAGGGTTGCGCTATAACGGGCTCACCCGTGTCGGTCTACTCGAGCCATTGCGGCCATTTTCTTCGACATATCAACCAGGCGACATTCAGTGGGATTTGCCGAGGGAGGTTTCCAGCCGTTGACCTCACCTTCTCTGACAGCACACCAACCACTTACTCCTCCTGGTTATGCATCCGTTAGTTAATTTCCACGATTATACTCATGTTTCAACAAGTGGTCAATAAACAGAATTAAATCTGGCTCAGGACTCATGACAAATGGACTTGACTTTTAGGTTTAATTTGTGCTATCCTACAGCACTTGTGGATGGAGCAGAGTGAATAATATCCCCTCTATAAACAAGTTCAGTAGAAAAATTATGTACTCAGGATAGGAAACTATGCAACGTGAGCGAGTTGCTGATAATGTATATTATTTTCAGAGTGATGTGTATGCTCAAGTGACAGCAGGAGCGGTGATTGGTCCAAATTGGGCAGTGGTCATCGATACCCTGGCAACCCCGGAAGATACCTTACAGATCAGGGATTTCATCGAGCAAGAATTAAATCTTCCAGTACGCTATGTGGTCGACACTCATTATCACGCTGACCATGCCTGGGGAAACTGCTTTTTCCCCGGAGCAACAATCATTGCCCATACGTTATGCCGTAAACAGCTGGCTACAAAAGGGCAACAGTCGCTACAAGAAGCGCGTAAACAGAATCCAACTTTTCGCCGGGTAAAAATAGTACTCCCTCAGCTGACCTTCGACGAGAGTTACCTGATTTTACGCGTAGGCAAGAAAACCCTGTCGATGTTCCCTCTACCAGGTCCATCTGCGGATAATATCGGAGTATTGGTCGAGGAGGACCGGGTTCTTTTTGCCGGCGATGCATTCATGCCCCTTCCCTATATCGTGGATGGTAATATCGACGATACGATTGCTTCTTTAAAGAAAATCAGCAAAATGGGACTGGAGAACGTCGTCCCTGGTCATGGTGATATCGTCCTGCGCGGTGAGATCGATGGAGTGGTCAAAGAAAACCTGGCGTATCTGTCAGCACTGCGAAAAGCAGTGCGCAAAGCTGCCCGCCGAAAATATCCCCAGGAGATTTTGTCTGAAATTGGGGTTGAGGACTGCGGTAAAAGCCGGGTTCTTATTGGAGGATTAGCTGAAGAGCTGCATAAGCGCAACCTGCGCGCTTTATATTTTCAAATGTACGGTGAATTACCGAAAGCTGGTCTGAATGAGGATGGACCTGAGGATCTAGACGAAGACGATAATTAATCAGCCTGAATGGGATGCTTTTCGCCTTTTTGCTCGCCAACCAACAACACGCTCGTTTCCCTCAAGTAAACGCTTAATATTGGGTTTAAGTGACCAACCCAATGCCAAAAATGCCAACAATCCGTAAATGGCATATTGCCATGGGTTGAGACCAAGCCAGGCACGGTAGGCAAATACCAGTGTGGATAACAGAGCCACGCTCATTGTTGTGATGGAGGCATATCCACCAAAATAGTAGATCAGGCCGCCCAAAGGCAGGATGACGAATAAACTCGGCAACCATAATCCGATTGCCCCGCCTAAACATGGGGCACCCCCGGCTCCACCGCGAAAGCGCAACTTGCCTTTTTCATTTCGCTCGATCATGAATGCTGAATAATTATGACCAATGATAGAGAGGAACGGTGCTAGTACGTCAATCCAAACGTGGTTGCCGGCGACTAATAGATGGCAAACTAATACTGCCCCCACCCCTTTTAATACGTCAAAAATCGCAGTCGCCAGGCCTGCCCAAACTCCAGCAGCCCGCATCGCATTGGTGCCTCCAGTTCGACCACTCTCCACAGAGCGAATATCTTTCCCTGTAGATAGTTTTACAATGATCAGTCCAAATGGGATTGAGCCAATTAAATACGCTAATAACAGTACACCTATACTGGTAAGCACCACCACCATGACTTATTCCTCCTTCAGCACCTTTGGCAATATACACAACACCCAATAGCGTCTTTGGTTACTCAGATGTCGAGATGATCACCGGCACCTCACCTGTGCCAGTGAGAGTATCCATTATATATCCTCGACATTGCCACCGATTGGCATCCTGATACCAAATTAGATATATTATACCTGGAAAGGTTAGTTCTTCATAATCAGTAATTGATGGACTGCTTATTCCATGGGGATGTGAATGATAGACGGCAATTATCTCCCATCCCTTGTCTTCAGCCAGTAGAAATGCTTTAAGTTCTTCCTCAGGATCCATAAGAAATCGGAAAGGATTGTGCAATATATTTGTGACTGGGATGATCATGCGGGAGTGAAAGACTTTCCCAGCTACAAAACCGCAAGCTTCTTCGGGTGCTTTGGCAGCAACGTCGGTTTGCATCTGCGTCCAGTGTTGAGGAGATATATATATTCCAAGCGGCAAGATTTTCATCGAATGATAAATGCTGCCCCCCAAGCGATGAGAATACTGACAAGGGGCTCAACAATCACTTTGCGGAAAGGTTTTTCCTCGATCAAGCTGCAAAACAAGCTTATCAAGGCGTAAGAAGGTCCCAGTAGGACCAGTCCAAAGGTAATCGGAGAGAGCGGCCAATAATTAAAAGCCGCCGTGATTTGACCAATCACGAAGGCGATGATGGCTGATTCATAAATCGTCCATTCACCATGCAATCGCAAGTTTGTCACCCTCAGACTGACCAGCCAGGCAGCAAAAACCAGCGCAGGCGTGTTATATAGCAAGCGCACGCCGCCGGCTCGTAAGGCACCAGCCAGGACAAGGAATAATGCGAACGAGACTGCAGAAAGCGCCGCGGTAGCGAAAGGTAAACGAATATCTTCCGGGTCAACTGCAATATATTCCGCAATCAATACCAGCACCAGGATAACTGCACCACTGATCAGACCAAGCCACCATCCTAAACCCGCTGGTACGCTACTTAGAGGGATACCGATCACCAAAGCTGTCAGCGCAGGCAGGATTGAATGCTCCAGGCCTTGCTTCGCTTTTGCTGCGGGGTGGTTGTGCATGAGCCAATTTGCACCTGCTGCAGTCATGGCTGCAACCAACAAGGAAGTGATCATATTTACATCGACAGTAAATTCGATATACAACCCTGGCAATTGGCTGGAAATCTGCCAGCTCGGCAAGTTGATAAACCTCCCAAGGGTGTAAGCTAAGACGATCATGGCAGCTAATACACTTAAATGGTTGATGTCTGGGAGATTTTTCCCGTGCATTCGACTTTCCATTCCTTCATTTTACTCTTCCAGAGGTAAATTACCAAGAACCATTATTCGCTTGACGTTTTACCTCCAATCGCTTAGGATTACTGAATAGAGGGCGTTATGAGAATCGGCATGATGGCTGATAACTACACAACTCACCTGAGCGGTGTGACCAATTTCATCTCACTAACCAAACGGTTTCTTGAGTATGAAGGTCATGAAGTATATGTATTTACCTTCGATAAAGTTGGTGAAGTAGCTGACGAACCCAATGTGATTAACAATCCAGGTATACCCATCGCCGACTTCTACCTCAACTTTTCATACAACCAACCTACACAACGCCTGCTTAAATCAATGGACATCGTGCACGTTCAACATCCTTTTATCAGCGGAATACTTGCAAGACGTTACTGTAAGCCACATAATATCCCGATTGTCTTTACCAATCATACGCGTTATGACCTGTATTCACGTGCCTATTTCCCAATTCTCCCCCAATCGATCAGCGAAGGGAGTTTAAAAGCATATTTATCTCAGTTTTACCGTGCGTGCGATTTAGTAATTATTCCCTCGAATAGCCTGTATCAAGTGTTGATAGATAATTTCGGCTTAGACGCGCCTGTGGCAGTAATCCCCAATGGGGTAGACTTAGAGCCATTCTGTACGGATAATGAACCGGTAGATCGCCAATCTATTTATTGTTCAAAGGATGATGTTGTCGCGATTTATATAGGTCGTCTTGCTCCGGAAAAGAATTTGTCGTTTCTATTACGCGCATTTCAAAAAGTTGCTATACCAAACCCTCGTGTACGTTTATTATTAGTTGGCGACGGTCCTGAACGGAAGAATCTGGAAGCGCAAGTACAGCGAATGGGTATCGGTTCAAAAGTATTTTTCACAGGCAAGATACCTTATAGTAAAGTTCCTCATTACCTCACAGCTGCAGATATGTTCATCACGCCTTCGGGTAGCGAAGTTTTCCCCCTTTCGATCATTGAAGCTATTGGATCAGGCCTGCCCGTTTTAGGAATCAACGCGCCGGGGACACGAGATATTATCGAAGATGGTATTACTGGATTAATAGCTCCTGATGATGTGGACCTCTTTGCTGAAAAATTTTCGCTCCTCGCAACGAACAGTGAACTCCGACATGAATTGGGTAAACAGGCGCTTCAAGCCTCAAAAAAATTCGATATCCGCCTCACAACAAAGTTCTTACTTGAGCAATACCATTTGCTTATTGAGGCAGCTAAAAAGAAAAAAATTGATGCTCGGTTAAAACCTCCTCGTTTTCTTGATAGGTTTCAATGATATCTGGTCATCGCCAATCTTTAGGGCATTTAGGTGAAGCACTTGCTGCAAATTACCTGGAGAAAAAAGGCTATGCCATTTTGGAGAGAAATTGGCGCACCCCTTACGGAGAAATTGATCTTATCGCCCAAGTTAATGGGGTGATCGTTTTCGTGGAAGTTAAAACCCGAGCGAGCAGGTCGTTAGGACCTCCTGAAATATCGATCACTCCTCGAAAAGCAGAACACATGCGGTCCGCAGCAGAGTACTACATTCAGCAACATTCCGAGATGAACAATGATTGGCGCGTGGATGTGCTTACTATCCTATTATCCAAAGGTAATAGCCCACCATTGATTGACCATTTTGAAAATGTCATCACCTGAGTTCCCTGCAGCCGATTTATCCAGGCCCATCGAACCCATCAAAATTCCTCTGGTGGTGATCCTCGGCCCAACCGCAGTTGGAAAGACTGAGCTCGCCATCCAGCTTGCCGAGCGATTTGATGGTGAAATCGTCTCGGCTGATTCCCGCCTCTTCTATCGAGGGATGGATATAGGCACAGCTAAACCGACCTCCGATGAGTGCTTGCGTGTGCCTCACCATTTGATCGATGTGGCTGACCCGGATGAAGTCTGGAGCCTAGCGGTATTCCAGCAAGAAGCAAACAAAGCCATTCATACAATATATGAGCAACACCATCTGCCATTCATGGTCGGCGGGACGGGCCAATTTATTCGCGCCGTGATTGAAGGCTGGAAGGTGCCTCCGGTAAAGCCTGACCCACAACTACGTATAGTGCTTACTCAGCTGGCAAATAATGTGGGGCCTTACGAGCTGCACTCAAAACTTGCCGTCCTTGACCCTCAAGCAGCCAGTTCTATTGACCTCACCAATGTCCGACGGACGATACGGGCATTGGAGGTGATCCTTTCCAGCGGTATGCGTTTTTCTGATCAGAAAATTAATGGACACAAAATTTATGATCCACTTTTGGTGGGTTTATCACGTCCTAGGGCTGAGCTATATCAACGCATTGACGACCGTATTTCCCACATGATAGAGAGCGGCTTTATTAATGAAGTCCAAAGATTAATAGATATGGGCTATTCACCCGATTTACCGACCCTGTCGGCGATAGGATATGCGGAGATGGTCGCAACCATTCAAGGAAGGATCACCCTTGATGAAGCAATTGTGTTGATCAAGCGCAGGACTAGGGAATTTGTCCGACGCCAGGCAAATTGGTTTAAAGAGAATGATTCATCCATTCACTGGTTTCAAGTAAGCGGAGATACGTTTATACAGATCGAGAAATTAATCGGGGAATGGCTCTTAACGCGTAATTTATCTGCATAATCGTCGAATTACCCCTAAATTCACCAATACCCAGAATTCCTGATTGACTTTCACGAAAGAAAATTCTATACTAATAATATCGAGCCAATCAGCCATTCGCCCCAGAGGAGGAAAAAAATGGAAGATCGTCCGTGGTTTAAGTTCTACGATAAAGGTGTACCCCAACACATCGATTACCCTCCGGTTCCACTTTTTGGATTACTAGAGGAGGCCGCCAAAAAATACCCCAACAGCCCGTGCACGATATTCAAAGGCGCAGTATTAAGTTACCGGGAAGTGGATGAGCTTACCGATCGCCTGGCTGCTGGGATCGCTTCACTGGGAGTAAAAAAGGGTGACCGTGTCGGCATTGACATGCTGAATTCACCCCAATTTGTACTCACATTCTTTGCGGTCTTGAAGGCTGGTGGGGTAGTGGTGGCCATTAACCCCCTTTACAAGCGCGACGAAATCATACATCAGGTGAATGATGCTGGGATCGAAGTCGTGTTTGTAATGAGCAACGTTTACAAGCAGATTAAAGATGCTCAACCCAGCACAAAAATCAAGAAAATCGTGGTCACAAATATTAAAGACTATTTCCCACCGGTCCTGGCAATCTTGTTCGGTCTCGCCAAAGAGAAGAAAATGGGATTTCGGGTTGAGTTAGCCCCAGGTGATATTTGGCTGAAGGAGTTGATTTACAGTCACAAACCTGATGAACGCCCCAAACTGGTTATCGGTCCAGAAGACATCGCGATTTTCCAGTACAGCGGCGGCACAACAGGGATTTCCAAAGGAGCAATCGCCCTCCATCGCAACCTGGTTGCCAATGCGTTACAAATTCGAAGTTTTTTACCCACCGCAGTGGACGGCAAAGAGACAGTTTTGATGGCAATCCCCCTCTTTCATGTGTATGGGATGGTTGCAGGCATGTTATTTGCCATTCGAACCGGGGCTTCCATGGTCATGATTCCGAATCCACGTGATATTGAAGACGTGCTCACCAGTATTCAAAAGTATAAAGCTTCTATATTCCCCGGTGTACCCACCCAATATAACGCTATCAACAATAACCCAGACGTCATTGCCGGTAAATTTACTCTAAGCTCGATTAAAGGCTGTATATCCGGTTCTGCACCATTGATGATTGAAACAAAGAAAAAATTCGAAGCACTCACTGGAGGAAAGCTGGTGGAAGGGTATGGGTTATCTGAAGCTCCCACCGCAACCCACTGCAACCCCTTATACGGTGATATCCGGGCAGGCTCAATCGGCTTGCCTTTACCTGACGTGGATTGCCATATCATCAGCCTGGATGATGGGGTTACCCCACTCAAACCTGGAGAAGAGGGGGAGTTATGCATCCAAGGTCCACAGGTGATGAAAGGCTATCACAATATGCCTACGGAGACCGCCAACACACTCCGAGATGGCTGGTTGTACACGGGCGATATCGCAAAAATGGATGAGGATGGCTATTTTTACATCGTCGATCGCAAGAAGGAATTGATCAAACCGGGCGGGTACCAGGTTTGGCCGCGCGAAGTAGAAGAAGTAATATCCAAATACTCCAAGGTGCTCGAGGTCGGAGTTGCCGGGGTAGTGGATGCATATCGCGGCGAAACTGTCAAAGCCTGGGTTGTTTTGAAACCCGGAGAGACTGCCACCGAAGCAGAGATCCGTGACTATTGCAAGGAGAAGATGGCTGCGTTTAAAGTGCCAACGCAGGTTGAATTTAGAGCCGAGCTCCCCAAGACCACCGTCGGTAAAGTACTGCGGCGTGAGCTGGTTAGAGAGCACATGGAAAAACTGGCTGTCAACAAAAATTAATTAAGCAAAAATCCGCCGGGGAAAAATTTCTCTCGGCGGATTTTTAATTTAACCTATTCTAAATGGTCAATTTGTTGACCAATGTTTCTAATAAGTCGGGGCTGGAAAGGTGAATTCGCAAGACGCGCCTATCTCGCGCCTGTAATGCTTCCATATCACCCAGGAATTGACCATGTTCCAAGACGCCGAAGCTTAATCCCTCTTCTGGTATTTCCAAATCCTTCTTGGGATCAGCAGTAATGATCAGGAATAGGCCATTGTTTTTCCCACCTTTGTGAAGCTGACCTGTCGAATGCTGAAAGCGTGGTCCGAAACCGAGGGTGGTTGCGAGTTTCGTCTTCGCCATGACCCATGTGCGCAATGCTTGTAGACTCGCGATATTTTTTTTATCCCGCCCGAGGTAGGCATTGATGGCAACGAAATCACCAGGCTTTCCCGAATTGAGAAATTTCCCGACCAGCCCGGTTATACCCTTACCATCCTGGAGATTCCCGTAGATGGAGATCCCGTGGTCTGTATAAATTGGTTTATCTTCATTAAAACCGTGATGCTCCAGATAATAAGAGATTTTCGCAACAGTGCGATTCTTACTATCCTGCACATCTGGTTGGTCAAAGGCATTAACCCTTAATATTGAACAAGCAAGAGCAACTGCCAGTTCCCACTTATAAAACTCAGCGCCAAGGGCATAATTATCGGTAAAATCCTGGTTAATCATCGGATGCCCGGCTTCCCGTAGCAATTTTACCTTTCCGTCGTATTTTCCCGTTCGTCGCAGATAGATAAAAAGCCGGTCATTCCCATACAGCTCGGATTTCGCCAGCCCTTCGCCGTTGACTGGAAGAATTCCCTTACCTTGCTTGCCACTGCTTTCGGCGACCAGCTGTTCCAACCATGCCCCAATAGGAGCAACTTCCGGATCGGCAAGGATGGTAAGTTTATCGCGCCCACGTACTGCTGCCTCACCGATCACGCTCCCTAAAACAAACCCCGGGTTGCGTCCTAATAATTGGTTGGCGCTGCACTGCGATGCCATCCAGGAAGCACAGTCGAGTAACTGAGCTACATCGATACCCATTAACACTGCCGGAACTAATCCAAAGGCAGTGAGTGCTGAGTAACGTCCACCCACAATCGATACCGCCAGGAAGATCTTGCGAAATTTCCGCTCAAAGGCAAGCTTTTCTAGAGAGGTGCCAGGATCAGTGATAGCGATAAAATGGTCGGGGGCTTTCTCACCCACCGATCGCACTGCGCGCTTCCAAAAATAGTCAAACATCGCCTTGACTTCTGCGGTGCCACCAGACTTGCTTGAGACGATGAATAAGGTGGTTGCGACGGGATTATTTTCGGCTGCTCGGAGTACCTGAGCAGGGTCGGTTGAGTCAAGTATCGTCAGTTTTAATCCAGTGGTTTCATCCTTAAATATCATGCTTAGAACCTCAGGTGCTAATGAGGAACCACCCATACCAAAAAGCAATGCTTTGGTGTAGCCAGCTTTTTTGATCTCAGAAGCGAATTTGTTCAAGCCTGGTAATAAGGCTTTGCTTGTCTCGGGCAGGTTCAGCCAACCCATACGGATACGCACCTCTTCCTGACCTTTCGGCTCACCAGTCCAAAGGGATGCATCCATGGCATAGAATCGGCTTAGAAAATGCTCTGCATCCAGCTGCGCGATCCGGGTGGCAACAGGTTTTGCCAAAGATCCGAGCTCTACCAACGCCGCATCACGCCTGTTTTTCACAGAAGCAATCAGCGAATTATAAGATTCTGAAAATGCTTGCACACCCTCCTCTTCAAGCTCCTGCGTCACTTTCTGCATCGAAATACCAACCAGCTCCAGATCCGAAAAAGCTTTCTTGGCTTTATCGAGGTTCTTTTCAATCGTCAATGCCACTTTACCATGATCACGAAAGGCGTCCAACGTCTGAGGTGGGACGGTATTTATGGTGTGATTGCCGATGAGCTCATCCACATACATAGTGTCCGGATAGGCTGGGTTTTTCGTGCTCGTGGAAGCCCATAATGCACGTTGAATCCTTGCCCCTTTCACCTGCATTTTATTGAAACGCTCACTCTCAAAGACCTTGCGAAATTCTTCATATGCCAGGCGTGCATTAGCAATGGCGATTTTCCCCAGCAGGCTTTTGGCGATTTTCACTTTCTGCCCACCCACCAGGACGATCGGCTCGAGATACTTGTCTACCTTTGCATCGATGCGCGAGACAAAAAATGAGGCGACCGAGTTGATGTGATCAATTGGTTTCCCGGCTTTGATCCTGTCTTCCAACCCCGATAGATAGGCTTCCATCACTTCCTTGTATCTTTCGATGGAGAATATCAGGGTGATGTTAATATTGATCCCTGATGCAATGGATTGACGTATAGCCGCCAATCCAGGTTGTGTGGCAGGAATCTTAATAAACACATTCGGGCGCTGCAAGATATCCCATAATCGTTGAGCTTCTGCGATGGTTTTTTGGGTGTCATATGCCATGTCTGGTCGGACTTCGATGCTGACAAAGCCATCACCACCATGTGTTTTATCAAACAACGGCCTGAACAAATCTGCCACTCCCTTGATATCCTCAATCATCAGTTGCTCGAGGATGAATTTCTCGGTGTATCCCGCCCAAGACATGGGGATCAAAGCAGAATCATAATCTTTCGATTTGGCGATCGCATGATTAAATATGCTCGGATTTGAGGTCAAACCTCGGATCTCACCTTGATTGATCAAGGCAGCTAACTCACCATTTTCCAATATACGACGTTCCATATAATCGTACCAGAGCGATTGCCCCAGCTCAGTTAATTTTTGTATTTTCGAGGTCATTTTTTCCACCTTAAAATTAATATCCTGCTTTTTCGATCTTATAAATTTTGTTAACTCGACGAACATGTCGTTCTGCATTAGAGAATTTTGCTTTCAAAAATGCATTCACTAATTCCTTGGCCAGCTCAGGCCCTATGATGCGTGCTCCAAGGCACAACACATTCATATTATCGTGCTCCACACCCTGATGCGCTGAATAGGTATCATGGCAAACCGCTGCATAGATGCCTTTTATTTTATTTGCGGCGATACTTGCGCCCACACCGGAACCGCAAATCAGAATTCCGCGCTCAGTCTCACCATCCGTGATTGCCTTACCGAGCTTTTCGGCATAATCCGGGTAATCCACAGGTTCTGCACTGTCTGTTCCGAGGTCGACGACATAATAGCCATCGGCGATAACACAATCTTTAATAATATTTTTCAACGGATACCCGCCGTGGTCGCAAGCGAGGGCGATTTTCATACGATTCTCCATAATCGGTTATACCAACCCACACTACATTTGCTCATTATTCCTGGCCATAAGCTGATGGGAACGCAAGATGACACTATCAACCGTCAAGCCGTAATTTTCAAATATAATTTTGTACGGCGCAGAGGCTCCAAAACGTTCCACTGAGATGCAATCTCCCTGATCACCCACCCATTTCTCCCAACCTTGCGAAATCGCAGCTTCCACAGATAACCGGGTCTTAATTTCCGGTGGGAGAACCAGATTCCGATACGCCGCATCTTGCGCTTTGAATAGTTCCCAGCTGGGGAACGATACCAAGCGGACATTCACACCTTCACTGGCCAGGCGTGCACCTGCATCTGTGATCAGACTCACCTCAGAGCCTGAAGCCATCAGGATAATCTCCGGTTTCGCTTCACCCATATCTGCCAGCACATACGCGCCTCGCTGTAATTCCTCCGCTGGTGCATAGATTGACCGGTCCAACACGGGGATTGCTTGCCTGGTCAATATTAAAGCAGTGGGACCGTTACGTCGCGATACAGCAACCTTCCAGGCCTCCGTCACCTCATTGGCATCTCCTGGACGGATGACCACCAGGTTCGGGATCGCTCGAAGCGCTGCCAGATGTTCAATGGGTTGATGAGTGGGTCCATCCTCCCCCAACCCGATACTGTCGTGGGTATAGACCCAAATACTGGGGTAATGTGATAAGGCTGATAAACGCACTGCAGGGCGCATATAATCTGAGAAGATGAGGAATGTACCCCCAAATGGGATAACTCCACCGTAAACAGACATTCCATTGATAATCGCACCCATTGCGTGCTCGCGCACTCCAAAGTGGAAGTTCCGTCCTTCAGGTATAACCTTTTGAAAATCCGGGCTATCCTTGATCCAGGTATCATTCGAGGGGGTCAGGTCGGCAGAACCGCCAATTAATTCTGGTAATTGAGATGAAATGGTATTAATTACTTTACCAGAAGCAGACCTGGTTGCCATGCCTTTCGCATCCGCTGGGAATTTTGGTAGGTTAACGTCCCAGCCGTCAGGTAAATCACCCGCTAAACGCCTTTCGAGCTCGGTATCCAATTCTGGATACTCTGCCAGGTATGCCTTAAGCTGCTGGCGCCACTGGTTTTCAGTTTTTTCCCCCTGTTTGATCGCCTTTCGATAAAATGCAAGCACATCATCAGGCACATAAAACTTCGGCTCGAGGGGCCAGCCAAGATTTCGCTTGGCTCCGTCTAGCTCTTCCTGACCAGGAGCTTCACCATGAGCCTTGGCAGTATCCTGGCGTGTAGGAAGCCCATAACCAATATGGGTCCGGCATGCAATTATCGATGGACGTGGGTCTTTTTTAGCCCGGTTTATTGCCAGATTTACAGCTGCAGTATCATTTCCGTCTGGGACTTTCTGGATGTGCCAACCATATGCGGCAAAGCGAGCCATCCGATCTTCCGTGAAAGCGAGCTCGGTGCTGCCATCTATGGAAATGTGGTTATCATCATATAAGTAAATGATCCGCCCCAAGCCCAGGTGCCCTGCGATAGAGGCAGCCTCGGAAGATATCCCTTCCATCAGGTCTCCGTCCGTTACAATGCCATAAATAAAGTGGTTGATCACCTCAAATCCGGGACGATTAAATTCAGCGGCAAGATGAGCCTCAGCGATTGCCATCCCCACACCATTGCCAAACCCTTGTCCCAGCGGTCCAGTCGTTACTTCAACTCCGGGGGTTAAGCCATACTCGGGGTGACCAGGCGTTTGACTACCCCATTGGCGAAAGCTCATTAATTGCTCCAAAGGCAAGTCATAACCGGTCAGATACAACAAAGCATACAGGAGAGCCGAGCCGTGCCCGCCAGATAAGATGAAGCGATCCCTGCCAGGCCACTTCGGATTATGCGGGTTAAAGCGTAAGTGGCGCGTCCATAGTGTATATGCCATAGCAGCCGCACCCATCGGCAAGCCCGGATGCCCTGAATTCGCCTTTTGGACCGCGTCGGCCGCCAGGAAACGAATGGCATTGATAGCGCGATTCTCTAAGTCTTTGGAAACTCTCATCCTGTCCTCCCGCAAAATATTTCGCTTATTGTACCGCGTAACCATACCCATGGCTTTATATCATGCTAATACCCGTGACAATTATCACTAGTGATGTATGTACTTATCCACTGGTATAGTTAATCTGCTTCGACAATAATATAATCGACTGATTTTAGATGTTCTATAGTTCTCAACGTTACATGGTTTTCGTCGTATACAACATTGTTGCGTATTAATATTTTTAATCTTCGGTTTTTTACCACCGGTCTATCCGGTTAGATTTATTTAAGAGGAGGCTTTTATGGCAATTGCCGCAACACAGGCACGCGCTCCAACATTCCAAGAACAGGTTATAGCGGGCACACCAGGTGAATCCCATCTCGAAGCTTGTATTCAATGCGGAACTTGCGGTGGCTCGTGTCCATCTGGAGCCGCAATGGAGCACACTCCGCGTGATATCTTTGCAATGGTACGAGCAGATATGCGCGAAGAGGTATTAAAAAGCAATACCCCCTGGATGTGTGTTTCCTGCTATTACTGCACCGTCCGTTGCCCGCAAGACATACACATCACCGACGTCATGTATACCCTCAAGAATATGTCGATTGAAGCCAAATTGTTCAACCCGGTGGCTGCAGATTTTTCCAAAACCTTTATTGCCATGGTTGAAAACTTCGGACGCAGTTTTGAAGTCGGTTTGGCAGGCATCCAAAATGTAAGGCACTTTGCTACCCGTCTGCCTAAAATCACCCCCATGGCGATTGGCTTCTTCACTAAAAAGGGCATGTCGATAACCCCACCGAAACGCATCAAGGGTATGAATCAATTGAAAGATATCCTGAAGCGCGCCAAAGAGCTGGAGGTCGCATGAGCGATTATATCTTTTACCCCGGTTGTTCGATGGAGAGCAGTGCTAAAGCCTACCATGCCTCAACCCTGGCAGTTTGTAAGCAGCTCGGCATAGGTTTGAAAGAAATTGATGATTGGAACTGCTGCGGTGCAACCGAGTACCTTTCTTTGGATTTACTGCCCGCATACGCCCTCATCGCCCGTAACCTGGCGCTGGCAGAAAAGCAAGCCAACGGCAATAAAACCATCATCGCCCCGTGCAGTGCGTGTTACCTGAACCTGGCTAAAGCTGACCACTATATGCTCGAAGACAAAGACCTGGGAAGCAAAGTGAATGAAGCCCTGGCTGCTGGTGGTTTACACTATACCCCTGGTAAACTTGCCGTTCGGCATTTATTAGATGTGGTGATCAATGAGATCGGCTTGGAGCATGTAAAAGAAAAAGTAACCAAACCGCTCGCCGGATTACGCATCGCCCCTTATCTTGGCTGCATGCTCCCCCGCCCAGATTACGGAATGCGCTACTCTGACAGTGAGCATCCGGATGAATTGGACAACTTGATGAAAGCATTGGGAGCGAATGTAATCGATTTTCCACTCAAAACTGCCTGTTGTGGTGGTCACATGACCCAAATCGGTCCTGGTACCGCCTTTGAGCTCATCAGGAGACTGATTGCAGCTGCCGATCAATACAAAGCTGATGTAATCGTCACCGTGTGCCCGATGTGCCAGATGAACCTGGATGCCTTCCAAGGCCAGATGAATGGCTACTTCCATACCAATTATAAGATACCCATCCTCTTCTTCACCCAATTAATGGGTATCGCCTTCGGCGAGCAACCCGAGAAGCTCGGATTTGGCTCTGAATTTGTCAGTGCAAGACCGGCAATGGCCAAGATTGGGGTTGAAACTCCCGAAATGGTCGCAGAAGCTGCCGCGGCAGCTAAACCGAAAAAACCAACGGGATTGCCCATGCCGCCCCCGCTCGTAAAAACTGTTCGCGAGACGGTAAATAAGGAGGCGACCAAGTGAAATCGGAAAAGAAAACCCAAGAACGCGTTGGTGTATACATTTGTCACTGTGGAAGTAATATCGCTGGTGTGGTAGACGTCGCCGAAGTGAGCGCATGGGCTGGCAAAGAACTGGCTCAAAATGGTGTGGTTGTTGCCCGTGACTATAAATTCATGTGCTCCAGCCTGGGTCAGGAACTCATCGAAAAAGATATTAAGGAGATGGGCCTGACGCGTGTGGTCGTAGCCTCCTGCTCACCCCATCTTCACGAACCAACTTTCCGCAACGCCTGTGCACGGGCTGGTCTCAACCCATACTTGTTCGAGATGTCCAACATCCGCGAGCAGGATTCCTGGGTCACAACTGATAAGGTGGAAGCCACCAAGAAAGCGAAAGCGCTGGTGGCGGCGGCAGTCGGACGGGTGGTCCATCAACAGCCACTCAATTCGCTGTTTGTTCCCATTGACCCCGCCGTGCTGGTAGTGGGTGGAGGTATCACCGGCATCCAGGCTGCATTGGAAATCGCCAACAGTGGAAATAAGGTTTACCTGGTGGAGCGTGAGCCATCCATCGGTGGGCACATGGCGCAGTTCGATAAAACCTTCCCCACGCTTGATTGCTCGGCTTGCATCCTGACCCCCAAAATGTTTGATGCAGGCAACCACAAGAATATTACTTTACTCACCTGGAGTGAGGTTGAAAAGGTCGAAGGATATATCGGTAACTTCACAGTCACCATTCGGAAGCGGGCCCGATATATCGACCAGAGCATTTGCACGGGCTGCGGAGTATGCTGGGAAAAATGCCCCAAGAAGGTAGTCGACAATGTCTTCGAGGCTGGGCTGGGATATCGCAAAGCTGTCTATACTCCATTCCCCCAAGCGGTGCCAAAATTCCCGGTGATTGACCATGAGAATTGTACGTTTTTCCAGAAAGGCACCTGCAAAGCCTGCCAGAAATTCTGCCCCACGGGTGCAATCAACTTTGACCAGCAGGATGAGATTATCACCGTCAAAGTGGGTAACATCATCCTGGCAACAGGCTTTGATCTATTCGACGCCCGCCAGATACCCAATTACGGTTTCGGGCGGTTAGCCAATGTATATACCAGCCTGGAATTTGAGCGTCTCTCCAACGCCGCTGGCCCAACAGGTGGCAAAATCTTCCTGAGGGATGGGGTTACCGTGCCCAAGAGTGTCGGCGTCATTCACTGCGTTGGTAGCCGGGATAAGAATTACCACAATTATTGCTCAGCCATTTGCTGCATGCAGAGCCTAAAATTCTCCCACCTGGTGAGGGAAAAGACGGGTGCGGAAGTGTACGAATTCTATATTGACATGCGCACTCCGGCTAAAACTTATGACGAGTTCTACCAGCGCATTATCCACGAAGGGGTGAACTTCATTCGTGGCAAGGTGGCGGAAGTCACTGATGCTACCTATGGTCCTGAAGAAGAAGGCCGGCTGGTGATCCAGGTGGAGGATACCCTGATTGGCAAGCAACGTCGGATCCCAGTCGACATGGTGATCCTCTCTGCAGGGTTGCAAGCTCGGCACGATGCCAAAAAGGTAGCTCAGAAGTTCGGGATTTCGTGCAGTGCTGATGATTGGTTCATCGAACGGCATCCCAAGCTTGACCCGGTTGCCACCATGACGGATGGTGTATTTGTCGCCGGTGCATGTCAGGGTCCCAAAGATATTCCTGCCAGTGTAGCACAGGGTGCGGCAGCTGCAGCCCGAGTTTTATCCATCATTGGGCAAGGTGAGATCGAAATTGATGCAGCTACAGCTGTCGTCGATGAGACAACCTGTGTTGGATGCACGCAATGTGTTTCGTCGTGCCCCTACCAGGCAATCGAGTTCCTTAGCGATAAGGGTAAAGCGCATGTGATTGAAGCGCTTTGCAAGGGTTGTGGCACCTGCGTCGGCACCTGCCTGCCCAAATCCATTTCACTAAAACACTTTACGGATGAACAGATCGTATCTGAGATGATCGGAGCGATGCAGGTGATGAAATCCTTCCAGATCGAGGAGGTGGCATGATGTTCGAACCAAGTATCATCGGATTTCTTTGTAACTGGTGTTCCTACCGCGGTGCCGATACTGCCGGTATGGCGCGCATGAAATATCCCCCGAATGTAAAGATCATTCGGGTGCCATGCAGTGGGCGGATTTCTCCTGAGCTGGTTTTACGCACTTTTCGCGAAGGTGCAGACGGCGTAATGGTGCTGGGTTGCCACATTGGTGACTGTCACTACAGCACCGGCAATCACCGCACTGCCAAACGCATGCCAGTCTTGAAAAAATTACTCGAGTACACCGGCATAGACCCAGAACGACTGGTGATCAACTGGGTATCTGCGGCAGAGGGCGAGAAGTTCTCATTCGTGATAAAAGATTTCACAGAAAAAATCAGAGCCTTGCCGCCCTTTGTGGAGACGATGAAATGACCGATCGAATTACCTCCCTACAAGAAGCTATAAATCAGGTATTCCCGCAAGTTGAGGGTGTGCTTGGTCTGAAGCGCGGTCCGGCAAATATTGCCGCTCCGTATATGTACTCACCTGAGCATCCGGAAGAGCTTGACCGATTAGTTATCTGGCCTAAAGAGCCCGTACCCGATACCCTCAGGATCATCCAGCGGGCACATGCCGATTCAAAGATCGCCATTGTCTGCCGGGGATGTGAGGAACGCGGTATCGTCGAAATGTGCAAACATTCCCAGCTAACCTGGGACAACATCACCCTGATCGGCCTGGAGTGCACACAGGAAGAAGCTGAATTTTGCCGATGTGCCAAGCCATACACCGTTCATGCGACCAACACAGTGGGTGATCGAATTGAGGGTGTGCCTGACCCATTGACAGAGAAGATAGCTGCAATGAGTTTGGAAGAAAAACGCGCCTTCTGGATGGAAGAATTCGAACACTGCATAAAATGTTACGGTTGCCGGAACATCTGTCCGCAGTGTTTCTGTAATATCTGCACCCTGGAAGACGAGAAATGGGTCGAAACAGGGCACCTGCCCATGGCAAACCCATCCATGTATCACATGATCAGAGCCATGCACATGACGGCGAAGTGTGTTGCCTGCCGTGAGTGCGAGGAGACATGCCCATCCGATATCCCCATGGCTGTACAGTTCCGCCTTATCGCTCGGGATGTCCAGGAAATGTTCCACTACGAGACTGGTGCAAAGCTGGATCAAAAACCGCCGCAGCTATTGGTACTTGAAGAAGGTGAGTACCAACGGACTGGGTTGCCACATTAAGGAGCAAAACTAATGATCGAATATAAAAACGTTCTGACCACATGTCCTTATTGCGGAACAGGCTGCAACCTGCACCTCCAGGTCCTGGATGGTGCATTAGTCGGTGTGCTGCCTGCGAAAGGGCACCCCATTAGCCAGGGTAGTTTGTGTATCAAAGGCTGGAACGCTCATGCTTTTGTGAATCACAAAGACCGTCTGCGCACTCCACTGATCCGCAAGAATGGTGAATTAGTTGAAGCCACCTGGGATGAAGCCCTGACCCTGGTAGCTGAAAAACTTGCCTCCATTAAAGCTGAAAGCGGTCCGGATAGCATCGGTATCCTGACCTCAGCCAAGTGTACCAATGAAGAAAATTACCTGCTTCAAAAGTTCAGCCGCGCAGTGATCGGAACGAATAATATTGACCACTGCGCCCGTCTCTGACACGCTCCCACTGTGGCCGGTCTGGCCGCATCATTTGGTAGTGGAGCAATGACGAATTCGATCCCCGAATTTGAAGAAAACAGCAACTGCTTCCTGATCATCGGCTCGAACACCTCAGAAGGTCACCCGCTGATCGCAACGCGCATCCTGAAAGGTCAGAAACGCGGCGCTAAGGTCATCGTCCTTGACCCGCGCAAAAATCAAATTGGCCATTGGGCGGATATCTACTACTCCTTCCGACCAGGCAGCGATGTTGCCCTTTTCAACGGGTTGATGAACGTGATCATCAGCGAAGGACTTGCGGATGAGGCTTTCATCACTGAGCGTACCGAAGATTATGAAGCCCTCAAGACCCTGGTTGCAGAATACACACCCGAGAAAGTCGCTGAGATCACCAATGTACCGGCGGATGGAATCCGTGAGATCGCCCGCACGTATGCCAAGGGTAAGCCTGCGGCAATCATCTATGCGATGGGGATCACCCAGCATACCACCGGAGTGGATAATGTTAAATCTACCGCTAACCTGGCCATGCTTTGTGGAAATATGGGTATTGCCGGTGGCGGTGTCAACCCGCTACGCGGGCAAAATAACGTGCAAGGTGCCTGCGACATGGGTGGATTACCCAACGTCTATTCAGGCTATCAAGCCGTGACCATCCCGGATGTTCAGAAAAAATTCCAGGAAGCCTGGGGATCGACCGGCCCATTGACGGTAGGACTGACCGTAACCGAGATGGTGCATGCCGCCTCTGAAGGCAAGGTACGCGCCCTATTCGTGATGGCTGAAAATCCTATGATCTCGGACCCAGATCTCAATCACGTCCGCCACTGCTTGGAGCAAACAGAATTCCTGGTCGTCCAGGATATCTTCCTGACAGAGACCGCTGAAATGGCGCATGTAGTTCTTCCAGGAACCACCTTTGCTGAAAAAGACGGTACTTTCTCGAACACTGAACGGCGCGTTCAGCGCGTACGCAAGGCGATCGAGCCTATCGGCGATTCCAAGCCCGATTGGGTGATCATCTGCGAGCTGGCAAAGAAAATGGGTGCCCAGGGCTTTGATTTCAATTCCCCGTCTGAAGTCATGACTGAAATCAATCGCCTGACACCTTCGTACGGCGGTATCACTTACGAGCGTCTGGAGGAATTAGGATGGCTGCAGTGGCCGTGCCCCAATGTGGATCATCCAGGAACAGTCTTCCTCCACAAAGGCAAGTTTGCGCGTGGGCAGGGTAAATTCTTCGCCCTTCCTTTCAAGGAACCTGCTGAAATGCCGGATGAGGAATATCCATTCACCCTCACAACCGGGAGGATCATGTTCCACTTCCACACTGGCTCGATGACTCGACGCTCACCGAAACTGGAGAGTGAAGTACCAGAAGCCTATGTCGAGATAAACGCTCACGACGCTCAAAAAATCGGCTTAAACGGTCATAAGTACGTGCGCGTAACCAGCCGACGCGGTGAAATCGAGCTGGGGGTACGCGTCACCGATGATATCAAGCGTGGTGTTGTCTTCATTCCTTTCCATTTCGCTGAAGCAGCCGCCAATAAGCTTACCAATTCAGCCATTGATCCAGTTGCCAAGATTCCTGAGTACAAAGTTTGTGCTGTAAAGGTGGAGATACCATCGGAATAGCAGAGCGTAGAACTATCAGATCGGACATATCGAAATCAAGGAGAAAGTAAATGGATGTTCGAAAAATCTTAGAATATGCTTTACAGCGTGAATACGAAGGCAAGCGCTTTTTTGAAGAAAACTCTGCCCGGCTTAATAATGCTGCGGCTGGCAGCGCCTTCCGAGAATTAGCAGAAGAAGAGCAGAAACACATCCTGTTTATCCAGGGACAGATTGCTGCCTTTGATAAAGGTCAGCTTTCAGCGGATGGAGTAACGGAGGAACTAGCAAAAGGCGATTTCTTTACCGCCCGTGCCCATGCTGAATTGCTGGATCAAACGGTTTTGGAAGCCATGGTACCAGACTTACCCGTGCTCCGGACTGCTTACCTGATTGAGAGGGATTTCGCTGACTTTTACGAGAATTCTTCCAAGCAAGCCGATGGCGAAGCAAAGCTTTTGCTCGAGAAGCTTGCAAATTGGGAACGTAAGCATGAGGCGTTGTTCAAAAGTTTACATGACAAAGCTTATGCAATTTACAACGAAATGCCCTGGGGAGGTTAATAGTAAGGCATGAAATCCCGCACCCCTTTACCAAACTCAGTGCGTTACCATTCGGGGCAATGGGAATCACTGGATAGCGGGGTAATTGTTGAAACACCTGTCACGTTGACGGTCAATGGACGTGTCTGGTTGACCTTCATGTGCACTCCCACTGATCTGGAAGCCCTGGCAGTAGGATTTATATTTAATGAGGGGGTAATTAAGAGCAAAGAAGAGATTGAGCTGGTAAAAGTCTGCCCATCCGGTGACAATGTGGATATCTGGCTTAAAAAGGCGGTGGAACAGCCGGAACATTGGCGGCGTACATCTGGATGTACAGGGGGGATCACCGCTGCAGCATTGGAAAAGGTTCACCCAGAGCTTAAAGATGGACTTTTACTATCCCCTCAGCTGGTGCAAAATTTTATCCGGTCACTGACAGATGCCCAGGTTTTGTATCGAGAAGTGGGTGGTGTGCATACGTCGATATTGAGTGATGGGGAACGTGTAGTGGTTTCTGCGGAGGATATCGGCAGGCATAACTCTTTAGATAAAATTGCTGGTCGCTGTTTGCTGGATAATATTGAGATGAAGCGGAAGATCCTGGTCACCACGGGTCGCATCAGCTCAGATATGATCCAAAAAGCTGCCCGCATCGGAGCTGCTGTGGTGATCTCGCGTACCTCAGCCAGTTCGCTATCCGTAACCCTGGCAGAACAATGGGGCATCACATTAATTGGTTATGCACGTCATGACCAATTTATTGTCTATACACACCCAGAACGGATCAGGCAACAAACTATGGTTATTGCATGACAATCTCGTCATAGGAGGAGTGACACTGAGAGATACATTAAAAGGATCAACCCAAATCGTCCTGCAAATATTTAACCCTAAATCTAAGGAGATTATCTATGAGTGACCAAATTTCTTTTGATGCCCTTCTACCACCAGGAATGGCTGCCAAAGCAGAAGATCTTGGGGTGAAGAAAGCTAACCTGAAAGCTCTCAATATGTTCTTCCTGGCGATTCTGGCAGGTGCATTTATCGGCATCGGTGCCATCTTTGCAACCACTACCGCAGCCGCCACAAGCACTTTGCCCTATGGTGTTGCGCGTTTGCTCATTGGCCTTACATTCACAGTCGGCTTGATTCTGGTTGTAGTTGGTGGGGCAGAACTCTTCACCGGCAACACCTTAATTACCATGGCATTCGCAAGCGGAAAGGTTACCATCCTGCAATTATTGCGCAACTGGGTGATCGTCTATCTTGGTAACCTTGTCGGTGGTCTCCTGACCGCCTATATCGTATTTTTAGGTAAGCAGTATGCATTCGGTGGCGGCTCGATTGGTTTGGCTGCCCTGGGTATCGGAAACTCCAAAACTGGTCTGGGCTTCATTCAAGCCATTGCTCTCGGTATTATGTGTAATGCCCTGGTTTGCATGGCAGTCTGGATGTGCTACAGTGCCCGTAGTGTGACCGATAAAATCATGGCTATCATTCCCCCCATCGCATGCTTTGTTGCTGCCGGGTTCGAACACAGCATCGCCAATATGTATTTCATCCCCGTCTCATTATTTATTAAATATTCTGGAGACGCGAATTTCTTTACCGCCATAAGTAAAACCGCAGCAGATTTCCCCAACCTGACGTGGGGCAACTTCTTCATAAAAAACCTGCTTCCAGTGACCATCGGCAACATTATTGGTGGTGGAATCATGGTAGGACTGATGTATTGGTTCGTTTACAGCCGTAAGCCAAAGGTCTAGTAATTTTTCATCATGTCTGCCAGATCCGAAAAATCTGGCAGACATGATTGAAGGATTTCGATCCCTGTCGATCAATTTTCTTGGAATAATGAGGCAAAATACTATATATTGCCGTTTCAAATAATATTTTATTGGTATCACGCTGAAAGCAACGGTTCTTTAGATGCGAGATTGAAGACGAACCGTCATTAGTTTTAATGGTAATGGTTGATGATTTAATGATTACTTATGTTCAAAATTAGGATAACGAGTGAAACAGGAGGAGAGAAGCACTCTTAATCATTGATGGATACCCTTGATCTGTCCTGGTGGCTTCAATACTATCACCAACATGCAGCCGGATATCCTGCCCGCATCCGTGGTGAAAACGATGCTTAGGCATGTATACACATTATCTCCTGTGAACCTAGTTATTAACTGGTTCCCTTTTTATTGGTGTTATAGGTGTGATGAAGATATGGTTAATAATAGTTGCAATAGTTATTTACCGAATGGTTTACTGGTAGAATCCTATTCATATAAGCCACTAATCGAAAAAAATTACAAAGCTGAGGAGAAATTTCAATGATTTCACCTGAATTATTGAGGCGCTATCCTTTCTTTGGTAGCCTGTCTGATACACAAATCAAGGCACTGGCAATGATTGCTGAGGAAAAGACATTCGCGAAGGGAACCATTATCTTCAAGGAAGGGACGCCTGCCGATGCTTTCTACCTGCTGGTGGACGGTGGAGTAAGCTTGTACTTTGAGGCGAATGTAGAATACCAGCCGAAAACACGCAAAGACTTTCTGGTGGGTGAGATCAACCCGGGGGAAGTTTTTGCAATTAGCGCAATCATTGAGCCACATATCTACTCAACCACCGTGCGGGCTGATAAAAATTGCCAGGTGGTAAAATTTGATTCTGCGGCCCTAAACGAACTGATCGAGAAAGATCCTGGATTAAATTGCACATTGACGCGAAAAATCGCCATGGCAGCGATGGAACGCCTTGCTTATGCACGGGTTCAACTTGCCGCAGCGTGGGCGAAATAAGGTTTATCAGCTATACAAGGAGCGCATGGTATGGTAACCAAAGAAGATCTCATCTACCGGCAGGTATTCACCCTAAAGGATGGGGCCAGGATATTACTTCGTCCACTGACTCAGGATGATCGTCAGGCACTGATCGATCTGTTTGGACCGGTTTCAGCCGAAGATTTACGCTACATGCGCCATAATGTTACGGATTCCCAGGTTATCTGCCAATGGGTGGATGGACTGGACTATACCAAGGTATTTCCCCTGGTAGCTGTGTTTGGCAGCCGGATTGTTGGTTTGGCAAGTCTGCATCTCAATCAAGGTCCTGCCCGCCACCGGGCGGAAGTACGTATATTTCTACCCAGGGATTTTCGCCACCGGGGCGTCGGCAGCCGGCTACTGCAAGGGTTGATCGAGCTGGCAAAACGCCATAATCTGTATCTGATTGAGGCCCAAATCCCCAGCGATCAGACCCCCATTATCCGCTCCTTTCAAAACCTGGGGTTTGAGCCAAAAACGACATATGATGATTATTTCATGTTGCCCGATGGTGACCTGCGGGATGTGACTCATCTTATCCTACGCTTACGCGCCTCAGATGACCAGTTTTAGCCTGAGTAGATCGGATCAATCGACATCAATTCTGGAGGATGCATTTAGAACAGATACTAATTATCAGCTATCATCTTTTACAAAATATCTTATCAATGCCTTTGGAGGAACCTATGCAAAAAGTAACCTATGAGACCCCCTCTCTCTATGGGGATCACCATGTTACCGAAGTCAGACGGATCTTATTAGCACTACCCGGCATATCTGATGTATACGCCAGTAGTGCCTTTCAGATCGTCGAGGTCACATACGATCCTGAGAAGATCAATGATTTAGAAATTGCAATGAAGTTAGATGAAGCCGGTTATTTGGGTGAGTGGACAGTGCCGATTGAATCGGGTGCGACCACCTATCTATCAGAGACGGGCGCAAAACCCTATTTCCGCCATACAGCTGCATACGAACAAACGCGTTTATCGGTAAACTTTGCGCAGAATGTAGCCTACCTCGGACGCCCTCTTTGGCCGTGTCCTGGTATGGGTATCATTTCCAAACCGAGGGAGGATTAATCAATGGTACTTAAAGGTAAACGGAGCCAGGAAGAAAGATCATCAGACCCCGCCGCCCAGGAGATGCTCATCCGGGCAGATGAGCTGGGTCTCAGCACCGCTTTTAGTCGCGCTGAGGAAATGGTACCATGCAACATCGGCGGAGCAGGAATGTGCTGCAAGCAATGCGGCATGGGACCGTGCCGGTTAACCAAAGAAGGCCAGGTGGGAGTATGTGGTGCTACGATCGACACCATACAAGCCCGAAACCTGGTCCGTGCAATCGCTGCTGGCACAGCTGCCCACTCAGATCACGGACGTGATCTGGCATTTACGCTCAAAGCAGTTGCCAATAATGAGACGGAAGGTTACATTATTCGTGATGTGGCTAAGTTACGCAACATTGCCACTATATATGGAATCAAAATTGAAGGGCGGTCGCCAAATGACGTCGCCAATGATCTGGCGGACCTGTATATATCACAATACGGGCAGCAAAAAGGCGAGCTGGTGTGCGTCAAACGGGCACCTGCCAAGCGCCAAAAAATATGGCGTGAGCAAGGAGTTGTGCCACGCGGAGTCGATCGCGAAGTGGTCGAAGCATTACATCGCACCCATATCGGTGACGATCAGGATGCTGTTCACATTTTGAACCATGCCATTCGTACCGGTCTGGCAGATGGCTGGGGTGGCAGTATGATGGCCACTGATATCTCCGATATACTGTTCGGCACGCCCGCTCCTCTGCTTGGTCAGGCAAACCTGGGAGTACTGAAGGACGATATGGTAAATATCGTCGTACACGGTCATGAGCCCACGCTGAGCAATATGATCGTCGCAGCCTCACAAGACCCGGAGATCATCGAATACGCCAAACAGGCAGGTGCTAAGGGTGTAAATCTCTCTGGGATCTGCTGCACGGCCAATGAAATCTTGATGCGCCAGGGAATTCCAGCTGCCGGCAACTTTTTACATCAGGAGCTGGCTATCCTGACCGGTGCAGTGGAAGCCATGGTGGTGGACGTGCAATGCATCATGCAGTCACTGGTGGCGCTGGCAGGTAACTTCCACACCAAGATCATCACCACTTCTACCAAAGTGAAGATCAAAGGTGCGACGCACATTGAATTCGATGAGCATAAAGCTCTCACGATCGCAAAACAGATCTTACGCCTCGGTATTGACAATTATAAAAACCGCGGCAAGATCCACATCCCACAAGTGAAGGAAGATCTGATCCCAGGTTTCTCACACGAGTATATTAATTACATGCTGGGAGGCAGTTACAGGGCTTCCTTCCGACCGTTGAATGATGCCATCATGGCAGGGCGGATCCGGGGCGTAGCCGCCATTGTTGGATGTAATAATCCGCGCAGCAAACAGGATTACATGCACACTTACGTGACTCAGGAGCTTCTCAAGCAGGATGTTTTGGTGGTGGAAACTGGTTGTGGTGCTATCGCAGCTGCCAAGCTGGGATTGCTGCTGGGCGAAGCTGGTCTGGATAAAGTGGGACCGGGCCTGCGTGAAATTTGTGAGACTGTGGGAATACCACCCGTGCTTCATATGGGTTCTTGTGTGGATAATACCCGCATCCTGACCGTCCTCACGCAAATGGTCGCCGAAGGTGGTCTGGGAGATGATATCGATCAGATTCCAGCCGTTGGTCTGGCACCCGAATGGATGAGTGAAAAAGCGCTGGCGATCGCAACGTATTGTGTTGCCTCGGGTGCGTATGTCATCTTTGGAGGCTCCAGCCCGGTGAGTGGGATGCCCGATCGGGTATCTGATAGTGATGTCGTCCTGAAGTACATTAGTACGGAAGGTTGGGAAAAGATCTACGGTGGTAAGCTGGAATTTGTCACTGATATGAACGAGATGATTCGCAGGAGTTTGGAGCATATCGATAAGAAACGCGCAGCCCTTGGATTGCCGGTGTATGACCCTGCCCGCTTTGGTCGCAGTGGTGACACTCGTATGCTCGAATTCGAAAAACTGCCTGTTGCTGAGCGCCGGCAGAAAATCTACGGCACCGCAGCCGACTAAGCGCGAAGAGACAATCCGGAGGACTTATGTCACGATACATCGCAACAAGAGCTATCCGGGGTGCCAACGCCCTGGTTACAGAAGCAGAATTAATGTTGAACCAAGCCTTGAAGGAAAAAGGACCGGACACCCCAGTCTCATTCCCAAACACGGCGTATTACATCCCGGTTATCGGTGGGATGACCGGCTTAACGGTTGAAAAACTGGGTCAGCTCGAGCCGGTGCTCAAGCACGCACGCGGTTTACTCCATCCTTCTCCATCAGACCACAAATGGACGCCTTACCTCGGAGAGACCCTGGATAGTGGGATGGCTACACTGTTAGCCGCGGAGACCATCGAGGTTGTACGTTTCATATATGGATTGCAACCCGAGCCCATGCCTGGGATCACCCTGGCAGGGGCGACCCAATATGGGGAACAAAATGGGTCCGGGCATCTCAATGGTCCAATTGATGATATTCGCCTGAGAGCCTGGGGCATTCAATTGGTGGATGGTCGAATGCCCGGCTTTGCTGCCATCGTGGGCGCTGCTAAATCCAATGAGGTGGCAGTCAAGATCGTGCGAGAGCTTCAACGTCGAAATATCCTCTGCTTCCTTTCCGGGAACGTCAATGGGCGCAGCATCATCTCCCAATTGATGGAAGAAGGCGTTGAGCTGGGATACGATACCTACACGGTACCCTTCGGTACCGATACGATCAGCGCCATTTATGCCCTCGGATTTGCCACCCGTTCAGCTTTAACCTTTGGTGGTCTCAAGATGGGACAGGCACGCGAGATCCTGCTTTATAACCGAGCCCGTGTTTTCGCCTTCGTGCTGGCATTGGGTGAAGTGGATGATCTCAAGTATGCCGCCGCAGCAGGTGCGATCAATTATGGTTTCCCGGTGATCGCTGATACGGTAATCCCTGAAATCCTGCCTACCGGTGTTACAACGTTTGAACACGTGGTCAGCATGCCCTTTGAAGAAATTGATGGCAAAGATGATCTCGAAAAAGCCGAACGGCTCGTTCAGAAGTGCATCGAGGTCCGTGGCGTCAAGCTAAAATTAACCGAAGTGCCCATCCCGGTCCCTTATGGCTCGGCCTTTGAGGGCGAAGTTGTGCGCCGTAACGATATGCGGGTTGAATTCGGTGGCAAGAATGCCCACTGTTTTGAGTACCTAGAAATGGCCGACCTGGAAGATGTGGTGGATGGTAAAGTCGAGGTTGTCGGACCAGATTTTTCAAATATTCCTCCGCAGGGCTACATGGATATGGGCATCGTTGCCCGGGTGGCAGGGCGTCAAATGCAAAAAGACTTCGAGCCCGTGCTCGAGCGCCAGTTCCACTATTTTGTCAACGGTGCATCTGGCATCCAGCACATTGGTCAGCGTGATATCACCTGGATCCGTATCTCGAACAATGCAGCCGATAAAGGATTCAACCTTGAACACTTCGGCAAGATCCTGCACGCCCGATTCCATGCTGATTTTGGTGCCATCGTGGATAAGGTGCAGGTGACGATTTATACCGAACCGGCGAAAGTTGAGGAATGGCTGGTAAAAGCCCGCGCTGCCTATGATTACCGCAATAAACGCCTGGCAGATTTGACGGATGATAAAGTCGAAGAGTTCTACTCATGCACCTTATGCCAGTCCTTTGCACCAAACCATGTGTGCGTGGTCACGCCACAACGCCTTGGCTTATGTGGAGCTTATAACTGGTTGGACTGCAAGGCGTCGTTCAGCATCAATCCCACTGGTCCCAACCAGCCAATCAAGCTGGGCAAGCTGATAGATCCGGAGAAGGGTTACTGGACTGGAACCAACGATTATGCAGTAATTGGCTCACATGGTGTGGTTAGTGAAGTTACCATGTACTCGATCATGGAAAACCCCATGACCGCTTGCGGTTGTTTTGAATGTATTTGCATGCTCATCCCGGAAGCTAACGGAATTATGGTGGTTAGTCGTGAGGATCCCAGCATGACCCCTGCTGGAATGACCTTCAGCACCCTGGCAGGGATTGCAGGGGGTGGTTTGCAAACCCCCGGTGTCATGGGAGTAGGTAAATTTTATCTCACTAGTCCCAAATTCATTTCAGCAGATGGCGGGTTCAAGCGAATCGTCTGGATGAGCAGCTGCTTGAAAGAAATGATGGCAGATGAATTCAAGGTTGTAACCGCTCGCGAAGGCGATCCTGATTTACTCGAGAAGATCGCCGATGAACGTCATGTGACTTCGGTTGATGAGCTCCTGGTCTGGCTGGAGGAACATAATCATCCCGCCTTGACGATGGAGCCTATGTTCTAAGGTTACCTAGATAAAAAAAAGGAGTGAAGCATATGCCTGTTGAAATACCTAAGGATAATTGGCCCGGAACCGTACGTACTGTGACCATTGGTGCAACAGCAGCTGATGGTGGTACGCGCACCTCCACTGTAACGGTGGGCGGTGAAAAAAACCTACCTTTCCTGCATTTCGAAAATAAGGTACCTAATCAAACCGTAGTAGCCATAGAAATTAAAGACCGCTATCCGGATGATTGGTCACCTTTACTCATCAAGGCTTGGGGTGAGGATGTAAGCGATCCAGTAAAATGGGCAAAAGCGGCTGAAGCTGCAGGAGCGGATTTGATCCAGCTATCCCTGTCTTTGACCGATAAAGACGGCAACCCAACAACACCAGAAGGAGCCGTAAAAACGGTCAAGGATGTCCTGGCAGCCACTGGCTTACCCCTGATGGTATTTGGTCCAGGGCAGGCAGAGGTTGATAACAACCTTCTGGTAGCTGTTGCTGAAGCTACCAAGGGAGAACGCCTGGTCTTGGGGATTGCAGAGGATAAGAATTACCGCACCATCATCGCTACAGCCATGGCGAATGGGCACTTGGTGAACGCACGCTCACCGATGGATGTCAACCTGGCTAAACAGCTGAATATCTTGATCAGCGATATGGGCATGCCCCTCGATCGTGTGCTGATGGACCCAACCACAGGTGCACTGGGCTATGGGATCGAGTATGGTTTCTCAGCCATGGAAAGGCTTCGTCAGGCGGCTTTGCAAGGTGATGCCATGACCCAGCTCCCCATGCTGGTCACTCCCGGATATGAAGCCTGGAAGACCAAGGAAGCGAAAGTTGAGACGGGTGTTCCAGCTGCATGGGGTGACTGGTTGGAGCGTTCTATCAACTGGGAAACACTCACTGCGATGACATTGATCGAAGCAGGTGCGGACGTCGTCGTCCTGCGCCATGCTGAGAGTGTCAGGCGGGTTAAAGCGGCTATTTCAGATCTAATGGCTGCTGCGTATACCCTTGCCTGATCCAATGGAAGCAGAAAAACTAGATAACAACGGAGATGGAATATGGCTCTGACTGGCATTCAAATCTATAAATTACTACCCCAAACCAACTGCAAGGAGTGTGGTTATCCAACCTGCCTGGCATTTGCGATGAAATTGGCAGCCAAGCAAGTTGAATTATCTGCCTGCCCATATGTGACCGCTGCAGCCAAGGTGCAGCTGGCTGAATCAGCCGCACCACCTATCCGGCTTGTCGCTATTAAATCTGATGGGTATGAGGCCAAGGCTGGCAACGAAGTCGTGCTCTTCAGGCATGAGAAAACGTTCTATAACAAGCCGGGATTATTTATCCGGGTATATGATAACCAGCCCGTTGATGCAATCAAAGCCGTGGTGACCGAAGCCAATGCCTATGCAGTCAACTATGTGGGCATGGACCTGACTATTGACGGTTTTGCCGTAGCATCGACATCAGGCAACCCGGATGCATTCGCCTCTGCTGTTCAGGCAGTTCGATCTGTAACCAAGCGTCCGGTCATTTTGATGACCCGGGATGTGGGTGTTGCGAAAGCTGGTTTGAAAGCTTTAGCAGGTGAAATCCCGCTGATCTACGGTGCAGATGCTAAAAACTGGGAAGCTTTCGCCGATCTGGCAAAAGAAAGCAAGGCATCCCTGGGCGTCATCGCTGGCTCACTTTCAGAGACAGCCGAGTTAACTGAAAAAATCAAATCCAAAGGGGTCGAAGACCTGGTGATCGATCCGGGTGGACGTGATTTAGGTGCAGGATTAGCGATCGGTACAACCATTAGGCGACTGGCAATCAAGAAAAACTACCGTGCACTTGGGTTCCCTGTGATTGTCTTCCCCGGTGATGTAAGTGATCCAGGCTTGGAAGCGGTGCATGCAGCACAGGCCATCACCAAGTATGCCGGATTTATCGTCCTGGACCATTTCAGTCCGGCATTGATCTACCCACTGCTCGTTTTGCGCCAGAATATCTATACTGACCCGCAAAAACCAATCCAGGTCCAACCTGGCATCTATGAAATCAATGCACCCAAACCGGAAGACCCGGTGCTGGTCACCACCAACTTCAGCATTACATATTTCAGTGTAGCGAATGAGGTGGAAGGATCGGGTTTGCCTGCCTGGCTTCTAGTAACAGATGCCGAAGGAATGAGTGTATTGACTGCCTGGGCGGCTGGTAAATTCGATGCCGAAAGAATTGCCAAGGCAATCAAAGGATTCAATGTCGCCGATAAGGTCTCACGGAAACGGGTTGTCTTGCCGGGTCATGTAGCGGTCCTTTCGGGTGAGCTGGAAGGTGAATTACCAGATTGGGAGATCCGAGTCGGCCCACGCGAGGCAGTTGACCTGCCGGCTTTCATGAAACAGGCATTATAAGCACAAAGTTGAGTAGCTCCTTATGCCGGGTTTCTAATAAATCATCTTGGAGGAACGGTCGTAAGTACCCTTCATGTCTGAGCATACGGTTACCTTTGATATCGCCAAACAGCCAGTGCGCGTTCCCACTGGTACGTTGCTGAGCGAGGCAGCGCGCTTGGCTGGTGTAGATATCGGGCAACCGTGTGGTGGGCAGGGTCGCTGCGGTCGGTGCGCCGTCCAGGTCACCCAGGGTGACGTTCGTCGCCGGAGTTCCCTACGCCTGAGCCAGGAAGATGTCGCACAGGGATTTGCATTGGCATGCCAATCGGTGGTCGAAGGCGACATTGCGGTGGTTGTGCCACCCCAGGAAAAAATCGAGCGTAGGCTGACAACCGATCGCACAGCCATCGAGGTCTCCGTCCCACTCGATTACGACCCGGTATATGCTCAATCCATTCGTCGTATCAGCCTCAGATTAACCCCACCGCGCATGGACGACCAAACCGATGATTGGAGCCGTCTAAAAACCGCCTTGCGTCAAAAAGCAGGCATTGAAGCTATCAGCATCTCACTCAATTTGTTGCAAAAATTAGGCGATATCCTGCGGAAAAATGACTGGCAGGTAACGGTGGTCACCGACGCTCATGTTGAGCTGGATGGTCAGCGAACAGATGAGCGCCTGGTGGCATTAATCCCAGACATGGTGCCAATTGAAGATCCGCTGTACGGGATTGCGATCGATATTGGCACAACGACAGTCACCGTCTGGCTGGTCGACCTGATCTCTGGAAAAGTGGAAGCCCAGGCATCTGAATATAATGGGCAAATCAGCCGTGGTGAAGATGTGATCTCGCGCATTATCTTCTCCAGTAAAAATGGCGGGCGTGAAGAATTACAAAATCGTGTACTTGAGACGATTAACCTGCTGGTTGCACAAGCCTGCAAACGCGTAAATGCAAATCCGCTGGAAATTGTCAAGGCAACGGTGGCAGGAAACAGCACGATGACGCACCTGTTTCTGGGCATCCCAGCCTCCAGTATTCGCCTGTCTCCATTTATCACTGCAGTAAATCAACCCCCCCTGATTATAGCCGGCTCGATTGGATTGGCAATTAACCCTGATGCCACCGTGGATTGCCTGCCCGGCGTTGCCAGCTACGTGGGGGCGGATATCAGCTCGGGTGTGTTAGCCTGCAAGATGGATGAAACCGAAAAGCTGACCTTATTCCTGGACGTGGGCACCAATGGAGAGACTGTCTTGGGAAGCCGGGAATGGCTGGTAACCTGTGCCTGCTCCGCCGGACCAGCCTTCGAAGGTGCAGGTGTGCTCAATGGAATGCGGGCCACCAAAGGCGCGATCGAAGAGTGCTGGATATCTGGGGAGAGCTCCCCAAATCCATTTGAGCCCACTTATCGCGTCATTGGCAACAGCAAGCCGCGGGGTATCTGCGGCAGTGGGTTGATTTCCCTGTTGGCTGAAATGTTCTTGACGGGTTTAGTGGATAAAGGCGGGATGATCAATGTATCCCTTGCCGAAGTCAACCCCCGCATTCGGGAAGGCGAGCATGGACCTGAATATGTAGTTGCCTGGGGAGCAGTAACTGAAAATGGAAAAGACATTGCCATAAATAATGTCGATATTGACAACCTTAAGCGCGCCAAAGCCGCGATCTATGCCGGGTTTACCGTCCTGGCACAAAGTGTTGGTGTACCTCTTGAAATGGTTGAGCAAATCTTGATTGGTGGCTCGTTTGGTAAATATATCAATGTGGAAAAGGCTGTGCAGATCGGGTTATTACCCGATATGCCCTGGGAACGTTTCAAGTTTCTGGGCAATACATCCGTCCAGGGTGCCTACCTGGCTCTATTGGATTGGCGCAACCGGGATCGGGTGCGGGATATTGCCTCACAAATGACCTATATTGAGTTATCTGCTGACAACACCTTTTATGATGCCTTCATGTCAGCAATGTTCTTACCCCACACCAATTTAGACAGTTTTCCGAATGTTGCAGCTGCTGTCGAAACCAAAACCCAAACAACCAAGGTCTAAGGAGGAGATATGTACATCATCGGTGAAAATATCCATATTCTTTCAGATAAAGTGAAAGAAGCTGTCAAAGTGAAAGATGCAAAATTCTTTCAAGAGCTGGCGGTCAAACAGGTGGAAGCGGGAGCTAATGCGCTGGATCTGAACCTAGGCCCGCGCAAAGTTGACTGGATGGATATGTTCCCCTGGATTGTCAAAACTGTTGAAGCGGTGGTGGATGTGCCGCTTTCAATCGACACGATCAATATCCTGGGAGTGGAAGCAGCCCTGAAGAGCGTCACCAAAGCACAGCCCATCATCAATTCTGTTTCAGACGAGCCGGAACGGCTGGAAAAAGTGCCCTTGCTGGCAAAGCAGTATAACGCTCGACTGATTGCCCTGACCATGTCAACCAGCGGAGTTCCGGTAACAGCGGATGAGCGCGTCAATATTGCGCTCGAGAAGCTCATCCCGCGTATGATGGAAATTGATTACCCCATGGGTGATCTGATCATCGACCCACTCGTGCTCACCGTCTCTGGCTGCCAGCAATATTGCCCTCATCTTATCGAGGCTATCCGCACGCTTCAATATGCCTGGGATCCCCCACCAGTCATTTCAGTGGGGTTATCCAACGTCTCGAATGCCGTCCCACGCGAAGGCAGACCGTTGATCAACCGGGTTTATTGTGCCATGCTGATGGGTGTTGGCATGAATATGATGATCGCAGATCCGCTCGACATGGAGCAAAATGAAGTCATCCGCATCATAGAACAAAAAGATTCCAGCACACCTGTCGGACGGCTATATCTGAAGATTGCAGATCGCATCGCAGCTATGGAAGAACCTCAAATGGAAGATGTAGACATGTCCGACCCGGAACAGGCTGCAATCTGGAAGACAATTCAAATCCTGCTCAACAAAGTCATCTATGCGGATGGCTATCTACAACAATAGGAGAATACTTATGACGAATCAGAAACAAGTGACGATCGAAGAACTTCTAGCCAAGGCGAAGAAGCCTGCCGCAGATGCAATGGTCCTGCATCCTTTCTATAAAGGGAAGGTGGAGACGGCATTAAAGTGCTGCGTGCGAGATTTTAATGATTTCGCCATCTGGTACACCCCCGGAGTTGCAGCACCTTGCCGGGCAATTGAAGCCGATCCAGAGAAGGTATATGAATATACAAACAAATGGAACACCGTGATCGTTGTCAGCGATGGCACTCGTGTGCTTGGCTTAGGAGATATTGGACCGAAAGCTGGTCTGCCTGTCATGGAAGGAAAGGCTCTTCTGTACAAGTATCTCGGCGGGGTCGATGGTGTTGCGATCATGCTCGATACCAAGGATCCGGACGCAATCATCAATACAACCTTAATGCTCCAGCCTGGCTTTGGTGGGGTGAACTTGGAAGACATATCAAACCCGAAATGCTTCTACATATTGGATACCCTGCGAGAAAAAGCAGAGATCCCCATCTGGCACGATGATCAGCAGGGAACCGCCACGGTCACTCTGGCAGGCCTGATCAATGCTCTCAAGGTGGTTGGCAAAGACAAGGAAAAAGTGAAGGTTACTTTCATTGGTGTGGGTGCCTCCAATGTAGCCATCTCGCGCTTGATTTTTAGCTGGGGAGTAAACCCCGCTAATTGCTTGATGGTAGATAGCAAAGGCATCTTGGGCAAGCATCGCAAGGATCTTGAGATGCGCAAGGCTGAATATGTGGATAAGTGGAAATTATGCCAGATCACAAATCAAGAAAATCGCACCGGTGATATTCCCGACGCCATCAAGGGTGCGGATGTCGTCGTTGCCCTCTCCCGCTCGGGTCCGGGTGTCATCCTGCCGGAGTGGATTGAAACGATGGCAAAAGATGCAGTGGTATTCTCCTGCGCCAACCCCGTCCCCGAGATCTGGCCTTGGGAAGCAAAAGCAGCGGGTGCAGTGGTGGTTGCGACAGGTCGATCTGACTTCGACAATCAGGTCAATAACTCACTCGGATTCCCTGGCATATTCCGTGGAACGCTCGATGTGCGTGCCCGTACCATCACGGATGAAATGTGCTTTGCCGCTGCAAAAGCCCTCGCTGATCATGTAGGGACGAATCTCACCCAAGACCACATCCTGCCAAATATGGATGACTGGGAAGTGTTCCCTCGTGAAGCCGCCGCTGTGGCTGTGAAAGCTCAGGAACAAGGGCTTGCACGCATACAGATGACCTACGACGAGGAATTCAAGAATGCTACTACCATCATCGGTCGCTCTCGAAATCTGACCCAAATGATGATGAAAGATGGCTTCATTGACAAACCACCGGTATAAAAAGAGAGGAAATCAACGAGGTGAATTATGTATGATCTAATTGTCGTCGGGGGTGGACCTGCTGGATTAACTGCTACAATTTATGCCATCCGGAAGCGCTTGAATGTCTTGCTCATCACAAAGGATCTGGGTGGTAAAACGAATTTCCGCCTTGCCCTGCCTTGGGTGGAAGATTATCAGGTGATCAAAGGCCTGGAAATTGTGAATAAATTCAAGAGTGAGCTCGAATACCTGGAATTTGCCCGTCATATGGAACCGGCGGATAAAATCATCCGCAAAGAAAAAGGATTCATCGTCAAAACCCGTGGCGGTGGGGACCTGGAAACCAAGGCTGTCATCGTGGCCTCAGGCACCCGGCAGCAGTTATTGAACGTCCCAGGTGAAAAAGAGTTCATTATGCGCGGTCTGTGCTATTCGGCTCTAAGCTATGCTCCATTATTTATAGACAAGTCGACAGTCGTCATTGGAGATGGAGACCTGGCACAGCGATCGACTGCAGAGCTCGCCACGGTCGCCAAGCACGTCACCCTGGTCTGCCCGGCCGATAAACTCATGGTCACCAACGTCAATGAAAAATTGAAGCTTGCAACGAATGTAACTATCCTTGAAGGTCACCAGGTGGTTGAAGTAAAAGGCGATGATTACGCAAAAAGTGTGATCATTAAAGATAAAAAAGGCAAGACGAGTGAGCTTCTGGCGGACGGAACCTTTGTAGAAATGGCATTGGTGCCGAATTCACAGATCGTCGCTGATTTTGTAGCTGTAGATGAGCAAAAACGTATCATCATTGACTGTGGTAACCATACCAGTGTGCCCGGTATCTTTGCTGCCGGTGATGTGACCAACACTTATGCGGAGCAAGTTCTGGTTGCAGTAGGCGAGGGAGCCAAAGCGACCTTGAGCGCATATGAATACCTGCTCCCATTGATTTAATTCAGGTTGTGAAGGGGAGTGGTTCGTTCTCCACTCCCCATGAAAACCCTATTCGCCACAACGGAGGCTAACAATGCCCGGATTTACCCCTGTCAGAAGATGGCAGCCACCCTACTATCCATTTAAACGTGACCCATTTGGCACCCGCGTGCTTGAATCTGTCGAACGGGTGATCAAAGGCCCCATGTTTGGTTGCCGAATGTGCGGCAATTGCCTGTTACAGGAAACAGCCTTTATCTGCCCGATGGAATGTCCGAAGGGTGAGCGGAACGGACCATGTGGTGGCTCTACCACGGAATATTGCTATGTGGATAAAACCCGCCCATGCGTCTGGTATAAAATTTACGATCGCGCCTTCAGGATGGGACGGCAGGAAATGCTGCTGGAAGTTCTACCGCCTTTGGATTGGGACAAAACCGGAGGCGAAACCTGGGCTGATGTCTACCACCAGATAAAAAAAGTGGGTGGGAAGACCTTCTTCGGTGGCTTGTTGGCCGGCGGTCAGAAACGCTCCGAAGCCTGGAGCTCGGTGTTTCGCCCAATAAGGCAGCCCGAATGGTGGAATGGGGATTCCAATTACCACGCACCCGCCTATACCGAACCGGTTTCCAACCTCGAAAAGCGCCTCAAGGCAGGTGAGTTCGTCGTGACTGCCGAAGTTGCACCACCCATGACAGTGGCGACCAATAAGCTGCTTAAAAATATTGAAATCGTTAAACCTTACGTGGCCGCAATCAACTTCACCGATTGCCCTTCTGCTGCCCCGCGTATGTCATCCTGGGCATGCAGCTCACTCACTGTTCAAGCCGGGGCAGAACCTGTCATGCAGATCGCAGCCCGCGACCGCACGCGCATCGGCTTGCAAGCTGAGGTATTGGGTTCCAATGCACTGGGAGTGCGAAATATCCTTTGCCTCTCGGGCGATAGCATGGAAATGTCCAGTGTTCCAAAAGGGAAAATGGACATTCTCGATCTGGACTCGATCCACATGCTCTGGATCCTTCGGCGAATGCGGGATGAGGCAATTTACATGGATGGACGGCAGATCAAATTCCCGCCGAAGTACTTCCTGGGTGCAGCTGGCTCTCCCTTTGCCTCGGATCCACGCATTCAGGCCATCCGCGAGCATAAGAAAGTGAATGCCGGGGCACAATTCTTCCAGACTAATCTGGTGTATGACCCCGATGGTTTGGACGACTGGCTTGAAGCTCTCGATAAGCGCGGTATCCTGGATAAGGTTTACATCCTCATCGGAATTACCCCGCTCAAGAGCTTGAAAGTAGCCAAATATATGAATGAGGAAGTGCCTGGAGTGACGATTCCAGAAAAACTGGTCAAGCGGATGGAAGCTGCTGGTGATAAAGCCGAAGAAGAAGGTGTGCAGATCGCGCTCGAGCTGATCGAAGCGGTAAAACACAAGAAAGGTGTCAATGGCATTCACCTGATGGCTGTGGGTTGGGAAGAGATCGTACCCCGCATCATCACCGAAGCAGGTATTCTGCCACCCGACTTCACACCTCAACCGCCTCCGCCTCAAAAAAATTGATCGGGATCGATATCCCGATTGGTAATGATTTATCGGTATATGGTTGAATGTCTCTTCGCAGGTTGATCTTATCGAAAACAGGGCTGGATGTACAGCGCTGCCGTGGCTGCCAATTATGCAACGGTGAATTTGATCGCGACCAAGACATTCCCCTTGACAGCCTGATCCAGCTCGTCATCATGAATGACGAGGAAGTGCTCACGTCACGGACGCTGTGGTCAGACCGTGTGCTCCATTCAGCCCGGGATGCCTGTGCGCGTGAGCTTGATTTGGAAAAAATCCTGCTTGTATTACGCGAGGAAGCGATTAATAGGGGGTTAGTAAAGCCCGATGCTAACCTATGATGGGTTATAATTCTGGGCACTTTAATAAAGAAGGGTGATGACATGAAATTAGCAATTAGTGGTAAAGGGGGAGTTGGTAAAACGACCCTGGCTGCCTTGTTAGCCCAGGTATATGCGGACTCAGGCCGCGAGGTATTGGTTGCGGATGCCGATCCATCGCCTTGTCTGGCGGGTGCATTAGGCTTTCCTCCGGAATTACGGGAACAGCTGCACCCGATTTCAGAGTTGGATGCGTTGATCGAGGAACGTACAGGTGCCAAACCTGGAACGATTGGCGGGTTCTTCACACTTAACCCGCGTGTGGATGATATCCCAGAGCGATTCAGTGTATTGTATAAGGGAGTTCGCCTGTTGGAAATGGGTTCAGTGGATATGGGCGGCTCAGGTTGCATTTGCCCGGAAGCCGCCATGCTGAAAACCCTGTTCACCCACCTACTCTTTCGTAAAGATGAAGTACTGATCCTGGATATGTACGCTGGAGTGGAGCATCTCGGAAGAGCAACAGTGGATTTCGTGGACGCCATGTTGATCGTCGCCGAGCCCACGCGCAGGAGTCTTGGGACTGCCAGTCAGATTAAAAAGTTAGCCAATGATATTGGGTTGACGCGCTGTTGGCTGGTGGGTAATAAGGTCAGGAACGAAGACGAGAAGCTCTTCCTCGAAAACGAAACTCCGGGTTTACCAGTTCTTGGCTACATGCCAGCGGATCTTGGTGTCCAGGAAGCTGACCGGTTGGGCATTCCTGTTTATGATCATGTGCCCTCCTTACGCCAGGCAGCCGAGGCAATGGCACAGGTACTGGACGCCCAGCTGGTGAAAGAACCGGTAGAATGACGATTACGATTGCCCTGGCTGGAAAAGGTGGCGTGGGTAAAACCACGATCGCCGGAATGGTGATCAAGTATCTGGTCCAAAATAAGCCTGGTCCAGTGTTAGCCATCGATGCAGATCCGAGCAGCAACCTGAACATGGTGCTGGGCCTTGACCTGGATTGGACCGTGGGAGATATCCGCGAAGATATGCTCGCGCAGGTGAAAACCTCGCTGGTGGCAGGCGGGGCTGCCATGGGAGCTTTACCTGGCGGGGTGACGAAACATGATTATCTGGATCACAAAATTCGATCGTCATTAGCAGAAGGTGAAGCCTTTGATTTGATCGCCATGGGACGCTCCGAGGGAGCAGGGTGCTACTGCGCAGTTAACCACAACTTACGTGAAGTGATTGATACCATCAGCAAGAACTACCGCTATCTGGTGATCGATAACGAAGCTGGGATGGAGCATCTCAGCCGGCGCACCACGCGTGATGTGCAGCACCTGTTAATCGTCAGTGATCCCACCCAACGTGGGATTGTGGCTGCCCAGCGGATAGCCGGTTTCCGTAACGAGCTGGATATTCGCATAGAGCACGCCTACCTGATTATCAATCGTCTGTCTGGTCCGATGCCAGCTGCATTGACCAATGAAATCAACAAGCTGGACATTCCATTATTAGGCACTGTGCCTGCGGATGCAGAATTGGGCGATTATGAATTCAGCGGAAAGCCACTGGTTGAGCTGGGAAATGATTCGCCGGTGTATCAAGCTGTGGCAGATATGATGGGTACGATACTTTAATTTTATATATTTGCTAGCAATTGACTTGCTTATAAAATGCTTCCAATCCACGGAAGCATTTTGCGCTTAATTTATGCCCAACATCATCTTCGCAATAGGTGACCTTTGCACCGGCTTTCTCGATCAGCTCAACACTCGTCCTTGCCTTGTCGATTGGAACTCTCTCGTCTTCTGTCCCGTGGGTAATAAATATGGGTAATCCTTTTAACCGCTCGACTCCTAACAAAGTGGAAGCACCATCCGGCAAAAACCCGGATAAACCTGCCAGAGATGCGATTCGTTCCGGATACATAATCGCCATCGAATAAGCCAACGCCGCCCCCTGGCTGAAACCCAGGAGATGTAAATTTGAGAAATCACCATCCGGGAAATTCCTGTTGTTTATCACCGAGAATAATTTGTCGACCGCTGGCATAAAATCATCCAGCCACGGCCAGGGTTTGGATAGCTCCGGGTGCCATCCATAACCAGTATCCTGGGTTTTATATAAGCCGCGTGGCCCAATGATCAGGGCATACTGCGGTAAACGGGACATAAACACCCACATCGAATTTTCGTCCCCCGTCCAGCCGTGCAACAACAACAGAACTGGAAATGGGCCTGTGCCATCCGGGCGATGCATGCGCATCTCCCAGCGATTAATTGAAATCCTGCTATCGTTTTGATTACCCACGTATAAAATCCTACCTATTATTCTTTGCCACCCAATCGATGACCCATAACGCTGCCAGGATCAGCACAACGGGAGACAAACCGCCGAGTAAACAGATCAGACCCAAAATTGCTGCCCCCCGTCCTAAGAACAGGTAGATCAGACCATCTCCAATGATAAATAACAAGAAGATAAAACCTGCAAATAAACGGATATTCGTCTGCCTGGCATATTTACGCAAATCACGGATCATAATCTACTTTTTTATGGCGAAATCAAGCGGGAAATCTTTTGCAGTAACCGATATTTCCAGCTTACTACCCTGTGGATCTCATCGAGTGCTTCCCGTGTCGCTTGCTCGCCAGATTTGATCACTTCGGGGATATCCACACGGTCAATGATGCTCATCGGACCTAGCTTGGGGCGGATGATCACGTCTGGTTTCTCCAGCCTCAGCTGTTGATCCATCAACATTAAACCGCTCAGGTCCATGGATTGGATAAACAAGTTGAATGCCTGTGCCAGGCGCAACCTGCCGGCTAAACGATATACTAACGGTAAATTAGTCATGAGAACTGGCATTTTTTCAGTTGTCCGGTTATTCTCGTCGATCTGCCAACCTATAGGCGGAGATAGTACGACTGCAATAACGGGCGCGCTGGGGAAAAGTCCACGCGCTATAGCAACTGGGATGGGATTCATGACTGCCCCATCCACGAGCATATGCCCGTTAATCACCTGGGCTGGAAAGATGCCAGGAATCGCACTGGTAGCTATAACTGCCTCAAGTAACCGTCCTTGCTTAATCACAACCGGTAATCCGGTATTTAGGTCTGTCGCGGTAAGTGCCAGCGGAACGCGGGTATTAACAAAGCTCCGGTCACCAAGCAGTTCTTGCAAAACCGCGGTCACTCCAGCCAATCCCAGCAAGGATGGACCATCTCCGTGCATGCGAGAAAATAAATTTCCCTGGTCAATATCACGCAGGCGTTCATCCATCTCATCCGGCGAATAACCTGCCGCGTAGAGGGTTCCGACAAGTCCGCCTGCACTTGTTCCTGCCACGGCTCGGATTTTATACCCTGCTTCCTCCAGGACGCGTAAAGACCCAATATGGGCGAAACCTTTTACCCCACCGCCGCTTAATGCTAATGAAATGTTCATCTTTATCATTGTATCCAGTGAAGGAGAAGTGGTCAAGGAATGGTAAAATCTGTCCGTGAATTTAGAGGTGCTGTGGAAGGTTGAATATAAGAAGGAGATCGAGCACGCCATCCGGGCACGCTCCAACGGGAATGAGGGGATGGCCAGGGTATGTGCTCGCCGGGCTGCAGGGATTGTGATCGGTGAATATCTCTATCGCCTGGGTTACTCCGACCTGACGCATAGTGCCTACGATCGGCTGGCACTGTTTATCAGCCTCACAGATGTCGATCAAAAAAATAAGGAAATCGCCAATCACCTTCTCCTGAAAGTGAATCAGGCTCACCAGTTTCCATTGGACGCAGACCTGATCAGCGAAGTGATGTGGCTAAAAAAATCCTTATTAGGTGAGAGTATAGATTGACTATGCGCATACTCGCAATCATAAACAGTGATTATGGTGTCAGGCATGTCACCAACATCACTCAAAACGCTCCTTCTGATTGGGTCATCGCTCAATGGAGAGCACCCGTTTTCTTCCCCGTCGTGATCGATTATCCCGAAGAATTTCTCCCCGCCAGCCTTCCTCCTGCCGACCTTATCCTTTCCTTTGCTGAGCATAAAAGTGTCGCCGAGCTGCTCCCAGACATAGCAAAAATGACCGGAGCAAAGGCGGTCATCGCAGCAGTGGATAATGAAAATTGCTTGCCACGTGGTCTGGCTCGACAGTTGCGTGGCTGGTTGGAAAAGATGGATGTAGCTTGTGCCACACCTAAACCCCTCTGTTCATTAACTGAAACAGATTATTGGGTCACCAGGCGGCAGCGCCTGGAGCATCACAGCCCAATCATCGCTGATTTTGCCCATCATTTCGGTAAACCGGAATTTTCCATCCTGGTTGACCCTGAAAGCCGGAAGATAATTTCAGTGGATGTCAAACGTGATGCAGTGTGTGGATGCGCACGCTATGTTGCCCAAAAATTGGTGGGAGTATCGGCGGATGAAGCCGAGTATGAGACGGGCATGGCGCACCATCACTACCCTTGCCTGGCGAGTATGGGGGTGGATGTTGACTTTAGTGACACCCTGCTGCATGTATCTGGTAACATTATGAAGGACAATGTCGCTGATCAAGTAAAAGCCTACAAGCATATTCAATATATTGCCCCTGGATTCCGCTCCGAAGAATAATCGCAAAAAGCCATATCCCTGAGGATATGGCTCAATTGTTTGCATCCATCGTTTGACACGGCTATGGTTTAGGTGGAAGCGTGGGTGTCTTTCTTCCGTTTAGATGACTGAAGCATCCCCAAAGCGCTTAAAATTACCAGGATCAATCGGATCCACATAGAGAACACGAATACCAGACTGGCAAAACCCACCAGGGCAAATATTATCGTCTTTTTTAAATCATAACCAGAAGATTCTGATTGTGGGAAAGTATATTCCATCAACCCCTTATGCAAGGTCTGAATGAATTCAGGTCGAGGTGAAACTGGCTTGAGACTGGATTGCAATATCGTCTCAATATCCATTAATTCACGCTTGACTCGTTTTGGTTTCGGTCTAAAAAGATTAAACATTTTCCCTCTTTGTGTTTATGCTACTGCATAAGCGATAATTCCTATTGTCCCAGGACCTAAATTGGCTGCGACTCCAATCGATAAATCTGAAAGGATGATTTCATTAACGTGTAAAGTGTTTTTTACGATTTGCATAAGCTGCCGGGCTGTTTCGATGGATTGTGAATGGACGACCGCCACATTGACTAATTTATCATCCACGCGTTGGTGGATAATTTCCAATACCCGATTGATTGCCCGCTGACGTGTACGCACCCTCTCTTTCATATCCAATGCACCATCTTTTAATATAACAATCGGTTTAATTTTTATCAATGCCGCTAGTGCTGCAGGTAATGCCTTCACCCGACCACTTCGTCGCGCATACTCAAGCGTATCCAGGGTCAAAACGACATTTACATTCTGGCGGATCGTATTAAGGCGAGCCAGGATTGCCTGAATGGAAGCCCCTGCCCTATCCAGCTGGCGGACCTCTTTGCACATAAAACCTAATGCAGCAGAACCTGATCCCGAATCGAAGGGAATGACATTTAGTTTATTTTTTAATTCCTGTGCTGCCAGTACTGCGGAGTTAAATGTGCCGGATAATTTCCCGGTCACATGCAAGGACAATATTGTATCCCCTACCTTGGCGATCCGTTTATACAAATCTATGAATTGTTGTGGGCTGGGTTGGGACGTCTTGGGGATGACCCCGGTTGAATCTGCCAGACGATAAAAATCATCATTACTGAGGTCGACACCTTGCAGGTAGGTTTTATTTTCAAATTGAATATTGACTGGTATTACTTCGACCTCGTATTCCGTTCGCCACTCATCAGGAATTTCACCTGCACTATCCATCACTATTTTCAACATGTGATCTTTCCTCACTATCCAATTTCTCGTCTTTGGATATCGTTTCCATTTCTACCCGCAAGGAGAGTAGGGTTCGATGGTAAAGACTTTTGACTGCTCCCTCAGTTCTACCCATAATCTGCCCAATTTCAGCGTTTGACATATGTTCGACAAACTTTAAGATGATTAATTGTTGTCGCTCAGGTGGCAGGTCATGGATAATTTGCAATAAGTTATTCTGCTCCTCCAATTGTAGCAGTGTCACCTCAGGATGTTCCGTATGAGGTATAGACGCAAACCCCTCATCCAATGAGATCTCTGGTCGCCTGCTACGATCACGATGCCAGTTAGCTACCAGATTGTGCGCAATCCGGTAGAGCCAGGCAGATATAGGCAGCCCTCTCTCCTCATACTGAGGGATCCTTCGCATGGCTCGAAAGAAGACTTTAGCGGTTAAATCCTCTGCATCGTGCTGGTTTCCTGTGCGGTAATATACGTAGTTAAAGATCCGTTCGACATACTGCTCGTACAGCAAGCCGAATGCTTCATGATCTCCCTGTATTGCCCGGTCGAGGTTTATCTCAGCTACGATGTTTGGCAACCAATCTCTATTTACCGGTGGGAGTTCTACACAAAAGAACCCCGACTCTTGAAAATAGTTACTTCGAGTATATCATGCATCATATAGCATGAAATATTTAGGGGATGTAATATATACAACAATCCTACCGACGAATCCTACGCGGTTCAAATGATCAATCCCGCATCTCTGAATATTTTTGGAATATGCACGTGACACACCGGCAATATGCTTTTGAAGCATGGTGGAATGGTATCATAATTCCTGCGGATGATGCAGAATGGCCAATTGGTATATTTTTTCAAGTCCATCGGTTAATATATGCTCCAGCAGGTAGGCAATCTGCTCATAATCAGCCAATTCACCCCCGATCGGATCTGGAATATCAAACATATCATCCACCATTTCACTTATTCGGTAGATCCGATCCGTATATTCTCCATATTTACTCTTTAAGAATTTTTTATGCTCATCTTCCATCGTGAGCACCAGGTCAAAACTATGGATTAATTCTCGGCTGGTTGGCTTGGAGCGATGGGCACTCAGGTCGATTCCTCTTCTTTCCATAACCAGCTGGGAGAGTTTCGCCGCAGGGTTGCCCTCATATGCCCAGGCACCGGCTGATTCAATATGCCACTGATCTACATCAGCTCGCACTGAGACAATTTTTTTTAACAAACCCTCCGCCATGGGTGAGCGGCAGATATTTGCAGTACAGATAAATAATATCGCAGTCATAGTTCAAAATGATTCGCTGGATAGATTCTGTTTGTTGGCATAAAGCTTATCCTATCATCGAGGTCAGATAATCACATTCTAGAGGAATTATTCTGGATTATGAGTGCTTTTTTGGCTCAAGGTGGCTCGCATCCAATTCGATGGGCACATAACGGTTAGTTAGAAATTCCAATAAAACTCGCACACGTTCGGTCCCCGGTAGGCGAGCATCAAAAATCGCTTCATAGCCTTCGAAAGGTCCAAAACCAATCCGGACGACATCTCCCTTGTGCAGGTCGTCGAATACTTCCCCACCTGCTTCCGCAATCTCCTTCACACGGCGCATGATGGCATTGATCAGGTTATCCGGCACCGGCGCAGGCTCACCACCAAAACTCACCAATCCAACGGAATGGGGCAACCATTGAAAGGTAGACAGGCCAGCATTTTCAATATCTACTTTCACAAATAGATAGCCAGGAAAATATGGCTTGTACTTTCGCGAGCGTGGGTTGATCGGATTGACACGCAGGCGAGGATAGAACACCTCAAATCCTCTATCGCGCACTTGTTTCCAAACCACATCTTCCTTTTGTGGTTTGCTGCGTAAGGCATACCAATGATCCGCCATTTAGAACAAATATCTCCCAGGTTCTTTGTCGTTTATCAAAACCAATACATTTATGGGGTATTATCCAAAATCAACCCATAGATTCCAGGTTTCCAGAAACTTATTACCAGTATTATAAAACAAACCACCATCATACTACTTGTAAACCGACCATACGTGAGATGATCTTTCGTATCAACCACAGCGGAGGCGATAGGATCAGGTGTATGATCACTGTGATTCCGAATACCATGAATACCGCATCAATCGCCGCAGTCAAAGTCGATCCTAACTTGGATAATAACCAAGGTCCAGCACCTACCAGCAAGATCATTCCCACAAAGGCCAAGACTGCTAAAACCAGCGGCACCCAGGCTCTCCTATCGGAAGCAGAAGGCAACATGGTACTGCTGACCGCAAAGATCAGGTAAAACCACAGCCAAAAATCAGGCCGCCCTATGACTGACCTTATCGCCTCGTTGAATGAGCTTATCCGCGCGTGTGTCAGGCTGAACCAGACCAGGTTCAATCCCAGGTGAGAGACACCGGCATATGCCACGAAAATTCCACCAGTGATTAATGGCACCAGGCCAATCAATGCATCTCGAAAGAAATCTGTTTTGGCAGTTTCCACATAGCCAAGCTGAAGTCGACCTCCCTCCAGCTTTTTAGGGATGATGGAAAATCTCCCGGTCCTCACGCCCAGCAGACGTGCCATAAGAAAATGGCTGGTCTCATGCAACAGGACCCCTGGTAGAAATAGAAGTGAAAATAATGCCACAGATATTTCCGGTTGGCGGGTTATCAGTAAAAAGATCGCTTGAATCTCACGCTGCAGGAATCTTTGCAGATAGATCATGGGGACCAGTAAAATTAGCAGGTAAAGGAGCGTACCCCAATCGATCACTTGCATTAATGGGCAGCCGCCTTGGCAATGGCGATGAATTCTGAAGCTTTTAAACTTGCTCCCCCAACCAGGGCGCCATCAATATCTTTTTGATTAAAGAATTCTTCAGCGTTATTAGCTTTCACCGAACCGCCGTACAATATTCGCACAATCTGAGCCAGATCATCGCCATACAATTGTCCAAGAGTCCCTCGGATGAAATCTGCGATCACGGCATTGGCGCTTGATGCAGTCGCAGCGCGCCCGGTACCGATCGCCCATACAGGCTCGTAGGCAATGACCAATGATGCGATGGATTTTGCATCCACCCCAACCAGGCCTGCTTTCACTTGCCCAGACACGACTTCCGGCGTCCTGCCAGCTTCATTTTCCGCCAGGGTCTCGCCCACACACATGATGGGCACAAGATCATATTCGAAGGCGGCTTTGACTTTCTGGTTCACCGTATGATCGGTTTCTCCAAAATAGGCGCGCCGTTCGGAATGCCCAATGATGACATACTTACAAAACTCTGCCAGCATCGGAGGGGCAACCTCACCCGTGTAGGCACCCGACGCTTCCCAATGCATGTTTTGGGCACCCACCTCGATCGAAGTTCCTTCCAATAATGCAGCTACAGGCAAGATCGACGTAAATGGAGGACACAAAACAATCTCCACTCCCTGGATGGTTGTCAAACCTGGCAATAATTCTGCCAGTAATAACCGTGCTTCTGTTGCGGTCTTAAACATTTTCCAATTTCCTGCCACGATGGGACGACGCATATTTACCTCGAAAATCTATCTTTTCCTAAGTATCATGATTGCCAGGATTTAACCGCTAACCAACTCATCCTTTGACCCTTAGCATGGGGGAGCAGCACCAGCAATAACCACCGTTTGATATAAACGGGATGATGTCAACAAATTCTACGCCTCCCCAGGTCGCGTTTAGAGCTGGAGAGGCATTGATCAACTCACTATTTATCTTGTAATGCCACCAGACCCGGCAAATCCAAACCTTCCAACATCTCAAGCGATGCTCCACCTCCGGTTGAGATATGTGTGATCTTATCTGCCAGACCAGCCTGATTGATGGCTGAGACAGAATCACCCCCGCCAATAATGGAGACTGCATGACTGTCCGCAACTGCCTTCGCGATGCCAACCGTTCCCCCAGCAAAACGCGGGAACTCAAATACACCCATGGGACCATTCCAAACGACCGTTCCGGCTGTGGCGATGGTTTTACCAAAGGCTGCAACCGTCTCTGTACCGATATCAAGGATGCGCCAACCATCAGGCACCGGACCCATTGGGATGACCTTCTTTTCTGCTTCGGCATCAAACTTGTCGCCGATTACCACATCCACTGGCAGGCGCAGATGAGTAGCGCCAGATTTTAATAGCTGGCGGGCAGTATCGAGAGCCTCATCCTCGCACAGCGAATCTCCGATTGGATATCCTTGGGCTTTGAAGAAGGTATTTGCCATTCCTCCACCGATCAAGATGAGATCCGCCTTGATAAGCAAATTTCGAATGACCCCGATTTTATCGCTGATTTTCGCACCACCCAGGATGGCGATAAAAGGTCGTTTTGGGTTGGCGATTGCCTGGCCCAGGTATTGGATTTCTTTTTCCATCAGGAAACCGGCTACAGCAGGCAGGTAATGTGCTACGCCCTCGGTGGAAGCATGGGCACGGTGAGCAGATCCAAACGCATCATTGACGTAGATATCTGCCAATGCTGCCAACTTTTTCGCCATCTCGGGATCATTTTTCTCTTCTTCGGGATGAAAGCGGGTGTTTTCGAGTACCAAAACATCACCTGGTTTAAGTGCCTTGGCGGCAGCATCTGCAATAGGTCCGATACAATCATCTGCAAATGCGACCGGCTTGCCGAGTAATCCGCTCAAATGGGCAGCTACCGGGCGCAGGGAGAATTTCGGGTCAGGTCCACCTTTGGGTCGCCCGAGGTGGGAGCATAAGATCACCGCAGCGCCGTGCTCTAACAGGTAGTTTAGCGTAGGCATGGCAGCTACAATGCGCGTATCATCTACCACTTTATTATCTTTAATCGGGACGTTGTAATCCACTCGCACCAATACCCGCTTTCCCTTAACATCAATATCATTAATGGATTTCTTATTGAACATATTCCCTCCATATGTACAAGATGCGGATGGCAGAAACTGCCATCCGCATCCGGTTATTTGATTATAGGTATTTTGCCAGTAAGGCGGCTAAATCTGCAGTGCGAACAGAATAACCCCATTCGTTATCATACCAGGCTACGACCTTGGCAAAATTATTCTTCTCCTTGCCTAAGACCATAGTGAATGGTAAATCCACCGACGAGCTATGCGGATCTCCCTTAAAATCAGTGCTCACCAGGGGTTCATCTACCGCCTGCAAGATGCCCTTCAATGGACCGGCAGCAGCATCACGGAATGCCTGGCGCAATTCCTCAGTCGTAGTACTGGTTTCCAGCTCGACGGTCAGATCAATGATCGACACTGTTGGGGTCGGCACGCGTAATGCATAGCCATCCATCTTCCCTTTGAGATCGGGGATCACTAGGCTGATGGCTTTCGCAGCTCCGGTGGTGGTGGGAATTATATTGAGAGCGGCGGCGCGGGCACGACGCAAATCACTGTGCGGTAAATCTAATATTTTCTGATCGTTAGTATAGGCATGGATTGTGGTCATGAACCCACGTACGATCTTGTATTTGTCATTGACGACTTTAACTGCCGGAGCAAGACCATTGGTTGTGCATGAGGCATTTGAGATGACATGATGAATTTTGGGATCGTACATTCCCTCATTGACACCCAGGACTATGGTTAAATCTTCTCCTTCGGCGGGAGCAGTGATGATCACTTTCTTCGCACCACCTTTGGTGATGTGATTCTCTGCACCCTTGACAGTCTTGCCTTTTTTATTGACCCCGTCGCTCTTGATGGTGAACAACCCGGTGCTTTCGATGACGATATCGACGCCGAGTGAACTCCAGGGTATATTAGCTGGGTCTATTTCTTTATATACTTTCACTGGTTTTCCATCAACGAACAACCCATCATCTTTGACTTCAACCGTGCCATCAAAACGACCATAGTTGCTGTCATATTTCAATAAATGCGCCATGGTCTTTAAATCGCCGATATCGTTGAATGCGACGACTTCCAGTGTGTCGGAATGATAATCTCTGATCGCTTTTAACACCTGCCGTCCGATCCTTCCAAATCCATTAATTCCTACTTTTGTGGTCATATTTGCCTCCATACGAAGATATATTCAGCAGCTGGTAATTTTTGCCAGACTGCCGAGTGTGACGTTGGGAATTTACTGTTCCTTCTATTCTATCAAAGGTCCTGTACGTTCTTGATACAAATTAATCAGCACCCGGGCTAATTTTGATGAATCATGCCTCCAGGGTTGCAGCTCATCCACCAAATCTGCTCTATAAATGGAATACTCCACCTCAGTTTCAGGTGTCATTTTTACCCAATCAATTCCGGCAGATAATTTCCCTTCATATTTATCATTGATAACAATAATATCGAAAATTGTTCCACCCACATGATCATTCAAGACATTCACGTGGTCTTCGCAGCTATAACCTTCAGTTTCACCAGGCTGTGTGGCGACATTGCATACATATATTTTTAAAGCCCTGCTGGCTTGTATGGCTGCAGCAATATCCGGAACAAGCAAATTAGGCAGGATACTGGTGAATAAACTGCCCGGACCAATCACGATTAATTCCGCTGCCAGAATTGCCTGGATCACTTGTGGGTAAGCAGCTGGATTGTTCGGCTCAAGCCACACCCGCTGGACGTCCCCCGGGAATTTTGGAATCGTACTTTCACCTTCAACTCTGACTTCACCGATACTGTGCGGTAGCTGCACATCAGCTACAAGGCGAACATCATGCAGGGTGGCAGGAAGCACCCGCCCATGAACAGCCAGGACTTTGCCTGATTCAACAACGGCTTCCTCAAAACTGCCGGTAATCTCAGCTAATGCACTGATGAATAAATTTCCAAAAGGATGACCATCCAGCTCTGAATTTCCATCCGAGAACCGGTATTGAAAAAGTTGGGTCATCAGCGCTTCGTCACTTGACAAAGCTGCAAGACAATTTCGAATATCGCCTGGAGGTGGTATACCTTGTGTGCGTCTCAGCCGTCCAGAAGATCCCCCATCATCAGCCACTGTTACTACTGCCGTGATATTATAGCTATAGTTCTTCAGGCCTCTCAGCAGGGTTGCCAATCCGTGCCCTCCCCCGATCGTCACAATACGAGGACCACGTTCTTTCCTGCGATGGTCGGTAAGCTCGTCGAGCACTCCCTTTCCGGTTCGCCGATATGGAGCTAATAGAACTCGGTTAATTCCCCACATCCCTACCAACATCAATCCAATGCCCAGGCTGCCAAAGATTAATGCCCTTAACGGGCGGCTTAGTACACGCAGCGATACGATGGATAATATCTTTAGCCACCAGGGTTCAGTGGCACCGCGATATACTTCCAAAACCAAGACTGCCGCACCCACACTGAGTAAGGTGGTGCCTAAAAAGACTAATAGAATCCAACGTTTTACGCCCAGACCAGGAACAAGCCACCGGAGTGGATTGAACAGGCGCTTCCATTCTTTTTTTGAGGGTTTCGAGTGATTCTTTCCCATTCCAACCCTTGATGATAGCAGTCTTTAAGTATCTCGTCAACAATATTCTATGCTATACTTTGCGGCATGGTTAGAAATTATATCGTCGCTGATGTTGGGGGAACACATATTCGCACAGCATGTTTCCCACTTCAAAGTCAAAAACCCACCGTAGTGAAACGCATCAGCACGAAAGGACCCGGAACTCCGCACGACCGGCTCATTAATCTGATCGCTGAAACCCTTCCCAAGGGAGAAGAAATTGCCGCAATCACCGTCGCTGCACCAGGTCCGCTTGACCCTTTTGAAGGCATTGTGTTTGAGGCACCCAACATCCCAAGCTGGATAAATCTGCCATTGAAGAAGATAATTCAAGATCGCTTCAATGTCCCTGTAGCCATTGGTAATGATGCGAACCTTGCTGCGTTGGGTGAATGGCGTTTTGGTGCAGGAATTGGGCATCGCCACTTGATGTATATCACCGTGAGTACTGGGATTGGTGGAGGAGTAATTATTGATAACCAGATGCTGCTTGGAACCCTCGGGCTTGCTGCAGAGTTGGGGCATGTCACCATCATCCCTGATGGACCATTGTGTAGTTGTGGGCAACGCGGTCATCTGGAAGCTGTTGCGTCAGGGCCAGCCATTGCACGCTGGGTTGAACAAGAGCTGAGCCAGGGGATTCCGTCTTCTCTACCTGCGAATCGACCGATCACTGCCAAAGATGTTTCCTCAGCCGCCAGCCAGGGTGATGAGCTCGCCAGGGCTGCACTTGCACGGGGTGGCACCTACCTTGGGACTGCGATTGCAGACTATTTGCATATTTTTAATCCCACTGTGGTGATTATTGGGGGTGGCGTCTCTCAAAGTGGCGAAGCGTTATTTGGTCCACTCCGGACTGCTATGAGTGAACATGTGATTTCAAAAAAATACCTGGAGAATCTCACGTTAACCACTGCTGCGTTGGGGGACGATGTGGGATTAATGGGCGCATTGGCTCTCGCACAAAATTTGGATGAACCTTCACCATGCCCGTAATTACAAAACGTTGGGAGGTGGCACCTGCTCCCCCTCCAGAAGCCATTCAAGAGCTGAGTGGTTATCCATCTATACTTCAACAAATTTTATATAACCGCGGCTACCGCACACACGAACAAGCGCGTATATTTTTGGAAGCTCAAACCCCACCGGGTTGTGAGCCCAATAATTTACTGGGTCTACCCAAAGCGCTTAATCGAATCAACTACGCCATAAATCGGCAGGAAAAAATTGTGATTTATGGTGACTATGATGCCGATGGCGTGACTGCTACAGCACTATTAGGGATAGCCTTGAAATCCCTGGGTGCCGAAGTGAAAGAATACATCCCCAACCGTTTCGATGAAGGTTATGGTTTAAACCTCGATGCCTTAGGCAGTTTATCTGAGGAGGGGGCTAAGTTAATCATCACGGTTGATTGCGGAATTCGCTCGTGGGAAGAGGCAAATTTCGCCAAATCTACCGGGATTGACCTGATCATCACTGACCATCACAACCCACTGGATGAGCTCCCAGATGCTTTTGCAGTGATAAACCCGAAACAACCTGGAGACACATATCCGGAAAAGAACCTGGCAGGTGTTGGACTGGCTTATAAATTGGTTGAAGGAATGTCTCTATCTGGACAATATCTTAACCTGGATTCACGCAATTATCTGGATTTGGTAGCGCTGGGCACAGTCGCTGACCTGGTGCCATTAACTGGAGAAAATCGTTCTCTGGTTCGTTCAGGCTTGGAGTTCATACGACAGCCCATTCGGCAGGGGATGATGGCGCTGATCGGGGTCTCCGGATTAAATCCAGCCAGAATCAATACGACAGATATCGGTTATTCACTGGCGCCCAGACTGAATGCCTCAGGTCGTTTGGAATCTGCAATAGCATCATTAGATCTATTGACTTCACCCGATCCTCTGAAAGTAGGTCAATTGGCACAATGGCTTGAAATTCAAAATCGCGACCGTCAAAGGATCACGCGCGACATTCAAGCCAAGGCTGAAAAACAGATCATCATTGATGGTCAAGTCCCTCTTCTGTTATTTGCAGCAGATCCTGAATATAACCCCGGGGTAGTTGGTCTGGCGGCTTCACGACTTACCGAACAGTATTATCGACCATCGATTATCGCAAGTGTAGGTGAAAACTATACCCGTGCTTCTTGCAGAAGCATTCCTGAATTTCATATCACCCAGGCATTGGATCAATGCAAGGATTTATTGGAGCGTCATGGGGGTCATGCAGCTGCTGCAGGGTTCACTGTACGCAACGATTTGCTTCTAACTTTGATTGACCGTCTGCGAGTGATTACTAAAGATCAGCTGAAGGAATTGGACCTGCGTCCAAAAATCTTCGCAGAGATGGAGATCCCTCTTTCGGAACTTAAACCTGATTTGCTAAAATATCTCAATTGGCTTCAACCAACCGGTATGGGTAATCCTGCACCCGTCTTTATGTCGAGTGGACTTCGAGTTACACGCCAAAAAGCAATTGGCGCAGATGGATCTCATTTGAAACTCGCGGTAACCGATGGGAAGATCACCTACGATGCGATTGCCTTCCGGCAAGGGCATTGGATCGCACAACTTCCTCCCCGTATCGATTTGATGTTTACATTTGAGCTCAACGAGTTCAATGGTCAGGTCTCTCTACAATTAAATGTGAAAGACATCAGAGCTTCTGAAGCCTGATAATACTTCCACCCTTAATCAACAAAACGATATTTGATCAGCATCCACAGGGCAATAAAAGCATCCGTCATTTTAATCTTTTTCCCCTCTGAATAATCGCGTGGATTAAATGTGATTGGCACTTCATACAGCCGGGCTTTGCGTTTTAAAATTTTTGCGGTAAATTCAGGCTCAAAATCGAATCCATGTGCATGCAAAGTCATATCTTCCACTACCTGCCGGCGAAAAAGCTTGTATCCGGTTTCCATATCAGTAAGGATATTATTATATAGAATATTAGTGACCAGGGTTAATATCTTGTTGGCAATCATATTCCAAAATAATACTGGTCTGCGCCCAGCGCCAAGGAACCTTGACCCATACACGACATCCGCAATCCCCTCCTGGATAGGTTTTAATAGATTGGGATATTCCCGTGGGTCATATTCCAGATCAGCATCTTGGATCAAGAGCAAATCCCCACCTGCATTTTGAATCCCTGTCCTGACCGCCTTCCCTTTCCCCTGATTGTGGTCATGGACGATGAGTTTGATACTACCATCCTTGCTTATGTTTTCCAATAATTCGCGACTGCCATCAGTGGAGCCATCATCGATGGCCAGGATTTCATCCGCCAAGCCGGTGGCTTGCACTCGACGGATGATTTCTTGTATCGTTTTGACTTCATTATAGACGGGGATAATAATGGATAATTTCATCGGTGGGAAAAATCCTTTGAATAATTTTATCCTATATTTTCGTAACATAATTTCAATTAATTTCGCCTGCCATGCTATAATCATCTAAATAACCTGTCGTATGCCCGATGACAAAGGAGGTTGAGTGATGGATGCATCAACACGCGCAAAGCCGATGATGGGGACTGCAAGTGGTGTATTTTTGCCTCCCATTTTGGAAAAAATTGAAGATACTGGCCTGTCTACGCTCTGGCTTCAAGACCTGGCTCTAAAAGTCCTTTATTTCCAGGGCTATCTCACAGGTTTTAAAATTGCCGAGGAAATGGCCCTCCCATTCACGGGTATTGTCGATCAGATCCTTGAAAATCTAAAACGTGATAAATTCGTGGAAGTAAAAACCTCTCAAATGGGCCTTGGAGAGGGTGCGTATTTATACGCAATTACTGGCGCGGGCAGTGACCGCGCGCGCGAAGCGATGGAACGCAGCCAATATGCCGGGCCAGCCCCAGTACCAATCCAGGAATACAATGAATCGGTCCTGCGCCAGGCACAGGGTCGACCCACGGTTTCCAGTCGTATGATCCATCAAGGGCTTTCTCATCTGGTGCTCCCCGAACCAACTTTTCAGCGCATCGGTCCAGCGGTAAATTCAGGCACCTCGATTTTCATGTACGGGCCACCTGGGAACGGCAAAACAAGTGTTGCTCGAGCGATTGGGAATATGATCCTGCATGAAAGCATGTATATCCCCTATGCAATTTATATCGATGGGCAGGTAATTAAGATATATGACTCGGTAAATCATCAATTATCGACCGAAGAAACCTCCACCTCGGGCACAGGTACCAATCGGATGAACGGCAGGCGTGATCTTCGTTGGATTCGCATCCGAAGGCCTTTCATCGTAACCGGCGGGGAGCTAACCTTAGCTGGGCTGGATTTGGTTTTCGACGATGTTCACAAGTTTTATGAAGCACCTTTCCAGATGAAAGCCAATGGCGGCATTCTTCTGATTGATGATTTTGGCAGGCAGCTTGTTCGTCCTCGAGATTTGCTCAATCGTTGGATTGTACCCCTTGAAAACCGCATCGATTTCATGACCCTCCACACCGGACGCAAGATTGAGGTTCCGTTTGATGTTCTGGTCGTTTTCTCAACCAACCTGCCACCCCGCGATCTGGTAGATGAGGCTTTCTTGCGACGGCTTCGCCATAAGATTGAGGTCGGCGACCCAAGTTTCGATGAATATCGCGAGATCTTTACCCGGGTTGCTTCAGCGAAGGGTGTGCAGTATAACGATGAAGGACTGGCATATCTGCTCCAGGAATGGTATATCAAACGAGCACGCAAATTACGTGGATCCCATCCTCGCGATCTGTGTGATCAGATACTTGATATCGCCCGTTACCTTGGGGTTGAGCCGTCAATGACCCGCGACCTGATCGATAGAGCAGCGAGTGCCTATTTTGTAGAGTTATAAATCAAACCCATGCAAGGTATGAATACCAATCTGTCTTATGTTGATCTTAATCGACCAACCATTTTTGCACATCGAGGCTCCAGCCTCTATGCTCCAGAGAACACATTAGCAGCTTTCAAAACCGCAATAACCCAACATGCAGATGGAATCGAGCTGGATGTTAAACTGACCGTAGATGGTCAGGTGGTGGTGATGCATGACGATACCGTCGATCGAACCACGAATGGCACCGGACGGATAAAATCATTGACCCTGAAAGATATAAAGGGTTTAGAGACAAATTCGAATCTCCCACCATTTTTTAAATCAGAAAAAATCCCTACCTTGGACGAGGTTTTTGAAACCGTAGGCCGGCGAACTTTTATCAATCTGGAGCTTACCAATTATGCTACTCCGACGGATGATTTACCGGATAAAGTCGCGGTTTTGGTGAAGAAATTTAACCTTGACACGAACATCCTCTTTTCATCGTTCAACATGGTTGCATTGATCAAAGCCCGGAATTTACTACCCAAGACTCCTCTTGGTTTATTAACCTTTCCTGGCTGTGCAGCCATGACTATTTATTCAAGGATTATCAAATTCGGTCCACTATTCGCCCTCCATCCATTTTACAAGGATATCACCCCCAATCTGATCCAAATGGCTCATGCTAGCAAGTGCCGGATCCATACATGGACGGTGAATGAACCCGATATCATGCAGAAGCTTTTCTCTGCCGGTGTGGATGGGATTTTCACCGATGACCCTCTGCTGGCAAAGAAGGTGTTGGCCGCAGAAAATCCTATAATTCCATGATCCCTTATGCCTGGCTTGAACAAGCTTACGACCGAATTTATCCTTATATTCATGAAACACCATTAACCTACGATCCTCACTACAATCTGTACTTGAAGTGGGAAAACCACCAGGTGACAGGTTCGTTCAAAGCGCGCGGTGCTTTGAATAAAATACTATCCCTACAAGATTGGGAGCTTGAACGAGGATTGGTGACTGCCTCCGCTGGAAATCATGGTCAGGGGGTGGCCTTAGCTGCCAACATGAAGCATGCGCCAGTCATTATTTTTGCATCTGAACACGCCTTACAAAATAAACTTCAAGCGATGCGTGACATGGGTGCTGAAATTCATCTCATCCCTGGTGGTTATGGCGAAGCTGAGCAAGCTGGAATATCGTACGCCCGTGCCACTGGGTCCACCTGGGTGTCGCCATATAATGACGGAATGATCATCGCTGGTCAGGGAACCATTGCTTTGGAAGTAATGCGGGAGGTGCCAGACCCCACCCCGCTATGTTGGATCGTTCCGGCTGGCGGGGGTGGTTTAGTTTCAGGAATTGGATGCGCATTACAGCAGATGAACCCCACACCGCATTTAGTCGCCGTTCAGTCCGAAGCCTCCCCCTTTCTGTATCAAATTTTCTGTCACGATACTCAAAAAGGTGTGGTGGAGCTGCCCAGCATTGCAGATGGTTTGGCTGGACCAGTGGAAGAGGGCTCGGTCACCATCCCAATCGTTAAGAGCTATGTAACTGACTTTATCCTGGTCACCGAAACCGAAATCCGCAAAGCGATAAAATATTCCTGGCTCAGCTATCATGAGCGAATTGAAGGATCGGCTGCAGCCTCGCTGGCAGCTGTAATCTCCGGTCGGATCATAACCAGACCTGCCCTGGTGGTTTTATCTGGTGGTAATATACCCGCAGAAGAGCATGCATTGATCATCAATGATCCCGATTTATAATCTCGCTCAAAGAAGTCGATAAATGGATATTTCGCCGGACGAGTATATGGTCGTTTGTATGTCTCACCAGGTTCGAGACGGAGAATTAGTCGCCCAGGGAATTGCTACCCCATTGGTGGCTGCAGCATATCTTCTTGCCAGGCGCACACATGCACCCAACATTTATTTTTCCTCTGCCATCGGTCAGGGGATATGCCGCAAACCTGCACCGCTGAGTCTCAGCCAGGTTGAGCGGTTGTGGTTAGACTGCTCTCTGGTCAATGTCGGTTTTTCCAGGGCAGTGAGCGAGGTATTACCCAGCTTGCGCCCTTTGGAGTTCTTCCGTCCGGCTCAGATTGATCCAAATGGAAATTTTAATAACATCGCCTTTGGGAAAGATATTCACCATCCGAGACTTAGACTACCCGGAACGGGTGGGATACCAGATGTCACGACTTTTCTAAATGATGTCATGTTATATGTTCCTCGGCACTCCAGGGTTACCTTTGTTCCCCAGCTTGACTTTTGTGCCGGACTCGGGCATAATTCTGCGCGCAAGCACGGAAATGGCCCTCGGTACCTTGTCACCGACCTAGGCCAATTTGATTTTGCCAATGGCCGTATGCGCCTGATTTCATTTCATCCAGGTCTGACGATTGAAAAAATCCAGGCTCATACAGGATTTCCTCTTGCGATATTTCCTGAAGTCAAAGAAACACTGGCACCTAATGATGAAGAGCTGGACCTGCTTCGTAACGAGATCGATCCGCTGAATATTCGCCAATTAGAAACGTTGAGTGGCCCATCCCGGCGAGAGCAATTGCATAAGATTATTGAGGCTGAGAAGGCAATCTGGCAATAAATCGCGCAGTTTACACGCTTACAAGGTAGAGAATGTACTCCGTTGTCCGAAAAGTTTTTATTTTTATCATATTAGCATCCTCGCTCATCCCACTTTCGATTGGGCAAGCCGCACCTGCCAGTCAAACGACCACCAGTGATGTACTGGCTCAGACATTGTTGGACCGGCTTACCCCTGAGGAAAGAGTGGGTCAACTTTTCCTGGTGACATTTACCGGCCCGGAAGCTGCCATGGCTTCAACCACCGGTGCCCAAATATATAACCTGATCGTTAATTATCACGTGGGGGGTGTAATTTTAAAATCCGATAATGATAATTTTGTCGGCGCAGATCGGACCCTGGTTATCGCCCAAAGCCTGACCGATCAGCTCCAAAGGGACGAATATAGCGCCTCTCAACTGGAGCAAATCAATCCTGAAACGAATGAACCGTATACACCGGCTTATATCCCATTGTTAATTGGGATTGCCCAGGAAGGTGATGGATACCCATACGATCAAATCCTCAGTGGGGTAACCTCATTACCGAGCCAAATGGCACTGGGGGCCACCTGGAGCACCGACTTTAGCCAGCAGGTGGGCAACGTGCTTGGGAAAGAGCTCGCCGGATTGGGATTTAATCTGTTATTCGGCCCTTCGTTAGATGTGCTCGAGGCTCCGACCTCTGATAGTGGCGGCGATCTGGGGGTCAGGACATTTGGAGGAGATCCATTTTGGGTAGGGGCATTAGGTCAAGCTTATATCGCAGGTGTTCACGAAGGAAGCAATGGGAAGATCGTAGTGGCAGCCAAGCATTTTCCAGGATTTGGCGGCTCAGATCGATTGCCAGAGGAGGAAGTTGCCACAGTTCTTTCCTCCCTTGAGCAGCTCAAGCAAATTGATCTGGCACCTTTTTTCGCGGTAACCGGCAATGCTCCCAATCCAATTTCCACCACGGATGCCCTCCTTGTTTCCCACATCCGGTATCAGGGATTTCAGGGAAACATTCGCGCAACCACCCGCCCGGTCAGTTTTGATCCGCAGGCCTTTTCACAATTGATGGCTTTACCGGCCTTCGATTCTTGGAGGCAAGCTGGTGGCGTCATGATTAGCGATAATCTTGGAAGCCGTGCTGTAAGACGTTTTTACGATCCCAGCGGTCAAACCTTTAATGGGCCTCTCGTGGCTCGCGATGCTTTCCTGGCTGGAAATGATTTGCTATATCTGGACAATTTCCTATCAAGCGGGGATGAAGACGTATTTACCTCCTACACACGCACGTTGGTTTTCTTTGCACAGAAATATCGTGAAGATCCTGCTTTTGCCCAGCGCGTGGATCAATCGGTACTGCGCGTCCTGAAACTCAAGCTAAAAATATACAATAACTCCTTTGCTCTTGTATCTACTCTGCCAAGTTCGGATGCGCTGAATTCAATCGGCTTATCCTCCCGGGTGACTTTCAATATTGCGCAAAAGGCCGCCAGCCTCATCAGTCCCTCCCCAGATGAGCTGAATATCGCCATCCCCTCGCCACCTGCCAGAGATGATTCGATTGTTTTTATCAGTGATACGAGGATCTACCAGCAATGCAGTACTTGCCGCCAGCAAAATTCACTGGATGTGGATGCATTCAAAAATGCAGTGATACGTCTCTATAGCGGGAGCGGTCAAGTCATACCAGGTAACCTGACGTCTTATAACTTTAAGGATCTGTCCGATATGCTTAATTCCGGCACCGGAACATTGCAAATCGAAAATGACCTGCGTGCAGCAAATTGGATCGTATTTGCGATGGATAACGTTACGAGTGATGTCCCGGTATCACTCGCCTTACGTCAATTCCTTGACCTGCGTCCAGACCTCATTCAAGGGAAGCGCTTGATCGTTTTTGCTTTGAGTGAACCGTATGCACTTGATGCGACGGATATCTCGAAATTATCTGCTTATTACGCCCTCTATAGTCGTTCGAGCTCGTTTATAGAAATCGCGGCCAGAATCCTGTTTCATGAGATCCAACCAGAGGGTCACCTCCCCGTTTCTGTCCCGGGAATCGGGTATGAGATTCTTGATGCTACCTCTCCCGATCCAAATCAGGTGATCCATATCTATCAGGATATCCAGGGTTCACCACCCGCTGAAGGGACCCAAACACCTACACCTGTTCCTGTTACACTCAAAATTGGGGATTCAATCGCTGTCGTATCAGGAATTATTCTCGATCACAATGAGAACCAGGTGCCAGATGGGACCGTGGTGCACTTCAACCTGTATCATAATGGTGAAAATGTGCCCGGACAGATTGTAGAAGCAGTAACCACCCAGGGAATTGCCCGTGGAACGCTCCTAGTTGATCAGTCTGGAGAGATTATCATCCGTGCGGATAGCGGTTCAGCAACCAATTCAGATGTGTTGACTTTTGAGATCCCGCCAGAATCGATCACCTCAACCCCTCAAGCGCCCACTCAATTCCCCACAGCTTCGACTACACCAACCGCCACGCCAACCCTCACACCAACATCCACACCCGGGGCAACTACGGTACCCGTTAATATCCCTAATCAAGGGAGTGTTGATTTCGGAGATTGGCTGGTCGCATTGATCGTGATCGGCTTGATCAGTGGAGCCAATTACTGGTTCATCAATCTAAAGAGCGGACTGCGCTGGGGGGTAAGAGCTGCTTTACTCCCATTGATTGGAGGGATGTTTACCTATATATACCTGGCGATAAATATGCCTGGAACCAGGCCTATGCTGGAGCAAATGGGAACCTGGGGTGTTATGTTATTTGTTATCCTCGGATCGGTGATTGGAGCAGGGGCAACATGGATCTGGCAAAGGATGGACCTGCGAAACGTCAAACCAGCTTGAGATCAACGCGCTAAGGTAATAATTAAACTGAAGACGATGAGAGCTGCAGCTACCCCTAGCAGGATTCTTTCACGCGTAGCGGAAAGGATCATCTTCAAGGATGGGGGTTGTAATTTCTTTGAAGGACGAACGGGCGGAATCCAATTCCCGATTAATGCCTGGCGGAATGATTCGATATCTTGTGGTCGCTCATCAGGGTGTAAACTCATCGCCCACAAAATAGCCTTTTCAGTCCGGGTACTGATCTCCGGATTGATCTGGCGTGGTGGAATCAGGCTCTCAGGGTGTAAAAACCGCTCACGTGCTTCAATCGGAGGTTGGTTGGTTAGTAAATGATAAAGCGTCGCACCAAAGGCGTAAATATCACTGCGCCGGTCTGTATGACCCGTATCTCCCCCATATTGCTCCAAGGGGGTGTAAAGTGCAGTGCCGCGCCCTTGCAAGATCGTAATCGTCATTTCCTCCGAAGCCAGTATCTTCACCAGGCCAAAATCAACCAATTTGATCAATCCACTCGGGGTGACTTTAAGATTGCTGGGTTTTATATCCCTGTGTAAGATCGGTGGGTTTTGGTTGTGCAGATAGCTGAGAGCATCGGCAATTTGATTTGCCCATGACAGCACTTCCGACTCTGGCAGCATATGGCCCAGCTGACGCGCTTCCATCATCAACGTGCGTAGATCTTTCCCTGGCACAAAATCCATTGCCAGGTAATCACGCGGTCCAATGGAAAAGAAATCAGATACTTTGGGGAGGTTGGGATGGTCAAGCCGCGCTAAAACCGTCGCTTCACGGAGGAATTGTTCACGGGCTTGTTGGACCACTTCTTGCGGTAAGGTACGATCATGTTCGACCTCTTTAAGCGCACACTGCCGCCCTTCCAGGCGAAGGTCATCCGCAAGATAGATGCTGCCCATGCCGCCGTGCCCAATTGTCCTCCGAATCTTATAGCGACTTCTCAGGACTTCTCCAGTCTTTAAGGGCGTCGGCATGTTTTTTTTATCCGATGGCGAATCGGATAAGGATATTATACCTTTGGTTGCTGAAAGATTGAGGTATTCGAGAAACATGCCCCGTAAACCCATATAACGAAATAATATTTTGATGCTGCCTGTGCATAGTTTCCTGGATCGTTTGCATATCCTTTATAGTACCGCCAACTTCACGCCTTCCACACCCAAGGGCGCTTCAAGCGTTGCCATTGCTTTAGGGTTGAGTGAACATCAGGCGATTAAGACCCTGATCTTCGGGATGGATAAGGGGGAATATATCCTGGTGATGGTGGGTGGTGACCAAAATGTCATTTCCGGTCACCTGAAAAAAGCAGTCGGATCCAGGAATATTCAGCTTGCCAGTCCAGAAAGGGTGATTGAAATTACGGGTTATCAAATCGGCTCCATCCCTCTGTTTTCCTGGCAGGCGAAGGGCTTCAGGTCATTCCTGGATTCAGAGATGATGTTTCAGCCTATCCTGGCAGTGGGGGCTGGTGTTTGGGGAAATGAAATCCTTATAACCCCTGAAAAATTAATCAAAGCCTGCCAGGGTGTCGTGGTAAACTTAACCTATCGGGAATTACCGATATTTCCATTGTAACAATTCGTGGTATATTACTTATCGCAGTAAGCTCACTGGTTTCCAGAGAAATGTATCGAGGATAGACAAATGGTACTGGAGACTGAAGACTTCCCATTATTAATTGCCCAAACCGGTCCATTGAACGGTCAACGCTGGATAATAAAAGGTGATGTCATTGTCGGTCGGGATGATACCTGCAATGTGGTCATCCAAAACCGACAGGTCTCCCGGTATCACGCAAGGTTCATCACCTTACCTCAAGGCGTTCAATTGGAAGACCTGGGCAGTAAGAATGGGACACATATCAACGGGCAGGAAGTCATGGAACCCGTTATTCTTCAAGATGGGGATGTGATCCAGATTGCATTTGCCCAGCAATTTATTTATATGAGTTCCGATTCAACCATGCCATTGGAAATTCCAGCCGAAAGACCTGCTGAGGCGGTCATGTCGAATAGATTGCTCAAGCTGGATAAACGTTCGCGCCGGGTGTGGATCGGGGAAGATGAGCTGCTCCCACCGCTCTCCGTATCGCAATACCAGTTACTGGAATTGTTATATGACAACCCTGGCCGAGTTGTCGCTCGTTCAGAACTAATTCAGGCGGTCTGGGGTAAAGAGGATGTTGTCGGGATATCCGAACAAGCTTTGGATGCGCTTATTCGACGGTTGCGCGACCGCCTGTCTGCAATCAATTCGATGCATCCATTCTTAATCACCGTTCGTGGGCATGGATTAAGATTGGACAACCCATCATTCAAATAGCCAACAAATCACTCGGGGCTAGTAACCAGCCGGTTTTTTTTATTCTACCTGAGATTTTGAGACATCGTGATGTGTAAAGCAGCACTGAATACTTTATTCATGCGAGATTTTAACTCAGCATCCTCACCTGATTCTGTTCGGACCAATAAACTGGATAGGATATCCATGAATTCAGGAGTGATTTCATTTTTATGCTCTTCCATTTTTTTATTCAGCGCATCTTCGGATGTGGATACTTCCAGTAACTCTTGAATTAAAGTCACTTCAGCGGGAGGCGTACTGGCTTGGTCCACCACCTCCTCAACCTGCTTTAGCTTGCTGATTTTCTCAAGGTCGCCCGCTTTCCTGGCGGATTCCATTTCTTCGTTGAACACCTGGACAAAAAATTCATCCACCAGTGCCAGGTTTTGAGCCATCATCTCCTTGATATTACTGGATTGCAGGATCGTATTTATATTCTTCCGGGTTTGGAGTAACCTTTCTTGCATTTGTTTGTCTACGGCTTGTGTCATCTCCAGCAACTGATCACGCAGCTTGATCAGCCTATCCCTGCCATCCGCGCGAGCTCGATCAATCCGATCGCTCAATAATCTGAAAAACTCATAGTCCATTCCAGGTCTGCCCAGGCTCGCCATAACGCTCAATTGGGTCTCATTCGGTGCTTTGATCACCATCTCAAGCAGTTTTTCGCGGGTCAGCGATTTCCCAGCCGATTGTAATGCCTGGATGGCAGCTTCAACGTCCTTGGACTGCTCCTGGATTTGCTTCCCAAAAGTGGTCTGGGATAATAATTTCTTTTGCAGCTCACTTAATCGTTGGGTAGATTCTGGATCTCCATTTACTGAGGAGGCTTCTATTAACCGGTTGAGCAAATTAAAAAAGTCACCATCAAACAATGCATCATCTTTGGATGTGGACTCGGCAATATTCTCATCAGATGCATTGAGCAATCTCTGCAGTAAGTTCATCCGATCCTGCTGAGCCTGGATCATTTCCTTCGTTATACCATCGGCAGCCAGGATACGTTCCACCATGGTTTGCATGGTGAGCATAGCCTGCGGTTGAAAAAGATAGGCTTTTCTCTTTTCTTGCGGCAGGCTGTTCGTCACCCGGGTAATCAATGGGCCGATAATTCGTTCTTGTTCATTGATCGGCAGGGCAAGCTCAGGTGGAAAATAGGTAAGCAGAAGTTCCTTTCCAGGATCATGATAAACCAGTGGGGTGGCAATCATGCCTTTAAAGCCACAATTCGGGCAGGAGGCAATATTGAATGCCCCGGAAAGGATTTTTTGTTTTGAACTAGGGTCCTGACCTACGTCAAATAACTGGTCGAGATCAGCCATGAGTGGCTGCCGACAGTTCGGACAATTAATACGCGTTTTTGGCATGAAATTCTCCTGATCATAAACGCCCTCATCAATATTTCAGGGGCGATAGTATTTAACAAATACTCCTATTTTGTAACCATCAGCTCCGCGGTATTGAAAAACAGATCCGTGCACCTGGCGCGCCAGGGCGCGGGTCTACCCAAATCCGACCACCATGTGCTTCAATGACCGCGCGGGCCAAGTATAAACCTAATCCGGCACCTTTCGTCGTTCGTTTGGCAATGGAAGACCTGTAAAACCGATCGAAAATATGCGGGATATCCTCTGGTGCAACCCCATTCCCTTGATCACTGACACAAATGATGATCTGTGAGGGGCGAACCTGCCCGCTGATGCGAATTTCCCCTCCCTCTGGGGAATATTTAATCCCATTCGATATCAGGTTGGCTAACACCTGTTCCAATCGTGTTTCATCACCAGTTACGATTGGAAAATCCTCCGGGAAATCCACCACAATGGTATGCAGTGATGATTGGGTTTGTAATCTTTTGGCTACCCGTTCAGCTACTACATTCAAGGCAACATCGGATGGGCTGATGGATAGCCCACCTGCCTGGAGTCGCGAAGCATCCAATAAATTCTCGATTAATCCGGTCAGTCGATCGGCTTCTTCTTCAATGACTGCCAAACTATCCTTTATAATTTCGCGATCCCAATTTGCATCCTCCCTGCGCAGCGTACCCACATAACCTTTGATAAGTGCCACCGGTGTTTTCAGCTCATGGCTGATCACAGATATGAATGTACTCTTTATCTCTTCAGCCTCACGGAACCGGGTGATATCCCGCACGGTCGCAATAATATTGAGTAAATTTCCATCCTGAGAAATAAGAGGAGCATAGGTAATCCCAACAGGAAGGGAGACACCTGACGATCTTTGTAGGTCACCTTCCACGTACAAAGTTGCATTTGGAGTGAGCGGCCAACCGCCAGCTTCAGCCTGTTCCAGGGTCAGCATATCCTCGTGGCAGGTCAGGTCGATTACATCTTCATGCGATTTGCCAACAATCTGATCAACCGGTTGATTAAGCATCCGGCCAAAGGCCGGGTTGCAGCGCGTGATGGTATGACTTGGTGACAGGATCAATATCCCATCCGCAGCAGAATCAATCAGGGCATCCATGCGCTGCTTATCCTGGCTCACCTGCTGGTATAGCTGGGCATTGTCCACGGCGATGGCTGCCTGGTTCGCAAAACTTTGCAATAAGGCGCGATCATTCGATGAAAAGATTCCTGGATAATTACGAAATACAAATATCACCCCGATCACCCGTTCGCGTGTGATCAAAGGCAATCCGACGCCGGTAAATAACCCCAAACCAACTGTGCGGGCTAAATTCTGCAATAAACGGTTTACTTCAGGCAGCTCGAACCGGGCAGGGTCCTCGTTATCGGGGATTTCAGCCAGCAGCGGTTCCAGATAACGCGCCAGGGCAGCCGAGATTCCCAGACTGGTGGCGATCTTCCAGCCTCCTTTTTCTGAACGCAAGGCAATCAACCCCGCCTGGCCAGCCAGCATCTCCGCAGAGATGTATAGAATACGCCCCAGGAGCTTGTCGATATCAAGCTCCTGGGTTAATGCACGGCTGATTTCCAACAGATAATCGCGTTGGCGAACGCGAAAATCAGGCAACATGAGTGATCTGGAACTCCTTTTCCGCCAGGGTGATGGATTCTTCAAAGATTTCCAGTCCGTCATCAATCTCACCCCTGGTGATGTTTAATGAAGGGGAAATCCTGATCGTACTCTTGCCACAACCCAGGCTGATCAAACCTCGTTCGAAAGCTCGCTGAACAATGCGCTCACTCAGGTCGTGGGCAGGCTCTTTACTTTGCTTGTTCTTGACAAACTCAACGCCAATCATCAACCCGATACCGCGCACCTGGCCAATGCTCGGATGCCTTGCGGCGATCTCATTCAATGCATCAATCGCATAATCACCCACATCTTTGGCGTTCTGCAAATACTCATCCCGTATCAGGTCCATGGTTGCGATTGCGGCTGCACAGGCAATCGGGTTGCCGCCGTATGTATTGCCATGTGAACCCAGAGGCCACGACACAATGCTTTTCCGCGCGATGATTGCACCCAATGGGATTCCCGATGCAATCCCTTTACCCACGCAGACGATATCTGGCTCAATGCCAAAATTTTCGATCGCCCACCACTTTCCAGTCCGTCCCATGCCTGATTGGACTTCGTCAGCGATAAGCAGAATATCATGCCGGTCGCATAATTCACGCAAAGCCGGGTAGAATCCAGGTGGCGGGATAATATACCCACCCTCACCCTGGATTGATTCGACCATCAATCCCGCCACATCTTCAGCGGGTAACAATTTCCCCAAGATCTGCTCTTCAATATACCTCACAACCGTCTCGCCGTAATCCTCCCCAGGGCGCATATTGAACATCGGTCGGTATGGATCAGGATATGGGACATGCACCACCCCATTCATAAGAGGGTAAAAACCCTCATGATATACAGGTTTACTGGCAGTAAAACTCAATGATCCCAGGGTCCGTCCATGGAATGCCCCCAGAAATCCAATGAATTGGCTTGCGCCTGTATGATAACGCGCCAGCTTGATGGCTGCTTCCACGCTCTCTGTGCCTGAATTGGTCATGAAAGAAACAGCATCTTCTTTGAACGGTGCTATCTGATCCAAGCGCTCACCCAAATTGACCCAGGCTTCATGGTAAAAATCCGCCGAGATATGCAGGAACTTCTCGGATTGATCTTTAATTGCCTGGACAACTTTTGGGTGGCTGTGACCAGTTGAGGTCACTGCTATCCCGGCTGCGAAATCTAAAAAATGATTGCCATCCACATCCCACACGTCTGAGCCTTTGCCATGATCCATCACAAATGGATAGGCACGCGCATAGGACGGTGAGATCACAGCTGAATCACGTTCGATAATGGCTTTAGCCTTCGGACCCGGTAGATCATAGATTTGCATATTTTTTCTCCTGTTTTGTTCCTGTAAACCGCGTTTGAACTTGCAAAATATCTTGCCACTGGTGAGCCGCCAGCGGTTCATCGCTTACAGGTTGATAAAGGTATCCTGTTTTGCCCGATGGGAAAATTATAACACTACCGGATGGGTTATAATCATGCTTCATTATGAGCAACCGCTTTTCATATAAAATAACTGCCTGTGATGGACGTGCCCGCGCAGGTGTTTTTCATACACCGCATGGTGATCTGCTCACCCCTCTATTCGCGCCAGTGGGCACTCAAGCCACAGTAAAATCGGTCACACCGGCCCAATTGAAAGAGCTCAATGCCGGCTTAATCCTTGCCAATACCTACCATCTCTATTTGAGACCTGGTGATGAATTAATCGCTAATTTGGGCGGGTTACATGCCTTTATGCATTGGAACAGGCCGATATTAACCGATTCAGGTGGATTTCAGGTTTTTTCTTTGGCAGATAGCCGTAAAATCGATCCAGATGGGGTCACATTTAAAAGTCACATCGATGGCTCTACGCATCGAATTACCCCTGAGAAATCCATCGCCATTCAAGAAAACCTGGGGGCAGATATCATCATGGCATTTGATGAGTGCGGTTCCCCATATGATTTAGCCAAAAATGAAGCGGCGATGGAACGTACTCATGCCTGGGCAGAGCGGTGTGTGAACGCAAAAACCCGCCCAGATCAGGCTTTGTTTGGTATTATCCAGGGTGGCATCTATCCGGAGTTGCGCCGACGTTCCGCTGAATATTTGTCTTCATTGGACTTGCCCGGATATGCCATCGGAGGATTATCCGTGGGTGAGACCAAAAATGAGACCCTATCGACGCTGGAGCTGGTGGATAAATGGTTGCCCGAAGATAAACCTCGCTACCTGATGGGGGTTGGCTCACCTGAAGACTTGATCATGGGTGTGCAACGCGGCGTGGATATTTTTGATTGCGTCTTGCCCACGCGGCTGGCCCGCCATCATGCCGCCATCACCCGCACAGGTCGCTTAAACATTGCCAATGCCAGATATTCATCTGAGAAGTCACCCATTGACCCAAGCTGCTCTTGTTACACCTGTACTAACTTTTCAAGCGCTTATATACGGCACCTGATGCTTGCCAAAGAAATTTTGGGAGCGACCTTGCTGACAATCCACAACCTGAGCATCTTGTTATCCTTGATGAAAGATATCCGCCAGGCGATCATTGATACCCGTTTTGATCAATTCGCTGTCGACTTTATGGATCATTGGGAGAGCAAATCATGACCTTGCTGCAATCCATCATATTGGGAATAATTCAAGGGATCACCGAATTCCTACCCATCTCCAGTTCAGCTCATCTAGTAATCACGCCCTATTTGTTGGGTTGGAAAATCCCCGCCCAGGATAGTTTCATCTTCGATGTATTGGTCCAGCTGGGAACTTTACTGGCTGTGATCATCTACTTCAGGAAAGACCTGTACAAGATCATCGTTGCAGTGATTACTGGTCTCATTCATCGCAAACCATTTTCTGAACCAATGGCTCGCCTGGGATGGCTCCTGGTTCTTTCTACGATCCCGGCTGTAATTGCTGGGGTATTATTCAAAGGATTGGTGGAGCAAGCCTTTGGAAGTCCACCTGCAGCAGCTTTATTCCTGCTTGGCACTGCGATATTATTGGTGGTCGCCGAGTGGCTCGGGAAACGCAAGCGTCAACTGGATGCCGTTACCTGGTTGGATGCATTAATCGTTGGATTATTCCAGGCGATCTCCCTTTTACCGGGTATTTCACGCTCAGGCGCTACCATCAGCGGTGGCATGATCCGCAATCTCGACCGTCCCTCCGCGGCGCGCTTCTCCTTTTTAATATCCGTACCAGTGATGATCGGTGCAGGGGCATTGGAAATGGTTGATTTGTTCAAATCAACCAATCTCATGACGCAGCTCCCAACTGTCATAGCGGGTTTCATCTTCGCCGCCCTAGTTGGTTATCTATCCATCCGTTGGCTGCTTACTTTTTTGATTAAGCGACCGTTGTACATATTCTCCATCTATTGCGCGGTGATTTCTGTCATCGTCCTCATCGTCTATTTTAGTCGTGCCTGACCATGAAGCGAGTATTGCTGCTTGGGTTGGTATTAATCCTTTCTGCGTGTGCAACCCCGCAAGAGTCCACCCCTGCACCAACACCTTCAGCAATGAATGTCATTTTCCCTCATGCTTTAAAACCCTGGGCAGATAAGATCGCGAGTTGTGCTGGCAATGACCCGCAGGCTGCGGTCTACTTTTTACAATCTGAACAATTGGAATCACAGGTTGGACCAAACGATATCATTTTGGTATTCGGTAACCTTAATCGTGGCAGTGATGGGATTTACCTATCGCAGGTTGGATGGGATCAGGTAGTCGTGATAGTCAATAAGGATAATCCTCTCCCGCAGCTGTCAATTGATGAGCTGATGTCTGTCTTTGCCGGTCATACTACTGATTCAGATGTTGTTCCTGGTTCATCGCCACAGATTTGGGTATTGCCAGGTGGTGAGTCGACGCGATTGATATTTGATCAGGCAGTGATGCAAAACCAGCTCATAAGCACGGATGCCATGCTTGCCCCAGATCCAGGCGCTATGCTTGAATCCGTCTCACAAAACCCTGACGCCATCGGCTACCTTCCAACTACATTTATAACCACCGGTGACCCAACCATGACTGCCAAGGTGCGGATTATCCAGCTCGAGCCCTCCCTGGAAGACTTGCTTCATCAACCGGTGGTCGCAATTACCCAGCACGAGCCTGTAGGATTAATGCGCAATTTATTGGTCTGTCTTGAATCCAGCACCCCCTGAACCGATTTCCCCTAGCAAGTTCAAATTAAACCCCTGATTGGCTATGCGCAATATATTGCAGCTAAAATATGATATTCCCACCTTCCTCGCAATTTATCATTATTTCTTAACAATGGGCTTTAAAAAGCCATATAAATACCAAAAAATATATTCCGGAAACCCCTTTTGAACCTCTGCCTCCCAGATAAAACCATCTTTCTCCAGCACACTCTGTAAATATCCGTCCTGCCCGGATAATAAAGCCACTTCAGCTTGCTTTTGCTCTCCAACGTCGGGAAGAATAAGCTGCAGCATCACCCTCAAGCGTACTTCATACGCGTACCTATCTGCATTATCTTGGATATTCTGACGGTACTCTTCGAGAAAATCACCCCACATCCGCAAGCGGGCACTAAAACATCTTCCAGCCTTTTTTCCCCAGGCCACCCTCCATTTGGATCGAACGCGATCCAGGTCTGAAATGATTTGCTGCCTCTGTTCTTCCTGAGCAGCTGGAGTCGGGTAGGCGAGTAACCTCTCTTTCGACAGAAGCAAGCCGTCCAGGGTCAGGCGAGGGTAAGCTGGTGCGCCTTCCGGTGGATTGGCACTCATCGGCCAAAACAATTCGTCAGAGAGCAGGTAATCCTCGATGCCGTCCAATCCAGCCTGGAGATATCGAAGGTCGTATTCGAAGGATTTCATTTTATGGTTTTATCTCACCCGTTTTTACGGTTCGTTTATAGCGTGAAACTAAATGCTTGGCCATTTTCTAGGATGAAATCAACTCTCGAAATCACCTGCCAGCTTAGATCAATAAGCGCAGAGGTTCCTCGATATACTTTGCCAATGCTTGCAGGAAGCGCGCCCCTTCAACCCCGTCACTGATACGATGATCGATGGATAGTGTCGCTTTCATGCGGCTGCCGATCTTGATATCACCGTTTACGACCACAGCTACCTGCCTGGCTGAGCTAACCGCCAAAATTGCAGCTTCCGGGGGGTTGATGATCGCCGTGAACTGGTCCACATCATACATCCCCATGTTACTGACGGTAAAGGTGGAACCTTCAATGTCATCAGCATGCACCTTTCCCTCCCGCGCCCGGCTGACCATCATTTTCAGCTCAGATGAAATCTGGTGGACGGTTTTCCGGTCGGTATCCCGATTGACCACGGTCAGCAAGCCGTTCTCCACCGCCACTGCCACACCAATATTGACCTCTCCATGATAAATCACCGAGTTGTTCTTGAGGTCAAGCGAGGCATTGAGATTGGGAAATTCCAATAACGTCAGGGCCACCGCTCGGACGATAAAATCGTTTAACGAGAGCTTGTCGTCCTCCGCCAGCAGTGCATTGATCTCTTTTCGTCGTTCCATTAATGCTGCCACATCGTACTCATGCGTCACATAAAAATGGGGTGACTGCTGCATCGATTCGGTCATCCGGCGCCCAATCGCCGCTCTCAATCGGGGCAATGGCAAGCTGTGTGTTTCGCGGATGAATTCTTTTGCCTGCGCTTTGGGTGGAATGTGTACCACACCTGGGGCTTTTGCAGCTTTTGGCTGGGGAGCTATGGCTTGATAGGCTTCAATATCCTTTTTCGTGATCCGTCCCGCCGGTCCGGTGCCATGAATCATGCCGAGGTCGATCCCCAATTCTGTAGCCATAGAACGAGCCAGGGGTGAGGCATTTGCACCACCTGATTTTGCCGTGGGTGCTTCGGTCACGGGGGTCGCTGCCGGTGGAGTTGAGATCGCCGGTTCTGCCGCCGTATCTGTTGCCTTTTGTGCAGCTGCAGGCTGTTCACTGGTTGCTGGTTTCCCCAGCATTGCCTCGACATCCACACTCTCTCCGGCATTACCGATCACCGCGATCGGTTCATTGACCGGCACAACCGTCCCTTGTTGAACCAAATGTCTTAGCAGCACGCCATTATATTCAGATTCAACTTCGACAGTCGCTTTATCGGTTTCGATCTCTGCCAGTACCGCTCCTTTAGTCACCGGCTCACCCTCATTGATCACCCACCTCACAAGGGTTCCCTCTGCCATGTCAAAACCAAGTTTCGGCATGCCGATAATTTGCGCCATTAGAGCACCTCCTTGACTGCCTTGATCACATCGTCCACCTGAGGTAAAGCCAGTTGTTCCAACGTCCGGTTATAGGGCAAGGGTACTTCCTTTTGTGCCACGCGCTGGATCGGAGCATCCACATAATCGAAAGCTTCTTCATAAATTCTTGAGGCTACCTCGGCTCCAACGCCGAATGAGCGCCAGCCTTCTTCCACGATTACCGCCCGGTTAGTCTTTTTGAATGATTCCAAAACAGGTCCCATATCAAGCGGGCGCAACGTACGCAGATCGACAATCTCTGCTTCGATCCCGTCCTGGGCTAGCTGATCGGCAGCTTTCATCGACGTTTCCAGCATCTTGCTGTAGGTAACGATGGTGACGTCTTTCCCTGTGCGTTGGACTTTGGATTTTCCAATTGGGATCAGGTTTTCACCATTAGCAACATCCCCCCGCATCTGGTATAGTGTGGCTGATTCAATGAAAAATACCGGGTCTTCCCCGCGGATGGCTGATTTCAGCAGGCCTTTCGCATCTTCAGGGGTGCCCGGAGCGACTACTTTTAACCCCGGGAAATGGGCGAATATTACATCGGGTGTTTGCGAGTGAGTAGCTGCTAGCTGCCGCCCGCCTCCACTGACCGTGCGTATCACCAGTGGCACGACCATTTGGCCCGCGAACATATAATGCAGCTTGGCGGCTTGATTGACGATGTGCTCAAAAGCTGAGAATGCAAAGTTGATCGTCATAATTTCAGCCACTGGGCGTAAACCGGTGAGGGCTGCTCCGATGGCTGCCCCGACGATGGTAGCTTCGGAGATGGGTGTATCTTTCACCCGCTCTTCTCCGAAATGATCATAAAAACCCTTGGTGACGGCGTAACTTCCTCCCCACACGCCAACCTCTTCCCCCATGATGAATACATTCGGGTCGCGTTCCATCTCTTCCCACAGCGCTTGTGATATCGCCTCTCGCATCGTGATTCTTGCCATTTGTGCCTCGTTCTATTCCATCTGGACGTATAAATTTTTATATAAGTCTTCAGCGGCTGGTTCAGGGCTGCTTTCAGCAAATTGCACCGCCTCCTGAACCTCCTGCTCAGCCGTTTTTTCCAATCCATCCAATTCTTCAGCAGTGGCAAGCTGGTTATCCACCAGATATTTATGGTAAATCCCGAGTGGATCCTCCTCGTGCTGCCAGCGTTTTACTTCTTCAGATGTGCGGTAGCGTTCGGGATCACCCATGGAGTGCCCCCTAAACCGGTAAGTTTCAACTTCAAGGAAATACGGCGATTTACCTGTCCGTACCGTATCGATCGCCTGTTGAGCTGCTTCGCGAACTTTCATCACATCCATCCCGTCCACGCAGTTGTTTGGGATTAAATAGCCTTCAGCTTTTTGGCGTATCTCAGATACAGCTGAAGCTCGTTCCACAGATGTGCCCATCCCATAACGGTTATTTTCACACACCCACAGCACCGATAAATTCCACACCTTGGATAGATTTAATGCTTCATGGAAATATCCGATATTAGTCGCTCCATCTCCAAACATGCAGATGGTGACTGCATCGCTGCCCTTGTATCGATCACCAAGTGCCATTCCTGCGGCAATGGGCAGATGTGCCCCAACAATGGCATGCCCTCCCCAAAAGTTCTGGCTCACATCCGCCATATGCATGGAGCCCCCTCTACCTTCGGAGCAGCCCGTCTCCTTACCAAGAAGCTCAGCCAGCACCACTTTGGCAGGGATACCGCAATTAATCGCCACACCATGATCGCGGTAGGCGGTGATTACCCTGTCTTTTGCCTGGCGCACTGAGATCAGCCCGGTACTGACGGCTTCTTGACCGATATATAAGTGTAAAAAACCACCAATCTTTCCTTGTTGGTATAACACAGAAGCATTTTCTTCCACCAGCCTTATTAAAATCATCTGGTGAAATAATTCTAAGTACTCATTCTTTTCCATTACATGTACCCTCCCGCATGGGGTGCAATCAATACAAGTGTATACTTTGTAGAACATTTGCACTCGTAAAAATTATACCAATATACGCGTGTTTATTAAGCATGGTTTGGGTGAGTATACAATTAATTACGTGCCTTTTATAGGCTTTAAGAATGACGAACAACTAATTATTGTGATGTATAATTTTCTCGGCATGGATTTACTTACCATCACCCATTTTCTCAATGGGTTTTTAATGATTGCCTTGCCCATCCTTCTGGGCATATATTTAACCAATAAATTCCATCTTGGATGGAAGCTGTGGCTGATTGGTGCTTCCACATTTATCCTTTCCCAGGTCGTTCATCTCCCCTTCAATTCTTATCTATTAAATCCCTTACTTGGAACCATCCAGCAATCCATCCCAGGCGCTCCAGGGATTCTGCTTATTGCCATCATCCTCGGATTGAGTGCCGGGATATTTGAAGAATGTGCCCGTTACGGGATGTTCCGTTGGTGGCTCAAGGATGCTCGCACCTGGCGGAGTTCCGTTCTGGCTGGAGCCGGGCATGGCGGCATCGAAGCTATCCTACTGGGTGGCCTGGTCTTGTTGGGATTTATAAATATGCTGGCATATCGGAATTCAAATCTTAGCAGTCTCAACCTCACGACCCAAAATCTTACCATTTTCCAGCAGGAGCTCCATGCTTATTGGAGCCTGCCCTGGTATGGCACCTTGCTGGGAGCTGTGGAGCGTATATTTACCATCCCATTCCACATCGTGGCATCTGTGCTCGTGTTGCAAGTATTTACACGTCGTCCGGGTCAACAGCTGCTCGGGTGGTTGGGTCTGGCTATATTATGGCATACCATTATGGATGCAACGGCGGTCTTCATGTCGAGTCAGGTCAGCATTTATGTCGTCGAAGCCATCTTGGGCGGCCTGGCAATCCTGGATGTCATCATCATTTTTGTTTTACGGCAGCCGGAACCAGTACACATAGAACCTTCCTCCTACCTGCCGCCCGATATGCCACCAGTTTTCGTCCCAAAGCAGATTGAAGAAACCTCAGAGAATCTGGACAAAACAAGATATCAATGAGTTAAAATAAGCAATTGATACTATCCTAATAAAATAGACCCAATACCATTATTCCCTATGATCAAAACTGAAAACCTATCCAAAAAATTTAACACCACCCTTGCAGTTGATCGTTTAAATCTTGAGGTGAACGAAGGTGAGGTGTTCGGATTTCTCGGTCCAAATGGAGCGGGAAAAACCACCACTGTCCGCATTCTCACCAGCCTGATTGGGCCAACTTCAGGTACTGCCACCGTCAATGGGTATCATATTGGCACTCAGGATACTGAAATCCGGCGTTCGGTAGGTATCCTGACAGAGACACCCGGCATGTATGATAACCTGAGCGCTGAATTCAACCTGGAGATCTATGCCAATCTTTATGAGGTCAAAGATCCCAAAGCTCAAGTGGAAAAATACCTGCGCATGCTGGGTTTGTGGGAACGCCGTCAAGATGAAGCCGGCACCTTTTCTAAAGGGATGAAGCAAAAATTGGCTATCGCCCGGGCGTTATTGCATGAGCCGCGCATCTTGTTCCTGGATGAACCCACCGCTGCCCTGGACCCCGAGGCATCTCACCTGGTGCATGATTTCATCTCCGATTTGCGTAAGGAAGGTCGCACTATATTCCTGTGCACCCACAACTTGGATGAAGCCGACCGGCTTTGCGACCGGGTCGGTGTTTTCAAAACCCATTTACTGGTCGTGGATACGCCGGCCAGGCTGCGCTCGCAGTTATTTGGTCGCCGGGTGGTCTTTCACCTGGGTACCAGTAATGAGACCATCGCTGCGATGATACGAGCTCTGCCTTTCGTGCGTGAAGCGATAGTTGTGGAAAATAAGCTGCTGGTGAATCTCGATGATCCGGAGGCTCACAATCCCGAAATCGTTCGCGTGCTGGTCGGTGCGGGTGCAGACGTTCAATTCGTCGGAGAGCTGCGTCACTCCCTTGAAGATGTTTACCTGCAGCTGGTAAAAAATGCTTGATAATACTAATTTGTACCTATTGGAAAAATTCTTATGAATAAGATTAAAACAATCATCCGGAAAGAATGGGCGGAAGTATTTAAAAAACGCCTGGTGCTGTTCACAGTGATCTTCTTGCCGTTATTTTTAAGCGTCCTCCCGTTACCCATCCTATATTCCATGGGTAGCACAGGTGCCAATAGTGCCAATGCTCAATTGCCGGCGCAATACCAGCTGCTATGTGATGCCACAAATGCCCACCTGACTGCTGGTGAGTGTATGCAGTATTACATCGTGAGCTCATTCTTGATCATATTCATGATGATTCCCCTGTTCATCCCGGTCAACATCGCTTCTTATTCGATCGTGGGAGAAAAAACTACCCGCAGCCTTGAGCCTCTGCTCGCCACCCCCATCACCACGGGAGAGCTCCTGATGGGTAAAAACCTGGCCTCGGTCATCCCTGCCATCATTGCCACCTGGGTTGGTTTTGCCATATTTGCGATTGGCTCAATCATCATCACGGGGGGTGGAGCGCTTCTTTCTGCTCTGCTTAACCCCATGTGGCTGCTCGCCATTTTCCTGGCGGGTCCGCTGATGGCTGTCCTTGCGGTTAACTTCAGTGTCATGGTCTCTTCGAGAGTGAATGATCCACGCGTGGCAGAACAGGTTTCCGCGGTCATTATCATTCCCATAATGGCAGTCTTTTTAGGTCAGATTTCCGGCTTATTTGTCCTGAACAGCAACTTGATCTTGCTCATGTGTGTGGTTCTGGTCTTCCTGGATGCACTGGTGATCTACCTGGCGGTCCGCCTTTTCCAGCGAGAAACTATATTGACTCGTTGGAAATAGCCGCATAAATAATTTCGAATACCCAGATTAGAAGGATCGAATTAATGAAAAAGATTTTCTCAATTCTCTTGTTAACTTGTTGGTTGACCACCGTTAGTTTTAGCTTCGCCTTGGCGCAATCGGCGAACCAGCTGCAGCTGGGATTAAGTCGCGATTTCGGTTACGGGGGATTTGGGAATGATATCCAGGGTTTATTCTCGATGAAAATAAAGAACCCACCTCAAAACTTGGTGAGTGTGGAATTTTTTATAGATTCGACCTCAATCGGAACGGATAACCAGCCTCCTTTCGCTTTACAGTTCAACACCGATGTTTATCCCCTCGGGGAGCATTCTCTGCATGCGGTAGGGACCATGTCCGATGGAAGCTCGATCGATTCCAACACAATCACCTCACTATTCGTAGCTCCTGGGGCTGCCACTCCGACAATATTAAAGTTAATTTTACCGATTATCGGATTGGTCATTCTCGCAGTGATTGTTTCGGTTGCTTTACCGTTAATATTTTCAAAAGGGAAATTATCATCCATGCCTTTGGGTACGCCTCGGAAATATGGAATTGGTGGTGGGGCTATTTGTCCAAAATGCGGGCGCCCATTCCCTCTGCGCTTGTGGTGGATAAATCTCGGTTTTAACAAAATCGATCGTTGCCCCTATTGTGGAAAATGGTCCTTCGTGCGTCCACGCTCTGTGGATGATTTGCGCAAAGCTGAAGCAGCTGAGCTAGCTCAAGCTCAAAGCGGCCCGACCATTGGAGGGGATACGGAAGCTGAAAAAATGAAAAAGGAATTGGATGATTCGCGCTTTCAAAATCCGTGATTCAAAGTCCCCAGGTTCTCCCTGGGGACTTTTTATTTATCGACCGGTCGCTTTGGATCTGTTATCCACTCGCTGTACGAGCCCGCATACAGGCGGGCTTCGCCCAACCCAGCTTTCATCATTGCCAGGATATCATGCGTTGCGGTGACCCCTGACCCGCAATAACAGACCACGTGCTGGAAGGGCACATTGTTTACCAGCTTTTTATAGCGGGCTGCCAGGCTTTCATCGGTTTGGAAGGTTCCATCAGGGTTTAAATTCTCTGCATAGGGGGCAGATACTGCTCCCGGGATATGCCCTGCCACCGGGTCAATTATCTCATTTTCACCTCTAAATCGTTCTGCAGAGCGTGCATCCAGCAGCCTGTACTGTGGATTCTTCCGCATTTCCTCGACTTCGTCGGCTGTAACGATGAGCTCATTGCGGGGATGAGCTAAAAAACTCCTTGGTTTTCGTGTTTCAATCCCACTCCTTACCGGCAAAGCCTGCTTTACCCATGCCTGCCAGCCTCCATCCAGCAATGCGACAGATTCATGGCCCAGCCAACGTAGCAGCCACCACACCCTGCCGGCTGCTAACGCGCCTCCCACGTCATCGTAGGCTACAACTTGCACATTTGAGTCGATACCGTACCTGGAAAATACCTCCGCCGCTTTTTCAACACTGGGCAGGGGATGCCTGCCTGTAACCCCTTTAACGATGGGACCGGAAAGGTCCTCATCCAGGTGCGCATAAACTGCCCCTGGGATGTGCGCCTTTTCATAATCCATCCGCCCCTGGGTTGGGTTGGCAAGTAAAAACCGGCTGTCTACAACAACCCAATCCTGTTCATCTAAGTGTTTAGCTAATTCTGCCGTCGATATAATGGTGGTAAATGCCATAAGTACCTCTTCAGTGTGTCTCAAGCTAACGTTTTATTTATATCGTATTACAATTACCTGGTCAATGACAATCTCATGAGAAAGCTTGTTCAACCACTCATTGGGTGGGATAATTCCAATTGAAGATTGTTTTTTGATTTTTCGTCCTCATCATTCCAAGGGAGTAATCTGCTTCGGAAGAGATTGACTCGATATAATTTAAGCGACATATCGATAGAAAAGTTGATCAGGAGAGCTATGTTAACCAGCCCCTCACCGATTTTTGAATTCCACATTTCTCGCCAGGCACGCGACCATTATCAATTCGACGAATTAATGTTCGGGCAGGCAGGGAATGTGATCTTTACCAATTTCCACGCCTCCCGCCTGTTCGCCACCAGGATGAACCAGAAGCGGGATGTAATTAATTTTCCCGAAAATGTAGTCCGCGCGGGGCAGATTAACGCCATGGGATTGATTGATGAAATCCTGCACATGGTCGTTCAGCTTTACCGCCAGCAGATCAACCCTAAGGTGATGGAAGAAGCTTTGGATTGGGTCGGAGGAATGCTGGGAAAAGAAGCAATGGACCAGACGTTGCTCCAATTCGTTCAAGAATTTCCCCCGATGATCGTATACCGCAAATCTCTGGATGCCCAGGCATACCTAGATTCTGACACCAATGGAATCTCCAATCGTCAAATTGCCCTGGAAGAATTGCTGCTGTTATGGCTGGCGAACGCAAATCCAGCATTTTCACCCTATCGAGAGTTATTTGATGATAGTCACCTAATCAAAGACACTGCCTATGAAAAACTGATCCCTTTGATGCATGCCTTCTTCGAGACCCAGCCTCCTTTTGGTCCGGACAATCAGAATCTCGTGGATATGCTGCGCGCTCCTGCCATTCACGCACCCCAATCACTTTCCGCCCAGCTCGAGTTCATCCGTCAACGCTGGGCTTCACTGCTGGGTAAGTACCTTTTCCGCCTCCTGGGCAGCCTTGACCTGATCAAAGAAGAAGAGAAAGCCTCATTTTTAGGACCCGGCCCTGCCCGCGTCTACGAATTTACAGGCATGGAGTTCGAGCCGGAACGTTACAGCACAGATAAAGATTGGATGCCCAGCCTGATACTGATCGCGAAAAATGCCTACGTCTGGTTGGACCAGTTGTCTAAAGTTTACCAGCGCCCGATCACCAATTTAGGACAAATCCCTGATGAAGAATTGGATAAGCTGGCACAGTGGGGTTTCACCGGTCTTTGGTTGATCGGTTTATGGGAACGCAGCTCCGCCTCCAGGCGCATTAAACAACTGCGCGGTAATCCAGATGCAGTTGCTTCGGCTTACTCCTTGTTGGATTATCAAATCGCAGGTGACCTGGGTGGCGAGGAAGCATATCAAAGCCTGCGTCAACGCGCCTGGCGCAGGGGTATCCGCCTGGCATCGGATATGGTCCCCAACCACATGGGGATTGATTCGCACTGGGTGATGGATCATCCTGACTGGTTCATCTCACAAGATTACAGCCCCTTTCCATCCTACTCGTTCAATGGCGTCAATTTATCCTGGGATGATCGGGTAGGTATTTATGTCGAAGATCACTATTTTAACAACACAGATGCGGCAGTTGTTTTTAAGCGTGTGGATCACTGGAGTGGTCAGCAAAAATATATCTACCATGGCAATGACGGCACTTCCATGCCGTGGAATGATACCGCCCAGCTGAATTATCTCAATCCAGAGGTGCGCGAAGCAGTAATTCAAACCATATTGCATGTTGCCCGTAAATTCCCGGTGATCCGCTTCGATGCAGCTATGACGCTGGCAAAGAAGCATTTCCAACGCCTGTGGTTCCCCGAACCAGGGTCAGGCGGGGCAATCCCCTCCCGAGCAGAACATGGACTCACCAAGGAACAATTTGATGCCGCCATGCCGATCGAGTTTTGGCGTGAAGTGGTGGATCGAGTTGCCCAGGAAGTGCCGGATACACTGTTATTAGCGGAAGCATTCTGGCTGATGGAAGGTTATTTCGTCCGCACCCTTGGGATGCATCGGGTGTATAACAGCGCTTTCATGAATATGCTGCGCGATGAGAAAAACGCTGAATACCGCCTGGTGATGAAAAATACGCTCGAATTCGACCCGGAAATACTCAAGCGCTATGTAAATTTTATGAACAATCCGGATGAGCGCACTGCAGTGGATCAATTTGGTAAGGAAGACAAGTACTTTGGGATCTGCACGATGATGGTTACCCTGCCAGGGTTACCGATGTTCGGGCATGGTCAGGTGGAAGGATTCACCGAAAAATATGGAATGGAGTACCGGCGGGCGTATTGGGATGAAAAACCAGATGAGTATTTAGTCGAGCGCCACAGACGGCAGATCTTCCCATTACTCAAGAAACGCTACCTGTTCTCGCAGGTACAAGACTTCTTGTTATACGATTTTTACAGCCCGGAAGGCTATGTGAATGAAGACGTCTATGCATATTCAAACCGGTCCGGGGATGAGCGTGGGCTTGTGGTTTATCATAATAAATTTGCCACTGCCAAAGGCTGGATCCGCATCTCAGCTGCCTATTCAGTCAAATCGGAAACCGGCGATCATATGCTCATCCAAAAACGCCTTGGGGAGGGTCTCGGTTTAGCGAATGATGGTAATACCTACTGCATTTTCCGCGACCCGGTAAATAACCTCGAGTATATCCGTAATTCCAAGGAGCTTCACGAAAAAGGACTCTATATCGAGCTCGAAGCCTACAATTGCCAGGTGTTTACCTCCTTCCGCGAGGTCCAGGATAACGAATGGCATCAGTATTCCAATTTAGCTGGTTACCTGAATGGGCGTGGCGTCCCCAATATGGATGATGCCATGAAGGAAATATTCCTGCAGCCCATCCACCAGGCTTATCGGGAGCTGGTTAATGCAGGCTATTACAGGTGGGTTATCTCCAACCGTGTGTTGTCGAGCCAAGATCTGGAGGATCCCACCCTTCCGACAAGCGTCCTTGCTCAGGTCATTCATGAAGCTGAAGACAAAACAGCTCACTTATTGGAGGAGGTTAATCGCAGCACCCATTCAAGTGGAGATATTCAAGCCATCGTCAATTCCATCCGGCAACAGCTGATCTCCGCCTTATATCTTCCAACCTTCCAGGCAAAGTTCGCCATACCGCATTCGCGGAAATATCAACAGGCAATGAAGTACCTGCACGCCGGGAACCTCAAGACCTCACCATGGAAAAATGGTGACACCTATGCCTGGAGTGTGATCCTTGGATGGTTGTTTACCCTGCAACTTGGGAAAGCCGTATCCATCCTGGGATATGAAGAAATTAGCCGCAGCTGGATGGATGAATGGACGCTGAACAAGATATTTGTCAGCACATTGAACGACCTTGGGCTGGATGAACGATCCAACTGGCGGGCGGTTACCTTGGTAAAGCTGCTCACTTCTCATCATGCCTGGTGGAAGGTCATCGATGGCAAAAAGGATAACCAGAGTCAATCTACAGCGTATCAAATCTTGTCTTCAATTCTCTCCGACAGTGATGCACTCAATTACCTGGGAGTGAACCGCTATCAGGATATGCTTTGGTTCAATAAGGAAGCCTTTGAAGATTTGATGTGGTGGCTATTCATCATCGGTGCCGTGGAAATATCGAGCTTACCGATAGACGACCAGCAATCCAGCGTGGATGGTAAGTATATCCTGCGTTGCTACGAAGAAATTTCAGCCTTGCTGATAAACGCACAAGGTTCAGGTTATAAGCTGGAAAAATTATTAGATTTAGTGAAATAAATTGACGGGAATCGTTTTTTGCATTTCCCGTTGGAAAACTTTATCCCCCCTGATGCCAGTTCTTTGGCTGACGACGTAATGTAAGTCAGCCTTGAATTGTTCCGACAGGTTCACACCCGTTGCGAGGTAAGTCAATCGCACAGCCTGGGCAGCATATGCCACGTTATTCCTCGGCTCGATGCGGCTAAAATCATCAAAATACCAGCCGCAAGAGGTAAATATTCGTTGGCGTTCACGCTGAGCTTCGAGCAATAATCGAATCTGCCGCACCTGATCGCTGTCTACCTTCCTCCCAGCAAATTGGTAGATTAAATCTTCGACTGGCGTTTGCCCCAGCATCACATGGATATACGCATTCCTCAGGTCAAAAGGATCTATGCCGTACGGAATGATCGCGTCCATATAAACCTTGTCAAGTTGACGCGCCATCCGATTGAAGGCTTGCCTCATGTAGCCTTTCCACCGTCCATCTCCGGGTGTACAACCACAATCACCTCTCCATCGTTCCACCCCGTGATAGCACGACCATGATGTCCCCTCGCGGATACTTACCCAATGCCTGGGTGGGAACTTGTTCAACCATAGCGCTGGATAGCTTTTTTCGAGTCCCACGCTTGTACTGGCACCGTTCACCAGGTGGGCTAAAAACCGATCTCTGAAATGTTGGTGGTGACCATATAGCTCACCGTCCGAGGCGATCAGCAATAATTGGGGCTCTCCGCGTTGCTCTTTTTGCCATGAAAATGTGGGTAATATCACATTCTTCACAAATTCATCCGCGTTGTTGGTCAGGCTTGGATTGAAGCTGACCCCCGTGCTCAGCCCCTGGTGATAAAAAAATACCGAGATGCTTTTTCCTGCGGATAAGGCAACTCGGTAAGGTTCGGTCACGTCAAGCTGATAAGCTTCAGCCTGCCATGGCGCCATGATTGTGAACTCTATCCCGTGTTCGGCAAGTATATTCAGTGTCTCAATGTCGGCTGCAGTTTCAGGCAGCCACATTCCTATCGGCTTGCGCCCGAATTTGTGTTCAAAATCCGCCATCCCCCACTCCACCTGGGTAACCTTATCTTCATGCGAGGCCAGCGGTAAGATGGTGTGGTTGTAAGCCTGTGCGATCGCATTCCCCACACCGTGCTGCTTCAGGTTGGCGGTATCTTGTGCCACAATCAAACGGATGACTGTGGGATCATAGGTGTTCATCCACGATAATAACGTTGGACCAATATTGAAGCTAATCTTCTCAAAATTACCCAGTTTTGCATTAGGCAGGTAACATTCCGCATGGATGCGTTCATTCCAATTACGGTATGGGGATGCGCCATATTCAGTTGGGATTAAACCAGAAATGGGATCCTCCCGCGGAGGTTGGTAAAAATGACCGTGGATTGAGAGTGCTCGTACTGACACTATATTTTCAGTTCCCCCTGTTTGGCTGCGATGAAGCAACGTATCATGCGCTGAGTTTTAACCCAAATCTCATTATTTAGCAAGGGGATTCCTGACAGTCTAATATTAATAAATATCGCCAGCGGCAATCAAGCCGACTCGGTTAAATCGTGTAAAATTAGTGTGTTCCAGGTATTATTATGCCCATTCCCTCCCGATTAAACGTCCTTTTTATGGCTTCCGAAGCCAATCCGCTGATTAAGGTGGGTGGGTTGGGTGACGTGGCGGGCTCGCTACCGCGTGCAATCAAGTCAGTAAACCCATCCGCAGATAATTTGCCCGTGGATGTTCGCTTGGTGATCCCATATCACCCGCAAATCGATAAAGAAGGATATTCGCCTCAACTTGTGGCTGAGTTCCCAATTCAATCCACCGATGGAGCTATCCTGGCAAAAGCCTACTCCCTGGAGATCGACGGACTTCCGATTTATTTGATTGCTGGTGCTCCCATTGATAACGAGGCAGCGGTCTACGCGGTAGACTTGATCGCTGATGGATTTAAGTACGTCTTCTTTTCGCTGGCAGGCCTCGCCCTGGCAAAGGAATTGGATTGGAAACCTGATATTCTGCATGCCAATGATTGGCACACTGCAGCTGCGGTTTACTCATTAGGGTTGCAGCGCCTTTCGGGTCCTTTTTTCAAGCATACCTCCTCTCTGCTGACCATCCATAATCTGCCTTATTTAGGTTCCATGACCGCTCCCGCCCTGGAGACTTTTGAGCTTGCACCAGCAGAATCTTCTGACCTGCCTCCCTGGGCACAACAGATGGCCTTACCATTGGGCCTGCTATCTGCTGATGCCATTGTGGCCGTATCACCAGGCTATGCCAGGGAAATCCTCACGGAAGATTTCGGATCGGGTTTACATACATTCCTAAAAGCCCACCGGGAGAAGATTTCCGGCATCCTCAACGGGTTGGACACTAAACGCTGGGATCCGAACAGTGATGTTAATCTAGCAGAAAATTTCACCCTTGATAATCTTGCGGTTCGCCCGGCTAACAAATCCTCCCTCCAGCTTGAGATGGGACTGGAAGTAAACCCCCGTACTCCACTCCTTGCCATGATCACCCGTATGGACCCACAAAAGGGTGTAGACCTTTCAGTAGCTGCGCTTCGGCAATTGTTGATCTCACCCGATATGAAAGATCGCCAATTTCAAGCCATCTTCCTCGGCACCGGTGATCCAAGATTAGAAGAGTCGGTCAGGCAGCTGGAAGAAGATTATCCCTACCAAATCTGTGCCCGCATCATGTACGACGAACGGCTTAGCCGTCACATCTATGGCGGGGCAGATGCTTTATTAATGCCCTCGCGCTACGAGCCATGTGGTCTCTCTCAAATGATTGCCATGCGCTATGGATGTATACCTATCGCCCGCGCCACCGGAGGTCTATCCGACACGATCCAGGATGCATCCATTTCCAGTCAGGGATCTGGATTTCTCTTTACGAATCCACAATCCTCTGAATTGGTAGAAGCAATCCGCCGTGCGCTCGTGGTCTACACGCGTTTCCCCCATGAATGGCAGAAAATCCAAATCCACGGGATGCAGCAGGACTTTTCATGGGATCGGTCTGCCCAGGAATACATTCAGCATTACCGTTTACTCTCAGGTAAATAACATATGTATAATGTCTCTATAGCGAATAGGAGGAATCCATGAAAACCAGGGCTGTCATCCTCGCAGGTGGAGAAGGTTCCAGGCTGGGCACACTCACCGCCAAACGCACCAAACCCGCAGTGCCTTTCGCCGGTAAATACCGCATCATAGATTTCACCTTATCCAACTGCGTTAACTCAGGGATATTTGATGTGATGATCGTCGCCCAATACCGTCCTCATTCATTGATTGAGCACATTGGTGCCGGTGGTCCATGGGACTTGAATCGTGATTTTACGGGTGGTGTGCGAATTTATACCCCATATAAGGCACGCGGTGCCTCAGACTGGTTCCTGGGGACTGCCGATGCCGTCCAGCAGAATTTTCGCTTTGTTAAAAGCTCCAATCCTGAGCTGGTCCTGATATTATCCGGTGACCACATCTATGAGATGAATTATGACAAGATGGTCGAGGCACATGAAGCAAAACATGCCGATCTGACCCTTGCAACCATCTCAGTCTCAGTAAAAGATGCTTCCCGTTTTGGGGTCGTGGGAGTGGATGCTGAGAACCGTGTGACTTCCTTTGTCGAAAAACCTGCCGATCCACCCTCAAATTTGATCAATATGGGGGTGTATTTATTCACCACCGACATACTGAATGAATATCTTTTGGAGGATCATAATCTCCCGAGCTCGTCGCATGACTTTGGCAAGGATATTCTTCCAAAAATGGTCGCAGACGGAGCCCGTGTTTTTGCATATCCATATACAGGCTATTGGATGGACGTAGGGACCGCCGCCTCCTATTGGAAAGCCCACATGGATCACCTGGAAGATAAGCCTCCATTCGACCTGAACGACCGCTCCTGGATCATTCATACCCGGACTGAAGAGCGACCTCCGGTTTGGATTGCCCGTGGAGCCTCGATAGAAAATAGTCTCATTTGCGATGGGTGCGAGATTACTGGCACTGCCAAGGTGATACGTAGCGTGCTTTCACCCGGTGTTATGGTCCGCCCAGGTGCAGTGGTGCGGGAATCCATTCTCTTAACCGATACCGTGATTGAATCTGATGCGATTGTTGAACGTGCCATCATTGACAAACATGTCCGCATAAATTCGCAAGCCAGGATCGGTGGGATGGTGGAGGCCCCTGAACCTGTGCTTACCATGATCGGTAAAAATAGCGAGGTACCCAAGGGTTTCACCGTCGAGCCAGGAGCTGTCATCGGTACGGATGTGGTCGAAAGCGATTACCCTACCCGGGTGGTGCGGGGCGATGATTATATTCTTACCAAGAGGTTAGCCCATGAAGTTTAAACGTTCTTCCGGTATATTGCTGCATCCCACCAGCTTTCCTGGGCCTTACGGGATTGGTGATATCGGTGCAAGAGCTCATCGTTGGATTGATTTCCTCTCCGGTGCCGGTTGTGGTCTTTGGCAGGTATTACCAATCGGTCCTACCGGGTATGGAGATTCACCCTATCAGTGTTTTTCTTCCTTTGCCGGCAATCCGCTCCTGATCAGTCCGGATGCTTTGCTTAGAGATGATCTGCTCCACCCCGATGACCTGTCCGATCATCCATGTTTTCCGGAGGATCATGTAGATTTTGGCGAGGTCATCCCCTGGAAGTCAGGGGTCCTCGACCGGTCTTTTATCCGTTTCCAGAATGCAAGCTCGCCCCAGCTGAATGCAGAGATGGAAGAATTCCAGCAAAAAAATTCTACCTGGTTAGCTGATTATGCCCTCTTCATGGCACTTAAGGAGGCGCACGGTGGTGCGCCGTGGCACACCTGGGAGAAACCGTTGCGGCAGAGGCAAGCAGCTGCATTGACCCATGCTCGTAAACAGCATGAGGTCGCAATACGACGCCAAATCTACCGCCAGTTCCTTTTTTATCGCCAATGGTCAAATCTGCGCGAGCATGCCCATAATAAAAACATTCAGATCATCGGTGATATCCCCATTTTTGTCGCCCATGATAGTGCCGATGTGTGGGTGAACCCATACCTGTTCCATATGGATGATAGTGGGATGCCGACCGTGGTAGCTGGAGTACCGCCTGATTATTTCGCGCCCACCGGTCAGCTATGGGGCAATCCCTTGTATCGTTGGGAGGTGCATGCGAAAACTGGCTACGCATGGTGGTTGGAGCGCATCAAAGCGACTCTGGAAATGGTGGATATTATCCGTATCGATCACTTCCGTGGATTTGCAGGCTATTGGGAAGTTCCGGGAAAAGCCAAGACGGCGGAGATCGGTTGTTGGACACCCGGACCGGGTAAGGATTTCTTTCACAGTATCCGCCAATCCTTGGGAGATCTGCCCATCATCGCAGAAGATTTGGGCGTGATCACCCCGGATGTGGTGGAATTACGCGATTCTTTCGAGCTGCCTGGGATGAAAATCCTTCAGTTTGCCTTTGACAGCACACCGGAAGATCCATTCCTGCCTCACAATTACCCGGTGAATTGTGTGGTGTATACAGGCACCCATGATAACGATACAGCCCGTGGCTGGTATGAGCGCGTTCCTGAAAAAGATAAAGCCAATTATCGCAGTTACATGGATCGAGACGGAAGTAACGTCAGCTGGGACATGATCCGCGGTGTCTGGTCATCAGTGGCAGTCTTTGGTCTGGCACCCATGCAGGATTTTTTGAAACTAGGAAACGAAGCCCGCATGAATTACCCCGGTAATCCCAGTGGTAACTGGATGTGGAGAATGCCAGCGGATGCCCAAAAACCTGAGCTGCAGGCTAAAATCAAGGAATTGAATTATATGTATAGTCGGATGAGCTCAAGCGCATAAAATCAATTCGACCCCAACTCCAAGACAACAACTCTACATGACATCACCGTCTACATCGCCCTTCCGTCGCATACATCCTAATATCTGGTTCCTCACCATAGGGTCTTTTCTCACTGACGTCTCCTCGGAAATGCTGACCAACCTGGTCCCGCTTTTCCTCTATAACGTGCTGGGGGTTCAGACGAGTATCATCGGTCTGATCGATGGCATTGCGGAGACAACTGCCAGTCTGGTAAAGATTTATTCTGGTGCATTGTCCGATTGGTTGGGAAAACGTAAATGGCTCACCGTGATTGGATATGCGTTATCTACACTCTCCAAGCCATTTTTATATTTCGCCACCACCTGGGAGTGGGTGCTGGGGGTTCGGTTTTCCGACCGGGTTGGAAAGGGGATCCGTACTGCCCCACGCGATGCCTTATTGGCAGATAGCGCTAAAGCGGAACAGCGCGGTCTGGCGTTCGGTGTTCATCGTGCCGGAGATACCGCCGGTGCTTTCGTTGGTTTGGGCATTGCGGCACTGATCATATGGCTGACGCAAAAAGGTGCCGCTGAGCTGACCCGGCATACTTTTCAAATTGTGGTCCTGGCAAGTATTATCCCTGCCGTGCTGGCGGTTGCAGTTTTAGCTTTAGGGGTGAAAGAGGTACAGGCAGCAAGGAAAGCTGACGGCAAACTGCCTTCTTTGAGCTGGAAGGGATTTGATAAACGCTTTCGGGCGTTCCTGGTTGTGGTGATCATATTTACATTGGGTAACTCGTCTGATTCATTTATTGTCCTCCGTGGGCAAGACCGGGGATTAAGCGTGCTGCAAATCATCGGCATGCTGATGACTTTCAATGCAGTCTACGCAATCCTGGCCGGTCCCTTAGGCAGCTTGTCTGATCGCATCGGCAGGCGTAAATTGATGCTGGCTGGTTGGACGATCTATGGACTGGTGTATTTGGGGTTCGCCCTCTCTCACACAGGCCTCGAGATCTGGGCTCTCTTCGGTATCTATGGCATCTATTATGCCCTCACCGAAGGGGTGGCAAAAGCCCTGGTGGCAGATATCGTACCCCAGAATCAGCGTGGCACAGCTTACGGGTTGTTTAATGCTGCCATTGGGATTTCTGCTTTACCCGCTTCTCTGATCGCCGGGATATTATGGCAATATATCAATCCCGCTGCACCCTTTGTCTTCGGGGCTGCCCTGTCCATCCTGGCAGGAGTTCTATTAATTACCTGGGTAAAATAAGCGATTAATGCAAATCTGGCAGGTAGATTACCTGCCAGATTTGGTTTTGCCCTTTAAACAACCCCACCGTGTCGTGTGATGCATAGTTCTGAACCTGCTTTCGCAGGTTGGGGTCCGACCAAAAGGATCCGCCTTGGCTCTAGCCTATCGCGTCACCTTCATGAGATAGGACCCCCATTTATCAGTGTTGGCTCAGAACGCAAAAGCAACAACACGTGCACAGTAGGGTAACTATCTTATACCACAAAAAAAGTCGCGCGGATAGATAGATTTGATTAGACCACTTTTCAATTACGAAAGGTGGAAATATATTAGATTAAGGATAAACACGTTTGATCGTGCGCGGGAACGGGATGGCTTCACGAATATGTTCAATCCCACAGATCCATGCCACGGTCCGTTCAACGCCCATCCCAAAACCGGAATGCGGGACGCTTCCAAAGCGGCGTAGCTCGAGGTACCACTTGTATGCCGCCTCGGGTAATTTGTATTGTCTCAGGCGGGCAAGCAGCAATTCGGGGTTAGAAATCCGCTCACTGCCCCCAATGATCTCTCCATACCCTTCAGGTGCTAATAAATCCACACTCTTACATACCTCTGGTCTGCCCGGCCAGGGTTCCATATAAAACGCCTTGACCTCGGTTGGGTAACCATATACAAAGAGCGGCTTTTCATACAGGTTGGTCAGGACAGTCTCATGTGGAGCTCCAAAATCCATCCCCCAGTCAATTTTCAACAGTTCTTGCTGTTCGGGATCGTCCGTCTCAGCCCGTATTTGGTCTATCTTTTTCACGGCATCATCATATGAAATTCGTGGGAAAGGCGGTAAGATTTTTTCAAGTTTAGAGGTATCGCGCTTCAGGGATTTCAGCTCGGGAGCACATTGCTCTAACACTCGTTTGACAATGTGCGCTGTGAACTGCTCTTCGATTTCCATCAGCTGGTCCAGGTCACAAAAAGCTGCTTCAGGTTCCACCATCCAGAACTCAGTCAGGTGGCGGCGGGTCTTCGATTTTTCAGCGCGAAAAGTGGGACCAAAGCAATATACCTTCTTAAAGGCAAAAATGTTGGCCTCGTTATACAGCTGACCGCTCTGTGCCAGATAAGCTACACCTTCATCAAAGTAGGGTGTTTCGAATAGAGTGGTTGTCCCTTCTACAGCTGCAGGCGTAAGGATGGGGGTATCCATCCCGGTGAACCCATTGGTATCCAGCCACTCCCTGATTGCAGTGATGACCACCGCCCGAATGCGCAGGATCGCCCACTGGCTTGGCATGCGGATCCACAAATGCCGGTTATCCAGTGCGAAATCCACCCCTTGCTCTTTAAGTGCCATGGGGTAATTCTCATCGGCAGCTTGCAGGATCTCGACACTTTTCACACCCACTTCGTACCCACCAGGAATGCCAGGAGCACGTGAATCTGCTCTCACTATCCCTGTGATGATCACGGATGATTCCTGGGGCAAACGTGTAAGCTGGTCAAATACCTCCGGCTCAAGATCCCCCTTAAATGCCACACATTGCACAAATCCATAGCCATCCCGGACCAATAGAAAGACCAGTTTACCTTTATCTGTTCGGTTATATACCCAACCCTGGATCGTCACTTCCTGAGATACAAAGTCTGCGATTTTATCTACTCGAATGATGGGTGTCATATCCCTGCCTCCCTGTGTTATTTTATATAATTTTTATGTGTAATTCCTTCAGCTGATCCGGCTCTGCAGGTGATGGTGCACCTGCCATGAGGTCGCGTGCCGTCTGGCTCTTGGGAAAAGCTATCACTTCCCGAATATTCGGTTCATCTGCCAGAAGCATGCATATCCGATCGATTCCCGGGGCAATTCCACCATGAGGCGGGGTTCCATATTCGAACGCTTCTAACATGTGACCAAAGCGCTCGCGTGCCACTTCCGGGTCCAACCCGATCAGCTTGAATACTTTTTCCTGTAAGGCGCGCTCATGAATTCTAATAGATCCGCCTCCCACTTCATAATTATTCAGCACCAGGTCGTATTGCTGGCCATGGGCTTTACCTGGGTCAGTATCCAATAGCGGGATATCCTGACGCATGGGTGAGGTGAACAGATGGTGGCTTGGGTCCCACCGATTTTCCTGCTCATTCCATACCACAAAGGGGAAATCGATGATCCAGCAGAACCCCAGAACGTTCCTATCTGCCAGCCCCAATCTCTCGGCCAGAAGCACCCGCAGCTTGCCTAAAACCTCATAAACCACCGCCGGTTTATCGGCAACGAATAACAGCAGGTCTCCCGGTTTGGCATCCAGCGTCTTAAGCATGGCTTCCAGGACTTCCGGCTGAGTTAATTTCGCAAACGACGAGCGCTGCTCTCCGCTGGTAGTGATTGCGACGTATGCCAGACCTTTCGCACCCGCCTTCTTTGCAATTTCAGTCAGTTCCTCCAGCTGTTTTCGGCTGTAATCGCCTAAACCGGAGGCATTGATCCCCCGCACATGCCCACCACCTGCTACTGCGCTCTCAAAAACCTGAAAATTAGATCTACCTGCCAATTCAGTAAGATCCTGCAGCTCCATTCCGAAACGGATGTCGGGATTGTCCTTGCCAAATCGATTCATCGCATCTTGATAGGAAATCCTCGGCCATGGACTGGCAAACAATCTTTTATTGGGCACCACCTGCACCACCATCTGGGTGAACATTTCTTCGATCAGCTGCATGATGTCTTCTCGTTCCACAAACGACATCTCAAGATCCAGCTGGGTGAATTCCGGCTGACGGTCACCGCGCTGGTCCTCGTCTCGGAAGCATCGGGCAATCTGGAAATAGCGTTCCATACCTGCCACCATGAGCAACTGCTTTAGCTGCTGAGGAGATTGGGGCAGGGCATAAAACTCACCCGGAAAAATCCTCGATGGCACCAGGTAGTCCCTGGCACCCTCGGGAGTAGTTTTGAATAATATCGGGGTCTCAATCTCGAGGAAACCCTTGTTATCCAGGTAATCGCGAATGAATTTGACCACCTTATGCCGCAGGATCAAGTTCCCTCGCATCCTCTCGCGGCGTAAATCCAGGTAGCGGTAGCGTAAACGGATTTCTTCGTTTTCGTCTTCCTCTTTACTGATCATAATCGGCGTGGTCTTGGCTTGGTTCAGGACGACAATTTTGTTTGCCAGGACCTCCACTTCACCCGTTGGCATATTGGGGTTTGCCAATCCTTCTGGGCGCCGCCTGACCGTCCCCATTACCTGGATGACCCACTCCGGGCGAACATCCTCAAGCGCCTGGTGGACCTCCGGATAAGCAACCGGGTCAGTTACCACCTGAACCATACCGAAGCGGTCCCTTAAATCCACGAAATTGATCCCGCCAAAAACCCGCCTGCGGTTCACCCATCCTGCCAGGGTAACTTCCATCCCGGTATTGCTGGCTCGAAGCTCTCCACATGTGTGCGTCTTATACATTCGTGGCCTCCAAATATCGACCCATTGTCAGATTGGCAAAATAAATCGCCCTTCGCGTTTGCGTCGGGCGATTGTTGATGATCAGTATGGCTTAGCTTTCTTGCAGCCTGAAGCCACTCGCCCGACGCAAGATTGGATTATTATCATTATCATTCAGTGCGAAGAACGCCCAGGCAAATGTTATCACGACTTAGCTCCAGATTTTCAGCATTATACACGAGAATAGGTTAGCAGGGAAGGAAAAGTAGTGTAAAATAACCACTTCAGATTAATATAACGTTAGTGAGGAGCAAGCGTATGGGACGGAAATGGCTCATATTTATTGGTGTGATGTTAGTCATGCTGGCGATCCTGTCTGCCTGTGCCGGGTCGCAAGGTATACAAGGACCTGTCGGCCCAGCGGGTGTGGCTGGTCCTGAAGGTCCAGCAGGTCCAGTCGGCAATACCGGACCTGCCGGTGAGCCCGGACCCACCGGAGCAGAATATATAGGCGACCAGGTATGCTCAGGCTGCCACAACGATATCTCACAGACCTATATGAAATCAGGTCATCCCTGGAGTCTTTCTGCAATCACGGAAGCCAAAACACCCACCTTTCCATTCACCCAAATAAACGCCTATCCCCAGGGCTATTCTGTATCGAACATCAGCTATATTATTGGTGGTTATTTTTGGAAAGCGATTTTCCTGAATTCTCAAGGCTATATCATCACCGATGCGCCCAGTACCACGGGCAACGCGGCCTACTTCAACCAATATAATTTTGGACATGTCGAGCTGGGTCTCACCCCAGGTTGGGGTTCTTTCCATTCTGGTGAAGCTGACATGCCTTTCACCTGTGGTTCATGCCACACCACCGGCTATAGTGCAAATGGCAATCAAGATAATCTTCCAGGCATTTCAGGCACCTGGGCACAGGCTGGTGTACGCTGTGAAAGATGCCATGGACCGGGCAGCTTGCATGCGAGTAACCCGCAAGGTATTCGTATGCTGGTCGAGCAGAATTCTGGCCTCTGCCGGGAATGCCACGAATACGTACCCACAGCTTCGCTTGAAGTAAAGAATGGGTTTATTCAGCATAGCGACCAATATGGTGATCTTTCGCAAAGTAAGCATCAGGTATTGGATTGCCTCACCTGCCATGATCCTCACTCCGGTGTCGTACAGCTGCAGCTGGATGGTCAGCAAGCCACCAGGCTTCTCTGCCAGGATTGTCATTGGCAGGAAGCGCAGTTTCAGAACAATCCTACCCACGTTTCGCTAAAAATCGGCTGCACCGATTGCCATATGCCCCATCTGATCCAAAGCGGTTCAGCTAATCCGAGTGGGTTCACCGGTGATTTACCCACCCATGTGGTAGCGATTGACCCCAGGAATATCAGCCAATTCAGTGCAGATGGCAGCCTGGCTTCAGGTCAAATCAGCCTTGACTATGCCTGCCGGCACTGCCATGGATCGACAAAATCGGATGCCGAACTGCTGACAGCTGCGGCTGGCTATCATAATATCCCAACGATTTCTCTGGTCCCTTAATCTTCGTATAACAACTTCAACAATTTCGTAATAAACAGTGGATAGAAATGTCCACTGTTTTATATTCTAATAGTCTCCTACTCTGTTACATTTGTCAATTATTAAAAATGACATTACTAACTGAATATTTACTCAGTATCACATATGATAAATATAGGGTAAAATAGCCATATTCTCATGGAAGATTAATAGGGTGAACAACCTATATATATGGAGAAGAATGCAATGATAAATCTCAAGGCGATCCAGAAACACCGTAGCTGGCTGGTCTTTGGCGTTGTATTTAGCATTTGTGCAATTATCGGGGCTCTACTGGCCGTGACTCAACCTGTGACTGCCGCACCTGCGGCTGAACCAGTAAACCAGGTCCCAGGATATGCCGGCTCCCAATCCTGCGCTCAATGCCACGCGGACATCCATACTGAATGGCAGAATACACGCCATGCCCTGGCATTCTCAGCCCCAATCTTCCAGCGTGATTGGACTCAGCTGGGCAGTCAGGTATCTTGTCTTGAATGCCACACCACTGGTTTTGACGCCCAAACCGGCAAATATGCCGAAACCGGTGTGACCTGTGAAGCCTGCCATGGAGCTTTCCAACCCACCCATCCCAATACTCCCATGCCCATCACACCGAACGCCGACTTGTGCGGTTCCTGCCACAAAACCACCACTGATGAATGGCGTGCCTCCGTGCATGGGCAGAAGGGCATCCAGTGCCAGGCGTGCCACGACCCTCACTCACAAAATCCCAAAGCCGATTCTGTCACGGCGCTATGCACCGGCTGCCACCAGGATCGCGGCAGTTCATTCACCCATAGCACCCATGCCAATGCGGGTCTGGAATGCAGCAACTGTCACATGTTCACCAGCCCGCGCACCAATGACCCTATCGAAGGACTGGTCCCAACGGGCCATACCTTTGCGGTAGGCTCGGATGCCTGTATCGCCTGCCATCAAGATACCGTCCACACCCGCAATGAAATTGTCAAGCTGACCGGCGAGGTTGCCCAGCTCGGGTCGGTGGATGCCGCCACACTGGAGCAGCAAGTACAAACTCAACAGCAGCAGATCAGCGATTTGAAAACTCAAGGTACAAATCGTCTTTATATCGGCCTGGCTCAGGGAGCAATCGTCGGTTTGATGACCGGTGGAGCAGCTGCCTGGGTGGTAAGCCGCGGCATTCATGTGGTCGAGGTTAAAGAAGATGAGTAAGAAAAAGACCAAGATCAAGCTTGAGCTGACCCGGCGAGATTTTTTAATCGTTGGTGGCACAGCTGCCGGTTCAGTGGTGGCAGCACAGCTATTGACGACGGGTCCACTTTCACCCTTCGCCAGTTTCAAGCAAGAGCAGGTCGAGGGCCTCGCAGGGGAGAGCACCCAGGTTTCAGGACACCACTGGGGAATGGTGATCAACCTGGATAAGTGTATCGGCTGCGAATATTGCCTGCGAGCATGTTCCGCTACCAACGACGTGTGGGTGGATGCGAATACCAAACAACCCGAGAAACCCTGGAATATTGTTGTCGATGAAAAAACTTCCACGGGAACACCCTTCTTTTTTAGCCGCCCATGTCTGCATTGTGGGGATGCACCCTGTGTAGAAGTCTGCCCGGTCCGTGCCACCTATCACCGTGATGATGGGCTGGTAATAATGAATTATGACCGCTGCATTGGCTGCCGGTATTGCGAAATCGCCTGCCCCTACGATGCCCGAAAATTTAACTGGCAGGCCCGCACGGATGTCAATCCGTATATTCCAACCTGGGGAATAGCTGAAGTCAAGCGCCGTCCACGGGGTGTGGTTGAAAAATGCACATTTTGCATCCACAGGATTGATGCAGGATTAAAAGCTGGCTTTACACCCGGTGAAGATCGAGAAGCCACTCCTGCGTGCGTGAATATCTGCCCGGTCGGTGCCCGACTATTCGGCGACTTGAATGACCCCAACAGCTCGGTGGCTCAAGCCATTGGTACTGAGGCTACCATCCGATTGCGGGAAGAATTGGGCACTGAGCCAAGCGTTTATTATGTCATCCCCAAGGAGGGCTTGTAATATGGCCACCCGTGCATTAGGTGAACGTAAATTATTCTCTTTTAGCCCGGCATTATTGGCCTGGTTAGGATTGCTTGCCCTATGCGTCCTGATCGGCCTTGTCTCTGCCTTTCAAGTATTTTGGAATGGCTTGTATATCACCAATATGTCCGATTCTGTCCCGTGGGGTTTATGGATTACCATCGATCTATCTTCCATTGCGCTTGGGGCGGGTGCATTCACCCTCTCTGCGATAGTCTACTTATTTGGATTAAAGCGTTTCCAACCCATCGTTCGATTGGCGGTATTTGTTGGTTTTATCGGCTATACCTGTGCATTGCTCACCTTGGTCATGGATATTGGTCGACCGGATCGGTTTTGGCACCCATGGGTCTATTGGAATATTCATTCCGTCCTTTGGGAAATCACGATGTGCATCACCATCTATTTGATCATTATGTTGGTCGAATTTGCGCCGGTGATTGCTGAATCGAAATTATTAAATCGCTATGCATGGATCCATACCGCTGCGAAATACCTTCACCGTGCGGCACCCGTGCTTGCCCTGATCGGTCTGGGGATCTCACTCCTGCATCAATCCTCATTGGGTGCTACCTACGGGATCGTGAAATCACGCCCGATTTGGTTCAAACCCAGCATGCCGATCATGTTCATTCTCTCAGCAGTCGCGGTTGGACCTTCGCTGACGATGGCAGTGGCTTATGTGACTGAATGGATCACAGGTAAGTTAACTGTCCCGCATGAAGTATTGCGCGCGATTGCTCGCTTCAGCGGTTTTGCCATCATGGTTTATGGATATATCCGGTTTTGGGACCTGGCGGCGGTCACTTATTACGGTCGCACCCCTTCCGTCAGCGAGGCATTCAACCTGCTTAGCCAGCAAACCCCTTACAATTTCTCTTTTTGGGTTTTCGAAATCATTCTGGGGATAGTGCTACCAGCTGTGTTATTCCTGACCCCCCGCTTCAATAAAAATCCAGCCTACCTGGTCATCGGGACCATTTTTGCCGTACTTGGGATCGTAGTCAATCGCTGGAATGTAACTGTAGGCGGCCTGTTCGTTCCGCTAAGCTATTCCCCTGGCACCCTTTACCAGCTCTCTCCAGGGAAATACTTCCCTGGTTTACCAGAATGGGGTATAGCCATAGGCATCGTTGGTTACGCTCTCACCATGCTCACCCTTGGCATTCGCTATCTGCCTCTGTTTGGGAAGCAAGAACATTCCTAGACCGACGGCTTATGGATAGGTTATACTTAATAGTGAAAAATTTCCTTTATAGCTCTATCTTCTCCCCGCAAAAGATCATCCAGGCTTGCGTGGGTGGGATTGCAAGACTGTTTATTGCAAGCGGAGGACAAAATAATGGGTGACGCAACAGCCAATCCGATTTATATCGCAATGCTTTGTATTGCGCGTTGCCTGGTGCCTTTGGTGATCTTATTTGGGGTCTCTTATTTGCTACGTCATTTTGGAGTAATCGCAAAACCTGCTCCTCCCCCAGAAGAATTTCAAAAAAGTGATGAAAACGGTAAATAAGGAGGATCAGGAAATGTCAAAGCCTTCCAAATTAAAAAAATTGCCGGTGATTTTCCTGATCTTCGGTTTCCTGCTCGCCCTGAGCATGATTTGGGTTAAGCCTTCCCAGGCCAGCGAACCGAAACAGCAAACCGAAGAATATTGTCTGAGCTGTCACTCCAACCCGGACCTCTCCCTGACACTCCCAAGTGGAGAGACCCTATCCCTTTTTGTGGATGCCAACCAGCTGTCGACCTCCGTCCACAGTCCGATCGGGATTGAATGCGAAGCCTGCCACACGAATATTACCACCTACCCTCACCCGGCGATCAATTACCAGACCAAGCGGGAATTGACCAGGGTATACTACACCGCCTGCCAAAAATGTCACCCCGATAACTACTCACGCACTTTGGACAGCATGCACGCTCAGGCAGCCACAGCAGGTAACCTGAATGCGCCCGTGTGTACTGATTGTCATGGGTCCCACTATATTCATCCCCCAAGCGAGCCGCGCACCCTGATCCCTGAGACGTGCGGCAATTGTCACACCCAGGAATTTTCAGTGTACCAGGCTAGTGTACACGGGAATGCATTAATTCAGGAAGCAAATCCCGATGTTCCCGTCTGCACCACCTGCCACGGTGTGCATAATATCCATGACCCCCGTACTCAACAATTCAGGATTCAGGAGCCCGACCTGTGCGCCAGCTGCCATGCAAATCAGGAAATGATGGCAAAATATGGTCTCTCCGCGGATGTGTACAGTTTGTACAGCCTTTCCTGGCATGGCGTGGATGTATCGGTTTATCAGGCGCGCTGGCCTACAATCCAACACACCTCGGCAGTGTGCACCGATTGCCATGGCATCCATGACATCTTGAAGCCAGACGATCCAAACTCATCGGTTAACCCCAAAAATCTGCTTGTGACCTGTCAGAAGTGCCACCCGGGTGTTAGCTCGAATTGGACCGGTGCGTGGACTGGTCATTATAAAGTCAGTCTCCAGCGCACCCCTATCCTGTTCTATGTAGATTCTTTTTACTCGTTTTTTACCCCCGCCATCCTGTGGATATGTGGGATATATGTCGCCCTTCAGTTCATCAGGTTCATGGTCGATCGGGTGAGGAGGAGCTTATGACCACCCAACGTCCACCCACCCCTGCCTCACCGAATCAACCTGTCAAACTGGTGCGGACATTCCCACGTTTCGGCGTCAGCCAGCGCTGGGAGCATGCAGTTTTCCTCCTTTGCATCGCGATCCTTCTGCTCACCGGTTTACCTCAGAAATACAATACCTCCACCTGGAGCCAGGCGATTATCTCCTCAGCCGAAAGGCTAAACCTGATCCAACAAATTCACCACATTACCGCCCTGGTCCTATCAGCCCTGGTTTTGTATCACCTGGGAAAAGCAATCTACCTCATCGCCAGGCGGAAACTACCCGGTGATATGCTCCCGACATTCCAGGATGTAAAAGATGCCTGGAATATGCTGCTCTATCTTGTTTTTATTAAAAAGCACAAACCTGCCTTCGGGAAATTCAACTTTGAGCAAAAGGTAACCTATTGGTTCCTGTTCTTTTCTGTCGGAATCATGATTATTTCCGGTTTTTTCATGTGGTTTCCGGAAGTGATTACCCGGGTTCTTCCCGGAGGTGTGATTCCCGGTGCGATCATGGCTCACAGCACAGAGGCAATCGTCACGATCATCTTTGTGATCCTCTGGCATTTTTATCACGTGCACTTCGAGCGGCTCAACCTGAGTATTTTTTCCGGCTGGCTCAATGAAGATGATATGCGCAGCTATCATTCGCTTGAATATGACCGGTTGCTTCACAAGCCTCATACGGATCAGGATGCAGGAGAAATGAAGTCATGAGGTCTGTAAGAAGACACCTGTTTTTATACCTGATTGGTGTAATAATTCTCGCCAGCATAACTATCCTGCACTTCGTGACGGTGGCAAATGCTGCCCAGCCTGAAGGATCCTCCCAGGATATTATCCAGGAGCAGATCTTCGCGGATGTGAGCTCCACTGCACCAATCGTGAGCAATGAAACCTGTTTAGGTTGCCATGGCAAACCGGGTCTGACCATGACCCTTCTGAATGGGGATGTCCTGGATTTGTACGTCAATCCCGACGTTTATGCGGCTTCCATCCATGGTAAGGATGGGTATGCTTGTGTTCAATGTCATACCAACCTGGGGGAATACCCGCACGCTCTGTTTACCGCAACCGACCTGCGGGATGCCACCTTGCGTCTGACCAATTTATGTGACCGCTGTCATTCGGGCGAATACAACCTGACGATGGATAGTGTCCATTATGATAAGTTGGCTATCGGCATAAAAGAAGCCGCGGTTTGCACCGATTGCCACGGCTCCCATGACGTGCATCAGTGGACTGACCCTAAAACCCAAGAAATCCTCCCCGCAGCACGGCTAAGTATTCCAGTCACATGCTCCAAATGTCATAACGCCATCTATCAGAAGTATCAGACCAGCGTGCATGGGGCTGCGCTGATTGAAGATTCAAATACCGATGTTCCTACCTGTATAGACTGTCATGGTGTGCATAATATCGGTAACCCAACTACCGCAGCCTTCCGACTAAAATCACCTGAATTATGCGCTGGTTGCCATACCGATCCCAAATTAATGGATAAATATGGGATTTCGACTAATGTCTTGAATACCTATGTGGCTGATTTCCATGGTACAACGGTAACCTTGTTCGAGAAACAATCACCCGACGCTCAAACCAATAAACCGGTATGCTATGATTGTCACGGTGTGCATGATATCTCCCGTGTGGACGATCCGAAAACCGGAATTGATATGCAGCAGAATCTACTGGTTCGCTGTAAAGTCTGCCACCCTGATGCCACCAGTAATTTCCCCAGCGCCTGGATGTCGCATTACATCCCCTCGCCAGACCATTACTCCCTGGTTTATTACGTAAATCTATTTTATAAAGTCTTTATCCCCGGTGTGCTTGGCTTTATGGTAGCTATGGTAGGGTTGGATGTGGGCCATAATGTGTTTGTCAAGAGCCGGCGAGGTAAACGTCGCCCGCTGCCTCCTGCTAAAGAGGCTCAAACAACCAATACCCCTGTCTCGCCTACACCGCCTTCCACGAGCGCACAAGCTCCTGAACAATCAGCTCAATCTGAGGATGTCGAGAATACTGCTGAGGTAAGCGAGCCCAAGGATGCGGGTGAGCAGAGCAAGCCTGACGAAGCAGGTGAGCCTGGCGTGCAGGCTGATCAAAAAGAGGTGAGCCAACCGGACGATCAAGGCGGTACCCTAGACGAGGAGGCAGACCATGAGTAACACCACCATGGACACCCACTCCAAAGCCACCCCGTCTGATGACAAGATTACCTATGCGCGTTTTGATATCTCGCAGCGCATCGAGCACATCGTTTTTTTACTTTCATTTACCATTTTAGGCTTCACTGGATTGATCCAAAAATTCGCCGCCAGCCAGGTCAGTGATACTTTAATCTCTTTCCTGGGTGGGATTGAACAGGTGCGTGTCATTCACCATTACAGCGCCATCGTTATGATGATCGTGAGTGGTTATCACGTGCTTGCCTTAGCTTACAAAATTTTCGTCCTGCGTGTTCGCTGGACCATGCTGCCAGTCATCGAGGATATTCAACATCTCATCCAGGATATTTTATTCTTTCTTGGTGTCCGAAAACATCGTGGTTATTACGGTCGTTATAACTATGCAGAAAAAGTTGAATACCTGGCAGTTGTATGGGGCACGATCATTATGGGTCTGACGGGTTTTATGATGTGGAACCCACTCTCAACCACGCGTTTATTACCCGGAGATTTCATCCCGGCAGCTAAAGCCGCCCACGGGGCTGAGGCCATCCTGGCTGTTTTAGCCATCATCATATGGCATTTCTATCACGTCCATATTAAGCACTTCAACAAGAGTATGTTCAACGGCAAGCTCACCCGCACCGAGATGATGCACGAACATCCTGCCGAGCTTGCTCAGCTGGAAAAAGGTCAAGGTTACAAACGGATCCCGGCGAAAGTCCTCAGACGCCGGCAGCAAGTATTTTTCCCGGCTGCATTGATATTCACCCTTGCGTTCGGTTTCGGTATCTTTAAATTCGCTAATTTTGAAGTCACTGCAATAACTACGGTCCCTCAGGGTGAAACTGCCCAGATCTACGTCCCCGTAACGCCCACCCCGAGACCATCTCCCACACCCCCTCCGACCTTGGTACCCGGTGCTGAAGTGGCTGCCATGACCTGGGACGGCTATTTCTCAGGTTTATTCCGTAACCGTTGCGGCTCTTGCCATGGGGTGACAAAAGTTGGTGGGTTAAGTCTTTCCACCTATCAAGATGCACTCACCGGGGGTAATTCTGGTCCAGCCATTATCCCTGGCGATCCCGATAACAGTATTCTGGTTCAAAAACAATCTGCGGGCAATCACCCCGGGCAGCTGACCATCGACGAATTGGACCAGGTAATTGCCTGGATACGGTCAGGTGCCCCAGAGAAATAATGGAGTTCAGTACATGAGAAATTTTTTCAAACGCGTGGGTAGAGCATTACATAATTTCTTTTTCCCTCCCGCCGATTCGAAGATGTGGATCAGGATATTGCCGTATGCCATCTTGGGCGTCCTGACGCTGGTCGTTTTGATTGGGGCTGCATATGGGTGGCAATATACCAACAGTCCGCAGTTTTGTGGCACCTCCTGCCATACCATGCCTCCTGAATACACTGCCTACCTGGCCTCACCGCATGCCCGGGTGGATTGTGTGGAATGTCATATCGGTCGCGGATTCATCGCCACGCAGATCACCCGCAAAGCGGGAGACCTTCGACACGTCTTTGCAACGGTGTTCAAAAATTATGAATACCCGATTTTCGCCACCAACATGCGTCCTGCCAGAGATACCTGCGAGAAATGCCATAATCCCGATAAATTTTCAGATGACAGCTTGCGTGAGGCCAAGCGTTTCCAGGACGATCTCGATAATACTGCCTACAGCATTTTCATTAGTTTAAAAACGGGTGGCGGCACCACCCGCCAGGGGCTTGGTAAGGGCATTCACTGGCATGTGGAAAACAAGGTGCTTTTCTATGCTTCCGACCAGTTACAAAATAATATCCCTTACATTCGCGTCTATAACGCCGATGGCACCTACACGGAATATACGGATATCTCCTCCAGTTTCAACCCCGCTGATCTTAAGGAATCGGACCTAAAAGAGATGGATTGTGTAACTTGCCATAATCGCGTCACGCATCTCGTGCCTATGCCTGCCGATCAGATGGATGCTGCGTTGTCACGCGGATTTATTGACAAGACCATCCCATCGATCCGTATGAAAGGTATCGAAGTCCTCAGTGCAAATTACACCTCCCAACAGGAGGGTTTGAATAGCATTGCCGGGCTGGATAATTACTACCAGGCATATTATCCCGAGTATTATGCTGCCAACCCTGTTGTCATCCAGAACGCAATTGCATATCTCCAGAATATATATACCACTTCAGTCAATTTGGATCAAAAATCAAACTGGGATACCCACCCCAATAATGTGGGTCATATGGATTTCCCGGGTTGTTTCCGCTGCCATGATGGCAAGCATATGGACACCACGCAGCAAGCCATCCGTCTGGAATGCAACCTTTGCCACACAATACCTGTCGTAGCAGGTCCGTCTGAATTTGTCGCAGATATTGAAATTTCACGCGGTCCTGAACCTCAATCACACCTGAACGCCAATTGGATCGCCATGCATAACCAGGTCTTCAACCAGACCTGCAGTGATTGCCACACCACCGGCAACCCTGGCGGAACCGACAATTCTTCATTTTGCTCGAATAGTGCCTGCCATGGAATAACCTGGAAATATGCGGGTCTTTCTGCTCCTGAGCTGCGCCAGACGATATTGTCATCCCTTCCCCCTACCCCAACCCCATCTCCGTTGAACCTGTCTGGTGCACTGACTTATGACGCCACCATCGGACCTTTATTCAAGTCACGCTGTGGGGCATGCCATGGTGAGAATGGCATTCAAGGGTTAAATCTAACCACCTACCAGACTGCAATCCAAGGTGGTACGAATGGACCTGTGATCATCCCTGGTGACTCCGCAGCAAGTCTGCTAATCCAGAAACAATCCGGTTCCCTGCCTCATTTTGGCCAGCTCACTCCTGAAGAGCTGAACCTGGTCATTGAGTGGATCAAAGCAGGAGCACCGGAAAAATAATTAATCACCACCATCGCCAAAGGAGGTGAATTATGACCGAAAAGAAAGAGCTCAGCCGGCGGAATTTCATGCAATCCGCCATCTGGGGAATAGGTGGGTTAATCGGAATCGGGTTTGGAGTGCCGGCCGTGGCATATGTCGTCGGACCAGCCCTGAAAAACACGCAAACACAAACCTGGATGCACCTTGGCCCCACCTCCAAGGTGGAGCTGGGCACTCCGACATTGTTCACATTTACCATCCAAACCCAGACGGGTTGGATCGAAAATGCGCAAGAAATATCGGTGTACGTGCTTTCTACCGATGGCCGTACTTATATTGCCATGTCGAATATCTGCACTCACTTGGGCTGTCACATCCGCTGGATCAGCGAACAGAATCAATTCTTCTGCCCGTGCCATAATGGCGTGTTCGACGTATCAGGCAACGTGGTCTCCGGACCGCCTCCCCGCCCTCTGACACGCTATGACGTTAAAGTTGAAAATGATCAGCTGTTTGTTCTGGTAGGAGGCTGAAATGGCACCCAAAATAATCCAATGGTTGGACGAACGGACTTCGATTGGTAAGATTTGGGAGCAAATATTTCTGCGCAAAATCCCGAAGGTTAATTGGTTCTATACGCTCGGGAGTGCGTCCCTTTTCGTTGCTCTTAATCAGGCCATTACCGGCATATTACTGACCATTTATTATGTCCCCACCCCTGATCACGCTTATGATAGTGTGCAATATATAACCACCCAGGTTCCATTAGGCTGGTTGATCCGTGGGCTGCATCATTGGGGTGCCAGTGCCCTGATCATTCTGGTGGTGCTGCATATGCTCAGGGTGATCCTGTTCGGAGCCTATAAATTTCCGCGTGAGGTCACCTGGTTTACGGGTGTGATCTTGCTGTTGGTGGTGATTGGTTTTGGCTTTACTGGTTATCTCTTACCCTGGGATCAAAAAGCATTCTGGGCAACCACCGTCGGTACTCGTATTGCTGGCACACCACCGCTGATTGGTGATGCGCTCTTGCGAATTATCCGGGGCGGCAGCGAGATATCTGCCGTCACATTGGTGCGTTTCTTTGGTACGCATGTTTGGGTGCTCCCAGCGTTATTACTCATGCTCATCGGGATCCATCTATATCTGGTCATTCGTAACGGCATCAGTGCAGTGCCGAAGAGAGGCGGTGACCAATGAACGAGAAGGAAAAGCAGGCTTATCTCGAGAAATATCACGAAGAAAAAGAGCACGGTGTCCCATTCTATCCAGACATCATTTTTAAAGACGCTGTAATATCCTTTGCAATATTCCTGATATTGATCGTTCTGGCAGCCTATTTAGGGGCTCCCCTTGAAGCCCGTGCGAATCCTGCTGATACGACTTACACACCGCGACCCGAGTGGTATTTTCTATTCCTGTTCCAACTTTTGAAATACTTCCCAGGCAAGCTCGATGTGGTGGGCGTTGTACTCATCCCTACCATTGCCATCATTGTGCTGTTCTTATTACCCCTCCTTGACCGGAACACCAAACGTCACTTTCTAGACCGGCCCGTCGTCACAGGCGTCACACTGCTGGCAGCGGCTGGCATAATCACCCTCACCATCCTGGCTGTTCGTGAAGCCCCGCCACCTGCCCAGGCCACCCAGGGAGATCCTGTCGCCTTACTATATACCCAAAACTGTGCAGCCTGCCATGGTGCTTCCATTATTGTGCCCCCAGGGACCAATTTACATACCCTTATCGCTCAAGGCTCACATGCCGGGATGCCTGCCTGGAATGGTGATCTATCATCAAATCAGATCGATGAGCTGGCTGGTTTTATCCTCTCTCCAGGTGGCAGCCAGCTGTTCAACAGGAATTGCAGCGCCTGCCATAAAGTGGAAGATCTAGTGGGGGGTAACCCGCTCGACTTGAAGAATTCCATTGATGAAGGTCTTAACTTTACCCCGCATGCCAAACTCCAGGCAGCAGATTGGTCTGCCAATCTCACCTCCGATGAGAAGATCGCGTTATTGAACTTCTTGATCGCGCCGGATGGTCAAAGACTATTTACCATCTATTGTTCCTCCTGCCACGGGCAATCTGTTGCCTATTCAGGCGATGAAACCCAATTACGCCAGACCATCATCCAGGGGGGGCAGCACAATACCATGCCTGCCTGGCAAAACACGCTTAGCCCTGCCCAGATTGACATATTGGCAAATTTCGTCGTGAATCCTTCATCGGAACCCGATGGAACAACTTTATTCCGCCAGTATTGCTCTACCTGTCACGGAACCCGCATTCCGATCGCCACAGACGTCGCTAGTGCCCGTCAAACGATTGCCGCAGGAGGTGCCCATCAAACCATGCCGGTCTGGGGGAATGTGCTCACCCAGGCTCAAATTGATGCCCTGGTAAATTACATCATCACTTCCGGTCAGGGTACGTCCGTCCAGCGTGGGCAGACCTTATTCGGACAGAATTGTGCCCCCTGCCATGGTGATTTAGGAGAAGGCGGTCCAAACCCGGTGAACGCAAATCAAATCATTGCTCCCATTGGTTCAGCGGAATTCCTGAACACCCGTGATGACACCACCCTGTTCCAGATCATCTCCCAAGGGCAACCCGATCAGGGCATGTCACCTTTTGGCTCTGCTAATGGTGGTAACCTGGATGACGACCAGATCAATTCAATCGTAGCGTACTTGCGCTCCTGGCAAGCAAATCCACCTGTTACTGCACCTCCCAAGTTCACTACACCTATCCTGTCTCTGTCGGCCAATGATGTATACAAAACCATCTGTACCCAGTGTCATGGCCAGAATGGAGTAGGGACTACACATGGTCCGACGTTGAATGACCTGTCTGATGATACCGACCAGGAGATTTCCACAGTGATCAGTCGGGGGATATCGAATACCAACATGCTTTCATTCGGTTCCATCCTCTCGGATAGTCAAATCCAGGGATTGGTGGCTATCATCCGCCAATTCCCTCCACCAGAGACCTCCCCACAAGGCACTCCCACTATTCAGCCTATTCCATCCACGCCTACCTTCGATGCGGATATCCTGCCCATTTTCGAACAGGACTGCAAGATGTGCCACGGTACCTTGGGAGGCTGGGACAGCACGAGTTACCAGGCCGTGATGACCACCGGCGACCATGCTCCTGTAGTGATCCCTGGAGATGTGGACAATAGTTTGCTGGCTCAGAAACTACAAGGAACTGCTAAAGACGGCAGTGTTATGCCGCCAGGTGGAGAGCTGCCCGATGCGATCATTCAAATTATCCTGGATTGGATCGCGGCAGGTGCGCCTGAGAAATAAGTTTAATGACTGAGTTTTTTACCGATAATATAATTCTGATATATTTCTTTTATGGACTGTCCTTCTTTGTGATGGGATTGGCAGTTCTGCTTGAATTTGGTCATTCCTCAAAGTTGGACTTTTCGCGTGCCCTGCGCCCATTAATTGGATTCGGTTTGATCCATGGTAGTCATGAATGGTTCGAAATGTTCCTGCTCATTCGAGAAAGAATCTCCGGACCCTACAATCCATCCTGGATCTTACCGCTGCGTTTAATCTTATTAGCCAGCTCATTTCTATTTTTAATTGCTTTTGGAGCGCGCCTGATCAGTGGGGTGGAAAAACGCCGCTTGTATATTGGTATGTTATCGGTGATTACAGCCATCTGGGTGATCGGTCTGCTGGGAGTCCTATTCAACCCGTCCACGAGCCAGGGCCGTGGCGTCGCCGCAGATGTATATACCCGTTATGCCCTGGCGATCCCAGGTGCGGTGCTAACAGTCTGGGGATTGATCATTCAACGGCATAAATTCATCCAGTTAGGCATGTCAAGTTTCGGTTTAGACGTCTTGCTGGCTGCCATCGCTTTCGGCTTATATGGTGGGGTTGGGCAGTTATTTGTCGGGAAGAGCATCATCTTTCCATCACAATATTTAAATTCTGATGAATTCTTGCAGTGGTTTGGATTTCCAATCCAGGTCTTTCGGGCGGGAACAGCCACCATGGCTGCGGTCTTCATCACCCGTTCTCTGCGCGCCTTTGAAGTTGAAAGCAATCAACGCATAGAAGAGCTTCGGGAGGCACAGCTTGCTGAGCAGCAGCGCCTGGATGCCTTAAAAGCAGAACTACTCCACCGGACTGTCATCGCCCAGGAATCTGAACGGCGGCGGATCGCCCGTGAGCTGCACGATGAGACCGGTCAGACTTTGACTGCCCTGGGGATGGGTTTACGGGGAATGTCTGAATCAATCACCACCAATCGTGATCGGGCGATTGAACAGGCAAGTCAGCTCGAAAAACTAGCCATGGCTGGGGTAGAGGAGCTCCAGCGCATGGTTTCAGGTCTCCATCCTCCCCAGCTGGATGACCTGGGTTTGCTGGCAGCTATTCGTTGGTATGCAAACGATATTAACTCTCGCACCGGTCTTACCATAAACATAGTTAACCATGGCGGAAAACCGCAATTATCTTCGGATATACGGGCAGTGGTATTCCGGATTGCGCAGGAAGCGATCAATAACGTCGTCCGGCATGCCAATGCCAGTCGTATCGATCTTCAATTGGACTATACCCCCAATAATATCTATCTTCGCGTTGAAGATAATGGTCAGGGATTCAATTCCGACCTGGTGATGAAAAAAAAGCCAGGCAGACCAACAGCCTGGGGATTGCTGGGAATGGTTGAACGTGCCTCGCTGGTAGGTGGATCTTGTAATATTTTTTCTCATCCCGGGAAAGGCACACTTATAGAAGTCAATGTACCCATTATTGGAGAGACACAAAATGCATGATATTAAATTATTGCTCGTTGATGATCATCAAGTGGTGCGTACCGGGTTAAAAATGCTGTTGGAAGGCCAGCCTGACATGAAAATTATTGGTGAAGCTGATAGCGGTTTGCAAGCCCTCGAGAAAGCCAAAGAACTCTCGCCCGATGTCATCGTGATGGATATTACTTTGCCTGATATCTCAGGTATCGAAGCGACCAAACGGATCAAAGAAGAGCTGCCAGACACCGCAGTCGTCGCCCTGACTATCCATGAAGATGAGCAATATTTCTTTGAGATGTTGCAGGCGGGTGCTTCGGGTTATGTTCCCAAGCGTGCTGCTCCCGAAGACCTGATCACCTCCATTCGGGCTGCCTTTGCTGGAGAAATATATATCTATCCCTCCCTTGCCAAGGCTCTGGTAGCCGATTTCCTGGGTCGGTCTGCGCAAGATAACGAAAAATCATCCCTGGATGGGTTGACCACTCGCGAGCAAGAAGTTTTGGGCTTGTTGGCAGAGGGGTTGAGCAATGATGAAATTGGAGAATCATTACAGATCAGCAAGCATACGGTCGCCCGTCATCGTGAAAACCTGATGCGCAAGTTGGAACTTCACTCTCGCAGTGAATTGGTTAAATACGCCATACGGAAGGGCTTGATATCAGCCTGATTTAGTATAGATTCCCTATCCAAAAATCAGGTACCGCCCCTATTGACGTAAGCCTGCCAATTCTTTATCATATAGTCACAGTTAAAAAATATCGTTATGGTATGTGTAGGAGGTAGCTATGCGCAAGGTACAATTTCATGCCACTTTTTGGACGTTTATAATCGCCATTCCATTCACCATCCTGGCTTTGATCGGTGTGGCATTCCTGACCGAAAACCTGACCCAAATCGTGAGTGCAATCAGCAAATTCAGCCGGAATATTTCCGTCGGTGGTCGGGGCCTGGTCTTGGAATTTTCAGCCCGTTGGCCAGAGATTGCAGGTATGGTCATCGGCATGATCGTTATCCTCACCATCTACCTGTTTGCCCAGAGTGCCAATAAAGCTGAGGATCACAATAAGGTAAATTAGCTCTTCTGATCAATATCTCATTTTAGCTTGCGTCAAGCTCAGCTTAAAAACCTGCCTGGCGCAAGTTTTTGTTTAAGCAGCCTGTACATCTGGCGCCTTATTTGCCCATAATTCATTTGTAAATTTTTATACAAACTACTCATCTCACCCTAATTTTGTGGTAGAATTATATAGGGTGTTCAACCTATGTTTAATGGTGCGTTCAACTATTCTAGTGGTTGATTGCTCGAACCCCATTTATTGTCGTTTTATCATCTTCGCCGAAGGAGGAACAATATCCAAGATACACTTATATACCCCACTCAATTAGTTCGATGCAATGTTTTCTATTCCCTCATGAGGAGAGATTTATGAATTACAAGAAATATCTATTTGTCGGTTTGCTGCTGATTGGCCTGGCTCTGGCTATTGCAGCCTGTTCGAGCCCTCCGGCAACCACCGCCGCAGTTCCAACGTTGCAGGCATGCCCCACTTGCCCTGCACCTCCAGCATGCCCGACAGCCGCGCCATGCCCTACTCCTGTCGTTGCAGATGTGCCATTCCAGGACGCTTGGGCAGGTTCACCGCATGCCGATGCGACTGCTGAGGCCTTCCGCCACTGGGATGCTGATAGTCCGCAGGAAGTACCCACGACTTGCGCCAGATGCCACACCCCCACTGGATATATGGATTACCTGGGAGCTGATGGTTCCGCCGTAGGAGTTGTGGATAAGGCTCAGCCAGTCAGCAACGGCATCACCTGCATCGCTTGCCACAATGATGCAGCTAATTCCCTTTCCGAAGTGACCTTCCCTTCAGGTGCAGTCGTCTCAGACCTCGGTCCTTCATCTCGTTGCATGGTCTGCCATCAGGGTCGTGCCTCAGGCAAGGACATTGATATCGCCATCGCCACCAACGTCCTCACGGATACCCTCGATACTGTCAGCACTGATTTGAAATTCACCAACATTCACTACTTCGCTGCAGCTGCAACATTGTATGGTAATGTGGCACAGGGTGGTTACCAATACCCGGAGAACACCTATGATGGCAAGTTCCAGCACGCTGGTGGACTCGATAGCTGCATTAACTGCCACGATCAACATACATTGAAAATCAGGATTGATACCTGCAAGGAATGCCATACCAATGTCGCTTCTGAAGCCGATCTGGTGAATATACGCATGAATGGCTCTCTCGAAGACTACAATGGCAACGGCAATGTTACTGAAGGTATCGCCGCTGAGGTTTCTGGTCTCCAGGGAATGCTCCTGCAGGCGATCCAGGTTTATGGAAAAGAGGTTGCCGGCACACCTATTGGATATGACGCAGCCACCAATCCCTACTTCTTCATCGATACCAATGACAATGGCACCATCGATGCTGATGAGGCCAACTCGGATAACCGCTATGCATCCTGGACTGGTCGCTTGTTGAAGGCTTCATTCAACTATCAGCTTTCAGTTAAAGACCCGGGTGCCTTCGCCCACAATGCCAAGTATGTCATCGAGTTGCTGTATGACTCAATCGCTGACTTGAATACCAAATTATCTGCCCCGATTGATCTCAGCAAAGCTCACCGCATTGATGCCGGTCACTTTGCCGCCACAGAGATGGCATTCCGTGACTGGGATGGTGAAGGAGAAGTACCAGCCACATGCTCCAAGTGCCACTCAGCCACTGGTCTACCCCTCTTCATTCACGAAGCTACCGCTGCTGATGGTGTCACGGGCGTAACCATCGCCCAACCGGTATCTCAGGGTTTTGCTTGCACCACCTGTCATGATTCGTCTGACTTCCCTGCCACGTACAGTGTAGCTGAGGTCAAGTTCCCCAGTGGTGCAGTCATCACCTTCCCAGGTTCCACTCCTCCAGCAGCAAATCTATGCTTGTTGTGCCACCAGGGCCGAGAATCCACAGTGAGTGTCAACAAGGCTATCGGTGATAAACCCGACGACACCGTTGATGCTACCTTGCGTTTCAGAAATCCGCACTACTTCGGTGCTGGTGCTACTATTTTCGGTACTGAAGCCAAGGGTGCTTACGAATATACTGGCAAGACTTACCTGGGGCATCATGCCCATGTGGACGCTGGACAGACTTGTGTAACCTGCCACAACGCTCATGATTTATCTATCAACACCCAGCTATGTGCTGGTTGCCATGCCGGTACCACCGATCCGGAGTTAATCCGTATGGGAACCACCGACTATGACGGGGATGCCAATACCACTGAAGGTATGTTTGATGAAATTACCACGTTGCAAGATCTACTCCTTGCAGCAATTCAGAAGTATGCGGCTGATAAAGCTGGCTCACCTGTTGTATATTCTGGTGCAAATTACCCATATTTCTTCATCGATACGAATGCAGATGGAGTCGCTGATCCAGACGAACTGGTCAGTACCAATAGTTTTGCTTCCTGGACGCCTCGTTTGCTTCGGGCTTCGTATAACTATCAATGGTCTCAGAAGGATCCGGGTGCCTTTGCCCACAACGGCAAATACATGCTGCAGATCCTGTATGATAGCATCCAGGACCTCGGTGGAAGTGTTACCGGGCTTACCCGCCCAGTAATACCTGCTCCAACCCCTTAATAACTATAGCTAACAGTAAGAGAAGACCGGATGCCTCGCGCATCCGGTCTTTTTTGCGAATTGAACACATGTGTTAGAATTCAATGGATTAATTTGAACAAAATCATCCTGGATGCTTGTTTTCCCCTATGACTTCAAAAGAGTTCTCGCCTGAGGTGTATTTCACACGTATGATGAATTTGTGGTGGCTGGTCTTGCTTGCCACCTTCCTGGGTGGTGTCTTCGGATTTGTCTTTTTCCACCTTCACCCACCGGTCTATGAAGCAACCGCCACGTATTTCGTCACCCTTGATCTAAACCGCTTTCCTACCCAGGGCGTAAGGGAGGATTTGATCCAGTACAACGAAGATATGGCACTGAATACCACTGAAGGTGCTCTTGTTTCGACGGAGGTTCTCAATACCGTAATCGTCCAGGCTAATGAAATTGGACAATCCCTTTCAACAAAGAATTTACTCGATAACAGCACCATCGAACGGAAGCATGATATCTGGGAACTTCGCTATCGAAGCCAGGATCCTTCGGCTGCACAATCGATAGTTAACAGCTGGGCGCAGGTAGGATACGAGGCAATGCTATCATGGCAAGAAACCGGCAAAGCGCCGGATTTCGTCATTTTTCAACCTCCCACGCTGGCGCTCGAACCGCAACAGCCAGTGCTCTATGGGCGTAATAATCTGATGTTTGCTGGAGCTTCGATTGGATTCATCATTGGAATTATCATTTCCAGCCTGTTAAGTCCTGGAAATAAAGAGAAACCTCAGTAGCTATCGACCGATGTATGTTGTAATTAATTCTCTTAGAAATGAATTCTAAAGTGGGCGTCTGATGCTTGCTACCCCAAGCAGGTTCATGATGAACCTGGAGCGAGTAGGTGAGATACTCTGGGCAGTTGCTCTAATCTGCCTGCCGTTAACTTCGTTCCCATTCTTTTCTTCCCTGTCGGGTGCCATCGTAGCCCCTTTCTCCATTTTGCCTTTCTTCATCTTGTTGGTGATCTGGTCGCTTCCGCTGATCATCCGCAAGGGTGAGCTGCCAAAGGAATCCTTACCTCTGGTCCTTTTCACCTTAGCGGTCATCATATCCTGCGTCGCGGCTTATTTTTTCTTCATCCCCGGTTTTAAAGGCAAAACGATCCCGGGGCAGGAATTCAGAGCTCTATTTACCCTTGCAGTTGGGCTCACCTTTTACCTCGTCACTACCACCTGGGTGAAAACGACTGAGAAATTAAACAACACCTGGAAGTACATCACAATAGGAGGCATCCTTGCGCTCCTCTGGACCGGTTTCCAGGCATTTTATGTCCTGCGAGGTGCGGAGCAATACCCATCCTGGATGAACCAGATTCAATCCTGGCTGGCTGTCCTTTCTCCTCAATATTCACCCCGTTATGGTCGTGTCAATGGGCTGACTTACGAAGCATCCTGGTTCGCCCACCAAATGGTGATGCTGTACCTGCCTTTATGGCTGGCAGCCTCCTACCATAAAACCTCAGCTTTCGCCTTCAGGATCTTCCATATCTCTTTGGAAAATATCCTGCTTGTGTTTGGGCTGGCGGCATTTTTCCTTAGCTCACCCCGGATTGGCCTGGTTTCGCTGGTCTTGATGATCATTTATTTCTTCATAAGGCTAAATATATCCATTCATCACAAAATCGTGGAGAATGTGTCAGGTAGAGGATTGATCCTCCAAGATGGATCATCAGGGAAGCGCAAAGCCTGGATCCAAGTGCTGACCAGCCTCTTCATAATTTTGGTCTATGCACTTGTACTGGTTGGGGTTTTCTACTTCGCGGTACGACGCGATTGGCGGCTCAATATCCTGGTCAGCAATCCTCCTACAATAAAGGAAATTGTAGGTCTGCTCACCCTGGACCAAAATACCATCCTGACTCTCAGCCATCGGTTTATATTCCTGGAACGTGCAGTGTATTGGATGAATGGATGGAACGTCTTCAACCAATATCCATGGCTGGGAGTAGGTCTTGGTAATGCAGGATTTTTCTTCCCCAAACTGGCTCCTGCCATCGGCTGGGCAACCTTTGAAATCCGCAATGTTCTTTTTTACCTCACCCAAATCCCAAATGTAAAGAGCTTGTGGTTTCGCCTGTTGGCAGAGACGGGTTTGGTTGGTTTTTCTATCTTTATCACCTGGCTTTATGTACTGTTTCAATCCTCCCGGTTTTCACAGCACAATCCAAATCGCACCATCAAAACCTTCGCGTTTGCCGGGCAGCTTGCCCTCCTGGCTTTCCTTGGGGAAGGGTTTAGTATCGACTCTTTTGCCATGCCGTATCTATGGGTGATTGCAGGATTGATTGCTGCAGTCGCTATGATCTATCGGCATGGAAATTCCCAAAATACCAGCCATCTTTGATCGACCCTCAATTCGGATTAAAGCAACCAGGCATCCCCGCTGGTTGATTAATCTTCCTTTCATTCTCCTTGACATTTGCCGGTAAATTCTATATACTCATGTAAGCGCTTTCAGGCGATTTACCTTGGATCCTATACTCCAAAAAAGAATTCATCGTCACCCAGCCACGATCTCAGACGTCGCTTCGTTGGCTGGAGTTTCGATTGCCACGGTCAGTCGGGTAATCAATGGCACCACACCTGTCGCAGAAATCACTGCCAGTAAAGTCAGGCAGGCGGTAAAATCGCTAAACTTCACCCCTCATTCTGCTGCCCGCATTCTTGCCGGTCGTAAAACCAACACCATTGGTCTGATCTTACCCGAGATCAGTGGTTTCTTTTTTTCGCCATTGCTGCGTGGAATCGAAGAAGGGCTTCGCCGGACTGGCTATGAGCTATTGGTTCATTCGGCCGTCTTTCGCCATGAGCAGGGTGATCCGGTGACCATCAAGCTGGGTGAATACAATACAGATGGATTGCTTATCTTCACTGACAGCCTAGAGGAATATGAAATATCCCGCCTATATAACATCGGCTTTCCGATGGTTCTTCTCCACCAAACCCCTCCCCATGGTTTTGAAATCCCCTGCGTCACGATTGAAAACAAAGCCGGTACAAAAAAATTGGTTGACCACCTGATAGAAGTCCATGGATTTCGAAAGATAGCTTTTCTGACCGGGCCATCGACTGAAGAGGATTCGAAGTGGCGCGAGATGGGCTATCGAGAATCATTATCCTCGCATAATATACCTTTTGACCCCGGATTAATATCTTTGGGAGCCTTCGATGCTGAAATCGCTCACGCATCTATTTCTCAATGGATGAAGAGAGGGATTAATTTTGAGGCGTTATTCGCTGGCGATGATGAGGCCGCAACCGGGGCGATCACGGCATTTAAACACGCTGGAAAACGAATTCCTGAAGATATCGCCGTAGTCGGTTTTGACGATATTTATATCTCACAGTACCTGTCTCCCCCATTGACAACCATACGTGCACCAACCGAACAGGTGGGGTTTACGGCTGCGCAACAATTGCTGCGCCTCATTCATCAAGAGCCTGTAAACCCGCTGGTGTTACTACCTACCGAATTAATCATCCGCCGGTCTTGTGGATGCGCATCGAACGAAGATAAGGAGGTGTAAGCACCGAAGAAGACAAATACCCAAATCGCCCTAGAATCTTATCTTTTTGGGAGATTAGATCCATAAATTTTGCTAACTATCAAATCTGAGGAGAAAATAGAATGAAAAGACTGCTTCTAATAATCAACATCGTACTGATTGGCTCAATGGTGATTGCAGCATGCGGGACCCCAACTACTGCAGTGACTACTAGTCCGGTGACACAACCGACAACTGCCGAAGTCCCGGCAACTACTACAGAACCTACTGCTGTCACTACCGAAGCTCCCGTTGCCAGCGGTGACAAAGTGCACGTGACCATTTTTGTGGGTCTTGGCACTGGCACAGATCCCGCGCAGATTGAATCAGAGAATGCCCTGGCAGAAAAATTTAACTCCAGCCATGAGAACATTGTGCTCGAATTTCTCATCGTTCCGTACGAACAAGCCCGCGAACGCCTGCTCGCCATGATCTCGGGCGGTACGGCGCCTCAATTACTGGGACCCATGGGTATCGAGACCACCGCTCAATTCCTGGATTCTTTGGAGGACCTGACCCCATATATTCAGAAAGATAACTACGATACCACCGACTTCTACGGTCCAGCAGTATCCCTCAATACCTATGAAGGCAAGAATGTCGGTTTACCCCTCGGTCTGTACCCATCCTATATCTTTTATAACAAAAACGCTTTTGATGCTGCTGGGGTGGCCTATCCAACCCAGGATTACAACGACAAGACCTGGACGATCGACAAATTGCGCGAAATGGCCATGCAGGTGACGCTCGATGTAAACGCGGTCAACGCCACCTCACCAGATTTCGACCCGACCAATATTACCCAGTATGGTTTTGATAATTCATGGGACAGTCTGCGTGGGTGGGAAGTCTTGTGGTCTCCAGCCAATATGGGTCGCCCAACCTCCGCGGATTACAAGACCGCCATTGTCAATGACCCCGATTGGGTCGCGGGTCTGCAATGGTATAGCGATGCCATCTGGACGGATCACTTCATGCCCGATAGTGCTGCTATTTCAGGGCTAGATCCTGCCAATGGCGACCCATTTGCAGTCAATGGACTTGCCATGTGGATGTCCAACTCCTGGTATATGTCCGAGTCATTGAACGAGCTGACTTTTAAGTGGGATCTCGCTCCGGCGCCTTTCAACCCAAAGGGTGAGCGCATAGCACAGGTCGATGCAGACGGTTTTGGTATTCCGAAGGATGCCAAGAATAAAGATGAAGCCTGGCTGGTATTAAAATGGCTGCTTGAACCCGAAAACAACCTCGAGCTATGCCGGATCTATGGCTGTATGCCTGCCCGGAAATCCACCGAAGCATCCTACAAAGCCTCTTTGGCAGAAATATATCCCGATATAAACCTGGATGTAATTTTCAATGCTGCCACTTATTTGGATGTGCCCAATCATGAATCCTGGGTACCAGATTTTGCCACAATCAATGAGGCTTTGGCAAACGCCCAAGGCAAAATCCTCACCGCCGGTGAAGATCACGATGCAAAATCTGTTTTAGATGCAACGAACGGTGAAGTTCAAAAGATTCTAGACGCGTACTGGTCGACGCATCCGTAGTTACACTATCATGCTGGGGATAAGGTCTCAACCTTATCCCCAGCAAGCTCCAATTAAGGAGTCGTTATGTTTAAATTCCCTCACTTGAGTCTCCGACGGAAGGAAGCACTGACCGGATACTTATTCATCAGTCCCTGGATCGTCGGTTTTCTTATATTTACAATCGGTCCAATGATCGCCTCCCTCTATTACTCATTCACCGACTATGACATCATCAACGCTCCGGTGTGGAATAATTTTGCAAATTATAAGAAAATATTCTCTGGAATTTTCGAAGCCTTGATCAGCCATGATTCAAGTAAACTGGGTGATCCAATATTCTGGCAGTCCTTAAAAGTAACCCTCACCTATGCGGTCATGGCACTTCCGCTCGGTTTAATTGTTGGTTTCTTCCTGGCGGTGTTGCTTAACCAGAAAATTCCTTTCGTAAATCTCTGGCGAACCATTTATTTTCTCCCTTCGGTGATCGCAGGCGTGGCAGTGGCATTATTATGGGGACGTATTTTCAACCCCAAAGTTGGGATTTTGAATCCAATCATTGAAGCGGTGTTGCACATGAAAGGACCTGGGTGGCTCGCCGACCCTCAATGGGCGGTCCCATCCCTGGTCATCATGGGGTTATGGGGAGTTGGCGGTGGCATGATCATATATTTAGCCGGGCTGCAAGGAGTTCCCACCGACTTTTACGATGCCGCTAAAGTAGACGGAGCAAACCTCTACCAGCGCTTTCGCCATATTACTTTGCCCATGATGACCCCGGTTATCTTCTACAACCTGGTCTTGGGGATGATTGGCACATTCCAATACTTTACCGAAGTATATGTCATCACCAATGGCGAGGGTGGACCCGTGCGATCTACCCTCTTCTATAACCTTTACCTTTATCAAAATGCCTTCAGGTACAACCATATGGGCTATGCGGCCACTATGGCCTGGATTCTATTTATTATCGTGCTGGTGCTTACATTGCTAGTATTTCGATCCTCAGATATCTGGGTCTACTATGAGGGTGAATTGAGAGGCAAGGAATAACATGGCCGCAACAAATCGTTCCTTCCGCTCCCCTCGGTTTTCATTGGGATTTAAGGCTGAGGAAAGGCTGATCAAGTTCTTCGCCACCTTGCTCCTGGCGATTGGCGCAGTCGCCATTCTGATCCCTTTTTTGTTCATGATCTCGTTAGCGCTCAAAGATGCCACTCAGGTGCGCAGTGATCCATTATCATTCATCCCGCGTACACCCATCACCGCCCAGGTAAATGGAGAGAGTTTACCTCTATACGATGTGAATATTAATGGTGCCGCGCAGAAGATGGCTTTACTCAAGAATGCCCCCGGGAAAAAGGGTGTGTTTGTCGATCCGGCAAACCCTCAGCAAACGTTTACTTTACTCCTGGCAGATCAGAAACCGCTCTATAAAATAGAAATTCATCCTGAAAACTTTAAGGAAGCCCTTACCAGCCAGCCCTTCGGTACTTACTTTTTGAACACAATGATCGTCACTTTTGTGGGCGGGTTTGGCATGCTCCTCTCCTGCACGTTTGTGGCTTATGGCTTCTCGCGCTTTAGAGCCCGCTGGTTGGACGTGCTGTTCTTACTGCTGCTCGCTACTGTCATGCTTCCCAGTCAGGTGCGGTTGATCCCGATCTATGTTCTTTTCCAGAAAATTGGCTGGATTGATACCCTCTTGCCCTTGATTGTGCCGGCTTTTTTCGCCAACGCCTATGACGTTTTCATGCTGCGGCAATTTTTTAAGACGATTCCCTTCGAGCTGGACGACGCTGCCAAAATCGATGGAGCCAGCTCCATCCAGACCATGTTTTACGTGATGCTGCCGCAAGCCCGTCCGGCCCTGATTGCAGTGGCGATTTTCCATTTTCTATACGCCTGGAATGACTTCTACGAGCCTCTGATCTTCCTGCATACTCAAAAACATTGGACCATGGCAGTCGGATTGCAGACTTTCAACGCCCTGTATGCCATCAATACTCACCTGATTATGGCAGCATCCATTGTAATGATCATCCCGCCCATTGTCTTGTTCTTCATGGCTCAAAAAGTTTTCACCCAGGGTGTGGTCTTCCGAGGTTTTAAAGGCTAAACGGGAAAATACATGCATCTATCGCCTCAAAGCTATAAATATCTCCTTGTTACAACCATTAATACTATTCACCCAGGTAACTTCGGGCCGCAATTCGGAATAAAATTTGTGGTTACAGTAGGGGAAAAATGAAAATTGCGTTTACCGGTGCAGGCTATATTATCAACATCCATGCCCAGGCTGCCTCACAGCAGGAGGGTGTTGAGCTTATTGCAGTAGTGGATAGACATTTAGATAAGGCTAAAGTTCTAGCCCAAAAGTTTAATATCCTATACCAGTTCGAGACAATCGAACAGTTGCTCGAACAGGGTGATGTGGATGCGCTGGTGATCGGCACACCCAACTATTTACATGCTTCGCAAGCCATCACTGCGCTAAAAGCCGGTTTGCATGTGATGGTCGAGAAACCCATGGCGATGAACGCCCTGGAGGCTTACCAGATGCTGGAAGCCAGCCAGGAATCTGGCGCCTTATTGATGGTCGCCCATTGCTGGCGCTTCGACCCGGAGGTCTTGTGGCTGCGGCAGCAGGTTGATGCCGGCCAGCTGGGCAAGATTATCCGCACCAAAGGCTATGGTGTGCATGCCCATTGGGGACCCTCGGGTTGGTTCACCGAGAAGAAATACGCCGGTGGTGGAGCCATGGCTGACGTAGGCATCCACGCGCTGGATACTGCCCGGTTTCTACTAGATGATCCCCAGCCGGAATCCGTATATGCTCGCATCGGCACGTATTACACGCCTCAAGACGTGGATGATACCGACATATTGATCGTCAATTGGAATAATGGTGCGGTATCATATATTGAGTCAGGCTGGTGGCAGCCTCACGACGGACGGTCCCAATGCCGCTACCCAGCTTTATGGGACTGCAGGGTTTGGGCAGATTTTTCCCACCTATTTGCTGCAGCCGTCGGGAAAAATCGATCCTGGGTTTCCTTACCCTCGGATTGACCATGCTCCGCAAAGCCTGTACAACGATCAGATGAATTACTTTATCCAATGCATACGCCAAAATCGCCAACCAAATCCAGGTGGACGTGGAGGGTGGATAAACATGAAGATCATTGATGCAGCCTATAAAAGCTCAACCACGGGTCAGGTCGTCACGGTGGAGTGAACTATGTCCTCTTTTTATCTGGGCGTTGATATTGGTGGTACAAAATCTCACGCTTTGATTAGTGATGGAGAAGGTAACGCAGTCGGTTTTGGCACCTATGGTCCTGGCAACCATGAAGAGGTGGGATACGAGGGTTTGCGCACGGCTCTGCAGACAGTAACCGAAAAAGCCCTGATGATGGCTCGCCTTAATAAAGATCAAATCTCAGCTGGGGGGTTCGGGGTTGCAGGATACGATTGGCCTTCCGAACGTCAGCCGACGCTGGATGCCATCGCGACGATAGGATTAACCGCACCCGTCGAAGCGGTCAATGACACCATCATAGGTTTATTAGCCGGAGCATCACAGGATTGGGGCGTCGCCGTCGTGGCTGGTACGGGCACCAATTGTTGGGGGTGGGACAAGAACCATAACGTCGGGCGAGTGACCGGTGTAGGTTATGGCGAACATGGGGGGGCTGGCAGTTTGATCGACCGGGCGCTATCTTCCATCGCCCACGAGTGGACGAAACGCGGTCCCCAAACGATGCTCACCCAGGAGTTTCTCCGCCTCACAGGTGCCAGGGACACCCCATCCTTGATTGAAGGCCTGGAGATGGGTGAATACTACCTCAACTCTGATTACGCTCCCGTGGTGTATAAAATCGCCTCCCTTGGAGACCCTGTTGCCCTTTCCATCATCGAGTGGGCAGGCAGTGAGCTCGGTGCCACCGCGCTGGCGGTCATTCGGCAGCTCAGCATTGAGCAGCTGGAGTTTGAGGTTGTGCTCGTGGGCAGCCTGTACGAAATGGGTGAAATGCTCATTGCCCCCATGCGGAGGGTCATTACTTCCGAAGCACCATCTGCCCGCCTGGTACGCCTCTCATCTCCTCCCGTTGTAGGTGGCGTCTTGTTGGCAATGGAGCAGGTGGGAGAAAACCCTTCCCCTCTCCGCGAGCACTTGATCAAGTCTACCTGCGTTTATCTAGACGGGTTGGCTTCCTAAATTAATTACCTGGCCTGTCTCGTACCACATAGTGCCTCTGTCTTTTCAGCTATGCAGTCATGGAAGGGGGATTTTCAGCTACGGATCCGCTGCTTTCCTCAAGGCAAGTCATTCGTAAGCTTAATCTTTGATGAACGTGATGTATATCCTAATTGACAAGTGTGCATATTGTGAGTATATTAACGAATGAATCCCTTGTCTCTCGGGGTAAATTACATCTAGCCAGATATCTACTGATATAAGGAACCGATTACCAAGATTACGATCAAATCACGAAAGCAGGCTTTACGCTGTTGTTTGGTTGTAGTGGCGGTCAAAAAACCATTTTTTGTCTGGTCGGAAGATCCATGAAGTAAAAGGTGGGTTAACCAGGTAAGCCATTGGTACGATTGAAAGGAGGGATGTTGAGGGAAATTGTTAATAGGTTCGAACACATATTGAATCAAATCAATAAACAACCTGTATGTAGATACTAGGAGGAGTAATCGTGTTTACGAAAAGTAAGTTTTACGCAGTACTTAGCATTTTGTTCGTAGCTGCAATGGTACTGTCAGCCTGCGCCCAGGCAACGACAGCACCCACCACAGCTCCTCAGACGACCACAGCCCCTGCCGCAAGTACAGAAGTCGAAGTGTTCTCCTGGTGGGTCGGTCCGGGTGAAGCGGATGGCTTGGCCGCCATGATCAAGATCTTCGAAAAGGAATACCCTGGTATTACCTTCAACAATGCCGCTGTGACCGGTGGAGCTGGAACGAACGCCAAAGCCGTTTTAGCAACCCGCCTTGCGGCTGGTGATCCCCCAGATTCCTGGCAAGCCCATGCTGGTCAAGAAACAATCGCCAACTATGTAGCTGCTAAACAAGTACTTCCACTCGATGATTTGTTCACCGAAACTGGTTTAAAAGCTGTGCTGCCTGCCACCCTGCTTCCACTGATCTCGCAGGATGGTCATCCCTACAGTGTGCCAGTGAACATTCATCGCTCTAATGTTCTCTGGTATAACCCGAAAGTCCTGGCTGCAGCCGGAGTAACTGCGAATCCCAAAACCGATTTCGATACGTTGGACAAGTTTTTCGCCGTCTGCGATCAGATTAAAGCCGCAGGTAAGACTTGCCTATCTCTTGGTGCCCCTTGGACTGCAATCCATCTGTTCGAGAACATCATGATTGGCACTATCGGTGCGGATAAGTGGAATGGTCTGTGGACCAGCCCACCCACCACCGATTGGAATGGTTCTGATGTTGCTGCTGGCATCGCGAATTTCGCAAAGGCATTGTCTTATACCAATTCTGATGCGTCCACGATGTCTGACTGGCAGCCTGCTTCCAAGCTCCTTGCTGACGGCGATGCTGCCTTCAATATCATGGGTGACTGGGCCTACGGGTACTTTGCAAACCAGCCCCCAAATGGCCTCGCACTGACTCCCCATACTGATTTCGATTGGGCTGTCTCTCCCGGTACATATGGCGTCTTCAACTTCCTTTCCGATAGCTTCGTGCTACCGGTAGGCGCTAAACACCCGGATGCCTCCTTGGATTGGCTCCGTGTCGCTGCTTCCAAAGCTGGTCAGGAAGCCTTCAACCCACTCAAGGGTTCCATCTGCGCCCGCACAGACTGTGATCAAACATTATTTAGTGAATACTCGCAGGATGCTGCCAAGGATTGGACCAGCAATGTGGTTGTTGGTAGCCTTATGCATGGTGTTGTGGCTGCCCCAGCATGGGCGACCTCGATCGGCACAGCCATCGGGCTATTCCAGGCGGACACGACCAAGACAGCCGATTTCCAGGCTGCGCTGGTTAGTGCCTGTTCAAAAGATGGGACTTGTAAATAAGTCTCAACAATAATCTGTAAAAAAATGGGCGGCTCGATGAGCCGCCCATTTAGAATCTATTGCATTGAGCATTACACATCGTTTGATTCACTTATATAATTATATATCAAGAAAATTACGATTTGGTTTGTATGATTGAACTGATGCTCAGTATGAACCTGCGGTCAAGAACAAAACGAGGTGGTTAATGTTTAAAAAGTTTAACCTTCGTATACCCCGACTGGTTTTAGCAATTATCTTCATGCTCGTGGGAACGATACTGATCTTCATTCTTTCAAAGACTGAGCTTGTTATTGGGGGGAAAAACCTGACCTCGATTGGTCTGTTGCTTGGTGGCTTGATATTTTATTTAGGCATACTTGTAATATTAGCCATGTTTGAGAACGAAACCGTTCTCTCAATCGGCATATTAACACCTTCAATAATTGCTGTGGCGATATTTGTGTATGGATTCATCGGCTGGTCGCTTAGAGTATCGCTAAGTAAATGGAAAGGCTTAAACCCAGATTTCACCTGGGTTGGTCTACAGCAGTATATTGATCTGTTTAACCATGACCAACGCTTCGTAATCGATGTCCGCAATACTGGGATGTTCACCGTTGGATTCATTCTCGGCTGTTTGATCCTTGGGTTGGGATTAGCTATCCTGCTGGATCAAAGGCTCAAAGGTGAAGCACTCTTCCGCGGAATTTTTATTTTCCCCATGTCGATCTCATTTATTGCCTCGGGAGTGGTTTGGGGTTGGTTGATGAATCCTGCAACTGGCAATCGCATCACAGGTATCAATCTCATCTTTCAGACTTTGGGGCTTAACTCACTTATTAGCTTATGGCATTCCACCCCCCAGCCCTGGGGAATGGCTTTTACCATAATTCCGGCCGTCTGGCAGCTTTCCGGTTTCACCATGGCACTTTACCTGGGGGGCATCCGCAGCATCTCGGATGACCTGCGCGAAGCTGCCCGTGTGGATGGAGCAAGTGAATTTGAAATTTACCGCTATATTATCCTGCCCCTGCTCCAACCAGTGACACTAAGTGCAGTGATCATTCTGGGTCACATGTCGCTCAAGATCTTCGACCTGATTGTAGCCCTGGGTAATAAGGACATCCGTCTAGATGTGCCAGGCATTTACATGTGGGTCACAACTTTTGATGGTACGAACTATGCACAGGGGGCAGCCATTGGCATTCTTATGCTTATATCTGTTGCTGTCCTGGTGGTTCCATACCTGATTCAGAGTATGCGCTCGGAGACAGAGCTATGAGCCGCCGGACTTGGACGAAGTTACTGTTTTACTTTATCCTGATCGCACTGGCGATTTTTTATCTGCTTCCCATTTACCTGATGGTTCTTACAGGTTTTAAGCCATTTAATGAAGTCGACCTTAAGACCATGTGGACACTACCCACCGGTGGTCTCCATATTGATAATTTCATCGCCGGATTTAAGCAGCTTGCTCCTAATTTAAAAAACAGTCTCATCATGGTTATTCCGGAGGCGATCCTATCCGCCTTGCTTGGCTCGGTGAATGGTTATCTGCTCTCCAAATGGAAATTTCGCGGCTCAAACCTGATTTTTTCATTGATCCTGTTCGGAATGTTCATCCCTTACCAGTCCATCCTGATCCCGTTGGTAAAGTTCATGCAATTCTTAGGCTTGTATGGGGATATTCCTGGCTTGATCCTTGTTCATATCATCTATGGTATCCCCATTACCACCCTCATCTTTCGTAATTATTATGCCGGCATCGGTACCGAAATCCTTGAGGCAGGTCGGATTGATGGAGCAAACCTTACAGGTCTGTATCGCTATATCATGTTCCCCCTATCAGCTCCCAGCTTCGCAGTGGTCATTATTTGGCAATTTACCCAGGCATGGAATGAATTTCTCTTTGCAGTCATCCTGACGAATCAATCTCACTGGCCAGTCACTGTAGCACTCAATAACCTCGCTGGGTCTCAACTCGTCCAATGGAATGTCTTGATGGCAGCTACATTATTGGCTGCCCTGCCTACTTTATTGGTTTATATCTTTCTTGGGCGTTTCTTCCTGAGAGGTTTGATGGCTGGTGCTCTCAAAGGCTAAATTTAAGTAGATCTTTTCATCAATCAGAGAACCAGATGATAAAGGTTCTCTGATTTTCATCTTAATGGCATAATCTTGATTTATGAAAATTGATATTTAACTGCCTTGCAGCTTATCCTGCACGCTTTTGATTTTGTCTTCCATGGTCTGCACACGATCCGTGCGTGTTCCGAACCTCAATGTGGACGATATGCGCGGAGCCCCCATTTCATGCACCCGTTCATGGCAGCGCTTGATCGCCGCGAAGACATCGTCCCACTCCCCTTCAATATTAGTCCCATAGGCATGCATTTGAGACTTGAGACCTGCTTCGCTAATGATTTTTTCGCATTCAGCGATATATTTCGAAACCGAAACTCCAACCCCGATTGGGACCAGGCAAAAATCAACGATTACATTCATCATAACACCTCTTGGGTTTATATCACCCGCTTACCAGCTTGGTGGCTGCATTAACAATCCGTTCTACATTCGGTAGGATCTGGTATTCAAGCTGGCGAGAAAATGGAATGGTGTCTGTGGTGCAGACCCGTGCGTACTTTATTGAAAGACCCGCTTCAAGGCAAATTGCCGCCAGCTCACCTGATAAGCCAAACCCTTCGTAATCCTCATCCACTACCAGCATGCGCCTTGTCTTCGAAACACAACCGATCACCAGCTGCTTATCTAGTGGCGAGACTGTCCGTAGATCAACCACCTGGGTTGATATCCCCTTTGGTCCAAGGATCCGCGCCGCCTCAATCGCCCGGTGCACCGACACCCCCACGGATACGATCGTGAGGTCCTCGCCATCCGTACGGATAACACCCTGCCCAATGGGAATTGGCTCCCATATTTTTGGAACCTCTCCTCGCGCGCCATCAGCAGGCACGTCGAATTTCATGTTTTTTCGGCTGCTCCCTCCCAACGCATCCAGCCAATAATCTGAGAGCAATTTATGCTCGAGGTAAATTACCGGTCCATCATACGCCAATGCCGAGGTCATCAACCCACCCGCATCCAGCGGGGTAGATGGAACCAGCACCACCAACCCGGGGATGTGTGCCAACCAACCCCAAAGGCTTTGCTCGTGTTGACCACCGTCGCCATACCCCCCTCCACAAGCCGCCCGAATCACCAACGGCACCTTCCAATTCCCATTCGAAAATCGTTCGATTTTCGCCGCATGGTTAAGAATGGCATCCATGGTGACGCCAATAAAGTCAACCAGCATGACTTCAGCCACCGGATGCAAGCCACCCATAGCCGCAGACACCGCTGCTCCCACGAAGGCTGACTCGCTGATAGGTGTAGGCAGCACCCGGTCGCGGCCGAAACGAATCCGCAGGTTCAGGCGCATTCCCTGCACATCCTCCCCAAAAATGATGATGCTTTCATCCTTCGCCATTGCTTGCATTAATGCGTCTTCAATAGCGTCCGCAAAACTCATCTTTCTCATGCTTCCTGGCCTCCCGTCTGCCCAAGGGGCTGGGTTGCTCGCTCGAGCACCTTCCCGATTTCTTCATGTACCTGGGTTTCAATCGCTTGCAGCTTTTCTAGGTCCTGTGTGGCTAGCTTGTTTCGCAGAAGAGCAATTGGATCGCCTTCATTTGAGCGGTGTTTACCTACCGTTTCCCGGATGATCGCCAGCATTTCCCGCAAGGCTGCCGTTCTTTCACGTATCGGCGCTCCTTTGGATTGTGTGTGGGCTTTAACCAAAGGTACCGCCATTTTTATGGTCTCGGATATTGATCGGTGCTCATAACGCAGCAGCTGGTCGCCCAGAAAATGTCCTTCCAGATGCTCACAATACGCATTCACGAAGACGGGTCCGTCCCCTTGTCTTAAGCGTCTGATTTCTTCATTTGCAACTATCCAGACCTTCTCAGCATCTCTTCCATCTACGTCGACACCTCGCAAACCGAACCCTTTGGCTCGTTCGATGAGATCCCCGCCCGTCACATCGGCACTCCTGGTTACTACTGCCATATCGTTATTTTTACAAATGAACATCACCGGTAGTTTCCAAGTAGCTGCCAGGTTGAAAGATTCCAACAGCATTCCCTCATTGACAGCACCTTCACCAAAAAATGCCACCGAGATTTTCCCAGGTCGCAAGTGTTGGTTGGCGAGAGCGAACCCCACTGCTGCCGGACCGGATGCCCCCACGATCCCCGATGATGCCGCCAGGTGCTCCGCTGAAAATAAATGCATGTGCCCACCCATTCCCCCACCCAATCCATCCGGTCTGCCGAGAAATTCCCTTAATAATAATGTCGGGTCTATTCCTCTGACCATCAGCGGAGCAGTCCCCCGATGATCAAGCGCCAGCGCATCGCCATCCACAAGCTGGCTGACAACCCCGACTGCAATGGCTTCCTCTCCCATGCTCAGATGCATCTCCCCTGAAATGGATCCGTCCAGCCACAGGTGCCTGACAGCTTCCTCGAATATACGGCAGCGCAGCATCTGCGTGTAAAGATACCACTGATCTGTAATAGGTTTTTCCGTAGGAATGTCCACAACTACCTTCCCTTCACCCCGATATTGGATTAATCTATTTTAAACTAAAAAGACACAAAATACACGTTGTATTGAATATTTTGTGTCTTTATAGGTAAATTCGAAAATACAAACTAATCGAATTTCCCGATCGCTTTTTCCACTTCTTCGAGGATTTCTCCTGACTTAACCAGATCCTTCATCTTATTATGATCCGTATGCAGCGGCCGATCCACATCCAAATGGGTAACGTACTTTCTGATCACCTCTCGAGCCACCTGTACACCTCTCCCAGGGGTGAACTCCCGAAAGTCCAGCGCCTGGGCAGCTGCCATGAGCTCGATCCCCAGGATACCATAGGCGTTATCCAGGATTTGACCATTCTTGATGGCAGTGTTCATCCCCATGGACACGAAATCCTCTTGATCGGCTGCTGCGGGTATCGATTGGATGCTGGCTGGCATGCAGAGGATGCGTTGCTCAACGATCAAGCTATCCGCCGTATATTGGCTCAGCATCATCCCTGAGAACATCCCCGCTCCTTTGGTAAGAAATTCCGGCAGTCCCACACTGAGCGCTGGGTTGGTCAGGCGGTTCAACCGTCGCTCGGATAACACGCATACCATGGTGATGGCTGCCCCTGCCATGTCCATCGGCAGGCTGACCGGTGAACCCTGGAAATTTGCACCCGTCAACGTTATCCCGTCATCATACAAGAAAATTGGGTTATCCCCCACACCATTCAATTCGATCTCTACCTGGCTCTGGGCATAATGGATCGCATCCAGGGCTGCCCCAATCACCTGGGGTGACGAGCGCATCGAATACGCATCCTGAACCTTGGTTTTCATCTTTCCGGTCGCCAGGTCGCTTCCTTCAATACACTGCATGATCGTCTTTGCCGTCCAGACGGCACCATTAAATCCTCTTACCCGATGCAAGCGCAGATCGTAGGGTTTCAAGTTTGCCAGCAGCGCTTCCAGGCTCATTGAACATGCAATCACCGCTTGTTTTAGCCAGCGCTGCATGTCATAGATGTGCAGTGCGCTCATCGCAGTTAGCAGGTTTGAGCCATTTATGGTTGCCAGACCATCGCGTGCCTCTAAACCAGGAATGGGGATGCCCGCCCGCTCCATGGCAACCGTTCCGGGCAAGCGTTCCCCCTGATAAAAAGCTTCTCCTTCACCCATTAATAATAGGGCTATCTGAGACATGGGTGCCAGGTCTCCACATGCCCCCACCGAGCCTTTCTGGCACACTACTGGCGTCAATCCCCGATTAAGCATTTCCACCAGTGTCTGGGTGATCTCAAGCCTGCATCCAGAATTGCCGTGGGCGTGCACATTCACCCTACCTGCCATCGCACCCCGAACTTGCTCGATCTGGCATGGTTCACCAATCCCGGCAGCATGGTTATAGATCAGGTATTTCTGAAATTGCTGTACTTGCTCATCGTTCAAAACTCGCTCAGAAAATTCACCGATTCCGGTGTTTACCCCATACATGATCTCATGCGCCTTGATCTTATCTTCCACCATTACCCGGCAGGCTTTGATCCTTTCCACTGCCTCTGGGTGTAATTCAATTTTCTCTCCATGGCGCGCAATCTGCACCAATTTTTCTGTGGATAAACCCGTTCCATCGATGGTGATCGTCATATGCCTCTCCTTTACTGCCTGTCAAATGGACAAACCTGTTATACCGGATAGTGAGAATATGGGCAAGTGATATTTGTCAGAATATACATAAAAGAAAGATAATCGCTCCTTTTTCGAGCTTTTCTGAGAATAGGAAACCTGTCCTGTGACACACAGGACATCTGTCTCTACCAGCAATCCAACTCTTGATATAATCTATACACACCTGCTTGATAAATAAAGTAAAGCATTGAAGCATTTTGATATCAATTGCGCCATCCTAAACTTCGTCTGGTAATGTAAGGAGGTCTGTAATGCGGCTATATGTCGACAGCGCCAAATGTTCGGGGTGTAAAGCTTGCCTGGTGGCTTGTTCACTCAATCTCTTTCAAGAAAGCAATCCGAAAAAAGCTGCGCTAAATTTAATCCCTCACTTTCCTGCTCCCGGTGTCTATGAAATGAAGGTGTGCACCCAATGTGGAGATTGCGCTGCAGTCTGCCCGACTGAGGCTATCAAAATAAATGACCGCGGCGCTTATTATGTCAAATTCGACGAGTGTGACTTGTGCGAAGCCTGTGTGCCCGAGTGCCCTGAAGATGTGATGTTCGTCCGTACTGAGCTGGCCAACAATGCCTGGAAATGCGACCTGTGCGGTGATTGCGTCTCAGTGTGCGGCACCAGTGCACTATGGATTGCGGACTAGGAGATACAGATGAATGGTTATGGTGGAAAAATTCTACGTGTAAATCTTACCGAAGGGAAAATCTCCAAAGAACCCACTCCGGCTCAGCTGGCACGCGATTTTATTGGGGGTCGTGGTTTTGGAATTTATTTCCTGTTTAAGGAAGTTCCCAAGCATGCCGACCCGCTCGGACCAGAAAACAAGCTCATCATTTCAACCGGTCCACTCTCGGGCATGCTGGTTCCTGGTGCCGGGAAATGTGACTGGACTACAAAATCTCCTCTCACCGGGGGATATGCCGATGCCTCCATGGGTGGTCACTTTACCGCTGAGATGAAATATGCCGGTCTGGATACGATCATCCTCGAAGGGATCAGTCCTAAGCCAGTCTATTTGCTCATAGATAACGATAAAATCCAGCTCCTGGATGCCTCCTCCATGTGGGGGAAAGGCTCCATTGATCTGGAAGTCGAGCTTAAGCACAAATATGGCGAGGAATATCAGATCGCGGTCATTGGCCCAGGTGGAGAAAATAAGGTCTTGTATGCCAGCATCAACCATGACTTTGGTCGCCAGGCCGGGCGCGGTGGTGTCGGTGCCGTTATGGGCAGCAAAAAAGTAAAAGCAATCGTCATCCATGGCACCAAGTCTGTTCCCGTGGCAGACCTGGAAGGCTACCGAAAAGCTGGTATGGCGCTGTATAAAGCCTGCAAGGATGCCGAAGGTCTGGCAGAATGGTCCCGGTATGGCACGACCGTGGTGACCAGCTGGTGCAATGAAGTCGGCGCCCTCCCCACCCGAAACTTCAGTGCCGGTTCATTTGAAGGCATCGATAAAATCAGTGGGCAGGCTATGCGCAAGGAAATCGTCATCACCGATAAAGGCTGCTTCGGCTGCCCCTCCCCATGCGGCAAATATTCGAATATGAAGCGATATAACACCCAGGTGGAAGGTCCGGAATATGAGACCATCGGTCTGATGGGCTCCAACCTGGGCATTGCTGATATCCAGGCTGTGGCTGAAGCCAACCGCCTGGCGGATGACCTGGGCATCGATACGATCAGTGCCGGCAGCTGCATCGCCTGGGCGATGGAATGTTATGAGAAGGGCATCTTCACCAAAGCCGATACGGATGGTATCGAGCTCAAATTCGGAAATGTCGATGCCGTCTTTAGTATGCTCAAAAAGATTGCCTATCGTGAAGGTAAGATCGGTGACCTGCTGGCATTGGGAGTCAAACAGGCTGCGCAGGAGGTCGGTAAAGGTAGCGAAAAATTCGCCATCCAGGTCAAGGGTATGGAGCAATCCGCCTATGCCACCCACAATGCCACCGCTATGTTGTTAGCGTATATGACCTGCGATGTGGGCGCCCATCACAACCGCTCCTGGGCAATCACCTATGACCTGCAAGTTGGTCGTGAGAAAGTCGTCCCCGAAAAAGTCGCCCGTGTCATCTGGCTGCAAAATTTCCGCCCCATGTTTGATGTGATGGGTTCCTGCCGCCTGCAGTGGGTGGAGCTCAGCATCGACCGCGATTTGTATTGCCCAACGCTGGAGGCCATTACCGGTGTCAAACGCACCTGGCAGGATCTGGAAGCCGTCGGCAACCGCATTTGGAACCTCACCCGCATGTATTGGGTTCGAGAGCACGAAAGCTTCGGTCGTGTGTGGGATCTTCCAGCTCAGCGTTTCTACACCGAGCCACCCAAGACGGGTGTGACCGCTGGTCAGATCACCAAAATTGAAGATGTCCAAAAACTCCTGGATATGTACTATGAGCAGCGTGGTTGGGATAGCAATGGTTTACCCACCCAGGAGACCTTAGAATCTCTCAACCTGACCACCCTGGTCGCATAGTTTTTGATTACAAAGAAGGGCCATCTCAAAAGTAGATGCGCGACCAGTCCGGTCAGCTTTTGACCGGAGGGGTGGAATTCCGAAAAAATCATGATTAATTACCCCTGCGCTCCGACCTAATACGCACCATGTGGGCGTAGGGGAAATTTTTTCTGGTGTAATTTGTACAAATCCCTCCCCTACGCCCCTACGTTTTAGGATATTTTCTACAATATTACGACTTTTTAAACAGCCGATTATTATTTTAAGATGAGCGCTACCATACGACCCCTTGGAATGCTGAAAGATTACCTCGGTGAGTTCACCGAAGCGACCGTCGAAGCAGGTATCTCGGTTCGCGAGGCTTTAAAAGTCATCGGCATTAACACTGATCTGGTAGCGGGTGTATTTGTCAACGGCGAACAGCAAAGCAAGGATTATATTCTACAGGACGGAGATATTGTTAAGCTGTTGGCAGTGATCGGTGGAGGGTGAAGCCTTCACCTCCCTCCATCAGCTTCCTTTTCCACAAAACTCAGTCACTACATCCCATAATACCGGTAATCCTGACTCGATAAACGATATTGGCATGCGCTCATCATGACCGTGCATCATTTGTAGCAAAGGTATTCCAGCTGGTAGAACACCCGGTGTAAATCCATACATTTTTATCCCCGCAGTTTGATACTGGCAGGCGTCTGTAGCGCCCGGCATCAACATTGGAATGACCAACCCCCCGGGGTCCATTTGACGTGTCCTGCGGACCATCAGCTTGTATAACGGTGTCTCCGTTGAAAATTCAGCCCCACAGGTGGTATAAACGGGTTCCAGCTCAATCCCATCCCCGATAATTTGGTGGATTTCCCGCATGACATCCTCAGGGGTTTGCCCCGGTACCAGCCGGCAATCGATACCCAGGTTCGCCTCGGACGGAATGACGTTCACCTTGCTCCCTGCTTGCAGCATGGTGGGTGTAACGGTGTTTGTAACCAGCGCTCCGAGCATATTACGGCTTTCACCTTTCAATCGATCCAAAACAAAGCCCATTAACATGGGAGAATGTAGGAGCCTGGTAAGTGCGCTCAGTGGAAACCCGGCCTGCGCGCCGGCACCATCAAGCATCTTCAGGAACGTGGCAGAGAGGTGCACCGGGAGATGACCAACCCTGCGTAACTTTTCAATTGCCTGAGCCAGGGCTAAGACGGCATTATCTGAATGGGGGATTGCTCCGTGTCCAGGTTTCCCGTGTGCTCGAGCATGTAACCAGCATACCATCTTCTCAGCTACCTGGATCGGGTACATCCTGGTCTTGCCAAAATACACCGTGGTCGCACCCCCTTCGGTTATCCCGTACTCCGCATCAATCAGCTCACGATGCTGCTCCACCAGGAATTGCGAGCCATGGATGAAACCTGCTTCCTCGTCTGCGATGACTGCCAGGATGACATCCCTTTTAAGAGGTGTTTTTTGTCGGAATAAACCCAGGAATATCTGCAGGTACATCGCTACGAAGCCTTTCATATCCAGGGCACCCCGTCCCCACACGGCACCGTTGATCACTTCCCCACCAAATGGGTCGTGACTCCAATGTTCCCGCTCCACCGGCACCACATCCACATGTCCGCTCATTAAAAACGGTCGCTCAGATCCATCCCCTTTGATCCGGGCAATGAGATTCACGCGGTTGGGAGCAGATTCAACAATCCTGAACTCATTCGGTGGAAAACCAGCCGCTTCAAGGACGTCCTTCACGACCAAAATCGCAGGCAGCTCATTTCCGGGTGGGTTGATTGTCTCTGCCCTGATCAACCTGACCAAATTCTGTACTGTCTCGTCGGTCATCGTTTTCCAGTCAATAGGATCTGCCATGGTGCATTCTCCTTAGATCTTGGTGGAATTAACTATCCATCAACTTGCAAAGCCGGTTTCCTGGATTTAACCGCATTCAATTGTGTGATGATCACGGCCAATAAGATCAATCCACATCCAACCAGCTGCACCGGCAGCATGGTCTCACTGAGGAAGATAAAACCAGCCAGTCCCGCAAAGACTGCTTCCATGCTCAACAGAATGGTCGCATCGGTGGGAGGGGCGTACTTTTGTCCGAGAGCTTGCAGGGTGTAACCCACCGCAGTAGAGAGCACCCCAATATAAATAATCGCCCACCAACCCGATGACAATCCGGCCAGCGGCGCAGGCACCCACAAGCTAATAAGGAGGTTAAAGAACCCTGCTACGAGATAATGCCCTACCGAAAAGGTCAATATTTCCATATGCTTCACAGCGCGGCTAACTACAATCACATCCAGCGCCCACATCACCGACCCTGCCATCTCCAATGAATCTCCAGGTGCAATGTGCAGGCTTCCACCGGTGCTTAATAGCAAGCTTCCGGTGATTGCAATGCCTGCACCCAGCCAGGCGACCCAGTGAATTTTTTCGCCTAAAAAGATCACCAAAATGATCGGCACGAGTACAACATACAGTGTGGTGATAAAGCCTGCATTTCCGGCGGTCGTATACTTCAATCCCGCTTGTTGGAAAGCTGAACCCGCAAATAAGACAAATCCGGCACTGATGACAAAGAATATGGATTTTCGGTCGAGGACTGGCGGTTTTTTCACCTTCGCATCAACTGAAGTTTTATCTTTTATAGAGCGATAGCGCTTATTCCATGGGTTGAGCTGGCTAAAAGGCAAGAGGATGAAGCCCCCAAGCAGGAAGCGTAGGCCATTGAACATAAATGCATCCATGGATTGTGCCGCCACACGCTGAACCGCGAACGCGCTACCCCAGATCAGCGCTACCAGGAGTAATATCAAATCAGCCCTAACGCGGTTCATGGTTTGATTGGCTCACAATATTTCCCTGCCTGAATTCATCCCCGGCTTTTCAGCCATTTCAGCAGCTTGGCGCTGCTCCAAGTATTAATGACTTCATCCGCTTCGACCCAACCTCGGCGGGCAGTGGACACGCCAAAATGCATCAGGTCCATATCCGTATCGCTGTGGGCATCGGTGTTGATGCTCAGCTTGATCCCCATCTCGATCGCCCGCCTGGCATGCACGTCATCCAGGTCAAGGCGCGCCGGGTGTGCGTTGATTTCCAATGCGAGCCCCGTCTCAGCGGCTGCCTTCAAGACGGCATCCATATCCAAGTCAGCTCCCTCCCGCTCAGGCATCAACCTGCCGGTCGGGTGCCCGATGATGTCCACGTGCGGGTTATGCATCGCCTTGATCAGCCGCTCGGTCACCTTCTCACGGGGTTGGCGCAGGCTGGAATGCAAGGATGCGATAACGATATCCAGCTCAGCCAGCACCTCATCCGCATAATCCAGGCTCCCGTCAGACTTGATCTCCACCTCTGCCCCCTGGACCAGGTGAATGTCGTCTCCCAGCTCTTTGCTCACCTTGTCGATCTCCTTGCGCTGTTCTTTCACGTCCTCCGGGCTCATCCCCTGCACAATCCCCAGACAGTTGGTATGGTCCGTGATGGCTAAAAGCTTGTATCCGTGTTTTTTGGCTGCCTCTGCCATCTCCCGGATCGACAGCTTGCCATCGCTCCAGGTGGAATGGGAATGCAGCTCTGCTTTGATATCCTTGAGCTCGATCAACTTAGGCAGTTCACCTTTGATGGCTGCCTGAACTTCCCCATGATCCTCCCGCAATTCCGGGGGGATCCATGGCAAGCCCAGGGTTTTGTATACATCCTCTTCGGTATCACAGATCACTTCACTCCCATCCTTGCGCTGCAGTGAATGCTCGGATAGTGAGTAGCCCTGCTTGAGCGCATATTCCCTCAGGCGCACATTGTGATCTTTCGAGCCGGTTGCATATACCAGGGCTGTACCCCAATGCTCAGGGGGGTGTACCCACAGCTGGGCCTGCAAGCCGTGTGTAAATTCGACGCTCGCTTTGGTTTCCCCCTTCCCTAAGACCCTGGCGACATCCTTGCGGCTCACAAATGCATCCATCACGGCTTTTGAGTCCTTTGCGGCAGCCAGGACGTCTATGTCACCTACGGTTGCCCTCATCCGACGCAGGCTGCCCCCCAGCTCCACTGCTTCCACACCCGCAGCTTGCCTCAGATATGCCATTAGCTCCTGTGCGAAAGGCCAGGCTCTCCCAAGTGGGATGCGCGTCGAGCGCCTGCCAAGGGCTTCTATCCCGGCGATGATCTTGGCTTCCGATTTATCGCCCATCCCCGGCAGGTTGCGGATTTTTCCTGATCTGGCAGCACTTTCCAAATCAGCCAGGCTGGTAATACCCAGCTCTTTCCAGAATAATGCCACCTTTTTCGGACCCAGATCCGGCACCTTCAGCTCCTCTGCCAGGCTGGGTGGTACTTCCGCTTCCAGCTTTTCCAGGAATCCCAGGTGTCCGGTGGTGAGCAGCTCATCGATTTTTTCTGCGATTGCCTTACCCACTCCATCCACCTCGGTCAATTTTCCTTGTTTCCATATCTCATTTACATCTTGACCCAGATTGCTCAAGCTGTCGGCAGCTTTACGGTATGCCAGGATTTTGTAGATATTTTCTCCCTTGATCTCCAGTAAATCGGCGATCGTTCGGAAGATATTCGCCAGTTGTTGGTTTGTCATAGTCGCCATGGAAAAAGTTTACCACGAGATGCTGTGAAATATTTAATATTATTATTATTTATAGAGATGACTTGAGAATTGCTTTCACCAGGTTTATTAAAATTTACAGCCCAAATTCGTAACCGATGTACAATTACACCAATTAATCGAACAGGATCTTATCTATGAAAAAATTTCATCTCACCGCTGATAAGGAAATCCGCAGTCTCTACCTGACCGTAGGATTTTATGCCATCATTATCATCATTAAATTGATCGCCTATTTTTCATCCCACGTCATGGCACTCCTGGCGGAATCATTTCATACCCTGAGTGATTTATTCATCTCAGGTTTTCTATTGATCGCCATCTTATGGTCACGCAAGAGTGCCGACAAAGAGCACATGTTTGGTCACGGGCGGGCTCAAAACGTTGCCGCGTTACTGGCAGCCACTTTATTCCTGTCATTTACCAGCTATAAACTCTATGAGGAAGCCATCCCCAAATTATTCCGGCCAGCTTCACTCACCCATGAAAATCTGCCCATTGCGATCGGTGTGTTGATCGTATCCATGTTCATCGCGGCTGCCCCATTGGTTAGCCTGATCCGCCAGCGGGCGCTTGGAGCTGCTGCCAGAGCCCAGATGATCGAGCTCGTCAACGATGAGCTGGGTTTGCTCGCCGCCCTGATCGGCACGATTTTTATTGCCTTGGGGTTCCCATTGGCTGACCCAATTGCCACCATCATCGTCGCCACGATCATCGCGGTGAATGCCATCGGTGTTTTCCGTGACAATTTGGGGCTCGTGCTGGGCAAATCACCCGGTCCCGAGTATATCGAAAAAGTTCGCCAAATTGCCATGACCACCGAGGGTGTTTTAGGTGTCGTCGGTCCTTGGGCTGAATTTATTGGTCCTGATTCAATTCACGTCGATCTTCAGGTGAAAGTTGCCTCGGGCATCAGCATCGATGACGCCAATGCGATCGCCCGTTCCGTCAGCCAGCGCGTCCAGAAGGAAACGAATTGCCTTTATTGCTCAGTACACCCGGAACCATAGACAATGTTCGATTTCCGAGCTTATAGTTCATTAACCAGCTAACGGGTGAATTATGGAGTAGCTTTCTCAGATTTTCCCACCAATTGCGGTTGTTCCAATGGTCCAAAGGATACGTTATCCTTGCTATCGTAAAACAACTTATCGCCGTTAAACCGGCAGGTGATGGTGGTGATGGTCGGTGTCTCGTATCGACACATGGTCAAAGTAAAGCTGTCGTCGCTTGTCCACACGCCGCTTGTTACCACGCGTTGAGGTGCGATCATTCGCGAAACAGCGATACCTTCCCGCCAGCTGCCATAACCGCAGGTCAAACGATGAATACCCTTTCGCTTGCCTCCTCCCAGCAGCTGATAAGTCATCGTGCAGACCTCTTCACCAAATTCGAAGCTAATATTTATGAGTGTTTCAACGTTCGCCTCAAAGGTGTAGGTCCTTCCTGAAACCTGTTTTGCGATCGGCGATGTGCCTGTTCCTAGAGGAGGGCTAATGACCAGATTCTGAAGCGTATTCCCCAGGTGTTTGGCTGAAGTTTCGTCTTCGGGCAGGCGTTCCTTGCCCAGCCCGGGGAGTAATTTATCCCACACCAGGTTCAAAATTGGCTGCATTTCGGGCACCCCTCCCGTGATCGCCAGGACTGCATCCTGGTCTGGCATGACAATGCAAAATTGACCGAAAGCACCATCGCCGCGGTAAATATTGTGCCGGCATCTCCAGAACTGGTAACCATATCCCTGGCACCAGTCGTTATTGGGATCATTTCCATTCGATACTTGTTTCCTTGTAGCTTTCTCCACCCACCCTTCCGGTAGTATGCGCTGCCGGTTCCACACCCCTTTCTGTAAGTAAAGCTGCCCGAAGCGGGCGATATCTTCAGTCTTGATATTCAGCCCAAACCCGCCAAAATTGACCCCGTTCGGATGGCTTTCCCAGGTGGCACCTTCTATGCCCAATGGATCAAACAACCGTGGGGTCAGGTACTCGAGCAGGGTCTGCCCGGTAAGTTTTTGCAGGATAGCTGCCAGCATATAGCTAGCTGCGGTATTGTAAACGAAATGAGTACCCGGGAAATGCTCCACAGGTAACCACAGAAACTTCTTGATTGGGTTGTGGGAGGAAAAAACACGCTCAGTCGTATCCAGGTCGTGCCCGGTGGACATCGATAGCAGGTGGTGAACCTGCATCGCCTTCAAGTTTCCGCTCACCTTTTTGGGTGCATACTCAGGAAAGAAGGACAACACCGGGTCTTCTACAATCAATCGTCCCTCATTTACTGCCAATCCCACCCCAGTAGAGGTGAAACTCTTGCTGAGTGAGTAGAGCATATGAGCTGTTTCGGGTCGCCATGGGTACCACCATCCCTCAGCTACCACACTGCCGCGACGTAGCAGCATGAAGCTGTGTAGATTGAATATGGTTTTCTCGACGGCGGCAATAAAATCAGATATTGCAGCAGATGAGATACCCTGTTCTTCGGGTGTGCTACGTGGAAGCGTGAAAGAAGCCGGCATGCGCATATACCTTTCTTTTACCTGGTCAATCAACATGGTGTTGTAGTGAAAACCAGCGATTGTCCAAGTTTACTATATAACATTCCAATTCACTTAAGTGTCTTACCTTCCCCATTCGCTGCAACTCGGACATCCTGCAGCAGATATGGAACGTAAAGGCATCGAGCTGGATTACCCGGTCTAATATATTTTTGTCCCATTTTTATTTAATGATCACTAAACGTGCTACTTGGACAGTAATAGTTACAAAAACCGGCCCGCAACCCAGATGAGAAAATATTCTATATCCAGAACAATAGCTTGATATTTCGTTTATAATTCCGAAACTAATTTCCTGTAAACTGCTCGTTGAGCAAAAATAGGTTCTCTATTGAGTATCGATAGAGCAGCAAAATAGCGGCAGGATTGCGGTAATATTGTTCACAATACATGTATAGAACACCGGGACGCAGTTGAGAGTTAATTCCCGGTTGAGATGAAGGAAAATGCTACCTGAAACAAACGAGGCTATCCAGGGTCAGCGGCAAAGCTGGAACTTGATTAAGAAATTGGGCGAAGGGGATGCCGGTGAAGTTTACCTGGTTGAGTCTTTATTGGATAACCAGCCTGCAATTGTAAAACGTCCCCGCAGAGGTTCCTTCTTTAGTGACATCCTGCGCCAGGCAAGCCAGATAAAGACCGAAGGAAGCATCTTCCGCGGCCTGCCTAGAGCTACTTTCGCTGACCACAGCCTTCACCTGAAAATTCCTACCTTGATCGATCAGAATAAATCAGATTTCGAGGTAGGCGAACAGACCTTCATCATTATCGAACAGGCCAGAGGGTTAAACCTGAAGCAGCTCAGCCAGGTTATCCACTTTGGTGCAGCCAGCATCAATTCTCTACCCCCAAACCCTGAATCTGCGTTCTTAATCCAGCAATGGTCACAATTTCCAGAATTTCCTGCCCAGTTCTTGGTTCGCATCTTGTTGGGTGTGCTTGATCTTGTTGAGACAATCCATACCACCGAAATCCGTAACGAAAAAGGCACGCAGTCCGGTGTGATTTGGAATGATGTTAAACCAGAACATCTCTATTGGGATCCCTTCAGCGTACGCCTGACGGTCATCGATTGGGGTAACAGCCAGTTCCTGGGCAGCGATAATGTCACAAAAGACCGCCAATACTCTGCCCTGGATGACTACCGTCAATTTATACAGGAAATGGGTAGTTTTGTTTCGGAAGCCAATCCTGATTTGTATGCTCGCCTGGAGTGGCCGGAGTTCTCAGCCAGCACAGATATCGATTTGCGCCTCATCCAGCCACTCAAAGAGAAGCTGACCGCTTTGCACGCCATTAATTCCGACCAACTCAAAGCCTTACGCCAGCAGGAATTGGACCTGTACAACATATCCAGACCGGAGCTGGAGCAAATAAGTCAATTTGAAGAGCTGCAGCACCAATTGGCAGCCTATGGAGAAATGCCCGATAATTTCAGCGCCAGCAATTTTATGTTTAAAGCTGCTTATCAAATGGCTGCTGAGAATAGATTGGCTGAGTTTCAACAAGTTTGTCAAGACGCTGCTAGGCTGTCCGCGACTTCTTCCGAAAAATGGGTGCTATTGAATGAAATAGCAACCGTTGTCAGGCAAACTCCTGAAATGGATGAGCTGACCCAGACTGCCTTCTCGAATGTCCTGGCTGCTGGTGTGGCTGGCGATTGGACTGCGGCATTGTGGGAACTGTTCGCTCGCCTGGGTGAGGCACCACGACCAGATTGGTGGGAAAAAATCAGCCAGGAGCTGCGCAGGATAGCCTTGGGGCTAGATCCACAGGCCATATCTCCGTACACTATGTTCGCTCGCCTTTATTACACCCTCCAGGCTGAGGTAACCCGGAAAGGCGACCTGCGCCTGCGGGTGGCTGTTCAAGGGATTGGTAATCACGATCAAGAGCTGGAGGGTTTTCATTGGCAGGCTAGTACCGATCTGGTAGCTACCGTGCGCGACGAAATTATTAATAAGTGGAAAGAAATCGAACCCAGCCCTCCGAATTCAAGTATCGGTTACACAGCCGTGGATAGCCTGATCGATCCGATCGAAGAGCTTTTACCTGGCACGCGTGAGAAGGTTGATAAATTATTGCTGCAGCCGAAAGCCCAGGTCGATTTGGTGTTGAAAGCCTGGGAGCAGAAGGATTTCGAGCTTGCCCGCCGCGGCTTGCGTTCGATCCTCGTATGGGACCCCGACCGTCTTCGCTTGATCACTGCGGAGAAGGCAATCGGGGGTGCGCCTCAGTGGCTGGCACGTGTCCGTAAAGGCGCAGGCAAAGATGAGCCCTTCTACGATTATTTAACCTCGGTTGAGCTGGCTGGTCGCACCTTGCGCAACCAGGTTGGACCCTCAAAATGGCTGGATGAGACGCTGGAGGCTTTCAAACGCTTACGCAAGGGCACACGCTCGGTCGATTTAATGATTGAGTATCCCGAGATCATGCAGGAGCTGCCCTGGTTGAATGAATACCAATCGCGTGAGATCTTATCCCTCCCCCATACCCGTCCCCTCACCCTGGAAAGAGACAACGCCGGATATTTCCAGGCCAGTATCACTGAAGGGGTGCTTGAAGGCAAGTTCGGTCCCAATCAGAGCATGAGCCTGGCTGAGCCCTTGGATACCTGGATGCCAGAAGCTCGCGGCTCATCCGCTCGGGTTTTTGCCGGAAATCTTCGCAATCAGGCAAAACAGCCACAATCGTTCGCCTTCAAGATCATGCGGCCGGACCAATTGGATTATGCTCTCCCATTATTCATTGAAGAAATCCAGATCCTGACCATGCTGCGTGATGTGCCGGGCATTACGCCTTATGTGGAGTGTGGATATATAAAGATCGATGAAGGGCAGGCTCTTCCAAGCGACGAAAGCCATGCCTCCGCCGAGCAGCTGTCTGGGCAGGTGATACATTTTGGTGTGGAACAGGCTCAAAATTTCTTGTCGTCGATGGACAGGCAGCTGTCGGTTGGTTGGTTGCCATACCTGGCATTGGTCAGACGCACCCCGGAGAGCAATTTATTGCGTTATTGTGACGCCAGTTTCACCCATGGATGGTTCCTGTCGCTGCGAGAAAGCCTGGTGCTGTCCTTGCAGATATGTGAGATCCTCCAATTCGCTCACGACCGTAATATTGTCTATCGCGATCATAAGATCTTGCACTATTATTGGGACGCTCAAACCCACGGGGTTGTACTTATTGACTGGAATATTGCCAAACGCCAGCCGCAAGGTCTTTCAGACGCAGATAAACAGTTTGACCTGGTGCAATTTGGAGCTCGAGGGCTGCACCATATTTTCACCGGGCGCCCTGCCCAGGGTAGCTTACCCCTGGGACCCAACCGGCCAGAGGATATTGAGAAAGCCTCCACCCATTACCCGGTCAACTGGACCTACGATGACGAACGCTTACCTAACCAGCTTCGCACTATTCTGGAACAGACCCTAAATCAAGGGTATACTCAAGTCCGCGATCTCCGCCAGGACCTGTTTGGCATATATCAGCAGCTTCCTGGAACAGAAAAGAGTTAGGAACGCATATCGGACCATCATCGTCTACAACTATATGAATCCATTTGATGAAATAGAAAAGCAGTATCAAGAACTCCAAGACAGTCCCTCCACCGGTGTCGTAGATCTACGCCACCTCCTGCTGGATATCGAAGAGCTGGTCAGCTCTGCCGATTACCAGACCCTGGTTCCCGATCAACGCAATACCCTCCAGGCATGGCGTAAAGAATTAATGCAGCGTATCCAGGAGCAGGAAAATGGCGGATCAGGACAGTCTGATAAAGCAAACGGTCATAGTCAGGATTCCCCCACCCAACAGGAAGCATTATCCGAGCTGGCACCCGCCCGTCTGGAGCTTGAGCGGGAACACAACCCGGCAGCTGAATCGCAGATGGAAATGGCCGAGAAGCTATTCTACAGTGGTCGTTATGCTGAAGCAGTGCAGATCTTCGATCGCATCTTGCAGGTAGAGCCGAACTGGGAACGCGCTCGCCAGCATCGCACCGAGGCTGAGAATTACCTGCGCACAGGCTATATTCCAGTCGTTGCCTTACCGGCCGATGCTGCCTCCGCGTATGGCAAAGCCCAATCTGCCGCTCGGGTGGGACGCTTTGCCGATGCCCTGGCGCTGCTGGAGAGTGCTCAGAACTCCTTGCACGAGCTGGGTATTCAACGTTGGCAGGAGGGCCAGGACTTCGCTCAAAAGCTGCAGGAAAACATAGATGCCGAAAAAGCCTTTGAAGAAGGGCTGGTTCTGTTCCAGCAAGGTAATATTGACGATGCCATTGAAAGGATTCAAGCCGCGGTTGGTGCGACTGGCATGCCTAAATATTCGGAGCGAGCCCAGAGTCTCCGCAAAGTCAAAGACAGCTTGCGGTCAATCTACGATAGTCTTAACCAGGCTGAGCTTGAGCCGCAAGCCGCTTCCCAGGCAAAAGCTAACCTCGACTCATTGGTGGTCGAATACGGAGAAAATCCTGCCTTCGAACGCCTGATCGAGCGTTTTAAAGCCATCACACCGCGCGTTGTAGAACCTTTAAAAGAACAGACCCGCGCTCTTATGAACCAGGCCGAGCACGCTACCACACTTGAGGAAGGTTTATACCTCAATAAGCAGGCTCGCCAAAGTCTGGCGCAAATCCGTAACCTGGAGGGTGTAGACGAGAGCCTTGACCGCTTGCAGAATGAGATCGAGCGTCAGCAGCGTGCTTATCAGAAATTCGATAACGATTTACAGGCTGCGAACCAGGCTTACGAAAAAAATCCGGTCTGGCCAGCTGAAGCATCCCGCCAGAGTGCCGAAGTAGTGAAGCGTTTTCCGATCGATCCCGGCGTGAAAGAGCTGAAGCATAAACTAAGCAGCTTCCGCTTAAAGGTGCTGGGGATCAAAGCGGGTCTCATCCTGTTAGGGATTCTCGTCCTGGCAGGTTTGATTGCCTTTGGTAAAAACAAATACAACGCCTACCTGCTCGCCCAGACCCCCACCGTGACGCCAACTGCCACTTCTACGGCCACCTTCACCCCTACCCCTACCCAAACCCCCACGTTGACCCCTACTCCGCTGCCCACATTAACCCCTTCCCTCACCCCTACCCCGATCAATGCGTTCATCCAAAGGGATGTATATGCCCGCAATGGGTGTTACGAGAAATTTACTGCTGTGGGTAGGATTCCTTCGGGTGCAAGGGTGCGCTTTCTGCCCACCGAACGGCGCTTCGATGAATTCAACCGTGAATGCGTGCTGGTGGAGTATTTGACCTTTGACGGAGGAGCTGTCGACGGTTGGGTGCTTACGCTGGATGTGGGTGTGATGCCACCGCCTACTGCAACCGTCGCACCATAAAGTACGGATTGATAATTAACATCACTCCGTAGAATACACGAACACATTCTTATTCTGCAGGAACTTTACTGGACTTCCTTATTGAACAGGTTGTTGTCTGCTTCGACATTACCCTGCTTTATGTTTTGGTAAGTCAACCCCCATAACCAATCTTGAAGGTACTGCTCAATATTTTCCAGCAGCTTGATTTTGCCATTTAGTGTGTGGATCAGCTCCCGGCTGTCCCGTATCACCTGCAAGCTGCTAGACCGTGTTTCCGCTTCGCTAATATTCTGTGCGTCCATCAGGTCTACCAATTGACTTTCTGTCATGGATTGGAGCACCTGGTTGCCGCCATATGCATCAAGATTTATCCCATATCCAACCAGGATAATTGAAAGCTGATTTATCACCTGGTTCAGGTCATCATAGACTTGGGTCTTCCTTTTCATCGCCTCGCCCAGGATTTCCCGCAATGCTTCCATGCTTTGCGGTCCAGCCACTACCATCTCCTGGATCATCTCGTGGATAGGGTCTGTCGACCCGTCTTCCATACAATGAGACAACACATCTCCAGCCTGAAGGCGATAATATGCTTTCTCTACGATCGAGTAGATGGCTGAATTTGGTTTATTGACCATAGATCATCATCTCCTGACAGATCGGGCAAGGGCATAATGCTCTCAAGTAATGCCAGTTATAGATCCCATTCTGGTGCCCATCCTCCCATTGGATGGTAATCCCGTAAGACCCAACCGCTTCAACCGTCACCAGGCGTGTCGCCGGTTTGTCTTCGATGGGCAGATAGAATGCTTCCGGGGGAGGAACATCACTCATTTGGTCATGCCCTCCGCGACACTCAGCACATGGGCAGGCATTCCGCAGTAACGCGAACGGATACACGCTCGAATGCCTGTCACTCCAGGCTACGGTGAACTCTTTGGTCTTCTTATTCACTGTAATTTCAATAGGAAATATGTTAATCATATTCAGCTTCGATCATGATTACTATATACTGAAATTTCCAAAAGTGCAAACTACTGGGATTAGATATTTTTTATAACTAAGGATTTTGCACGATCGCCAGGTAATTCCCCGCACCCCAACCCACCGCATTTTCAGTATAAGGATCCTGCAACATCCACCAGGTATACCCATCCGCCTCAATAGGACCATCCTTCACCACGAAAACCTCAGCTTCAATGGCAATATAACGCACTTCACTCGAAACTCCAGCTTGTGTGTGTAAACGCAAGCCATTTCCACCGGTCCCGGTCACCTGCACATAATCACCAATCGCAATGTTTCCGCTCGGTTGGGGTACTTGCTCCGCGGATGTCGGGGTCGGTACCGCTGTTTGAGTCGCCTTTGGGGCGATCGGTGTTTCAGTCGCTGCCTCGATGACGTGCAATATGGCTGTGGCAGGCAGCTGATTGATGCTCTCCGCTTTTGCAGACCATAAAATAACCACTAAAACTGTAAACACCCCTACGGCAAAGATGATCGCCCCAATAATGACCTTGATGTTGAGCAAATTCCTGAATATTTTGAACATGTGGATCCTATACCGGCATTAAAAAGAATGTTAATCCCAGGATGATATAAATCGCCAATAACTCAGCCCCTTCCAGCCAATTGGATTCTCCATCCGCTGATACCAACGCCGCAATCAATACCCCGGCAATCAATGCGATCAGCTCGAGCTGGTTAAATACCAGCGTCAGTGGGTGGCCGATCAGCAGGCTGATGAAAACCAACAACGGTGCCACAAATAATGCGATCTGCAAGCTCGAGGCGATGGCAATCTCAACGCTTAATGTCATCTTGTTTTTCATCGCCACCTGGACGGCAACAATATGCTCAGCCACATTTCCTATGATCGGAATAAAAATCAGGCCGATGAAAAATTCAGATAGTCCCAGTGTGGTCACTACGGTCTCGACTGCCCCCACCAACACTTCAGAGAGATATGCCACGCCTACGGTCGAAAGCACCAGTACAATGATGGCGATGCGCAATGACCAGGTTTTGGTGCTGGTTTTTTCACCTTCTTCTTCCTCCACCACGGGTCCACCGATCACCTTGTAGCTGTAAATGAGACCCAGAATATAGAGAAGGATCATCACGGCAGCCACACCCAGGCTGAGTGATTCGACCCTTGGTTCTGGGGTCTCAATGTTCCCAATATAATGGCTTAACAAGGATGGGATAAGCAGGATCACCACCGTTAGCACGAGCATGACGGCATTATTACCGGCTTGCTTGCGGTTAAACGTCTGGGTGCCGTGTCTCACCCCTCCAAACAGCATGGACATCCCCAGGACGAGCAGCAGATTGCCAAGGATCGAGCCGGTGATTGAAGCTTTCACGAGCTCAAGATATCCAGCCCGAATGGCGGTGATGGTAATGATCAGCTCAGCTGCATTGCCCAGGGTCGCGTTCAGTAAACCGCCAATGCGCGGGTTGGTATAGGCAGCTAAAACCTCTGTGGCTGCACCGATATATCCAGCGAATGGAATGATGCCAATCGCCGATAGAGCAAACACCGCAATTGGCGACCAGTGGAGTAGCTTTGCCAGGATGGCAAATGGGAATACTACCAGCAGAATACCGATCGGGTTTTTGCGTGCAAATGAGATTATTTTCTTCATCTCCGTCTCACATTATAGAGAGTCATTCTTACTAAAAAGTTCCCTTGGCGTCGGATAGGGAACCAGCAGCCGTAATCCACGCGAGATTACATGGATCTCGATCGAATGAGCATTACAGGGCAGTGGCTCTGCGTCCACCTGCACATATAGGATTGAATCAGATTCCAATACCAGGTGTTTGAATGGCACGTTGCGAACTCGATCTGAATCCACATGCCTGCCTGCATACAAATCCCACGCCATTTGGATCGTATCTCCCAATGTGTCTCCTTCGAACAACCACAGGTCCATCGTGCCGTCGTCCAAAAGAGCATACGGTGATATCTGCGCCAGCCCTCCGGCATAAAGGTGGATATTACTGATCAAGGCGAGTAAATAATGCCCGCTGATTTGCAAATTATCCGAAGTAACCTTTAAATTGATCCCGTGCCATAAACTGGCTTGCCAGGCTGTCGAAGCAGCATATGCCACGTTTGCAAATAGCTTTTCTCCCCTCGGTCTGGGTTCAATATGGTGAATGGCGAACGCATCCAATCCCACTCCCGCCCACATCAAGAATGGGGTTTCACCGCAATTCCCTATATCCACTTCGCGTGGAGTAGCTCCTGCCAGTCTGCGTGCACTTTCTTCTAATGCCATCCAACGAGTCCAGGTTAAACCCGGCAAGCCAAGCTCCTGAGCCAGCACATTGGCTGTCCCTCCCGGTAATACGCCCAGGGCAGTGGCGCTGCCGGCTAACCCACGGACTGCCAGGTTGATTGTGCCGTCCCCACCCACAACGAACAGCGCTTCTTTACCTTCGTTTGCTGCCCGGCGTGCCAGTTGGGTCACATGCTCTGCGTCTTGTGTCTTGATCAAGCGGATATTCCAGCCATTGGCGCGCAGCACATCTGCAGCCCTTTCAGCCAGTATGCCGGATGGAAACCTGCCAGCATTTGGGTTATAAATCAGATCGGCAGCTTGCATTTAATCATTTTACTCGAATTTTCAAAACCTTCCATATTCGTGCTAGAATTATCAACAGTATGAGCAGCCCGAGCCTATTAAATAATCGTTATCGCATCGAAGGACGCATCGGTTCAGGTGGAATGGCAGAAGTATACCGGGCGCGCGATCTGATGCTTGAGCGGACAGTTGCGATCAAGCTGCTTCGTGAAGATTTCTCCCAGGATCCTACCTTCCGTGAGCGTTTCAGGCAGGAAGCCAAAGCTGCAGCCAATCTCTCCCATCCGAATATTGTCACTATCCATGATTTTGGATTCGATGAGAAGCAGATTTTCATCGTGATGGAATATATCCCCGGCACCGACCTGAAAACAATTTTGGAGAAGCGTGGCAGCCTGAAAGTGGATGAAACTCTTCCGCTCATCATTCAGGCTTGCGCTGGGGTTGGTTATGCCCATCGCGCCGGTCTGGTCCATTGTGATGTAAAACCCCACAACATGATCGTAACGCCCGACCAGCACCTTAAAGTAACCGATTTCGGGATTGCCCGCGCCCTGGCTTCCATTTCTGCCCAGGAAGTGAACAATGTAGTCTGGGGTTCTCCTCAATACTTCTCTCCCGAACAAGCTGCGGGTCACCCCCCATCACCCGCTTCCGATGTGTATAGCCTGGGCGTGGTTTTATATGAAATGCTTACCGGGCGTCTGCCTTTTATTGCCAGTACAGCTGCAGAGCTTTCACACATGCATCGTTCGGTTGCACCTACACCTCCATCCCAGATAAACTCGCTGATCCCTCCCGTCTTGGAACAGGCCTGCTTGAAGGTTCTCTCCAAGGAACCGTCCTCCCGCTACCGCACTGCCGATCAATTTGGTCGGGTATTGATTTCTATAAGCCGTTCTATCCAGGTCTCTCCTGTGGTAGTTCCTGGTACCAATAACCCCACCACGGCTGAGCTGGCTCATTCTCCGCTCCCATCCCCTGGGACAAAGCTCGGGATACCTCCCCAGACCCATCCTGCGAATACTCAGCCTGCCATTCCAGAGGCAGTCTATTCGATTCCAACCAAACTAACCTCTCAAAATAAAGCCATCCCTGCTCGCAATAAGAGCTCCTTGGATATCGATTGGGGTACCTGGGCATTGGTCCTGTTTATGGTGATCACCCTGGGTGGTCTGATACCATTCTGGGTGTGGATCTACTTCCTCTATAATCCTCCTGGAAGGTGACATCTATGACCACTCCTTATTTACTATCTGCATCGATCCTGTCAGCAGATTTTTCCCGTCTGGGAGAACAAATCAACGCTGCTGAGAAAGCGGGTGTCGATTGGATCCATGTGGATGTGATGGATGGACATTTCGTCCCTAACCTGACCATGGGTCCTTTTATCGTCGAAACCATACACCGGATAACCCATTTACCTCTGGATGTGCATCTGATGATCGAATCACCTGAGAATCTGCTGGGTGCATTTGCGCAGGCAGGTGCAGGCATTCTCAGTGTGCATGTTGAAACTTGTCCTAATCTGCACCGCACACTGCAAACCATCCATGAATTGGGATGTAAAGCTGGCGTCGTGATCAACCCTGCCACACCTGTGGATTTGGTGGGACCAGTCTTACATATGGTCGATCTGGTTCTGGTCATGAGTGTCAACCCAGGATATTCAGGGCAGACTTTTTTACCCGAAGTTTTACCAAAAGTATCTTCTCTGCGGAAAGAATTGGACCGGGTTAATCCTGCTGTTCACCTTGAAATTGATGGTGGGATGAACTCGAGTACAATGCCCCTGGCAATTAAAGCTGGTGCTACAGCATTTGTGGCTGCCCACGCAATCTTCGATTATCCCGACGGCATCACTGCGGGGGTCCAGCACTTGCGGGCACTTTTCCCGATTAAATAAAAAGTCACGGCTTGCACCGTGACTCGATTAAAATTATCTTTTTTGTGGTCTAGGATGTTTTTACCATTGTGCGCAAGCACTTGGCACATAATACCTTGCGTAACTTCCTGCCATTCTCATAGACTGTCACAGCCTGTAAGTTGGGTCGAAATGTCCGCCGGGTGCTTTTATTTGACCATGGACGGTTACGTCCAAAACTGGTTGTCTTTCCACAATGTGCACATTTAGCCATAATCCACATCCTTTTCCGATGCTCCCACGCTGTTAATTCGCAAGAACACTAAATAATAAATCTGCTTTCAAATATATCGAAAATCAAGCTATAATTACGTCTCGATTACGTTGGGTCGTTATTCGATTAAGCCCGCCAATATTACCACAGAATGGATTTGCTTACAAGCTGTAATACCTACGCAGGTAATTAACTATTATTGTGAGGACCGGTATGAACAGTAATGAAAATACCCCGCTCGGCCGAGTCACAATTTCTCCCCGCGCCATTGCTACGATTGCCTATCAGGCAGCCAGACAATCCTATGGGGTTGTGGGTTTGACCTCTAAAAACCTCATGGAAGGGATCACGCAGGTCATTGTAAAAGATCCGACCCACGGGATAGAAGTCAAATATGATGGTCAAAAAATCGCTATCGATATCTATGTGATCATCGAATATGGTACCCGCATCAAATCCGTCGCCTCCAGTGTCACGAACACCATAAAATTTAACGTCGAAAAAGCCTTGGGGATGCCCGTTGAGCATGTGAATGTTCACGTCCGTGGACTTCGCGTGAGCAACCCAGATTAGGATAGATCCTCATTTTATTGGTGCCATTCCCAGGAGCATTTTTATGGATTTAGCCGAAAAAGACGTTCAAGACCCTCAACCCCTTAATCCCAATCAGAAATATCCCGTCGATGGTCAGGTGTTTAAAAACCTGATCGAATCAAGCCTCACCTGGCTCCGAACCAATCAGCAAGCCATTAATATCCTGAACGTCTTCCCAGTGCCAGATGGTGATACTGGTACGAATATGGTCCTCACCATGCAGGCTGCCTGGGACGAAATTGCTAATTCTGCAGAGCATAACATCGGCAAGCTTACCCGTATGGTGGCTCATGGAGCCTTGATGGGCGCCCGTGGCAATTCAGGTGTGATCCTTTCACAGCTCTGGCGTGGATTTGCCCGTGCATTGGATAATTTTGAAACCTTGGATGGTCAATTATTGGTAGATGCACTTCATCAGGGTCGTAACACGGCTTACAAGGGGGTCGTTCGCCCGGTTGAAGGGACGATCCTTACAGTCGCGAAAGATATTACTACTGAAGGTGAAAGATCACTTACTGAAACGCAAGATCCCTACGATATCCTTGAGCGCATTGTCCTGGCGGCTGATGCTTCGGTTCAGAGAACACCCGACCTCCTGGCTGTGTTGAAGGAAGCGGGGGTTGTGGATGCTGGTGGTAAAGGACTGTTCATCATCCTGGAAGGAATGAATCGTTATGTCAAGGGTTTATCTCTGGATGTCGCTATAGCCAGTGTCCAACCCTTGTCAGCTATGAAAATGGAAAATAATTTGGGTTCAATCGAACCGGGGCAGGATTTTGAAGTGGTTGTGGATTTCCACCCCAACGAAGAGCTCAATCTTCCCCAGTTTTATGAAGACCTCCAGCAGATGGGCACCTCAATTCAGCTTGGCGAAGGCGACGGCATCTACAGGATGCATATCCATGTCCCCGCTGATAAGGTATACGAGCCTATTCAATACACCAAGTCTCTTGGCGTAGTCACCAAGGCAGCCATTGAGAACCTTCGGGAACAAGTGGAGAATCTACAGCATCAGCGGGCGAGCACTCTCCAGTTCACGCCCGTCGAACCGGGTCAGATTGCCACAATTGCTGTCGCGCCTGGTCCGGGGATCGCACGTGTCTTTGCCAGCCTGGGTGTTTCTGCCATCGTCGAAGGTGGGCAAACCATGAACCCATCCACCCAGGAAATCCTCAATGCCTTTGAGAATTTGCCCACCGACCAAATCGTCATCCTGCCCAATAATAAAAATATCATTCTGTCTGCTCAAGCCGCCGCTCAATTGACCGTCAAACATGTTCATGTACTTCCCAGTCGTTCTGTCCCGCAGGGTATGGCTGCCATGATGCGCTTGATTGCCACTGGGGAGGTGAAAGAAGTCGTTGCGGATATGACCACCGCCATGAGCGATGTGGAGACCGGAGAAATTACCACCGCCACTCGCAGCGTGGAAATCGACGGCGTCAGCGTCACGGAAGGTCAGATCATTTGCCTGCTTAATGGGAAATTAGTCTTGGCTAGCGATAACCTCAAAGATGCCGTATTGGGAGTGCTGAAAAAAGCCCATGCAGACCACTTTGAGCTGATTACCCTGTTTTATGGAGCCGATGTATCCCGCATGGAAGTGGATGCAATTGCAGATCGAATCCGCAAGAAATTTCCCCAACAAGAGATCGAGGTACAAGATGGGGGTCAACCCCATTATCAATTTATTATCTCAATAGAGTAAGAACCAGTCATCATCCATTTTATGCCGAGAACTTGCATCATCACCGATAGCACCGCCTATTTCACCAAACCTGCTTTTTCCGGTCAAGAAAACGTCACTATTCTCTCCCATTACATCCAGGCTAATGGTAAGCTTCTCCCCGATAGTAAAGACCTTTCTATTTATTATTCCTCATCCCAAAATAGCCACGCTCCAATAACCATCGCGCCCTCTGTGGAGGCGTTCCATTCAGCTTATTTAGCTCTTGGAATGAAGTATAAGGATATCGTGGTTATCCTGCTCTCTTCTCACCTCAGTCAGGCAGCCGCAAACGCCCATCTTGCAACCCAAACGGGCAAGAGTCCAGCCAATATCTTCATTATCGATTCACTCAATACTGCCATCGGGTTGGGCTTATTGGTGCAGTCAGCTGCCGAGCTCTCTCACCGCGGCTTCTCTGGTCTGGAAATTAATCGCATCGTGCGGGGTATGATCAATCATATCTATTCGGTCTTCTGCTTGCCCGACCTGTCGCACCTGTATCGCTCGGGGCAGATTGATCCTGCTCAGGCGATTGTTGGAGAAATGCTCGGTGTGATCCCCTTCTTTACCCTTGAAAATGGAAAACTGGTCCATACCCAAAAGATCCGCAGCCCGCGCCATCTTGTGGATATCATGTTTGAATTCGTAGCTGAATTTGAAAATCTCAAGTATCTTGCCCTGCTCCAAGGGATCACCACCTATGAACAGGAAAGCCGAAATTTACGCGACCGTATCAGTCAAAATGTGCGTACCACGCCATTATGTGAGCATTTTCTGAGTCTGGCTCTCGCCACCATCCTGGGCCCGCATGCGGTTGGTCTGGTTGCCATGGAGAACTTACCCAGAGAGGCTTGATTTGAGCATCGCCATCGTCACCGATAGCACCTCCGACATCACTCCCGAGCTTGCATGTGAGTATGATATCTATGTCATCCCTGCCATCCTGGTGGTGAATGGTCAAAACCTCGAAGATGGGAATCAAATTTCCAGGGAGCAGCTCTATCATCAGCTGCCATCCATGAAGGTGTCACCCACCACGGCGGCTCCTTCCAGCGGTACATTTCAACACGCTTATGAGACCTTACTAAAAAAGGGGACGGATCAAATTATCTCCATCCACGTCTCAAGTATATTGAGTGGAATGTATAACAGCGCAGTGGTAGCTGCCAGGGCTGTTGGTAAACAGGTGCACGTAATTGATTCCCAGCATGTGACCCTTGGGTTGGGCTTTCAGGTCATAGCCGCTGCTCAGGCTGCCAGGGCTGGCAAAACCCTGGCAGAAATTCAGAAGATTGTGAATGATATCTACCGGCGTATTCATTTGGTCGCTATGTTGGATACCCTCGAATATGCGTACCGTAGTGGGCGTATCTCGTGGGCGAAGTCGAACATCAGTGCATTCCTTCAGATCAAGCCGTTTGTGGGAATCGAGGCTGGGAAAGTGATCCGCATGGGTGAAACCCGCACCCGCAAAAAGGGCATCGAACGGTTGTACAACATGCTGGCTGAGTTGGGTCCCCTTGAGTATCTGGCGGTTCTACACACCAACGCTGAATCAGATGCCGTCCGTGTCGCAGAACACTTCAAATCCATAGTGAAGAACAACCTGCTCATTATTAATGTAACTTCAATCATTGGCGTCCATGTAGGTCCCAACGGGCTGGGATTTGTCGCCGTAACTCAATAAGCGGGCACAACAAGATATTTTGCACCAATTTGCTCACTCGTTGGTTGTGTATCCGCTCTTGCTGATGGTAAAATAACCATCAATGAGACCATCCCTGCAAAAATTAAGAAAATTCATCCTGCTGGAAGCTCAGCATAACTACGATAACCGCTCTGTCATCGGCGGCTTCGAGCGCATGGTGGAACCCTGGCTGGCAGAGGCACAGGCTGATGCTTTGCCATCCGACTTTATCTCTGCGGTACATAATCGCTTGCATGATTATGCCAGTCTCTCCCCCAAGTCGCGTTACGAAACCCTGACCGGCCTTTGGAACCGTATCCAACGGGAGACGGAAGAGACTTTCCCACCCCTGCCCCTTCCAGTTGAAGCGGCTCCCAAACCAGCTGGGCCAGAACCTGCTTCTCAGCCATCACCCACCTCCCCCAGAAAACCTGCTACTCAATCCGTTCCTTACTCTGAAAACAAAACTGCGCCTGCAAAACCGGCCTCCCAACCTGCAGCTTTATCAGCCCCAACCACGGTCCTACCGGGGGTTGGTCCCAAGCACGCCCAGACGTTAACCCGCCTGGGGTTGAATACCTTGGGGGATATGCTGTATAACTTCCCGCGCCGCTATGATGACTACACCCAGCTAAAACCAATCCGCCGCCTGGTTTATGGCGAGGAAGTGACCGTGATTGGCACAGTTGAGTCCATCAGCACGCGTCCAATTCGGGGTGGGCATCTTCAGATTACCGAGGCCGTCATCACGGATGGGACAGGTTCTTTACGCATCACCTGGTTCAACCAACCCTGGATAGGGAAACGGCTCCTCGAAGGCACACAAATCGTTCTATCCGGCAAAATTGACCAGTATCTGGGTCGCTTGATCATGAATGGTCCTGAGTGGGAACCCCTGGAAGCCCAAAATCTGCACACCAATCGCATTGTTCCAGTTTACCCCCTCACCTCCAATATCACCCAGCGCTGGCTGCGTCGCCTGATGTATGAAGTGATCACCTACTGGTCACCGCGTGTGGCAGACCCTCTGCCCGAATCCCTGCGCCAATCTGCTGAAGTGATGGACCTGCCTACCGCCCTCTTGCAGGCACATTTTCCAACCACTGCCGATCAGCTCAGGGCAGCCCGTCATCGCCTGGCATTTGATGAGATTCTCATGCTCCAGTTGGGAGTCATGAGCCAGAAGCGAAATTGGCAGAATCGTTCTGCCCAGGTCTATGATACCCCCGATGATTGGTTGAGTACCCAGGTCGCCAGACTGCCGTTCCAATTGACCGCTGCCCAACAAAACGCCCTCGCCGATGTACGGTCTGATCTCTCCTCCGGGCGCCCCATGAACCGCTTGTTGCAAGGAGATGTCGGCTCTGGTAAAACGGTCATCGCCGCTCTAGGAATTGCCATATTGGCACATCACGATGCCCAATCTGCCTTGTTGGCTCCCACCGGCATCCTGGCCGAACAGCATTATCGCAGCATGCTGGGCCTGCTGGCAGGCAGTGGGTCAGTTCTCGATGATATAGCTGATGGGGCTTACCCTCTGCAGCCCGAACAGATCCGCTTGCTGGTCGGTTCTACCCCCGAATCTGAAAAGCAGGAAATCCGCCAGGCACTCGCCAATGGCTCCATTAAGTTGGTGGTCGGCACGCACGCACTCCTGGAGGATCCGGTAGTCTTCGCCAACCTTCAGCTGGCTGTGATCGATGAGCAGCATCGCTTTGGGGTAGACCAACGCTCTGTCTTGCGTGCCAAGGGTGAGAATCCTCATCTCCTGGTCATGACCGCCACCCCCATCCCCCGCTCACTGGCTCTCACCGTCTATGGTGACCTCGACCTTTCCGTGATGGATGAAATGCCCCCTGGTCGCCTGCCTATCCAGACTCAGGTATTTTATCCCCGTGAACGCGAACGTGCCTATGTTTTTATCCGCAGCCAGATCGATCAAGGGCGTCAGGTTTTCGTGATCTATCCCCTGGTCGAAGAGAGCGAAACCAGCGAGGCCCTGGCTGCTGTCGAAGAGCAGTCACGCTTACAAAAAGAAGTCTTTCCAAATTATTCGGTGGGCTTGCTTCACGGTCGTCTGAAAGCCGACGAAAAGGATGCCACCATGACCAAATTCTGCCAGGGTGAGATCCAGATCCTGGTTTCCACCTCCGTGGTTGAGGTGGGTGTCGATGTACCTAATGCCACGGTGATGCTGATTGAAGGTGCTAATCGCTTTGGGTTATCGCAGCTGCACCAGTTCCGCGGCCGCGTCGGGCGCAGCCAATACCAGTCTTACTGCATACTCATCCCCGATACACCTGACGCAGCTGAGAATGAACGTCTGGCTGCCATGGTAGAGACTAACGATGGCTTTGTGCTTGCCCAGCGTGACCTTGAGCAGCGTGGTCCCGGTGAATTCCTCGGCACACGCCAATCCGGTTATTCTGAGCTGCGCCTGGCTAATCTCACCGATGTCCACCTGATTGAAAAAGCCCGGCACCATGCTCAATCCATCTTCAATCTTGACCCTGACTTGAAAGCTCCTGAGCATCAGCTCCTGGCTGAAGCGCTGAAGCGTTTCTGGAGGCTTGGTCAGGGTGATATCAGTTAATCCAGGTGGGTAAAACACTTATTAAGGAGAATGATACAACCCGATGACAGTAAAAGCTTGTTTCCCTGGAACTTTCGATCCAATCCATTATGGCCATTTGGACATAGCCCGGCGTGCTGCTTGTCTATTCGATGAATTGGTGATTGCAGTTTACGATCGTCCCATGAAATCCCTCATCTTCCCTCCGGAAGCCCGCATCAATCTGGCACGCGAGGCCATCGCCGATGACCGGAAAATAACCGTCGTTGGGTACAGTGGTCTGACCGTCGATTTTTGTCACAAGATAGGAGCCCAGGTCATCGTGCGCGGCTTGCGTGTTTTTTCCGACTTCGAATATGAATTCCGCATGGCGCTGGCAAACCACCGCCTGGCTCCGGAGATCGAAGTCGTGTCATTGATTACTAATGAAGAGCACACCTTCTTATCCTCATCTACCGTTCGTGAGATTGCTGCCCTGAATGGCAATATCAGCAGCATGGTACCGCCGCATGTGGAGCTGGCACTTAAACGCCGTTTCCAGGAATTGGGAGAGAGTCAGCAGATCGTCCCACCCACATCCATGCGTGATTGACCCTTAAAACGCAATGCCACCGTGAAAGAGTTGACGTATTTTGGATTTCGTTGTAATCTTGTGCATGAAACTTGCATCGCCAGTAAGTATCTTCATTATATAAATTCTTCACACTCATCGATAGCGGGCATGCTAAGCTCGGGTAAACAGGAGTAAACCTATGGATATCTTACAAATGATCGACCGCCTCGAAGAGCTTCTTAACGAAAGTCGACCCCTTCCTTTTACCCACAATGTGATCGTCGATGAAGATCGTATGTTAGACTTGATCGACCAGATGCGTGTCTCAATTCCCGAAGAGGTAAAAAAAGCTCAACAGTTATTAGCTCAAAAAGATCGTTTGATTGCTCAGGCTCAAGAGGAAGCCAATCGCACAGTCAATCTTGCCCGAGATAGAAGCAGCGAGTTAGTCGAGAGAGACCAGGTCGTCCAGGCAGCATATGCCCAGGCGGAACAGATCAAAGCCCAGGCACACGTGGATGGTGACGCCATTCGCCGGGACGCAGACCAATATGTGCTCGAGACGTTACGCAATCTCGAGATGGAAATGGAACGCGCCATTACTCAGGTTCGTAATGGCATCCGCACCCTGCAAGAAGATAAACCCAAGGAAGAATAGTTTCGGTCTTGCTAATTAATTAAATAGCTAGTGAGTGGCTTGTTCTGTGCCACTCACTAGTTTTTTTGGACCTGTCTGAACCCCCATCCCTGCCTCTCCCATAAAGCCACCCTGTATAGGAGAGGCAGAGATGTGTACCTGACCAGCTCGTCCCCTCAAAGACTGGTCCAGGGAATTATGCTGTTTCTATTATAGCTAACCCTCGTTACAAGAACGTCACAGATAACGTCACAGATATTGCCATTTTCATATTTATTAAGTAAAATTAATCTCAGGTTAATCATATGGTGCAGCTAACAATCTCCCTGCTCGGATCTCCCCAGATCGCTCTCGATGGTATTCCGCTTAGAATTCCCACTTCACGCGCCATTCCCCTGATCGCATACCTGGCAATTAATGGTCAGGCTCAAACGCGTGAAACAATGGCAGGTCTGCTTTGGACGGATAGTAGCCAAAAGCATGCCCTTGCGGCTTTACGCACCACCCTCTGGAGGCTGAAAAGTGCAGGGCTCAGTGATTGGATTGATCTTGCCCGCAATGAGATTGCCCTGAATCCACAAAAATACATTGAAGTCGATGTGTTGAAGTTCAGGGCTTTGCTCGAAAAATGTAATACCCATGGCCACCCCCCTTCTCAGATCTGTCTATTCTGCAGCCCTGCGCTGACTGAAGCTATCGAGCTGTACCATGGTGAGTTTTTGACCGGTATCAATCTCTCAAACGCTCTATCCTTTGACGACTGGCGAATGCAGCAAAGTGAGACCCTCGAATCCCTGCATCTCAACGCCCTTGAGCGCCTGGTGCGCTGTCATCGCACCTTCGGCGATTTTAATCTCGCCATCCATTATGCTCGTATCTGGATCGGTTATGACCGCCTTAATGAAACAGCGCATCACCAGCTTTTGCAGCTTTACGCAATCACCGGGCAGCGCACCGCTGGAATCTCATTATTTAAACATTACAAGGAAATCCTTTCGCATGAGCTTGGGATTGAACCCAATGAAGAGATGATTACCTTATATAAGCAGATTGTCACCGGCCAATCGACGCCTGCACCCAAGCAACAAGTAAAAAACCCTGTGTTTCTTATCGCGGATATTGAAAAGGCTCCCATCTATTGGGCTCGTGCAGGAGAGAAAACAAACGAAATTCTTGCCACCTATACCAATATCCTCAAAGATACTGCCCGTCGCTTTGGAGGCATTGTACTCCAAAAATCTGAGGATAATGTAACCTTGCTTTTTGAAAGCGGCCAGCCGTTGCATTGTGCGGTCACAATTCACCTAAAGCTAAAGAAAGCGGATTGGGGTGAGCTCGGTCCTCCGAATATACGCATGGTTTTATATTCCACCTACCAGGAAGGTGAAAATCCTGGTAATTTCGCTATGCTCACTCAGACGGCGTCTTCATTGCTTTCAATCAGTTGGGGAGGTCAAATTGTCTTCACCGAACAAACTCTCCGTTTGTTGGATGTTCCGTCTGGCTCAAATCTAAAAGATTTAGGCTTCCATTTCATCAATGAGATCGAAGGGTCCATTCACGTCTACGAATTGCTGCACCCTCACCTCCCCTCGGTTGAACATCCTCCCTTACAATCCGCTGTCCAGCAATTAGTAAATTTTCCAAGTCTCACCCCTCCATTTGTCGGGCGTGAGCAGGAATTAGAGCAGCTCTCCCATCTATTGTTGTCAAATGAAGATCGACTCTTATCATTAATCGGTCCAGGAGGGATTGGTAAAACCCGCCTTGCCGTACAATCTGCCTCGCAACTTGCTTCATATTTTCCCGATGGTGTTTATTTCATTCCGTTAACCTCGATTCAAGATCCAGACTTCATTCCAATCCTTATTGCAGACGCTTTGAAATTTACCTTTTTTGGCACAACCGATTACATCGAGCAATTGACGAAATATCTGCATCGCAGGACGATCCTTATCCTGATGGATAATTTCGAGCACCTGCGGGTTGAAGGTGCTAAAATCCTGGCAAGTTTGCTTGCTCTGACTCATAATTTGAAGTTTCTGCTCACCTCCCGCGAGCGTTTGAACATGATCTCTGAGACCATCCTGGAGGTGCATGGATTGCCGGTTCCGGCCGCGACGATCCCGGATATTTCAGAACAGTTTAGCTCAATTAAATTGTTCATCCATAATGCTCAAAAGACTTTCCCCCGCTTTTCCTATCATAATAATCTGGTCGCGATCATTCGTATTTGTCAGCTCGTCGATGGCATTCCGCTGGGCATCCTGTTGGCCTCTTCGTGGGTGCGGGTTTTCAGCTGTTCGGAGATTGCAGCGGAGATCGAAAAAAACATAGATTTTCTCACCACTTCTGCCCCTGATTTTGACCCTCGTCATCGCAGTCTGAAAGCGGTATTTGATAATTCCTGGAAGTTGCTCTCACAAGAAGAACGTTCTATTTTGCGCAAGCTTTCAATATTTCAGGCAGCATTCACTCCCAAGGCTGGCCAGGAAATATGTGATGCGACTCCTCTATTTCTCTCGATATTTGCCGATAAATCATTGGTTAATCATCAGCAGGATGGCCGCTTTGAACTGCTTGCCACCTTCCACCAATATGCCTATGCTAAACTCGAAGAAGTCACTGACGACCTTGTTGCCATCAAGGTCAAATATTGTGAATTCTATGCTGCTTTCTGTGCTCAAAAACAATTTGAGTTAAGCAGCCCATTCCAGCATAAAGCCATCAACGAAATACTTAACGAATTGGAAAATATTCGCACTGCCTGGGGTTGGATGGTGGATGCTGACCGCTGGGACCTGATCGAACAATGCAAAAGCCCCCTGCTTACATACCACATTATTGTCGGCAATTATCTTCAAGGAAGTGAGTTTTTTCGCTACGCACTATTGAAGTTGAATAAATCATATGCACCTGAACTCGATTATATCCGGGCATCCATGCAGCAGTTCTCCGCTTGGATGACATTCAGGAAAGGTCTTGTTACTGAAGCGATCCAAAGCCTGACTGAATGTCTCGAAGTTTTTCGCATTAAAAACGTTTCTTGGGATATCGCCCTGACTTTGTTTTTCCTGGCAGAGGCCAACCGCTCCAGAGGCAATTACCCCCTGGCGAAAAACCTTATTGAAGAAAGCGACGAGCTGATGCAATCGGAAAATTTCCAAAAATCAAATTACCATCTTGTGATATCAGCACAGTGCAAATCACTCTTTGGCGTAATCTTGATGGCATTGGGCAATTATGAACAAGCACGTCAGAACCTGAATGCATGTCTGACTGCAATGAATAAAATCGGGGACGATTACGGAACCATTCATCCTCTCATGGGATTAGCGAGATTGGCCAATACCCAAGGAGATTACCACCAAGCTAGAGATCTATATTTGCAAGCACTTGAGACGGCTACCAATATTTACGATCATCGCGGAATGGCGCTTATCCATAACAACCTCAGTGCCGTGTATGAAGAGATGGAGAATATCCCCGAATCTCATCATCATATGGTGACGGCGCTTAAGCTGTGTAAAGAAACCGGCGACCGCCGCCTGACCGCGGTCATCCTAAATAACCTTGCCTACCAGCAATTAAAATATCTCGACCAACCTTCAGAGGCGATCCGGACATATCAAGAGTGCCTGGCGATTTTCTCAGAGATCGGTGATCTACGCGGGATTACTTTCTCATCTTACGATGTGAGCAAAGCATATCTCAAGGTAGGGCTATTTGACGAATCCTGGAAGTATTGTGTTCAATCTTTGCATACCGCCATGACCCTTGACAGCACACCTCTGATCCTGCATGCTTTACATGGTTTTGCTAACTTGTACGCCCATACAGATGAACCCGAGCAAGGGTTGCGTTTATGTGATCTCATCGCCAACCATCCCCAGGTTGAATCTGATACCCATAAACGGGCTATCGCCTCGAAGGTCGAGCTCGAGACTACCCTTTCACCTGAAATTGTCCAGTCCGCCCTTTCCTGGGCTGAGATTGCGAATATACAGGATGTAATCAACCAGATTTTGACCGAAAAATCCCCTTCCCTGAAAATATGACCAGGTAGATCAGTCCCGCTTAATCCAAGTAATTCATAATCTATACCCTGCGCACTATTGACATCTACCCCTGATTGCTTTAGAATCATACCGACCGGTCGGTATTTCATTCTATGGTAAGGAGTTTTAATGCAGCGTCGCAGTGAAAATACGCGCAGTCACATTCTTGAGACTGCCACCCAACTCTTCTCCAAAACTGGCTATGATGCCACTGGAGTTGCTGAGATTTGCCAGGCTGCCGGGGTGAGTAAGGGTGCTTTTTACCATCACTTCCCCACCAAGCAAGCCGTCTTTATGGAGCTGCTCAACACTTACCTGAATGGTATCGATACCGGCTTCAACCTGATGCGCCGTGAGAAGCAGAATATTCCCCAGGTCATTATCCAAATGGCTGCTTCGGCTGGCTCCCTTTTCCAATCCGCTGATATCCATTTGCCCATCTTCCTGGAGTTCTGGACTCAGGCTAATCATGACCCCCAGATCTGGGAAGCTGCCATTGCTCCTTACCGCCGTTACCAGTCCTATTTCGCTGAAATGATCCAGGAAGGTATCGACCAGGGTTCTCTTGAACCTGTCGATGCTCAGTCAGCCGCCCGTGTGCTTGTATCTCTCGCTCTAGGGATGCTCATGCAATCCCTATTCGACCATCAGATCACTGACTGGCAAGATGAAGCCAGGCAACACATGGAATTGTTGATGAAAGGTATTGCCAGGAGATAATTATGAATTTAGTTACCGGTGCCACCGGGCATATAGGGAATGTTCTCGTCCGCTTGCTCCAGGAGCGTGGCGAGAAGGTGCGGGCTATGATCATGCCAGGGGAGGATCCAAGCCCTTTGAAAGGTTTGGAGGTAGAGATCATCGAGGCGGATGTCCTCGATTACCAATCCCTGCTCAAAGCGTTCGATCATATCGATGTGGTTTATCACCTCGCGGGAATCATCTCGATCCTGCCGGGTAAGGACCATATGCTCCAGGCTGTGAATGTCATCGGCACCCGCAATGTAATTCAAGCTGCCCGTAATTGCGATGTTCGCCGCCTGGTTTACACCAGCTCTATCCATGCTTTAAAGCGTGTGCCTGATGGAATTTTAATTGACGAAACCGTTCCATACGACATCGAACACGCCCTGAGCAGTTATGATTCTTCCAAAGCCAGCGCATCCTTGGATGTGCTCAACGCGGTACGGGCTGGCATGGATGCCGTCATTGTCTGCCCCACCGGCGTGATAGGACCATATGACTTCCGCCGCTCCGAGCTGGGTCAGCTGATCCTGGACTGTGTCGAGCAAAAACCCATGTTCTATGTGGACGGTGCTTATGATTTCGTCGATGTGCGCGATGTGGCTCAAGGTCTCATCCTGGCAGGAGATAAAGGCAGGTGTGGTGAAAGTTACATCCTGTCTGGTGAACGCATCGCAGTTTTGGATATCATCAAAATTGTCCAGGAAATCCTTGGTCGGCGCCTTTTTAGATTAAAAATACCCTTCTCTCTGGCGCGTTTCACCGCTAATCTCACGCCACTGTATTATCGCCTTTCGCATGTGAAACCACGCTTTACCTCCTATTCACTTGCCACGATCACTTCAAATTCCTTTATCAGCCATACCAAGGCTCACCTGGAGCTCGGTTATCTCCCCCGTCCCTTAAGAGAGTCCTTAACCGATACGGTCAAGTGGTTTATAAAAAATAAACGCCTGGGTAAAAATCCTGGTGTATAGATTAATGATACTCAAAAGGTACTAAAATTGCCCAAGAAAACAGATACCAAATGGATCAATAAAAATGCCGTCATCACCGGGGCTTCAAGCGGCATCGGTGCTGCCACGGCGCGTAATCTTGCCCGCCATGGTCTCAGGGTCATTCTGGTCGCACGCCGGCGTGAACGGCTTGAGCAGCTCGCGGCTGAGATCCGTCTTTCCGGTGGAAAGGCGGAGATCATCCCGGCTGATCTATCCCAGGAAACCGAACGTGAGCGCGTATACTCACAGGTGGAGTCTGAATTTGGTCAGGTGGATGTATTGATTAATAATGCCGGTCTGGGTTGGTATGGTTACGGTACCGAAATGCCCTGGCGGATTGCATCCGAGATATTACAAGTAAATATCACTGCAGCTGTTCATTTCACTTTGCTCTTCCTGAAGAAGATGCGTTCTTTGGGATCCGGTCATATCATTAACATTGGCTCAATTTCAGGCAGCCTGCCCAGCCAGGGCGTGGCGATTTACGGTGCCACCAAGTCCTTCCTTGATAGCTTCACCACAGCCTTGTACCGCGAGCTGACGGGTACTCGCCTGCATGTCAGTGTTGTGCGTGCCGGTCCCGTCCGCACAGAATTTTCAGACACGGCTGCTGCCTTTGAATCTGGTCTGCATATTCCCACCGAGCGCATCGGCGTGACCGCTGATACGATTGCCGATCGCATATGGGGTCTGCTCGAGCATCCTCGTCGTGTGATCTACGTTCCATCCTGGCTGAGCATTACCCCGTACATCGAAAGCTCATTCGGTTGGCTGATTGATCGTCTGGGTCCTCTTCTCCTGCGGGCTCAATCTCGTCCTAAGTGACGATACATACCCTCTCCTAATTAATCTTAAATTTATAAAAACATTACCCCCGGTGAATAATCGCGCTATACTAGCATTTAAGTCGATTGATACTAACTTCTGGGTTTAAAACCAGATTATCTGATTAAGGATAATCCAGGAGGAGACACATGCCAGATCGTATTGTAATCAATGTCAACGGTTCAGCCCATACTGTTCAGGCAGCACCCACCACCCCATTATTATATGTTCTCCGCAATGAGCTGGGTTTGCACGCCCCCCAATTCGGTTGCGGTCTCGAACAATGCGGCGCCTGCATGGTAATTTATGGCCGGGAAGCCAAGCAATCCTGCAAGATGACGGTGGCTGATGTCGGTCAGACACCTATCATCACCCTGGAAGGTTTATTGGAAGATGGTCAGCTTCACCCGGTACAGCAAGCCTTTATTGATGAAGAAGCCGCCCAATGTGGCTACTGTACCAACGGCATGATCATTGCCGCCACTGCCTTATTGATGAGGGTTCATAACCCGAGCGATCGGGTTATTCGGGAGGCTCTGGATGGGAACCTGTGCCGCTGTGGCTCGCACCTGCGCATCATGCGTGCCGTGAAAAAGGCCTCAAAATTAATGTGGAAACCAGGTGAATAATGGCTAAACAATCCAGGCGGGCAAAAAAAGAACCGAAAGGTGAACCAAAGCCGGCTTCATCAGGTCGGGCTGAATCATTTTGGGGGCAGCTGACCACCTGGTTGGACGATTGGCTGAGGATTGAGCCGGATGGGACGGTTACTGCATTCAGCGGCAAGGTGGAGCTCGGAACGGGTGTTCGCACTGCCCTGGCTCAGATCGTCGCTGAGGAGTTGGATCTACCCTTCGAACGCGTGCATATGGTCATGGGCGACACCGCCCGCACCCCCGACGAAGGCTATACGGCGGGTAGCATGACGATTAATTCCAGCGGCGGTGCCCTTCGTCAGGCTGCGGCTGAAGCACGGCAAATCCTCCTGCAGCTGGCTTCCGATCATTTGGACGCCCATATGTCAGAGTTAGTGGTCAACGCTGGGGTGATCTCAGTCCTGCACGACCCCGAAAGGTCAGTCTCGTATGCCCAGCTCATGGGTGGCAAGTTGTTCAACCGCAATGTCACCGGAACCGCTCCCCTGAAACCTCCCCACGCTTACCGCGTGGTTGGCACATCGGTGCCGCGTGTGGATATCCCGCCCAAGTTTACCGGCCAGCAAAGTTTCATCCAGGATTTTCAGCTGCCCGGCATGCTGCATGCTCGCCTTGTCCGCCCTCCTAGCAGTAGTGCCAAACTAATTTCATTGGATATTTCCTCGATAAAGGATGTACCTGGGGTGGTTAAACTGGTGCAGCGTGGTAATTTCATCGGCATTGTCACCGAACGCGAAGAACAGGCTATCCTTGCTTCACAGCAGCTCAAGGTGCAGTGGTCAGAGACGCCTTCCATGCCCCCCATGGCATATCTCTACTCCTATATTCGGTCTCAGCCTACCGATGACCATATCTTGATCGATGATGGAGGTGTAGACGCGGTCATCGCCGGTTCATACCGCCAGCTGCATGCCGAGTATCACCAACCCTACCATGCCCATGCCTCCATTGGTCCTTCCTGTGCGGTTGCAGATGCAACCGCAGACCAAATCACGGTCTGGTGCAGCACCCCCGGCCCCTACCCTTTGCGTAATGCCATTTCCCAGCTCACCGGCATGCCTGTGGAACAGATCCGCCTCATCCATATGGAAGGTGCCGGTAGCTACGGTCAAAATGGTTCCGACGATGCAGCCGCCGATGCAGTCGTACTATCTCAGGCAGTTGGTAAACCTGTCCGCCTGCAATGGACCCGCCAGGATGAATTCGTTTGGGAGCCCAAAGCGCCTGCCATGGTGATGGAAGTGCGGGCAGGTTTGGATCAGCAAGGCGATATCACCGCCTGGGACTATCATGTCTACTCGCCCTCGCATGTCGCCCGCGCCCGTTTTGCAGGTCAGCTGGTGACGGCTCAGCTCATTGCCGGTCAACCATTTCCCGCCGGTCGCTTCTCTTTCGGCGCTGAACGTAATGCTCCCACCAATTACACCTTCCCTAATCAGCGAGTCACCGTTCATTACCTGGCGAGCACCCCCTTACGTGCCTCTTCCATGCGCAGCCTGGGTGGAGCAGAAAATACCTTTGCCAACGAATCCTTTATGGACGAATTAGCCGCGGCTGCCGGTATCGATTCGCTCGAATATCGCTTGCGCTACCTGGATGATCCGCGTGCTCGGGATGTTCTGCATGCTGCCGCTGAAAAAGTAGGCTGGGACCAGCACCCCTCACCTCAGACCGGTCGTGATGACCTGTTGGAGGGTCGCGGTCTTGCCTTTGCCCGCTATGAGAACGAGGAAGCCCTGGTCGCCTGCATCGTCCGCGTGCAAGTGGACCGTTCTAGTGGAGTCGTAAAAGTAAAGCATATCGTCGTCGCCCATGACTGTGGTCTGATCATCAATCCCGATGGGTTAAAAAACCAGATCGAGGGCAATGTGATCCAATCCTTGAGCCGTACGCTCAAGGAAGAAGTGCAATTTGACGAGTATCGCATCAAGTCGGTGGATTGGGATTCCTATCCCATCCTTAAGTTCTCTGAAGTGCCCGAGGTGGATATCGTCCTGATCAACCGCCCTGAAGAGCCTGCCCTGGGTGCAGGTGAGCCATCTACGGTCACTACAGCCGCTGCGGTTGCCAATGCCATCTATGATGCTGCTGGCATCCGCCTGCGCCAGATTCCATTTACTCCCGAGCGGGTCAAATCTGCATTTCCAATTGCCTAGTTTTGATTTGGTTATATCTGAAAATATTGATTTTCTTGGTAGAGACGCCTCACCGAGGCGTTTTGGTGCTGCCTGATCTACTCATATGATTTGGAGGGATAAAGATTATCCAAATACGGCACTATTTTGTACTCAGGTTGCGTCAATAACCGCCCTGTTCTACCCCGATTCCACCTCGCATTAAGGTATACTCTTCCTGATCGTAGGCATGATTTCCTAGCTGCCTGCTTCCTAATTGCCTAAGTGCCTAATTACCTAATTGCCTGATTATTTCCAAACGTTCTAACCTGCAAACGTGTAAACGGATTCCCCATGCCCTCCATCCTCCCCTTAACCCTCTCCCCTACCACCTCCGCCATCCTCTTGCTCGTCTTTGGCTTCCTCGCCCTACTCGTGGTCGAAATCCTTATCGCCCTCATCGAGGGCGTCACCCTCACCCTGCTCAGATGGAATCCATTTCGCCAATCCCTGACCATCTCCTCGATCATGAATCTCATCTCGGGCCTCATCAACGGCATCTTGCTGATCCTTCTCCAGCATACCCCCCTGATCTGGCTTCCGATCTCCTTTGTAATCTCACTGCTTATCGAGGTCTTTGTCATGACCTACTTCAAGCGGGATGACTTGCGCCAAAATAGCATCTTCGTGGTGCTTGCCAACCTCGCCAGCTACATCCTGCTGATCCTGCCGGCATATTATTTCGGCACTCATCCCTGATCATCTCCAATACGATCCATCGCCTGTCGCGCATAAAAATATCAGGGTAAAATAATACCGTAGGTCAGGAAATGATCTGTTATCATCCTTATTGGTGTCGTCTGGTTGATGTTCTGCAATTTGAACCGACTTGGTCCGACCGCAAAGGAGATGCCAACCATGAACTTTGATCTAACCGATGAACAGCGCATGTGGCGCAACACTGTGCATGATTTCGTTGCCCGTGAAGTCAAGCCCAAAGCCCATGAAGTGGACGAAACCGCTGAATTCAATTGGCCCGCAGTACGTAAGATGGGTCCATTAGGCTTGCTTGGTCTCAACATTCCCGAAGAATATGGTGGCTCCGGGGTGGATGCCATCAGTGCCGCCATTGCAATCGAAGAGCTTGGCTGGGGTTGTGGCAGCACTGCTCTTGCCATTGCAGCCCATAATGGCCTGGGAACTTCCCCAATTGTGCTCTTTGGGACTGAAGAGCAGAAAAAACAGTATTTGCCCGCGGTGGCCTCAGGAAAGGGTAAGCTCGGTTCGCTCGCTCTTACCGAAGCAGGTGCGGGCTCAGATATTCAAGGCGGCGTCCGTTGCCATGCTGAAAATATCGGCAACGAGTGGGTCATCAACGGCTCCAAAGCCTGGTGTACCAATGCCAGCATCGCCGACTACATCATCACCCTGGTGCGCACCGATCCTTTGGGTGGACCTCACTCGCTGAGCATGATCATTGTTCCCACTACAGCTCCCGGCCTTCACATTGCACCTGCTGAGAAGAAAATGGGGCTCAAAGGCTCTCCCACCCATGCAGTCACCTATGAAGACGTCCGCCTTCCGAATAACCATTTGCTCGGTTCTGTTGGAAGCGGTCTCAAGCAGGCCCTTACAACCTTGGATGGTGGTCGGGTTAGTATCGGAGCTTTGGCGGTTGGTCTTGCCCAATCTGCCATGGAAGATGCCATCCGCTATGCCAGGGAACGCCAGACCTTCGGTAAACCGATTGCCGAGCATCAAGCCATCCAGTGGATGCTCGCCGATGCAGCTACAGAGATTCAGGCAGCCCGTCTTATGATCTACTATGCTGCCTTCTTGAAAGATCAGAAGCGTTCATTCTCCAAGGAAGCTTCGATGGGTAAGCTGTTCGCGACCGAAATGGCAGAGCGTGTCTGTCGTAACGCCATCCAGATTCACGGTGGTTATGGATACAGTCGCGAATACCCTGTTGAGCTCACCTACCGTGATGCTCGCTTGATGACCATCGGTGAGGGCACCAGCGAAGTCCAACGCATGGTCATTGCGCGGAAAATTCTCGCCTGACAAGCCCGTGTAAATAGGATTAAGTACCCATCCCATGCCTCTGTTGCGTAAGTACCGCATCTTCGCCATCCTGTTGGCGGTAATAATCCTGGTGAGCCTGGCTCTCATATTGGGTCTTCGCAAGACCATCACACTGAGTGTGGATGGTCAGTCTCAGCGCCTTACCACCTACGCCCTCAAGGTGGGTGATTTACTCCATGCACAGTCTATTTCCTTGTCTCCCAACGATAAACTCTCCCCACCTCTGACTGCCTGGTTAAAAAATAAGGTCACGATCTCGCTTATTCACGCCATCCCTGTGCAGATCCTCGCAGATGGGGTCATCTATTCCCTCAACAGCCCCGAGCGTACTCCCTCGGATCTCCTCACCCAGGCTGGTGTTCTTATACAGTCTGGTGACTTGCTGCTCTCGAATGGGCAGTCGATAGATTCAAGCCAATCTTTCCCCCTCGATACGCAATCCATCTCAATACAGGTGCTTCGCTCAGTACCTTTCACCCTGACGGTCGATGGAAAAACTAAATCCCTGTCGTCGACCGCTACTACCCTCGGGTCAGCCTTATGGACTGCCGGGTATTCCCTTTTCACATCGGATCAATTGGTTCCTCCTCCGGATACTCCCCTCACCTCGGGTTTATCCGCCATGCTCACCCGTTCCCGCGCAGTCACCATCCAAACCCAAACTGGACTCGTAAATATTCGCACTGCTGCCCGCACTGTGGGTGAAGCCCTCGAAGCAGCCCATCTAACTCCGCAAGGTCTGGATTACTCGTTACCTGCGCTCACCGACCCCATTCCTCCTATGAGCGGTAAAATCCGCTTGATCCGAGTCACCGAGCAGGTCCTGGTGGAGCAATCACCCCTGTCCTTTGAGACGGAATACCAACCTGTTGCTAACCTCGAACTCGATAGCCAATCCATCGTCCAGGCTGGGGAGGTTGGCATGAACGCTCAGCGTGTGCGTGTGCGTTATGAGGATGGCGTGGAAGTCTCTCGGCAGGTGGATAGCGAATGGGTAGCCCTTCAGCCGCAAACCCGCATTATTGGATACGGTACCAATATCGTCATGCGCACCACCACCGTGGATGGTGTAACCATCCAATATTGGCGTGAGCTAAAGGTCTGGGTCACTTCCTACCGCCCTTCTGATACTGGAAGCAACCGCACGGCTACCGGTGCGCTGGTCGAAAAGGGTGTGGTGGGAGTAAACCCACATTTCATTCCTTACTACACAGAAATGTATATTCCCGGCTATGGGTATGGCACCGCCCTGGATACCGGTAATATTGGGGCTCGCTGGATCGACCTGGGGTATTCGGATGATGATTACGTCCCCTGGCATCAGTATGTAACCATTTATTTGTTGTGGCCGCCCCCGGCTAATGTCGTATGGATCATCCCTTGAATCTGCAGGAATTAGACGTCCCCCGCTTGCTTCGCCAGTATGGGCTGCATCCTCATAAATCCCTCGGACAAAATTTCCTTCTGGATGAGTCGGCTCTTCAGAAGGTGATGGATGCCGCTGAGGTAACCTCCCAGGATGTCGTCCTGGAGATCGGCTCAGGGCTGGGCAGCCTCACCCGCCACCTGGCAAATGTTGCTCACAAGGTGGTTGCGGTTGAGATTGACTCAAGCCTGATCCCCGCGTTGAAATCAGTGGTCGATCAATACTCAAACGTCGAAGTAGTAGAAGGCGATATCCTCGCTCTTGACCCGGTCCAGCTGGTTTCAAGTATTCCCTATCTGGTGGTTGCCAATATCCCTTACTATATTACTTCTGCCCTCATTCGCCATCTGCTTGAGTCCAGCTTACCTCCCCGCCGATTGGTACTCACCGTTCAGCAGGAGGTGGCCAGGCGTATTTGCGCTTTGCCCGGCGATATGAGCTTATTGGCCCTCAGCGTGCAGGTCTATGGGCAGCCTAAAATCATCGACTATATCGCACCAGGCGCATTCTATCCTCCGCCGAGTGTGGATTCTGCCATTATTCGCATCGATCTCCTACCGACCCCGCTCATCCCCCCGGCCGAGCTGGACGTGTTTTTTAAGCTGATCAAAGCTGGTTTCAGCCAAAAACGCAAGACCTTGCGTAATGCCCTTGCCGGTGGCTTGCACCGATCGCCAACCGAAATCGTAGCCCTGCTGAAGAGCGCTCAGATCGACCCCATGCGGCGCGCCGAAACCCTCAGCCTGGTTGAATGGAAATCACTGGTGGAACAGTACATCGGGGTCAGCTAAATGGCATATCCAGGAATACCTCGCTGGTTTTATCCCCTCTTTATCGGTGTCCTCGGATTAATATTATCTGCCTGTTCCTCTGCTCAGTCGCCCACCCTGGTGAATAATCAAGCTACACCAACACATACAGCTGTCACCGTAGCGATTCTACCCCCTTCGCCATCCGTAACACCCATTGCAGCGAGCTCATCCCCGCCTGATCCGACCCTGCTCCCATCGGTCACACCACGACTACCAACCGCGACGACCCTCCAATCGACACCGACCGTAGTATTGACACCCACTCCCGACGCTCGCCTTGGTCCGCGTTATTGGCGCAGCTGGCCGATTATCCCCACCCTCAGTGCCCGCGCCATCCAGGTTTTTCAACATGGTCAAGAGCTGGGTAACGATCTGCAGTCTTTTTCTCGGGTTGGTGATTGTCAGAGTGTGCCTCCGGTATTCCTGGGGATATATGATACCGATCGTTATTGGTTGGATGCTGATCATGAGTATCTTCAGCTGACCATCGATCACTTCGCTGGTTCTTTCTCTCGAGCAAATGTCACGGTAAAAGATGGTTTCGGTGTAGCCTCAGTCCTCACCCCTTTACTGGCTGATCCCCAGCTGTGCCAGGTCGATGAAACTCCACTTGAATGTGAATATCGTCTTCATAAACCGATTATTGCATTCATTGCTTTGGGCACCAATTGGCAGCCGAATAGCTCGGCTACTTTCGAGCGCTACCTACGGCAAATTGTCGACTATTGTATCGAGCATGGCATCCTACCAGTTTTAGTGACAAAGGCAGACAACATCGAAACAGATTACCTGCTCAACCAGAGCATTGCCAGCGTGGCATATGATTATGATATGCCCCTACTTAATACCTGGCTGGCGGTGCATTACCTGCCTAACCATGGTTTGGAGGAAGATAAAATCTACTTGACTCCCGATGCCTGGGATGTACGCAATTTCACCGCCCTTGAAGCACTGGATTCAATCTGGAATTCTCTGAGTTCTTCTTTACCTTAGTTAACCCCACAACCAAAAGAAACCAGCGGCTAACAATCGTAAGCCTGCCCCTAAAAATAACGCGGGCTGCAATCCGATCCAATTGGCTGAGACTGGCCCCAGGAACGATCCAATCAGGATACCTAAATTGAGTGCCAGGTTGTGGATGGCCATGTGTGCCGGACGGTCGTTGGACGGCACTCTTTCCATCAGGCGATTGATGACCGCTCCCGTCAGCATGGCATTGATTCCACCGCCAAACAGGCATGCCAAATAATATAGTTCGGGTCCCTTAGCCATCCCCAGAAACAAGGGGAATATTGGGAATAATGCCGCACTCACCAATAATACCTTGCGGTGCCCGAAGCGTGTGCTGACGTAACTCAGCCTGAAGGAAGCCAGCATCATGGCTCCATAAAATATTGCGGTCCCCAGGCCGATCATCCCATCGGTCAGGTGCGCCTGGTCTACGTATGCAATTGGGAATAGCGGTACCGGAAAAAACTGGAATGCATAAAATGCCAGGTAAGACACCATGAAAATTCCAAAAGATCCCGTCAGTAAATCCACCCGTAGCCAGGATCTCCGCTTTACAACGGAAATCGCTTCACTATTTCCAGTTTCTTCCAGGCTGGCAGCCTTGCTGATCGTATCTTGCTTGCGGATTCTCCCAAGGTGATGGCTGCTTAACATCGCACCTGCAGCCCCGATCAGGAACACAATCTGGTAATTATGAGGGAAAATCACGCCATCCAGGATTTGCCCACTCACTAAAGTTGCCACAGTGATACTGATGGCTAAAATGATATTCCTTCGGGCGACGGCGTGTGCCCTCCACTCGGGCGGCAGCACTTCAGCAAACATAGCGTTGAACGAGATTGCCAGCACCGTGCCTGCGATGGACATGACCAGGGTTGTCCAGATCAATCCCCACACTTGCCCAGCATTGGACGGGAACAACCAGGGTAAAGCCACCAGGAACAGGTATCCCAAACGTTGCCAGATTGCCGACTGGAAGGATACCTTGATCAAGGATTTACCTTCGAGCCAGCTGCCGGAGGGTAGCGTCAGGATTAAATTAACCACTGCCGGTCCGGCACTGATCAATCCGATCTGGAACCCGCTGGCTCCCAGGCGCGCTGCGTAAACAGCCTGGAAAGCCAGGGTGCTCCCTGCCAGGATTCCAAACCATAAAACATCCCAATACAATTGGCGTAAGTTCCATTTCAGTATTGGGTCGGGATTTTGCAGAATTTCGGTAGTCATTCGCAGAAAAAAGCGGAGGCCAACCGGGCACTCCGCAAAGGGCAAGAATTTATGCAGGCAATTATACTATCTTCCACATAGGTGCCCTTGGGTCTCTCCATTCGCAGCGATCCCCAATCGATAGGCAATTCTTGATCGTATCTTTGTAGTAGGTCGGGGCATACCGTTGTTTTAGCTTTTGGCTAGCTGATCCCTAAAGTAAGCCGGAGAGCCTGTCAACCACCCGCCGCATATCCAAAAGCAGCAAGCCTAATTTGGCATTTTCCCTCGCCAGTGCCGTCAATACGGCCTCTTTACCCACCGCCATGAGCACCACATAACCAGTAGCTCCTTTGATATAAACTTGTTCAAGCGTACCGCGTCCCAATTCAATTGCAATCCGGTCGCCCAGAGAGAGCATCGCCGCAGACATGGCTGCCACCCGGTCTTCTTCGACACTCTGGGGTAAGGCCGAGGCAATTGTGAGTCCATCAGCACTGACTACTGCTGAGGCTTCAACATCCGGGGATGAAGCTTGCATATCCCTCAGTAGATCGATAATGAGTTGTGAGCGCGATTTTGTCAAGGTAAGCTCCTGACCAACCAGTGGATTGTGATCCGATTTTATTCGGCAGGTTACATAAAAATGATATTAATTAATGACTAAAAGTACAACAGGTCATCCAATGCTTGAGGTTGCAACAATAATACCATCTGCCACAACCAGGTTCATTCTTGAAATCGCTTCCACCCCATGATTTATTTTTCCTACTTTGTATCTTCAGGTTTCTTATCCTTGGAAATGCTCTCCGGGTCATAATCACCCCACTTACCGCTGAATGAGGACGCAAAAACCATCGCATTCGTATCCTCGACCTCCTGCTGGGTCTTCTTCATCATCGCCTTCCGTTTTTCCGCCACGTCCTCCGCAGGCACATTCCCGGGTTTGGACACCGACAAGATTTCAATCCCCAGGATATCGTCTTTCAGGTATGGGATGGTGGTACCTTTTCTCTCACCTATTAATGCTTTTGCCAGTGTGGTATTCTCGCCCAGGTAGCCCTGAGCAAAATCAGCTGATTCATCCTTAACAATCACCACCTTCAGGTGCTCGCGATTTCCCTCGCGATCGATCAGATCGATCTCCACCTGGCATCCAACCATAATAAGTTCCACTTGAGATTCCATACCCATAGTATAAGTCCATTATCCTGGCAAGCAAAGGCTCATCATTTATTTATCATCAAAAATTTGCTCACCCTCCCGACACTGGTATAATCTTTTTCGGAATAACCATGCTGCGATTAATGATTTCATTACTGATATTAATACAGGCAATTTCTGGAGTGCTCCGTCCAGCCTCGATTGCTCAACAATCCAGAGACTCCCTGGTTCCTGGCCACCTGTTATGCCTGCCGGGCATTTACCTGACCGATCCGCAGGATTGCTTACCCCTCGGCCCTTCCGGGTACATGACTCAGCTGGCAAGCGTTGGAATGAGTCTTCCCCTGCTTCCGCTGCCTTCACATCCGATCGATAGCCAGTTGGGTGAGCTGCCATTTTCATATGCCCTGCTCGGAGATGGTCCAACGCCGGTTTATGCTTCTCTCCAGGATGCAATCGCTCAAAAAAATGAAGTCCGCACCATTGATCCTGGTAGGCTGCGTTACATATCCTATGTTAATTTCGAAGACACCGAAGCGGGACGCATATTCCAGCTGCGGGATACTGGCTGGGTTTATGTTTCCAGTCGTGTTTCCGTCCCGCATAGCTACCCAGGTGGGATTGAGTTCTCTCGCACTCCCACCAATTCATTTGGCTGGATCCTACCGTTTGCTCCGAGCATCGAGACGAAACGCACTCCCGGATACAGCCAGGAAGATAATACCGGTCATTCCCTGGCACAGTACCAGCTTGTGCAGGTATATTCTACACAGGTCATTAATAATGATGAATGGGATTTAGTGGCTCCGGATGAATGGGTTGATGGACGTTATATCGGGAAAGTAACCCCCACCGCTACTCCGCCTCCAGGGGTTGAAAATGGTCGCTGGATAGAAGTAAATCTCTACGAGCAAACCCTCGCCGTTTACGACCAGGATAAATTAGTCTATGCCACCCTGATTGCTACCGGAATAGATCCATTTTTCACCAAACCAGGATTATTTCAAATTCAGACAAAATTGGATTCGACCGCCATGTCAGGTACTTTTGAAGCCGATCGATCTGACTACTATTATCTGCAAGATGTACCCTGGACTATGTATTATGATCATGCGCGCGCCCTGCACGGTGCGTATTGGCGCACAGCCTTTGGTTATCCCCAGTCGCATGGTTGTGTAAATCTATCTCCTTCCGATTCGCACTGGCTGTTTGACTGGGCAAATGTGGGTGATTGGGTTTATGTATGGGATCCGTCTGGCAATACCCCCACCGATCCAGCGTATTACGGTGATGGTGGAGCCTGATGGGATCATTCACTCACAAGGATTTTTAAAATCAAATGGGAAATTCGATGAGCGACCAATAACACGATAAATATTTTATGCATGCTAAACCTCGTTCTCTCGTTTTGCTGCCCCTAATCATTGTCCTGGTTGCCTGCCGGACCTTGGTCCCATCGATCAGCCCGACGGCGACAATTTCTCCTACCCCGATAACTCCAACGCTAACCTCCTCTCCCACACGACTTCCTACGATTACACCCCTGCCAACGAATACACCCACGCCCTTACCCCCCACTCTTACACCCACACCGTTATCCACCTCAACACCAACCGAAACACCCATTCCGCTATCGACTCAGCTGAATATCTTTCAGAGATTATGGTGGATTGTTAATGATACTTATGTTTATCCAGATTTTAATGGCCTCGACTGGGATGCAATCAAGCAGGAGTACCGGCAAAAAATCTCCGCCGGATTGAGCAACCAGGATTTTTATCTGGCGATGGCAGAGCTGATTTTCAAGCTGGGCGATGATCATTCCTTTTTCCTTGATCCGCAGCAGGTTGCAGAACAGCAAGCAGAATATGAGGGTGAGCATGATTACGTCGGCATTGGCATACTGATAAGCGCGATCCCAGAGAGGCATCATGCGGTAGTTTTATCGGTCTTTCCAGATAGTCCTGCCGAAGCTGCTGGGTTACAGTCGCGTGACAGCATCATCTCTGTGGATGGAACACCTATATTGGATGAATATGGATTCTTACGCGATATCGTGCGTGGGCCTGATGGCACCTCAATTAATGTTTCAGTGCAAACCCCGGGTGAACAACCCCGCCTCATACAAATTACTCGCCATCAGATCACAGGGAATATTCCTGTCTTTCATACCGTAATTGCCACCCCCGAAGGTAAACGTATAGGATATATATTTTTAGCAACCTTCATGGATAGCACCGTTGACGAGCAGGTCGCCCAGGCATTACAGCAAATGACTGTTGATAGGCCGCTGGACGGATTGATTTTAGACAATCGCATGAATGACGGCGGATCAAGTCTGGTCCTTGAGCCCATGCTCGGTTATTTTATCGGTGGAGACCTGGGTTATTATGTGAGCCATTCTGAGGAAACCTCACTGCGCGTAAAGCTGAATGACATTAATGGTTCGGCTCAGTTGCCCTTGGTCGTGCTGGTTGGGTCTGGGTCAGCCAGTTATGGTGAGATTTTCGCCGGCATCTTGCAAGACACAGGTCGTGCCTATGTGATTGGTACGACCACCAGCGGGAATGTAGAGGTCTTATGGGGTTATGATTTCGAAGATGGGTCACAATTATGGTTGGCAAATGAAACCTTCCGTCCCTTGAACCATCCTGAGCAGGATTGGGAAAAAACCGGTATCATCCCCGATTTAACTATCCCGGGTGAATTTGACCAATATTCCCTCAATTCTGACCCTGCTGTAGTCGCCGCGCTTCAATATTTTTCTGACCAATAGGAGTCTGGGTCCATGCTCACTTTGCTGGAGAGAATCATTTTTGCACTGGCCGTACTGCTCTCTCTCTATTTAACGTATTTAGCTGCATTCCGAATTTTCCGCATCCTCAAGCGTGGTCATGGTAAGCCCGATTGGAATGTGCTCCGGCGCCGCCTGCTTACCATCCCACCCAAGGTCATTAGCTTCCAACCGCTCTTTCGTTTTCGATTTTTTCCCAGCTTGTTTCATGCATTAATTGGTTGGGGGTTTCTCTATTATGTAATTGTAAATATCGGAGATTTTTTACAGGCTTATTTCCATGGCTTTCAATTCCTGGGTACAGGGATCATCGCCAACCTGTATCATTTGGGCGCCGATGTCTTCAGCGTCGCCGTTGTGACGGGCATGCTTGCCATGGTCATCCGGCGCTTTATCATTCGTTCAAAATTGCTGACTGCTCGACCAGATATTTTGCTTCATCCCAAAGCTCGTTTTGGGATCATGCGCGATTCTGCCATTGTCGGTGCATTTGTGTGCTTGCACGTCAGCTCCCGCTTGCTCGGCGAATCATTCAAGCTTGCCCAGCTCGGCACCGATCCTTGGCAGCCTTTTGCTTCCATATTGTCTCACTTGTGGTTGAATTGGAGCCCAATCGCATTAACGATTGGTGAACACGCCAGCTTTTGGGTCTCTTTGGGTCTGATCCTTGCTTTCCTGCCCTATTTTTTATACTCCAAACACATCCATCTCTTTTTTGCTCCTTTGAACTTCCTGCTCAAGCCTGCTCGTAAGTCGATTGGCGAATTGAGCCGTCTTGACTTTGCTGATGAGAGCCTCGAATCCTTTGGTGTATCCCACCTGGAGGATCTCGGTTGGGAACAGCTCATGGATGCATATGCCTGCATCATGTGTTACCGCTGCCAGCAGGTGTGCCCGGCATACAACACTGGCAAGGTCTTATCACCTGCTGCGCTTGAGATCAACAAGCGCTATTTTCTGAATTATTTCGGAGCGAACATTGCCAAAGGTGAAGCCAGTCCGCATCCCATGGTTGAATTTGCCATCCCACCCGAAGCAATCTGGGCTTGCACCGCCTGTGGCGCCTGTATTGATATTTGCCCGGTCAACAACGAGCCCATGCGCGATATCCTGGATATCCGCCGTTCGCTGGTGCTGAACGAAAATGCATTCCCCCAGCAGCTTCAGGCTGCCTTCCGGGGCATGGAGCGCAATGTCAATCCCTGGAATATTTCGCCTGCCGATCGGATGAAATGGGCGGACGGTATTTCTGTCCCCACCATAGATGAGAACCCTAACCCCGACGTCCTGTGGTGGGTGGGTTGTGCGCCTGCCACCGAAGAACGTGCCCAAAAAGTCGCCCGCGCCTTCGCCCGCGTGCTTAATAAAGCCGGGGTGAATTATGCGGTATTAGGGAAGCACGAACAGTGTAATGGTGATTCTGCCCGCCGGGCTGGAAATGAGTACCTGTTCAATGAGTTGGCAACCGCCAACGTGGAATTGCTCAATTCCGTGGCACCCAGGCGCATGGTCACCACCTGCCCGCATTGCCTCCATACTTTGAAGAACGAATACCCGGCTTTTGGGGGGATTTACAATATCATTCACCATACCCAATTTATCAATGAGCTGTTAACCACCGGTAAGCTGGAGCTTGCTCCTCAAATGTCAACCGTCGGTCAGGTCGCTAATATCACTTACCATGATCCTTGTTATCTGAGTCGCCATAATCACATTATTACCGAACCCAGGCAAGACTTTAAAAATTTGGGTCTTTCTTTGACGGAAATGCCTCGCCATGGGCTTAAATCCTTCTGTTGTGGAGCTGGTGGCGCACAGATGTGGAAAGAGGAAGAGCATGGCACAGAACGAGTGAATGCCAATCGCTTCAGGGAGGCACTATCAACCGGAGCAGATGTTTTAGCTGTGGGCTGCCCATTTTGTATGATCATGCTTACCGATGCAAAGAAAGCCATCAATAGCGAGATGCAGGTGCTTGACATTGCAGAATTGGTTGCAGCTCGAATGGAGTAAATATCATGGAGGAAACGAATTATTTACCCAGCGTGGAGCAGATTATTCAGGATTATCGCCAGGCCTATTGTAGCCGTCAGGTAAGTTATATCGGCAGGCGTGAGGTATTGAGCGGGAAAGCGAAATTTGGAATTTTTGGGGATGGCAAGGAGCTTCCACAGCTTGCCATGGCGCACGTATTCAAGAACGGTGATTTTCGTTCCGGCTACTACCGTGACCAAACGATCATATTCGCTGCAGGGATCGCCTCCATCCAGGAATTTTTTGCTGAGTTATATGCCAATCCCAACCTGGAAGCCGAGCCTTCAAGTGGTGGACGCATGATGGATGCTCATTTTGCTTCCCGCTTTCTCAATCCCGATGGAAGCTGGAAAACTCAAACTACCCAACCCAATTCAAGCGGTGATATATCGCCTACCGCCGCCCACATGCCGCGCGTCGTAGGTCTGGCATATGCTTCCAAGCTTTACCGTCAGATCCCAGGATTATCCAACTTTACCCAGTTCTCAGACAACGGGAACGAGGTTGTCTTCGCTACCATCGGGAATGCTTCCTGTGCGGAAGGTCTGTTCTGGGAAACGGTGAATGCCGTTGGGGTATTACGTTGCCCGGCAATCATATCCATCTATGACGACGGTTATGGGATCTCGGTTACCAATGAATCCCAGATTGCGAAGGAAAACATCTCCGAGCTCCTGGATGGTTTTCGTCGCCCTCCCAACGAATGCTGTGATGGCTTTGATATCTACACTGTAAAAGGCTGGGATTATCCTGCCCTGGTTGAGGCTTATCAGAAAGCAGTCAAGGTCGCCAGGGAAGAACACATGCCATCCATCGTGCACGTCAGCGAGCTCACCCAACCGCAGGGGCATTCCACCTCGGGCAGTCAGGAACGCTATAAATCCAAGGAACGCTTGGAGTGGGAACATGAATTTGATTGCATCAAGAAATTCCGGGAATGGATCATAGCCCAGGGTTATAGCACTGCCGATGAGCTGGATCAGATCGAAAAAGACGATCAGCACTCGGTGGAAGAAGAACGTAAGCGCGCCTGGGACGCTTATATGAACCCCATCCTGAGTGAACGTTCGCAGGTTGTTGATTTAATTGACCAGGTTGCCTCAAACTCTTCACATAAGACCGCTTTGGATCAGATCAAAGAGAATTTGGTTAAAATCCCGGTTCCATTCCGCCGCGATATCATGTCTGCCGCGATGGATGTATTAATTGAGATACGCGATGCGCAATCATCGGTAAAATCGCAGCTGATCGAGTGGAAAAATACCCAGGAAAAAGTAAGTCGCGATCGATTCGACTCCCATCTTTACAGTCAATCAAGTGAATCGGCTTTACTCGTGCCTGAAGTGAAACCCGTCTATTCCGATAAATCTCCCACTCTGAACGGATTTGAAATAATCAACGCCTATTTCGACGCAGCCCTGGCACGTGAGCCTCGTTTGATTGCTTTTGGGGAAGACGTGGGGCGCATTGGTGACGTCAACCAGGGCATGCGCGGTTTGCAGGAAAAATATACTGCCCTGCGCGTTGCTGATACCGGCATCCGGGAGGCAACCATTCTCGGTCAGGCGATCGGGTTAGCAATGCGTGGGTTGCGCCCGATAGCTGAGATCCAGTACCTGGATTATGTCCTGATGGCATTAGAGGTGATGTCGGATGACCTGGCAACCTTGCAGTGGCGCACTCACGGCGGTCAAAAGGCTCCTGTCATCATTCGCACGCGGGGTCATCGCTTGGAAGGGGTATGGCATTCCGGTTCGTTGATGGGCGGTCTGATTAATTTGCTCAGGGGCATGTATGTATTGGTGCCCCGCAATTTTGTCCAGGCAGCTGGTTTATATAACACCATGCTGCATTCGGATGAGCCCGCCTTGCTTGTGGAAGTGCTCAATGGCTACCGCCTGAAGGAACGCCTGCCTGACAACATCGGCGAAATTACCGTCCCCCTTGGTGTGCCTGAAGTGATCCGTGAAGGCAGCGATGTCACCCTGGTCACCTATGGAGCCTGCTGCCGCATCGCCTTACAATCAGCTGAAAAACTGTCCGAGGTGGGTATTGAGACTGAGGTGATCGATGTGCAGACCTTGCTTCCATTCGACCTGCATGGCGTCATTCTCGAATCCCTCAAGAAGACCGGTCACATCCTCTTCGTTGACGAAGATGTCCCGGGTGGCACCACTGCTTATATGCTCCAGGAAGTCATCGAAAAGCAGGGTGGCTATTACTGGCTCGATTCTTCACCCGTCACCCTGCCGGGCGCTAATCACCGCCCACCGTACGGCTCGGATGGTGATTATTGGTCCAAGCCCAATGTGGATTCCGTTTTCAAGGCAGTGTATGACCTTATGCATGAGGTGTCACCCTCAGATTATCCATTATTTTATTAATCCTGGATCTAAAGACCCGAGAATATGGAGGAGCCATGCCAACAAAATTACTCATGCCGTTGTTAGGTGAATCGGTGACAGACGCCACTGTGACCAAGTGGCTCAAATCCACCGGTGACAAGGTCGTGGAGTACGAACCCGTCCTGGAAGTCAATACCGACAAGGTGGATACCGAGATCCCCAGTCCTACCTCCGGAGTGATCCTGGCAGAATTTGCCAAGGAGGGCGAGGTGATAAAAGTTGGAGCATTGCTTGCCTGGATTGGTCAGCCTGGTGAGGACATCCCCTCCGAGGGTGCTCCAGAGCAGCCTGCGGTTACTTCAGCTCCTGTCCCCGCGACTCCGCCTTCTCTTACACCTCGTTCTGAAGATCGAACAGCTGCAGCAGCTGATGAGCCAGCTGCACCTCGTGAGCTGGGTTTTATCTCGCCCGTGGTTGCTAAAATTGCCGCTGAGCACAAAGTGGATCTGTCGAAAGTTCCTGGAACTGGCATGGGTGGGCGGATCACCAAAAAGGATATCGAGAAATATCTCGCAACAGGTACACAGGCCCAGTCTGTTCAGCCGCCAGCCGCCCAACCCGCTCATACCCCTGTCGCTCCATCTGTGCAAGCGCCAGCTGTGACACCATCCTCGCTGCATTCCTTTGCGGGTACATACACCGTTCGTCCACAGACCCCAATCCGCAAGGCTATCGCCGAACACATGGTGTTGAGCGAGCACACGGCTCCTCATGTTTCCACTATCATGGAAGTAGATATGTCCTGTGTGGTAGACCATCGCAATGCCAACAAGGAAGCATTTGCTGCTCAGGGAGTGAATTTAACTTTTACTGCGTATTTTGTTTCTGCATCTGTTGCGGCATTAAAAGCATATCCCCTGGTCAATTCATCCTGGTCTGATGAAGGAGTCAGGATATTCAATGATATTAATATCGGCATGGCAACCGCGTTGGGTGAGGAGGGTCTGATTGTCCCGGTGATCAGAAATGCTGATAATCTCTCACTGCTCGGGATTGCCCGTATCGTCAACGACCTTTCCAACCGCGCCCGCGCTCATAAACTCCAACCCGATGAAGTGAAGGGTGGCACATTCACCATCACCAATCACGGCGTCACCGGCTCATTATTTGCCACTCCTATTATCAACCAGCCACAATGTGCCATTCTCGGCGTGGGTGCAATCCAAAAACGCCCTGTAGTGATGACCGATCCCAACCAGGGTGACGTACTCGCTATTCGTTCGATGATGTATCTTTCGCTTACCTTTGATCACCGTATCATCGATGGCGCCATCGCCGATTATTTCCTCGCCAAACTGGTGAATACATTGCGCGATTGGTCTTGAGTTGGTGTGATGAATGGAAAACAGCACTATTGTGATTGCTCATCTCGTCTTCGTTTCTAAAATAACCAGGGAACAATTCGCTCGCAATAACAAATTTTTTGTCATTGCGAGGAGGGCGTTCAGAAAAACCAATTTTTCTCAAAGACTCCGAAGCCCGACGTGGCAATCTACTCTTAGCATTACTCATAATCTATCAATTCTGGATATTATTGAGTAATAACGTATTATAGATAATATAATTGCGAGGGAATTAATATAGGAAAGGGAAACTGGAGAATCTATGGAGAATTATGATGTCGTTGTAATTGGTGCGGGACCCGCTGGATACGTCGGTGCCATCCGCGCCGCTCAATTGGGACTAAAAACAGCCATCGTGGATAAACAATGGCTGGGTGGTGTGTGCTTAAATGTGGGCTGCATCCCCTCCAAAGCCTTGCTCAGGAATGCCGAAGTGGCTCATATCCTGCGCGAGCGCAGCAAGGAATTTGGTTTCTCGTTTGATAATCTCAAGCTTGACTACGATGTTGCCGTCAAACGAAGCCGACAGGTGTCTGACCGCCTCACCAAAGGCGTCGGTTTCTTGATGAAGAAAAATAAAATTGAGGTGGTCATGGGCAATGCGAAACTTACCGCCCACGATGCAGTCACCGTCACCGATGTGGAAGGCAAATCCACCCAGCTGCAGGCGAAAAATATCGTCATCGCCACTGGCGCCTCCACCATGGTTCCCCCCACCTGGAAAGTGGATGGCAGTAAGATTGTCACCTACCTGGAAGCGATCCTTCAGCCTACCTTGCCCAAATCTTCCATCATCATTGGAGCTGGTGCAATCGGTGTTGAGTTCGCAACCATCTGGTCTTCTTATGGCGTTCCGGTCACCATCGTCGAAATGCTGCCTCGTCTGCTGCCTCTTGAGGATGAAGAGGTCAGCACTGAGCTGGCAAAAGCTTTTGCCCGGCGAAAGATCAATATCCTCGTGGGTCATCGGGTGGAGTCACTGGAAGCCACCGAGGCTGGAGTTTCTCTGAAGGCCTCCGGACCGAATGGTCCTGCGACCCTGGAGGCAGAACAGGCTCTGGTTGCCATCGGTTTCCGCCCGAATTCGCCTGAGCTCGGGTTGGAGCAGCTGGGGGTTGAGCTTAGCGAAAAGGGTGCCGTTGAGATTGATGAGCGTATGAGCACCAACATCCCCGGTATATGGGCAATTGGTGATGTGACGGCCAAGCTCATGCTTGCTCACGTCGGCTCTGCCCAGGGAATCATTTGCGCCGAGAATATTGCCGGAGCAGAAACGATTCAGCTCAATTATGAGATGATGCCGCGCGCCACCTACTGCCAGCCTCAAGTGGCTTCGTTTGGATTAACCGAAGCTCAAGCCAGGGAGCGTGGCGGGGAGATAAAAGTGGGCCGGTTCCCATTCCAGGCTAATGGAAAAGCTCTTGGGTTGGGAGATTATACGGGCTGGGTGAAAATCATCACGGATGCCAAATATGGCGAAATCCTGGGAGCGCATATGATCGGGCCGGAGGTAACCGAACTGTTGCCCGAGCTGACCATTGCCCAAATGATGGAGCTCACCACAGCCGAAATCGCCCGCAACGTCCACGCCCACCCAACCCTGAGCGAGGCACTGATGGAAGCGGCACACGCTGCAGAAGGGCACTCTATACATATATAGTGGGTTCCAAAAGACAGGCGGAGACTCCTTCATAGTCACAATATTGGTGAAAATATTCTAAAATGTAGGGGCGTTGGGGTGGGATTTGAACAATATTCACCAGAGAATATTCCCCAACGCCCACATTCTATGCCTTCGGTCACAAAACAGGGACATTCATTCTAGTATCGAAATTCCACCCTTCCGGTCAAATCCGGTAGAATTGCAAACCGGAGTCTGCTAACCGGACTCGACGCGCGCCTACCTTTGGAACTACCCCGCCTGTATATGATATACTTTTTTAATGTTCAGGCGCATCTTCACTCGTCTCAAACGTACTCCCATTTTCTACCGCATCGCCATTGGTAATGCCCTGATTATTATCCTCGGCGCTGTCGTGGGTACAATCCTCACCCGCTACCTGACCAGCCTCACTACCACACTCTGGCATTTCGTCCTTTTTGCATCCGTCGGGATACTGATCAGCCTGGCTTTAAATATTTTTATCCTCCAGGCTGCCCTACAACCATTGAGCGAATTGCGCCGCACCGTAAATCGTATTCAAACCGACCGTGCAGCCGTTGATCAATTGCTGACCAATGATACCGACCCGGATATCTATCAGCTGACAAAAACCCTAAACACTCTGCTCATCCAGCTTGAAACCAGCAATCAGCAGTTGCGCCTGCTTTCTGAGCAGGCCATCAACGCCCAGGAGGAAGAAAGGAAACGTATTGCCCGTAGCTTGCACGATGATACCGGGCAGTCTCTCTCATCCCTGATTATTAACCTGGATAGGCTGGAGAACCATCTCCCCCCAGATAGTAATGAACTAATCGACCGCTTGGGTTCTTTACGGAAAATGGCAGCCGATAGTCTGGATAATTTGCGCAGCATCATTTATGACCTGCGCCCTGCCATTCTCGATGACCTGGGACTGCTCCCCGCTATCCGTTGGTTCGCTCGCACCAATTTGGAAGGTGCAGGCATCCAGGTAGATCTTGATTTCCCCGCTGAGCTTCCATCTTCCCTGCCCCAAACCCTCACCACCACGCTCTTCAGGATCACCCAGGAGGGGGTGAACAACATCATCCGTCACTCACAAGCTACGAAAGCGTCAATTTCGTTGGGTTTGGAAGAAAACGAAGTATACTTAAAAATCGTGGATAATGGGCATGGTTTTGATAGTCGGAAATTAAGTGCTGAGGCAATCAATATGCAGCGCTGGGGTCTCATTGGGCTACAGGAACGCATCGAGCTCGTCCGAGGTAGGATGAGCATCCAATCCGACGCGCAGCATGGCACAATTCTGATCTTCCATCTACCATTACCAGGTTCCACAGGGTTGCAGGATGGATAAAGTTCGCATCTTGCTTGCCGATGATCACACCATCCTGCGCGCTGGGATTCGAGCCTTGCTGGAAGATGAGCCCGATATGGTCGTCATCGGTGAAGCTGAGGATGGGCGCACTGCGGTTAAGCTAGCCTGCCAATTAAATCCCGATGTGGTCTTGATGGACATCGCCATGCCGCTCTTGAATGGCCTGGAAGCCACCCGCCAGATCAAGCATGATTGTCCCCAAGTGAGGGTCCTCATCCTGACGATGCATGAGAATGAGGAATATATTCGTCAGGTTCTGGCCTCAGGTGCCATGGGCTACATCCTCAAAGATGCGGCTGCACGTGAGCTGCTGGATGCCATCCATGCGGTGCGGCGTGGAGAAGCGGTCCTTTCACCAGCCATCACCCGTCTGGTAATCGAAAATTACCTGCGCTGGGGAGACCTCCAAAAAGATAATTCCTCCAATGGTTTAAGCCCTCGTGAGCGTGAGGTGCTTCAGCTGATTGCTGAAGGTTATTCGAACAAGCAAATTTCTGAAATCCTGTGTATCTCCATCAAGACCGTCCAGGCGCATCGCATGAACCTGATGTCCAAATTAGACCTGCACGACCGTGCCGACCTGATCAAATACGCCATCCAGCGCAAAATTATCGATATCTAGGGGAAAATAAGGCGCGAACGCACCCCAAATAAGGTCTTGAATTGATTACACCTGGGGGATTTTCGTATATCCTTTTAATGTGATCTTAATATTAATAGGTAGGGATCTCTTCCCTGCAGCCCTAAACAAACCAGCAAAAAACGAGGTGGCATTATGCGGAATACCCTGAAGCGTTTTGGTTTGATTGCTATGCTGGCAGTAGCATTGGGACTGTTCGTATTCATCACCACGCATGCTCAGGCGAACACGCCCATCATTGCCGATTCATCCGGTGCTCTCGCACCGCCCAACTGGTCCCTGGCTGATACGGCATCCTCTTCTCCGGAGCTGGTCCTTACGCCCCCACCTCCCATACAAGATACCTGTTTGAGCTGTCATATTCTGGGTCAAAACAAGGGCTTATGGGTGCCTCTCGCCCGCTGGGTTCTCTTCGGCAGCCTGGGTCTGATGTTCGTATTTGGCGTCTATCGCAGCGCCAACACCTGGGTGACGCGCTCACCTTGGAAACCTTTCACCAGCCGTGCGGCCGGTTGGGTCGATGAGCGCTATCAGGTCTCCGAGCCCCTCACCAAAATCCTCAAAAAACCCGTCCCAAAATATGCTCTGCGCTGGTTCTATTGTATGGGAGGCATTACTGCCTTCCTCTTCGTCGTCCAGAGCATCACCGGCATATTATTAGCCTTCTACTATAAGCCTACTCCCGAAGCCGCCTATGCCAGTATCCAGTACATCGAAACGCAGGTGTATCTTGGCGCTGCTATCCGTGCCATCCATCATTGGTGTGCCAATGGCATGATCGTCATGTGTACCGCTCACATGATTCGGGTCTTCATCATGGGTGCGTATAAACGTCCCCGTGAGTTGAATTGGATCTCTGGCGTCCTGCTTCTGGTCCTCACCCTGGTATTCGGTTTCACCGGCTATCTGCTCCCCTGGGACCAGCGGGCATTTTGGGCCACCACAGTGGGCTCTGAGATCGCAGGTGCCATTCCTGCTATCGGGAACCTGGCACTCGTCTTCCTGCGGGTCGGTTGGAATGTGACCGGTGAAACGCTCAGCCGGTTTTACGGGCTGCACGTCATTGTCGTACCCCTGGCAACCGTCGTTTTCATGGGTGCTCACTTCCTCATGATCCGCAAGCAAGGCATCGCCAAGCCCCTATAAGCCGGCGAGGAGAATACACATGACTACCATCGAAAACAAAACCGAAGACACGATTCCCTTCTTCCCCGATCACGTAAAAACTGAGTTTTACGTAGTTTTAGGCATCCTGGCGGTGGTCCTGATCATCGCCATCGCTGGATTGATCAAACCCGTCGGTCTGGGCGAGCCTGCAGATCCATTGAATACACCCTTACACGTCAAACCTGAGTGGTATTTCCTGGCGTTATACCAGATCCTCAAGAAAATTCCTCCCATGTTCCTGGGAATCCAGGGCAAGGTCATTGGTGTGATCGTCCCCATTGTCTTGGTAGGTCTGGTCCTCATCTGGCCATTCCTGGACAGCAAGCCGGATAAATCCCGGAGGCTGTATTGGATCCGCATGGCTATCGTAGCTGTCGGCGTCATAGCCCTCATTGCCCTGACCATTTGGGGAGAGGTGAGCTGATTATGTCAAAGATAACTCGTCGTGAATTTGTGAAGCTGGTCAATAAGGGGCTGGCAGTTACAGGTGCTGCAGCCATTGTGGCACCCATCGTCGCCTATTTTTATCCCAGCAACCTGCAGGAAACCCCCTCCGAGCCCGTCCGGGTCTGCACTGTTGACGAGCTGCCCGTGGGAGAAAGTAAAACCATCGCTTACGGTCGCTACCCGGCTTTGGTGATCAATACATCCTCCGGTTTGCATGCCTTTTCTGCAGTGTGCACACACTTCGCTTGTATTGTTAAATGGGAAGCCACACAGGGTCAAATATATTGCCCCTGTCATGATGGCTATTTCGATCCCCAGGATGGGCACGTGATATCTGGTCCTCCACCCCTTGGTCTGACACCTATTCCTGTCAGCGTGGTCAACGATGAGATCTTTGTCGGAGGTGCTGCATGACCGCCCTGGCGAATGACCAATCAAAGACTAAAAATGCCTGGCAGAGCATCAGCACTCCATTTGTTAAAGCCCTCCCTCGGATTCGTGATTTCTTTGTGCATGCCCTGATCCAGATTCGCGTCCTGAAGAAGGCTTATCCGGCTGTTATGCACAAGCTCATCTATATTGGGGTCACCATCCAGGTGCTTGGCACGATCATCCTGCTTTTGAATATGCTCCTGTTCTTCCCGTGGACGATCGCTTTCCCGCGTGGCACAGCTGATCTCATTTATGAGCTGGTCATGGATATCGCCGGCGTGATGATCCTCGTAGGAGTCATCATGGCATTTTTCAGGCGCCTGGTCCTGCGCCCAAAGACCCTCGAATCTCGCTGGGATGATTATTACGCTCTGATCATGCTGACTTTGATACCGTTGCTCGGTTTCACCATGGAAGCCACTCGCCTCCTGGCCACCAATTCACCTTATGCCGCCTGGTCTCCGGTGGGCAACCTGGTGGCACGCCTGATGGCATCCCTGGGTATGACCGCTCAAGGCGCCACACAGCTGCACGATGTCCTTTGGTGGGTGCATGCCGCTGTAGCGCTGGTTTTGGTAGCCAGTATCCCCTTCACCAAGATGCGCCACCTGGTATATATCCCCTTGAATGTGATCTTCCATCCTTTGCGCAAGACGGGTGCACTTGAGAAGATCGAGAATATCGAAACTGCTGAAGTCTTGGGAGTGGGTAAGGTGTCGGAGTTCACCTCCCAACAGCTGCTGTCCTTCGATGCCTGTGTGAATTGTGGGCGCTGCGAAGAAGTCTGTCCTTCCAATATCAGCGGTACAGTTTATTCACCCCGAACACTGATCCAGACCCTTCGCAAGACGATGGTTGAGTCCCTTCAATCACCCAATGGCAAAACCAACCAGGAGCTCTTCGCCGAAGCATTTTTAGAGACCTATCCCTGGCAGTGCACCACCTGTGGCGCCTGCACCTCCCGCTGCCCGGCATTCGTCAACCCCGTGGACGAGATCATCGATATGCGTCGCTACCAGGCCCTCACCACCGGCAAGGTCCCCAAGTCTGTTGCGGATGCCTTGCGCAACATCGAGCGTCAGGGGAATCCCTGGGGCATCCCCGCCCAGGACCGCTTGAATTGGTCCGAGGGCTTGAACCTGCACGAGCTAGCCCCTGGAGATGAGACGGATGTGCTGTATTTCGTGGGCTGTGCCTCAGCTTTCGATGACCGCAACAAGAAAGTCGCCCGTTCATTCGTCCATTTGCTTCAAAAGGCCAACGTAAATTTCGGTGTGCTGGGCTTTGACGAAACCTGCTGCGGTGAGACTGCCCGGCGTATGGGCAATGAGTATCTCTTCCAGGTCTTTACCGAGCAGAATCTGGAAGCTATGGGCAAGGTCAAGTTCAACCGGATTGTCACCCAATGCCCTCACTGTTTCAACACCCTTAAGAATGAGTACCCTCAATTTGGTAGCACTTATAAAGTGCAGCACTATACGGAATTCCTGGCTGAGTTATCCACCTTCAAGGATATCTCACCTAATGGGAGCGGGATCAAAGGCCGCGTTGCCATTCATGATTCCTGCTACCTGGGTCGATATAACCAGATCTATCAGGCACCTCGCCAGCTGCTCAAAGATGCCCAATTAAACCCGCTTGAGCTTTCCCGCCGGTTAGAGAACAGCTTTTGTTGCGGTGGTGGCGGTGGTCAGTCGTGGCTGGAGACCGATCCTAACACCCGCATCAACCATCGCAGGTTAGCGGAGGCTTTGCAGGTCAAGGCGGACGTGGTTGCCACCGCCTGCCCTTACTGTTTACTCATGTTCGATGACGCTATCCGCTCCAAAGGTCTTGGCGAGCAGGTGCAGGTGATGGATATTGCCGAGTTAATGGAAAAGCAATTGTCAGGTTGAACACGCTACTTATAGGTGAGTTGGGAGATGTATTATATGAATAACCAATGGTCTGTTGAAACCCATGGTGACCCTTTGGGTAAGGCGCGCCACCTTATCAAGCAAATCTGGCTGGAATCCAACCTTGATGGCATGTTGGTAACGGTGAATGGCGGTGAGGAAGCCGGCGCAATGCCTCGCTACGTGGTTGACGTCGAATTGATCGATGAGATCAATCCATTTACCCCCCTCATGGAGATCAACATTGCCCGGCTGATCCCCGATTTGGTTGCCAGTCACCCCGATGCCAGGATTGGTGCCTTGTTGCGTCCATGTGAAATGCGTGCTCTAACTGAAATGGTCAAGCATGCGTCATTCAAAATAGATAACCTCCTTTCGATAAGCATCGATTGCCTGGGAACCCTTCCTGCCGATGAATATCAATGGCGGCTGGAGCGGGTGGAGAAAGCTCATTCACCACTTCATGAGAATCCATCTGAATCCGATGGCGACCTGGCTTACGAGGCATTAAAATTTGCTCGTCAAGGTGGCATCATCCCTTATCGCTACCGCTCTGCCTGCCAGGTATGCCTCTCTCCCGCTGCCAATCAAGCCGATGTCAATCTGCATATCCTTGGGCTGCCAGTCCGCCAGCAAATGCTGCTTTCGGTGAGCGACCCCAGGATTGGTGAGAGTATCCATTTGGAAAAGCTCACCGATGGTATCGCCGAAGCTGCCTTGGTCAGCCAGCATGAACGCATCATTTCGAAGATGTGCGAGCGTCACCAGCGCACGATGGACCGTATGAACGAAGGCCTGGGTGGGTTGCTGCCCGCAGATGTGGATGCAGTCATCCGCCAGCTGGAAAGTTGCGGCGACTGCCAGAACTGCATGGATGTTTGCCCCATCTGCTCCGTAGATAGACCGGAACGCAGCGCCGAGGGTCATTATGACCGCTCGAGTGTAATGCGCTGGTTGGTTTCCTGTGCCGGATGCGGTATGTGCGAGCAGGCCTGCCCCAATCACCTCCCTATCTCGGCAGTCTTTGCCCATATTCGCCAGGAGCTGGCTCAGGAGTGGGAATACGTCCCCGGCAGGTCGATCAATGAGCCTCTGCCATTGATATAAACTAGAAATCATCATTGCAGACGGTTGAGTAATTACCTGTAACATCAGTTCTCAGCTTACTTTGTTGACAATCCATGTATAAAGACATACAATAGATTTATCCTTTTGTCATTAAAACAATATCAGATTCATAGAAAGGAGAAGCCTGCGGAAAAATACTTGTCGCTATAGATAATCCTGTCCGGCCTACGCCAAATATCAAACTGGCATATCCCTAACTTAGCCAAAGGAGTAAAAAATGTGGATTCTCCGTGTTAATATGAATGACCAGTCATACAGGGTGGAGCAATTACCAGAAGCGTACAAATACTTGGCCGGGCGAGCACTCACATCAACTATCGTCGCCGAAGAAGTCCCGCCCTTGTGCCATCCCTTGGGATCCAACAATAAAATCGTATTCTCGCCCGGTATCGTCACTGGGACGTCTGCTCCAACGTCTGCCCGTATCTCTGTAGGGGCAAAATCGCCCCTCACGGGTGGAATTAAAGAATCAAATGCTGGTTCAGCCTGGGGCTCCGATCTTGCTGATCTAAATATCAGAGCTTTAGTTCTGGAAGGCCAGCCCGCCCATAATGGTAAATATTGGGGATTGCATATTTCCTACGATAAAAAGGCCGCCAAGCCTAAAGTAAAATTCTTCGATGCGACAAGCTATACCAATAAACCCCTTGCTACAGTTTTTCCAAAGCTGTATAAACGCTTCGGGAAGACGGTAGCCATAAGTGGTTGTGGCATCGCTGGTGAGCGTGGATATGCCAACTCCGGGGTAGTATTCAACGACCTGGCTGGACGTGCGACGCGTTATGCCGGTCGAGGGGGGATGGGTGCCGTCCTGGGCAGCAAAGGCGTGAAGTTCATCATCCTGGATTGCAAAGGTGCTCCTGGCGTCAACATCGCAAATCCATCCGTCTTCGAAGCAGGTAAAAAGAAGATCACCGATTCGATCATGGCTCATCCCCTGACCAAACTCAAAGGTGCTCTCAATGCCTATGGAACCGCGGTCCTGATAAACGTCCTCAATGAGGCGGGTGGACTGCCCACTCGCAATTTCTCCAGTGGTCGCTTTGAAGGTGCCGCTAAAATCGCCGGTGAGGCAATTTTCGAAAGCAACAAGCAGAGGCTGGGTAAAGAGCTCTACAACCATGCCTGTAGCCCGGGTTGCATCATCCAGTGTTCCAACACCTACTATAAGGCAGATGGCAGCGAGCTCGTCTCGTGTCTCGAGTATGAGTCAGACTGGTCACTCGGTGCGGATTGCGGTATCGATAATCTTGATCAGATCGCTGAAATGATCAGACTCTGTAATGATTATGGTGTGGATACCATCGAAACGGGTACCACCATCGCCGTAGCCATGCAGGCAGGCGTGATCCCATTCGGAGATGGCAAAGGCGCCATCAAGTTGATCCATGAAATCGGTAAGGGCACCCCTCTTGGGCGCATCCTTGCCAGCGGGACGGAAGTCACAGGCAAGGTCTATGGGGTAACCAATGTACCCACCGTCAAGGGTCAGTCTATGCCGGCTTATGAACCACGGGCGGTCAAAGGCATGGGGTTCACCTACGCCACTTCCCCCATGGGTGCTGACCATACTGCCGGCTACACCATCGCCCCTGAAATCCTCGGTGTCGCCGGTAAGGTTGACCCGCTCACCACCGAAGGAAAGGCAGGATTGAGCTTTAATTTCCAGGCTGCCACAGCTTTTATTGACTCCAGCGGTCACTGCCTGTTTATTGCCTTCCCAATCCTGGATATCGTTGCTGGTTTCGAAGGCATGGTGGAAGAGTGCAATGGGGTGCTTGGCACAAATTGGACCACTGCTGATGTTGGTGCCTATGGTGCTGCGATCCTGAAAAAGGAACGTGCCTTCAATGAAGCCGCAGGCATTGGTAAGGAAGCTGACCGGGTACCCGAGTTCATGAAGATTGAAGCCCTCCCACCCCACAATCAGGTTTTCGATGTATCCGACGAAGCCCTGGACTCAGTCTTTAAATAACTTCTGCTGCTTTAACTTATAACTACTCACTCTGCATGCCATTTATGTGCAATGGAAGAAGGATTATCGAAAAAAGGCTGTGCGGAGGGGCGTAGACCCGACGTACAGCCTTTTTTCGAACCCTTTTCCCCCTTCCATATTTTAGGGAAGGGGGAATAAAAGGGGGATAGGTGAGTAATTTCGCCCTGTACATAACATATCCGTTCTCTTGTAAGCATTGGTTCTCCCGACCGTGCTCAGAGTGACTGGATTTTTTGAATGAATCCTTTTTGTATAGTATGGTTTTTGTGTTCAAGTTACAGCTGAATTTATTAAATAAAATCTCATGCATATAACGCTAAAACTTTTTGCATCCCTGGCTCGCTTTTCACCCGGTGATTTGCCGGGTACGCCCTTCGAGTTAGATTTACCCGAATCTGCAACACTACAGGATTTGATCGAGCAATTGCACATGCCTGCTGAGGAAACCAAGGTTTCATTCGTCAACGGGTTGATTCGCGACTTGGATTGGGTATTACAGCCGGATGATGAGGTGGGCATCTTTCCACCGATTGGTGGAGGCTAGGTCAGTGGAAATTATCATCGATACCTGGTTGTACGGTGACCTGGCTCGCTACGCAGGCGAATTCAATCAAGGCAGCTTTGCCAATCTAAAGGTGATACTTGCTGAAGGCAACACAATCAGTGACTTATTGGCAAAATTGGCCATGCCCACCGAAAAGCGTGGCATAACCTTTATTAATGGCAACCTGAGTGCACTACCGGATGTTCAGCCAGATTTAGGTCATATCCTGGTGAATGGTGATCGAGTCGCATTCTTTCACCTGCGCAGTATGTGGCCTTATCAATATCGCCACGGCGCAGCCATGATTGATGAATTGTCTGCCACTTTGAACGCCCGCACCGATCAAGGTATTCATACAGCTTAACCAATTATTTTTGCACATAGAACTGATCGGGTCGATTAATCATCTCTATTACTGGAAATCCAAAAGTACCCTATATATGATTAACCGACATCACCATTGACTTTCAAAAATCCAAATCAGCTATAATTCCCTTCACAATTAAATCGATCCATAAAATTGTGAAGGTTTTTGTCCTGTTAAGCATCTAATGTTTTAAGATGCCCAATGATTCCGTCTATCAAATGACCCGCCTACATCGCACAACACAGCCTGAGGCAACCGAGCTGGAGCTGAAAGTCGACCAGTTGTTAAGCCAGTTTTATCCCTACATCCACCGGCTTGCCCTCTCAATCCTGGATGACCTGAATGAAGCAGACGATGTCACTCAGGAGACATTCATCGCCGCCCATCACGCACTGGCAGGCTTCCGCAATGAAGCCAATCCGAAAACGTGGTTGTCTGCCATCGCCATCAATGCCAGTCGGGGAAGACTGCGCAAACGCAAAGTACGGCTTGTTCTCTTAAGCACCTGGCATGCCCTCCATCTGATGAAGAATCCACCTCCCTCTCCCGAACAATCAGTCATCCAATCCGAGGCGGATCAGACAATCTGGCAGGCAGTGGATGGGTTGAATGATAAGCATCGCCTGCCTGTCATCTTGCGCTATGTTCACGAACTGACGGTACCGGAGATTGCGCTTATCCTCCACCTCAACCAGGGGACCGTACACTCCCGTCTACATTATGCCCGGAAAGAATTACACGCCCATTTGGAGCATCTAAATCCTCATGCGAAGGTGTCAGATGAAACCTCTTAGAGAATTGACCCATCTTCAGGCTCACAAACTGATCCAATTGGATACAGATGGCTTGCTGGACGATGATCGGCGCTTGCAGCTCGGTCAGCACCTGCAAGGCTGTCCCGAATGCCGGGCGTTCTCCGTTGATATGGTTCAACTGGAAGCCAGGCTGCAGCAATCCTTACAGGGGCGCTGGCCTGAAACTCATCCCAAAGAGGTTGAGCTGGCATCTACCCTCGCGGATATCCTGCCCCAGGTGAGGAAAAATCAGATGAAAATCAACCATGCGAATACCCTGCGCAGTTTAGGTTGGGGTGCATTAGCACTCCTGCTTATTACCGGCCTGGCGTGGACCATCAAAACGCTGGCTCCTTTACCCAGCCAGGTCCCTGCGGAGTTAAGCACTCCTAAAGCAACAGCCGCAGTTCTCCTCCCCACCAATGTGCCACTACCCACCATAGAGTCAACCCCCCTGGAGCCACTTCCCACTCCGACCATTTCCTTTCTCCAATCTGGACCAGTCAGCCAGTTCCCGGGGCTCGAGTTCATCTTCGCCTCAGAGCTGCCTACATCCCCAGAAATGCTCACCCTGTACCGCCAGCAGCTCTCCGAAGCGGTTACCGCAGAAACTGCCCGCCAAATCGCAACGCAATGGGGAGTCGCGGGTGGCGTGTATTCTTCTCCCAGTGAGGGCATGCGTGATGTCATCTTCGACGTCATGGATGGCGCCCGTGCGATGCGCTTCTTGAACTTCCCTGACCAGTTTATCTATTCAGTGGGATATTTAAGTCCCGATTATGGCAATGCCTTGATGGATAGTGGTCCCCTGCCTTCCTTCGATGAACAGGTGTCCATCGCCACCAAATTCTTGTTGCCCTTAGGGATTCTCGACCTGCCCTACATTACCCAGCCTCTTGAAACTGAAAGGGGCATGGTAGCTTTCGTTCCCCTCCTGGATGGCTACCCGGTGATCCAGGAGATCGGTGTGGATCGCGGCAATATCGGCTGGATTGACGTAAAGGTGAATGCCCCCGGGAACGTGACCATGGTGGAGTACAGTGACCACGATTTCCAGCCTGTTGCCAACTATCCAATCCTCTCCGCCCAGCAAGCCTGGGATCGCTTTACCCAAGATAGCACCTTGCTCCACTCTCGATACGCAATCTTGACGCCTGAAGGGATCAACACCTATCAATCCTGGGTGCCCAAATATGATATCGGTCAACAGGTGGATATTTATGGCTGGGTCAATACCTACTATCCAGTCAACTCCAATGAGGCAGCTCTGGTAATGCTCAACAACTTGCCCTTGATCGGAGCTACCGCCGGGATGAGTCCCGACAATAAGTATGACGTCCGTTCTGTGCATGCCTGGGGAGAGATCCAGGGCAGCCCCACCGATGGAATTGCCTTACGCGTGGCAGGCTGGGAAGTATCGACCATGAATGAAGAATACATCACAGGTACCCTCACCACCCAGGCTGGGGAAGTCCAGCTCGTAACTCTCGAACAAACGATAACCTTGATTAACCCTCCAACCGACATCCCGAATGGTACCCATTTAGGCATCCAGGGCGTTATGCTCGCTGGGAATCCCCCCACGCTTAACTGGAAGTTCATCGAAACCGGTGAGATTCCATTCTCTTATGGTGCTTCGAGCTCCTGTGGCGGCAATGGTGCTGGCGGAAATGGCACCCCGCAAGCCAACTTTGGTGGCGGAAGTTTCTCTCTGCTCAACCTTTCTGATCAAAACCAGCCCACAGCAACACCGGATAACCTACCCTACCAGCCCGGTGACGAGATCAATGAAGTTTCAGGTAATGTATATGTTACGCAGCATATATACCCTGGCGGTAATACCTCCTTTGAGGTAATCTTCTCGCCGGATCCCGCCTCAGGGTTGAACCCGGACTGGGGATATTCGTTGGTTGGAGACGCACTGTCCGGGATCGAAGGGTACAATAACCTGCCCATTACCATCTCGGCCAAGGTCGACCGGGTGGAGAATCATATCGTTTACCTTGCTGTATCCAGCTATGCTCTGCTGTATCCGGGGGAACAGGTCCAGGCTTGGACGGGCACCGAGCAAATCCTCACCCTCGATGGTCAGCAAGCGGTCCTGTTCACCACCTCATCAGGTGAAAGCTACGTGCTCAAATCATCTGTAGACTACCCGCCTGCGGATGCCAATATCATCGGGCGCCTGGGTGACCTGATCGAGATTGAAGGCTACATTATCCCCGACCGGCAGCTGGGTGGTTATCTCTTCATCAAAGACACCGCCGGTTCAGCGCAACCCGATGGAATTGCAGATAGTGCCCAGGTAAACGTATGGGACCACAGCCAGGATCCGAACCCGAATCCAGGTGCCGCTTTGCAGGGCACGGTTACTATCGATGCGATCGAGCTGGCTTACGATGCCGTCAACCTGGACCGCTGCCAACCTTCCGCAGCCGATGATCCGAATATGGCTCCCTGGCTGTACGTCCAGCCCATGTGGGTGTTCAACGGTCATTTCGAGGATGGTCGCCGGTTCATCGCCCAGGTGCAGGCTCTGCCTGACGAATATCTCAAATAGATCTTATCAAAAACGTTTTTTCTCCTCCCCCAAATCCGACCAATCTGGATTTGAGGGAGGCTGGGAGGGGGCAGCAAGTCATTATTGAATCCCCGCAGATGTTGATGGTAGTCGCGTTCAGACGATCCTTCAGCCTCCCCAGTCGCGACTTATAGTAGAGCGATCGTGTTTTCACTACTCCGTTCGCTGTAGCAATCTGCTCTTCGTTTGTTCTTGTGTCGGATAATTCTTTAACAATCCTTATTAGTTCGTCGATATCCGATCGTTCTTCCAAATCTAGGTTGCCCCTTGACAATTAGAACATTTGTGCTATGATAATAGCGTAATTACTCAAAGTATCATCTATTTAATTGTTCGAATTCAGAATTATCGTGATCATCTCGCACCATTGTCATTGCGAAAGACCAGTGCTCTTCTGGTCTTGAAGCAATCTTCCTTTTCGAATATCGCTCAATCAAGCGATGTCCCGAAAGCTTTCTAGGTTTGGTTGAGCGGTTTGTGCGGAATCCCCGCTGATCTTCGGTGAGAATCCCCCCTGGTCATGGGGGAAAACCCAAAGATAATCTTTAGGTGGAAATTTTGATTTTTTACGTCGTTTATCATTTTATGAATGGAGAAAACTCTGTGAGTAATTACATTAGAATGCTTTCATGTGATTTATAATAATAATAGCATTCTATTCCGAGCGATCTCCTCGGTAAATCTATAATTACTCAACCCCCTTAATTTCTATATAATGATTAGTGCCTTTTTATTTATTACTTCTTCTATATGCCCCCTCGCATGGCAATCCCTGTTCGAACTGCTTAACCGTAAGTCTGTCTTTGAAGAGTCGGCGTAGGCCGACCTAGTGAATTTATAAGGAGCGGTTTTAACCGCCACATCTATATCCGTGAGTAATTATATATTATTGGAAACACTCACTATAAACTGGCAATTTGCATTCTTACCTCTAGAACAAAGAGCGGATTGCTTCAAGCCCGGAAAGATCACCGGACTTTCGCAATGACAATTTGCTAGATTCTTCTTCATTACTTACAGCGTTCTGTGAAGATACTCGTAAAGACACTGAAGATGATCTGACAAGAATCTACATATTACTGGGAAACTATTTGATATGACTATTCATCCCCACCCTTTACCCAAACACCCATTTTCCACCCTCTATGATTTGTTCCTCTTTTAATTTTACGTTTTTTTATTAATTAATGCTCGTACGACCTCAGACCCTCCATATGTATCGAGTCATACACCCTCCTTTTCTTAATTTTCCTGATTACCTAACATGTCCGGTATGTACTTCAGTGTTCTCCTGTCCGGTTTGGCCTTTTACCTGATTACCAGATTACCTAATTACTAATTACTAATCACTTTACTCCCATGAATTGAATTTTTTTATTTTTTTATGAATTCAATTACTGGCCTTTCAAAATCATCTGCCTGTAAAACGCTTCTGCTTCCTGCATGACCTTCCCATACTCTGCTCTCTCCCCCACCAAACGGAGATTCCGTTCCCTTGCCTGCCGTCGTAATTCAGGCTGGGCAATCGCACTCGAGATCGCCTCAGCCAGAGCCTTCGGGTCAGATGGATCGACCAGCAGCCCATTTACCCCCTGTGTGATCCATTCATGCAGTGACTCAATATCCCCCACAATCGGAAAACTGCCGCATGCCATGGCTTCCAGCAGGCTGTTAGGTGTGCCATCATGCGTGGTGATCGACACTGTGATCTGCGACTGCCTGAATAACTCGGCCATCTGCTGGCGTGACTGTGCAGGCAGCAGCCCCACTTTGTCCACCACATTTAACTCATCGCACCACTTAACCGCCTGCAGTACATCCTGCATACCTGGGCAGATGAAACGGAGGTTTGGGTATCTTTCAACAACCAGTGGTATAGCATGAAAAAAGGTGTCGTTCTGCACATAGGCGCGAAAACCGCGTGGATTAATGACCGTGAAGGGTCCCATCGCCTCATTCGGCTGGGCGACCACTCCCTTGACCTCTATCTCAGGTGGATAAAAGGTAGCCCGCTGAATACCGCCCCCGCCGGGCAAAACGATGGTCGGTTTATTTGCGTCAAACCCAAGCTCCACTGCCAGGCGCTGGTCACGCTGGCAATCGGTGTGCAAACCGTCCGCTGCCTGCAGAGCCTGCTTCGTGTAATGTGCCATGCGTTCTGTTGCTGCGGCATGCAAGGTAAAATCATTGCCCCAAACTGAGATCAACAAAGGAGGTTTCTTATGGCTACCATTTTGCCCTGCAAGTCCATTCATCGCCATCGATGCGATCATGCCTTCATAGGGTATGCGCATGGCGTGGACGATATCAGGTTGGATCCTTTCCACCAGGCGCTGCAGCTTCCCAGCTGCGCCTCGGAAGGAAAGTGGAGCGATGATTTGCCTGGCCAGGGTGCGTATTTGCACTGGAAGCAGCCTGCGAATCCAGGTTACCCTTTCAGCCTGCTCACCTTCTGCATTACCATACAAACCGCTCAATCCCACCGGGATCATCTCCAACGATGCCAGTCCCTCAATTGCCAGGCACGGAAAGGTGGATGCCAGATGCACCTCATGACCCTGCTCGATAAAATAGCTGATCCAATTCAGAGCAATCGGTGATCGCCCATCGGCGACGTAGAGAATTTTCATCCGCTATAGGGTACAACACTTCGGCTATAAATGCAATGCTTAAGCTGATAATGCCATATTTACCGGTTTTCACCTCTGCGCACTTGAGTGCTTGACTTAACTCCCGATAATCCTTATCCTATCTCTAGGTCGAACTATAAATAAAGCATATCTTTATCAACTAAGGATCAGAGGAGCAACACTTATGAAATATCTTCCCGAAATAAAAGCATCAATCAATTCTCCCGAACAATTGGAAGAGCTGTACCTGGTTGCGAAGCAGGCCAATGATGAGCTCGAATTTCGTGCCGATCTCATCGAGGTGTACCAAAACAGCCCTGATAATCTGCTCTTGTCTGCCTGGCACACTCGCTTCGAGCATCATCCACTATCCAAACCTAAGCGTGCTTCGAATTGGGGTTTGGCCCTCATCGTGGGCATCATCACCGGACTGATCCTCTGGGCCGTCTCGAGCCCCGACTTACTCTTTCGTCATCAGGTTCCCTTTTTCTTGTCGTTTTGGGCGCCCATCGTTGCCATCCCGGCGATTATCTTTCTTACCGTGGTTTCAAGAAGAAATTATTTGTACGCAGGAATATCAATCATCGGCTTGATCCTTGCTTCGGTGTACGTCTTCCTGATCACTCCAGAAAGTCAATTTCCAAATAGACCCGATTATATTACTCTCATGATCTTCGTGCTTCCATTGCTGTGTTGGATTGCACTGGGCATCGCGGTGATGAAATTAAAATCCACCACGACTAACCGCTTCGCTTTCCTGACCAAATCCATCGAAGTCATAATCACCGCGGGGGTGTACCTGATTTTTGGAGTGGCCTTCGGCATGATCACCATTGGGATGTTCGCAGCTTTGAATGTTACCATACCGGAGATCATTACTCGCCTGGCGATAGCGGGAGGTTTTGGCTTGATCCCGATCCTGGCCATCACCACCATGTATGACCCACTGGTTTTGCCCGAAGCCCAGGATTTCAGCCAGGGATTAAGCAAATTCGTGTTTACCATGATGCGGCTGCTGCTTCCATTAACCTTGATCGTTTTAGTGATTTACCTGTTCGTAATCCCATTTAACTTTTCTGGTCCTTTTAAAAACCGGGATTTGCTCATCGTTTACAATGTGATGCAGTTCGCCATTATCGGACTATTGATCGGTGCCACCCCGATAAAATTGGATGACCTGTCGCCAAAAATGCAAACCTGGCTCCGCCGGGGGATTATCGCAGTGGCTATCCTGGCGATCATCATCAGCCTGTACGCATTGTCTGCCGTCGTTTACCGTACTGTCCTCGATCGCCTAACCCTCAACCGCACCACCATCATCGGCTGGAATATCATCAACATTGCCATCCTGGGGGTCATGATTTATACTCAATTGAAGCATGGGATTGACGGTTGGCATGAACGTTTGCAAAATGTTTTCAGCAAAGCTACCACCGCTTACCTGGTCTGGTCAATTCTCTTGATCCTGGTTTTGCCGTTGATATTCAGATAAGATGCTGCAAGTTCTATTAGCTGAAGATAATCCTCACCTTCGCCCCGCCCTAAAAGCGGGGCTTGAGGCTATTGGGGATGTGTCTGTAATTTTCGATTGCCCGCGTGGAGAGCAGCTGCTCGATTATTGCCTCGAGTCCCAACAGGATCAAGCCAGTTCTATTCTATTAATGGACGTTCAGCTGGCTGGTGTGATGAATGGCATCCAGGCAGCCATTGCCATCCGGCGTGAGTTTCCGCGCTTTCCGGTGATTTTTTACTCCATCCAGGACGATGACACTTATTTCCGGGAATTCAGGAATTCCGGGATCTTGAGCCATTTTGCTTATGTAAGGAAATCGAATTATCTGCTGCCAGAGATGCTCATCCCCTTGATGAATTTAGTCATTCACGGGGGAATATTTATCGATCCCGAGATCGATGCCCGCGTGCGGGAAGTGCAGGCTAAGGATGAACATAATCCTTTGGCGCTGCTGGAGCCCAATGAGCGTGAGGTCGCCAGGATGCTTGCCGATGGCATGACCAACGAACAGATAGCCGGCCGGATGGGTTTTAGGGATAAACGTACCATCAGCCGGATCAATGGGCAGATATATCGCGTCTGGGGGTTAAATCAATCCACCACTGATGAAAAAATTGCCCGAACCCGAGCAGCTCTTATCTTGCGTGCTGGCAAGCTGCTCATCTGGGATGACAATGGCGAGATCATCCAGGAATGAAATCTGTTGATGGTTGATTTCTGCCCACAAATCCTGTTCGTTTTCTGTTTTATGGTTGGTTTACCAGACTATGACTGGTGATTTCCTGCTAGCTTGGGCGACCCTGGCTTTTTCAATCATTAATACCATCCTCCTTTTATGGTTGGGATTAACTGTATTATTGAATTCTGAACGCCGTTCGGTGGGAATCTGGGTTGCGGGGTTCGGTTTGTTAATGGGCAGCTTGTTTTTCCTCAGTCACACCGCAATCCTGGGCCTGGGTCAAATACAGCCAGAAGCCACGATGAATTTATGGTGGAGAACAGGCTGGATTCCAGTCGCCAGTATGCCTTTTGCCTGGTATCTCGTCATGCTCTGGTACTCCAGCTATTGGGATGATCCACACAGCTCTATTCACCAACGCCACCAAGTCCCAATGATCCTGGCGACCCTTCTGTCAGTCAGTACACTGGGTCTGGTTTTCCTTTTTAACGCTTTACCCACTTACAGTCAATTGATCAGGCTCGACCTGGGAGGTGTGCTCTCCATTGGCGGTATCCCCGTCCTCATGGTCGTATATCCTTGCTATCTGGTGATATGCATTGGGTTCTCCCTGGACGTCTTGCTTCATCCAGGTGCAGCTGGCAGAATGATGGGACAGCTAGCCAGGCAGCGTGCTCGTCCGTGGTTGTTGGTTGCCACGATTTCCCTGTTATTGGTGAGCATATCGGTCGGTGCGATCATCATTTGGGGTGTCGTCAATGCAAACCAGGAGGTCAACCTTGTTCAATTTACCCGGATCGTATCCATTTTTGATCTGGGGATCGATCTATTCATCGCTGTAACTGTTTTCTCCGTCGGTCAGGCGATCGTGTCGTATGAGATATTCACCGGAAAAGTCTTACCCCGCCAGGGATTAAAACGCTATTGGAATTTGGCCATTATCCTGTCGCTGATTTTTGGGATCTTCGTTTCCTGGGCGTTGATCGATCAGCTTGAGTCAATTTACCTGTTCTTGCTAAGCATCGTATTAGTCACAAGTATTTTTGCCATCCTGGGTTGGCGATCATTCACCGAGCAAGAACACTTTGTTAAATCACTGCATCCGTTCATCACCAGCCAGCATTTATACGATCAGCTCCTCCAGCAAAATCCATCGTCGATCAATCTTGATTTAACCCGGCCGTTTAATGCCTTATGTAGGGATATCTTGGGAGTCAGTCAGGCAATCCTGATTCCTATGGGGATTTTTGGACCACTCGTCGGGGATCCAATTCGTTATCCTGAAGAGATGGTGTCTGAAGAGCTTGACGGACTCATTGCAGAAATCCGCCGGAACATAAACACGACCGCCAGGTTTTCTCCATTGCTGCTTCCAGAATCAAGAATTTTAGGGAAATATTCAATCGCCATCCCTTTATGGAGCGAGCGTGGAATGATTGGTGCATTGGCCTTGGGTGAGAAGAATAATGCCAGCCTTTTTACTCAGGAAGAGATCGAGATTGCCAGGATGGCTGGTGAGCGGTTGATCGACAGTAAAGCCAGCCACGAGCTGGCGCAGAATTTGATGGAGCTCCAACGCCAGCGCATGTCTGAGACCAGGGTGCTCGATCAGCAAACCCGCCGCACCTTGCATGATGACATCTTGCCGCGTTTGCAGTCCACCATGATAAAACTGTCTACCAATATTATGGATAAAGACACAGCAATTCAATCCATGGGTGAGATTCACCATCAGCTTACGACAGTTATGCGAGAGCTGCCTACGATCCATGAGCCTGAGCTGGCGCGGCGAGGATTGGTTGAAGCCCTGCAAGTGACGATCGAACACGAATATCAACCCTGTTTCAACTCACTTACCTGGCAGGTCGATGAAAACGTATCGACCAATACTTCTTCCCTACCTGCATATGCTTCCGATGTCCTTTATCATGCCACCAGGGAAGCAGTGCGCAATGCTGCCCTCCATGGGCGACAGACCGATTCTGATCAAGCGGTAAATTTAAACATCAACATAAGCTGGAATGATCGGCTGATGATCAAAATTATGGATGATGGTATCGGTTTCGACCATGCGTCGGAAAATCGAGAAGACACTGGTCAGGGGTTGGCTTTACACAGCGCATTAATGGCTGTGATCGGGGGTTCACTCGCCATTGAAAGTGTTCCCGGACAATATACCAATGTTATTTTGAAGTACCCTGCATAACTTTTGAGTAGTAAACCTTACTTGGTTATTTACCTTAATTACCCCCAATAACAGGTCGAAGAAATCCCTAAATCTTACTCACTTTAGTCAACACGTCGATGAAGACTTTCACCATTTGATCAACGTTGATCTCTTCAGCCACGATGCGGTAGGAAGCCTCACCCATGCGCCGGAGTTTGGCAGAATCGGCTAAGGCAAGTTGCAGTGTACGGGTTAATCCCGCCAGGTCGTCCGGCGGAACCTGCCACCCATTCTCGCTTCTCACCAGGTCGTCCTGGGTACCGTCACCGCGGGCTGCAATCACGGGTAGCGCGTGTGCCATTGCCTGCTGGATGGCTAAACCACCCGTCCCCGGTAAGACGAACAGGTCGGCTCTGGCGAAATATGGCTCGAGCTCAACCCCATGTTTTGGTCCGGCGAATTCAGCCCCCGGATAAACCTGCTGGGCAAGGGTGACTAACTCTGCTCTCGCCGGACCATCACCCACAATGACCAGGTGAGGCTGAAGCTCACTTAGCAAAGCGCTGCATGCTCGCAGGAGCAGATCGATCCGTTTGCGGGGTTGCAACCGTCCGACAAACAGGATGGTTGCTTTTCCGTCTATTCGAGATGGGCGTACCGGTGGCGGGACGATCGGGGCTGGGTCGACCGCATTGGGCGCCACGTACACCCTTTCAGGGGCTACCCCAAGCTCACGGTACTGTTCGGCACCCTGGCGGCTGTATGCGATAATAGCATCCAGGCCCTTCAGCAAATCTGCTCTCTGCCTCTGGCGAAGACCAGCAAGCGGACCAGTAATCTCTGGTGCACCAAGCCCCCAGCCAATCACTCTGCGTCCTTTTTCATGCATCCATTGGATGGCTTTAGGGGTAATGGGGTAACGTGGGTTGGCTTCTACGATGAGTGTATCTGGCTGCCACGCCTCCAGCCAGCGAATAAACCCAGCCTGCCAGCAGATAAACAAAGCTGAGCCAGGATTGAATAAATACCAATTTTCAGCCTTCACAACCTGAGCAATCTGAAGAGTCTTGATCGTGTCAATCCCCTCATTAGGTAGCGGCTCTCCTGCAAACACAATTAATCCACCCAGGCAGTTGTGGGCTAAAGTATCCAAAAAAACTGCCCTATAGGAAGGCAGCACCCGCTGTTGCAGTCCCAACCGCCCTGGATAAATATCGTTCATCCTAAGCTCATAGCGTTGAGATAACCATCAACCATCTGATCCAATCCAAAAGCTTCTTCAGCTCTATGCCGGGCAGCCTCCCGGTAATTAACCTGGTCTTCCAATATGCTGTTTACTGCCTTAGCCAGTCCCGCGATATCAGGAGATTCCAATTGCCATGGATCGCCACCATATGGCACAACCTGTCCAGATCCAGCGGTGATGATCTCAGGCAATGCACCCGTATCAAAAGCGGCCACAGGCAGACCACACGCCAACGCTTCAATCACCGAGTTGGGGCAGGCTGGATTCAAGTCTGCCGCATACAACACGTGGGCTGATCGATCGATCTCGGGGATCATATCGGCTGGGACTTCCCCCGTGAAAATCACATCTATCCGTGACTTGCTCTTCCATTCCTTTTGCAATCCCTGGTTTACTCGCCCAACGACCATGACCTCGATTTTGTGGTTATAGGCATCGGCCAATCGCTCACAGGTACGGACCGCTATCTCGAGACCCAATTCATAGCCGCTGCCGATTGTGCCTTCGACCAACAATAAACGGACCCGGTCATTGGGTAAATTGCCAGTCCCGTTGGGTGTATAACGCTCCAAATCCACACCATTATGCAGCATGTCCCATGGAATCTGGCTCTTCCCATAAACACGCTCCCACCATTGGTGAGAGAACTCGCTTTGATAGATGATCCGGCTTGCCAGTCGAGCACGGATCACTGACAGGATGAAATTTCCATATTCAGCCCGCAGGAAATGGCGCCAACCAGTCTTTATTTTGCGATGAATCCAGTTCATTCCGTCCAGGCGCTGTATAATCTGCACTCCACGCTGCCTGGCCCGCCATAATCCAGCTAAATCGCGGGTGCCTCCAATGACCAGGATGGCATCAAAGGGTGTGTCAGCCAGGTTATACGATACACCAATTCCCCGCTGAGCCAACCCATTGGTAAACTTCTCGCGAAAAGAAACCATTCCCCCCACACCGCTAACATTGGGGATCAAGCAAAGCCTGCTCGTTCGGCTAAGCGTCGGCATCCCGCTTCCCCACACATTTGGCCGGCATTCCCGCCCAGATTTCGTTCTCCCCGGTGGATTCAAGCAGTACTGCGTTTGCCCCCACCACGCTGCCTCGCCCTATCCGCAGCACACCTTCCCTGCACAGGATTTTCGCCCCAGGGCAAAGGATAGCGTCATCTTCGACGATAATCCCTTCGAATTTCGACCGTTCAGCCGGGCGATATATATCAGCCCTGCCCAGAGTCACCCCTGGATAGATTTTCACTCCCTTACCAATGGTGGTATTGGGATGGATTACCACTCCAAACCCCCCGTGCGCCAGCTCCAGGTTCTCCCCCACGGTCACCGGGCGCGGAATTTCGACACCTAAAAGCTTTAACGTAAAATACGCAATCCCACCAAACAGCGGATGATTGCGCGCATAGACCAATCGGGAATATATATCACGTCTCATAGCTGCAAATTCTTGAGGTCTATCCCAGCTCTATGGATCGGGGTTTTGCCCAGTCTTACTGAGCCTTCTTCCCGACACCCAACCGGACGAAAGTAAAGCCTGCCTGCCTCCAGGATTGCTCTTCCCAACCTTTGACAGTATCTATTGCTAATCGGGCAGGAGTTAATTCGTGTATTCGAAGCGGATCAAGCTCCTTCAGCTCTCGATGTGCGACTAGCAATATAAGTAAATCTGCATCCCGAATGGCTTCTTCAATCGAACTGCATGATTTCACACCCGGAATATCTGCATCCCGTTTATACGGCTCATAACCACTTACTACTGCACCTGCTTCAGCCAGCAATTTAGCCACCTCTATCGCCGGGCTTTCGCGCAGGTCATCCACATCCGGTTTAAATGCTAATCCGAGGGCAGCTATCCGTTTAGCCTGCAAATCATCACCCAGAAGGCGTTTTACAAGATTGATGACATAATGTGGCTGGCTGTCGTTCACATGCCGGGCAGCTTTAATGAGCTCGGTCAAGTCGGGGGCGGCTTCAACCAGGAACCATGGGTCTACACTGATACAATGCCCTCCGACACCTGGGCCAGGATTCAAGATTTTTACCCTTGGATGCCGGTTGGCAATACCAATTGCCTCCCACACATCCACGCCAAAGCGCTCTGCCAGGCGCGAGAATTCAATCGCGATGGCAATATTGATATCCCGGGAGGTATTTTCCATTAATTTGACCATCTCGGCGGTAGTGGCATCTGTCAGCAGGATATCGCCCCTGACAAAATGGGCATATAAATCCCTGCCGGCTTCAGAAGACGTTTGGTTAATACCACCCATTACATGTGCATTTTCAACCAGCTCCTGGATGATCCTGCCGGGAAGGACCCTCTCTGGTGAATATGCCAGGAGAAAATCCGATCCAGCCTTCAACCCGGATCGTTCCAGGATGGGCTGCACCAGGTCCACAGTCGTCCGTGGCGGTGAGGTTGATTCCAATATCACCAGGTTCCCCTTACGCAGGTGGGGGAGGATCGATTCGGTGGCTGAGGTCACCGCCCGCATATCTGCCAGACGATATGCTTGACCCTGGTATATCCCTTTTTTATCTTCATAGAAGGGTGTAGGGACTGCGATGATGAAAGCATCTGCATCTTCGGGAGTATCGCAAAAGGTTAACCGGCCTGATGCAACCGCTTCTTCAAACAGGGAACGCAGTCCCGGCTCGCTGATATGCACTCCCCCATTCTGAAGGGTCGAAATCACATGAGGATTAGTATCCGCACCCACCACGTGTAAACCGTGGGTTGCGAAAGTGCTGGCCATCGGCAAGCCGATATATCCCAGGCCGATCACACAAACTTTAGTAAAATCCATACCTGCTCCAAAATGGGATCATAGATTTATCAATAGCTCAACCATCATTTTTATATGCGAATGGTAGGTAATTATCCCACAAAATTTTAACACCTGTCAATTAGCCCCACCGTTAGCCAATTTCAATTCAATCAAAATCACTTAGGTTCGGCCGAAAAATCGGACACTGGTGAAAAAATGACGATAGTAAAGAACAGATGGACGCAATAACAAGCCAAGAGCAGATTGCCACAGGTCGGGAAGCCGCTTGCTACGCGGCGCTTGCCAGGGAGCTTCCGACCTTCGTAATGACTGTTATTTTTACTGATTGTTCGATGTTTTATCCGAAGGTCAGAAATAATACTTGACATCGAACGAATGTTCTGGTATTATATATTTATAGAACAAGTGTACTGATTAATATATTTGGAGGTGAAGAATGACACCCAGACGTAGAAGCGCAACATTAACCGACCCGCAAATCAAAGTGCTAAAGGTCATTGAAGATTACCAAAATACCAATGGATTTCCCCCATCCATTCGCGACATCCAGGATATGGGGAAATTCTCCTCTACATCCGTAGTCAATTACTATTTGGACCAATTGGAGACCATGGGGCATATCAAACGCTCTGGGCGGGTTTCACGTGGTATCAAACTCGTTCGCCCATTTTCCGATCTTGCACAAGCAGCCAATCGAACCGTACAAAATGTGCGCGAATCGGTACAACAGGTGTTACGCATTCCAGTGATGGGACGTATCTTCGCCAGTGAGCCGGTCCCCGTCCCCTCCTCCGATTTCGCCTATCTAGATGCAGAATCGGTGGTCAGTGTTGCCCGCAGCATGTTGCCTGCCCGTGAGAAAGTGGAAGAATTGTTCGCCTTGGAAGTCAATGGCGACTTTATGATTGACGCCATGGTCAATGACGGGGATATTGTCATCATGAAACCCGCAAAAGACGTCCACAATGGGGACCTGGTGGCGATCTGGCTGCGTGATAAGGACGAAACGACGCTCAAGTATTTCTTCCTGGAAGATGGCAAGGTTCGATTGCAACCTGCCAACCCGACAATGAAACCAATCTTCATCGATGATCCGGCAACCGTCGATATCCAGGGAAAAATCGTGATGATCATCCGCCCGTGTGAAATGTCGCTCATCTAAACTCAATACTCACAAAAACAATAATTGCTGAAACCCTTATCGGGTTTCAGCAATTTTATTATTTCGATATTCGATAGGTTGAATATTTTATTGTGCCGTAATTATTGAGAAGGAATCGCGGGATTTAGGATAACAGCAAACATCTGGTAGAATTCCATTATGCCCCCGGCATTGAAGAATTCCTTCGTACCCCTATCGAAACGCATCCTGGACGTAGTCCTATCGATACTAGCAATCTTGATTCTGTCACCACTATTCCTGCTGGTGACCATCCTCGTGATGATAAATTTTGGCACTCCGATTATTTTTCGCCAACAACGTCCTGGGCACAATGGCAAGCCTTTTTGGGTGTATAAATTTCGGACGATGACCAATGCCCATGACGATCAAGATAACCTGCTGCCTGATAGCCAACGAATTACCCGCACGGGAAAATTCTTACGCTCCTACAGCCTGGATGAATTGCCAGAGTTGTTCAACATCCTGCGGGGTGAGATGAGCCTGGTGGGTCCGCGCCCGTTGCTTATGCAGTACCTGGAGCGGTATTCACCCGAGCAGGCTCGCAGGCATGACGTCTTGCCGGGGATTACCGGTTGGGCTCAAATCAATGGTCGTAATGCACTTACCTGGAAAGAAAAATTCACCTTGGACGTCTGGTATGTAGATCACTGGTCACTCTGGCTGGACATAAAAATACTTTTACTAACGGTGGTAAAAGTTATTCGGCGGGAGGGAATAAATCAGCCTGGCCAGGTAACCACTGAGGAGTTCATGGGGAATCATGACTCCTAACCTGGGTGAGATCGCTGCGCTGCTGACTGCAGTTTGCTTTTCGGTCTCATCAATCTTCTTCACCTACGCAGGCAGAAAATTTGGTCCACTGGTTTCAAATCGCTTGAGGCTGGTGGTGGCAGTTACACTACTGGGGATTATCCATTGGATCATCTTTGGAATGCCCATCCCCATCTACGCTGGCTTAGAACGTTGGTTCTGGTTGGGAATTTCTGGAGTTGTTGGTTTAGCCATTGGGGATTTATTTCTCTTCCAGGCATATGTATTGATCGGTCCACGGCTTGGTCTATTATTTCTAAGCTTAGCCCCCGCTCTGGCGTCGGTCCTTGCCTGGGGAATCCTGGGTGAGTCGCTGAGTGGGTGGAACATATTCGGGATCCTATTAACCCTGGCTGGTATTATGTGGGTAGTCCTTGAAAGTAATACCTCAGAGAAATCGACCAAACTGACTGAACTCGGGGTAAAGGATAAAATAAACTGGAAAGGTATCGTTGCGGGTTTACTCGCCGCGGCAGGTCAGGCGTTTGGAGTCGTGTTGGCAAAACTAGGACTGAAGGATAATTTCCCCGCCCTCTCCGGAAATGTGATCCGCATGAGCGCGGCTTTCCTGGCACTCTGGTTAGTCACGATCATTCAAGGGCAATTGATATCAACAATTAAAGAGACAAATCATCAGAGATCAGGCATTTTGTACATCCTGGGAGGGGCAATTTTTGGCCCGATTATCGGGGTTTCACTTTCCTTGTTTGCGATCCAGAATACCAATATCGGCATTGCCAGTACGCTCATCGCTTTACCACCCATATTTTTACTCCCAATTGGGTATTTCATCTTTAAGGAGCGCTTGTCATGGCGAGCAATTGTGGGAACATTAATAGCCATTGCCGGTGTTGGGTTACTTTTCTGGTTATAGGCCTATAATTAACGAAGTTATGGAAACCAATCAAACCCTATACCGATCGCTCTATCGAATCCGAAAGTTTGAAGAAACCGTCCTGGATAGTTTTTCCAAGGGTGTTTTTTTTGGTACTACCCATACCTACCTGGGGCAAGAAGCGAATGCAGTCGGCGTGCTTACCCAAATCCAGGAGAATGATGTAGTTTTTAGCAACCATCGTGGTCATGGTCACTATCTGGCTTATGGCGGCAATGCACATGCATTATTTGCGGAACTGATGGGGCGGGCAACAGGTGTATGTGGTGGAAGGGGTGGTTCGCAGCATCTTCACTGGCGAAACTTCTACTCCAATGGGATCCAAGGTGGGATCATTCCTATCGCTACAGGCATGGCTTTAGCCGAAAAATACAAACAATCTGGTTATGTAACTGTAGCCTTCTTGGGAGATGGCACATTAGGTGAGGGTGTTATCTATGAAGCTTTTAATATGGCTTCGTTATGGAGCGCGCCGATTCTCTACGTCCTTGAAAATAATCACATTGCTCAAACCACGGATATAAATTTAGCCGTAGCCGGAAATATCGCCGCACGTTTTACTGCTTTCGGGATTCCATCCACCCAGCTCAACACCTCGGATGTATTAGAGATATTACCTGTGGCACGCGACCTGCTATCCCAAGTGCGATCGGAACGGTCACCTGCAGCTTTAATCCTGGAAACCTATCGATTCGGTCCGCATTCTAAGGGAGATGATACTCGCAGCACCGAATTGGTTAGCAAAATGCGCCAGGAACATGACCCGGTTCTAATTCATGCGAAACGATTGGATGAGACCGATAAAAAGGTCATTGAATCTGAGGTAGATATGGAGATTACTTCAGCTTTTGAAATAGCTCTTGCTGATCCATATACCAAATGAGTTAACGAATGGTATTTGTTATGAACTTTGCAAGTCGAACATGGTTAACGAATGTTGCCGAGATAAGTTCGTTAATATTATTGAGATTGACCACTCTAAATACTCAATCCGCATGACGTTGTAATCCGCTTAGGAGGCACACAATGAGACGATGGAATGGATGGGGTGATGAGGCAATCACCTTTCCTCTCTCATCATCCGTGATCTCCTTCCTGGCTCAGCTGGTGGGTGCCGGGACGAATCCAAAGGATGCAAGCCAGAAGGATGTGCTCAGTCGCATCCCTAAATCTCGGCTTCCCAAGCATCCCCTGGTGTCGACTGACCCACTCACCCGATTATTGCATGCGCGTGGGCAAAGCTTCCCAAATTGGGTTGACATGCGATCTGGTCAGCTATGCACGTTTCCCGATGGTGTAGCCTATCCAATGTCGAGAGAGGATGTGGCTGATTTACTCCAATATGCCCGCCATTCCGACACCCACTTGATTCCTTATGGAGGAGGCACAAGTGTAGGCGGTCATATCGATCCAATCAAAGGGAAAACACCGGTATTAACCGTAGATATGAGCCGGATGAACTGTTTGGTTGAGCTCGATTCTCAAAGCCTGCTGGCTACCTTTGAAGCGGGTGTGTCAGGGCCAGACCTGGAAGCCGTATTACGCGCCCGGGGTTTCACACTCGGTCATTTTCCACAATCATTTGAATACTCCACACTGGGAGGTTGGGTGTCAACCCGCTCAAGCGGCCAGCAATCCTTACGCTATGGTCGGATTGAAAAATTGTTTGCGGGCGGAAGATTGGAAACTCCTCTCGGTGAATTGAAATTGCCCACATTCCCAGCCTCTGCTGCGGGACCTGATATGCGCGAAATGGTGTTGGGATCAGAAGGCAGGCTTGGAATTCTCACCGAAGCCTGCGTGCGTATTAGCCCTATCCCAGAACGTGAGGATTTCCACGCGGTTTTCTTTCCCGATTTTCAACACGGGATCGAGGCTATCAAGCAGATACTTTCAGCGGGACTATCCCTGTGTATGCTACGATTGAGCACCGCCACTGAAACCAGCACCACACTGGCCCTGGCTGGGCACGAAAATCTAATTGGTGCGCTGGAGCGATTACTCGCAATCCGTGGCCTTGGAGATGGAAAATGCATGCTCCTGCTCGGTTTTAGTGGCAGACCAAGTGTAGTGCGCACCAATCGAAGTGAAGCTTTGAACATCACCTCTAAACTAGGTGGCGTGCATATAGGCAAAACCTTTGGGGAGCAATGGCATAAAAATCGATTCCACGCACCGTACCTACGAAATACACTTTGGGAAGCTGGATATGGGATTGATACACTGGAAACGGCCATCGATTGGGGCAACGTTCCACAGATGATAGATCAGATTGAAACTGCCATCCATCATTCCATGGCTGATTTTGGCGAAAAAGTCCATATTTTTACTCACTTATCTCATGTTTACCCATATGGTTCTTCGGTTTATACTACCTTCATCTTCAGATTAGCTGCAGAACCTGAACAAACTCTGACCCGTTGGCGGGCAGTGAAATCTGCTGCCTGTAAAGCGATCATAACCCTTGGGGGTACGATCAGTCACCATCATGGTGTTGGCATTGACCTTATGTCATATCTTGAAGCAGAGAAGGGGAAAATAGGAATGGGAGTGCTATCAGCGCTGTGCCATCAAATTGATCCGAAAGGTATTATGAATCCCGGTAAGCTGATCGCATAGAATAAAGTACTTTTGGTACCTGGAAAGAATATGTGGAGTGTTGCTCATGTGGGAGAATGAATGGCGTAATAAAATCTGGCAATCGATCGAAAGCCCTTGGGACATCATCATCATAGGCGGCGGAATTACCGGCGCTGGCATCCTGCGTGAAGCCACTCGTCTTGGGTTACACGCCTTGCTGGTTGAACAACGAGATTTCGCCTGGGGCACCTCAAGTCGCTCATCAAAACTTGTTCATGGCGGATTCAGGTATCTTAAGGAGGGCAAAATTATGCTCACCCGCGATTCCGTACATGAAAGGGAGCTTCTGCTTCATGAAGGCCCCGGCTTGATTGACCCTCTGGGTTTTCTGCTTACCGTCTATAAAGGTGATTTTCCTGGCAGATGGACATTTGAAATGGGTCTTACCGTGTACGACCTGCTGGCTTTACGTTGGGACCACTCATACTATTCACCGCATGATTTCCGGATGTTAGCCCCTCACATCAATCAGGATGAATTGAGAGGAGGTTTTCGTTTTGGTGATGCTCAAACCGATGATGCCAGGCTGACTTTGCGAGTCATTCGAGAAGCAGTAGCCGATGGTGCAACAGCAATCAATTATGTTAAAGCTGAAAAATTGATCATTGAACAGGGTGGAGTAAAAGGGGTTGTCTTGATCGATCAACTCCTCGGTACTGAAGCAAAAGCTTATGCTCGGGCGATGATCAATGCCACCGGTGTATGGGCAGATGGATTGAGAGAGCAGGCGGGTGTGACTTCACATATGCGACCATTGCGTGGCAGCCACTTAATCTTCCCCACTTGGCGGTTACCCGTCGCTCAAGCGGTAAGCTTTTTACATCCATTTGATCATCGCCCGGTGTTTATATTCCCCTGGGAAAAAGTCACCCTGGTAGGGACAACGGACGTTGATCACCGCGATTCACTCGAAAAAGAGCCAACGATTAGTCCAGATGAGGTTGCGTATTTGATGGCAGCCGTGGAGTACCAATTTCCATCCCTGGGGATTAGCCTTGAAGACGTCGTTTCCACATATGCAGGTATCCGGCCTGTCATTGGTAGCAGCAAGCATGACCCATCCGAGGAATCACGCGCTCATACCATCTGGGAAGAGAACGGTTTATATACTGTGACAGGCGGAAAATTAACCACATTCCGTCTGATTGCGTTGGACGTGTTAAAAACCATTAAACATCGCCTGCCGGAAATGCCAGAACCCCAACATGATATGCCCGTGCTTAATCAAATTAACCAGCTTTTACCTGGTTGTGATGATCTACGCGATGCCTGCAGAAAAAGGTTATTGGGGCGCTACGGCTCAGATGCCATTGCGGTAGTCAATTCTGCCAAACAGGGTGAAATGGATACTATCCCAGGCACTGATTACCTGTGGGTTGAGCTACGGTGGGCAGCGCGCTCCGAAGGGGTGTGTCACCTGGAAGACCTGCTGCTCCGTCGTACGCGTCTCGGGCTCATCCTCCCCAAGGGAGGAGAATTTATCCTGCCTGTGGTCAAGCAAATCTGCTCGGCGGAATTACACTGGAACGATGACCATTGGCAACAGGAAATGGCTCAATATCGGTCGTTGATCACCTGCTGCTATAGCTTACCGCCCAGAATATCTATTCCAGATTGGAGAGCCACGCTCTCTGATGTCAGGATTAAACGGAAATTACACGCCATCGATGACCGTCGTAAATTTGTCCGTAATTCCAGTATGTTGGCGATTGTCGTACTCGTAAGTGCTGCCATTTTTGCACTTATCTGGCGGCAGAATAAACTTGCAAAGAAAGTATAAAGTTTGAATCAGGTAAGCGACGAAATAAAAAATCCCTGCGAAGGTCTTCTCGCAGGGATTGAAATTCAATGGTGAAATTTTATTTGGGGGAACGTGTTTTTAAAGTCCGTGAGTAAATGGTCTCAAGCTCCTGACTGGTCTCAGAACCTCTCCGTTTCCTCTTCTTCTTCTCAGAAAGAACAGCCACATTATCGACCCCTTTGCGTTCCATTGCTTCACGTAAAGCCATTTCCATAGCAGTAGGAACCGGGACATCCTTCACCTCTTCGGTGGGTTCTTTCTCTTTCTCCTGCTCGCGGGCATGCTGTTCCCGTTTATCAATTTTCTCTATAACGGCTTTTACCGGCTCTTCCGGTTTCTCCTGAAGCGCTTTCATGCTTAGCTTAATTTGCTTCTTCTGCTTGATTACGTCCAATACTTTGACTTCGACTTCATCCCCCTCCTTGACCACGTCACCCGGTGTACGAATAAAGTCATGGGTCATTTCACTGATATGGACCAAACCTGGTCGTTCAGCACCGATATCTACAAAAACACCAAATTTCTCGAGGCGGACAACTTTCCCCGTGATGACCATATCCTTTTTTATTTCTCCCCATTCCAAACCCAGGGGCTTGATCATGGTCAACTCAATGCGACCTTTTTTAGGAGATACTCTGCGTACCCAGACGTCTACTTCATCCCCTTCGTGGATTACATCTTCGACCCGTTTTACTGGTAATATCTGCAGCTGAGAAATATGCACCATTCCCGGTGTATCTATACCAATATCCACCAATGCCCCCGCCAGTGTAGTCTTTACCACCTTACCCTTGAAATACATCTTGTTTTTTATGTCTTTGATATTGCCTGGAGCATCTGTTGCAGCAGCAGTATTGGTATCCATAACGAACTCTCCAATTTTCCGAATTTCACGCAAACTTGAATTATACCAAGTGCATGAAAAAAAGTCAAAAATAAATGAATATTGATGAATAAACGAGGTTTCTAGCTTATGTTCTGGCTAGAAACCCCTGGAAACCCCATAATTTATATCATCCGTAGAGGAATGATCGATCAAGTCAGGCTAAAGCTGGATTAAGGCAGGCCTTAGGCAGGCCTTAGGCAGGCCTAAGTATCGGTGTTCCTCCACTTTTTGGCACCGGTGGAGGAAATAAGGCTTCGAATTCCTCCCGCGATAATGTTTCAACCTCGAGCAATTTGTGGGCAATCGTGTCCAATTTTTCACGATACACAACCAGGATCTCCTTGGCTTTTTCGTAAGCATTATTGACCAGGATTCTTACTTCCTTATCAATTTGCTCTGCAACTGCCTCAGAATAATCCCGCTGCTCCGAAATCTCACGCCCTAAGAATATGAGCTCTTCCTTTTGACCATAAACCATAGGACCCAGGTCACTGCTCATGCCGAGCCTGGTGACCATTGCGCGCGCCAGCTTGGTGACACGCTCCAGATCATTTGACGCACCTGAAGTAACATCACTGAATACGATTTCCTCAGCGGCGCGGCCACCCATCAAGCCGATCATCTCTGCGATTAGCTTATTGCGGCCCATTAGTGTCCTGTCTTCTTCCGGCAGAGCCAGGGTATAACCACCTGCCATGCCTCTGGCTGTGATGGATACTTTATGCACCGGGTCTGCTTCAGGGACGGCATTCATCACAACTGCATGACCAGCCTCGTGATAAGCAACAATTCGCTTCTCATCCTCACTGATTAAACGGCTTTTGCGCTCAGGACCTGCGATCACACGCTCGATCGCTTCCTCTAAATCCTCTTGTTCGATGGATTTTTTATTCCGGCGGGCGGCTAGGATAGCCCCTTCATTAACAAGGTTTTCAAGGTCTGCTCCCACAAATCCCGGGGTCGAGCGTGCTAACACGCCTAAATCTGTATCCGGAGCGAGGGGTTTCCCTTTGACGTGCACTTTAAGGATCGCTTCCCGACCACGCATGTCTGGTCGGTCGAGCACCACCCGTCGATCAAATCGACCAGGGCGAAGTAAGGCCGGGTCTAGAATATCCGGGCGGTTTGTAGCCGCCATGATAATTACGTTGGTATCGGTATCAAACCCGTCCATTTCAACCAGCATTTGGTTCAAGGTCTGCTCGCGTTCATCATGGCTCCCCCCTAAGCCTGCTCCACGCTGCCGGCCGACAGCGTCAATCTCGTCCACAAAGACGATGCAAGGTGAATGTCGTTTTGCCTGATCGAATAGATCACGCACTCTACTGGCACCTACACCGACGAACATTTCCACAAACTCGGAGCCTGATATAGAGAAGAAAGGCACCCCTGCTTCACCTGAAACTGCTTTGGCCAATAACGTCTTACCAGTCCCGGGTGGACCCACCAATAATACACCTTTGGGAATCCTAGCTCCCAAGGTGATGAATTTCTCCGGCTCGCGTAAAAATTCGACCACTTCTTGCAGCTCTTCCTTGGCTTCTTCTACACCTGCCACATCATTAAAAGTGACTGAAGGCTGGTCTCCAGTAAACATCCGGGCACGCGATTTACCAAACGACATGGCTGCGTTATTACTACCCTGTGCCTGGCGGAAAACGAACCAGAAAACAGCTCCAAGAAAGATGAACGGAAGGATGTATCCTAATGAAGAGGCAATCCCGACCCAAGGACTGGGTGGTTTATACTCGATATTGATGTTGCTGGCAGATAACTGGTCTGTCGTTACTCCAAAATCCTTCAGTTGTTGTACCAGGGTTCTCCCAGGTTCTTGATGAGCCAGGCGTTCAATTGCCTGAGTACCTGTTCCATAGATTACCGTCAGCTTGTCTGTCTCTTCTACAATCCGGGTGACCTTGCCCGCTTGAACATCAGCAGCCACTTGGCTAATCGAGAGGGTTTCTTGAGCTGAGGAATTCTGATTAAAGCTATAAAAAACCAGGATAATGATGGCAGCAAATATTAATACGTATACAATCGTCGAACGACTACGATTTGGATTCACTTAAACCTCCAAAATATATACCAAAAACCAACAAATCAACTGACCTAAAAGCCAGATCGACTTGAGGTTCAGGACGATTATACCAATCTCTTGTCTCGACAGATAGTGTAGGATATTGTAAATCTATATTTCTAACGTCCCTCTAACATTCACCCGTCATTTTAGTGAAAATGATGCCCGGCGCATCGTTTAATCGACAATTTCATTCCACCGAATGGGAAAGTTACGATGAATCGTCACTTCCAAGCAATTGGCGAAAAATCCTAATTGCGTCCCCAAATCCATCCTTCGATGCGGCGCATCAGCTTAAGCAATTGGGACCGAACGGCTACCCACAGGCGATAAGAGGTGGGATAAATATGCCGGTGTGGCAGGAAGGGTCCTGTCCAACGAACGAGTGCTGCTCCCCAGGTGAGCCCTGCACCAAAACCAACGAAGACTGTATTATCTCCACTCTGCAATCGTCCCTGTTGGATTGCCTCACAGGTGGCTATGGGTATGGAAGCTGTGGAAGTGTTGCCATAACGCTCAATATTGATAAAACATTGATCTAAAGGAATTTCAAGCCCCCGCATAGCAGCTTCAAGGATGCGGAGATTTGCCTGGTGAGGGATCACCAGCTGGATGTCACTAATTTTCAGCTGGGCAGCTGCAATTGTTTCGCGCGTTGCTTGTGCAATGACCCGGGTTGCAAATCGAAATACTTCCCGTCCATTCATGTGGATGGTATGTTGTTTATTTAATATTGTGTCTGCACTGGCGGGCATGCGGCTGCCTCCTGCTGGTAATGAGAGCAAATCAGCCCCCGAGCCATCTGAGCGCATCACTGCCGAGAGTAATCCTCCCGGCTCATCACCCGCCTGAAGCACAAATGCACCTGCCCCGTCACCAAACAAGATACAAGTATTGCGGTCCTCCCAATCCACAAAACGGGAGAGCGTCTCTGCACCAATTACGACTGCGTTTTGGATCGATCCACTTCGGATTGCCTGTGTGGCCATATTGATTGCAAAAATAAAACCTGAACATGCAGCCGACAGATCAAATGCCCCCGCCTTTGAGGCTCCTATCTGATCCTGAACCAGACAGGCGGTGGCGGGAAAAACATGTTCCGGGGAGGAAGTCGATACGATGATCAGATCGATATCGGTAGGGTTAAGGTTTGCCACCCTGAGGGCGTTGAGTGCAGCATCTTTTGCCAGTGAGGCAGTCGTTTCTTCCTCATTCGCAATGTGGCGTTGACGAATCCCTGTTCGAGACTGGATCCAATCATCATCCGTATCGACCATTTTTTCCAGGTCTGCATTGGTCAGTACCTTGGAAGGAACTGCCATCCCCCATCCTGTGATGTGGGCGTATGGGCTCATAATCACGCCTCGCTATACTGGCTGAGGATAATACTGGCGTTATGTCCCCCAAATCCAAATGAATTTGACATGATATTTTGTACCTTTGCTGGACGTGACCGATTGGGAACGTAATCGAGATCGCATTCCGGATCGGGGGTTTCATAATTAGTTGTCGGAGGTAAAATGCCTTCGAGTAATGTTTTTATGCAGATCACCGCTTCCAGTGCACCGGCAGCACCCAAGAGATGCCCGGTCATGGATTTGGTAGAAGAGATCGGAATATTGTAAGCATTTGCTCCAAATACGGTTTTGATGGCTGCGGTTTCACTTTTATCATTAAGCTGCGTGCTGGTACCATGTGCATTAATGTAACCAATATCACTTCCGGAAAAGCCAGCATCATCTAATGCACTCCGCATACACAAAGCCGCGCCAGCACCGTTTTCAGCCGGAGCGGAGATGTGAAAAGCGTCATTTGAGGTTCCATATCCGCTTATTTCTCCTAATATCTGCGCTTTACGCGCCTGGGCATATTTCATGGATTCTATAACCAGGATCGCGCCTCCTTCTCCCATCACAAAGCCATCCCGTCCCTTATCAAACGGGCGAGAAGCTCGCTCAGGTTCGTCGTTGCGGGTGGATAAAGCATTCATCACCCCCAACCCAGCCATGGCAATTGGCGTTATCACCGCTTCACTTCCGCCCGTTATGACTACGTCTGCATCGCCACGACGGACGACTTCAGCGGCTTCACCAATCGCATTGGTTCCACTGGCACAGGCAGATACGACCGCCATATTAGGTCCACGTACTCCCAGCTGTATCGCCACCATGCCTGCTGCAGTATCGGGCAACATCATGGGCACCAGAAAAGGGCTGACTCGATCAGGTCCACGCGAGAAATACACTTCCATCTGTTGGAACAGGGTGTTCATACCACCAATTCCTGTCCCTAATATCACCCCGATACGATCACGGTTTGTCTCGGAAATCTCCAAATTTGCTTGCTTCACTGCCTGGATGGCAGCAGCTAAGGCAAATTGAACGAAGCGATCCATCCGGCGCGCATCGCGCGCTCCAAATAGTGCCACCGCATCAAAGTCTTTAACTTGTGCCCCAATCTTTACTTCGAACCGGCTGGTATCATAATGGGTGATCAAGCCTACCCCAGATTTTCCTGCCAGGATATTACTCCATAGGGTGGAAATATCATTTCCTAAAGGAGTGATACACCCCATGCCGGTAATTACGACGCGTTTACGCATTGATGCCTCCTATGGCGAATTAAAAGCGGTCTGCTCACCAGTGCGGACCTTTGGTAACTACAACACCGCCTCCGAATGTTGGAGGCGAAAATCAAAGTATACCAGGATGAATTTTATTAGACTATAAAGCTCTACATACTTGTTGTATGTGCAAAATGTCATGCCCGGCGATTATATTGATCAGTTCGCGAAGATTCGTCGGACCAAAGATTGCATGCCGAGCCGGTCGATTCCAATCTTCCGGTGCCAGGTTTTCTAACATCCTCAAAACTTCGATCCTGACTTTCGTGAAATCACTTAATGCTTGCATACCATCCTGTAGATGATATTGGCGGGTTTCTGCCCAGGGATCAGTATCCTGCCCGGATAAAAACGGGTTACTTTCGTTCACGATCTTCTGGATACGAGGCAAATTTACCTCCAGGTCAACATCCCGCAGGTGACAAAGCACTTCGCCTGGGCTCCACTCCCCAATTGCTGGTCGTTTGGATAAGACCGGGTTATTCCGTCTACACATAGTCGATAATGCAGCCGGTGTAGATCGCAAAACCGCTACCAAAGCAATTGGTGAGTTGAAATTGGCAGGTAGTGGTTTGATGGAGGCTGAATCCATCCACGGGATCAAATCGGATAAGTGGCCATGCGGTGGAATATCCCCTTGCTCGGTCCAGGTGGAAGCCCCATCGTTTGTCATCCAGAAAACCGGCAAACCCAGCTGATCAGCCGCTTTGATATCGGAAACCACATCATTTCCCACCATAATGATGGGTAATTTTGGCCAGCCCAGCTGGGCGAGGAATTCAGCATAGTAAGCCGGGTTGGGTTTGGCAAAATGGAAGGTCTCATAGGATGGGATCAAGGTAAATGGTATTTTATCCGCTGGCAGTCCGGCCCAACTCAGACGCTGAAGGATGGCGGTACGCGGGAAAAGCGGGTTGGTGGCAACAGCTGCCTGGTCTCCTCGCTCGAGTAACTGCTGGACCACCCCCACAGCTTCAGGTCGTAATTGTGTGAGCCCCTGTAATTTTGGAAAATCTTCAGTATAAAATGCATCAATGGTCGCTTGAACTTCCTGGCGGACCAATCCAAGCGGAGGGTAAAACGCAGCATCAAATTTCTCTTCCAGTGTCTTATCAGGGCGAGCGTCTTCCACCATCTGTCGTGTGGCAGACAACAGTGTTTTGATCAATACAGCCGGATCAGCCAACTTTTGCATGCGTTTTGCAAGTGCCTGAAGGTAGGCTGGAAGGAAATTATTCATTTCATTGCCGAGCAGGGTGTCGTCCAGATCAAATAGCAGTAGTGCCACTGGGGCCTTCTTCAAACTCGGGGGGTAAGATATGGCATTCACCACAACCAATATGCGGGTCAAACCCAGATCGCTCAGTTTTTTTACAATATGTTTGTACCCGCACTTCCTGCTTGCCAAATGGCAGCTTGCGCACCACTTTAGGGATCAGTACCATATACGGGCAGGTGTTCGCCAGCTGGATTCCAGGAACCGGGCAGGTACTGCAAAAATCACGCTTCCAATGAATAGGTGGGGAAGCAGAATTTAACAATCGGCATTCTTCATTAAATCTGCCCCGGTAATAATCCCCGTAAAAATAACTACATTCTTTCCCGGCTGGAGTGCGCATTTCGATTATTTATCGATTCAGCTTATACTCTAGTTACATAGGCCCCGGTGCGTGTATCAATCCGGATTCGATCACCGATATTCACAAATGCCGGTACCTGCACCTCCAAGCCTGTATTCGTTTTGACCTTTTTATTGACCCCAGTCGCCGTATCACCGCGCACCGCAACCTCTGCTTCGACGATGTCCATGTCTACTGTGATGGGCAGCTCTACATCAATCGGCTCGCCTTGATAAAATGTCAATTTGATTTCCATGTTTTCTGTCAAGTACGGAGCACTCTCACCCAGCACATTCTTGGAGAGGGCAGGCTGATCATAGGTATCCAAATCCATGAAATGGTACAACTCTCCATCATTGTATAAATATTGAACCGTGTGGAAATCCAGTCTTGCCTCCTGCACGCGCTCCCCACTCTGGAAGGTCTTTTCGAGCGTGGTTCCACTGCGCAGATCGACCGCTTTAATCCGAATGGTTGCATTACCACGCCCCGGTTTATTGTGGTGATAATCCAACACTTTATAAAGCCTATCGTCAAATTCAAAAGTTACCCCTTTTCGCAGATCATTCACGTCGATCATATAATGCCTCTTTTAGGTAAATGTTTTTAACATAGGGATTATAGTTTAGGCTTATCTCTCTGGCAAGGTCGTAAGCATCTGTCGCACTGCTTAAGAAGTCAAAAAAGGATGGAGGCAATCCATTTTGTGGTAAACTTTATTCGATCCTTATCTCGGCAGGAGGCAAAATTGAATAAGCAGTCCATGCGCGTGGCTTATATTGAAGATGAAGCAGAGATGATCGATTTGGTTCGATTAATTTTGAACCGTCGGGGTTATATAATCTTAGGCGCAAATGGAGGTCGCGAGGGTCTGGACCTTATCCGGAAGGAACTACCGGACCTGATATTATTGGACCTGATGATGCCAGATATGGATGGATGGGATGTATATCATCAACTCAAATCCGATGAGTCAACACGAGGCATCCCGGTTATCGTTATTACTGCCAGAGCTCAGGATATAGACAAAATCCTTGGTCTTCGGGTTGCTAAAGTAGAAGATTATATTTCGAAGCCGTTCAGCCCACAGGAACTAATCGAACGGATTGATCAGGTATTATCAAATCGCCAAAAAACGCTGAGCCCTGAAGGCTGATCGCGCTGGGTGACCTCCGTCACCCAGTTTTGTATCATGATATTTCTACGTGATGCCTGCACTGCCCCAAAAATACAATCACAATGAAACAGATTCGGATCTTCAACCGGACCCAACCCAGGAGAGAACCTATCGTTGTAAAATACTGCCAGTCGTTTTTCTGTCAGCTGCGTGGCCTGATGTTCACTTCTAATTTGCCTGAAAATGCCGGGTTATTATTGGTCCAGGGTTCAGAGAGTCGGGTAAACGCATCTATTCACATGATGTTTATGAAGATTGATCTGGCTGTGATCTGGATCGATAGTAAATTTGAGGTGGTAGATTTGGTTCTAGCACGTCGTTGGAAGCTGGCTTATTTGCCCCAAAAAGCGGCAAAATACGTTCTGGAAACCGGAGTATCCAATTTGAGCGATTTCAATATCGGCGATATCGTCAGTTTCGATGAAATTGATTAAGATTTTGATGAATAAATATTGGTTGAGATTAATCTCGTTATTCATGATTTTTTCACTAGCCTTGCCCATTGGAAAGGTATTTGCCCAAACCCCATCGACAAATGGTCCGGTCTATATCGTCCAAGAAGGTGATCGCTTTAATAATATAGCTTATCGGTTTCATGTAACTCCGGAAGACCTGGCTAATGCCAATGGGATCGTAAACACCAACCTGATCAACGTAGGTCAGGCACTGGTCATTCCTGGTTTGGAAGGCATTCAAGGTGAGCTTACTACCGAGCAAGTTCCGTTCGGCGAATCATTACACAGTCTGAGTTTACGCTACCAACTTTCAATAGATGTTTTAGGACGACTAAACCATCTTACCAGTCCCAACGAGTTATACGCTGGTTACTCTTTGGTCATTCTAAAGAATATTGCTCTGCCTCCCCTGGGCAAACGAAGTTCATTGGGTATAAGCCAATCCTTGCTAGAGCTCTCCATTCTCAGCAACACGGATCCTTGGACTATCCTTAAAGACAATCAACTTAATCGCTCCTCAATTGTTTTACCCGGTGATGTGCTGCGTGTTCCAGGTGAGGATGATGGCGGACCCGGTGGATTATCTCCAGCCATCAATTCTGTGAGCATTTCCACTCTCATCCAGGGTGAGACTGCTGAGATCCAAATCGAAGGAGCCGGCGAGTTGGCATTTCAAGGCTCTTTTATGGAACACACGCTTAACTTTTCGACGAAATCAGATGGCAGCTACGCCGCCTTGCAGGGAGTGCATGCCATGGCGGAACCTGGTCTATATGCTCTAAAATTACAAGTTACTTTGCCAGATCAATCAAGTTTTACCTTTTCGCAGGATGTTTTAGTGTACGCCGGTGATTTCTTGTACGATAAACCACTCAGCGTTGACCCATCTACGCTCGATCCGGAGGTGACCGGCCCTGAAGATAACCAGTGGTATGAATTGGCTTCTCCCGCCATTCCAGACCAGCTGTGGCAAGGTTTATTTACACTCCCGGTCGAACCCGTGTTTGCAGAATGCTATGCTTCGCGTTTTGGCAGCCGGCGATCTTATAACGGCAGTGACTATAAGTACTACCACACAGGAATAGATTATTGTGGACAGGTGGGTGACCCAATTTATGCGGCTGCGAGTGGTGTAGTGGTATTTACCGGGCTATTAACTGTGCGTGGAAATGCCATCATGATTGACCACGGCCGGGGGGTATATACTGCCTATATGCACCAATCTGAGATTTTAGTCAATATAGGAGATCATGTAGAACAGGGTCAGCTCATTGGCAGGGTTGGAAACACAGGCCGGGTGGAAGGTCCGCATCTCCATTTCGAGGTTTTGGTTGGTGGAGTACAGGTGGACCCACTCGAATGGCTAAGTCGAGTATTTCCGTAAACCAATAAGCATTGAGTGATGGTTCATTCTTCCGGCGTTTCGTCAGAATCCGGTTTTTCAAATTCCATATCTTCAAATTCCCCCCGGTAGTAGGCATCTAAAACCTGACGTGCTTTTTCAAACTCGCTGGATGGAACCAGTATTTCCACCATTCCTAAAGTACCTACAGCCACGGCATAAGCGTGTGCTGCGCCCTCTTGATTTAGCCAAACCTTGATCCCCTGTGCTTCAAGCAGGCCTCTTATTATCTCAGCCTGTAGCTGTCCATGCTCCTTTTCCAACAAAACCCATTGTTCCTCAGCCATAATTATGCTCCAAAATCGCCTAACACTTATCTGCTGGAATTTATAAAATCAGGTGTCTTGTCAATTCTCTATCATTATAGTCCTTCCCTAGAAATCGGTATTCATGGAATATCCGTTCAAAATATCTCTGGAATATTTATTCATCGAGTATAATACGCGTGCAATTGATATTGAGAAAAGGGTGTCAATCGAACTATAAATTGATGTATAAATGTGGATTACCAGATAAACAGGGGCGAGGGAACCACATTTCATGCAATGAATGGGTTGACGAATTAAGGTTACAGTCGCAATGACCAGTCTGGCAACATTATCATTACGTGAGGATTATTGGGAGACTTTTGAGCTTAAAAACGATGACCGGGAATTTATTTATAATTATCTCCTGGAAGTCGAGACTCCACTAACCTCACCGGAATTACTAAGCGCACTGGTGAAAGAACGCATTCGCCAGGAAAAAATAGCAATCGAGAAGCAACGCACTTCTGGGGGAGATATTTATATCCCCGCCCATATATTCCAAGAAAACCAGGATCTTGTATTTCCAGCTTTTGGATGGCAGCACGCACGCGTGCTTGGGGTCAGGCAAGGACAAAACCCTGACTTGGGTGATTTCCAGGTAATTCAGGTGAAGTTTGATAGTTCGGAGGTAAAGGAATTTGCTTCAAATATACCAGATCATATCCTCAACCAGCCTCTGGAGATATCGATATCCGAATCTTCGCTGGATGCTGATGTGGTTCTATCAAAATATGGTGAGAAACTACTGCAGATCATAGATTCTGATCTGACTAAAAATGAAGAATTTGTACGCATTGCCGGGAAATGGTTCTCGCGGGCGTTATTGGTCGATATCAATGTTGGACATCTAAATCTCGCTGAAGCAATCCTGGACATGGCAGGTGGCGGGCCTTTACCGACTAAGGCATTGCTTGAACAGGTTGGTTTAGCGACCAATGAAAATTCGAAGCTGGTGGAATTCTCCCTGGATCATGCTTTACAAGAGGACCCCCGTTTTGATGAAGTAGGTCCTGCGGGCGAGGTGCTCTGGTTTCTCAACCGCCTGGAACCCGAAGGTGTGTTGCAAGTACCCCTTAATCTCCGTTATCAACCAGTGGATTATGATCCCTCTTTACTCACGGATGAGATGCTCGAGCTTGAGCGGAAATTGGATGATGAGCTTTCTTCACACGGTGGAAAATACCCAACCCCAAGCGAAGTGCAATTAACCCTCACCTTCCCGCATTGGCGAGCTGGCACCCTTCCACTCACACCCCGGATCAACCATTTATTTCCGACCGCGTACGAAGCACCTCGCATCCGGTTCGAACTGGTAGACGGAGAAACCGGGCAGAAATTTCCAGGCTGGGTGGTACAAAAAAATCGCTACGTTTATGGTTTGCAGGACTGGTATAAATCCCACGCTTTAATGCCGGGTAGCCTGATCAGAGTGAAACGAGGCAAGAAACCTGGCGAGGCGATTGTGCAGTGTGATTCTCAACGCGGTTCACGCGACTGGGTTCGTACTGTCCTGGTTGGATCTGATGGAGGCATTGTCTTCGCCATGCTTAAACAGGTTGTCTCTGCTGCTTATGATGAACGTATGGCGATCGTGATCCCCGATCCGGAAGGTCTGGATGTAGCCTGGAAGCAGATGCAAAAAGAACGCATGCCGTTCGAAAAAATAGTAGTGAATACCGTACGCGATCTGGTGAAATTAAGCCCCCAGAGCCACGTCCACGCGAGTGAGCTGTACGCAGCGGTGAACATCCTTCGTCGTTGTCCACCAGGACCCATTCTTGCATTGCTGGCCTCCAGACCCTGGTTTATACACGTTGGTGACCTGCATTACCGCTTCGATGATTCGGAGAAAATATAAATGGCTCCGTTGCCTGATGTGAAGCGCCTAAGCCGTGCAAGACCTACGATCCAAACGCATTTCCACATTGATTTTAATTGGTGGCAGGATCGGGATCGTAACTGGCGCGTTTTTTTACAGAGCTTGCTTTGCCCGGAACACCAGCAGGTATTCGCCGAACTCCCCGATGATCATCTGGTCGATTTTGTGGATCCTGTAACGGCTGAGGTTCAACGTGTGGATGGACTTCAACATGTACTCATTACCCACTGTGCAAAGATGGAAGGATTTATCTCACCCCACACTACTCTCGTAGATGCGATCTTCCGGATCTTCCTGGCCAATGGGAATACGCCTATGACGCCGACGGAATTGGCGCAAATCTCAGGGCGGGCACCAGATCTAATCTTGCGGGTATTGACTGGTGAAACTATTTATCGAGGTCTTCGTCCTCTATTGGAGGGGTAAGCGTGTTGCCCCTGTAGCTCAAAGGATAGAGCAGCAGCCTTCTAAGCTGTTGGTTGTGGGTTCGAATCCCGCCAGGGGCGCAAATAAATCAAACCTATCTTAATAAAACTATAATATAAGTAACAAGTGATTACTATTTGCATCTAAATAAAGATCGGAGTTCGTTATGATAATCGAAAGAGTTGGATTAGTAAAATTTGCAGGAACTGATGTCACCATCATCGGTCCTGATATTACGGTGGGACAAAAAGCACCGGAATTTTCTGCAGTCACTCAAAGCTGGCTTCCATTCAATGCTCTCCAGGAGACCAAGGGAAAAGTTCGCATTATTGGCTCACTCCCATCACTGAGTACATCTGTCTGTGATCGTGAAACGCGTCGTTTCAACCAGGAAGCATCGGCATTAAATGATCAAATCATAATTCTTACTGTAAGTATGGATTTACCTTATACGATAAAAAACTGGTGCGCTGCGGCAGGAGTGGACAGAGTGATCACCTTATCGGATCATCAAAATGCCGAATTTGGTCAGAAATATGGGGTTTTGATAAAAGAACATCGCGTGTTCCGTCGAGCTGCATTCGTGATCGATCGAAATGATATCGTCGTTTACGCCGCGTATATGCCAGCTATTGGCGATGAGCCTGATTATTCAGAAGTGTTGAAGGCTGCCAAGCTCGCGTTGGAACATTGAGTTAATCAGGACTTTCAATCAAGGAGTGATTCTTATGCAGGAAATAACCGTCTCATCAGATTCCATGCGGCGTATATGGCACATTTCAGAAGATTTACAAGACCCTATCACCGAGACTTCGCGTTGGCGAATCATCTCACGCCCACATGCCTGGCGTCCACCTACCGATGTGTATGAAACAGATTCAGCTATTATCATACGGGTGGAAGTTGCCGGGATGCGTGAATCAGACTTTACCATCTCTCTGGTCGAGCGTAACCTGACGATTCGCGGTATCCGTCAGGATACCTCCGAGCGGCGCGCATATCACCAGTTGGAAATTGCTTTTGGTGAATTTAATACAGAAGTTGAGCTTCCGTTTACAATTATCTCTGATAAAGTAGAAGCAGTTTATCGCGATGGGTTCTTGCGTATCACTCTCCCGATCGCACAGCCAAAACATATCAAAGTGGAAGGTGATTAAGCATAGAAATGTCTGCAACCCGATGGAATACGTTGAACCTGATGCGCTGGCTAGAGGAACACGGCTGGCCGGATGAAGATCTGGAGCTGAAAGAGATGATCCTGGATAGCGAAAACCCGGGTCAACCGCTCATATCTACCCAGCCAGCAACGACCAATACTGGGACCGTTAAGGATGGTAACCAGCCCCAGGTCAAGATCCCTGATATCCTGCCGATCCTGCCTCTCCGAGGACTGGTTGTCTACCCGGAGACAGCTGTACCTCTGACGATCGGGCAACCACGTTCGATCAGGTTGGTCGATGATGTGGTCGCCGGCGAAGACCGCATGATTGGGCTGGTTACCTCGCGTGACCCCGATCTGGAAATCCCCGAGCCGAAAGACCTGTATGAAATCGGCACCGTGGCGATGATCCATCGCTTGTTCCGCGCTCCAGATGGAACGATTCGTTTACTCGTCCAGGGCACAGCCCGATTCAAACTTGGGGAATTTGTTCAGCGTGAACCTTATTTAAAAGCCCAGGTCCACCTCATTCCAGAAACTGAGGAGGAGGGGGTTGAAGTTGAAGCACTGGCTCGTAACGCCCGTGACCAGTTTTCTCATATTGGTGAGCTGATCACTTCCATTCCTCGTGAGCTGGTTGCATCCGTCCAGGCGATTGAAGATCCATTGCAAACTGTTTACACAATCGCAAATTTCCAACGGATGGATTTGACTGCGGCGCAATCATTATTGGAGCTGGATTCAGTTAAGGAAAAACTACATAAACTCGTTGGCATCCTTACGCGTGAGATCGAAGTATTGGAAATTGGCCAAAAGATACAGAACGAAGCGCGCTCTGAAATTGAAAAAATGCAGCGCGATTATTTCTTGCGTGAGCAGCTGAAAGCCATCCAACGTGAGCTCGGTGAAGGTGATGAACAGGCCGCGGAGGTGGATGAGCTTCGCCAAAAAATTGACGCTGCCAAAATGTCGGAAGAAGCGGATAAACAAGCCAGGCATGAACTGGACCGTTTATCGCACCTGCCTACTGCAGCAGCTGAGTATGGTGTGATTCGAACCTATCTGGATTGGATGATCTCCTTACCCTGGTCGATTAAAACTGAGGATAACCTGGATATCTCGCATGCACGCGATGTGCTGGACCAGGACCATTACGGTCTTAAGGATATTAAAGAGCGCATCCTTGAGTATCTGGCTGTACGTAAACTGCGTTTTGAACGCAAGGACGAGGTCGCGCCGGAAGACAAGGATGAAATCCGGCGTCTGCGCGAAGGAGTCATCCTGTGCTTTATCGGACCCCCCGGTGTGGGCAAAACATCCCTAGGTCGTTCGATTGCGCACGCCATGGGACGCAAGTTTATTCGCATCTCACTTGGCGGGATGCGAGACGAAGCTGAAATACGTGGTCACCGCCGGACCTATATCGGAGCCATGCCGGGTCGAATTTTGCAGGCTATCCGGCGGATAGAGTCACGCAACCCTGTGTTTATGCTGGATGAGATCGATAAGCTGGGAATGGATTTCCACGGTGATCCGGCTTCTGCACTGCTTGAAGTGCTCGACCCAGAGCAAAACTCGGAATTCCGCGACCACTACCTTGAAGTTGCCTACGATCTCTCGCAGGTCATGTTCATCACCACGGGCAATCTGCTTGAGCCCATCCCAGATCCGCTGCGCGATAGGATGGAAATCATTAATCTCTCCGGTTATACTGAAAACGAGAAATGCGCCATTGCCAAACAGTACCTGATTCCACGCCAGATCAAAGAGAATGGTCTCCGCCCTGAGGAAATTCAATTTTCTGAAGAAGCATTACTGACAGTGATTCGTTCGTATACGCGTGAGGCTGGGGTACGCAATCTCGAACGTGAGATTGGCTCAGTCTGCCGTAAAGTGGTCACCATTATTGCTGAGAATAAAACCAAATCGGTCGCTATCACTCCAGAAAAAGTGGAAGAATTCCTCGGTCGCCCCCATTTCTTCGGTAATGAAGAGATTGCCATCCGAACCTCCATGCCCGGTGTGGCTACGGGGTTGGCATATACCCCAGTTGGCGGCGATGTTCTGTTCATTGAAGCCACGCGCATGCCTGGCAGTAAAGGCTTCCAGATTACGGGTTCCCTTGGGAATGTGATGCAGGAATCTGCGCATGCTGCCCTTTCATTTGTACGTTCGCGGGCAGAACCACTTAAACTCGACCAGGGTTTCTTCGAGAAGTCTGACATCCATCTGCATATTCCAGCCGGTGCGCAACCCAAGGATGGCCCTTCGGCTGGCGTAACTATGGCAACCGCACTCGTCTCGTTGATATCAGGACGGCCGGTTAAGGCAGATGTTGGCATGACCGGTGAAATCACTTTACGGGGTCAGGTTTTACCTGTGGGAGGGATCAAGGAAAAGGTCCTGGCTGCCCATCGCGCGGGTTTAAAAACCGTTATACTCCCCAAGCGGAATGAAAGCGACCTTGAAGATTTGCCGGAAGAAGTTCGTAAATCCATGAAATTTGTTTTCGTCGAAACCGTCGACGAAGTTTTGAAAGCAGCGCTCGAACCTGCATCCCGCCATAAGAATCAGGTAAAATCGAAGGATGCAAATGGAAAGAAGGATAAACTTGGGGTATCAAATTCCAAAAGTAATGGTCATTGAAGATGACCCGTCCATGGTTTCTTTGCTAACGACCTTTCTTAACATGGAAGGCTTTACCGTCGAGACACCAAAGAATAATCATATGGATGGTTTGCTGAGCGCGATCCGCGAAAAACAGCCGCAAATTGCCCTCGTGGATGTCAACCTATCCCACGGGAGTGGTATTGACCTGGTTCGCAATATCCGGCGTGAACCTGAAATAAAAGATACCTCCATATTGATGTTTTCTGGTTCAAATATTAAAAAAGAATGTATCCAGGCTGGAGCTGATGGATTTATTATGAAGCCCTTCATGCCAGATGAGTTAATTAAGTTGATTCATAGAACAATTCTACATACAACAAAACTACAACAAATAGAAAAAGAGTAAAAAAAGAAATTATTGTGACAAAGAAGAGAACACATACACAAATGCAATGGTATTCGATAGACTTACACTTACACACGCCAGCTTCGAGTGATTTCCAGCAACCCGATGTAAGATACCTGGAGATCCTGCAACGTGCGGAAGCACGTGGTTTGGACATCATTGCCTTTACCGACCATAATACCGTCGCAGGCTACCGCAAACTACAGGATGAGCTCCAGCAGCTTGAGTTATTGGAACGCTTGAATCGCATCCTGCCCGAAGAGCAAAATCGCCTTAGGGAATACCGGCGATTATTCGAGAAGCTGTTGATCCTGCCAGCTTTTGAATTTACGGCTACATTTGGATTTCACATCATCGGTCTGTTTCCACCAGAGACGCCTGTGCGTGAGATCGAACATTTATTGATCGACCTGAATATTCCCACCGAGCAGCTTGATCTTGGCTCAGCTACCGTCGGAGCTACAACCGACGTGCTTTCTGCCTATCGAATGATCGACGAAGCGGGTGGCATCGTAATCGCCGCACACGCCAACTCGACCAATGGTGTTGCCATGCGCGGATTCCCAATCGGAGGCCAGACGAAAATCGCTTACACCCAGGACTTGCATCTGCATGCCTTGGAAGTGACAGACTTGGAACAACGTGGATCCCGGACCACTGCGAATTTCTTCAATGGCACCAAACCGGAATATCCACGCAGGATGCATTGTATCCAAGGCTCCGACTCTCATAGGCTAAGTACTGACCCTGTGCGCAAGAAGAATCCTGGAATTGGCGACCGTGTGACCGAATTATTATTACCAGAAGTCTCCTTTGAAGAGATCAGGGAGCTTTTTGTAAGTAATGACTTTGCGCGTACCCGACCACGCCACCACAAGGAACAACCCGCGTATGATTTCGTCCTGACTGCCCGCGAGGAAGGCGCCAACATCATTCAAGATTTTCATGAGAATATGACCATCCGTGGTGGAAAACTATACAACATCATTGCTGATGTGTGCGCATTTGCCAATACCAATGGTGGTACCCTTTACATTGGCTTAACCAGTGATTCTAGTAAACCAGTTGCAGGGATACCTAACCCTGATCAGTCAATTGCTCAGCTGGATAAGGAAATCAGCACACGCATCACCCCGCCCTTGCAATGCTCAATTGACGTTCACGACACGAATGGCAAGAAGATTCTAAGGGTGCTCATTCCGCGTGGGGATGACCCTCCATATGCTGTGGATGACAACAAAGTCTACGTGCGAGATGAAGCGGAAACTGGTTTGGCAGTCAGGGATGAGATCGTCAGCCTGGTCCTGCGTAAAAGTGGCACAAAGCCAACTCCCCCAGCCAAAGCAGTAGTTGAAAATATGGTCATTGAAGAAGAGACACCACAAAGTCCGACTACTCCTGACCGGGATGGAGATATACCTCCCCGCACAGGCGTGGAAGTGGTAAGGGTCGATGAACGCGATGGGATCTCATATTACACGATGCGAGACCTGCGCAATGGGAATGAAGTGAAGAACGTCACCCGCGTTTCTGCCCGGCGGCTCTGGCATTATGCGATCACTGAATTCGATCAGCTGCCAACCGATCTATCCAAGGTAAAAATTCAATGGCAGGGCAAGGTTGGGCTGTTGGGAGTGCAGCGGCAAGGTAAAAATGTTCGCTATAATCTCGTCGAACGCACTCCAAAGGGGTACCGTCTCTATTTTGGTGTAACCGAGGATGGTGTTCACGGCCGTTGGAAAGCCCTGGTCGGTACTGATGAGGAATGACTCATCCCTACCCACGCACTTGATTCTGCGTGAGTTTCAATTCCATAACGATTACTCCCAGGTAATAAACCTCTGGAAGAATGCTGGTCCTGGCATTCACCTGCGCCGTTCTGATGAGAAGGACGAAATTGCCAAGAAGCTCGAGCGTGATCCTGATCTCTTTCTCGTGGCTGAAATAGACGGGCAAGTCATCGGCACAGTACTTGGTGGCTTTGATGGCCGACGAGGAATGGTCTACCATCTTGCGGTGGATGATAAATATCGTAAGCTGGGCATCGGAGCCGCACTCATGGAAGAGCTTGAGAGTCGGATGAAACAAAAAGGCTGCATACGGTCTTATCTTTTAGTGACAAGGGATAATCTGGATGCCATTCGCTTCTATGAAAACACAGGTTGGGAGCATATGGATCTCTTCATCTATGGAAAAGATCTCTAGTAAAAATTCAGGATAGTCAGTCAATTATGTCTATACGCATAGGAATAATCACGGTTTCCGACCGCTCCTCACGCGGAGAGCGCCCCGATGCATCCGGACCAGCCTTAATCAATGTGGTGGCTCAACAAGGTTGGCAAGTCATCCGGACTTTGATTTTACCGGATGAGATGGAACAGGTAAAAACTGCTCTGGCCACCTGGGCTGACAGTGATGAATTCGACGTCATCCTGACCACTGGCGGGACGGGCTTTAGCCCACACGACATTACACCCGAAGCCACCCAGGCTGTCATCCAGCGGCCCACGCCAGGGTTGGCTGAAGCGATGCGCAGTGCGGGCTTACATATCACCTCGCACGCTATGCTCTCCAGGGCGGTAGCTGGTATACGGTCTCGCACTTTGATCGTCAATTTGCCGGGTAGCCCTAAGGGGGCAATCGAAAATCTAGCTGTGTTGGTACCGGTACTCCCCCATGCCGTCCAGCTGCTCCGCGATGAACCCTCCGCAGAGGCCGGTCATCGCAAGGTTTGATTAGGGTATAATTTCACGCGTTCGTCTAAATCGTTTTCTATGGAGGTTTAAGTGGATTTTTGGCATGCTGAAGCCATGCCCGATGTTCTTCCTGAAGAGCAGAAAGTGGGCTGGCGGAGAACCCTTCTTGATACTCTCGAGACAATACTATTGTCTCTGGTCCTGTTCCTGGCTATCAACACTGTCTCAGAACGGATCCGGGTTGAGTCTATCAGTATGCAGCCCACCCTCTTCCCAGGTGATTACGTAATCGTCAATAAGCTGGCATTTAAGCTCAAAAGCACTCCCCGTCGAGGAGATGTGATCGTCTTTAAATATCCTCCAAACCCCGAAGCTATTCCATACATCAAGCGCGTCATTGGTTTACCTGGAGACCAGGTGCATATCGCCGATGGGAAAGTGTCTATCAATGGTGAACAGATGATCGAACCCTATTTGAAAGTCACCACAAATCGTGGTGGCGATTGGAGTGTGCCATCGGGTCAATTGTTTGTGATGGGCGATAACCGCAACAACTCTTCGGATTCCCGGTCATGGGGCTTTGTTCCCCTGGGTAATATCATTGGGCGAGCCGAGCTGATCTATTTACCTCCCCAACATTGGGCGTTTCTACATCAAAATATTGCGGTTGCTTCACCTGAGCCGTAATAACTCGTCATTCGAGGCAATCATACTGGTTACATTATTGCAACTGATGTAACAAATATTGTATTTTACCGTTCAACAAGGTGAAAGCATGCCAGGCAGGCTGGACAAAGACCACGACCTGATCAAGCGAGCACAACAAGGTGATCCACATGCCTTCGGTGATTTATACGAAACGCATGCACCGGCTATTTATCGCTACCTTTATGCCCACCTGGATAATTCAATGGACGCGGAAGACTTGACCTGTGAAGTCTTCCTGAAAGCCTGGCAATCCTTACCAAAATATATCGAGCGTGGTGTACCCTTCCTGGCATTTTTATTCCGCATTGCCCGCAACGCTTTAGTAGACCATTATCGCCAGAATAATCGCCTGGATCATAAAGCCCTGGATGATATGGATGGGTACAAAGCAGAGGGAGTGACAGAACCCATTGACCTGGTCGGCAGTCAGCTGGAACATCAGCAGATCCTGCGGGTGCTGTCAAAATTGAAAGCAGATTACCAATCTGTGCTTACTCTGCGCTTTATCAGTGAGCTTTCCCCCGAGGAAACTGCTCAGGTGATGAAACGCTCAGTGGGTGCAATCCGGGTTTTACAGCACCGGGCACTGATTGCATTACGGCAGGAAATTGACAAATCGAGCTAATATGAACAATGAACGTCGTATTGACCAAATCATAAATACCTCAACACCTGCCATCTCAAGCGGTCAGGAGACGGTCGATTCGATTCTGGAGAAGTATCCCCAGTATGCAACAGAATTACGTCCCAGGCTTGAGTCTGTGTTGTGGTTGAATAATGCAAGGATTTCTTGTGCAACCAGACCAGGGTTTATTATCGACTCACGCAAATACCTGGAAACCAAAATTGGCTCTATGGAACCCATCAGTTTTTGGAAACGCATCTCCGTGCGATACACGCCTCAACGCTGGATTTTCAATGTCACTGCGTCAGTCATCATGGTTGTGCTGCTCGCATTGATCGTCAATAGTCTGGTCCTGACTGCCCGGTTATCCATCCCGGGTGATCCTTTATATACCACGAAACTTTTGCTGGAAGATATTCAGGTGGCGATCACATTTGACCCGGTTGAGAAAACCGATCTTTACATCCAATTGTCACGTGAACGCACCACTGAATTCGTAGATTTGGTGCTTGAAGGGGACTATGAGGAGCTCCCCGTAGCAGCCTCACGCCTGGAGATCGAAATCATTGACTCGCTCCACTCTATCAATAAATTGTCCAACTATGACCTGGCTCAGGAACAACCTGCGACCTCAGAATTCAGGGAAACTCTTACCAGCGAAATATTTATTCTCAATATTTTAAAAGGTTCTTCACCGCCCTCAGCCCACCCTGGGATTGAGTTAGCCATCCAGGTAGCTCAATCCGGTCTATTTGCCATACATTAATCCTCTCAAGCACCAACCTAATAGATTGTTTACAAACTATGCATATCTGAAAGGTTTTGTTGACTTCTATGTTAATGAGCTTATACTGTAATTAGTGAATGATCTAAATTAGGCTATAGATAATATTAGATTGAACGCAACTACTTACCAGTTAAAAATTATTGATCTAGTAATCACCATACTTGGTCGAATTTCGTGAAACCATAACGATTCAACTCATTAGTAATCAAAAGGATCGGGAAATGCGTAAGCGAGCGAATATAAAAAAACAGCGCGGTCAGAGTATGGTCGAAACAGCGCTCATGTTTCCGATCTTGCTTTTACTTTTCGCTGGGATGCTTGAGGTGGTTTTTATCTGCCGCACCTATCTGGTAATATTGGATAGTTCATACCAGGGCGCACACCTCGGATCACAAGGCCTGGCTTTATACGATGACAATGAAATTTATACCCTGGTCACTCAGGATTTAACCCCTGGATATAACGACAGCTCCTTGATTGATGTAATCATCACGCGCGCCAAGTTGAATGGGGGTACAAGTATCACCATCACAGAGGTAAGAAATATGAAAGGCAGTGGTCGGGCTTCAAAGCTTACCCCAGCAATTCTTATAAGCCGCTTGAGGGGAGGCGACCTGTCTGGACGGTTGATCGCGGTTGAGGTGGTTTATGACCACCAGCTCAAATTGAATCTTCCAATCATTCGGAATTTACTCCCAAATCCATTCCCCTTAGTGGCATATACAATCCAGTATGTGGCGCGTTGAAGGGGAATAATTATGATGACCATTGATAACACAAAAACCCAAATGATTAAACTATCCGACTGGAATGGTATGTTCGAGCAGGTCAGAAAAGGTTGACTATATGACTCGATCTGAAATTATACAAAAAAATACGAAGTCGCAAACACGGCACGATTATGGCCAGGCGATTGTAATATTCGCCCTTGCCTTGGTCGCTTTAATGGCCGCAGTAGGCTTGGCGACTGACGGAGCTATACTTTATAAGACAAAACAGGATCTTCAACGAACTGTAGATTCAGCTGCTCTTGCAGCTGCTTATAAACTACCGAACAGGACTAATTCAAGGCAGGCTGCGTATGAGTTCGGTCGATTACACGGGTATGACTTTGATCCCACTACCAACCCATTAATCATCACTTTTCCGGTTTATGATCCACCGCGTAAAGCCGTTTCGGTAAAAGGTTCAACGGATGCTAATTTCGCTTTCTTGAGTCTAGTCGGAATCCATACAATGAAAGTCAGCGCTATTGGAGAAGCCGAAAGTGCTCCGCTGGATGTTTACTTAATCTTCGACCTGTCCCAATCGATGGTTTATGATACAACACGTCCAAACCCCTGGCCTCCGGTTGGTTTTACTACCTGCAATTCATGGGATAGTGGCAGTTATAGTGATTGCATCGCCAAATACTGCAATTGGGCTAGAAAATGCGATCCATTAGACCTGCACATTAAACCAGCCGCAAAATTTTTCGTGGACCAGTTGGACCCCCAATTTGACCGGATTGGTATAGTAGCTTATGATCAATCTGGAATCAAAATCCTTGGCTTAACCAACGATTTTAACGCTGTAAAAACCGCTATTGACGCTCTAAATGCATTTGATCATCAGGGCGCTCCAGCTTCAAATTGCCCAAAAACGAACCCTCCTGGCTGCAATAAAAATACGAATATCGGTGATGGCATTATGCAAGCCCACAATGGCATCGCGACTGAAGGACGATTGGATGCTATCTGGTCGATGGTCTTAATGACCGACGGACGGGCGAATGTCTATCGAAGTTGTAGCGGTTGCCCTCCAAACTGCGGGGCAATTTCATGCCAGACTCTGAATATTTGTAATGAATGCTCGAACGCAGATAGTTGGGCAATCAATAACGCCAAGGACACATGGACTCGGCACGAGACAGCGATCTACACGATTGCATATGGCGATATGTTTTTTACTGATCCATCCTATCGCAGTCTGATGATCAAGATTGCCGATTGGACGGATAACGGTTCCCTCGATGGCTCAACCCAAAATTTCTGGGCGGTGCCCGATGAAAACGGCTTGCGAGCTGCATTAGCGGAAGTCGCTGAAAGAATATACAGCCGTCTTTTACGCTAAGAGGGAATAAAAGGAATTATGGTAAACAAACGTAGAGATAAAACTGTAAGCCAATCATTCGTTGAATTTGCCCTGATCTTACCAGTCTTAATGCTGATGATCATGGGTTTATTCGAGTTCGGACGCATGCTGCAGGTGTGGCTTACACTTCAGTACAGCGCCCAGGCAGCTGCTCGTTATGCCAGCACTGGACAGGAAGGTGTACCACCTACGGTTGACATCTGGGACTCGGCTCGATTAGCTGCAACAAAAGCAGAAGCGCTTAAAAACGCAGTTACCTTGGACATCCAGCCCAGCGCTGGAGTGTTTGACCCCGGTTATTTCCGGGTGGATGTCTATGCCTCGGATTCTCCTGTACCGGAGCATGAGTTCCCAGGAGGTCCAAATGCGCGGGTTGTTGTGGATGTAACATTTAACCATCCATTGATCACACCCCTTGGTACGATGCTTATGCGATTTGTCACACTTAAAGCGCACTCTGAAATGATTGTTGAACGGTTCCGATTTCCTGGTTATGGCACACCCGCAGGAACATTACCCCCTACCCTTCGCCCAACACCCACCCCTACCCAAACACCCACCCCTACCCCAACACCTGTGCCCTATCCGTAATCCGTGAAAACAGTAGAAATCACAACTCACATGGGATGGGTAGTATTTGTTAGGATTGCAAATCATGTACTCCCCGTTTTTGCCAGACAACCAGAATATTGAGCTTTTTAGACTCCACTCAAGGATCAATTTAAGCCATTTTGAGGAGATATTAGGCCATCCAAAAATTACTGAAGTGCGGTTAGCACTCTCCAATGGGGTATCCACGATCGCCCATCATAAATTGACACCACTAAATCAATCCGGGTTGAAGGAGGCAGTGCAGATTAATCTGACGAGTTTCCTGTGGGCTAAAATAATCCATTTACAGATGTTGCCTTATTTATGCAATACTTAACATAATTGATAGGAAATAAGTGACGAAATTAATATACTATTAGTCATGCTGCCTGTAACAAGAAGTTGTTCCGTCCGTTATATAAGGTAAAATAAGAATTAATTGATATAAATATTGCAAGATATAATTATTTTTGTATTTTATTTGCCAAATTCCTGTAGATCTTTATGGTTTCGAAAATGATCAAACTCATAAAAAAAATGTCGGGCTTAAAAATGGAAAAAGCACAAACTATGGTCGAGTTTGCGCTTGTATTTCCCCTCGTCTTATTGATCACTTATGGCATTATCGAACTCGGACGAGCGGTTTTTATTTATTCAGCTGTATCCAGTGCAGCGCGCGAAGGGGCGAGATATGGGGCTGCGGCTGGTATTGGAGCTAACGGTACCGTCCAATACGCAGATTGCCAGGGAATCAAAGATGCCGTCCGTAGAACAGCATTTTTAATTTCAATTTCAGATAGTCAAATCAATATTCAATACGATAATGGAACAACCATAAAATCTTCATGCCCTCCTTCTACGAATGCTAATGATCCAAACAGGATTAAATTGGGAGATAAAATCATCGTAACGGTGAATGCTCAATATAGGCCAGTGATTGGCAAGTTTCTTGGTATTAGTGGAGCCGATATTATCAGAAAAAATTATCGCTCCATTCTGCTGGGGATCATGCAATAAATAGGCGCTTGATTCCGTATGCAAACGAATGCACACCATATTAGAAACGATATTGATCATGGATAAAGTTATGAACAGAAATGCTTGCCGCCCCACCTTGCACTTGGCAAAGCTTAGTTAATTTACCAAGGACGATGAGAAGGAGAAATAAATGAGCAGAATTATCGGGTCTAAGCCAAGAGAAGATGGTCAGAGTATGGTGGAGCTAGCATTAACCCTGACAATATTATTGATCTTGCTAGCCGGTACGATCGATTTTGGGCGTGCCTTCTTTACATGGATTGAAATGCGCGATGCAGCCCAGGAAGGTGCTGTATACGGCTCGTTTTGCCCAGACTCAGCGAAAATTGAGGCACGAGTACGGGACAATCTGAATCCAATTTACACTTATGTAGTAGATATAGCCAAACCTAATCTATCAATAGGTGAACCCATTACGGTAAACGTCACAACCCATATCCCTCTTACCATGCCATTCTTGAGTACAGTGATCCGAACGGATACGATCGCTATCCATGCGACGATAATCGATTCAATAATCAAAACAAGTTGCCCTTAAACTTATTCTATCCTTAGGAGGAGATTATGAACATAAAACATCTTAATTCTGAAAAAGGCCAGGCAATTATCTATCTTGTGCTTGGATTGGTGGTTTTCCTGGGTTTCGTTGCCCTGGCTATCGATGGCGGCATGGTGCTAGCCGACCGGCGCGACGCCCAGAATGCCACTGACGCTTCCGCTTTGGCTGGCGCATCGGCCGCCGCGCAGAGATTGGGAAGCGCAATCGTGAATCCAGGAACAGTCAACCCGAATTGTACTAGTTTACAACTTAGTCCTGCCAAGACGGACGCTTTAAACAGTGCAATTAACCGCGCTACCAGCAACCAGTACACCATCTCAACGGACGACCCCTATAATTATGTTCATGTGCAGTGTGGGGTTAGCAGTGGACCTTATATGGATGTAACAGTGGAAATCTCCAAAACTACCCCCACCAGTTTTCTCCAGGTCATAGTTCCTAACACTACTCTGACCAATAAGATGACGTCGGTAGCGCGGCTGCACACTGCCAGGGCGATTGGTGGAGGGAATACCCTCATCGCTTTAGGTACAGTAAACGACAGCATTGTTGTCGGCGGCGCTGCGAACCTGCGTATTATCGGTGGCGGCGTATTTGGCAATGCCGATACGAAATGCAACGGCTCTTCTGGAAAAGAATTCATCATGGTTTGTCAAGCGGGCACTCCAGTCGGCGACTGTACGGGAGCAGGTGCACCAATTATACCGAACAGCGTCAATATCGTTGGCACCGATGGCTGCAAAGGTCAGATCAATCCAGCTCCGATTGAGGGAGCTACTCCCTTGGATCCCAATGCCTTCGTAGTTCCTCCACCGGATTGCACGGGTCATACATATGCCGGAAATGCCTTACCGATTAGCGGTGGTGTTCTGCCTGAAGGGTTGTATTGTGTCACTAGCGATTTTAGTTTTCCCAATGTAACAGCGAATAACGTCACATTCTATCTGATGAATCAAGCGGGATTCACAATTAATGGTAATACTACAGTCAATCTTTCTTCTCCGAAGACGGGGGATACAACATCTCATAATGGGGCCATTCCAGGATTGCTCTTTTTCTCGCCTTTAGGTAATAATGGTGGGATCAAGAAAAACGGTAATGCGTCTGGACATTTTTACGGCACCTGGCTGCTTCCGGGAATGGATATCGTAACCCCAGGTTGGAAGGGTACATTCGCAGGAGAATTTCGTGGAATAATGGTAATACGGAATTTTGATATGGCTGGTACTTTTGATGGTGGCATGATCTACGATACTGATTATATTACTACATTACCTGCTTCAATCGATCTACTACACTAGATCTTTTATTAACTAAATACGAGCGGTATACCGCTCGTATTTAGTTTAACTGACAATTACAGTGATATTATTTAACAATGTGAAGAATGATGCGGAGAACCAAATACTAAATATTATGAAATAATCTTTCTATTTGATAGGTTTATTTGTTTTTAAGGAACCGGCATCAATACTCGTGAGCTCGTAATGGTTAAGATTTGTACCATTAGGACTAAACTGCAATCCGACATGATCAATAAACAGATTACTATTATACGACTCATTACACTCTGCCCTGATTTGAATAATTACCGATTGCCCTGCGTAGGAACTTAAATCGATCACTTGCTGGACCCATCCGTCGGTATTATTGTCGAAACAGAGATCCTTAGATAATACTTCAGATGAATTTACCAGAACTCGTTCAAAATCATTACCACAACTATCTGAGGAGTAAACTGCATGCCAATAAGATAGGTAATGCAAGTTAGTCGGAACTGTGACCTGTTGCTCTATATAGGAGATTTCATCTAAAACACCGCCTAACCATGCTACCCACATACCATCATATGGGGTAAGGCTAACATCTTGGGTGATCAATTCATATCCATATGTGGAAAATTCCGTCCAGATCACTGGGCCTTGTTCAAAATCACCATTCGGAAATAATACGGGAGGAGGTGGTTCTCTAAGTACTAGAGGTAAATAAGTATTAGTAATTAGAAAGGGGAGTGCATTAGCATAGGAAGTATTAATACTTATTCCTAGTGCTATCATCAATATCAATCCTTGAGCAATTCTTATAAACTTCATTCCCATATTTATCCCTCGCAGATCTGCATGTTTTAATCTATCTTTCATTTAAATTATACATAGAATTCACCTTATTGTAAACGATTTCTATTTTTATTAAACACCCGCCAGCTGGATGGTTCTCTTGATATTGCCCTCGGATGTCTGTTCTGTATCCAGATAAGGATTTCCGAAAATGAATAACCACTCAGGAATATGAGCGAGCCAATTCTGAAGGATATTTTATGGTACCATGGCTTGTTCTAACAGGCTGGTAATCCAGATCCCTCCAATCGGTGAATTAACCTCACCCTGATCGATACCTGCCTCAATTACGGATGGAAAAAGCGAAACCCTATCACTATTGATAGGGTTTATGATTGACAATCTTGCATTTTTAGGACATGATAGAGTAACAAACCTTTCGAGAGGTCGTTTAACAAGGTGTTAATTACCATCATTATAAATATTTTCCGTCAGCTGGAGAATAATAGAAAAGGTAGTTTCAAGGATCGGAACGGCGGGTCAAATAATAGGTTGGATTGATGAGTAAATATCCAAATAAGTACTATAAAGATAAACGAAATGCACAGACCCTGGTGGAGTTTGCACTGGTATTACCCCTTGCATTATTAATTACCCTGGGTTTGATTGAGTTCGGACGAATGATATTTATGTACGCTGCCGTCACTAGCTCTGCCCGCGAAGCTGCCCGTTATGGTGCTGCTGCGGGTGTTGGTGTTAATGGTATCGTGCAATATGCTGATTGTGCGGGAATTCGGGATGCAGCTCGTCGCACAGCTTTCTTAATCGCTATTCCAGATAGTAATATATCCGTCTGGTATGACCATGGTGATGATGTTCAGAAATCCAACTGTAATCCCCCTCTGGTTGTGGCGAATCCAAACCATTTTGTATCAAAAGACCGGATAATAGTACAAGTATGGGTACAATATACGCCGCTCATTCCTTTCTTGGGGTTGGATAAAGTTGGCTTTCACATCAATTCTGAAAATAGACGCACCATCATGATCGGTGTGCAATAATTGCTTAGCTCCAATTGTAAAATAACGAGGATTTTTAGTAATAAGCTCACTTCCCAAGTTTATGTTCAAACTCACGAACTACCGATCTCTATATGATGGAGAGCGAATGCAAGGAGATTCAATGAGATCTGCGATCCAATCTAAGCAAAAAGAATGGGGTCAGAGCATAGTCGAGCTGGCTATATCCATTACACTTTTAATGACCCTGTTAGCTGGCATGGTCGAATTCGGACAGGCCATCTTCACCTGGCTGGCGATGCGCGACGCTGCCCAGGAAGGCGCTTATAATGGATCGATTTCACCTCCCAGCATGGCTCTTACATGTGATGCTTCCACTCCCTTTCCCCCACCCGATATATGTAAGCGGGTATGGGACAACCTGAAACAAGTTGCACCCAACCCCTCAAGCAAAATTGTGGTAACCGTCAGTTTTCCCGAAGGATCCTGTCGTCGGGGGAAAACCATCTCAGTGGACGTCGACTACCCTAATTTTAACAACACCTTGTCATATTTGAACAAATTGCTTGGCGGGCAGCCCATTTCTATCCATGCCACGATTAATGATACTATTTTGACCGCAGTCTGTCCGTAACTTTAATTAAGTACACAATTAGAAAACAGTGGATCAATATTCCACCATTCTGGTCCTTGATATAAAAAGATGTAAACCTAGTGCCATATAAATATTGCCTCAGGTATGGATTGGATTTTAATAGGAAATTCACTGATACAAGAGAGACTACTGTTTGTACTCAGTGGAAATGTAACAATCAATATACATATCCACCTTAGGTATAGATAGCAAAATAATCTCCGTACTTTGAATAACAAAAACCAGCGGTGGCAACCACCGCTGGTTTTTTTAATTAAAACTCCGGGCAAGCTACCCAGCGGCACCCGGAATATCCTCCTTACTGCTGCTTCTTCTCAGACCTGACAGGGTTCGAAGGGTTCCGCCGCGCTGGACCCACCCGGAGCGTAGCAAGCATACCTTATGAATTTTACCCTGTCAATGATTTTGTTTTCGACGAGAGCTCAGAATTCCACCAATAATGATCAATACTAATATACTTGCGCCGATGACCAAACCGGCATTACTCCCAATAGCTGGGAGAACTCGTGCTATAGGAGTTACGCTCGCTGTTCCTGATTGAGAATCGGTGGGAACAGGAGTCGCTGCTGCCTGTTGACCTTCCTCCAATAGGCTGACGACTGGAAATTGCGCGTTGAAATTTGCACTGACTTTTTCTGATCGCAAAACAATACTGACAAGCATTGCCAGGACGAAAATAATTGATAAATAGTAATGATTTTTCATGGAGCCAATCCCTTTTTATATGAGATGCTTCATCTCGTTAGTAGTTTATCACATCCTGCCTTGAACTCTTTCCAATCACCCATTGCCAATCAAGAGCAGTGATAGCCTCCTGGTCTTACGAAGAAAAGAAATTATGTCTCTCTCTTGCGAGTAAGACACGTTCTATTTGGTACGAGCTCCTCGAAACGTAAACCGCTCAGACTAATAATAACCTGAGCGGCGATGGTCGTAAATATTTAGAATCAACTAGAGGGTAACAATAAATGATTGTCACCAAACAGCATCTGGTGTCACTATATCAGCGGAATTCTACTTAAAGACCAACCCTCTAAGTTATTTGTTTCCGAGTTGTTTATTAACTTCGACAAGAATCTGTTCGACTTTTTCCTTCGTTAGGCCAAATTGTGCAGCTTGTGGTATGGCGAGCAGGTTTTTCAGTGACATACCCTTTACCATGGCAATCATTGGGTTGCTGGAAATGCCGGGTACGTACTGATCAAGTACTTTTACAGCTTGTGGGTCATCTAAAAGTGTACCCACGGTTGTGTCAAGCGTTACTTTCATTGTTAGCCTCCTATGATTATTATCGAGATGAGATTAATTCTTTTACTTGTATATTAATTGTACTATGAGACAGGTAAAACTAAAGCTAACCATTGTTGCTTTCCATTCGATCTGCGGTACCCTGGTATAACTCCCAGCCCTGACTCAGAATGACAACTTGAGTAGCCAGGAACCATAACAGAAGCAAAGTCAACCCGATCGCCACGGCATTCAGAATGGTTGGCAGATTGGACTGGATATTGGTGAGCATCGTGATCACATTATCCATTGAGGATTCAGATTGAACAACCATCTTTTCGTACTCACCGAGGCTGGATGAGATCAATCCTACGCTATCTGACATGGTTATCAGGTTTCCTTGTATTGAGCCCAGATTTTCGTCGGTAGTACTAAGTTTAACTGACATTTCAACAAATTGATCCGGAAGGCCTTGCAGGCTTTTGGCCAACGCACCCAACGAATCCGCCAGAGGTACTTCTGGATTGTATGATTCTCCACCCGCACCCACAAAACTACTTAGTAATGGATTGGCACTCAGCAAGAAACGAAAAGTATCTAATGACTTGATGGTGCCTTCGAGGACTTTTGCGGCATCCTGAGCAGTAGAAAGCGAATCTGTGGCCGCTTGAATCGTAGAAGGCAATGTATCAGACATAATAACATTGATATCGGTAATTAATGGTGCAGTATTATCCACAGTAGTTGCTGTCGTACGCAACATGGTTGAAAGGGCATCCAGACTATCAACGGTAGCTCCCAAAGCCTGCCCGGTGACCTTCATGACATTCTGGCTTGCTGTAACACTCTCGTTGAGTGTGTCAATGGTGGTACTTGCATAATCGGTCAAGGTAGGTTTAATTGCCCATACTCCAACTAAGCCTGCTACGCTGATGAGCAAGCCCAATATTCCGGCAATCATGACGAAAACTCCAAGGATACGGCGTAATGCCTTCATATTTCCTCCAAAAATATTGAATAAGAAAATTTACTCGCTAATTTATTGTAGCATTTATTTGCCCTTCCATCATATGCCTTTGTTCAAAGAAAGCGAATAATTCACGTCTTAAAGCGATTTATTAAATATAGGTAGTCGTTCAAATCCTGCATGGGGTGGCAAAGTCAGATGATTTTTCCATACCGGAAAAGGATAGTTTAATCCTATTCCCCTTAATGGTAAAAAAACTCTCCAGGCTCACTAAAATTAGCATTTCCCCACTGGTGCACAGTAGATGGTAAACTCATCGACCCCGTCCACGCCCAGCAATGCATCCATTTTCGTCTGGTGATAACCACCCACAGCACAGGTGCCAGCCTGGATGGCAGTACAGGCCATGTAAAGGTTCTGGCATACGTGCCCCGAATCTTGTGTGATCAGTTTCGTTGAGAGCGGTCCGTAGCGCCATTCTGTACGATAGGGAACCGCAGTCCAAATGAAAGTCACGGCACTTTCCAGGGCAAAATCCGCACAACTTTCAGCTAACTTCGTACCAATTTCCAGGTCTTCGTTCAATAGCAAAAGTTTATGCTCAATCGCCAGGTAGCGGTACAACCCCGCAGCCAGGTTGTCGACTTGCTGAACCGCCAGGTAAGTCTCAAATGGATGACGTGACCCACCGGAAGGAACGGTACGCCTGGTTGCATAACCATCCATGATGATCTTTTTAACACCCTGAGTTGCCCACAGGAGAAAGGATAACTCTTCTATAGTAAGGGATACGGATTGATATTTACGGCAGCTTTGCCTCTTGCGAATAGCTTCGATCAACGGCATGGTTCCAATGGTAATATCCGCTGGTGGGACTAAATCAATGAGAGCCGATGCTGGGGGGTATGGCTTCTCAAGGGCCGGCACTGCGACGCCCCGTCTTTGATCGAGCTCAAGGGTGTCCCATTCCTGCCATAAATCAGCTTTGAGCATCTGGCGTTGGTTTTTATCTTCCATGCTTATCTCCTGTGCGGGCTTGTTTATCTAGATCGATTGCTTTGTACTATAACACAACCGCTGTGAGCTGGGATACAAGAACCGCCCCAGGATCACCGGGGCGATTTCTAAGAGCGAACAGCATATAGCAGAAGGCATATCCTGGCGGAGCGACAGGGATTTGAACCCCTAGTCCCCTGGTGTGTCCTCCTTGCAGAGAACTCGCTCTCCAGGCGACTATATGTATGCCCATCTAGAATAATCCTGCTATTTCATTGAATCTAAAACAATGAATAGATACTAAACAACTCATTCACCGAGCTGATCGAGAAAACCAGATATTAATATCTGGATCACCTGACAAATCGTGTAATGAGTATCGCAATCCACAATCCACCTACAGCCGCTAGAGTCTCCCAGGTGGATGAAACTAGACCTAAGAAGACAGTACTTAAGGAATTAATCGCAAAATAGGGTGATAAGAATGGGGATGCCATATAAGCAAAACGCTCCTTCCGATGGCGTAATGCTAATGAAATCAAGGCTAAGCCGAACGGTATTGATAATGGCCAAAAGCTGATATTTGCAGCTCCACCGATTGCACTAGATGCCTTCTGGAACCATCCTGGGTAAACTAATAGGGATAACAGTGTCATTACTATCAACGGCATAAATGTAACAATGACCTGCCGTAATCCGCCTTTCCGCCAGGCTTCTACGAACCAAAACAAAGCCATTACACCTCCTACCTGGGGTTTTATCAATACAAAAAACAATCCAATTTGAGGTGGCATCAAATAACCCAACATCACCAGCCAATTAATATTTAGACTCCATAGTTCAACCAGTACCGGTGGTGAAACGATAAAGATGAGCGTAGTAACCAGGTTTGCCTTGAGTTTATGCAATATAAAGATATAAGCCACAAGGATAGCAAAAAAGAAAATCATATTGCCAATTTTTTCAGGAAGAAGTGCTATTGGCAGTAATGGTAGCAAAGTCCATGGAGGATAAAAAAAACCATACCCCTCATAAGGGGATTCACCTTTGAATATAGCCAGCGGTGCCGGTCGAAAAGTTCCATGAAAATCGACGCCTATTGGAAGGTACTTATATGCGACTGCGATTTCCAATACAAATAGTATCGTAAATATAATTATGAGAATAATTTTACGCTTTGTAAGTGTTTGTAGAGCAACCTTCATAAAACTAATCCCTCCAAATTTCAAAGATCATGGACATAATCAATGCCAGGCACCAAAGATAAATTGTTAAATAATCAGTAGGTCTTTAGGTTATTATACAGGTTCTAGTTCATCTTTCAGAAACTCAGAAAGCCAGCCATCATTACCAACAATATCGGACATTTCTACAGCATAAGGGTCTGGTAAATTCTGAGCATGAAGAAGTTCTATAAATGTGCCAGTATTACCATTTTGTGAGGCGTCTCTATTTTTACCAAAACTATCATAATCTTCAATTGGTCGAAGTAGCTTTATAACTCTAACTAAATCATACAGCTTTACAATTCCCAGGATACGACGCAAAGCTTCATGAATCTTCCACGAGGGTTTGAATTGGTAAAAGCTGGTGAGTAATTGTAGCATTTAATCGAGATGGACGGACTTAACGATATCAAGGGGAATGAAGGCAATTAAACGAGAACCGCCCAGGATGACCAGGGCGATTTCCGAGGACTAACAATTGCTGGCGGAGAGGGAGGGATTTGAACCCTCGTTCCCTTGCGGGAAACACGCTCTCCAGGCGTGCGCGCTAGACCAAACTACGCGACCTCTCCGAGATAAAATTACTGCGGATTTCTCTCCACAGCGAGGCGCATTATACCATAAAGGATAATTCATCCCTGTTCCCTGGGTTTTATTCTAGAGTGGCTATCTCTCAATGGTTGGAAGATCTTAGCTCATATATATAGAGCGATTTGTCCCAGCTGCGTTGAAAGCCGGTTTTTTCGAGCACCGGTAATAGCTCGGGCTTGTTCGGTGCAATCCAACCCGCGGATGTATAGCCAATTTTATACATCAATCGCCGGTAATCCAGCAGTAAGTCGGGTAGATCATTCAGCTGGCAGGCAATCAGCTGAATCCCAGGTCGAAGTATGTCATCATCATCTTCCCAGGTGGAAATAAAGCCTGCGCCATCCCGCCACCACCAGGCGTGCTTGTTTCCGATCACCTCATGGAGGTGTTTGACCTGCGGATCGGCGTAGACCCAACCCAAATTGATCAACCCGCTCGATAATGCATGCGATGGACTGTTCGAAATGAATTTCAAAGCTTGGGCAGAATCTTCCAACATTAATAAAGCAAAGGTGTTGGTCTCTTCCTGGATTAGTTCCGCCTGGTGCGGGACGAATTCCGCAACCCGCCTGAAGCCGGATTCTTCGCACATACGGTGCACTTTAACATTCTCCGAATGGGTGACGAGACGGATAATCCCATTTCCCATCCGCCTCCAGGTCTCGACGACATAGTCGTGAATATGGGATGCAATCCCCTTGCCCTGGAATTCGGGGTGGACGCGTAATCCTTCCATATACCATTCCCCCTCCTGAAATTTGGTGAGCTTAAATACCCCTACTACCCGCCCTCTCAGCTCAGCCACACCCAATAATCCATCTGGGTCCGCCAGCCATTCATCCCACACCTGGGGAATATAATCGCCGCCATCCCAGATATGCGAGCACAATTCCAGCACATTTTCGGTATCCTTTGCGAGTGCAGGCCGGCATACTACAGCTTCCAAGTTGTCTAGATTAACCATGATCTTCCATTATCCTACCCTAGTCTGGGAACATTTCAGCTAGAATACTGGGTGCATAGCGCTTTACCATTTCATCGGAGATGCCATTCTCACGACAAATCTCAGCATAGAGATCGGCGCTGGGACGTTTATGCCGTGCCTGTGTATCCACATCCAGCTCCCATAATCCAAAACGTTGTGTCCAGCCCCTCTCCCATTCAAAATTATCCACTAATGTCCAATGGAAATATCCTTTGATTGGCCAATTAAAATTAACCGCTCTCCATACCTGGTGGATGTGCTCCACCATATAACGTGGGCGCACGCGATCTTCAGAATCATCAAATCCATTTTCCGTAATGATGATGGGCAGTTTATATTTTAACCCCCATTTTAATGCCTCAAACATCCCCAGGGGCTCATTGGCAAGAAAACCGGTGGAACTCAGCTCAGCGTCAGCGCGGAAGGAACGTCGTGCGAACAATTCACTGGCTTTGAAGGGATCAAAACGGACGTAATCGCGGGTATAGTAATCGATGCCCAGGAAATCCTGGGTTCCTTTTGCCTCAGGTACTCGTTTTCGCCTTGATAGAAGCCGCACCACACCATCCGTCGCCGCAGACGGAAAAATCTCATTTAATCCATGCAAAAGATGGGTCACCAATTTGTCCAATGGGAACCACGGTCTGGCAGGTTTTAAACTGCGATAATAATTGACCATCCCAACCCGAGCCTCGGGCTGGATTTGGTGAATGGCATGGTATGCAGCTGCATGCGCCCGCACCATATTGACGATGACTTTAAAACCTGTTCCAATATCTTTCTTGCCTGGTGGAAATGTCCCCTGAACAAATCCCAGGATTGCATAACCGTTGGGTTCGTTAAATGTGAGCCATAAATTGACGTAATCCTTGAGGGCTTCTACGACCTTCCTTACATATTTCACAAAATACTCTGCCGCCGAATCATTTTCCCAGCCGCCCTGTTCCACGAACCATTGCGGATCCGAGAAATGATGCAAGGTGATGAGGGGGGTCATATTCAGCTCGGTGAGTCCGCGCACCATCTCTACGTATCGGTTGATCGCCTCCTCATCCCAGCGATCGGGAGCTGGTTGGATCCGGCTCCATTCTACAGACATACGATGAGCGTTCTGAGCCCCTTCTGCTGCTCGATGGAAATCCTCACGCCAACGACCATTCCACCAATCGCAAGCAAGACCCGCTCGATCGCCATTAACAATCCGACCTGGTTGCTGTTCCCAGGCATACCAATTGCTATAAGGATTATTTCCTTCCACTTGATATGCCGCGGTTGCCGTTCCCCAGAGGAAGCCGCGCGGAAAATGAATTGTTGCTTGTGCCATGATTACTCCTTAATTCCACCATCCTCAGCCTAATAATTTTATCTGCATGAAGCCTTCTTGGCAAAGGGAAATTTACCCCGCTGAGATAATTCTCATACAATAATTATGGTATGCTATAGTTATAACCCAAGGAGGTGTTGATATGTCTGAAGCATTCATCATTTCCGCTGTGCGCACTCCAATCGGCCTCGGTCGATCTACTGGGGCATTGGTTTCACTTTCTCCAGTCGAGCTGACAGCTTTGGTCCTGCAGGAATCTGTAAAGCGTGCAGGAATTGATCCCGCATTGGTTGAGGATGTTGTCTGGGGATGTGTGACCCCCATTGGTGACCAGGGAGCTAACCTGGCCCGATTGAGTGTGTTGAAAGCGGGTTTCCCGATACAAGTACCAGCAGTTACTCTCAGTCGAATGTGTGGCTCTAGCCAACAGGCAATTCACTTTGCGGCTCAAGCTATCCTGGCTGGGGATATGGACCTGGTGATTGCTGGAGGTACTGAAATGATGTCACATCAACCTTTGGGATCAGATTATCCAAAGGAATGGCCCTCAGGGATGCCTTACCAACTGGTCCACCAGGGTATAAGCGCTGAGATGATGGCTGAAAAATATTCCCTCACTCGTCCAAAATTAGACGATTATGCCTTCCAGTCTCACATTCGCGCAATGCAGGCGATCCAAAAAGGTTATTTTGAGAGCCAGATACTCCCCATCGCCTTGTCAGACGGAAGAGTGATCAAAATCGACGAGGGGGTGCGCATGCCTCCCAACCGGGAGAAAATGGCTTCCCTCCAACCTGCATTCAAACCCGATGGGGTGGTCACTGCGGCGAATGCCAGTCAGATCAGCGATGGTTCAGCTGCATTGGTCTTGGCTTCAGCCAAGGCTGTCGGGGCTTACAACCTAACACCTCTCGCACGCATTGTCACCCGTTATGTCACCGGCTCTGATCCGGTTCTCATGCTGGATGGTCCGATCCCGGCCACAAGGCAAGCCCTTAAGCGTTCCGGCTTGTCCCTGGACCAAATCGATATTATCGAAATTAATGAGGCTTTTGCCACAGTCATCCTGGCATGGGCAGAAGAGATCAAGCCAGATTTATCCAGGGTGAATCCAAATGGTGGCGCAATTGCCCTCGGTCATCCTTTGGGTGCCACAGGCGCCATCCTCATGACGAAACTGGTTCACGAATTGCAGCGTACCAGCTGCACCTACGGTTTGCAAACAATGTGCATCGGTCACGGAATGGCAACTGCTACCATCATCGAGAGGCTATAAATCAGGCGCGGAAATAACTAAGATCATGACCCACGATATATACCTCTCCCTGGGTAGCAATCTCGGAGATCGCCTGGTTAATCTCCAACATGCAATCTCAGCGCTTCCCCCAAAGGTTCAACCCGGCCTTAAATCATCCGTTTATGAAACCCTACCCTGGGGGTATACGGATCAACCCACCTTCCTCAACCAGGTCATCAAAGCTGATACTGCCTTGGACCCGTTAGATTTGTTGGAGTACCTAAAGCAGACCGAAGTGCATCTTGGACGTCAGGAAACCTTTCGCTTCGGTCCACGACTGATCGACATGGATATCCTTTTTTATGATGATCTTGTGATGGATACACCAATTCTGACAATTCCTCATCCACGCATCACAGAACGTGCTTTCGTTCTCGTACCACTGGCTGAAATTGCGCCTGCATTGTGTCATCCTGCCCTTGGGAAAACCATTAAAGAGTTAATCATTGGCGTGGATCTCGGCAGCATTGGATTATTCCAACCTCAAAAACCCTGAGCTGGAGCTAAGATATGTCTTTACTGATTAAATCCGGCACCATCATTACAGATACCGATACTCTCCAGGCTGATATTTTGGTAGAAGGTGAAAAAATTATCTCAATTGGCCAGGACCTGAAGTCTGATGGAGCGGAGGTCGTGGATGCAACGGATAAGCTGGTAATGCCAGGTGGGGTCGACCCGCATACCCATTTTAATTTACCGATGTTCGGGACCGTTTCTTCAGATGACCATTACACAGGTCACAAAGCGGCTGCATTTGGGGGTACGACCACAGCCCTGGATTTTGTTTCCCAGGATCACGACTCGCTTACAACTTGTTTAGACGCCTGGCATAAACGGGCAGACCATCTGGCAGCTATAGACTATGGTTTTCACATGAACATCACCCACTTTACTCCCCGTGTAGCAGATGAAATTTCAGCCTTAGCTGGTTTGGGAATCACCACCCTAAAAGTATTTACTGCATACAATGACAGATTACGACTCAGCGATGGAGAAATATTCCAAGTTTTACGGCTGGCGAAAAAACACAACCTGCTCACCATGCTGCACGCCGAGAATGGGGATGTGATCGATATACTGGTCGCAGAGGCATTATCTGCGGGTCACACCACACCTGAATGGCATGCTCTCACCCGCCCAGCTTGGGGAGCTGTGGAAGCTGTTTTACGAGGCGCCGCCCTGTCTGCTCAAGCTGAAGCTCCCCTTTATATCGTTCACATGAATGTAGCTGGAGAAGTGGACCAGCTTCGTTATGCGCGTGAGCGGGGATTAAATGTAATGGGGGAAACATGTCCTCAATATTTATTCTTCTCATCGGATAAACTACGCCATCATGATGGCTCTAAGTGGGTCTGTTCGCCGCCTCTGCGTTCACCAGCCGATAATAAACGGCTCTGGGAGGGGTTAGTGGATGGTACCATTCAAACCATCGCCACCGATCATTGCGCCTTCTTTTATAACGGAAATAAAGCGATTACCTATGAGGGTCAACCTGTTGCGATTCCTGGCAAAGAGCTTGGAAAGGATGATTTCACCAAAATTCCGAATGGCTTACCCGGAGTAGGTGATCGCCTGCCAGTACTTTGGACGTATGCCGTCCGTGCAGGCAAGCTGTCACCAAACCAGTTTGTCGCTCTGACGAGTACCAATGCCGCGAAAATTTTTGGTTTATATCCTCGTAAAGGAGCCCTGCTGCCAGGTTCTGATGCAGATATTGTGATCTGGGATCCCGAACGCCATATTCGCTACGGGCTGGCTCATGCACACCACCGCACAGATTACAACTTGTATGAGAATTGGGAGCTGGTTGGTTTCCCAGAGAAGGTGTTCCTGCGCGGCGCTATGATCGTTGACGGCGATCAATGGCTCGGTAAGGCTGGGATGGGTCGTTTTATCTATCGAAATCCCGGGATGGTCTTGTAAAATACATATCCTACCCATATGCTCATACTCCTGACCATATTTTTGTTTGTATTCACCCCACTCGCCATGCTTATTCTGCGTCTAGTGCGACCCAGGTTGAGTATTCAGGGGTTATTGGCTGTGCTGGCGGTCCTGGCTGCATTGCCAATGGTTTTCCTCGCCAGGTCTGATATTCCTCGTATAATTCCACTCCCCCAATGGGAACCAGTAACCCTGTTCCCACTATCGCCATCCTTGTTGATTGACAATGTCTCCTGGTTTTTCGCCCTATCCCTGGTAACTCTATCTTTTTCTGTAGTACTTGCCTCGATTGCCCAGCTCGGTCAGAGTACTAGGCTCGATGTAAAATCGATCATGGATAGAGCTCAAGTCAATGGTGTTACGGAAAATTCGGACGTAGAAACTACTGCTTCCATACAAACCACAAATATCGAGGCTGGCACACCTTCCAATTGGATTTTCTGGGCAGCAATACTAATCCTCACCAGTGTGGGACTATTAGCCGTTACAGCTGGCAATTTGCTCACCTTGCTGCTCGCCTGGGTTGCATTGGATATCATCGAGCTTATTGTATTGTTGAGTCATGTGTTAGATAGTAAAACTCGCGAGCGAGCTGTCCTGGTATTTTCTGCAAAACTAGCCGGGTTGGTAATACTATTAATCGCCGGACTGGTCCTTTGGTCCCATGGTGAATCCTTATCGTTCGATTCCTTTTCGCAATCCACCAGCATATATCTCATCCTGGCTGCTGGTTTGCGTCTAGGCGTCCTACCCCTTCAGCTGCCATTTACACAAGGATTACCAATCCGGCGTGGGCTGAGCACAGCTTTACGTCTGATTCCGGCAGCTTCAGGATTTGTTTTATTGGTCAGAATGGCAAGTATTGGCGTTATAGGAGTGATTACCCCATTTCTATTGGGGTTAACCACCATGGCGGGTTTGTTTGCAGCGATAAATTGGATGCTTGCGAAAGATGAGCTGGATGGAAGACCATATTGGCTGCTTGGGACAGCCTCGCTTGCCATCGCATCAGCGACCTTGAACCACCCTTCTGCCTGCCTCGCCTGGAGTATTGCCAGTTTACTTTCTGGTGGATTGATTTTTTCAATGTCATTGCGTCATCGCAACCTTTTCCCAATTGTTTTTCTGGGTATATTCAATTTATCCACCCTACCGCTCAGCCCCTCCTGGCAAGGAACGACACTCTACCAATATTCTTCAACTTCTGGGGGGAATATAACCCTCTTCTCCGTGGTTTCATTGATTTTTTTGCTCATTCAATCCATCCTGCTAGCCGGATTTGCCCGTCATTCACTGCGGGGGATTTACCCCGTGGCTAACAATCCATCCGAACACACCGAGCGATGGGTTTGGTTTCTATACCCATTTGCCCTGATCACTATCATCGTTGCGCATCTATTGATTGGTTGGTTGCTATACCCAAACTTGAATGGATTACCTGTAAATGCGTGGATCATCGGTCCTCTCACTCTCCTAATCACTGGCATCATATTATTCGTTACCTGGCGTCAGTTACAACGATCTCATCTGGTTTATTCTTCAACCAATTCTTCATTATGGAATAACCTTTTCTCTCTTCAGTGGTTATACCGTTTTTTATGGAAATTATTCCGTTCGATATCCAGCTTATTTGGTCTGGTTTCCACCATATTGGAAAGCGATGCAGGTATTCTTTGGGCACTGGTCCTATTTGCATTGATTTTCGTCTTCTTGCAGCGCTGATCAGGATTTATGGCTTCTGAATTGATCATCCTTGGTGCAGTCATATTAGTCAGCCTGACATCGATTTATGTCTTGATCGGTCGAGACTGGCGATATTGTATCGGAGCACTGGCAGTTCAATATATTGGTGTGTTTGTTTTAGTTTTTGCCTCCTGGCCGCTTGAGATGGCGGTGGCTAAAATGGTTGCAGGTTGGATGGCAGGGGCGATCCTTGGAATCGCAATGACCAGTGTGCCAGATACCTGGCTGGAGTCTGAAAAATCGATAAAATTCGGATCGTTATTTCGCATCCTGGCAGCCTCAATCCTTGTGCTCACCATCTCATCATTGGTTCTCCACTCTGAATCCTGGCTTTCGATGATCAGCGTTCCAATCCGTTGGGGAAGTTTTATATTGATTGGCTTCGGACTTTTACAGTTAAGCCTGACGTCTCATCCATTAAGGGTCATCATTGGACTTCTGACTTTCCTATCTGGGTTTGAAATTATCTATGCTGCTGTAGAGACTTCAACTCTTGTGACAGGTTTACTTGCCGGTGTCAACCTGGGATTGGCACTGGTTGGAGCTTATCTGTTGTTCACCCCAACCATGGAGCGCAGCCTATGAGCTCCCCGTTGATTTGGATCATTCTCCCGGCAGTCTTGGGAGCTATATTGTTTTTCTTCCGACATTGGTATCGCACCACCGTTGCAATTGGTACTTTCGTGATGTTGTTATTAGCCGGAATTGCATGGAAATTGCCCATCAATGCATTGATAAAGCTTGGTCCTTGGTCTATCAAGATAAGCGATACACTCAACGTCCTCGGTCGCCAATTCATCCTCGATAAATCCGACCAACCTTTACTGGTAGCAATCTACGCTGTGGTGGGATTTTGGTTCGCAGTGGTATATGTGGCAAAATCTGGAAGCATGTATGTGCCACTTGGGATGGTATTGGTTGCCTTATTAATTGCTGCATTGGCCGTGGAGCCGTTTTTGTATGCCGCCCTGTTGCTTGAATTAGCTGCCCTGGTCTGTGTTCCAATCCTTGTTCAACCCGGTAGCCATCCCGGTAGGGGGGTGTTACGGTTTTTAACCTTCCAAACTATGGGAATGCCATTCATTTTGTTTTCTGGGTGGATCCTTGCCGGGGTGGAAGCAAGCCCGGAGGAACTAACTCTGGTCGCGCGCGCTTCCTTTTCTCTGGCATTTGGATTCCTCTTTCTACTGGCAATCTTTCCCTTTCACACCTGGATACCGCTTCTGGCTGAAGAATCTCATCCGCACACAGTCGGATTTATATTGCTCTTACTGCCTTGGATGGTCACTCTCCTTGGTCTTGGATTTCTAGATCGATACTCCTGGCTGAGAAATTCCGAATCTGCTATCAGCTTGCTTCAGCTTAGCGGGGCGATGATGGTATTTGTTGGAGGGGTATGGTCAGGTTTTCAACGTCACCTGGGCAGAATTCTCGGTTATGCATGTATGACAGAGATAGGGATTTCCCTGTTAGCGATCACTGTGAATAATGGTTTGTCATTATTCTTTACATTATTACTACCGCATGCTTTGGCGACGGGAATTTGGGCCCTGGCATTATCTGCTATCTACAATGCTAGGTTGGCTCCTGGGACTGATGCCCTGAGGTTCCGTACAGTTCAAGGGATCGCTCGCCGCATGCCCATTGCATCCGTTGGTCTGGTCATGGGTTGTTTTTCAGTAGCTGGCATGCCCTTGCTGGCAGGGTTTCCTGTACATTTGTCATTATGGAGCGGGTTGGCAAATCAATCACTCATTACTGCAATATTCACTTTACTTGGAAGTGTCGGTCTATTGATCAGCGGGATTCGTACGATGGCTGTTCTGGTCATGGGCAAGGAAGAAGTAAGCTGGAGCATCCATGAAAGTAAAGGGTTGATTTTCTTCCTGAGCATAGGAATGATCTTTCTATTCCTGGTAGGGTTATTTCCGCAATGGTTTTTACCGTCATTAACGAACATCTCACAGGTGTTCTCTCACCTGATCTCCTGGCAAGTGCCATAAATCTACCTCATGCTATAATCGGAATGTACCGTCCCCCGTCATACGGGATAAATGGATTATTTCATCTATGAATTAGGAGCCCACATGGATATTGACCAACTTCAAAAGCGTATTCAATGGGTGGAGGAGGATCGCCGAAAAGAAAAAGACGCGATTGCCCTCCTCGAGAATAAATTGATTTCATTAGAAGGTAACCTGGCTGCTTCATTAGAACAAAGTAAAGGTTTGAACAGCGAGATTACCCGTCTTTCAGCCATCATTACGCGGATGGACCAGTATGACCAAGCTCTGGTTCGCACTCGCATGGAAAGCAAGCAATCCCTTGACGAGCTGGATAAGTCTATCAAATTACGCATTGATGAATCCGAAAAAGTCCATCGAGTACAAATTAAATCGTTCGATGGCACATTCGCCGACCTGCAGAAACAGCTGGAGGTCATCCCCAAGCTGGATAAAAAAATCCAGGCGCGCATCGAAATTGAAATTGCGATCCGACGTGCGTTGGATGAGCTGCGCGGGAAAATTGATACCGTTCGAATTGAAGAAGAAGAGTATACCCGCACCATCCGTTTGCTGGAAGATGGTCGCCGCCAGGATGCAAAACGGATCGTGGATTTACAAGGTGAGGTCAATGCGCTGAGAAAACGCATGGATGATCAAAGGGGGCAATCCGAGGTGATCAATACCAACCTGCGTAAATTAGAGACACGCATTAACGAATTGATCACCGTCGAAGACGAGCGGCGCGATGCGATGACGAATTTCCTCAATAAGCAAGCCGTTTCCCAGGTCGAGCGCGAACGCACCTGGAAAGAATGGCAATCGAGATTTGATACCATCGAGAACCAGGCAGTGGATATTGAATCGCAGTTAGTCGCTCTGGATACCACTCATCGGGAAGTGAAACGCATCCAGGCAAACCTGGAAGAACTAACCCAACGGGTTGAACGGCGCATTACAGAGATCACAGAAATCCAGCGCCTTTCAGAGGACCGTTTTCGTCAAGAATGGGTCACATTTAAAGCTGATGATCAGAAACGTTGGACAAATTACACTTTGACAGTGGAAGAGCAGCGTAACGAAGGTACCCGCCAGTATGGGAAACTCGCTGAACAGACCACTCATATCGAAGATGAGCTGCAGGAAGTGAAAGATTTGCTGCAACAGGCCAATGAGCTGGTCGAAAAACGACTGCAATCCATATTAGCAGTCGCCCATGAATGGGTCACCACGTACGAACACACCATGGGTCACTCTCGATAATCATTATGCATGTCATCGGTACTGCCGGGCATGTTGACCACGGCAAATCCACCCTGGTTCAAGCACTAACAGGTACCCACCCCGATCGCCTCAAAGAAGAGCGTGAACGTGAAATGACCATCGATCTGGGTTTTGCCTGGCTCACGCTTCCCTCTGGTGAGGAAGTTGGCATAGTGGACGTACCGGGGCATCGTGATTTTATCGAAAATATGCTGGCTGGCATTGGCGGGATCGATGCTGCACTATTTGTGATTGCCGCTGATGAAGGGATGATGCCACAAACCACCGAGCATCTGGCTATCCTGGACCTCTTGCAGGTGAATGGCGGCGTGGTTGCCCTGACCAAGATCGATCTCGTTACTGATCCCGACTGGCTCGACCTGGTTGAAGACGATATCCGTTCAGCATTACACAAAACCGTGCTGGAAAATGCACCCATTCTCCGGGTTTCTTCACGAACACGGCAGGGTATACCAGAATTGCTTAACGCTTTAAGTGCCAGTCTGGCTGACCGTCCTCCGCGGGCTGATCTTGGACGTCCCCGCTTGCCCGTCGATCGGGTATTTACCATGCCGGGTTTTGGCACCGTTGTCACAGGTACGCTGAGTGACGGCAGCCTGCAAACAGGTGACGAGGTGGAAATTCTCCCTTCAGGATTACGCACTCGCATCCGCGGCCTCCAAACCCACCGGCGAAAAGAGGAGATTGCCGTCCCGGGCAGCCGTACCGCGGTGAATATCTCAGGGGTTACCGTGGAACAGGTAAAACGCGGCGAAGTGATTACTCATCCTGTTACTTACCAACCAACCCGGCGAATCGATGTCCGTTTTCGATTATTACCCGATATTTCCCAGCCGTTGAAACATGACACGCTGGTAAAGTTTTTCCTGGGTGCAGCAGAGATCCAATCCCGCGTGCGCTTATTAGGTAGTGAAGAACTACTGCCTGGTGAAGAGGGCTGGCTGCAGCTTGAGCTGGATGAACCTGTTGTCGCAATCCGGGGAGATCGATATATCCTGAGACGGCCCTCCCCAGGTGAAACATTGGGCGGAGGGACTGTCATCGATCCTCACCCAAAGGAACGGCACAAGAGATTTTCAGCTCAAGAATTGGCTGGTCTCGATACACTGGCTAAAGGCACGCCCGCTGAAATTTTGCTCCAATCCATGCTTGCCCTGGGGATTGCACCGTTGCAGAGTGTAATCTCCCGTTCTAACCTTGATACATCAACCGCATCCCAAGCCGTTAAAGAATCAGTATCCAATCGGGACATTATTGTATTGGAAAATGAAGACCAGATAGTAATTTCTCCCCAGGCTTTGATCACTTCCAGATCTTATTGGGTCCAGTTGAGCCGCCAAATCCAGCAAGAGGTGGAAGAGTATCATCATAATTTCCCCCTTCGACGTGGCATCCCACGCGAAGAGCTTAAGTCGCGCCTGAAGTTATCTCCACGCTTATTTAATGCGGTTATGCGGAGGGTTATTGCAGAAGGTAGTGTCGAAGAAATTGGCCCTCTACTTCGACGAGTTGGATTTGTGATTCAATTCACCCCCCAACAGCAGCAATCTGTGAATGCATTATTAGCCCGCTTCGCAGCTTCACCATTCTCACCACCAACTGTAAAAGAATGCCTGACCGAGGTGAATGAGGAGCTTTATAATGCCATGGTTGAAGTGGGGTTGCTCATCCCCATTCCTCCCGATGTGGTCTTCCGAAAACAAGACTATGATATGATGCGATCGGAGATCATAAATTTACTGGAAAAGAAACAAACGATCACCGCCGCGGAGGTGCGTGATCACTTCAATACCAGTCGGCGGTATGTGTTAGCTGTGCTGGAATATTTGGATGCTCAGGGGGTTACCGTGCGTGAAGGTGATAATCGTCGCCTCAAATGAGGCCTATCACCTGTAAAATCTTTATTTAATGAGATTATTTTTCTAAAAATTCTTCGAGATTCAATGATTTATACAACCGCTGGCGAATATCTGCGGGTACAGCTTCTGCTTGAGCCGATTCGTGGTACAGGTATACGGTTTTTCGCAGTGTATCCACCACAATCCGGCAATCTTCACAATCTTCCAAATGCTGCTCTAAGGCACTGCACAGCTCTTCATCTAATTCACCATCCACATATTCGGAAAGTGACCCAAGCAGTTTTCGACAATTTTTATGTTCGTGTGGTTTCTTAGTTTCCATCGTCTCTATCTTCTTCTCTGGAGCGAAGAAGCACGTTCTCCAGGCTCTTTATTGGAAGTATGCAATAATTTATCGACTTGAACTTTTTGTAAATCACTCTTCCGCTCACCAAAGTAAATCGATAATTCCTCCCGTAGCCGCAGGCGGGCACGCGATAAGCGGGTCTTTACGGCAGTCTCACTCAAACCAAGAACTTCAGCTGTCTCGTGAGTGGATAGATCATTAATATCTCTTAGCAAAAAAACCACTCTCAATCTTTCGGGTAGCTTCTGCACAGCTACATCCAGAATTTGCCTGGTTTCGTCAGATAATAGCTCTTCTTCTGGTAAGCAACACCAATCAATGATTTGGATTGGTTCTTGCTCGCCTGCTTCAGTTTCTATCGGCTCATCAATCGATACCATCTCTGGGTGCTTCCGTCTAATGATCATTAAGGCTTCATTTGTTGCGATCCGAAAAAGCCAGGTTGATATCTTTGATCGTCCGTCGAAAGATTTTAGACCTCGATAAGCTTTTAAAAATGTCTCTTGTAAGACATCTTCAGCGTCCTGCTGTTGATTCAACATTTTGGTTGCCAGGCGATATATCTTGTTGGAATATGCCTCTACAAGACGTGAAAATTCCTCTGGATCGCCTGCTTGCAAGGCTTTTAACGAAAACCCTTCGGTTTCGACCTTATTTTCATTCTCATTCATTGTTTAGATGCACCTTGATCTGTATCGTTACAATTGTTACCATAGACCATAGCTCCCGATCAGCAGTTCGCTTTTATAAGCCAATAAAGTATAACCGATAAATAATTACACAGAGGTGAAATCATATTAGGTAAGCCTAATAATCAAACTTATTTTGATCAGTATTGAAATAGAGCATCCGACGTGAACCAATGCGCCCAGATTATTAATTACAGGTAAAATTACTCAAATTAGCTTGATGATTTTAGAATCGGAGGTTATTGTGGCTCATAAACATACAGGCTTCTTATTGGCATTGATCTTCCTCCTGCTTACAGTATCATGCAGCTCAAATTCAACTTCCCTCCCAACACCTACGCCGACCAGCCTTCCCACTGCCGCCTCAACCCCGACTGAGGTCCCGACGGTTGAACCAACTCTTCTCCCTTCACCCCTTCCCGCCGACACTCCGTCAGCTACTCCCGTCAATGCGAATCTATACCTTCCCAATGGAATTGCCGCGTTCTCATCTGCGAATAGCAAGGTCACCTACTATGATCTACAGGGGCAATCACTCGGTGAGCTTCAAAATGTCAACCTTGGAATGGGGTCGCTCCAGCAAGCCGTCGTTGCAGGTCCATTAACCTATTCGCCTGGCCCGATATTGCCAGCTTTGGTATATTTTTTGTTTGAAAACGGTGGTGAGCTTTGGCAGAATGATGGTAATAATGCCACCCTCCTAAAAGCGGCACCTAATCTGCTGCAAGTCATCAGTGTCCCAGGTAAGGATATCATCGCCTTTACCACTCTCGAGTACCTGGATTCTGGTTTAGGTTCAAATTTATATGTGACTAACCTGGAGACCATCAGCAATGCTGAGCCTATCCTGCAGAATACCAACACTGCAAGTCAGGCGATTAAGCCATTAGCAATTTCCACCACAGACGGTCAGCCTTCAGGTATTTGGTACACTTCCGTCCCCTATGGAATCGGTGGTGATATCGTTTTTGAACCCCGCGCCTCTCTCACCTATCTCAACCTGTCTACTTATCAAACCCAAGACCGCCTGGATATGACAAAAGATCCTGTCGGCCTTTCAGATGACCAGACCTGGGTCGCTTATACTCCAGCGAATGGAATTGGACCCATGAACATTGTTCACAATTTCGATTTCTCGACCACTGTGTCCATCCCTTTGAGACCCGACAGTGACCGTGGCTCGGGTGATGCTGTCTTCTCGCCTGATAATCAGTATATCGCCTGGAGGGAAGCCAGTGGAAGTATTGCAGCCCAACCTTCCACGTTCCGCGAAACGATCCGCATCGCCTCAGTGGATGGGAATGTCATCACCGAGATACCTGATACCAGCTTACTGGGCGTCTCTGGTTTCCCGGAAGTCAGCTGGCTCATTCCTATCGGATGGCTGGATCCGCAGACCTTGGTCTTGGAAGTCCAGGGGAGCAGCATTGAAGATGTATGTATCCTGACGGTCAAATTCGATGGTTCTGGTCTCACTTACCTGGCACCCGGGTCTTTCGTTGGATTCCTTTACCCATAATCAGCAGATCACACTTACTGCGCTAATAATCCATGAACGAATACTCCACATCACTTAACCCTTACTTTGCACCTCACGGCATCGCGGTCGTCGGTGCATCCACCGATCCATACAAGCTTGGCTATGGCCTGGCGCGTAACCTGGTGCAGTGCAATTATCAAGGCGTTATTCATTTTGTAAATCCAAAGGGAGGCAGTCTTTTCGGTCGCCCTGTTTATTCTTCGGTGATGGACTTGCCAGACCCAGTTGACTTGGCAATCATACTGATCCCTGCAGAAGGTGTAGCGAAGGTTCTGAAAGACTGCGCCGGGCGTGGCATCCATGCCGTAATTGTAGCCTCGGGAGGGTTTCGTGAAACGGGGGAGGTCGGCGCTAAATTAGAACACCAGCTCATGGATATCGCCAGTCAATTTGGCATCCGCATGATTGGGCCTAATTGTATCGGCCTGCTGGACACGCACCTGCCTTTGGATGCAACTTTTCTCCCCCCACCTGGTCCTCCCCCCGGCGATGTCGCTTTTATCTCTCACTCAGGCGCTATTTGTGCTGCGGTGATCGATTGGGCACGAGGCCAGGGGTTCGGAATATCTCGCCTGGTGAGCCTGGGAAATCAGGCGGATGTGAATGAGACGGATGTATTAGCCCCCGTCGCCGATGATCACTTCACACGTGTTCTTACCCTGTATCTGGAAGGGGTTAGTGACGGGCGAAAATTTGTCCAGGAGGCGCGCAAGATCACCCGTCGGAAACCTATTGTGGCGCTAAAAGTGGGTCGCTATCCAGCCGGGCAGCGTGCAGCCGCCTCTCACACGGGTGCTCTCGCCGGTCAGGAAAATGCATTCAATGCCGCCTTCCGCCGGGCTGGTGTGATTCGTGCGGATACGAGTGAGGAGCTCTTCGATTGGGCGCGTGCATTAGCCTGGTGCCCGCTCCCCAAAGGTCGTGCAATTGCAATTTTAACCAGTGCAGGCGGGCCAGGGGTGACGGCAGCAGATGCACTGGAAATGAATGGGATGTCATTAGCTGTATTGGCAACCGCCACCCAGGCAAAGCTAGCCCAGCTCCTGCCACCGGCTGCCAGTTTACTAAATCCAGTGGATATGCTTGCCTCCGCCTCTCCCGAGCAATTTGCCGCATGCTTACAGGTGTTGCTGGCTGACCCAGGTGTGGATGGTGTCTTGGTAGTTACACCCCCACCGCCCATGCATACCGCAGGTGCGGTTGCTAAGTCGATGATTCCCGTGATCCAAAATTCAGATAAACCCGTTACCATCGCCCTGATGGGTGAGCGTCTGATCCAGGAAGCAGTGGAGCATTTTCGGGCTGCACGTGTGCCTGAATATCGTTTCCCCGAACGCGCTGCGTCTGCCCTGGCTGTCTTAGCTCAGCAGGCGGAGTACCTTAAAAATGTCCAGGAATATCAACCGTTGAATATTACCGTGGATAAGCAAGCAGTCGAGAAGGTCATAAATCTACGCACTGGGCTCCCCGGGTATTTGAATGCATCCGAAACCACCGCAATTCTAAAAGCTTATCATCTTCCTGCCTTGCCCATGCATCTGGCAACCACAGCGGAAGAAGCAGTTATTCTTGCCCAGGAGCTCGGTTATCCAGTTGTGCTCAAGATTGCTTCACCAGACGTAACTCATAAATCAGACGTAGGTGGGGTAATGCTCAACCTGGTGGATTCAGACGCGGTATTGACCGCATTTTCCCAAATAATCTCAAATTCACGCTCGGCTTATCCTGAGGCTGAAATCCAGGGGGTATATGTACAGCGCATGCTCCCTGCAGGGCAAGAAGTGATCCTGGGCGCCATCCAGGACGCCCAGTTTGGGCCTCTGGTTATGTTTGGCTCGGGTGGTGTGGAAGTTGAAGGGTTAAAAGATGTTACATTTTCTCTGGCACCTTTGACGCTTCAGGATGCTGAGTGGATGTTGGAGAATACCTGGGCTGGTAGGAAGTTGCACGGGTTCCGCAACCTGCCCCCCGCTGACCGAAAGGCTGTTTTGGATGCTATCGTCTTTCTGGGTCAGCTTTCAGCTGATTTTCCACAGCTTGCTGAAATCGAGGTCAACCCTCTCAGGGTTTTCTCAGACTCTCAGGGTACGGCAGCCCTCGACGTTCGGATGCGGTTGGCTGGATGATAAAAAAATCAGGCGGCTTTGATCCCCCGACGAAAAATCGTTTGAATGATATCCACAATAATACTCAATCCCTGTTCCAGAGGTTGAGTATCTATATATTCTCCCAGGGTGTGAGCACATCCGCCAGTCGTCAGGCCGACACATATTGCAGGTAGTCCTCGGCTGAGCGGCACATTGGCATCTGTCGAGCCGATGTTCAATTTCACACTGGTGCCTTTCCTGGCATAGCACTCCGCAGCCAACTTAACCAGGGGATGGTCAGCCGGGATCTCTCCAGCTGGACGGTCCCCAATTACCTCTGCCCTGGCAATAATCGCATCGCCGTATTTTCTGTTTGTCTCTTCAACAATGGCCAAGACTTGACCAATGAGGATATTGAGTGCCTGGGTGTCTATCGATCGCAGGTCGAGTTCCAGGTTTGCATCAGCTGCAATAGTATTAACCGATGTACCACCGGTGATTATTCCCACATTCAAAGATGTTCGCGGTTCAACCGGTAAGGCGAGATTCTTTATCTTGACTACAATATCCGCCAGCTCATGGATCGCTGATGGATTCCCATAATCGACCCAGGAATGGCCTCCCCGTGTCTGCACACTGATGCGATATCTTCTGACCCCCAGACCGCGATGATAGATTTGCCCAAAGGACATGCCTTCCAGGATTAAGTATGCAGACGCATCATTGCCAATCTGGTCGACGACTGATTTCATCCCACGTAGGTCGCCCAACCCTTCTTCGCCCACATCAGCCACCAGCCAAAGGTCTCCCTCTGGAACTGGCATTCCACGCAAATTTCCATGATTTTCGCTTAATGCCCAAAATAATCCAAATAATCCTGCCAAACCTAAAGAATTATCACCTATACCAGGACCTGATATTTTCTCAGCGCTGCGACCCAGGGATAAATCTACGCTTTGAATAAACACGGTATCTAGGTGAGCAGATACCACGATCGCAGGTTTCTTTCCCTGCCCTCTGAGCCTGGCATAAACATTACCCGGCTCATCCATCCAGACGTCTTTTATGCCAAGTTCTATGAAGTTGCTCTGGATGAATCTGGCGCGTTGTTCTTCTTTAAACGTCGGCGCAGGAATTTGCTGGATTCGTACTGCCAGGTCTAGTAATCGCTCAATAATCGTTGGATCCATTATCCGGTTTAGACCTTTCGAATGCCGTCCTTCAGTGCATCTAATCTTGCCTGTGCTAGCCCAGGCAAGCCATCCAGTGCGTAGAAGATGCCGCTGCCTTCAATAGTGAGCGAAGCTGAAATACTTCCGTATAAAGCAGCTTGCACAGGGTCGTAGGTCTGCCTGTAGCCAGCCAAAAAACCTCCGCAGAATGAATCACCCGCCCCGGTAGGATCTACCAACCTGGCAGGGTAAGCTGGGATTTCCCAGCGAATCCTGGTAGCTCGGTCAAATAAGAATTGGCCGCGCTCCCCCCGTTTTACCACTACAATTTCACACCCGTAATCCGCGATGGTCTCCATCATTTGCCAAAGATCCGTGCTCCTGCCATGGAATAACCTCCGCATCTCATCCTCATTGGGTAGAAATGCAGTCAAACCGGTCACCAGTGCCGGGATATCATCCCAAAATGTGGGTGACATCGTACCCGCAGATGGGTCCAATGTGACTGTCGAAAAGCCGTTCTGCCGCAGCACTGCTGGGAGCAGTGAATGGGTCAGGTAATCGATCGGGCATAAATGGGCCGCAGTCGCATCCAGGTAGTCTGCTGGGATATCGGATTGGCGTAGTGAAGTCGGAGTCAGGTGTGAGCGGCTATCATAGCTTGTCCCAGGTTGCATATAATTGAGCAATGCCTTCGGGAAAGGTTGTTGTAATCGTGTGAAGTGTGCAGCTGGGTCTTCCGTTAAACGTGTATATACATCCGTGTAGACATAAAAAGACCTCAAATCCACTGCTTCCGGTAGGATGCGGATGCCTCGAATATCAAACCCACGTGCATGTATCTCATTCAGCCATTCGCGTGGGTAATCCTCACCAACCCTTGCCACCAATCCCACCAGGTTTACTGGTTGCCACACCCCAAAACCAGTCGCAGCATAGATAATATTTCCACCTGGAACATCAACTCGCGCTTGCCCGCTGGGGACGAGCCCAAAATCCCTCTTTAATTGCCCTGCAATCACAAAGCGTAAGGATGTATTCGCCATCATCAATAAAAATTCCAAACAACCCTGAGAGTCAAATCCCGGATTGGTGCTGGGTGACAATCCCTAATCGTTGGAAGTTCACTTGTCTGCATTAATTTGACTGGCTGCATCTGCGCATGTACAGGCAATGATCGTCCGTCCGCCCCTGCTGAGGGTCCCTTCATATTCCACCGAACCTTTATGCACTACCCAGCCTCCAAGATCAAATGGGATGATACTGTCTGCCGGCATCCATTCACCATTATATTTACGTGCGATATGTACGTGAGTCCCTGTTGCTTCCCCACCTTCGCAGGATGGGTGACCGATAGGATCGCCAGCTTGAAGAACCTTACCAACCGGGGCACGATCTTTTGCTTCGATATGGAAGTAAAACACCACCCAACCTGTCCGCTCATCACCATCTCCGTCCAGGTCCAGCACAACCGCAGCTGCATCCGACCTTACGACCACCCCTGAGGCGACAGCTGTCGTGAATTCGTCGGTCGATATACAACCACCGGATATTGCACCGGGGGCAAAATCGATGGCTGCCAGTGGCTCACCGTCACCAAACCCGGTATGCGGACCCCCTGTGTACGCCCAGGTTAAGCCAGGCAAGAAAGGTAAAGCAAAGGATGGTTGTTGTAAACTCCCAGGGATGTGGGCGATTACAGCCTGCCATGGATCGCCGAACAGCTCCCGATAAGATTGTGCGATTCCATCATGTGCAACCGCACCTGCATATTGGTCACCATCCACCAACCTGGAGAAATAATACTGTAAGGCTACAGTGGCAGCATTTTGCCAGGGGTCCGGTCGTTCCTGGGTTCCGTCCAGGTGATCAAACTCCACTAAAACGCCATTCCGCCAATTGTAGTATGCATTATTCAATAAATTCGCCGCCCACACCAATTGCATGTACATACCCTCGTGCTGCCAATCATGAAATCCCAATGGGTATTCACTTATTCCTTCCGGCATTGTGGCTAGCGATAACGCACCATCTTGATATTCCAGCAGGGTGAGAAGTAATCGGGGACTGACGCTAAAATTTAGAGATACATAATCGATAATTTCAGCACCCGTCCGGTTGCCGTCAAACGCGTATTCGGTATATCCGCGCAGCCAGCCGGGCTGACCGTCCACGAACGCAGTCGTATCAAAGCCTACCTGTGCCGGACCATTGATAAAAAGGCTATCCGGAATGATTTGATATTGAGAGCCCCAGAATGGCTGGTAGTAGATGGGTATTTTCATCGGCATACCAGGGGGCATCGTCGAAGCCTCCGCTGGGATGAAGCTGTTGGCAGCCAGGATTTCTTCGACGCTGGTATTAAAATGGCTGGCTATTGCTGGAAGTGAATCTCCGGTCTGGGCGATATAGTCTACCAGCTCACCGGGTGAATACGGAGGGCGAGCGGGCAACGGGGTTGTAATGACATTATGCTGGCTGATGATCAAATTCTGGGTCGCGGTTCCTAAAGGTGTCTGGCTGGACAATGGGGAATGGTTCTGAGTGAACGCTTCGCTGCATCCACTCAGGATTGTCACCAATATAGACATCAAGATAGCAAGTTTATAAAGCTTATTCATTGTTGGAGAAGACATCCAGATACTATCCTTAACCCAGTCAGGAAGTGATACTCCCTGTTATGGGTTTTCTCGGGTCCGCGAGATAAGTGATTCAAATGACCCATAAATACTGGATGTTACCGTCCCATCCCCTCTGGTCATTGTACCAATATAAGGCATGCTTCCGGCATGAACTGTCCATCCACTTAACACAAAAGGCAAAGGTCCATCTGCCGATATCCATTCTCCGTTATATTTTCGGGCAATGTGCATATGTGTTCCTGTGGCAATTCCACCTTCACAGGAAGGATGTCCTAAATAATCACTAGTTTCGACCCAGTCCCCAGGTTCCACTGCCAGGTCATTAATATGCATATATAGGATATCCCAACCGGTTTGCTCATTTCCATCACCGTCCAGGTCTTCGACTATCGCGCCCCCCTCTGCCCTGACGATCAAACCCGGCGCTGCGGCAACCACCCAGGCATTTGACTCGACACAGCCTGACTCAGTACTGCCCGGAGCGAAATCGATGGCTGCGCGTGCGCCATCTCGTTCCCATGCTCCGTGTGGTCCGCCCGTATAACTCCATAATTGATCGAATAAAAATGGAAGTATCATCACAGGTTGGCTTAAATTGGGAGGATAAAGTGGCTCAACCTCCATTGCCCTGATCCAGGGGTTACCAAACATTTTATTATAGAGTGCTGGAATACCCACATTCGAATCGAGTGCTGCCAGCCATCCGGGTGTATCATTCACCTGAGCAATATAATACTGGATTGCTACTGTTCCGCTGTTCAAATCTGGCGCCAATCGGGCAGAGACGCCGTCGGAAAATTGTATCTCGGTCACCCAGCCTTCACGCCAGCCATAATATCCAACCGATAATTGGTTGACTGCCCAGGCAAGCTGCGAATACAACCCTTTGTAAGATAAATCCACCTTACCCAGGGGATAATCTTCTTGTTTGGCGTTAGTCGGTAGGCCTGTTACCCAACCGCTTTGATACTCGATTAATCCTAACAGCAATCTGGGATTGATCGAATTTTCAATCGCAATCCGTTGAACAATCTCTGCTCCCGACGTCCATTCGGTGGATCCCAGCCACTCTTTATACCTGCTCAGATATCCGCCAGCTTCGTTGACATATGCTTCCACATCAAAATCGATTGCAGAAGGTGAATATACAAGCTCACTGTCTGGTATGATTTTGATTGAGCTGGTTGTATTTACCAGCATGTGGGGAATGATCAGTAATGTATTGGGAGTCAATAATCCAGTCGTGGGAATTGAGCCATCGGGAGAGTTTATATCCTTGGTGTCAACTCCAAACCGGGTGGCAACCACTGGCAATGTATCCCCAGCCTGGGTGTAATAAAGCAGCGGCGCAGTGTCAACAGGTATCGAAGGGGGCGTGGGTACTTCTGTCGAAGATTGCGGGATTTCTTCAGCTAACGGGTCATTGGTTTTGGACTCAATCGGCCGATCGGTAGGGAAATTCAATGTGGGGGTGAGTAATTGTTGTGCACCACCTTTGGATGTGCTGAAGAGTGGGTCGTTCTGATCCAATACCCCGATGGCACACGACAAGCTGACGAATGCAACGACCAATCCACACATTACAGCCACATAGGTTCGTGAAAATCGTCTGTGCTTACTTGTAGATTGTGTTCTCAGGGTAAAAACCTTCCCAGGCCTCGACTGATGCTCCATCACGTTCCAAATACCCGTTATATTCTATGCCATCACCACGAGAAATCCATCCATCTAAATTAAAGGGTAATCCAATTCCAGTTTGGGTTTGATCCGCTGAAATCCATTCACCATTATACCGCCTCGCCAAATGGAAATGCGTACCTGTGGAATAGCCCCCGGTACAGGAGGGATGCCCGATCCTGTCCCCGGCCTTCACATTCGTCCCTGCCTCAACTCGATCACGTCCCTCGATGTGCATATACAGTACTGTCCAACCGGTGCTCTCATTCCCATCGTTATCCAGGTCCTGGATCACCCTGCCCATGTCGGCACGCACGATCAAGCCATCCGCAACTGCCACTACCCATTCATCACTCTGGACACAACCCAACCCATTCCTGCCGGGTGCAAAATCGAGCGCCGCCCAGGCTGAACCGGTCCCCCAGCCTCCATGCGGTCCACCCGTAAATGCCCAATTCACATTTGGCTCAAAAGGTAACTGCATTTCCGGTTGTTCGAGGTTTGCAGGTATCAGCGGATCGAATGCATAATCGAATGGATGACCAAATAACCGGCTAAAAGTGGAGAACAATCCATCTGCTGAGACAGCAATGTCCCATCCCGACCGGTTGTATAACTTGGAAAATAATTGCTGTACGCCTGCTGTCCCGGCATTAATCGTGGGATCGATAGGGATGAGCATACCATCGCTTAGCAGCCATCCTCCAATACCATCCACTTGCCACAGGTAAAACCCCCGGTTAAGCATATCAGCTGCCCAGGCGAGCTGCAAATACAATCCTTTCCGCCAGCTGTCCTTATTTCCAATTGGAAAATCACGCCACTCCTGGGTAGGATTTGCCATTGTCACCCAGCCGCCCTGGTATTCCAGCACCGCCAATAACAGCCTTGGGTTCACCGAGTAATCTTGAGCCACCAGCTGCACAATCTCTGGACCGGAAAAAGATTGCCCCTCCACGTCCTCAGTGTAACGACCCAAGTAACTATCAAAACGGCTGACGAATTCTTTCACGTCAAAGCCCGATGCATATGGACCATAAACAAGCTCGGAATCAGGTATGATCTTAAAACCTGCCCCTTCTTCACCGGGTATGGGTGCGGGGATTGTTAATAACAGTCCCACCTCGAGCAGGTCAGGGTTGGTGATTTGATTGGCATTGATCAGCATCTCTGCGGTGATACCATATCTGGACGCAATTTCCCCCAGAGAATCTCCCCGCTGAACGATGTATTGATCGTCCTCGAGGCGCACCGCCGGTAATTCTTTAGGTACATCCGGGGTTGGCGAGACAATCGAAACATCATCCGGGTGCCGTATAACAGGCAGGAATGTAGACATTGAGGGGGCAGGCTCTGTGGAGATGGGCGGATTGGGAGTGGATGTTACGCCAACGTAGGTTGGTAGATTAAGCGGTTCGACAGGTTGGCGACAAGACAGGCTAATGATGAACACCAATAAGAGGGGAGTATATTTGATCAACTGTAAACGAGGCATGGGAACTTCCTTTTTCATTCTACCGTGAACGGCTATTCAAGTCAACGATACGCACTGCCTAACGCGCTTCAGCTGACTGCGTTGAAGAGCTTACCTCAGTCACCCAGAGTATAATTACGCTATTCCACCAACCGAGGTGAGCTATGCCAAATCCCATACTTGAATGCATTCCTAATTACTCTGAGGCGCGCCGGCCTGATGTGGTGGAAGCGATCATTTATGCGATCACTTCCGTGGAAGGTGTCACTTTGCTGGACCGTCATTCTGATCTGGATCACAATCGCACTGTTCTCACTTTCGTGGGTCCTCCTGATGTGGTAGAAGAGGCTGCATTCCGGTCGATTTCTAAGGCGGCTGAGCTGATCGATCTTGACCATCATACCGGTGAACATCCGCGCATCGGTGCAACGGATGTGGTGCCTTTTGTGCCAATTTCTGGTCTTACGATGCAAGATGCAGTCCAAATCGCACGGCATTTGGGTCAGAGGGTTGGAAATGAGCTTGCTCTCCCGGTCTATTTGTATGAAGAAGCTGCTACCCGCCCTGAACGGGCCAATCTCGAAAACGTGCGCCGAGGGCAATATGAAGCTCTGAAACAGGAAATGGGGGTAAAACCTGAACGCGACCCAGATTTTGGTCCTAACAAGGTTGGTCCGGCAGGGGCAATCGTGATCGGTGCCCGCCAGGCGTTGATTGCTTATAACGTTTACTTGACGACGGATGAAATATCGATTGCCGATAAAATCGCCCGGACGATTCGATTTTCCTCCGGGGGGCTGCGCTTTGTGAAAGCTCTGGGTATGCTGGTGGAGGGACGAGCTCAGATTTCGATGAATCTGACCAATTATCACAAAACCTCCCTGGCGTTGGTCGTGGAGACGATCCGCCGTGAAGCTGCCCGTTATGGTGTGATGATCCACCATGCTGAGCTGGTGGGGTTGATCCCTCAAGCTGCCCTGGTGGATGCGGCTGTTTGGTACCTGCAGCTGGACCAATTTTCGCCTGAGCAGATATTGGAGCAAAAGCTGTATACCTTGGCTCAACAAATTCAGGGAGCGTCCCTGGAACATCCTGATAACGGGATGGAATTCCTGGATGCATTAGCCTCGAAGAATGCCACCCCAGGGGGTGGGTCTGCATCTGCATATTCAGGTGCTGCAGCAGCCGCTTTGGTATCCATGGTGGCAAAACTGACCATCGGAAAGAAAAAATATGCCGAGGTTGAATCAAGGATGCAGACCATACTCACCCAGGCTGAGGCTTTACGCAATGATCTCACCCAATCCATTCAACTGGACGCATCGGCCTTCGAAAGCGTGATGGCTGCTTATACGCTGCCGAAAGATAGGCCTGAGCAGCAGGAAATCCGCAGGAAAGCCGTTGAACAAGCCACCCTGCTTGCCACCCAAGTTCCAATTGCGGTCGCTAACAAGTCATTGCGGGTGCTCGAACTCACTGAACAGGTGATCCAATTCGGAAACATCAACGCATTGAGTGATGCTGCTACCGCAGCATCACTCGCCCGCGCTGCCATCACAGGTGCAGGATATAACATTCGGATCAATGCAAAGGATTTACCTCAAAACCTGTCTGCTCCTTACCTGAGCGAACTCGCTGCGATTGAGCAGCACGCTGGAGAGATTGAATCCCGCATTCGCACCGTCTTGCATGGGCGGGGATTATAGTTTATGACCCGCAAGCTCATCGCGTTTACACATAGCTCCTCCCGACCGCTGGTAAGAGCCTCTAAAAGCATCATAGTCATCCTGGTTATGGCCTTCCTGTTCGTGGGGTGTACTCAAGGGAACACTCCCGTCACACCGTTATCCACTGCTCCACTGGTAACGATTCCTTCCACCACGGATTCGACTTCCCTACCAATCATTCCTACATTTACTTCTCAACCAGAACCTTCGCTTTCACCAACCCAACCACAGGTCACAATCTGGCTGGCTCCTTACCTGCCAGAAAAAATGCGTGACATTGTCGTCATTCCGGAAGGATATGTTCGTGTAGATGATCCTGCAGCAGCGGATATCCGCCTTGGTATAGCTGGAGCGGATATGCCTGCTACCAATGATTGGATCTATGCCCTGGTTGCACCCTTTCCGACCGTAACGGATGGAATTTCTTCGAATGAACTACTAAGTGCCTGGAAAGGTGATTCTATTGTCCCCTTCGCCAATTCTCCATTGCTTATGACCCAGAACACATTAGAGGTATTGACTGCCCACTTTGGTATACCCGCTGAAGGGGCTGTACAGGTGTTGCCAGCCGATCAATTAATTGGAACTGCATGGTCAAATCGCCCTTCCTGGGGGATCGTCCCTTTCGAAGCTCTCGACCCACAATGGAAAGTTTTGACCATCGACGAACAATCACCCATACGGAAGGATTTTGTCCCGTCACAGTATAAGCTCACCGTGCCATTCGTATTGGATGGCAAGGGAAATCCTAAGCCGGAAATAATTAACCTTCCCCTCACCAACCGTGATCCATCCAGGCTCACCACCGTCGCATTGACTGGTGTGACTGCCATGGTACGCGCAACCGCCTGGACGATGGAGCAGAAGGGCATCACCTACCCTGCCCAGGATATCGGGCCAATCCTTTCGCAAGCCGACATTACTCACATCAGTAATGAGATTCCTTTTACACCAGATTGTCCCTACCCCACCCCTACCATGGATGCGCTGGTATTCTGCTCCAACCCTAAGTATATTGACTTGCTCAAGGCGGTTGGCACCGACATCGTCGAGCTGACGGGTGATCACTTCATGGATCATGGCGCTGATGCCACCTTATTCACCCTCCAGATGTACAAAGACCTTGGCTGGCCCTATTATGGCGGTGGAGCGAATGCCGAGGAAGCCCGCCAACCCGTGAAGCTCGAGAACAATGGAAATAAGATTGCCTTTATGGGGTGTAATGTCGGATGCCAGGTAAAAAATGAAATCCCATGCGACGCCATCGCCACGGATAGCCATCCTGGGGCTGCCCAATGCGATTTCAATTGGATCAGCAATGAAATTCCTGCTCTGCGCGATGAAGGCTACCAGGTAATTTTCACCTTTCAGCATCGTGAATACTATACCTACACTACCGAGCCGATCCTGGCGAACGACTTTGGACTGGTGGCAGCAGCAGGAGCCGCGATTGTCAGCGGCAGTCAGGCTCATCAAGCCCACGGGTTTGCTTTCGAAAATGGATCATATATCCATTATGGGTTGGGCAACTTATTTTTCGACCAATATCACTATTGCGTTGATGATGCCTGTGATTATGCATTTATCGACCGTCATGTTTTCTATGCTGGGCGCTACATCAGCACCGAGCTCATCACCATCCGCTTTGTCGATTTTGCCCGTCCACGATTAATGACCCCCGAGGAGAGGGCGAGATTCCTGGAAATTATTTTTAATGCCAGCGGATGGTAATGATTACCAAAGATGGTAGAACGGTGTAGATTTTTGAATTTATTTGCTAGCCACATCTGCACATGTTCTGCCTCTAGTTAATGACAAGGAGTAAGGCATGGGTCTGAAACCTGATCGTTGGATTCGTAAAATGGCGCTTGAGCAGGGTATGATCGAGCCGTTTGCAGATAGCCAGGTCCGTGAGGGCGTGATATCTTATGGGGTTTCCTCCTATGGATATGACATACGAGTCGCAGATGAGTTCAAGATCTTCACCAATGTCTATTCTGCGCTGGTCGATCCGAAGAATTTCGACCCATGTTCAATGGTCGACCATAAGGGTGAGGTGTGCATAATTCCCCCAAACTCTTTCGCCCTGGGACGCACCATTGAATACTTCCGCATCCCCCGTGACGTTCTCACCATCTGCCTGGGGAAATCTACCTATGCCCGTTGCGGTATTATCGTCAACGTGACACCCTTTGAGCCGGAGTGGGAGGGTTACGTCACCCTCGAGATATCCAATACCACTCCCCTCCCTGCCAGGATCTATGCCAACGAGGGCATTGCCCAGGTCATATTCTTTGTGGCGGACGAGCCGTGCGAGACTTCATATGCCGACAAAAAGGGTAAGTATCAGGCTCAAAAAACCATTGTATTGCCTAAACTCTAAAAGGCTTCGTGTTCTGTGCGGGCGATGATCTCATCCTGCAGGGTTTTACTCAAGTCACAGAAGTAATCACTATATCCAGCCACGCGCACAATTAAGCTGCGGTATTGCTCCGGGTGTTTTTGAGCCAGGCGTAAGGTTTCCGCATCCACCACGTTGAATTGAACGTGATGCCCATCCAGGCGGAAATATGTCCTGATAAGCTGTACCAGCTTGTCCAACCCCTCGTCGTTATTCAGCACTTGGGGAGTGAACTTTTGGTTCAGGAGTGTGCCGCCCGTGCGTACGTGGTCCATCTTGGCTACAGAAAGCAGCACAGCTGTGGGTCCCTTATGGTCTGCACCTTGAACCGGTGAGACACCCTCAGAGAGGGGAGTGCCTGCCATCCGTCCATCAGGGGTGGCTCCAGTGACTGAGCCAAAGTAGATATGTACGGTGGTAGGTAATAGGTTGATGTGATATTCGCCGCCTTTAGTATTTTTGCGACCATCAACGGCATTGAAATAAATCTCGAAAATTCGTTGCATCACACGATCCGCAAAGTCATCGTCATTGCCGTACTTTGGAGTCCGGTTCAGCAGCCTTTGCCGTAACTGTTCATCACCTTCGTAATTGGTATCCAATGTATGGATAAACTCCCCCATTGTAAGTGCCTGCTGCTCAAATACTTGATAACTCAGGGCCGCCATTGCATCCGTAATGGTTCCCAATCCTACCCCCTGGATGTAGCTGGTGTTATATCTAGCGCCCCCGTTATGATAATCTTTCCCATTGCTGATGCAATCATTCACCAAAAGGGATAAGAACGGGCAAGGCATATATTGGGCATATAATCTTTCGATCACGTTGTTGCCACGCACTTTGATATCTACAAAATGAAGCACCTGTTTTTCGAAGGCGTTGTATATTTCTTCCATATTCTGAAAACTGCCCGGATCGCCAGTTGCTATTCCGATTTGAGCGCCGGTGCGTGGATCAACCCCATTGTGCATGGTAATTTCCAGCACTTTGGGTAGGTTAAAATAACCCGTCAGGTTGTAATTTTCCTTCCCAAATGCCCCCACTTCGACGCATCCGCTCGACCCACCACCGCGTGCGTCTTGGACCGTTTTACCCATGCGCATCAATTCCTGCCCGATCAGGTCAGCATTGAACACGGAGGGCTGTCCAAATCCAGTCCGTATGATCTCGGTTGCCCGCTTGATAAGGAGGTCAGGGCTCTTCTTACTCACCTGGATGGATGTGGAGGGTTGAAGCAAGCGCATCTCCTCAATCACATCCAACAACAGGTATGTCACTTCGTTCACGCCATCCGACCCATCCGGACGTACCCCGCCAAGGTTGATTTGGGCAAAATCTGTGTACGTACCGCTTTCCTCGGCTGTAACCCCCACCTTGGGGGGTGCGGGTTGGTTGTTGAACTTGATCCAGAAACATTGCAGCAATTCCTGCGCAAAATCCCGGGTTAAGCTTCCTTCTTCAAATCCTTGCAGATAGAATGGCAGCAAGTGCTGGTCAAGCCGTCCAGGCGAATATGCATCCCAGGTATTTAATTCAATGGTTACACCCACGTGGACGAACCAGTAATACTGTAAGGCTTCCCAGAAATTCCGAGGTGCAAAACGTGGGACGTGCTGGCATACTTCGCCAATCTTCAGCAGCTCATTTTTCCGCCGGGTATCTTGCTCCTTGCCCGCCAGCTCATGAGCCAGTTCCGCGTATCGTTCTGCAAAGCTGATCAAAGCATCGGCGGCGATATACATGGCGCGCAACACTTCCCGCTTCTCATACGCCTGCGTGTCGTTTAGAAAGTCTAGCTTTGCGAGGCTTTCATTGATCTCCTCCTGGAAATCGCTCATACCTTTTTTATAGATCTTGTCATCCAATACTGTGTGACCTGGCGAACGCTGCTCCATAAATTCTGTGAAGACACCGGCTTGATAAGCTGCTTTCCATTCATCGGTCATCTCGGTAAAGATCAGCTCCCGCATGGTCTTTCCCTTCCAGAAGGGAATGATCCTTTCTTGATAAAGAGACCTTGTCTCAGGGCTGACTTTGAATGAGGTCTTCTCGCGCCCATTAAGGATATCCAGGTCATCCAGGCTGTGGCAGCATAACTCAGGGAAGGTGGGGGCATGTTTTGGAGCAGGACCTTTTTCACCCACAATCAATTCTCCCTGGTCGATGGATACAGCTTTATGTTCCATGAGATACTTGAATGCCAGTGCTCTTCGTTTCGGTGTCGACATCAACCCACTGTCCCGGGCTGAAAATTCGGTCAATAATGCCGCCCGTTCGGAAGACAATGTCTCGACTGCCTCCAGGCTATGCTGGCGAAGTGCTTTCACCCGCTCAGTCATGCTCATACAGCCCTCCTTGAATGTTTAATCACCGGTAATTGGTATCTTGAGAATAATTCTTCCACATGGCCAATTTGTTCATCGTTGGGTGATTTTGTAACTTCCAACCGGTATTTTATACCCAGCGCCTGGTATTTAGTCACGCCGATATCATGATACGGCATCACAGAAACCCCATCCAAGGGAGCCAATTTGCTGAGGAACGAAGCACACAGATCCAGGTTCTCTTCATTGTCGTTAATCCCTGGGATTAATGGAATCCGCACGACAATATGCGCTCGGCTCTCCGCGATCATCCGTAGATTGGTTAATATCAGCCGGTTGGAGACACCCGTATATTGGAGGTGTTTTTTCGCATCCATGAATTTTAGGTCATATAGGAAGAGATCCACGAGCGGGAGGATCGATTTAATATTCTCCCAGGAACTGTGCCCGCTCGTATCCACTGCGGTATGGATATTGTTTTTCTTGCAAGCTAGCAATGCGTCCTTAAGGAATTCTATTTGATGCAATGGCTCACCCCCGGTAAAAGTTACTCCTCCACCCGATTGGTCATAAAAAGGGACATCGCGTGAGACCTCTTGCACTAGCTCATTAATGGATACCTGCCTTCCCACCAGTTCCCGCGCCCCCGCATAGCATATCTCTGCACATTTACCGCAATCGTCACATTTTTTCCAATCTGTGATGGGTCCATGATCCCAGGTGATTGCATCCTGTGGGCAAACCTGCAGGCAAGCCTGGATTGATTTACAACGGTTGGAGCGCACTATTAACTGGGGCTGGAATGACTGACCTTCAGGATTGTGGCACCACCAGCATGCGAGTGGACAGCCCTTAAAAAAGACCGCGGTTCGAATCCCAGGACCATCATTGATGGCATAACGTTTGATATCGAAGATCATTCCGGTGTTCATACTTGTTATCATAAATATAATCTTTTCAACGCGCTATGTCAATATAAATATCCAGATTGTATACAAAGTATATATCTATAGCGCAATTATAGGATTTATGGTTTAATTACTCTGAGGCAAGCATGGATAATAAGGATGATTTACCCGCGCGCGAAAGTGACCGGGTCGAGAAGGAGCTGCGCCAGCAAATTCTGACCTTGCAGCTCGAACCTGGGTTGTCAATCAGTGAAGCCAGTTTGATCAAACGCTATGGGTGGGGGCGTACACCTTTACGCGAGGCTTTCCAACGTTTGGCAGAACAATCCCTGCTGCAAATTATCCCTCACCACGGGGTGGTGGTGACCCCGCTCAGTGTGTTTGAATTTGTCGAAGTCATGGATGCCATGGCGATGGTAATTGGACCAGCTGCCTCCCTCGCCTGTAAGCACCTCACACCAGACCAGCTTCAGCAGCTGGAACAGACCATTGAACAGAGCAAAATGGCTGCTTCCACAGCAGATTTTGTCGCCATTGCCAGCCAGGATTATGAATTTCACCGCATCCTTGCGGTTGCGACTGGCAATCGCTACCTCTGCCGCCATCTGTTACATCTCCATCAGGTGGCGACCCGCTTTAACCTGGCATCCTGGAAACGCGACTTTGGTATTGAGTTATCGCTAAACGAACACGATAGGATACTTGAAAAGTTGCATCAGCGTGATGAAATTGGAGCACGTAAGGTGATGCTTGAACACATTGAGAACGCCCGCAACCGTATTATGGGGACGTACCAACCGTTATCAAATCCTTGATTTTATCAAAAGTGACCTGCCCAATTTTGGGTACATCCATAATGTCATCAATCTTGGTGAACGGCCCTTTGACAGTACGATAGTCAATGATCGCCTGGGCTGTTATAGGGCCAATTTCCGGTAGCGTGTCGAGCTCATCCAGAGTTGCAGAATTGATATTAACCTTGATTATTGAAGGGCTTACCGATTTTGAGATATTTCCAGAGATAACAGGCGGGTTTACGCCAGGCACCTCCACTTGCTGCCCATCCTCTAGGACTTCCGCCAGATTGAGTGCTTCTTGATTGGCACCTTCCGAAAACCCACCCGCAGCCTGAATAGCATCATTAACCCGACTGCCACGCGGCAAAGCATACAGCCCAGCCTGCTCTACATTCCCACTTACATATACGGTGATGGGTGCTTGAGTTGGGGCAGGCAACAAAGATATGGGGAAACCCCTGGGTGGACGTGTAATTAAGAATAATACACCCACCCCTAGTAAGACACCCACAACAATAAATGCTGCCAGCCAATACCAATTTTTATTCATGGAATTAGTAAACTACGTGCCTGAAGTGGGATATAAAAAAACCGCTTACTTGTTTAAATTCAAGCTCAATCCTAGTCGTTGCCTGGCTGCATTAACATTGAGGATCTTTACCTGAAGAGCCTGGCCTTCAAATAAGCCTTCATCTGATCCATCTGAAGAGCCTTCATCAGCATACTCGGATGAATGAATCAGCCCATCCAATCCCTCTTCAAGACGAGCGAATGCCCCGAACTGGACAATGCTCGTAATCACTGCGCTCACCACATCACCAGGGTGATATCGCTGTTCAGCTGTTTCCCATGGGTTGGGAATCAACCTTTTTAATGAAAGCGCAATCCGCGACCGGTCTTGATCCACCTGGATCACGTATGCCTGCACCGTCTCCCCGACTTTTGCGACCTCGGTGGGATGGCGTACTCTACCCCATGAAAGCTCAGAGACGTGGATTAACCCTTCCACCCCGCCCAGATCGACAAAAACCCCAAACTCGGTGATATTGGTCACCACTCCACATACTCGTTTTCCTGGGAAGATTTCATTAAATAGTAAATTCCTCTTCCCCGATTCAGACAATGCTGCCCGTTCAGAGAAGACAACTCGTCCTCTTTCCGGGTCACATTCAATTACTTTAAATGCCACCGTCCTCCCAACGTAACCCGATAAGATGGCATCTTTTTTAACCTCATCGGTCAGGCAATTGATCTCCGGCAAGTGTGATATGGGAACAAACCCATGCACCCCACTCCCGCCCACCAACAATCCGCCCCGGTTGAAACCGGTTACCTCGAGGTTGATCACCTGGTCTGTTGCATATAATTCGCGCACCATCTGCCAGTCGATATCACTGGTTTTTGATCCCCTCTTGATAGGATGGTTTTCCTGATCCAGATATTCTTCTGGCTGTGGTAAGTCTTTTATCCCTGTATTTTTGTACTTTTCCTCATCAGCCAACAAGGCTGTCCACCAGGCCTCATCCATCTCAGGAGCTTTCGAGCCATTCTGTTGTTTTATTACCATTAAGCCCTCCTCACTCATGATCCATGGGTTAATTTTACACGCTATCCCGAATTAATATCTGCCCTGGCTTTCTGCTCCATGTCAAGGATTGCATCCGCTACCGCTTCAACCGCCACCCGTTGTTTGCGATATAAATCCGCTTCTGACATGGATAATCGGGCTGCAATTTCTCGAACTTTTTTCCCCTCCATAAATTTCATTTCCAGTATGTTATATAGGATCCACTCTCCTGTAAACCGGCGTTCTCCTTCCGGTCTGACTTGTTCTACGGCCTGGCGTAGGATCGCTCTTAGTGCATTGGCTGGGTTATCCTGGTGTGCATTAAGCGTCTTTTGCACCACCTTTAAGCCCATCAAGGGGCTATCTGTAAGCCTCGGTCCCCCCCAATAATGAGTCAAAGCGTCTTTTACCCACCTGGCTATATTGGGTGATTCCAATGGAAGATCGGGTGCAGAGAGCACCTCAGCACTTCCATACCTGGAAGCGGCACGTAATCGCTGGATCATATCAATTTGAGGGCTTAAATTCTCAATCGAGTTGAATATCTCTTGTTGCGCGACGTGATCTTCTAAGGCGGTTGCCGCTCGCTGAGCCAGGAATAAAACCGCTTCCTTCTGATCATCACCAATCACAGCCTCGGGTTTTCGAGCAATGCCTAAAATCCCCAGCAAAGCGCCTTCATTTTCCCGTTGGCTGTGAAGGGGCACCAGCCAGTAGTTATCCCAGGTATAGAATCCCATCCCACTTCCATTTTGGGCTACCACCTGATCTAATCCATCTGACATTTCCCCCAATGCAGGCACATCACCTATATTGACCATTAACTCAAGGTCACCCGCATCCATTGCCATGATAAATGCTGTGGGTGCTTGTATACGGTCACATATTGCTGCCAATACCGACTCGAGAAATTGACGCAAATCACCGCTGGTGAGTAATCGTTCATTCAAGGTTTGGACCAGTAGAATATTTGATTTATCCCCACCTGAGAAAGACCAGCGTTCCCATAGCGGAGCAGCTAAGGTAATCGCATATTCGAATAATAGTAACGATCCAACCATAACGATGGGAACCGCGGCAGAATATTGAAAACCGAAATGATCGCCTGCTCTACGGACAAGTGTTGTGATCGCCAGGACTGTCGATGCTGTAACCGGACCACGCATCAGCCATTTGAATAACCGTCGTTTAACCACCCGATCTGGCCACGAAACTCCGAAGAAAGCCACTGCATAAGCCATCACCACCAGCAGACCCAGCACGAAAAAGTTAATCAACACTGCCAGCAACCAGAAAATCAAGGGATGGTTGGTGGCGATGCTTGACCCAAAAAGCAGGAACGGAAAAGCACCCAATACAGGTGCTAGCGCCCCGGTAATTAAATATCGCATTCTTCGACGGCTGGTGGGCGTAACCGTCCGCTGGTAAGCCCGTCTGAAGTTAAACCATGACCAGATCATAACTGCAGCAAAATATAGAGCAAAGATCCAGGTGAGCCACGTTCTTTGCAAGTGCGGAGCAGGGCTGGCATTTGCGACCACAGGTCCAACCAGCAGCAAGAAAGGTAGGGTTGCAAGGAATCCCAGACTGATCAAATAGAGCAATCGAACGAACCACTTATAATTGCCATCTGATTGGCTGCCCGTAGTAGCCATTAACGCATAAGAGAAATGGAAATAGCAGGCGGGTAAGAAAGTGATCCCCAGCCATTCTAATTGCAGCCAAAACTGTAATAATCCTTCTAAGCTGACGACGCTGCTAATGGCATCCCCCACAAATACGATCACGATACAAATCAGGATGAGTGCAAATGTGCGTGCCACCCGATCGCGCAGGTTGAACGTCAGGGCATATAACAATAAAGAAAATGCAGTGATGGCAATCCCAGCTGTGAGCAGCTGATTGAGAAATTGTAAACTAGTTAATAATGCACCAATCATAATGAACCATCAAATAATTAAGAGTTACACCTAACAAAATTCAACCGACATCGATGAATGCTGCTACCTCATCAATCGCACCTGACTTACCTCAAATTCTTGGAAAAAAACAATGCGATATCCTGATTGGGAAAATAATGATCGTTGTATCCGCAAAGATCATATCCCAGTTTTTGAGCCATGCATATTGCAGGGTAGTTTTTGGGTTGCATTTCCATTACCATTCGTAAACAGCGCTTATGCCTTGCCCAATCTTGTCCCGCTAATATCAACGCACTTCCAATACCTTGCCGTCGTACCCTACGCAAGATCACCAGGTCCGTCATCCAGCTGGAATTGGGGGCAATGCTCAGCATCATGCTTGTATATCCCACTACTTCACCCTTTAATAATGCCACCAGCAGGCAGGAACGATCCTTCCAGTCATTCGCCAGCTGTTTCGGGGAACGTGGATATTCCACCTTGACCGATCGGGGTAATTTCAATTGTCTAAATATGATCTCCACCTTTAAATCGGAAGGTTTCTGCCCGCTTTCATGCTGAACTTCCATCTGCCAGACGTGATCACTTACATAATCGTGATCAATGTCTACCAATTGGGGAATTTCTGCAGATGTAGGTGGCCGAATCTCGATTTCTGGCATATCTTCTCCTAAACAGTCTTATTGAACCGGGTCTACGGTCACCTGAATGGCACATGCTGGCAAGACATTACCAACATTATCCGTGACTATCAGTTGGAGCATAAATATCCCTGGGGTCAGGCTGGAAGTATCCCAGGTGCCCAACATCTCACCTTTTACAGATTTCTGCCCTACCTGGATGGGTAACCAGAGGGTATCACCTGGATGTGCAATTTGGAGCGTATAAAACCCAAAATTGGGGATCTCCGCGCTGCCCTTCACGGTGATGCTTCCACTGATTCTGTCTCCGTTCAATGGAGATGTCAGGTTTACCTGTCCAGCCACACAACCTTCTGCGGCAGCCACTTCACCCGGGGTTGGAGTGACCCCTGGGGTTGTATTCGGATCCTGGGTTGGCGGTGGCAGGGTAATCGTCGGGGTTGCCAGCAAATTCAGGGTGGTAGTCGGTAATGGATTGGCACCAGGAACAGTGGGTACCACGAAAGTGACCACGGTGAATTCAGCCACAGCCATAATGATAAGTAATACCACCATCGTCGCTGCAGAATTGACCCGTGATTGGGCCGATTCGCGTTCCATGCCAAAAAACGCTCCCCGTAGCTCTTCCCACGCCAGGGCAAATTTTCTTACCTGCCATATCGCCAGGACCCCTATAAACACATAGATCCATATTTGATAAGCTTGGAAAAATTGGAGTACTTGTTCCATGCAGTGCCTGTCGTCTACGTCGTGAACACATCGGATCTTTGTGATCCATTGATGAGATTACAGGCGGCGTAATACCCCTCGTACGAGCGTCGTCAGTAAGGGTCCCAGCTTATCACCCGCTGCCAATACTTCTTCATGTAAAGTAATGGTTTCCCCATCCAAATTTGCTTTGTTGCTAATACCTGAAATTCCCAATACTCGTGTGCCTCCATGACGAGCTGTAATAACTTCTGGAACAGTCGACATACCGACCGCATCCGCACCGATGATGCGCAAGAAACGCAGGTCTGCCGGGGTTTCGAAGGAAGGACCTGCCAGGCTGATATATACGCCTTCCTGCAAAGCTATATTCTCTTCCCCTGCCACTTTGCGCGCTAGCTCTTTCAGCGCTGGATCATAAGCCCGGCTCATATCAGGGAAGCGTGTGCCAATCTCGTCCAGGTTAGGTCCGCGCAAGGGATTTAATCCTGCCATTCCTAGCAGGTTGATATGGTCAGTGATGAGCATCAAATCGCCTGGGGTATAGCCAGGGTTCACTGCTCCAGCTGCGTTAGTTACGACTAGGATTTCAACACCCAGACGTTGCATTACCCGCACCGGGAGAGCCACCTGGGCAATGCTATAACCTTCATAAAAATGCACCCGCCCTTGCATGACGATGACTTCCTTGCCCTCAAATTTGCCGATGACAAGGTGCCCTTGATGCCCAATGACGGTCGATACTGGCCATTCTGGAATTTCGTGATATGGAATTATCGTTGCAAATTCTACACTGGCAGCTAAAGCGCCTAAACCCGATCCGAGAATGATTCCCACCTGTGGATGATAACTTGATTTGGAACGAATGAAATCTGCAATCCGGTCAATTTGCTCCAACGAATAGAATTCACTCATGTTAAAACTGCCTCTCCTTAAAAGCAACGCTAAACTACACCGGCCCTCCCCGATAAATAATCAAAAATATTATAACATGAGGGGCTTATTTCCTCATCAAAATGTATTTCTTAGAGTGGATATAGCTGTGATCCCACCTCTTGAAATGCGAGGATGGTTTTATCGATCGCAGGATCGTCGATCCAGAAATGCGTTACCAGTCGAAAACGCCGTTGACCTGTCACTCCCACTCTGACGCCCAGTTTAGCCAGCTCACCCGCTACTAGTCTGGCATCTCCTTCGAATGATCCAGCTAATGACATAAAAATCATATTGGTTTTGGGGGTTCCTTCGTCCATCACCAGCCAAGGCAGAAATGATAAGCCACGTGCCAGGTAATTCGCCCGTTTGTGATCTTCGGCCAGCCGGTCTACCATCGTCACTAATGCAACTACCCCAGCTGCTGCCAGAATACCTGCCTGCCGCATACCACCTCCCAATTGCTTGCGTACTCGGTGTGCCCTGGAAATAAAGTCTTTATTACCACATAAGATCGACCCCACGGGAGCACATAATCCCTTGCTAAGGCAGAATGTGACCGAGTCAGCTGGTTCGGTCAATTCTTGTACTGGCACATCTTGTGCGATTGCGGCATTAAAGATTCGTGCTCCATCCAGGTGCAGGGATAGCCCGTTCTGGTGAGCCAGCTCCGCGACAGCTTTTGTAAAGACAGCAGTTAATGCCACTCCACCACAACGGTTGTGGGTATTTTCCAGGCACACCAGGCGTGAGTAGGGTTGATGATCATCCTTGGAGCGGATGGCAGCCTGAATATCCTGCAAGACGAGCGTCCCGTCTGCCTGGTTGGGTAGCTGGCAGGAATGCACCCCACCCAAAGCTGATATCCCGCCTGCTTCATATAAAAATGTATGCGCTTTATTCCCCAGTATCACCTCATCACCCCTGCCGCAGTGAGCAAGAATTGCTGCCAGGTTGCCCATCGTTCCGGAGGGTACGAACAATCCAGCTTCCTTGCCCATTTTCGCAGCTGCCATTTCTTGCAGCATATTGACAGTTGGGTCTTCCCCGTAGACGTCATCACCAACCGCTGCACTCGCCATTGCCTGGCGCATAGCCTCGGTAGGTTGGGTGACGGTGTCTGATCTCAAATCTATCCAATCCATAGGACCTCCTTAAAGTTTTGGTTATTGCGAGGAGCGAAGCGACGAACATGTCCCCGCTGATTTTCGGGGAGCAATCTTCCTTCTTCAACCGAACACAAATATATTTTGCAGCGCCACTAGACATCAATCCAGTTTCTGGTGTCGATTTCTACCGAAGCAATCTCCTCCACACACACTAAATTCTAAACATTGATGATATACAATTCCTTATTGCAGCTACCATCATGGCGATTTACTCGCACGATGATTAATATTTAAAAAAATTATCTCTGTGCCCGAAGATTCTCCAAAACCTTTTCTAGTTCAACCGGCAATGGAGCCTCGAAGGTGCGAGGCCTTGTCTCGCCTGGTAAGAGTATTGTTAGCCGGATTGCATGTAGAAAGTGCCGATCTAAAGGTACGGTTACATGTTTATGCCCATAGACGGTATCACCTGCCACCGGGCAGCCAAGGAATTTCATATGCACGCGGATTTGATGCGTCCGCCCGGTAAGAGGATGTACTTCGAGCAAAGTGTGCTCCCTGAATGCTTCCAGGGTGCGATATTCACTCACTGCTTCCCGCCCTTTTTTAATCCCCGTGACTGCCATCATCTTGCGGTGCACACCATCCCTTCCCACGGGTGCCTCGATCCTCCCGGTCGGAGTCGGTGGCATGCCGTCCACGAGCGCCTGGTATATTTTTATCGCCTTACGCAGGCGAAATTGATCTTGCAGGAATCGATGTGCCAGGTCATTTTTTGCCAGCAGGATTAATCCCGAGGTGTCCTTATCCAGTCTATGCACCACCCCGGGGCGTTTTTCGCCTCCAATCCCTTCCATCTGCGGAGCATGTGCTAGGGCTGCATGCACTAACGTTCCTGTCAGATGACCAGCGGCTGGGTGAACAACCATTCCAGCAGGTTTGTTTACCACCAAAAGGTCTTCATTCTCGAAGATGATATCCAGTGGAATGTCTTCAGCGACCAGCTGCGTTGGCGCAGGTGCAGGTAGATGCACCTGAATGACGTTGCCTTGATTGATCGCCTGACCACTTTTATAGGCAGTGACCTCATCCACGAGAATGTAACCGTTTTCAATTAGGTTTTGTAAGCGGGAACGCGAGAATTCCGGTAGGCACTTCACCAGGAATTTGTCCAGGCGCGATGCCTCTTCCCCATCGTACTCAAAGCTCAAATATTGCTCATTCAAGCGGGTGATTCTCCGAATCTGGTGACTCAGGTTGAGTCAAAGCTTGTTCCTGATTGGCTTTAGCCAGTTTATTCTGCTTGCGTTCGCTTAGCCAAACTGCCAATACCAGGATCGCCGTGCCAATCGATATGCTCGCGTCTGCCACATTAAACACAGCAAAGGTGCCTAAAGAGACGAAATCGGTCACCGTCCCTTGAGTCAAGCGGTCAATCAGGTTCCCCACTGCTCCCGCAAGCTGAAGAGTCATCGCAAGACGAATTGCCCATTCGCTGCGCGGTACGCGCGGGTAATAATACAGGATCACAATCGATACGATGAATGCTAGCACGGTGAAAACCATTCCAAATCCTTGCAGCATGCCAAACGCGGCACCTGTGTTTTGCCAATGCACGATCCGAGCATATGGCTCGAGCCAGGGCCAGGGTGACCAGCTGCCCCCAAATGGAATTTGGGTTCGTACCAGGGTCTTCGTCCATTGGTCAAACACAACGATGATCGCTGCGATCCCTAATAAGTAAGCATAATCTCGAATATATTTCTTCAATCTTTCACTCCACCGTGATAGTTATTGATCCATAGTTCCTTTTTAAGATTTACCGCAATCATTTTACCTCACTATTAATCTTAATCTCGTCGTTTGATATCGGCTGGCTGGCTGAAAATAGTCTTGCTTGAGATTAGTTATTGAAGATAGCAAGAATCGGGTGGATTAATCGCTTTGTTTGCTTATAATCATAGCATGATTAATTACACACAACTCTCCGATGACTACTCACGTATCGAGCAAGTCATTTATTATCTGGAAAAGAATGCTTATCGTCAACCGAGCCTGAGCGAGATTGCCGATAACATCCATCTGAGTGAATACCATTTCCAGCGCCTGTTTACCCGCTGGGTGGGCATCAGCCCGAAACGCTTCTTGCAATTCATCACCAAGGAGCATGCCAAACAATTGCTGGCGAAGTCTGGCAGTATTTTGGATGTTGCTTATCAGGTCGGGCTTACCAGCCCGGGCAGGTTGCATGATTTGTTCATTACCTGGGAAGCGGTGACACCTGGTGAATACAAGCTGCGTGGTTCCGGTCTCACCATCTATTATGGTTTTCACTCCACACCTTTTGGCGAAATCCTGTTGGGCAGCACCGAACGAGGTATCTGCAATTTATCCTTCGTCTCGCCTGGCGGACAGGCTGATTCATTGGTAAGCTTGCATAAAAACTGGCCAAAGGCAAGTTTGGTCGAGGATCCTTCTGTCACCCAACCCCTGGTTGGACAAATATTTCACTCGGCGAACCAAACCATCAAAGATCTACATCTCTACTTGAGCGGTTCGAATTTCCAACTAAAGGTGTGGGAGGCCTTGCTGCGCATACCATCAGGCAATGTAGTATCATACCGTGACGTTGCCAGTTACCTTAAGGCACCCAATGCCTCCCGTGCAGTGGGCAATGCACTGGCGAACAACCCGGTGGCAGTATTGATCCCATGTCACCGTGTGATCAATTCATTGGGAGAATTTGGCCATTATCATTATGGTGATGCCCGAAAGGTTGCCTTGCTCGGTTGGGAAATGTCGAAAGCAGCCTATCCTGGTAGCTGATATCTGAGTTATTCTTACTATGAAAGCTCGCGCTTGGATTGCTCTAATTGCAGTCTATATCGTTTGGGGTTCCACTTACCTTGCGATCCGTTTCGCCATTGAAACCATCCCACCATTCCTGTCAGCGGGATTGCGCTTCCTGGTCTCAGGTGCCATCCTCTATATCTGGCGGCGCCTCAGCGGAGATCCTGCTCCCAGCAAAGCAGAATGGCGTTCAGCCTCCATCATTGGTTTACTCTTGTTGCTGACTGGGAATGGCTTCTTAGTCTGGGCGGAGCAGCGCATTCCTTCTGGCATAGCCTCCCTGTTCATTGCCACCACCCCGTTGTGGATGGTGCTGATCGATGCGTTGCGGCCCGGTGGTTCAAAAGCGAACTGGCTCACCTGGTCGGGTGTGTTGATTGGTCTCATCGGGACGGCCCTTCTCGCCAACCCCTGGCAGTCTCACTCTGCCAGTCCGGCACTGGATTCGATTGGGGTCATCGTCCTGCTCGTGGCAGCCTTGTCGTGGTCGATCGGCTCACTTTACAGCCGTAAAGCTTCACTACCGATATCACCCCTGCTGGGTACCGGGATGGAAATGCTGGTCGGCTCCTTGGGATTATTTGCCTTGAGTACCGTGGTTGGAGAATGGAATCAATTCCATATCACTGCCATTTCATTGCGCTCCTTGGGCGGGCTGGCATACCTGATCATATTCGGATCTGGCATCGGGTTTGTGGCATACACCTGGCTGTTACGAAATGCACCCACCCCGCTCGTGTCCACCTATGCCTACGTGAACCCGGTAGTGGCGATCCTGCTCGGGAGTGTCTTTGCCAACGAACCCCTCGAGGGTATCGAAATCGTCTCTGCCTTGATCATTCTCGGAGGCGTAGTTCTGATCACCACTGCAAAATCATTGTCTGATAGAAAAGCAACAGCCATACCCCTGACGCCCGGGGAGGATTAATGCCTCAGACATACACGAGCAATTATGAGAAACCTTAAATTATTAAGCATTTTCCATAACTCTCTTGTGAATCAGAACATTTGTGCTATAATTAGAACACATTCCTATGGATTTTTTGGATAAATGTGTTCGTATACCAAGCAGTGTTCTCATGCTTGGTATGGTCGCATGCATGATAAGATGGTTTTGCTAAATCAGTGCACTCCTATTCCAGTCCTCTCCTGTACCGGTTGTTTGGTGCTCTCCCATACCGGTGCGCTTGTTTGGTGCTCTCCCATACCGGTACGGTTGGACTTTATCGGCACGACTGATCTTCTTGGTAATATGCTTATAAACTACTTGTCTCCCTGGAAGAATGTGTCAACCATCCTAAGATATTTGTTTCGAATTAATTATTCCTTTTTTTTATTAAATATTCCATTTTCGGAATTACTGCTCGTTGACTTCCGTTGAGAATAAATATTTACGATTATGCCCGCAGTGAAATCGTTGCATCATACCTTACCCTCCGCCTGTCTGCCTGACTTTTCCTTTTTGCACTACGAATATCTAATTCCTTAAATTGACTGGAAGGAATATCTGGATATAGATCGTGGTCGTCCATGTATCAATCACCACCCCAGCCTGATTGGTCGCAGTTACAGATAGGTGATGCAGTCCGGTCTGATCCCAGCTAAGGCTGACAGAATCGATGATGCCCGTCGTATCGGTAAAAGTGATTTGCCCATCCACTGTCCAGACGTATGTGATTGGGACGGTGGTTGTGATTGGGCTGACAGTAGCAGTGAAGATATAAGTTGTATCTACACCGCCGACTTGCGGCCCGCTAGCTTCCAGATTCGCCGGGGCAACCCAGACGGAAAGAGTGAACTGATCGGTGGTCGATCCCTCGATATTCTCCGCAGTTACTGTAATTACCTGCGTGCCTGGGATGTCCCACGTATAACTGACAATGTCACTTAAGCCATTGGTGTTGGTGATCGGTAATTGTCCGGTAGCCTGCCATGTATAGGTGACCGGTAAGGCCACATCAATAGGAGTTACAGTCGCTGTAAACACATTGACCTCACCATTGAGACTGTCCGCCGGGCCCCTGATTGATACAATAGGCACTTTTTTCTCGATGTCAATGGTATGCGTAGCTACTACACTGGTTCCAACATTGGAGGCGGTAACAGTGATTGTTTTCGTTCCAATCTCATCCCAGGTAAACTCGATATAATTCGTGCCGTCACCTACGTGCTGCACGGGAGGTAGTCCCGTGGCTTCCCAGGTGTATGTGATCGGCGTGGTGGAATCCTCCGGACTGACCGTGGCGGAGAATGGTATACTTTCCTCGATATAACCTTGGTCAACACCTGTGATTTCCACGTTTTCCATAAGCACAAATCGATTGTTGATCGTGACCACATACCCAGTCGCAGTCGCAGAATCGACAGATATAATGATGCCGTTCTCAGCATCCGTAAACACTTCTCCAGGGGTGTACATCGCACCCGCGTCAGCCGTATTGCAGTCTCCATCCTGGTCAATCACGATGGCAGGCTCACCACGACCGGTGTCCACATCGTGGATGATGACCGCAAATCCAGGCAGCCACTTATCGTAATCAATAGGGTTGTTGGTGGGTTGCCGAACTTCCAAAGTATAAAAATTGTTAGGTTGGCCGTTGATCAGGATACGTGCCCCAAGGTAATTATCCGTTTGTGGCAAAGCCAGGCGTTCCAGTGTGATTGTCTTGAGTGTTCCAGTATTGGCGGTAAACATTTGGTTTGGTTTGATCCATTCCACCATTTCCTTGTGGTACGAGATGGTATGTTGCCCCATCGTCCCCCATTTCGGGTCAGAGCCATTGCTCCAAACGTCGCTCAAAACATCCCAGCGGTTGTCATACCCTCCCTGGCAATTACCCAGGGAATGGGGCAGTCCAAATCCATGCCCGGTCTCATGGGCAATTACGCCGATATTCTGGTAGCCCCAGGGTGGTTCCCAGGTCATGCGCCAGACCTGGCACAGTCCATCCAGGCACAGATACCACCCGCCGCCCCAGGCGCAGCAATCCAGGTTATCGTTGAACATCAAGTTGATGCCTACATAAGGAGTGAAGTCGACGTCCGGGTCAGCTGCTGCCGTGCAATCCTTGGCGGCAGCATCCCAATCCAGGTTTCCACCAGGCAAATAATGAGCACGATCTTCAGGTAATGTATACCACCCATATGCCCCGGAACCTTCCAGGTTGGCGAGATCATAAGAATTCTGTCGCCAGAAATGATCCAGGCCAGGATATACCGTTGAGTACATCTCTCTGAAATAATCAAGGTTATTCGGCTCGGCAGTAACATCTTTGAATTTACACAGGATCGAAACCCAAGGTTGTGGGCCATATATCCCCTCCGTACCTGCGTGTTCCCCCACTGCCAGGCTGATCGTTTGTACCAGCAGAGATTGTCCGGCAACCTCCCACATCCCTTGCACCGTGACTATTTTGCGGTTGAGGCTTATTGGTCCGCCCATGTTGCCTAATATATCCTCACTGACGATAAGCTGGATGGTGCCATTCTGCTCCGTCGCCAGAAAATACAACGTACTTGCTTCTCCCGAGCTTGGGTTCCCATCCCCCCATTGGATGAGAAACGTGCCGCCAAGCACAATCGGTGAAGCAGCTTGTCCATTTTGAGAATACCCACCCTGCATGAGTAAGGTCATTACAGCAATGATGTTAAATACGAAGAATAACCGTCTCAGGACCATGCAACTCTCCTCAATGTTAAATTTTGAATCCTACCTGCCTATCTGGGATTATAACCTGAGAACAAATACCCTGGTTGTAAAACAGACGCTTTTTAGTTTAGATAATGACCCTTCTTGGAGATATAACAACCTACCCCTCGCAGTATGCCCGAGGGGTAGTAGTCGGTTCAAAGTTACCAATGATTATCTGTTCCGCTTTGGCTTTCTAACCGCTACAATTACTAGGGGTAGGAGAAGCAACGGCGCAATTCCAACACCGCAAATACTTGATGGCTGGTCGGGTGGCACCTGGGTGGGTGATCCGGTAGGCTTTGTCATTGTCGTTGAAGTTGGCGTTGGGTCGCCTGGGTTGGATAGAGTAGGAGTAGCACCCACCGGTTGAGCGGATGCCTCCCCCTGAACAACTTCATAGGCTACACCATTCGTAAGGGCAATCACCTGCTCACCCAGTGCAAATGCATCTGCCAAATCTGGTTGGTTAGCCACCAGGGTAAAGTATTCAGGTGAGAGAAATATAACCTGTGTAGTCCTCATAGTATCAGGGTCAAAAGCTGTATCGATCCACTTGCCATTTGATAACACGAAGGTGCGCGATCCAGCTATCCTTACCGTGGAAGAAGCTTCTCCTATCAGCTCCGGGACGCTCCCAGCGCCTTGCATCGCACCTGCATTCGCAGCCGACTGGACAGCCGCCTGACCGGACGATGCTGCTGTTGGCATAGCAAGTAATTTCCCGTAAGTTTCATCCACCAGGCGTTGCTGCTCCGCTTCGCCCAATGGTGCTTGATCGGTTACTAGATACGATGTGTAAGGAGTGACGATACCATATCGGATGCTCAGCCGCACGATTTGGTCAATGATTTCCTGATTAGCATCATGCAACCGGATTTCATTCAGCAAGAATCCAATCTTGCGTGTTGCCCATAACCGTGGAATTGAGGCATGCAGCGAATTTTCAGGAGACAGTTTATCAAATACCTGGTCGGAGAATGTGAAAGTCTGTCTTACTCCGTTCACTTCTCCGGTCAGGTTGATGTCGGTTGCGCCTCCTTCATGATAGCATCCAAGCAATACGACTTGCGAGCCAGCAAATAGATCAGGTAATGGGCTGGGATAAAGATCATAGGTGGATATCGCCCCAAAACTCAAGTCAAGGTTGGTCATTACGGGTGAGCTAATGCTGCTATAAAAAGATGACAGGGTTTCATCCAGCTTCATCCCAGGTTGCACGTAAGTACTGCGCCCATGATGATCTTGGGTAAGTGTATCCAACAGGATGGTATCTACATCGTATCCCACACCAAAAGCGAATAAACGCAGGTTCTCAGGTGCACTGGTGGAAAAATTGGTCAAGATGGATTGACTGTCTGTCACACCCTCCGTGGGTAAGCCGTCTGTCAGGAAGATCAGGTAGGTCGGACGCTCAGGGTTTACCATGGCTGCGGCATCGAGTAAAGCCCGATTAATATCCGTTGACCCTTCTGCCCACAGGCTATCCACCCATGATTGGGCAGCCGCTGATTCGGAGGCTGGACGCAATTGATTGGCATACATTTCGATCCTGGTGCTGAATGAAATGATGTTGAACCGATCCTCGCTATTGAGATTATCCAAAATGTACCCGACTGCTTGCTGTGCTTGCTCAAACTTCTCCCCATCCATGCTGCCTGAACGATCAAGCACCAGTAACAAATCCTTGGGAATAATTTGGTCTATCGTATTGATCTGCGGGGCAAGTAAAACCAGGAAAAAACCATCCTGTTCAGCAGCATCAGATGGATCGCGGTATGTCAATAAGTGAAAAGCCTCTGATTCACCCAATGAATAGTACAGGGAAAAATCGATATTCGGTAGCACATTGGCTGCTTCGTATCCCACCACCACCGAATTGTAGCTCTCTCGGCTTATGCCCACATCATGGCTGGGAGAATATACAGCCCGGATGGGCACAGTGGATTGGATTTCGATACTTATGGATACCGATTCAATCGGTAATGCCGAGAATTTCTCCGTGTTTAGCGGATATATATAGTGGACCAGGCCACCTTCTGCAGGGAGAGCCTGGGTATATTCCAGCTCTATCCTGCGTTCACCTTGGGGTGCGATTGGAAAAATTCTGGCCTGCACCGCCCCGCGACCGATATACTCGAGCAACGCTGGGTCGCGCATACTTGAGACAATCTGTTCGTAGGTCTGTCGTGCCTGGGTGGCATCCAGCACATGCCCCTTCACAGGCTGGCCATCCACCCACAAGGTAAATCCAGAGACAGCTGCGTCATCCGGTATCGGGAATATATATGTTCCTTCAATAGACCAATCATTAGGATTGTAAAAAACCTGATCCACATGCGTAACCGCCAGCTGATCCTGGATTGAAACTGTCACATGATGGTAACGGATGACCAGCTGATCCATCGGTATGATCACCGGCGGGCATGGCTGAGGGTCACACACCGGAGGATCAGGGATGATGATCCCGTCTGCCAATGCTGTGGAGGGTAGTAGCAAGGCTGAGATCAGAATAATTAATACACTGGTGGTGAACAGAACAGACCTGGGTTTCATAATCTCCTCCTGTATGGTCATGCCAACGCTTGCGATTCCTGCGACTGGCTGATTGCTTGCCCATAAGACGAGGCGGAATTGTTAAAAGTTCCGGTGGTATAATCATTTTCTTGATTGGGAGACTTACAAGATAATAATGGCATTAGATTTACTACAAAAGCTGGTAGGTATTGAGCAGCGCTATGAAGAGCTCAACCGGTTGCTGATGGAAGTCGGTGACGATTATCTACGCGCCGCAGAGTTGAATAAAGAACGGATCGATCTGGAACCGATCTATAATAAGGCGAACCAGTACCACCAGGCCCTCGAGAGAATGGAAGAAGCTCATTCGCTGCTCGATGGAGATGATGTTGAGTTAAGGATGCTGGCGGAAGCTGAAGTGCTGGAACTGGAGCCGCAGATCGAACAAATGCAACGCGAGATCAAGGCGATGCTGCTTCCCAAAGACCCTCGCGACGAACGAAGCGTCATCATGGAAATCCGGGCAGGAACAGGTGGTGATGAAGCCGCTATCTTTGCAGCCGACTTGTACAGGCTATATTCCCATTATGCTGAAGCTCGCAAGTGGAATATCGAAGTGCTTTCGTCCAGCGATATCGGCATTGGTGGATATAAAGAGATTATTTTCCTCGTAAAAGGAAGAGGAGCTTACTCACGCTTGAAATATGAATCAGGCGTGCATCGTGTCCAGCGCGTCCCGGTGACTGAATCTCAAGGGCGGATTCATACATCTACAGCTACTGTGGCTGTGCTTGCAGAAGTTGACGAAGTTGAAATCAATATCCCCGATTCGGATATTCACGTGGATGTGTATAAATCTGCTGGAGCGGGTGGTCAAAATGTGCAGAAAAATTCCACTGCAGTGCGCATCACCCATATCCCTACCGGAATCGTTATCGCCTGCCAGGATGAACGCTCCCAACTGCAGAACCGTTTGCGTGCCATGAGTATTTTACGAGCCCGCTTGTACGAAATCGAGGAGGAAAAACGCAGCGCCGAGATAGATGCTAACCGTCGTTCTCAGGTTGGAACTGGCGAGCGCTCGGAAAAGATCCGCACCTACAATTATCCCCAATCTCGTGTAACTGATCACCGCATCAACGCCTCAACTTATAATTTATCCGGATTTATGACCGGTGCTTTGCTGGACGATTTTATCGATGAGCTGGCTACCCGGGACGAATCCGAAAGGTTAGCCAGTCTGGGTGAAGAGGTGGTTACAGAAAGTGGGGCTAATTAAATACCCAATAAACTATCTCCAAACATATGAGTGGTTACTGCCAGTTCTGCCTCCCATTTAATCTGCTGGATGAAGCATTTTGGTCATGAATATATCCATACAGGAATGTTTAAATCTGGTTTACCAACAACTTCACCAAACAAGTGAGACAGCCACCCTTGACGCGCAGGTTTTACTGGCACATTATCTTGAAAAATCTCGTTCCTGGCTACTGGCCCATCCTGATGCTCGTATTCCAAAAACTCAATTCAACACGATAATCCAGGCATCGTCTCGATTGGTGCATGGTGAGCCATTACCATATGTCATCGGGCATTGGGAATTCTACGGTCTGGATTTTCAGCTCACCCAGGCAGTACTCATACCCCGCCCTGAGACTGAGCTGATCGTTGAACGCGCCATAAACTGGTTGCACCTTCATCCTGATCGGCGTAAAGCTGTAGACGTAGGCACGGGCTCCGGGTGCATCGGTATTACATTGGCGAAGAACATCCCTGATCTTCACGTCATACTGACTGATATCTCTCCAGATGCGGTGGATGTCGCCCACAGGAATGCAAATAATTATAAGCTAGTTGATAGATTGGAATTCATTCAAGCGGATTTGTTGGATGGGGTTAGTGAGTCTTTCGATCTGATTTGTGCCAACTTGCCATATATCCCTACCACTCTCTTGAACACATTAACTGTGGGCAAACGCGAACCTACTCTGGCATTGGATGGTGGTTTAAACGGAATATTGGTCATTAGCAGGCTACTCAAACAAGCCAGGAATTACCTGACTCCTGGCGGATTGTTACTGCTGGAAATTGAATCATCCCAAGGGCTGGAGGTAAAAGCACTTGCAGAATCTCACTATCCCATTTCAAAAGTTCAAATTATAAAAGATCTTGCAAGTATGGACCGGTGTCTGCAAATTGAAGAACCCAATCTTCTCCTGCACGTATGCCCGCGTGAAGAATGGTTGCAGGCACAACAGGTGGGGAAATTTCAAGATAGGTCGCTCTATCAAGATGGCTTTATTCATTGCTCTCAACCAGAACAGATTCTTGATGTGGCGAATCGTTTCTACCAGGGTATCCCGAATCTGGTTTTATTATGGCTGGATCCCCGAAAGTTGAATTCAAAAATTCACTGGGAATTTACCGATGGTATACTGTTCCCCCACATTTACGGACCTATTAACCAGGAGGCAGTCATTCGTGTGACTGATTTCAAACCTGAAGCAGATGGTTTTTTTCGTTCGCTCCCTCAACCTGGTTAATCCAAAAAGGCAGGGTAGTCCCTGCCAGAAATAGTATTCAATCATTCCGTTATAGTTTAGCTCTTAATAGCGCCTGTTCCCGCCCGGTTTTCGAAACTTATCACTGTCTTCCTTGGGGCGGGCAAGATTCACCTTGAGAGTTCGATTATCAAGCGGTGTGTTATTGAACAGGCTAACTGCCTTTTCAGCTTCAGCTTGGGTGCTAAGTTCTACAAATGCGAAGCCACGTGAGCGTCCAGTATCCCGGTCTTTAATCAGGCTGACAGAGATGACGTTTCCTGCTTGGGCAAACATAGTCTGCAAATCTTCCTCGGTCGTGCTGAATGGCAAATTCCCTACGTACAGTTTATTATCCATCTCTCCTCCAAAAAAATACCGCATCGACACCATAGATCGTTGCGGTTTTCTAACAGCAGCAAGCCTGTATCACAGGAGAATTATATCATTTTCTCCTTAAGGGCAAGCGAATTTTGAACGTAAATTTCAAGATTTTATCAATCTGATCTTTTTAGAAAAAACAATGACCTTCCTCACTCACTTTTTATGCATAAGACGTACAGCTCACCCGGCCCATGCACTCCGATTGTCAATGTCATCTCAATGTCCGCTGTCCGTGAAGGACCCGTGATAATTATGGCAGCTGGAGCTTCCCGGATATCCACCTGCTTCAATACCTGGTTGAGATCATCGAATATATCCTTTTCCTGAAGGATTGCGATGTGAACATCGGGCATCAAAGATGCGGTTAGTGGTCGTCCTTCACCGCCCAAAAGAAGCAATGATCCCGTATCTGCAATTCCAGCTGAAGCCCCCGTTAATCCTGCCTTGACCAGGCTGAAGGTATCCTGCATCTCCCTGGTGGGGTCATTGAGCTGAATGCCTGCTTCGGAAAGCTTTTGTAATACTCCAGCTGGCAAGAACGGTTCTTCCCACACAAGTAATTGATCGATCTTATGAGTTCCCAATATGCCCAGGATTTTATCAACAACCTCCCAATGAGAGCAGGAGATAAAATTCCCACCCAATGCTATCAGCTCAGATGCAAATAATCCGCTTCCTGTGAGTCGTTTTGGAGACTCGCTTATCTCTTTTGGGTTATGGATTGGGTAGGTCTCAACTGGTTTTTCGGTACGGACATTTGCTTCAGGCGAGGTTTGTATATGCTTTCGAAACCTGGACCGAAATGTGCTGGTTGCTGGTCGGGGAAAATCCTTCGAATAACCCCAACCGCTGAATTTGGGGAAGCGCATCCAGGGATCTCCCTTGGAGACCAGATTGACAAGTGATCCGAACAATCCAGCCATCCACTGTGCAGCTGCATAACGCCATGGAGAGCTGGCTGCCAGGGTGAATAACTGCAATCCAGCTGCTAAAGTCGCAGGTGCATTCGGCCTGATCTTCAACTCTGTGGGATCCGTCTGGATGCCTGCACGCACGCGCAATAATAACCTGGGGAGGTCAATATCGACCGGGCAGGCCTCCCGGCAAGCCCCACATAAACTGGAGGCACGTGCCAGATGGCCGTATTCAAGCTGGCCAAACAGGGCTGGTGATAACACACTTCCAATCGGTCCAGGATAAGGACTCCCCTTCCCTTCTCGAGAGACATATGCATGTCCTCCAATTTCACGGAAAACAGGACAGGCATTTAAACATGAACCACAGCGGATGCAATATAAGATTTCGCACAGGTCTGATGCTTGAACCGCACTACGGCCATTATCCACCAGGATCAGGTGCCGCTCTTGCGGTCCATCTGGATCCCCTGGTTGCCTAGGCCTATTGATCAGGCTCGTATAAACCGAGAGTTTTTGCCCGGTGGCTGAACGTGGCAGGAGCGATAACATCAGGCTTAAGTCAGCGAATGCAGGCACAAGCCGCTCAATGCCCATAAGTGCAATGTGGACAGGTGGCACTGTAGTTACCATACGACCATTACCCTCATTGGTAACCAGACATAAGGTGCCTGTCTCTGCTACACCGAAATTCACCCCCGAAACACCGATTTCAGAATTCAAGAATACCTGGCGTAAGGTTCTTCGGGCTACATCCGTCATCACACTGATATCTTCTGTGTATGGTAACCCCAGCTTTTCCTCGAATAATTTACCTACATCCTGGCGCCTCAAATGGACCGCCGGGGTGATAATGTGAGAAGGCGCCTCACCGCGTAATTGGACAATATATTCGCCTAGGTCAGTTTCAATGACCTGCAATGCTTCCTTTTCGAGTGCACGGTTTAATCCGATCTCCTCACTCACCATGGTCTTAGATTTGGCTATCCGACTGGCGTTGTGCTGTTGTGCAATTTCGAGCACCATCCCGATTGCCTGTCCAGCATCCTCAGCTCTATGAACAACCATGCCATTATCTTGTGCATTTTTAATGAACTGCTCCAGATAATCGCAGAGGTGTTCAATCACGTCTGCGCGCAATGCATGCGCTAGCTGCCGCGCTGATTGGGGGTCGGGAAGCGTCGCGAATGCAGATTTCCGCACCTGGATTCGCTTGACAGCATTGGCATCCAAGGCAGATTGTAGATTTTGATCAGCCAGCGATTTGCGGATTTGGTTGCGAAATACATTTGCCATTTAAGTTTTAGCTAATATTTCCGCGATATGCTTAGCTCGCTGGGATTTGTGCTGTCGATGTAATCCACCATTGATATTGGTGATGCATCCTCCATCACATGCAACTACAATAGACGCTCCACTGGATTCGAGGTTGGCGATTTTACGATCCAACATCGCTTTCGAAATCTCAGGGTGTTCAACCGAGAAGACGCCCCCAAAACCACAACAATCTCCCGTCTCTGGCAGCTCGACAAATTCTGCCCCGTGTACCGCAGCAAGTAAAGCTCTGGGCTGCCGGTCCACACCCAATCCCCTCAGCAAATGACAGGATGAATGGTATGTCAATCGGGCTTCACATCGAGCTCCCAGATCTACTATACCCAACACATCCACGAGGAACTCGGTGAACTCATACGTACGCTCTGCCAGAGAAAGCGCACGTGGAAGCCAGATTGGATCATCCCGAAACAATTCTGCATACGAATGCCGGATCATCGCTGCACACGAACCTGAAGGGACAATTACAGGACCTGGATAACCTTCAAATGCTCGAATAGTCTGGATCGCCATCTTGCGTGACTGTGGGCGTAATCCCGCATTGAAGGCGGGTTGGCCGCAGCAAGTCTGATCGGGTGGGAATGATACGTTTACGCCTGCTCTTTCCAAGACTCGCACGACTGCTTCCCCAGTCTCTGGATAAAGAGTATCGATAATGCAAGTGACAAATAATTGAACAGTCTCCGCCATGGATTTCTCCAGGAGTAATTGTAGCCGAAACTTCCATTCCCTGCTAATTCACGTAGTTCCCGGACAAAAGTTGAATCCAGGGTGAATAGTGCTATCATATACCATCTTGCCAAGATTGGCGCAAAATCATCCTGACGTGGTAAGATTAACGGCGCTTTTCGGAAGGTATACTGCAATTTCTTCAGGGAAAATTAAATGGACGATTTTAGAACCATCATACCGAATCAATTCACATTACCGCGCAGAATTAATCGTCTGTGCGAGTTAGCCTACAATCTTTGGTGGACCTGGACACCGGACGCACAACGCCTGTTCGCCCGCATCGATAGTGTCCTTTGGGAAAAAACGAACCATAATGCGATCCAATTTCTACGCCTGGTTGAGCAAAAACGATTAAAAGATCTCATTAATGATCGCTATTCGCTCGAATATTATGACCGCATTATCCGGGCTTTCGACGAGTACATGAAATCCAAGAATACCTGGTTCTCCCGCACCCATCCTGAGCTTTTGAACCAGCCCGTGGCATATTTTTCGACCGAATTCGGTTTACACGAGACCCTGCCAATCTACGCTGGGGGGTTAGGCGTTCTTTCAGGCGATTACCTGAAAGGAGCCTCCGACTTGGGTCTACCCCTTGTATCAATCGGTTTCTTGTATACCCAGGGTTACTTTTCACAGCACATTTCTGAAGACGGCTGGCAGGAAGCCCGCTACCAGCGGCTAAAGTTTGAAGAGCTCCCCGTGCTGCCGTTTGTAAATGAAGATGGTCAACCGACGACCATTTCCGTAGAGCTGCCCGGACGGAATATCCTGGCACGATTGTGGGAAATCCGCATCGGACGTGTGCCGTTGTATTTGTTGGATAGTGATGTTGAAGGAAATTCACCCTCAGATCGCGAACTGACCTCCCGTTTGTACCTGAGTGATCTTGATTCGCGCATATCACAGGAAATTATTCTCGGCATAGGGGGCGTTAGGGCATTACGTGTATTGGGTTACAATCCAGCTGTCTGGCACATGAATGAGGGCCATTCAGCATTTATGATCCTTGAGAGACTGCGTGAATTGGTCGCGGCTGGAAACACCTATGAGCAGGCTGTCCAGATTGTTCAACCTTCCACTGTATTTACCACCCACACTTCCGTTCCAGCGGGTAGTGACGAGTTTCCACTATGGCTGGTTGATAAATATTTCTCAAATATTTGGCCACAATTAAATTTATCGCGCGACCAGTTTATCGCCTTGGCTCACCACATTCTGCCATGGGGTGAATCTTTCAGCATGCCAATTCTAGCCTTGAGTTTATCCTCCAAGCGCAATGGTGTTTCAGAGTTGCACGGCAAAGTTGCTAGAAAAATGTGGAACTTCCTTTGGCCAAATCTGAAGGAAGATGATGTTCCGATAACACACATTACCAATGGGGTGCACACCAGCACCTGGCTGGCTCGTCGACTTAGCAGTCTGTACGACCGGTATCTCGGAAACGGGTGGAAGGATCGGGTGGATGACCCGGAAACCTGGAACAAGATTGATGATATTCCAGACGCGGATTTGTGGACTGTTCGCCGCCACCTTAAACGTAAACTTTCCTACTATATACGTGAACGCACGCGTGAACAATGGATGCTCACCACTGTCCATCCAGTTCAGGTGATCGCCTCTGGTGTACTGCTCGACCCTTACGCCCTGACCATCGGTTTTGCCCGACGTTTCGCAACCTACAAGCGTGCAAACCTGATTCTGCACGATATCGACCGTCTGCTTAATATCATTACCCGCCCTGACCAACCTGTGCAGATCATATTTGCAGGGAAAGCTCACCCGGCAGATGAACCCGGAAAGCTGCTTATACAGGAAGTTTACCGGGCAGTGAAAAAAGCCGAAAACGGCGGGCGGCTGATATTCCTTGATGATTATGACCTGAACCTGGCACGCTTCCTGATTCAAGGCGTTGACGTCTGGATGAACACACCACGACGACCCAATGAAGCTTCTGGCACTTCCGGGCAGAAAGCTGCCATGAACGGGGTGATCAATTTCTCGGTGCTGGATGGCTGGTGGCGTGAAGGCTACAACGGGCTGAACGGCTGGACGATTGGCGATGAGCACGATTATGAAAATAATGATCAGCAGGATGAAGCTGATGCAGAAAGTTTATACGATACCCTGGAGAATAAAATCGTCCCACTCTACTACAGAGAACGTTCCGCGGATGGTCTGCCCAGTGACTGGATTGCGATGATGAAAGAATCCATCCGCACGCTATCACCACGGTTTAGTATCCATCGGATGGTCAAAGAATATATCGAGCGCATGTATATCCCGGTAGAAAGCTGAGATGGAGATATTTTTATCCAGTCAAGCTTGGCTTGGTGCCGGATTGATCTTCATCCTGCGCGTAGCTGACATGTCTCTCGACACTTTACGTGTATTGTTCGTCATGCGAGGGATAAAGAAAGTTGCCTGGGTGTTGGGTTTTATTCAATCTGCAATCTACTTGCTCGCAATAGGTAAAGTGCTTACCCAATTGAATAATCCGCTGAATATTATCGGCTATGCAGCTGGATTTGCCACCGGCAATGTGGTGGGGATGATCATTGAAGAGCGTATCGCCATCGGTCACATTATGGTGAATATCATCAGCCCTCGGCGAGGCTCAGCTATCGTCACTCATCTACGCCAAAATGGTTATGCCGTCACCGAATTATCCGGACGGGGAAAAGACGGCATGGTGTCGTTGATCAACTGCTCAGTCTTACGCAAGCAAGTGGAAATGGTTCACCAGCTGGTGAATGAGATTGATACAGACGCTTTTATTACTGCGGAGGATGTCAGACCCATTCGGCATGGTTTCTGGAGGGCATGAAAGGGTGGGTATAATATCACCTGAAAGCATCGATAATGGGTGCCAGTAAGGTTTGAAAATTACTTAAGAAATAATACCCTTCTGAGCTAAGGGTTATAGCTTCAGGTGAGGAGTGCCAACATGGATGTGTTGCTGTTAGCCAGACTTCAATTCGCTATCACAATCGTTTACCATTTCTTCTTTGTTCCCCTCACACTGGGTCTGTCGCTAGTGGTGGCAATTCTTGAAACATTCTATGTGTTTTCCGGCAAAGATATTTATAAGCGACTGACTAAATTTTGGGGAAAGTTATTCCTGATCAATTTCGCCATAGGTGTCGTTACTGGCATCGTCCAGGAGTTCCAGTTTGGAATGTCGTGGTCGGAGTACTCACGTTTCGTCGGGGATATTTTTGGGGCTCCCCTTGCCATAGAAGCACTTGTTGCCTTCTTTCTAGAATCCACATTTTTAGGGGTATGGATATTCGGCTGGGATAAGCTTTCAAAAGGAGCGCATCTCACCAGCATGTGGCTGGTCGCAATTGGTTCCAATATCTCTGCTATTTGGATTTTAATTGCTAATGCTTTCATGCAGCATCCTGTCGGATATATCCTGGCTGACGGACGAGCTGAGCTGTCCAATTTTTCCCAGGTGGTTTTCAACCTTCCCATATTTAGCCACTACCCTCATGTATTCAGCGCTGGCTTGGTGACGGTCGCCTTTTTTATGCTCGGTATCAGCGCATATCACCTGGTACGCCACAACGAGACAGAATTATTTAGATTCTCCTTCCGTATGGCAGCCATCATTGGAGTAATTGGGACTATCATGGTGGGGGTGATCGGACACACCCAGGGGCAGGAACTAAACTCCACACAGCCAATGAAATTAGCGTCGCTTGAAGCCCTATTCACTACCGAAAATCCAGCCTCATTATCGGTGATCACCATAAAAAACCCATTTAATGACACCCTGGTGCTCGACTGGCGTATTCCAGGCGGGCTGAGTTTTATGGAATTCAATCGCTTCACAGGCGAGGTGAAAGGGATCAACGACCTTCAAGCATTTTATGAAGCACAATATGGTCCGGGTGACTACGTCCCCCCACCGGTTATCCTTTATTGGAGTTTCCGAGCCATGGTTGGAGCCGGTCTACTCATGATCCTGATTAGCCTGGTTTCCCTGATTATCGACATGAAGAATTTTTATGGCAAATATCCCTGGTTCCTGAAATTATTGCCTTGGGCGATCATCTTACCCTACCTTGCCAATACCACCGGTTGGATCCTGACTGAAGTAGGCAGATACCCCTGGGTGGTATACGGACTGGTGAGTATGCAGGATGGTGTCTCCAAGGCTGTGACTGGTGGGATGCTACTTACCAGTCTGATCGGATTCATCCTGGTCTATGGGCTTATCATCACTGCCACCGTCTTCCTGATGATGAAATTTGCCAAGGCAGGCCCAACCGCAATAGTTGAGCCCCCCGCTGACTTCACACCCTCCCTGGTTCCACCCCCCGAATCGCAATAGGAGGTATTCTCATGACTCTAAATACACTCTGGTTCATTTTTATTGCGATCCTGTATGCCGGTTTCTTCGTACTGGAAGGATTTGATTTTGGTGTCGGGATCCTGTTACCCCTCCTGGGTAAAAATGATACTCGGCGTCGGACAATCATCAATACGATTGGCCCACACTGGGATGGGAATGAGGTCTGGCTGATCACCGCTGGTGGTGCCACATTTGCCGCCTTTCCTAACTGGTACGCCACCCTATTTAGTGGTTTTTACCTGCCTTTATTTCTCGTGCTCATTGGCTTGATCATACGCGGGGTAGCATTCGAGTTTCGCAGCCAGCTTGACAGCCCAAAATGGCGCAATTTGTGGGACTGGTGCATCTTTACCGGCAGTTTGCTGCCCACTGTCCTTTTCCCAATTGCATTTGCCAACCTGGTGCGTGGCATACCCATTGATGCGAATATGCAATATGTGGGAGGTTTTTTCAACTTGCTGAATCCTTTCGCATTACTGGCTGCGCTGGCAATTACCATATTATTCATCCTACATGGAGCAAGTTTTCTAAGCATCAAAACGAATGGTGAAATTGAGCAAAAAGCGAAAGACATTGTCCGCTGGCTTTGGCTTTTGGTGACACTTTTGCTGATCATATTTTTAATCACCAGTTTTATTATTTCGGAAGTGCGCCAGAAACTAAACATCCCATCCATACTTTTCCCTGTCCTCGTGCTAATCACAGTCCTTACAGCCGGCTACTTCCTGCGCAAAGCACAATTCCGGCGCGTGTTTATCATGGGAAGCCTGACGGTCGTTTTTGTAGTCCTGACGATATTTGCCTTTCTCTATCCGCGTGTGATGGTGTCTAGCTTGAATCCTGATTGGAGCTTGACCATACAAAATGCAGCTTCCTCCGATGCCACTCTCCGGTTAATGACTATCGTTACGCTGATATTCTTGCCCATGGTCGTGCTCTACCAGGCATGGACTTATTGGGTCTTCCGGAAACGTGTCACGGATGACGTAGAAAAACTAACCTATTAACATCCTTAAGCCAAGCTAAGCGGTCAACATTCTTTTATCCAAAGTCATCTGGCTGAAGAATGCTGACCGCTGATATTTTTCATATATGAAATTCAACCTCCGCCTGCTCAAAGAAGCCAACCGCGCTCAAATTCCATTGCTGCTTTCTGTCTGCTTTGGTTTGATTGGTGGAATCTTAAGCATCCTACAGGCACGTGAATTGAGTAAGGTGATAAATCAGGTCTTCCTGGAAGGTAACAAGCTCGAATCGGTATCCATCTTATTAATAGCAGTTCTTCTCATCATCATTCTAAGAGCAGTTTTCATATGGTCGGGGGAATCGAGTGCAGGTATTGCCGCACGAAAGATTAAACAAGATCTACGCAATAAGCTATTCACCCATATTCAGCATCTCGGACCAGCCTACCTACGAAGTGAACGGGAAGATTCAGGCACCCGGACTGGTGAGCTGGTCAACCTTGCTACCGAAGGGATCGATGCCCTGGACGCCTATATAAGCCAATACTTACCGCAAGTTGCCCTGGCTGCAATGATCCCACTTACCATCCTGATTTTCGTGTTTCCATCCGATATTCTCTCCGGGGTTGTCCTGCTCCTGACCGCCCCATTGATGCCCTTGTTCATGGTCTTGATCGGCAGTGCAGCTGAAGCCCTCACGCGCAAACAGTGGCTGGGGTTGAGCCGCATGAGCGCCTATTTTCTGGACGTCATACAGGGTTTAACCACTTTGAAATTTCTTGGACGCAGCCGTGAGCAGATTGAGGTAATCAAAACAGTTAGCGAGCAATACCGCCAATCCACGATGAGTGTACTAAAAGTCACCTTCCTTTCAGCCCTGGTGCTGGAATTGATTGCCACTCTAAGTACTGCGGTAGTTGCAGTTGAAATCGGTATACGCCTGCTTCATGGCAGGTTGGGTTTCGAACAGGCATTCTTCATCCTTTTACTGGCACCCGAGTTTTATTTGCCATTACGGTTATTGGGTACACGTTTTCACGCCGGCATGGCAGGGGTCGAAGCCGCAAAACGAATCTTTGAATTCCTGGATCTACCCATCGTTGCGAAGACTGTGATTTCCAGTAAGATTGATCAACCTTTAATCAGGGAGATAAAGCCGCCAACGATCAGCTTCAGGAATGTAGTATTTTCTTATCCAAATAATGCTCCTGCCCTCGATGGAGTCTCCCTCAAGATCCCCGCTGGGAAAATGACAGCCCTGACGGGTGCAAGCGGTGCCGGGAAGACTACTCTCACCTGGTTGCTGTTAGGTTTTTTAAAGCCTCAAAACGGTGTAATCACTGTGGATGGAAAGTCATTGGATGAAATTCCAGCTGTTCAGTGGCGCGAGAAACTGGCCTGGGTACCTCAAAATCCTTATTTATTCAACGATACAATTTCAGCCAATATCAAGCTGGCTAACCTGGAAGCCAGTCAAATGGCCGTTAAACAAGCTGCATACCTGGCCCATGCAGACGAATTCATCAGCGAATTGCCATATGGGTATGAAACCTTGATCGGTGAGCGCGGTGTAAGGCTCAGCGCAGGTCAAGCCCAGCGCATAGCATTAGCGCGTGCCTATCTCAAGGATGCCCCGCTGATCATTCTAGATGAAGCCACTTCTCACCTTGACCCGGAGACGGATGCACTCTTACAAGAATCATTGAAGCGCCTGACTGTTGGTCGTACCGTTTTGGTGATCGCCCACCACTTCAGTACCCTCGCTCAAGCTGACCAGGTTATCAAATTAACGCGCGGTAAGGTTGACCCTCCCCGAGAGAAAATCACGATAACCATCCCTGGTCAAGCTGACCAGCTTGACCAGGTACGTGAAGGTAGCAACGACACTCATCCGCAAACAGCCTCCGTACCATATGTGCCAGCCGAAGCTGAGCATACACGACCTCAAAAACGACCTGTGGAAATCAGATTGATTGAACAGCTGCTCCCATTTTGGAGTCAGATTTTGTTATCCATCTTCCTTGGTTTTGCGACTATCGCCAGCGGGGTTGGATTAATGGCTACTGCTGCGTACATCATCTCTGCTGCTGCCTTACATCCTTCCATTGCTGAATTACAGGTGGCAATTGTTGGGGTGCGTTTTTTTGGCCTCTCACGGGGTGTGTTTCGTTATCTCGAGCGCCTGGTCTCTCACGATGTCACTTTCCGTTTGCTGGCACGCTGGCGGGTTTGGTTTTATAAAGCACTCGAGCCGCTCGCTCCCGCACGCTTTATGCGGTTCCAGAGTGGAGACCTGCTCACTCGGGTGATCCGGGATATCGGATCCCTGGAAAGCTTCTACGTCCGTACGGTTTCTCCGCCTCTGGTGGCACTATTGGTCAGTATTGTTGGCATACTATTTTTGGGAGGATATGGAGCAGAATTAGCCTGGGGATTGGCGGGATTTCTGATTTTAGCTGGTGTCGGTTTACCTCTTTTCGTTTACTTACTATCTCACCGCCTTGGTCCTCAACTCATCCTGGAACGTGCAAAGTTGGGCAATATATTGATTGACGGGTTCCAGGGAATGCCAGACCTCTTGATTTACGACAAAGACAGGAAGCAAGCCGATCTTGTGAATCAGGCAGGAGAACGATTAACCCACTTTCAAGCCCGCCTGAGTGGCATAAATGCCCTACATTCCGCCACTGGGAGTTTGCTTGCCAACCTGGCTATGCTGACCATTTTGATACTGGCAATCCAGAGGGTATCTCAAGGGCAGCTTGAGGGTGTGTTCCTGGGGGTGGTAGCATTGACAGCACTCACCTGCTTCGAAGCTATACAACCCCTTCCACAGGTGGCCCAAAATTATGACCTTAATCGCACCGCTGCTAATCGGCTGTATGAGCTTGTGAATACTCAACCATTGGTCGTCGATCCAGCGCAGCCTTTAGAACTACCTGAAGAAGCCAACATTGAGATCCGAAATCTCTCATTCCAATATCCCCCTTGGAATGAAATCGATACACATTCCGGCTCCCCTTCATTTGGCTTGAAAGACATATCGGTTTCTCTGCCATATGGCAAGCATATCGCCTTGATCGGACCAAGCGGTGCTGGTAAAACCACGCTGATCAATCTACTCTTGCGCTTCTGGGAATACCAGCAAGGCACTATCCTGATGGGCAATCATGAGTTACGCAAGTATCGCCAGGAAGATATCCGCAAACAGATTGCACTCATCTCTCAAAACACCTATCTATTTAGTGCCACCATCAAAGATAACCTGCTTATTGCCCGCCCGGACGCAACCGAGAAAGAAATCATCCAGGCTGCCAGGCAAGCTCAGCTGGAAGACTTTATCCGTTCCCTACCCAAAGGTTATGACACCTGGGTTGGGGAGCACGGATTGCGCATGAGTGGCGGAGAACGCCAGCGCCTGGCTATTGCCCGTGCATTGTTGAAAAATGCTCCTGTGCTCATCCTGGATGAACCCACCGCCAACCTCGATCCTGTGACAGAGCATGCCGTCTTGAGCGCCATCGATATAGTAAGCCAGGGGCGCAGCACCATCACCATCACCCAACGGATGGTCGGGCTGGAATCCAAGGATGAAATCCTCGTCCTACAAAATGGCCGCATCGTAGAGCGAGGTACTCATATTCAACTACTGGACAGAAGGGGGTTGTATCGGCGGATGTGGGATGTGTACCACCAGCTCCTGTATTGAATCTCCTGATATACACATTTATCCAAATGATTGGCTAGGGAAGTTTTCGATATAAGGTCCAATCATAAATACGCTTGTCGAGAGCATAATGGGCGTTAAAAAACTCCTGCAGTCTGAGCCATTCATGTTGTATTTCAGGCACCTTGAGCGCCTGTTCAAATTCAGGGTTACAGTAAATTTTACATAAGGAATCCAGCGGGTCATCAACAAATGGAAGGGACAAAGAAGATGGTTTTTGAACCAAAATCAACACTGGAGGATGATTTTCGAGATCATTGATGTATTCAGTAAGCTTCAGATTCTCTTTGCGAGGTGGGATAAATAGATTGAGCGGAAACAAAAACCGTGAAGGTGCCTGTCTATCGGTAACAAAGTTAATTCCAAGGTGGATATGCCAGACCAGCACTTTATCGTCCGGGTGGGTTGTCTGAATGATGTATTGCTCAACCTGGCTCAGGTAATTTTGATTTTTAAATATACCCGTTATATCAGATCGATAAACAGATGCTGGTAAGTCTTGAGTGAAGGAGACTAACCCCCAAATCAGAGAGGTGAGCATTAAAACCATATAGGCAATATTTCGAAACCAACCTGTTTTATTTCTGATTGCTTGGCTGATCGAAAAAGCCACCCGGTGGATGGGATAAGCAACGGCAATTACCATGGAAGGCAACATCGTTATGAAGTAATGTCCTGAATTCCCCCCCACCAGAGAAACCATTACGACTTCAAAGGGAAGTGAAATCACTGCGATTAACCAGATCCATTCGAGCGGAGAGAATACCTGTCGGTATACCGGCTTGGGTTGCAAACGATAAAACCTTATCAGAATATAAAAGCCGATTGCGAAAATTGAAATGACCCAAAATTTTCCAAAATATGAGTTGGGCCAAAGTAAATTTCCAGCCAGAGGAATTAAGGCGGAAACAGCCAGCACACACCAATCTAAAACTAAAAGCCTTGTTGTCAGGATAGGTTTTAACCAAATTCGATACAGCTTCTCCAGCAGGAAAAAGCCAGCGGATACCAGCCCAATCAAGTAAAGACTGCCGATCATCAGATCAGGGAGGATATTTATCAAGGTGTAAAAGAAGTTTTCCTTTAGATGACTCTCTGAATCGCCGATAAACGATATACCTTGTAAAATTGCCCCATCCAACAGTTTATCTCCCGCACCAATCCAAATCCAATAGATACTCACCAGCGCGATCAGACCAAATACCCCCAGGAAAAACCCCAATAAGGTTTTAAAGGCCTGACTAAATTTATGTTCGCTGATTGAGCATATTGTCATTATCAAAATTGATACGCACCCGAGAACAATGGTGGGCTGCTTGATCAAAAATGCGCCGGCGGTTAATCCCCCTGCCAGTACAGCAAAACGAAGCTGGCGATTTTTCGTGAAAAATAAATAGCTTGCTCCAATGACACCAATTTGCGGTGCCAGACCAAACACCTCCATCAGATTACCGCCCTGGAATATCTGCGGATTCATCAATGCAACGATAAATATCGCACTGGCAATTACGGCAGTAATTCCCCCAAATAATTTCTTGATGAGAAGTAATAATAGTAGCGTGCAACCCAATATCCAGATGACGCTTGACCACCAAACTCCCCAGGGTGTCTGGCCAAAAACCAGCTGCCCCAGCGCATTCAAATAATACCCGAGTGGAGGTTTGTCATCCCACACATCGCGGTAGAGAACCTGCCCGTGCAGGATGGCCTTGCCTACATAGGCATAGAAACCACTATCAGGAGGTAAAGAGGTGACATCGGGTCGCCAGGATAAATTTAGCCAAATCACGATCAGCACGGTCAGACAAAATGCTAGAATCGATAGGATAACGACAACCGGTGTCTTTTTGGAGATAGGCTGAGATGCTGAATTATTATGGATAACCATTTGACTTGATTTACCCTAATTTAGCCAGGAAATGTCGGCCTGTAAAGTGATCATCGGGGATTAGATTTACTATTGTAACATTTTTAGCTGTATGGAATTCATCTAGCATATCTAATGGTAGATATCCATACACAGCTATTTCCGTTCTCCAGCTATAAAAACGAAGGCAATTCCAAATTGGGTGGCCAATAGGCTCAGGTAGAATTGTTTTTGCAAAAAAATAAATCGATTCAATTCATGGAGGGTAGGCACTTAGGCACTTAGGCAATTAGGCACTTAGGTAATTAGGCACTTAGGCACTTAGGCACTTAGGTAATTAGGTAATTTGGGATAAGTACAAACCGGAGAGGTGAGGAATCAATTTGGTATTTATAAAATCAAATAAAGTAAATGGGAATATTGATTTGCCTGTATATATGAATTACTCACCGAGCCATGATTGTTGGGGTTCCCCCCAAGAGAAGGGGGATTCTCCCCGAAGATCAGCGGGGATTCTCCCCGAAGATCAGCGGGGATTCCGCACAAACCGCTCAACCCGGTACAAGATCAAACCGGGTAGCCCCAACCTACAAAGCTTCCCGGACTTTGCGTGAATGAGCTATATTGAAAGGAAGATTGCTTCAAGACCAGAAGAGCACTGGTCTTTCGCAATGACAACTAAAAGGGAGTAGACGATAGATTCAAAATCATCCATTGCCAATAATTTTCAAAGTGGTGACTAGTTACGTATATATCATAGCACATATGTTCTAATTGTCAAGAGGCAAAATTTGGGTACAAACAATAGTTCGGATAAACCCTAAGGTGGTTATTATATAAAGATTTGCCGATAACACTCAAGTCGTTTGGAGATAGGCACCACTCAATATTGTTCGGGCGGGGTCAGTTTAGAAGAGATTAGCCAGATCAGATAAACTTTCCATTGCGATAAATAACTTCTCCGTCTGCTTGCATCTCCGAATCAGTCCGCATATCGCAAATCATATCCCAATGGATGGAGCTGGTGTTTTTACTACCCGTCTCAGGGTAACCAGCACCTAGGGCAATATGAAATGTCCCGCCCAGCTTTTCATCGAATAAGATGTTGCGGGTGAAACGATTAATCTCAAAATTAGTGCCAATGGCGAATTCACCCAGATAGTGTGAGCCTTCGTCAGATGCCACCATGGCCAACAAGAGCTGTTCACCCACCTGCGCCTTTGCAGAAATCACCCGACCCTCTTTAAACTGTAACTCCACGCCCTCTACTGCCTGCGCCTGATAGATTGCCGGATAAGTGAATTTCACCCAGCCGTTTACCGAATCCTCAACCGGACCGGTATAAATTTCGCCGTCCGGTAAATTATGCTTCCCGAAAGAATTATTGAACTTTCGCTCTTTAACCGATAGGCGGAGGTCAACATTGGGACCAATCAGTTTAATCTGATCGTGACCTTCGATCCTTGCTATCATTTTGACTTGTTGAGCCCGGATATTTTCCCAATGAGCCACCGGATCTGCGGTGTTCGCGTCCGCATGGCAGGCAGCCAATAAAAAATCGGTGTATTCAGCCAAGCTCATTCCCGCCTCGTTGGCATAGCCTTCGGTGGGGAACTGAGTCAGCACCCAGCGCAGAGATTTATCTGCACCCCGCTTTAGCATGGTATTCCGCACCTGCGCCATCCCTTTTTGCCGCAGTGATTGTTTCTGAGCTGGCACGTCACGCAAGGCACGCGGGTCAATATCTGCGCGCACCCGAATATACACCTCAAACTGCTCAGTTACCAGCTTTTGAAATGCAGGTGTGTATGTCAACTGCTCTTCATTAGCATATTTGAAGAATAGCTTTTCTTGCTCAGGGAGACTCAACAACACCTGTGGGTGACCACCCCGCTGCAGCACCAATTCGTAGATATGGCTCACGAGCTCCGATGCGTTGGTGGTAGTCTCAATGGCCACCCGATCACCGGGCTTCACACTTGCTGAATGGTCGACCAGGATTTGGGCTAATTTTTCATATGAATTGTTTATCATATTCATCCTTTAAAGTTGTCTGACATTTACGGGTTGGGAAATTATAACATGCGGGTAAAATCCGCGCTATAATCTCCCTAACCATCCTCAGGTACTTATCGACAAGGCAGGCTATTGAATGAAACAGCTTCTACAGAATATAAACAATGGTGAGACTGTGGTTGTAGACGTGCCCATCCCGCAGGTTCAAGCAGGGATGGCATTGGTTCGCACACAGGCTTCATTGGTTTCAGCAGGGACGGAGCGCATGCTGGTCGAATTTGGGGGTAAATCGCTGATGGGGAAAGCCCTTTCGCGACCCGATTTGGTTCGACAGGTGGTCGATAAGGCTCGTCGTGAGGGTGTGCTTTCCACAGTTGAAGCTGCCCTAAACCGCCTGGACCAACCTATGCCTCTCGGTTACTCATCTTCCGGCATGATCGAGATGCCTGGTGATGGTGTTCAAGGATTTAAAGTCGGTGATAGAGTTGCCTGCGCTGGAGGAGGCTATGCGGTTCATGCAGAGTATGCCATCGTTCCACACAACCTGCTAGCCTTATTACCAGACCAGGTCGACTATGAATCAGCTGCATTTACCACCCTGGGAGCGATTGCTTTGCAAGGCTTTCGCCTCTCCAAGGCCCAACTCGGGGAGACGGTGGGCGTGATTGGGTTGGGGTTACTGGGGCAATTAGCAGTCCTGATTGCAAGGGCGGCCGGCTGCCGTGTGATGGGTGTGGATCTGGATGATTCCCGGGTGAAGCTAAGCAACCAACTGGGTGCTACAGCTGTGATCCGCGCACAAGCAGTGGAAGCCTCGCAGGTATTCACGCATGGGCTGGGGTTGGATAATATTCTAATCTGCGCAGATACCACATCTGACGACCCGGTCGAGCTGGCAGGTGAAATTGCCAGGGATCGTGCTCATGTGGTTGCGATTGGCGCAGTCGGGTTGACCTTGCCCCGTAAAATATATTACACCAAGGAACTGTCCTTCATTAATTCTCGTTCGTACGGACCAGGTCGGTACGACCCCGCCTATGAAGAAGGTGGGCATGATTATCCTGTCGGGTACGTGCGCTGGACCGAGGGACGGAACCTGGAAGCGTTTGTAAATCTAATGGCTGAAGGTAGGGTTGACGTAAAACCTCTCATCACCCACCGATTCCCGATCGAAACTGCTCCGGCAGCTTATGAATTGATCACTGGAAAAACCAACCAGACTTTCATGGGTGTCTTGCTTACCTATCCTACAGCCACCACAAGCCGGGTTGTGCAATCTGCAGCCGATCTGCCGCCGAAAAAATCCATCTTACCCCTAACTGGGGCAAATTCTATTCGCCTCGGCGTGCTCGGTGCAGGGAATTTTGCCAATGCAGTCATGCTGCCGGCACTGAAGAATATCCCTGCCATAGAATTGGTATCGATCACCTCAGGTTCAGGTTTTCATGCCCAGTTTGCAACAAAGAAGTATGCCTTTAAATTTACTGCCCTGAATGAAAATGAAATCCTTCAGGATCCCGAGATCAATACCATCTGCATACTTACACGCCATCACCAGCATGCCGAACAGGTGGTGCGGGCATTGCAAGCCGGCAAGCACGTTTTTTGCGAAAAGCCCTTGGCGACATCTATAGAGCAATTAAACCAAGTTAGGCAGCAGCTATTTTCCAGAGAGATCTCCCCATTGCTCATGGTTGGGTACAATCGTCGTTTTGCTCCCCTGGCACGCAAGCTTTATGAATTCCTGCAGCCACGCAATGAACCACTCCTGGCAACCTACCGGGTAAATGCAGGGGTTATTCCGCTGACCCATTGGGTGCATGACGCTGTTCAAGGGGGAGGCCGGATCATCGGCGAAGGTTGTCACTTTGTCGATTTTCTAACCTTCCTGGTGGGTGCTGCACCCACTTCCGTCAGCGCTCAATCTCTTCCGGATGACAAACGGTATCGTGAAGATAATGTCATGCTGACATTTTCTTTTCCGGACGGCTCTGTAGGGTCGGTGATCTATATCGCAAACGGTGATAAAGCATTTCCAAAAGAGCGCATCGAAGTCTTTGTGGGTGGTAAAGTTGCGGTATTGGATGACTTCCGCAAGCTCGAATTGGTATCTCAGGGAAGGCGCAAGCTTATTCGATCAGCCTTGCGGCAGGATAAAGGACATCGCCTGGAATGGGAAGCTTTCTCACAGGCGATCATCAATGGAAGTGCTCCCCCGATTCCGTACAGGCAGTTATTGGGTGTGACTGAAGCCACATTTGCTTCCCTGGAGGCTCTCCGTACCAGGCAACCCATTTCGCTGGTTTCACCACGAAGCTAGTCACTTTTCGTGAATTATTGCCAATGAAGCTTGCATCTCGTTTATCGCTTGCCTTCAAAGCTCTGAATGAACTGGGACCGAGTGCGTTGGGATGCTACGCTTTGTATCAATTCGGGCTCTCCAGCGGGCATTATCAGAGACTGCTCACAGCTTCATTATCCAGGCAGAATGATCTAAATCGCGAAGCGAACCTTCACTTGCACAATTGCCTTCCCAGACTGCCTGATCGCCTTACCATGCTCGAGCTACTCGGTGATCAAGTGGGGCAGCTCTATACACTGGCAGATGAGATTGTAGATGGGAAAGTTCGCCTGTTTGGTGGACCGCCGGTGCCCCTGACTCTGACCGTGCCAGGACCTCTGCCCGATTGGACTGATTACGAACATCGGAATGACCGACCAGAGGACCAGGATATAAAGTTTATCTGGGAACCCGGCAGGTTTGGCTGGGCATGTACGCTTGCCATGGCTTACCATTTATCCGGTAACGAACGCTATTCCGAGGCTTTCTGGAAGTACACCGATAGATTTTTATCTGCCAACCCACCATATCTGGGTCCACATTGGTCTTCAGCTCAAGAGGTAGCTATCCGTTTAGTGGCGCTTGCATTCTCGCTTCAGGTTTTCAGCCTTTCTGATCAGGCTACACCAGAAAAGTTACAGAGCATCGCAAAAGCTATTGTGATGCACGCTGAACGCATCCCTCCCACCCTGGTGTATGCCCGTGCGCAAAATAACAACCACCTGATCAGCGAAGCTCTTGGCCTATATACCGCCTCAGCTTTGCTGCCTGATCACCCGCTGGCACCCAGATGGCATCAGCTGGGCCGGAAGTGGCTGCAATACGCATTCAGGACCCAAATTGACCCTGATGGCACCTATACACAGCATAGTACGAACTATCACCGCCTGATGCTGCAAGCAGCACTGTGGGCTTTCGCAGTTCATGATCATTCATTTATTAGTGAGCCAATCCCAGGGGAGATTATTACCCGCCTTGAAGCATCCACGAATTGGCTGTGGAAATTAGTCGACATAGAAACGGGGCGTGTGCCCAATTTGGGTCATAACGATGGCGCTTATATTCTTCCTCTAACGGTCTGTCCGTATCACGACTTCCGCCCGGTGATCCATGCCGCAGCTCAAAGGTTCTTGAATACCAATCTGAATCCAAAAGGCAGCTGGAGTGACATGAGCCTATGGTTGGTTACGCAACCGAATCGAGCCCTGAAGGAAGTCAGGCTTGATTTCTGGCGTGATGCTTCAAATTCGAAAGCATTGATCACTCAACCCCCATACATCCTCCAGAATTCAAAAAATCGCTCCTGGGCAACGCTGCGAGTGGCAAAGTTTCATTCCCGTCCAGGGCATGCAGACCAGCTTCATCTGGATCTATGGTGGCGAGGGGAGAACCTCGCCATGGATCCTGGCACATACCTTTATAATGCACCAGCTCCATGGGAGAATTCACTCACCAGCGCCTTTGTACATAACACGGTCACGGTCGATACCCAAGAATTCATGTTTCATGCTGGTCGTTTCCTGTACCTGGATTGGGCGCAAGCTAATATTCTCACAAGTCAATCCTCTGGTGATAAAGACAGTCAAAGCTTATCCGCACAGCAGCATGGATATCGGAAGATCGGAGTGCTACATACACGGACCGTTACAGCAGTAGAAGATGGTCATTGGGAGGTGATAGACCGTCTGGATGGATCTGCCGAGCCCGTTCATGTTGTACGATTGCATTGGCTATTGCCAGATTGGGAATACGAAATTATGACATCGGCCATTCCTACGAATACCATCGCTTGCAAAGTACGCATTCGATCAGCTTTCGGTTGGGTGTCTTTAATATTAGGTGCGTCTACAACCAACGACAAAATACAGGCGCCACAAGCCATGAAAGTTCAGCTCGTACGAGCAGGAAAAGTTCTGTATGGGAATGGAACAACCTCCCCAATTTGCGGCTGGACATCTCCGACATATGGCGATAAAATCCCTGCTTTAGCCTGCATTCTCGAAATTTCTCAATCCTTGCCAATAGAATTAAAGAGTGAATGGATCATACCCAGTGAAAGCTAGAGCCGCAGTCATCCTTATCCTGAATGATAAAATAGCCCTGATTGAACGCCATCGTTCCGGCAGTCATTATTTCGTTTTTCCGGGTGGAAAAATCGAGTCAGGCGAAACCCCTGCAACCGCCGCACAACGAGAAATAATGGAAGAACTTGGGTTGCAAGTAAAAATCGGTCGCCTTTTAGCAGAAGTCTGGTACAAGGGGAGCCCCCAGTATTATTTCCTGGCTGAAAGGATCGGCGGTCAATTTGGTCACGGCAGCGGTGATGAGATGGGCAGCTCGCCTGATTCGGAGAAAGGCTCGCATCAGCCAGTTTGGCTGCGCGTGGATGACCTGCACAAACATCAAGTCTTGCCAAAAATGGTTGCGGATTTCGTTTTTAAATCCCATCACTCTCGCTGGCCTGAGCAACCTCTGGTCGTGACAGACCGCCCACCTGATGAAGCGATCTAAGCATGTTATCTACAACACCGCTGACATTTCAAACCGGAGATGTTGATCCGTGCATATCCTGTTGATCCACCAGGCTTTCGTGGCGCTAGATGAACCGGGCGGGACTCGTCATCACGAGCTCGCCCGTTATCTTGCCTCCCAAGGTCACCAGGTTACCATTATTACCAGCGCCATCAGCTATTTAACTGGGAAAAGCCATTCTGCCAAAATACCCTGGTCTAAAAAACAGACCGATGGGGAGCTGATCACCATCATACGGGCGTACACCTACCCTGCTTTGCATCGCAGCTTCGCTTTTCGCCTGATCAGCTTCTTCAGCTTTATGGTTTCATCATTTTTTATCGGTCTTGGAGTGAAAAATGTTGATTTGGTTTGGGGAACTTCACCCCCAATTTTCCAGGGGATCACTGCCTGGGCATTGGCGAGGTTAAAACACCGGCCATTCCTTTTTGAAGTCCGTGACCTGTGGCCAGCTTTCGCTGTTGCTGTTGGAGTGCTTAAAAATCCCCATTTAATCAGGCTTTCGGAGTGGCTTGAGCGTTTTCTGTACCATCGGGCAGATCAGGTGGTGGTTAATTCGCCGGGATTTATCTCCCATGTGATGGACCAGGGAGTATTTCATGTGGAGCTGGTGCCGAATGGGACCGATTGTGCCATGTTCAATCCAGAGGTGGATGGCAGCGCATTTCGCGAATCGCACAATCTGAATAACAAATTTGTGGCGCTTTATGCCGGCGCACACGGGTTGTCTAATGACCTTGGAATAGTCCTCCAGGCAGCAAAGAAATTGCTGCCCCGCAAGGATATCAGCATCGTATTGTTAGGTGACGGGAAGGATAAATCGACCTTGATGGCGCAGGCAGCTCAAGAAGGCCTGGAAAATATCCTTTTCCTGCCACCTATACCAAAAGTCGAAATGCCTGAAGCACTTGCCGCCGCGGATGCCTGTATTGCCATACTAAAACCAATCAAGATGTACAAAACCACCTATCCAAATAAGGTTTTTGATTATATGGCTTCCGGTAAGCCCGTGATTCTGGCCATTGATGGGGTAATTCGTGAGGTGATCGAAAATGCGAACGGGGGGATTCCAGTCGTACCTGGCAATCCAGAGGCCCTCTCACGAGCCATCCTGCAATTGGCTGGTGACCCCGAACTCGCCCGCCGTCTGGGGCAGAATGGATACACCTATGTACAATCCCATTTTGACCGGGTCATCCTGGCATCGAAATTATTAGACATTATGCTCGGTATGGTAGCATGACCTCTGCTTTACAGCCTCCCATCTCTGAAAAAACAGAACAAGTAGATATTCAAGAACGCAACAAGCGTTATGTGCAGATCGATGCTATCGGTGTTGGAACAGCCAGCTCTGCAGCTCCATTTTTGCCTGTTTTTCTCACTCGGCTAGGCGCCAGCCCTGTCCAGGTAGGGCTCCTAACTTCCATGCCTGGCATCACCGGGTTGATCCTGGCATTATGGGTTGGGCGCTTCCTGCAGAGGCAGCGCAACGTCGTCCCCTGGTTCAGCCTATCCAGGCTGTTGGTCATCTCAGCGTATGCCCTCACCGGATTAGCTCCGTTCTTTATCCCGGATAACCTGCTGATCCTGGTTGTGCTGATTATTTGGGCAGCAGCGACTTTGCCCCAGACTATGGTTGCCGTGGGCTTTTCAGTGGTCATGAATGAAGTTTCCGGACCTGAAGGCCGCTATGAGCTGATGAGCCGCCGCTGGTCTATTTTGGGGATCACAACTGCCATTACTGTCGCCATCGCCGGGCAGATATTGGATGTGGTTGGTTTTCACCTGAATTATCAGATCGTTTTCCTCAGCTTATCCCTTGGTGGCTTAATCAGCTATTATTTTTCGAGCCGGATTCAAATTCCGGATGCTGAGCCTGTGCAGAGGGCTGCCAAAGGATCTTTAAAATCGAGCCTGCTGGAGTATTACCAGCTGATCAAGTCGTCACCCGATTTTATATCTTTCACGCTTAAACGGTTCGTATACCTCTTTGGAATCACCCTCGGCATCCCATTATTCCCGCTATATTTTGTGCGCAAGCTGGATGCATCGGATGCATGGATAGGATTGCTCTATACCGCACAAACTGCCGTGCTCGTGGTGGGTTATTACTTTTGGTCGCGTCTATCCCGTCGTAAAGGTTCGCGTTTTGTTCTGTTAATTACCACGTTGTGTATGTCTCTTTATCCAGGTCTGGTGGCGCTATCCAACAACCAGACTATGATCTTCATCTATTCGACCGTGGCAGGCATTTTCCAGGCGGGCATCGACCTGGTCTTTTTCGATGAGCTGATGAAGACAATTCCGCCTCGGTATAGTCCTACTTTCGTCTCCCTCGCCCAGAGTATCCAGTATTTATCATCCATTATCGCTCCTCTGGTAGGTACTTTCCTTGCCGAGCATATCGGGCTCAGTGCTGCACTGTTATTCAGTGCCGGATTTCGCCTGGCAGGTTTTCTTTTATTTGCCAGGCAGGGTCACCGAAAAAAGCGATCGGACCCAGCACCTTTTATTGGAAAAGCCATAGAAAACCCACAAAACTAATCAGGGTATAATCCCCTCGTGGGCAAAGAAAAATCACCCGAAGAGTTATCCATCGATGAGCTACGGCAGCTTATGGTGGAAAAACGCCGGAAAATCCGCAGGGAACATCTAAAGCGATTCCGCGAGACAGGTAGAGTAGTCTCACTTACTTCAGATGCGATTAGTGCTGCCGGCGATTCCCTGCATTCAGATTCTGAAGCAGATATGGCTGTGGATGGACGCCGCAGCTGGTATAAACGCCTGAAACCCGGGCTGGATCGCATTTTGCTGGCCATAGAAATCCTGGCTGTCGCCGGATTATTTTTTATCATCTATCATGGAATCCTGATACTGCGTGACTTGAATACACAATTTAGCGAATCGCTAACCCCCTCCACACTCACCCCTACCCCCCTTATCGTTGCGGTGGTTTTACCCTCTGGACACACACCTCCAAACTCGGTAAATGGTGCTCAACCCAACGAAAGCTGAAATTCCTCCTCACTTGCTACCACTGTACCAGTCGATGGCACAGATACCCATCCCAACGCCAGGACCGGAACAAGCCACGCAAATCCAAATTCCAATCATCGATGTCGATGCCCCCATTGTTCAAGGGGATAGCTGGGAGCAGTTGAAGAAAGGAGTGGCTCAGCATGCTGGATCATCCAATCCGGGAGGTTCTGGGAACCTGGTGTTATCTGCTCATAATGATGTGTATGGAGAAATATTCCGTCACCTGGATAAATTGCAGCGAGGCGATGAAATTATCATTTACACTGAAACCCAATCCTTCACTTACATCGTCACGGCTGTTCAAGTTGTCTCACCAACCAGCGTAGAAGTAATGGATCCCACGCTCAATCCGACGGTCACATTAATTTCATGTTATCCATACATGATCGATAACAAACGGATTGTCGTGCAAGCAAGTTTACAGGCTGGCAACAAATAAGATATATAATATGGGTCACTAGAATAATGGGTGATGAGTGGAATTTCTGACCATCATGCCTGATCATTAAATGGAGTGCTGAATGGCAAAAAAATCAAAACGAAATATCCGCCGGGAGACGAGCCCGGTGAATGAAAAACCAGTAGCAGATATATTGGTGGGGAATCGCCCAACCGGGTTCAATCCTGATTATCATATCGTAATCCGCGATATTCGTCGGGTAGGTATATTGGCAGGCTCTTTTATAATTATCCTGGTGATTCTGGCATTCTTCCTACATTAGATTCCCGGCAGTGTAGATACTGCCTCGATTGATGCTCAAAAGGTGGGGTGGTGGAACGATCGCATTGGCCATATGCAACCAAATTGACCATCAGCCTGCTTCTGCTGGCTTTTTTCATTTATCTCTTATCGCGTTTCCATGAGATCATTCCCCCCATTATCATCGCGGTAATTATCGCTTATATCCTCAATCCGATCGTAAATTTTCTTCAAAAGCGGTTTCATCTCCACAGAGTCTTGATGATCCTGTTGACATATATTATTGTGCTAGCTGTCATCATCGGTATTCCAATTGGATTCATAACCTTCATGGAAGGAAATATTGAGTCCTTCCAGATCAACCCTCAGCAAATTATCACTGCAATCGAAAGTGCACTGGCACAAAAATATAGTATCGCTGGTATTACTATTCATCCGAGCGCGTTAGCAACGCAGCTAATCGGTGCATTGCAGGGATTACTGCAACCAGTTGTCGGTCAGACGGTAAATCTGGTTAAAAATATCATAACCTCCCTGATTTGGATCGTATTCATTATCCTGGTATCCTTTTACCTGATCAAGGATGGATCCAAGCTCGAAGAATGGTTTACGGTCCATTTACCACCTCCCTACCTGCAGGATTATAAATGGATCCGGGATGAGATCAATCAAATATGGGGAGCTTTTTTTCGTGGGCAGCTCCTTTTAAGTACCATAGTGGCGATCATTTTTATTATCGTGGGACTGATCCTGGGATTACCCTTCGCTCTTGCCATGGGTATCCTGGCTGGTATCCTTGAATTCCTGCCCAGCATTGGACATGGAATATGGTTGGTCATCGCCTCACTGCTGTCATTTTTCCTGGGCTCCACCTGGATTCCTATCCCTCATTGGGCGTTCATGCTGATTGTCATTGGACTGCATCTGATCTTTGAGCAATTTGATTTAAATTATTTAATCCCCCGTGTGGTAGGTCGCAGCGTCCACTTACCACCTCTGGTGGTGATCTTGGGGATAGTCTTGGGTGCCCTCCTGGCAGGGATCCTAGGCATACCTTTGGCAGCACCTACAATCGCATCTATTCGTGTGTTTGGGCGTTATATATTTGCTAATCTATTTGATATGGAATGGACGCCCGTCAGTGCAGTCCAGCCACTTCCGCCTCCAAAATCTTATTGGTGGAGACGGACTCAGAGAAGAGAGAAATTGTCATGAGCGTGGATAAACCAAAACTAGCATCCCCAAAATGGAGTTCATCCCTTAAGATCATTGTGGGTCTGACGATTGTCGTATTACTACTCATAATGTTATATAGGTTTCGATCCATTGTGGGTCCCTTGATTTTAGCGTTTATCCTAATATACTTGCTCCATCCCGTAGCTGCATTTTTGAGCAACCACACCAGGCTTTCCTGGCGCGCCTCGGTCAACATTATTTACTTCATCCTCTTGATCATCTTAATTTCTTCATCAACTCTGATTATTCTTGCTGCCGTACAACAGATCCAAAGTGTAATTACGACCATCGAAAGTTTTGTCAATAACCTGCCAAGTTTAATTGATCAAATATCCAATCAGACGATTAAAATTGGTCCCTTTGGGCCTTTTGATCTCAGCCAGATAACCAACTTCGGTCAGATTGGAACCCAAGTAATCAATACCTTACAATCCCTTATCGGAAAAGCCGGATCTTTAGTCGGGACTTTGGCGACTGCAACTGCCAGCACGATTGCCTGGGGGTTTTTTGTCCTGATCATCACATATTTTGTCTTGGCTGATGCTGGTAAGGTACCGAGCGCCCTGGATTACATAAACATCCCAGGCTATTCTTATGACATTCAAAAGATGAGCACTGCTCTTGGCCGGATTTGGAATTCGTTTCTTCGCGGGCAACTCACGATCGTGACCCTGGTTATCATAACCTACACCGTCTTATTATCGGTGCTAAATGTCAATTATGCTTTTGCTCTCGCTATCCTGGCTGGTCTTGCACGCTTTATTCCTTACATTGGCGCATGGGTGACCTACATTGTGATGGGATTGGTGATCTATTTCCAAAAGGTGAATTACTTCAACCTGGACCAGATGTTCTATATGTTACTTGCCATCGGATTATCACTGCTGGTTGACCAAATATATGATAACCTGGTGTCGCCGCGGATCATGGGAAAAAGCTTGGGTGTCCATCCAGCTGCTGTTTTGGTGGTTGCGATCATTGCTGCGAATCTAATTGGTATTATCGGGTTGGTTTTAGCAGCACCGGTGCTGGCAAGTGTAACTCTTGTGGGTCGTTACGCCATTCGCAAGATGCTAGATCGAGACCCCTGGATAGATTTTCAGGAAGTGTATGAACCGATGGGCTTCCATTGGGTAGGGAGATTATTTAGATACGTTTCTGGATGGTGGAATTCCAGAAGGCGTGACAACGCACTTAAATAACAACAGCATGGGTAGGAAAGATAATCTGTCCATGCTGTAGAGGAAGCATATCTTTATTTACCCTCATTGTTAAATTGCCAATTTCGATTGTCCGTAAATTTGTTCTCGAATTTTGATTACCTGCCGTCGCAATTTGTCGTCACGTTCAAGTAAATCAGTAATTTTCTGGCAAGCGTACATCACGGTTGTGTGGTCCCGCCCACCCATGGCTTCTCCTATCTTGGGTAGTGAATAGTTAGCTTCTTCGCGTAAAAGATACATGGCAATTTGCCGAGGTAGGACCACCTCTTGCCTCCGGTCGGACCCGAGCAGATTTTGGACAGTGACGCCGAATGCTCCTGCCACCTGGCTCATGAGCTCACCGGGATCAATAGTGCTGGGTTTGGGTAATAAATCTGCCAGAGCTACATCCACCAGCTTTGCGTTGAGGGTCAAATTACTTAAATCGCTCAAGGCCAACACCCGTGTAAGGCTGCCCTCAAGCTCACGGATATTAGACTGTACGCGTCGGGCGATGGTTTCGATAATTTCACCAGGGATGACACGACCCATTCTCTCGGATTTAGACCTGAGAATGGCTACGCGCGTCTCAAAATCTGGCGGTTGAATATCTGCCGCCAGTCCACATTCAAAACGGGAGCGCAGGCGCTCCTCCAAAGTCACTAATGCCTTTGGGGGGCGATCAGAAGTGATAACGATTTGCTTCTCTTGCCCATGCAGAGAATTAAATGTATGAAAGAATTCTTCCTGGGTCGATTCTTTACCAGCGATGAATTGGATATCGTCAATGAGCAGGACGTCTATATGCCGGTATTTATCGCGAAAAGTTTGGGTTGTATGAGCGCGAATTGCATTGATAAGATCATTGGTGAATTCTTCAGATGTGACGTAAAGCACATTTTGCCTGTGATTCAAACAATGATTACCAATGGCGTGTAACAAGTGGGTTTTCCCCAGTCCAACGCCGCCATACAGGAACAGCGGGTTATAAGCTTGGGCTGGACGTTCAGCAACAGCTAAAGACGCTGCATGAGCCAGGCGGTTGGAAGATCCAACCACAAAGTTTTCAAATGTATAGCGGTTGATGAGTGCACTGGTCTGAGTTGGTAATGGAGTGTCTTCAGGTTCAATTTCTTGGAGAGGCATTTCTGGCGGCGTTTGCTCATTCTCACCCTGCCAGACGATAAAACGCACGCTTACTGTGCGATTCATGATCCCGCATAGCAAGCGCTTCACTTTGCTGGTTAAGCGGCTATCAAGCCAATCGCGTGCATATGCATTGGGAACACCAATAATAAAAACGTTATCTTCATAGCTAACGATTGCCGCATTCCGCACCCAAGTATCATAGGAAGCTTTGGGCATATCCATCTGTAGCTGGCCCAAGACAGCCTGCCATGCCTGATCAGCTTTCATGCGATCCCTTCCTCCTCAAGATAAGGATGCAAAATAGCGGAGTATATAGCCCCGTCTAGGTGTTTAGCGGGGAATATCAAACAATATTCACCTTCTATTTTTTACGGAAAAGCCAGCCGCGGTATTTCATATTTAGGCTGGCTAACCATACCAACGAACCTCTATAATGCTATGATTCCTGTTCCATTCTAGCAGAAAAACGGTCTGAATGGCAATATCCTTACCCTACGCTATCTTTAAAAAAACCAATTATTTAAGATTCCGATTGTTAAAACAAACTTATCGGTGATAGTGAAGTATCGATCATAAGGTAATAAGTGTGCGACAAATATTTGCCTGGAGATTGGGGAACAATTGTTCTTACCCCTATATATGGCATTATTTGCTATATTTGAACGAATTTGACTATATATGGCACTAGTGCTTTTTTGGATTAGTATGCAGAATAATTGGAATTGTTCAGATTATTCGCCAAATCTGGTACACTTTTGGGCTTGATTCTCATATCGTTCATACATTATTACCTTTTCCGGTACCAATTCATGTTCAACATCATGATCATTTTTTATTGGGACTCAACCCATCCGGCTGAACCGAGTGAACCATTACCCGATTTATATATCCTTCCTACATCTTGTTAACGTTATTCTTGCATAGAAGATGTATTCTTCCAGAATAGAATGTATATGAATATCTGTATGGAAATAATCTATAAATAATCAGTAAACATACAGTGGAGAGAAAGAAATGTCGAAAATAATTGGTATTGACCTTGGAACCACCAATAGCGTGGTGGCTGTTATGGAAGGTGGAGACCCATCTGTAATTTCAACGGCAGAGGGTTCCCGCTTATTACCTTCTGTGGTCGGCTTCAATAAAAATAGTGAACGCCTGGTAGGTCAAACTGCTAAACGTCAGTCTGTCATTAATCCTGAGAATACAATCTACTCGATCAAGCGTTTCATGGGTAGGCGTTTCGATGAAGTGGAGACCGAACGAAAGATGGTGTCGTATCAAGTCGTTCAAGGACCTTCCAATGATGCACGCGTCCACATACCGATGATGAAAGTCGATTATACCCCTCAGGATATTTCCGCCATGATCCTTGGGAAGCTCAAGCAAGATGCAGAAGCTTATTTGGGAGAATCGGTAAAACAAGCGGTCATCACCGTACCGGCTTATTTCAATGATAGCCAGAGGCAGGCGACCAAAGATGCGGGCAAGATTGCCGGGTTGGAAGTCATGCGTATTATCAATGAGCCAACTGCAGCTGCCCTTGCCTACGGCTTGGACAAAAAAGAAAACGAAACCATCCTGGTATTTGATCTGGGGGGAGGTACATTCGATGTATCTGTCCTTGAGGTAGGCGGTGGAGTGATTGAAGTCCGATCGACCAATGGTGATACGCACCTGGGTGGTGATGACTGGGATGAACGCATTGTTAATTGGGTAGCGGATCAATTTAAAACAGAATCGGGCATAGATTTGCGCAAAGATCGGCAAGCTTTACAGCGATTACGAGAAGCTTCCGAAAAAGCCAAAATTGAACTTTCGAGCGTCGTAGAGACTGAGATCAACCTGCCTTACATCACTGCGGATGTCAACGGTCCAAAGCATTTGCAGACCAAATTATCTCGTTCCCGCTTTGAACAGCTTACTGAAGATCTGGTTGCCCGTTTACGCAATCCGTTCCAATCTGCACTCAAAGACGCAAATTTGGATTCCTCCGAAATCAGTGAAGTGGTTCTGGTGGGTGGCGCAACCCGCATGCCCATGGTGCAGGACCTCGTCCGCTCTTTGACCAATAAAGAGCCTCATAAAGGCGTGAACCCAGATGAAGTAGTCGCGGTCGGTGCTGCTATACAGGCTGGTGTGTTGGGTGGTGAAGTGAAGGATGTGTTGTTACTCGACGTAACTCCCCTTTCCCTGGGTCTGGAGACCCTTGGTGGTGTGATGACTGCATTAATTGAACGTAACACTACCATCCCGGTGAAGAAATCTGAGGTGTTCTCAACTGCTGAAGATGGGCAGACTGCTGTGGACGTTCATATTCTACAAGGTGAGCGCCCGATGGCACCGGATAACATGAGTCTGGGCCGATTTCGATTGGAGGGAATTCCACCCGCTCCGCGGGGTACGCCACAAATTGAAGTTACCTTTGATATTGATGCAAATGGTATTTTGAATGTGACAGCTCACGATAAAGCCACTGGCAAGGAGCAAAAAGTCACCGTCACTGCATCCACCAATTTGAGCAAAGACGAAATTGAGCACAAGGTGCGTGAATCACGTGACCACGAAGCAGATGATAAACGCCAACGCGAATTGATCCAGGCACGGAACACCGCTGATAGCCTGGTCTATCAAACTGAAAAAACATTACGTGACTTGCAGGATAAAGTACCAGCTAATGATCGCCAAAACATTGAAGCCAAGCTGAGCCAATTGCGCGAAGCTATGAAAGGTAACGACGTAACCCATATCAACAATCTTACCAACGAACTCCAGAATGCATCTTATGCCCTCAGCCAACAGCTATATGCTGCACAGGGGTCTGGACAACCCGGAAATGGCAATTCTGAAGGTTCTTCGTCAGGAGGGTCTGGGAAAAATCCGAGAAATCCGAATGATGAAGGAGAAGTGCTTGAAGGTGAATTCAGAGAGATGTAAATGCCAGTCACAGGCGAGTGGATGATCCACTCGCCTGTTTTTATTTATATCGCCTGTGATAGAATTATCGCAATATGAAATCAAACACCTCTCCTCGGGTTGCCAATTTTCTCCCTGCCTCCATTTTTCTATTTATCATTGGCTGGGGTGGCTTGTTCGCCCTCATTATTTCATCCCTACCGACAGTTGGACCTCGCTGGCTGTTCTTCTTCTTGTGTGTCCTGGCGATCACTGGAACCACACTGCCAATCACTGCCTTCCTCAACCGCCGGTTCCCAAGCGTTCCTCCACCTACTTACTTCGTTGTGGTTCGGCAAGCCCTTTGGTTTGCGGTGTATATTTCCACCCTTGCCTGGCTGCAGATGGGGCGGGTGCTTAACCCAGCACTGGCAATCCTATTGGCAATAGGCTTGGGTTTAATCGAATTTCTGCTGAGAATGAGCGAGAAAAGCCAGTGGAAGGGGTAGACACTGGACAGTTTCCTTTCCGTTAGTAGATGATATGCCTATGAGTGGTTTACGCGACCTGCCTTCTGTAGATCAATTGCTCCTGCAGCCGGTTATACCAGCCTGGATCACTGAATATGGTCGGCCACAAACGCTTGAAGCGTTGCGCCTCTCACTGGAGGATGCACGTCAAGAATTTACCACGTCCAACATTATACCCACCCACGATGCTTTAATGGATCATGCCCTGCATACATTACAAGCATGGGCTATTCTTTCATTAACCCCAGTTATTAATGCCACTGGGGTGATCCTTCACACTAACCTGGGTCGAGCACCATTAAGCAAGGCTGCTATCCAGGCAATTCAAGATGTTTCAGTGAGCTACTCGAATCTTGAATTCGACCTCAGTCGCGGGCAGCGGGGCTCCAGATTGGTGCATGCGGAAGATTTATTAAAACGTTTGACCCACGCAGAAGCTGCCTTGGTTGTCAATAATAATGCTGCCGCGGTGCTCCTGGTCTTATCTGCGCTTGCCCGTAGGCGGCGTGTGGTTATTTCACGGACACAGCTCGTCGAGATTGGGGGAGGGTTCCGCATCCCGGATGTTATGCAGCAATCCGGTGCTCATCTTTACGAAGTAGGCACTACCAACCGGGTCCATTTGACCGATTACACTGAGGCGATAAATGAAGCTTCACCCGCGCTCGTCCTGCATGCGCACCGGTCAAATTTCCGTCTATCCGGCTTCACCAGCGAACCAACCCTGACAGAGCTGGCTGAAATTTCCCACCAAGCAGGTATTCCCCTGGTGGACGATTTGGGTTCGGGTGCCATGCTGGATACTGCTCAATTTAATCTGGGGCATGAACCCATGGTCAGAGAATCGCTTGAAGCTGGAGCAGACTTGATATGCTTCTCCGGTGATAAACTCTTAGGCGGTCCTCAAGCTGGCATCATCATAGGTAAAGCTGACCTGATCGCTAAGTTGAAGAAACATCCGCTGGCGCGAGCGATGCGTGCAGATAAACTGTGTCTGGCAGCACTCTCAGCCACATTATTACACTACGTAAAAGACGAAGCTTTGAGAGAAATTCCCATCTGGCAAATGATCACTGCTACTGCTGGAACCCTAAGGCAACGAGCTGAAAAATGGATGAAAACACTGAGTTTGGGAGAAGTGATCGCCAGTCAATCCACAGTTGGGGGTGGATCGCTGCCAGATGAAACGTTATCTACCTTCGTACTCGCCTTATCGGTAAAGTCACCTAACCGTTTTCTTGAACGACTTCGACGATGCCAACCACCTGTGATAGCCCGTCTGGAGGCTGATAAGGTGATCTTTGACCCACGAACAGTCTTGCCCGGACAGGATGGCGAGCTATTAGCCGCCATCCGTTTATCTTTCGAAAAACACTAAAGAGGATATCCTTCATATGAAAAACGATCTGGATTCACTGATGCAAGCTAACGATCTGGAAGCGATACTGATCACCGGACCTGCACAACACAATCCCGCCATGGTCTATATGACGGGAGGTGGCCATGTGAGCAATGCCGACCTGATCAAAAAGAGAGGCAAAGTACCGACCCTATTTTATAACCCTATGGAGAGGGATGAAGCAGCGAAATCTGGTTTGCAAACCAAAAACCTGATGGATTACAACTTTTCCGAGCTGCTCAAAGGAGCCAATGGGGATTACCAGCTGGCGATCGCCCGACGCTACCAGCTGATGCTCGGCGAGCTCGGGATTACTTCAGGAAAGGTGGCATTATACGGTCGATCCGAGGTTGGGACAAATTATGCGATATTTTCCACACTTCAACATGAGATGCCTGGGATCAACCTGGTGGGTGAGATCAATAATTCGGTATTGATGCTTGCACGCATGACCAAGGATGATGCTGAGATCGAACGCATCCGCAGGATGGGTAAGATCACCACCCAAGTTGTCGGTCAGGTGGCAGACTTTATTACCTCGCATGGTTCTCGGAATGGAGTCATGGTCAAACCCAACGGGGATCCTCTTACCATAGGGGAGGTAAAACAGCGCATTAATCTGTGGTTATCTGAGCGCGGTGCAGAGAACCCAGAAGATACCATATTTGCCATCGGTCGAGATGCCGGCGTACCTCATTCATCGGGTAATCCGAGCGATCCACTCAGGTTGGGGCAGACAATTGTTTTCGACATCTACCCATGCGAAGCCGGCGGCGGTTACTTCTACGATTTTACCCGTACCTGGTGCCTCGGATACGCTCCAGATGAAGTCCAATCACTCTATGAGACTGTTTTATCAGCGTATAATCAGGTCAGCAGTCAGCTGGAAGCCGGAACTCCTTTCAACAACTACCAGGACATGGTATGTGAGCTGTTTTCTGCCCAGGGTCACCCCACTATCAAGGAGAACCCTCAAACTCAGCAAGGTTATGTCCACAGCCTGGGCCACGGAATTGGCCTTAATGTCCATGAACGACCGTGGAGCGGGATCAACAGCGACGCTTTGGATTGCCTGGTGCCGGGGGCTGTTTTCACCCTTGAGCCCGGTTTGTATTACCCCGACAAGGGCATGGGTGTGCGCCTCGAAAACAGCCTGTGGGTGCGCCCGGATGGGAAGATGGAAATATTGGCAGATTATCCAATGGATTTGGTGCTCCCGGTAAAGACCGGATGAGCTGTTTCTGCATTTTTCAAGATTGATCAGGTAACCAAAATGGCTAAAAGTACCGCCAAAACCAGTTCTCAAGTAGAGACCCCTCCGATCCGGATACTCGGGATCGAAACATCATGTGACGAAACTGCTGCTGCGGTTGTGGAGGATGGTCGGGTAATCCTATCCAGTGTCGTCGCGTCACAAATCGAGCTGCACGCCCAGTTCGGTGGAGTTTTTCCGGAAGTAGCTTCCAGGCAACACATCAAAACCATTTACCCGGTGATTGACCAGTCGCTACATCAGGCACACCTGACCTTGAACGATCTGGATGCGATCGCAGTGACACGTGGACCTGGCTTGCCCGGTTCATTAGTGGTGGGTATGAATGCCGCCAAAGGGTTGGTGTTAGGAAGTGGTTTACCCATCATCGGTGTCAGCCATCTCGAAGGCCATCTTTATTCCGCCTGGCTGTATAAACCGGAAACCACACCCACACACGCACCCAAGTTTCCTCTGATCGCCCTGATCGTCTCGGGAGGTCATACCGAGCTGGTTTTGATGAAGGATCATCTGACGTACCAACATTTGGGTGCCACCCTGGATGATGCCGCCGGAGAAGCTTTTGATAAAGTGGCGCGTTTGCTTGGCCTGGAATATCCCGGAGGTCCATCCATTCAGAACGCTTCGGTTGATGGAAACCCACTGGCATACAACTTCCCACGGGCCTGGCTGGAAGATAGCTGGGACTTTTCGTTTAGCGGCTTGAAGACTGCCGTGATGCGCGAGGTGCGTCAGGGGGATGCGCATAAATCGATGGCCGTCGCAGACCTGGCAGCCAGCTTTCAAGCTGCTGTGGTGGATGTGCTGGTCACCAAGACGATCAGAGCTACCAAGGAATATAGCGCTAAAAGCGTTGTGGTGGCAGGCGGCGTATCTGCGAACCGGGCATTACGCCATTCCATCCAGTCGCGTGCTACCTGCCCATTGCATATACCTCCCATCTGGCTGTGTACCGATAATGCTGCCATGATCGCAGGGGCGGCTTATTACCGTTTTATTCGAGGCCAACGCGACCCGCTTGATATGGATGTATTACCCAATTGGCCGTTATCCGAGGTGCCCGCCCCGCTTCAGCCCTGATAGGTTTGTTTATATACAATAGATTGAGGATTTATCCAAGGTCCTTTTAAACTCAAATCGCCCTCTGAGATGGCTCCAATCTCATTGGGCGAATTTGAGTGAGGAGAATGCAACTATCATTATATCCATCCAGCTAAAAATGGCATGAAAAAAGATTAATAGGTTCGTGAGAAAGATACCGGCACTACAGGAGAGCAGCTTGAATTTCTGCCATGCTGATCGGACCTTCGCGCAGCAAGGTCAATGAGGCTGAGGTGCAGTTCACCACTGTCGAGGGGACACCTCCCGACGTTCGCCCTCCGTCCAGAATGAGGTGAACCCGCCCGCTCAATTGCTGGTTCACTTCTTCGGCAGTATTGGTATTATCCTGACCGGAAATATTAGCGGATGACACCGCCAGGGGTCCAGTTTTCCGCAGGAGGGCCAGGGCGATGGGGTGATCAGGCATGCGCACCCCAATCGTCGCATCGGGTGAAAGAGCCTCGGGCAGCCCGGCATGCTTTTGCACCACGAGAGTGAGTGGTCCGGGCCAAAAATGATGGGCGAGACGGGAGGCGGTCTCATCAAAACTCTCCACCACGCGGGGTAAATCCTCATAATCTCCGATTAAGATCGCAATTGCCCTGGTATTATTGCGACCTTTGGCTGAGAATAATCCCTCGACAAATTCGTCCTTGAAAGGCAAGGCGGCCAATCCATAGACTGTGTCGGTAGGGAAGGCAACCAAACCACCATGCTTGAGTACATCTACAGCATGATTTAGCGCACTGGGATACCCCGCTCTCAGAATTTCTGTGATCATTCGATTTACCGGATGAATTATACCCCAAGCAATTTTGGGGATTTAAGTGTAATTACTCACCAGCATCCGGAATAAAATACTATTAACCGCAGATTTACGCAGATAAACGCAGATAAAGAAATATCCCCCACAGATAAACACAGATAAATACAGATAAATACAGATAAAATTATTCTCGTAATTAAAAAGATATCAAAAGATTAATAAAAAAAGTTAGGACACAAGATAGTGCTTACTCACCAGATATTGGAATATTAGTATTCCCGCCTTCCTCGCAAGGTAAGCAAGGATTGTCCCCGAAGACCACCTGGGCTTAAGCAATGACAACTTGGGCAAGAAATTGTGATTAATGAAGAGTTATGTTTATGCCAGCCCCCAAGAAAATCGTCCAAAGCCGGGTCCTGCCTTTAAAACACTTCCCATATACTTCAGCCCCGCTCGTTCATATAAGTGACAGGTTTCATCTTCCGTCCAATGGTGGTTCTCGAAGGCACGCCTGGCCCAATGCAGCAAGGTATCGCGCGCCACCCCAACCAAACCTTTATCATTGACGAATGCCATGGCAGCTGGCTCGTTCAGGTATTCGGAAGGGTTGAGCATGGCCAACTTGCCTCCCGAACGCAGACGTTGTTTCATCTCAGAGAGGGCCAAATCTGGATCAGAACACAGGAAGAGCAGGTTCGAGGCAGTAATCAGGTCAAAATTGCTGAATCTAAATGGCAAATCATAGACACTTGCTGCTGCGACCCTTGGATGCAAGGGCGATGGATGGAACATCTCCAAATCGAGGTCGACTCCCACGGATAGGCAGCCAAGCTTTTCAAATATGGCCGGTAACAATCCTGGCCCACAGCCCACGTCCAGGGTAAGCCAGCCAGGTTGGGGAGCACACCACAGGGCAAACCCATATAAAGTACGGCTCCAACCGGTTTGGGTTTGGAGAGCCTGAAAATATTCGGCGTTATTTCCAAGCATAGGTTTATGCAGCCGGCTGGTTCATTTCCCAAATCATCTGGAGACCATCCAGGGTAAGCCAGGGGGCGGTGATCTGGATAACATCCGTCTCGTGGGCGACGATATCTGCCAGACCACCGGTGGCAATCACTTTCATATCTGCACCCAGCTCCTGGCGAAAGCGTGCCACCATCCCCTCCACCAACCCGACATAGCCGTATAACAACCCCGATTGCATGGCATGAACGGTATTTCGACCAATCACCGAGGGAGGTTTTTGCAAGTCCACACGAGTCAACCGGGCAGTGCGCTGAAAGAGGGCTTCGGCAGCGATACCGATACCGGGTGCAATCGCTCCACCCAGGTAATCCCCATTCTTCGAGATGGCATCGAAGGTGGTAGCGGTGCCAAAATCGACCACGCAGGCTGGAACGCCGTATAAACGCAAGACAGCGACTGCATCCACAATCCGGTCCGCCCCCACGGCGCGCGGGTCTTCATAGCGCACACGGATGCCGGTTTTCACACCCGCATCCACCACCAACGGTTCCAAGTTGAGGTAGCGGCGACAGGCTTCGATGATCTTGCTGGTAATGGGGGGCACAACGGAGGCCAGGCAAATGCCATGGACATCTGCAGGGGTGTGCCCAGCATGCTCCAATAACCCCAGCAGCTGGAGCCCATACTCGTCGGGCATGTGATCGTAGGCGGTTGCCAGGCGCCAGCGCGGTCCAAGCTCTTTGCCTTCGTATAATCCCAAGGTAATGTTGGTGTTCCCGATATCTATGGTTAGCAGCATGTCAGCCTCTTTTCCAGATCAGTCATAAAGTCTAAGTAATTACTCACCCATCCACCTTTTTATTGGGGCTGTCCCAAAAGTAGATGCGCAGGGGTGGAATTCCGAGAATATCATGATTGATTACACCTGCGCTCTGATTGAAGGCGCTCCATATGGGCGTAGGGGAAACTTTCTTAGTGTATTTTGTTCAAATGCCACCCCTACGCCCCTACGGTTTAGGATATATTCCACAATTGTGACTTTTTAGACAGCCCCAAAATGGCTCGAAAAAAGGCTGTGCGCCGGGTCTACGCCCCTCCGCACAGCCTTTTTTCGATAATTGAACATCCTTAGCACATTCATAGCATTCAGAGTGAGTAGTTACAATTTTTAGATTCAGGTGCAATGATATACGTCAAAATTAGACGAGCACATTATCGATCAGGCGGGTTTTGCCGATCGTCACAGCCAGCGAGAGCAAGGCATGATCCACCGGACCATCCAGCTCTTGCAGGGTATCCGGATGGGCACAGGAACCATATTGGACCTTCACCAATAGCTCAGCTGCCAGCGTATCCAGCATGACCTGACGCAGGTGGTCTGCATCATGTTCCCCTGCATCGAAGGCAGCTTTGGCTTTGAATAATGCCCTGGAGAGCACCACTGCTGCCCGTCGCTCTTCGGGATCCAGGTACACGTTGCGGCTGGACATGGCCAAGCCATCTGGTTCGCGCAGCGTTGGGCAGACCACGATGTCGATGGGAAAATTCAAGTCACGGGTCATCTGGCGGATGACCACCGCTTGCTGAGCATCCTTCTGCCCAAAATAAGCTTTGTTTGGCTGAACGGCGTTGAACAGCTTGCTCACCACGGTAGCCACACCGCGAAAGTGCCCAAGACGAATTGCCCCCTCCAGGGGTTGGGTAACACCTTCCACCAAGACCCAGGTCTGGTAGCCAGGAGGGTACATGACCTCGTCGGTGGGTGCCCAAACCAGGTCGACGCTTTCCTGGCGCAACAGCTCAAGGTCGCGGGGTAAATCACGGGGGTATTTGGTCAGGTCTTCATGCGGACCAAATTGAGAAGGGTTGACATAGATGCTGACGGCGACACTGGTGCATTCCTGATGGGCGCGGCGAACCAGTGACAGATGCCCTTCATGAAGGTAGCCCATCGTGGGCACCAATCCAAGTGGTCCTTTTAATCTGTTGCGTGCCTGGCGCAATTCTTTCAAAGTCTCGACGATTTGCATATTTTGCCTCTTAATTCCGATCCAAACCCCTTACCAGGCGCCACAATATTCGGTTCACCGGAGCAAGCAAGCCTACTTTTTCACTTTCACGGATGATGGCACCATTGATAGAATCAATCTCCGTGGGAGTGCCACGCAGCACATCCTGCAGCATGGACGAGATATTTGAGGCTGTGTTCTTGGCGACCGCTTCAACCGCATCTTCCGGATCATCATAAGGCAGCCTGATACCTTTGGCGGCCGCCACCAAAGCGGCTTCCGTGGCAGCCTCCTGCATGAGCTCGCGGGCGGAAGCGCGGGCCAGCAGCTCACCATTTGGAACCCGCAGTAAGGCAGTGAGGGGGTTGATGGCGGCATTGATCACCAGCTTGCCCCACAGCAGAGATTGGGTATCGGCAATCATCTCTACCTGAAATCCAGCATTCTTCAACAGCTCTCCAAAGGCAGTACCATTTTTATGCGATCCGAGGCTCACTTTGCCTTCACCGGTATGTTGAACGTAGCCCGGCTCAAGCATGCGAGCGCCGATGGTGGTGACGCCCAACGCAACCCTACCAGACCCGAGGACAGCCTGGAGGGTCTCCACATTACCAAAGCCATTTTGCAGGGTGAGGGCAATCCCAGAGCCTTCGAGGCAGTTTTCCAGTTGCCTGGCGACGCGTTCCGTCTGCCACGACTTGACCAGCACCAAGGCTTGTGAGAAGCTTCCACGGCAGCTGTCCGCATCCATCACCTCGACCGGGTACTGGCAGGTGCTGCCATCCATTTCAAGCAGGCGCACGCCACGCTGGCGGAGTACCGCCAGCCCTTCAGGCCAGCTACCCAACATTGTGACTGCATTGCCGGAGCCCGCCAGTCGGGCTGCAAACAGGCAAGCCATGGCACCCGTCCCGACGATCAAGACCCCCATCGGCTCACCTCACGCTCGAGTCATGGACGACTAACTGGGGGATATCCTGGGCAAGCTTTGCCTCAAGGTCTTTCCACTCGTCTTCGTTCATATCCACGGTATGCTCAGGAGCCGGAAAAGCTTTTGCCTTGACCTCAGACTTATAATCATCGAAAGCCTTGCGCATCTCGGCAGAGAAATTGGCATATTTCTTTACAAACTTGGGGGTGAAGCGCTCGAAAATTCCCAGCAGGTCATGGGTTACCAGCACCTGACCATCACACCCGACACCGGCACCAATCCCGATGGTTGGGATGACCAGGCGCTGTGACACCAGCTCGGCCAGCCGCCCGGGGATGGATTCGAGCACCAGGCTGAAACAGCCAGCCTCCTGGAGGACCAGGGCATTCTCCAAGAGCTTATAGGCGGCGCCGGCATCCCGTCCTTGCGGCCGGTATCCGCCCAGTTGTTGGATACTCTGGGGGGTGAGACCCAGGTGACCCATGACGGGGATGCCGGCAGCGACAATGAGGCGGATGGTGTCTGCACGTTCGCGACCACCCTCCAGTTTGACGGCATTCATCCCGGCTTCCTGGAGGAAACGCCCGGCATTCTTGACGGCTTCACCGGTGGAAGCCTGGTAGGACATAAAGGGCATATCGCCCACCAACAGGGCGTATTTCGCCCCGCGGGCGACGGCTTTGCTATGGTGGATCATCTCGTCCATGGTGACGGGCAAGGTGCTGTCATAGCCCAGCATGACCATGCCGAGCGAGTCACCCACCAATATCATGTCCATGCCGGCCTGGTCCATCACCAGGGCGGTGGGATAGTCATAAGCGGTGAGCATGCTGATGGGCTCATGGCGCGTTTTCATGGCCTGGATGAGGCGAATCGTCACTTTTTTACGTTCCTCTGTGGGATTTGGGGATTGAATTTCTGACATGGTACCCTCCTTTCGATATTTTGGTAGGGGCCTGAGATTAATATTTGGTTTTTACTCTCGACATCCCAGTCGAGGTCGATCTGGGTGCGTAGAGTAATTATACTATTTTTCATCGGTAAAAAGGTACTTGGGTACTTAGTAATTAGGCACTTAGGCACATAGGCAATTAGGCAATTAGTAATTAGGCACTTAGGTAATTAGGTTATTAGGCAAACAGCATCGAGAAAATCACTCGATATCGGGTTAAAGGCACCCGAGTAATCAGGTAATCGGGCAAGTATGCTGCTCGGTTTAGCCAGATATTTAATTGTTTTCACAAAAAAATAAATCGAAACAAATGTTCATATAATCGGGGTGCTGCTTTCAGGTGTGGAAATCGAGGATTTGGTGATTATTTAATAAAAAAAGCACAAATTCGAATGGATTCAAATACAGGTGATTAGTCACTCAGGCAAACAAGGTATTAGGCACTTAGGCACTTAGGCACTCCGGTAGAAGTCCGGTAAAAGTAAAACCGGATTCAGCAAACCGGACAGGTTAGGCACTTATTATCGAGAAATTCATTCGATACCAGGGATCGAGAAGATCACTCGATATTCGGCACTTAGGCACTTAGGCACATAGGCAATTAGGCAATTAGTAATTAGACACATAGGCAATTAGGCAATCCGGTAGAAGTCCGGTAAAAGTAAAACCGGATTCAGCAAACCGGACAGGTTAGGCACTTATTTCGAGAAGATCACTCGATATTCGGCACTTAGGATGAGGATAGTTTTATCGAGAAGATCGCTCGCACCGGTATGGGAGAGCACCAAACAACCGGTACAGATAAGCACTGGTATACGAATGCTTTTTACCGATAAATATCAATCGGTACAGAAGAGCACTGATCTAAATACACCATAGGAAAGCATTCTAATCATAGCACATTTGTTCGAATCCACAAGGGGTTTATCAAAACTCGCCAATTTTTTAAGGTAAACGTCGGTTTGGACATAGAAGATACAATCCAAGCGGTGGGTATTCCCCCTAAGACCAAGGGGGATTCTCCCCCCATCAAACCAGGGATCAGCGGGGATTCCACGATGACAATTCTGTCAGATGTTTTGTCCGAAGATCGGGTTTATAAAATCATGCGAGACGTATGTGTATATATATTTGTAGCCACCCCTCTTGTCCAGATGGTAAAGTAATTGTCCTTTACATATACCCGCTATCGCTGCTAGTGATGATGTTTTCGGTGATTATTCAGATTCATTCTGAAATCGTTTTATGTGTTCATAAACCATTTTAGCATCTTCGATCATCTCAAATCTTGGTACATCGTTTGAAGTGCTTGAATTGGGAAACCAATTAAGCGAATTCATCCAAGATCTGGAATTTGGAGTCCCGAAAGTAATTGTTCCTTTCCCGTTGCTCTTTGTACTTATACTTATATCAGTTATCTTTTTATATTTAATAGTTCGAGTGGTTTGGGTATGTAATCTAGAAATAATAAGAGCTCGCTGATCTGTAAGAGCATAGTAAGTTTTTTTTCTTTGTAGATTATCAACAAGGAATTTACCGAATACGAAATATAAACCAACCAAAATAAATGGTATGCCCCAAATCATAAAAATAAATGGTGCACCATCAGATATGACGCCAAGTTCCCAAAAAAAGGCAAAACCACACCAAAGAAGGCTGAATGGTATCATGAAAGCATCTATTGGTCTTAATAGTAAGCCCTGTTGAGGCTGTCCACTCCAAATAATCCTTTCAGCAGGATTTAGTTCGTCACGAAATTTGTCGATCGAATTAATAAACATATTATCTCCGTAATTTTATCTTGGAAGCATTTATGTAATTGGGGGCACTCTCGGCATATTAAGTACCCAACGTTGCTTACTCAAATTGTGATTCGTTCGGTTTCTTCCAGGTATTATTGTGATAATCTAGGATCTTGAGCAATGCGGATTGTTGGGTACTCATTGCTTAAACATTATTTACATCGTTCCCCATTTTCTAACCGACAATAGTAATCAAAACTTTGCATCCCTTGCCATTCATTTAGCACAGCTGCACTATAGTACATGAGACCCGCCTGGATTGGCTCAGATGAGAATATTATTTCCAGAAAATAAACTTCTCCATTCAACTCCAATCTACTAGACTCCTGTCTCATAAGCACAAATCCTTGTGGCTCATAGATAACATTCAGTGTAAACCCACCAAGCACAGGTTCGTATACGGCCACAATGTGACTTGGCTCTCCATACGCTTCGATGACTTTGCCTAAAGTTGGCATAAGCAAATAATTGGAATTCACATCATTCGGGCCAGGGAAATACAACTCAATTCGGGTAACTATTCCATTGCTTGATGTGCTATCAGGCAAGATAGTCTCAACTCTAAAGAAATCAAGGCCGCACGCATGTGTTCGTGGAGGATCTAGCTGAGAGTAATATGCCACACTATCTTCAAAATGAAAGATTGTCCAATCCCAAATAATTCTCCTGCTGTTAGGAACCTCGTCTTCGCCTTCGTCTCCACACAATGTGCGAACTAATTGAACCGTTTCTGGTTCGATCATTGAATTATTTTTGAGCAGGTCCACTGCCTCGCCAACAGTAGTTATTCCCGGGGTTATACCACTCCAACATGGAGCAAAACATGGCACGCCTTTCAACCATTGCAGGGATTTGTCTGCCCATTCAACATACTCAGGGGGAGAAGTCGACGTAGGCCAGTCGTGCGGGGTCAGAGCTAGTGTCGGAACTTCGGGTGCGATTGTGGCTATTGTTGATGTAGGGATAGTTTGATGGGACTGAACGTTATTAGGTAGCCTGACACATCCAGGCACTAATACAACAAGAAATATCAGGAAGGTGATACGTTTGATAATCATCATTGATCGTGATTGTGACGTGTCATGACCTACTATGTGATTTGTTGCAATATGCCATTTTTATGGTCTATAAATTCCTTACTCATTAACGATTGGATAGGGGGATTGGTCTGAACTGGTTTGTACTAAAGGCTGTATTGGCTAATTTACAGAAATTCATTGTGCAACTTCAACAATTCGCCTGATAAAGAAATTACTTATCATGGTGATTCTCGACATTATTCGTATTATTATTGCGTGATTTTGCTCTGCTTGAATGATCTTTATCAATTCTAGTGATAATTATAATTCCCAAAATAAATCCGATAATCAATCCTTCCTTTGTCAATAGAAACATCGGCTGTTCAGTAAAAGGATTTCCAGTCTGCAACAACCCCATGAGCCCCCACCACAAGGTCATAATTGTCAAAATTCCAAGACGATCCTTCCATTTCATTTCCTAATTACCTATATTGCCTAAAATTTTATTAGTCATCATAACTAAGGTACTCTTTGTAGAGTATACAATAATTTATAGAATAATTATCTGTAAAATGTTGGGTTACACTGTAACCGATCATTTCGGTAGTAGAACATTCTTAATTACCCCAACCTAAGAGCTATAAAAAAAAATTAAAGGGCAGAATACCATGCCCGACAAATAATGTCGGTCCAGGGACGCAAGAAAACCACTTGCGTCTTCCCCTAAAAACAAAGGGGATTCCGCAATGACATTTTATATATTGTATTTTGACCAAAGGTCAGGCAAAAGTAGAAAGGGTAATAAGATAGAGCATAATATTGTTCCCACCTTCTTCATTAACTCAGTACTGTACCTAGCAACTATTTTTAGAACTTGAATCTGGAACCTAATGTTTTGAGGATGACCTTCAATTGAGGGGTAATCTTTGTACTACATCATAACAATATTATAGTGGCGCACGTAAGACGCGTTGCATAACATGGTTAACTGCAACCGACTTATTAAATAACAGTTACCCAAAAGTCAAGTTCCCGAACGACATACTCTGCAACCGCCTCTTCTATTGACGCAAAATACATTCTACTTTTGGGATTATCGACCTGGCCGACTTCCCCCGCTTCGGTTACGTACCAGCCCCCCATAGTTCGCTTGTCCGCGGAATACATTATCCATTGATCAATGAACTGACGTTGCGCATGAATCAACGGTAAGAGATCGTGAGAGTTGAATTGTCTGCGTACATCCAGATAATTTACTCGAGACAGCGCTTGCCTCAGTGACACACCTTCGCCTCGCATTGAGGTATCTTTCCCAATGTTGAGAATGGCGAGAAGTTTCTCCTGTAGCGGATTCATTTTCTTATCAGTCTACTAATTGATTCTACGGCATATTTGCAATTGATCATGTCAATACTAGTTATTTCACATATTCATGAACGATGTGATTTAAGAACTTTTGTCGTAATTACTCACCATAATAGGGAAAATGCAAGAATCATACATTTGTCATTGCAAATGAGCGAATTTTGCGAATGAAGCAATCTTCACCAAGCTCTAATTTATGATAAGTAAATCGACGTGATTATGAGTTCAGTCGGAAAGGAAGATTGCTTCAGCAAAGACCGCTTCGCAATGACAGTTAAACTGCGTCGTTTTCCTAATTATGGCTTTTGTCAGTAGTAAACGCAACTCGGTGAGTAGTTACCTTTTGTCATTATCTAATTACTGAACCGCTGTTATGCTGCTTATGGTTTGACGAATTCGCGTAGCACCTGCAGCTGGTGAATCATCTGCGCATGCCAGGTGGGGCGGAAAGCCGGTTGGTCGCGTTCCTCGATATCCCACAGCATATCCTGAAGCGTGCGCAGCGCCATGAAGGTATCAATATAGGCCTCATGTTCCAGGGACAGGGGGCGGCTCTGACGATAGCCTGCCAGGAATGCCGGCCTGAGTTTGGCGTAATCCGGATGGCCCTCGAGGCAGTTCAACGTCACGGCCAGGTCGTAGAGCCAGTGACCAAAGCCGCAGTCGTCGAAGTCGATCACGCCCGCACGTCGGTGATGGAACAGGTAGTTCCATTGGTGCAGGTCGGCATGGATAAGCCCAAAATTATCGGGACCCTCGCCCAACTGCTGAAGCACGGCCCACACCTGCTTAATCACGGCAGCAACCAGGCTGGCATCTTGGGGCGTGCCGACGGCTGCAACGGCTTGAACGGCCTGGTCTGCTACCGATGCGTCGAAATGGTCATCCTGCTCCTGGCGCAGGCAGAAGAGATTGTCCACCCGGCGGCGTGTGAACTCTGCTGGTCGGTCCCACTGCGCTGAGTGGTGGTGTAAACGCGCGGTGAGCTCCCCAACTTGAAATAGATGGGAGGGGGTGAGGGTTTTATACAGGAAACGACCGTTGGTCCAATGGAAGAGCACACAAAGGCGGGCTCCCGGCACATCTGTGTCGGTGACGACGGTCACATTTTGCCCGTGTTTGTTCAGCACCGGAGCGGGTACACGTAGATCTGTATCCTGGTTCAGGGCAGCGAGCCATTGGAGCTCCGACCGAACCGGTTCCACGGAAATCCGCCGCGGATGGCAAACCCGCAGCATATATTGTTCGCCATCCTGGGCAACCAGGCGAAAATTCTTGTTGTAAACTTGTTTGAGGGGTGAGAGGTGGTCGACAGGCACGGGATAAGATGCGAGTGCTAGACGCGCCAGGCTGGTCATGCGACGCAATTGCCCGCGCTGGCTGAGGGTGGAGAATGGTACCTGCATATAAAGACCTATACTCGCTTTCCAATAATGACTCCTGGATAGCTCCGACCTTTACTGCCACTCATCGGCGTTATAAGCGGGCAGCTCGCAGCGCAGGGACGTGTCTTCACGCAGACCCAGGGCATAGCCGGCTTGCATCAGCTGGTGGATCTCGCTGGTGCCTTCATAAATAATCGCCCCGCGCGAATTGCGCAGGTAACGCTCCACGTCATATTCGTCGCTGTAGCCGTAGGCACCGTGGATCTGGATGGCTTCTGAGGCGGCATTGAATGATTCGTCTGTGGCGAACCATTTCGCCAGGGAGGTCTCGCGCGTGTTGCGGATGCCCTCATTCTTCATCCAGCCGGCACGCAGGTAGAGCAAGCGTGCCATCTCATAGGACTGCACCATACGGGCGATTTTCTGCTGGACCAGCTGGTATTTGGCGATTTCCCTGCCAAAGGCGTGGCGCTCCTTGGAATATTTAACACTGGCATCCAGACAGGCGCGGATCAAGCCGGTGGCACCCGAGGCTACGGTATAGCGACCATTATCCAGGCACGACATGGCGATCTTAAAGCCCTCACCCTCAAGGCCTAAAAGATGGTCGGCAGGGATGTGTACATCATGGCAGTTGATCCAGCCGGTGGAACCGGCACGCATGCCTAATTTCCCATGCAGGTCGCCGGTGGTCACTCCCGTGCGATCCAGCTCGACCAGGAAGGCAGATAAGCCTGCGTGGGGATCGGTGGATTTGGATTCCGTCCGACCGACCCACAAGGCGTGATGAGCCTTGGTGGCAAGGGAGATCCACATCTTCTCGCCATTGAGGATATATTCGTCGCCAACCTTGCGGGCGGTGCTGATGATGGCGGCGACATCAGAACCAGCCCCGGGTTCGGTGAGTGCAAAACAGGCGAATTTCTCCCCACGGGCTTGAGGAACCAGGAAGCGCTGTTTTTGTTCTTCACTGCCCCACTGTAATAATCCCAGGCTATTCAAACCGATATGCACTGACAGGACCACACGCAAAGTGCTGTCCACTGCTTCCAGCTCCTCACACGCCAGGCCAAGGGAGATGTAGTCCATGCCCTGCCCGCCGTATCGAACGGGCAGGCAGAGGCCCAGAATGCCCAGCTGACCCATGCGCGGAAGAATGAAGGGGGCCATTTCTTGAGCCCGGTCAAATTCCTTGATGATCGGAGCCACTTCCTTTTGGGCGAAATCCCGCACCATCTGCTGAACCATGCGATGCTCACCCGTCAATGCAAAATCCATGGATATCCTCCTGAAGTAGTGTGATGCTCCATTATAAAGCATGGTATATGAGGTAAAGATAAAAGATCAACAAAACCACAGTAATCACTCAGCACAAACTGGGAATATGTAAGCTTACGGTAATTACTCACCCAACCCCCCTTTAATCCCCCCTTCCCAGGAAGGGGGGAAAGGAATTGAAAAAAGGATGTGCGTCGGGTCTACGCCCCTCCGCACATCCTTTTTTCGGGTAAATACCAATCGTTCGGGATAGGGGAGGAGAAAACCGTTTGCGTTAAGCGATGAAATACAAAGGGACCAGCTTTTGCACTATAATCAATCTTGGTGAAGACAAATTCCTCGCTTAGCTTTTACCTGCGCATCTTGATTGTTAGTATATTGATCGCCATTTTGGGGCTGGCTCCGACGCCACATGCCATCAGTATATTAATGGAGAATGCTTCCCAGGCGGCGTCCAGTGGAGATTACATCAATGCGGCCAGTGATCTGGCTAAAGTTACCAACTATTATCCATGGAGGACCGATCTGGATGAAGAGGCAGTTCGATACCTCATCCAAGGCGGCGATGCTGAAACCACGATCCAATATTTTGAACGCCCCGGGATGGCAGGCAGCCTCTCCGTGGACGAGCAGATTCTGTTGGGGGATGCGTACCAAAAAATTGGAGACAGCTCCAAAGCGGAGGTGATGTGGAAGGAAGCCGCCGCACAAGGAGAATCAACCCCAGCTTACCAACGCCTGGTAGATCTGTACCTGCAGCAAAAAGACTATACTGCGGCGGTGGGCAGTATGGAAAAACTGCTGACGCTCAACCCATCCGATACGCAACTATACTATCGGGTTGGTCTGCTGTATGCGGCAACCGAGCCTCTAAGGGCGCTACCATTCCTGGCCCAGGCGGCTGAAATCGATCCATTGCATGCTTCAAGCGCCACGGCGCTGCATGATAAAATCCGCACCGCCAACCTGTTTGACCAGCCAGCGTATATCCTGCTTTCTTCGGGACGCCAGCTGGCGAATATGGGTGAATGGGAATACGCCGGCGAGGCGTTCAGGCGGGCGACTGACCTGGACCCCCAATATGCAGATGCCTGGGCGTTCCTGGGCGAAGCTGAACAACAAATCAGCGGGCAAACCACGAGCCAATTTTCTGAGGCAGGATTAGCAGAATTGCAGCGGGCGCTGAAGGCGGATCCAAATTCAGTGCTGGCCAATTTTTTCATGGGATTGTATTGGGAACGCCGGAAGGATTATTCGCAGGCGCAGAATTACCTTGAACAAGCAATTGCGCTTAATTCAAGTGATCCCTATTTTTATTCCGAGCTGGGTAACATCTTATCCAAAGCAGGAGACCTGCCAGCAGCCAAGACTGCCTATGAAGAGGCGATCCGGATTTCCTCGCCAGGGGATCCAACGTTTTATTGCCTGCTGGCTCAATTTGCCCTGGATAATCAAATCCAAATCCGTGAATTGGCGCTGCCCGCAGCCCGGCAGGCGCTCATGCTCGACCCACAGGATGCCAATTCCCTGGATGTGATGGCTCAGGTGATGCTGAGCCTGCAGGATTATCATTCTGCGGAACGATATGCCTCGGAGGCGATTAAATCTGACCCCGAGTTCGCAGCGGCGTACCTGCACCTTGGTACAGCCTATCTTTATTTGGGCCAGCCCAGCCTCGCCCACCAGGCTTTACACATGGCCAAGAATGTGGAACCTGATTCATGGGTGGCAGCACAGGCAACCAGAATGCTTGATTATTATTTCCCATAATTAACGATAAGACACTCACCCCTTGATCCAAGTCAAGCGAGGCTGCGCGTGAAACACAGATAATGGTACAATGCATCGCAATCAAAAACCGCCAGGAGCACAGTCAATGAAATATTTAAGTCGGATTTGTATCCTTCTCATTATGGTAAGCCTGATTTCTTCTTGCGCAAAAACGAGTAATGTTTTGCTTTCCGACGATTTTTCGGGGATTAACAACAATTGGGATAAATCATCCAACGTCAACATGACGACAGATTACTATAACAACGCTTATCGTATCCAGGTAAATCTTACCAACTACGACGCCTGGGCTAACCCGGATGACCTGAGCTTCACCGACGTCCAGGTTGAGGTGGATGCTACCAAGAACGGCGGACCGGATGAAAACGACTATGGTGTGATTTGCCGTTATACCAACAAACAGAGCTATTATTACTCAATGATAAGCAGTGACGGGTTCTACGGGATTTTCAAGAAGACGGCTGAAGGCGGGAAGGAGCTCGGGCAGGGAGGGGAACAATACAGCGACAAAATCTTGAAGGGAGCAGCCACCAACCACATCCGTTTTGATTGCGTGGGCAACACGCTAACCCTGTACGTCAACGGCACACAAATCGACCAACGGACCGATTCGGCGTATACAACGGGAAACATTGGTTTTATCGCGGGCACATTTCAAGCACCCGGCACCGACATTCTATTTGACAACCTGGTGGTCTATCAACCCTAAATATTGATGGTGACCTACTGACCAAAGCTACCACGACCCACGGGGATGAGCTCAGATGAAATCCATGCATTTCCTTCCCATCGTCATCATTTTAGCCGCAACCAGCCTGGCATGTTTTACCACAGGGATCAATACCACACCGAGTGGGATCCTGTTCTCAGACGACTTCTCCAATGCGGGGAAGAAATGGGATCAGCATACCGATGCCTCCTATTCAGCAAATTACTACAACGAAGCCTATCGGATCATCGTAAATAATGTCCAAACGGATGCATGGTCAAACCCCGGAAAGGAAAGCTTTACTGACACGCGGATCGAGGTGGATGCCACCAAAATTGGCGGTCCGGATGACAACGATTTTGGTGTAATCTGCCGCTACACAGGAGCAAATAGCTTCTATTATGCAATTATCAGCAGTGATGGCTATTATGCCATTATGAAGATGACCGCTGAAAATGGTAAATTTATTGACCTGGACAGCATGCATGAAAGCAATCGAATCAACCAGGGAGTAGGAACCAACCACATCCGCTTTGATTGTGTTGGGTCCAGCCTCACCTTGTATGTCAACGGTTTCCAAATCGATCAACAAACCGATACGGAATATACCACCGGCAATGTAGGATTGATCAGCGGCGCCCTGGGAAGCGCCGGCACCGACATCCTATTCGACAATTTCTACGTCTATAAACCTTAGTGCTATTCGCCGTTAAGCAAATTCTTTCGTATCTTCACCACTACAGCATTCAATCCAGCGAAAACACCAGCATATTCCTTTGGGCATCTAACCCATGATAATTACTCACCGAGTTATTTCTTTCATCCATAAAATGATATACGGACACAAAATATTTAATTTTATGACTAAAGTCATGATTGTTGGGTTTTCCCCCCAAGATCAGCGGGGATTCTCCCCGAAGATCAGCGGGGATTCCGCACAAACCGCTCAACCCCAACCTTCGAAGCTTTCTGGACATTGCCTAATTGAGCTATTTGGAATAGGAAGATTGCTTCAAGACCAGAAGAACACTGGTCTTTCCCCGAAAACCAGCGGGGATTCCGCAATGACATTGGTGTGAGGTGATCGCGATAATTCTAAATTCGACGGATCAAGATAGAGATGCAGTGAGTAGTTACCTTCTATGAATATTCATAACAGGAGATCGCATTAGTATCATGAAAGTTTTTTTGGATATGGTGGGCTGCCGGCTTAATCAAAGCGAGATCGAAGGCTATGCGCGTCAATTTCGACTCGCCGGGCATACATTGACATCTACGGCCGAAACTGCGGACCTGGTGGTAATCAATACCTGCACGGTCACAGCCGCGGCAGCCGCTGATTCGCGACAGAAAATCCGCCAGGCGGCAAGATTGGGTGCGCATCAAATCATCGTCACCGGCTGCCTGGCAAGCCTCAATCCACGAGAGGTAAGCACACTCCAGGGTGTGACCCAGGTGATTGGGAATCTCGAAAAGGATGACCTGGTGCCCAGCGTGCTACATCTACCGACTGCATCCCTGGCGCATGCTTCGATCCGCCGTGAGCCGATCCCCGGTGCACGCCTGCGCACCCGGGCATTTATTAAGGTGCAGGACGGCTGCGATAATTATTGTACGTATTGCGTCACCAGGCTGGCACGGGGTGCAGGCAGGAGCCGCCATATTGCCGAGATCCTGGAGGATATCCATTCTGCTGTGGAAGGTGGCTCGCAGGAGATCGTGCTTACCGGGGTACACCTGGGTTCATGGGGATATGATTTCGCACAGCCCAAGCGCTTGGAGAGCCTGGTCTCAGCAATCCTGGATGAAACAACAATCCCGCGATTACAGCTTTCATCGATTGAACCATGGGACATCTCCCCCGATTTCTTCGAGTTATGGCGCGAGGCGCGCCTATGCCGCCACCTGCACCTGCCACTGCAATCGGGTTGTGAAGCCACCCTGAAACGGATGGGACGGAAGATCACCCCCCAGGCATACGCTGAGCTGATCCGCCAGGCACGTAGGGCAATTCCGGATGTGGCGATCACCACAGATATTATCACCGGCTTTCCGGGTGAAACGGAGGAGGAGTTTAAGGAAAGCCGCGAATTTGTTCAGGAGATGGATTTCGCAGGGGGGCATGTCTTCACCTACTCTCCCAGGCCAGGGACTGCCGCAGTGAATTTGACTGATCCGATCAATTCTTCCGTAGCAAAGCAACGCAATGCTGTGATGCGCCAGACCTTTAAAGTATCTGCAGCTACCTATCGCATGAAGCACCTCAACCTAGATTTACGGGTGCTGTGGGAAAAAGCCACACCCATTGGTGGTCAACAGTGGCGGCTGAGCGGCCTTTCAGATAATTATATGCGGGTGGAGGCGATCTCCGGCTCTGCGTGCCGAAATCAGATCATGGATGTACATATCACCAGCCTGCTGCCGGATGGATTGTTGGGTGAAATTCATCTTGCGGAGACCGGGACTCAATGAAATAAGATACGTTATAATCTAGCTGTAAGCAACATTTGGCGACCAGATGGAAAGAAGTATTCGCACATGGATCTAAAATCTACGCTTCAATCTGACCTGAAAGATGCCATGCGCCACGGAGAAGAAAGGCGAAAAAGCACGATCCGAATGGCGTTAACGGCGTTTAAACTGGCAGAGATAGACAAGGGGAAGGCGCTGGACGAAGCCGAATCCTTAGCCATTATCCAAAAAGAGATAAAATCACGCCGGGAAGCCATTGCAGATGCAGAACGGGCGAACCGCCCCGAATTGATCACCCAGGATGAGCAAGAGATCAAAATCTTACAAGTCTATATGCCGGCTTCATTTTCGGAAGAAGAATTAGAGACCCTGGTGAAAGCTGCCATCCAGGAAGCCGGAGCTACATCGATACAAGATATGCGCAAGGTAATGACCATCCTACTCCCAAAATTACAAGCCCGTGCTACCGGTGATCAGGCCAGCAAATTGGTTCGAAAGCTGTTACAGTAAATCGTGCCCGCACTAAAATTTACCCGGCGTGCTTTTTTCCTGGGATTGATATTCCTGCTGTTCTGCGGGTTTATCCTGCTGGCATTATTACTTCCGATCCTGCAGGATTTAACCGAACCACCGCTCATCATCGGTGACGTTGCGCCGTATGATATCCATGCACCCGCTGCAATCACCTATGAAAGCCAGATCCTAACTGCACAGGAGCAAGATGCGGCTGCGGCAACGGTGCCGTTAGTTTATTCCCCTGCGGACACAAACATTGCCAGGCAACAGCTCGAGCAGCTGCGCAACACGCTTGGGTATATCAACAACGTGCGTGCCGACAGCTTTGCCACCCAGGAACAAAAAATAAGTGACCTGGCAGCCTTGGAGCATGCCCAGCTAAGCCGGGATACGATCACATCGATCCTGGCATTAAGTTCATCACGCTGGTTGGGCGTCTCTCAGGAAGCCACCACCGTCCTGGATCAGGTCATGCGCGAGCCAATCCGTGAAGATCAGATTACCCAGGTGGATCAACGTATACCCACTTTAGTCAGCCTGTCATTTCCTGAGGACCAATCCGCCATCATAACCTCGCTGGTGCAGGCATTCGTGGTTCCGAACAGCCTGTATGACGGGCAGCTGACCGACGCTGCCAGGCAGGAAGCCCGCAGCATCGTCCCACCCGTGAAGCAAGTGTTCATGAGCAATGAAATCATCATCCAGGCCGGAAAAGTGATTTCAGCCACTGACTATGAAGCTCTTCAGCACTACGGACTGGCACAGCCGAGTAATCGATGGCAAGACATCCTGAGCTCCTTTGGATTGATGTTAATCACCGCAGCTATTTTTATTTTTTATTTCCGGCGCAGCCCTGAACTATTCTCGGGAAACCTGGGGATCAGGAAGCTCACCGTACTTGTTACACTTTTCCTTTTGTTCCTTATCATTGCGCGTCTTTCTATTCCCGGACATGCGGTCATCCCTTACGTATACCCGGTGATGGGTTTTGCACTGACCATCTCAGCCTTATTTTCGCCTGAGTTGGCTGTAATCTCCGTAGTTCCCCTCTCATATCTAATTCCTTATGGGCTTGCTGATGCCCAAGTGCTGACGCTGTATTATTTATTGGGCAGCTTGTTTGGTGTATTTGTACTGAGGAGAGCGCACCGGCTGACATCATTCTTTTGGTCAGGGGCTGCCATCGCGGTATCCGGTTCTATTGTTGCCATTGCATACCGTATCGTCCAACCCACTGCGGATTGGATTGGGATTGCTACCCTGGCCTTAGCGGCGACGATCAATGGTATCGCCAGCGCCAGTATCGGGCTGATTTTCCACTATTATTTGTCACCGTTGTTAGGGAAGATCGCTCATCTACAGCTCATCGAGCTTTCCCGACCAGACCACCCGCTGCAACAACTTCTGCTGAGGAATGCGCCGGGTACCTACCAACACAGCCTGCAGCTGGCAAACCTGGTGGAGCAAGCAGCCGAGATCATTGGTGCAGATGCAACACTGGCTCGAGTGGGAGCGCTATACCATGACATCGGCAAGCTGCTCAATCCCTTTTTCTTTATTGAAAACCAACCCGCGGGGGATATTAATCCGCATAATGACCTTGACCCAGAAACCAGTGCAGCAACCATTATCCGGCATGTACCTGACGGTTTGGACCTGGCGCGCAAATACCACTTACCGAAGCAGCTGCTTGACTTCATCTCTCAACATCACGGCACAACCATCACCCGCTACCAATACAGCCGTGCCCTGGAGCTGGCAGGGATGGACAGGACCCAGGTGGATATGGACAAATTTCGCTACCCGGGGCCGCGCCCGGCTTCGAGAGAAGTGGCTTTATTGATGCTGGCTGATACCTGTGAAGCCCGTATGCGGGCTGAAAGACCCAAGGATGAGTACGAGTTACAGGAGCTGATTAAGAGTGTGATCAAGGATAAGCTCGAGCTGGGTGAGCTAGATGAAACGCAGCTGACCCTGAAAAACCTGGAAGAAATCACCGACTCATTCACCTCTACGTTACGTGGGGTTTATCATCCCCGCATCCAATACCCAAAATCGGAGGCTGAAGTTCGAACCAGACCCGTCTCTTACAGGATCCCGGATGCAGACACACCTCCCATAGCCAGCAACATCGAGCCATCCGGCTCCACCGAAAAACCAGACCAGTGAGCCAGGGGATATGGTAACCGTTCAAGTAAAACGTACAATTAAGCTGCCGGTGGAGAAATCCATCCTAATCCAGGCAGCCCAAAAGGTGCTTGAATACGCTAAGGTTGCGGATCGATCAGACCTGGGCATCGTGATAGGCAAGGATGCCCTCTTGCACCGGCTCAATTTGAAGTACCGGCAGGTGGATTCAGCCACCGATGTACTATCGTTCCCTTCCGGAGAGGTGGACCCCGATACGTCAGACCTGTATCTCGGGGATGTTGTCATCTCGCTACCCCAGGCAGAAGCTCAAGCTTCCACTGAAAGTCATCCATTGGCGGACGAATTGCAGTTATTGGTGGTCCATGGAACCCTGCACCTGCTGGGATACGACCATGCAGATGCCAAGGATAAAAAGCAAATGCAGCGGGCGCAAGATGCTATCCTGCAGCAGCTTGGGCTGAGCCTGAGCATCACATTGTAACGATGACAAACCAAACGACTAGTTTTATCAGATCACGAATCAAGTCATTCGGCCATGCATTTTCAGGCTGGTGGTACGTCATACGAACCCAACGCAATGCCTGGATCCACATGGTGGTCAGCATTTCCGTCATCCTGATGTCCTTCCTCTTGCACATCAGTGCTTCCGATTGGGCATTAATCCTGGGGGCGATCACCCTGGTGTGGATGGCAGAATTTTTGAATACCGCCCTGGAAGCGGTCGTCGACCTGGCCAGCAATCACCAGCAGCATGAGCTTGCCAGGTTGAGTAAGGATGTAGGCGCAGCGGCGGTATTAATTGCCGCAGCGATGAGTGTGATCATCGGTCTTTTGATCCTTGGTCCACCACTATGGGCGGCCATACAACCCCTGTTTTAAACATCGATGAATTTTTAATAGTCTCGCTCAATCATGTCATGGTGGTTAAGATACAGGCATATATTTCTCCAGGGTGACAATAGGGGAGAAACTTGCCCATAGAGAGAAGTGGGATATAGACGATTTGGGCATGTCAGATAATTAGATAAACTTTATCATAATATGAGGGTGGTAATGTTATAATTGCTTTCTAAGGTAGATCTTCCTTAACCTAGAAAAGGGGTGAGAAAATATGTTACGTTGTACTCCATTTCTCCTATTTGACGGCAACTGTGCAGAGGCAATGACCTTTTACCACCAATGTCTTGGCGGAGACTTGACCCTAACCAAGCTGGGTGATACTCCGATGAAAGATATGTTTCCAAAAGAAAAACACAACAGGCTGATCAATGCTCACCTGGTTAGCGGTAATATTGAAATTTCTGCCACCGATTGGATGGCATCCCCAGCATTAGATCCGATTCAAGGGAATACAAGTGCCATATTCGTTATCGGTGGCGCATACGAGGAACTGAAAACCGTATTTGACAAACTTGCAGAAGGAGCAGAAAAAGAGAGATTTCAGGAGCTGCATGACATGCCATTCGGAATGTATGGACAATTTTATGATAAGTATGGTGTTCAGTGGATCTTTAAAGGAGAAAAGATAGAATAGGGAGACTATCGAATTTTTCACCTGGGGTTTAAATAGGCAGCTAAAATCACAACCTTGAAACAATCGCAGAGGTCATTATGTCTACTTCCTTTCGCTTCGGAACTGTCGGTTCTCCCTTATCTACGCCCAAGAAACCCGGTGGCAGTGTGGGTGCCATCCTGCGCATGAGGGAGCTGGAGCTGGATGCCCTGGAGCTCGGCTGGGTGCGGGCGGTAAGAGTATCCGAAGAAACCTGCGCGGCGATCAAAGCCACAGCGAGTGAGCAGGGTGTGTCGATCAGCATCCATGCTCCCTACTTCATTAATTTGAACGCAACGGATGAAGAGTGGATCAATTCGCGCAAGCGGTTGATGGATGCTGCCGTGTATGGAAATTTAGCCGGTGCAACGGATATTATCTTTCATCCCGGCTCCTACTTTGGCAACCCACCGGCTGAAGTGCTGCCCATTGCGATCAAACGCCTCCAAGGCTGCCTGGAAGAGCTGAGATCTGCCGGTAACCCCGTGACCTTGCGCCCTGAAACCATGGGGAAATCAGCCATGTTGGGCTCACTGGAAGACACCCTTGCCATGGCAAAATCGCTGCAGGGCGTGGTGCCGTGCATCGATTTCGCACATCTGCATGCCCGCCCTGGGGACGGCACGATCAATACGTATGACGAATTCGCAGGCATCCTCGAGCTGTATGGAAAAACACTGGGTGAGAAAGCCCTCAACCGTTTACACATCCACTTATCCGGCATTCAATATGGAGATAAGGGAGAGAAGGAACACCTTCCACTGCAGGAATCCGATCTTAACCTGAAAGGTTTGTTCAAGGCATTGGCTGCATTCCACTGCGGAGGGCGGATATTATGCGAAAGCCCGATTATGGAAGATGATGCTCTCTACATGAAGAAGTTGTGGGAGGAAAAATGAAGCCGCATTCGCAGGCGTAATGACATTATGCTAAATATATTGCCTGATTTTTTGAACAACCGTAAGATAATCACTTACGTAATTACTCACCCATCCCCTCTTTATCTCCCCTTCCCAAGCCTGGGAAGGGGAGAAATAAATTGAAAAATAAGCGCACGCAGGGCTACGCTCCTGCGTGCGCTTATTTTTCGAAATCATACCATCATAGATGATAAGAAAAGAGATAAACATGATTGGTTGGTGAGTAGTTACATCACTTACCTTAGGACAAAAGTTCAGACAACCATCAAAAATGGTGATTCTATACAGGTCTGGAATTGAAATATAGGTCATTTGGAGATTGCTCCCCGAAAACCAGCGGGGACAGGTTCGCCCGACAAAAACGGTCGGTCCAGGGTCGCAAGAAGCAGTGCGACCACGAAGACATCCAGCAAAAAGAGCTGGACTGGCTTGCAGGATCACTTGCGTGTTCCCCTAAAACGAAGGGGATTCTCCCCGAAACCCAGCGGGGATTCTCCCCGAAACCCAGCGGGGATTCCGCAAAGACAGTAGTTTATGTTACTGTCTGATGTATTGTCTGAACCAAAGTGATCAGGGAACCTGATTGAAGGCGATGATGATCAGATTTTTCTGGCAATCATCATAGGTGCTGAAATAAACCCGGTCTGATAACGGCAAATTTTGCTGGTCAAGCAGCTGGATCCACAGGGTGTCTTGTGACGCCACAGGCTTATCGGCCAAGGTAAACTCGAAACCACCCTGGCCATATTGAGGGGCCACTCCAGTCATGACTAAATTATCCATGCTCGCCTCACCGGGCATGGAGCCACCCAGCTGGACGAATAATCCCCTGACTGCTTCACCATTCAAGCTGGTCGCCTGACCGGCAATTCCCGACCAATTACAACCTGCATCGGGGTGAAATTCTGTCCCTGCGATGGCGGATGGGCCTCCTTGCTGAACCTGGAAGGCGTATTTAGTATTTATTCCTGCAACCACAGGTTCAACCGAGGGCGGGTATTCAACCAGGGGTTGGGTCGGCACAGGCGTGCTGGTTGGACTGGGCGTTTCGACTACGGGGGTTAAGGCATTGGTAGCTGTCCACGATGGGACGAGGGTGAAGCGCGGTGTGACAGTGATGGTGGGGGTGTAATCCGCAGGGTTTATCGTTGGAGGTGGAAAAGGATTAAGGCTGCTGTTCGGGTCAAGGAAGATCAGGATGAAGAATGAGATAATACACAACAACAGCACCAATACCACAACCGTCAGGAGATTCCAAATCCTGGTACTGCGCCTTCTCCTGTGTTGAGGTCCTTTTGCCTCTGATATTTCATAAGCATCCATGCAATATCTCCCCAAAGACCCCGGTCAGGGCACCAGGATCTGGATCTCGCTCTGATTCCTTCGCTCGCTGATCCAATCCTGAATAGCTTTCCCCTGCAGCGCCCGCCTGGCGTCAGGCAGGAGCTCACGTGCCGAGTCTCTTTCCACCAGGTACAGGATGTGGAATCCAATTTTCGTCTCAACCACCCCGCTGTATTGACCAACCTGTAATCCAAAAGCGGTATCCTCAATGAGCTTATCACTCAGGTATCCACGTGGAAACCATCCCAAATCACCCTTGGTCAAGGAATCATAGGTGGAAGCCACTTCCAGGAAATCCTTCCCGGATTGTAAGGAGGCAACCACTTGATCGGCTTCCGCTTTGGTTGGAACCAAAATTTGCATCACGTGCACCTGGTCAGCCGTCTCGGGTACAGCAGCGATGATTTGATCGCGCATCCAGGCAGCTGCGATGGAGCGTTTAAGCGCAGTATCGAAATCCTCTACCGTGTAGCCATGGGCTGCTTGCCAATCTTCCAATGCCTGCAGACTGCCAAGTTGGGCGGCGAGTGTATCTATTCTCGATTGGACCAAGGCATCATCCACAATATAACCCTTATCGGTCGCAGCCTGAGCTAACAGAGTTTGATCGATCAGATCGTTCAGGACGACCGTGTGTGTATCCGTTGCGATATTCGTGCCAGTTATTGGGGAAGCGGCATCAAAACGTGCGATTTCTGCCTGGTACTCAGCCAGGGTAATGCCCTCACCGTTGACGACGGCTGCCAATGGGACTGGAGTAGGTGTAGGCGGGACCGGCGTCTGGGAAGGCGCGGGTGAATCCACAGGCGTTTCACCCGTTTTGATTACCTGAGGTGTTACGGTGGTACCAGGGGTGTTGTTATTGCAGGCGGATAAAAGAAGAGGGAAGAGACAAATAATAAAGAAGATTACCATTAGTCGGCGTAGGTTCATTGGACAGATTATACCCGTAAACCAAATCATATCTCCGCAGGCGGAAAACATTGCTACTCGCTTGAGGCGAGCTTATGGTTTCCTTCGTATAGCTATAAATGAATATCAGTGATCACACTATGGTACAGACGAAAATTAGAAAAATTATCCGATGTGATCCTGGTAATGAATTATTGCAACGTAATCCATTCAAAGAGCAGATTGCCACGCCACAAGAAAACCACTTGTGGCTTCCCCCCAGCCCCTCCACTCCCCCAGAACCAGGGGGACCAAGAGAACAGTGGGGGCCAAGGAACCAGGGGGGATTCCTCGATGACAATTATTGTCCGAAGGGCAGATCACAGCCTTGACAGAAAATGACATTTGTCGATAATAAGGTGTACAAGATAAAAGGCTTTGAACGAGGAAAGTAGCTGGATCGGAACCCACAGGGAGGCGTTGGGCACAGACTGAGACCCAACCCAGGCAAAAATTCAGCGAAGTTCCCTCGGGAGCCGTCCGGGTGAATGTGTTGTCACTAGTAGCGCGGAACGCAGCCCAAGCGTTATACAGGGAACCGATCGCCAGCATGCCGTCGGATGAAGAGGGTCGCAGGAGCGACCAACAAGGGTGGTACCGCGGGAAATGTCTCCCGTCCCTTGATGGGCCGGGAGTTTTGATTTAATTGTAATGAACTAATCGAAGGCTATGTCTGTGAATTTGCGGAGGTGACCATGGAAGTCAATTTAGATCAAATAGAGCAAGAAGCCCTGCGGGCGATAGGGTCAGTCCAGGATGAAACCAGCCTAGAAAGCTGGAAGCTTGCGCACCTGGGGAGATCAGCACCCTTGATGCAGGTCTTTGACCAGCTAGGGAAGCTCTCAAAGGAAGAACGACCCATCATTGGAAGGCGGGCGAATGAAGTAAAGCGTGCGCTTGAAGCAGCTTACACAACCCGCTTCGAAGATTTACGCCAGGCGGCCCTGCAACGCTCATTGCAATCCGAGCGCCTGGATGTGACCCTTCCTGGGCGGGCAGTGCCCATTGGAAGGCTGCACCCGGCAACAATTTCTGTGCGTGAGATTGTACGCGCCTTTGCGGATATGGGTTTCCAGGTTTATCGTTCACCGGAAGCAGAGACAGATGAGTATAACTTTGGCTTGCTGAACATGCCTCCACACCACCCTGCGCGTGATATGTATGACACTTTTTATACCAGCATGCCCAACGTGTCACTGCGCCCGCACACATCGCCTGGTCAGATCCATGTGATGCGACAGTACGCCCCAGAGCCCATCCGGGCAATCCTGCCCGGGATGTGCTATCGCTATGAGCAGATAAATTCGCGCCATGAGACCCAATTCAACCAGATCGAGGTACTTGCGGTAGGTGAAAATATCACTCTCGGCGATTTAAAGGGGACATTGAGCGATCTGGCGCGCCGGTTGTTTGGCCAAAACATACGGACACGATTCCGCGCCTCTTACTTTCCATTTACCGAACCGAGTGCAGAATATGATTTTGAATGTCTGATCTGCAATGGGAAAGGCTGCTCAGTATGTGCCTGGACGGGTTGGCTGGAGATTGGAGGCTGCGGGATGGTGCATCCAATTGTGCTGCAAAATGGTGGCTATGACCCGGAGAAATTCTCAGGTTTTGCGGCAGGGCTCGGCACCGAACGCATCATGATGCTTAAGCACCGTATCGAAGACATCCGCTACTTCTGGGCGAATGATATGCGGTTTTTGGAGCAATTTTAGGAGGAGTGTATGAAAGTACCCGTTTCATGGCTAAAAGATTTCGTTGATATCACCATCCCACTACCAGAGCTAGCCCAACGCCTGACCATGGCAGGGTTGGAAGTGGAACAGCTCATGTATATTGGCCTGCCAATCCCAGAAGCCCAGTCCATCGGACAGGCGGGTGGTGTTGATAATATCGGTCACAATATCTCAGGGCTGGCATGGGAACCCGATAAAATCGTCACGGCTTCCGTTTCGGAAGTGATGCCGCATCCCAATGCTGACCGCCTGGTATTATGCAAGCTTTTTGATGGAGAGCGTGAGCACGTGGTGCTAACCGGCGCCCCCAACCTGTATCCGTATAAAGGGTTGGGACCATTAGCCAAGGCGCTCAAGGTGGCATACGCCAGGCAAGGAGCCAGAATCTACGATGGTCACCAACCTGGCCAGGTGATCACCACGCTCAAGCCGGCAAAAATCCGCGGGATTGATTCATACTCTATGATCTGCTCCGAAAAAGAGCTGGGCATCTCGGAGGACCACGAAGGAGTGATCATCCTGGATGAGGATGCACCGGTGGGAATACCGCTGGTGGATTACCTTGGCGACGCGGTTTTTGATATCAAGATCCTGCCTAACATTGCGCGAACTGCGAGCATCCTGGGGGTGGCGCGTGAAGTGGCAGCCCTCACCGGTACAGCCCTGCACATCGCGGAGGACTTTTACCAGGTCCAAGCAGATGGACCAGGGATCGGAAACAAAGCGTCCATCGAAATTACCAACCCCGAGCTGAACCCTCGCTTTGTGCTCGGATTGATCCAAAATGTAACCATCCGACCCAGTCCATATTGGATGCAGCTGCGACTCAAGCTGGCTGGCATGCGCCCGATCAATAACATCGTGGACGCAACCAACTACGTCATGCTCGAGGTAGGTGAGCCTTTACACGCATTTGATTATGACGTGCTGGAGGAACGTGCGGGAGGCCGCTCTCCGACGATCATCACCCGGACAGCACATCAAGACGAACACTTGATGACTCTGGACGGTGTGGATCGCCCGCTCAACCCATTCACCGTGCTGGTTTGCGACACTGCCGGCTCGCTCTCGATCGCGGGAGTGATGGGTGGTGCTGAATCGGAAGTATTCGAAGTTCCGGTACTTTCCGAGGCTGGTCAAAATGAATCTCCGATCAACCCGCAACCTCAGCGCACAAAAAGCACCTCAAATGTGCTTCTCGAAGGGGCGGCCTGGAATAATATCAATATCCGGAAGACTGTAGCGGCTCAAAAGCTCCAGTCGGAGGCGGCTTTCCGCTTTTCACGCGGTGTCCATCCTGCCATGGCAGAGCGGGGAGTGCTGCGGGGTTTGAAATTAATGCACCAGCTGGGTGGAGGGACAGTCAATCAGGGCATTGTTGATAATTATCCGCTGCGCCCGATGGACCCGATGGTCGAGATCACCCCTGAGGAGGTCGAGCGCGTGCTGGGCATCAAGCTAAGTGTACATGAGATCATCAAAATCCTGCAAAGCCTGGATTTCCACTGTGAGCTTTTGACGGAGCAACCATCCAGGGTAAAGATTCGGGCGAAAACCCCCGACCACCGCCTGGATATCAGTGAGGGACTGGTGGGTAAAGCTGACCTTCTGGAGGAGATCGCCCGGATTTATGGATATGACCGCATCCCCGAGATGCGCCTGGCAGCAGAATTGCCACCCCAACGCAGCAATCCTGCCATTGAAAATGAGGAACTTATCACCGACCTGCTGGTCGAGCTGGGTTTGCAGGAGATCGTCAGCCACCGCCAGACCACGCCTGAGCGCGAAGCACGCCGCCTGGCACCCGGGACACGCGCCGATGACCAACCCTACTTGAAGATCATCAATCCGATTGCATCCGACAGGGTGGTAATGCGGCACAGCGTACTGAACAGCCTGCTTGAAAGCGTGGAGCGCAATTCACACATCCGCCCACGTATGGCACTGTTTGAAATCGGACCGATCTTCATGGCATCGGAGGCGGGTGAACGCCCCGACGAGCTGCACCGCCTGGCGATTGCACTGACCGGTCCGCGCACACTGCCAGGCTGGCAAAAATCCTCCGTTGAAGCGATGGATTTTTATGACCTCAAGGGAGTGATTACCAGCTTGATGGATCAGCTGCATATCGAATTTCAGGTTGAATCCACCAACCACCCGACCTTTCATCCTGGTAAATGCGCGCGCATCCTGGTGGGGGAACAGCAAATTGGCGTATTCGGGGAACTGCATCCCCTGGTGCATGAACATTACAATTTTTCAGCCAACCCCATCCTGGCTGCTGAGATCAACCTGGATTTTCTGATCTCCTTGATCCCCGAACGCTACGCGATGCAGCCTGTGCCGGCTTTCCCGCCGGTGCTGCAAGACCTGGCGTTGGTGGTGGATGAAGAAATACCTGCGGCACGGGTGGCGGAGGTGATGAAGCTGGGGGCGGGGCACATCCTCAAGGATATTACCTTGTTCGATGTTTACCGCAGCGAGCAGATTGGAAAAGGTAAAAAGAGCCTGGCATATTCGCTCACTTACCAATCGGCGGATAAAACCCTGACCGATAATGACGTCAACCAGATCCGCCAGCGTATTATCCGCCGCCTGGACCAGGAGCTGGGGGCTAAACTACGTGCATGAGTATGCTGGAGGATCAGTTTTCATCAAAGGAAGATTATTCTCTTGCATACTTGATGCGGATACCGTATACTTAATTTAAAGTATTTCATTGAATTCACAAGGAGGACGTTATGCGTGACCGTACACTCGCTGTAATCCTTACCGTAGCCGCCGTAATACTATTGGGGTTCCCAGGTCTGGCGTTCTTATGCTTCGGGCTGACCGATTTCATAGTCTTTTACGGTTTTAATAACCCCTTTTCTGTCACCACAGGTTTTTCCAACCTGATTGGGACGTTGGGATTATGTGTGGGGTTCTTCCTGATCGTCATCACCATTCTGGCGGGTATCTTCCTGCTGCGCAGGAGAGCAGATCTGCCTGCCCCAATCTATGAGGCACCCATACCACCGACGAAGCCTGACGAGCCCATCCCACCCTCGATGTAATTTCACTCGTTCATCTAAACCAGAGCTGAGTTTCAGCTCTGGTTTTTGTTTAATAAGGTTGTACAGCCTTGAGTGATTCTGTGCCTATGTACACTGGCTAATATTCAATTGAGCAAATGGGATAGATGGATGAGTTCTAAAGATCGGACAAAACCTGCAATGGGATCCAAATTTAGGATTGTAACAAAACATGCAATTCAAAAAGCAGATTGCCACGGGGCTGTCCCAAAAGTAGATGCGTGACCAGTCCGGTCAGCTGAATCCGGTTTGCACTACTACCGGATTTGACCGGAGGATTGGAATTCAGAGAATATCATGATTGATCATCCCTGCGCTCTGATTGAAGGCGCTCCATGTGGGCGTAGGGGAAACTTTTTTGGTGTATTTTGTTCAAATCCCACCCTACGCCCCTACGTTTTAGGATATATTCCACAATTGTGACTTTTTAGATAGCCACTTCCCACCAGAACCGGGGAGTATTCCCCTCCAACAAACCATGAGGTAACGGGGCAGATCCCCCCAACAAACCAGGAATCAGCGGGGATTCTCCCCGAATAGCAGCGAGGATTTTCCCCGAATAGCAGCGGGGATTTCCCCCGAATAGCAGCGGGGATTTTCCCCGAATAGCAGCGGGGATTTCCCCCAAATAGCAGCGGGGATTTTCCCCGAATAGCAGCGGGGATTTTCCCCGAATAGCAGCGGGGATTTAATATTGACAGATTTATCCGCTAACATTAAACTATCCCTACCCGTTAAGGAAATATTTAATGGCGAAGTGGTGTGAGCACGGCAAGTTCAACAGAATGTACAACATCAGGCAGGATGACAATCCCCTGATTAGAAAAATGAGCAATAGAAAAAATAATAGGAGGAAGAAATGAAAATCAGTGCAAGGAATATATTAAAAGGCAAGATCGTTAAGGTCGTGCATGGTGCAGTCAATTCGGAAGTGACCATTGAGCTTCCCGGCGGCACGCGCATCGTTTCTATCATCACGAACAGCTCGGTCGATAATCTCGTCCTTACCGAAGGTAAAGAAGCCTATGCCATCATCAAGGCTTCCAGTGTAATGATCGGAATAGACTAATTTCATAAAAGGAGATGCATGTGATAAATTATAAAAGGCTTCATTTCGTATTCTCAGCGGCGCTTATCCTTTCGATGCTCCTGGCTGGTTGTGCTACTGCGACACCTATCTCAACTCAAGCGCCTACAACAGCGCCTACCCAAGCTCCAAAGCCAGCCAACCCGTCACTGATCCTGGCAACGACCACCAGCACACAGGATTCGGGATTGTTGGACGTGATGATCCCCGATTTTGAACAACGTACCGGCTATACCGTACAAACCGTGGCGGTTGGTTCGGGTGAAGCGATGAAAATGGGCCAGGAATGCAACGCCGATGTTTTACTCGTGCATTCCCCAGCTGCCGAGAAGGACTTCATGAGCAATAATTATGGCTCCGACCGCCGCCTGGTGATGCACAATGATTTCATCATTGTGGGTCCGGCATCCGATCCTGCCGGTATCAAGGGATCAGCGACGGCAGTGGATGCATTCACAAAAATTGCCAACAGCCAATCCCCATTCATTACACGGGGTGATGCCTCAGGCACAAATAGTAAAGAGCTGGCGATTTGGAAACTTGCAAATATCACTCCCGAGGGTGCATGGTACATCGAATCGGGTCAGGGCATGGGAGCTTCTTTAAAAATCGCTTCCGAAAAAGCAGCCTACACGTTATCCGACCGGGCAACCTACCTGGCGAATAAGGCTACACTTTCCCTGGACCTCCTGGTCGAGGGCGATGCATCCCTGTTGAATATCTACCATGTGATTGTAGTCAATCCAGCCAACTGCCCGACGGTGAATAATACCGGGGCAATCGCATTTGCAGATTATGTGGTATCACCTGAAGCCCAAACGCTGATTGGCAGTTTCGGTGCGGAGAAATATGGGCAACCTTTATTTACCCCCGATGCGGGAAAGGACGAATCCACGCTCGGAAAGTAGCTGCAGCCCATCGATTGGGGCTGTCCACAGGGCGATGGCAGCCCCAGAGTAATTTCCTTGGGTTGATTCTTAGGTTCGGACGAATGTTTAGGCAACCCTCAAAAATGGTCATTCTAAAAAGTTTGGAAATTAAAATATGGGTCTTTTGGAGATTGCCACGCCGCAAGTAGATCACTTGCGGCTCGCAATGACAGTTGTTTATGATTATTGACTGATGTTTTGTCCAAAGGCCAGATATTGAATTGACACCAATGATAAAATACCCCGCATGACCACCGATATCTTCGAAATCACGGTCTTATCCCTCAAGGTATCTCTTCTGGCAACGGGGATCAGCCTGTTCATTGGTTTACCCATGGGTACCTGGTTGGCATTAAGCCAGCTACGCGGGCGTAAATTTATCCTCAGCCTGATCAACACCGGCATGGCTTTGCCCCCGGTGGTGGTAGGCTTGTTCGTCGCCATGACGCTATGGCGCAGTGGTCCGCTTGGCAACCTACACCTGATCTACACTCCCATCGCCATCATCATTGCCCAGACGATCATCGCGGCACCTGTCGTCACCGGGCTAACAGCTTCCGCCTTGCAGCAGCTGGACCCACGCCTGCGTTTACAGCTGATGGGACTGGGCGCCTCACCCATCCAGATGGTGGCCGCGTTATGGAGGGAAGCCCGCCTGCCCCTGCTGGCAGCCTTGATGGCTGGTTTCGGCAGCGTCATCTCCGAAGTAGGTGCGTCGATGATGGTGGGCGGTAATATCCGCCACCAAACACGGGTGCTTACCACCGCAATCGTGCTCGAGACGGGTAAGGGAGAATTCCAAAATGCCATCGCACTCAGTGTGCTCTTACTCGTGCTGGCTTATATGGTCAACCTTGGACTTACCCTGATCCAGCAGCGGGGTACTCGCTAATTTACCATGGCAGAAACCATCCTCAGCGTGAAAGACCTGCTGGTTAAGCGCAGTGAGCAGACGGTACTGCAAGTGGAGGCGTTGGATATCCGGCAGGGAGAGGTCCTGGCGGTGATTGGACCGAACGGCGCCGGAAAAAGCACGCTGCTGCTTGTTTTGGGACGATTGCTTCAGCCGCAAGCTGGAAATATATTATTTCGGGGAAAACCCTTCGAGCAGGGAGACCCGCTTACCTATCGTCGCCGGATTGCCCTGGTACTCCAGGAACCTTTGCTCATGCACCAATCGGTGTTTGACAACGTGGCTTCGGGGCTCAGGTTTCGGGGGCTTCCTCGGGACGTAGTAAAACGGCGCACCAATGAATGGCTGGAGCGACTTGATATCAGCCGCCTGCATAATCGGCAGGCGCAGCGCTTATCGGGTGGGGAGGCCCAACGTACCAGCCTGGCACGCGCATTCGCCTTGCAGCCTGAGCTGCTGCTCTTGGACGAGCCATTTTCCGCCCTGGATGCCCCCACCCGAGCGCACTTGCTTCAGGAATTGCACGCTTTATTATCCATGACCAGCATTACTACCATCTTTATCACCCATGACCTGGATGAAGCCCTGCTCCTGGGAGACCGGGTGGCGGTGCTGCTGGGAGGCGTGTTACGCCAGGTTGGACGCCCACAGGACGTGTTCACTGCCCCGAGCGACGGCGAGGTGGCTGCATTCGTGGGAGTGGAAACGGTGATTGCCGGCAAGGTGGCAGTCTCGAAAAACGGCCAGGTGATCGTCGAAGCCGATGGCTTGAACCTGGAAGCTGTGGGGGATATCGCAGTGGGGACGAACGTGTTGTTTTGCTTGCGACCGGAGGATATCACCCTGTCCAAATCCAATGAGACGTCCATTTCCAGTGCGCGCAATCATGTCAATGGTCGCATCACGCGCATCACACCCAGCGGACCACTCGTGCGGGTGGTGATTGATTGCGGCCTGCCGGTGGTCGCACTGATCACGCGCGGCTCATCCAATGAAATGAAGCTCGAGGAGGGCCAGCCCGTGACTGCAACTTTCAAAGCCACGGCTGTACATTTGATCCCCCGATAAACGGTAATTACTCACCTAAGACCGAAATAAACATAAATAAACCGCAGATAAACGCGGATACACGCAGATAGGATTAATTTACCACAGCATCCGTAAAACCGGCGGATATCCAATGAGCGGAATAAAACCATTATTGGATAGGAAGAAATTGGAGAGCATTCTCGAGTTTACATAAGCCGCCCGCTTTCCCCATAAGAAAGGGGATTTCCCCCAACAAACCAGGGATCAGCGGTGGTGACCACATAGAGCCAGAAATATACTTGCAATAGGATGATACCAAGTGTGAGTAGTTACGCTAATCGCGAAATCAGATCAATCCGTATCCCAGGGGGCAACCCCGCCACTGATAGAGTTATATAACGAAGCGCGGATCGGCTCAGCCAACTCCGGCATCACATCCGCAGCGGCAGCTAATAGACCGAAACACCCGGTGATCATCATATCCCCAAACGGAGCCGGGAAATATGGACGTAAACCCGGCATTCCAGAGCCTGCCAAGGATGGATGGAATAGACTTCTCCTGGGTCCGGTGACCACCATATCGTAATCGCCTTCACCAAGCCCGAGCGGCGTGGAGTCATACATCAAAGCGCCATGACCCTGGTCGCTGAACACATCTTCCCGACGGAGCGTGCCATCGGCCAGTGCCCGCAGTAGAGATTCCAGCTTCTCCCGGCTCACCAAACCGGTATGGTGCTCGAACAACCCCTCTATTCCATCTCTCCCCATGCGAAATGCCAGGGTATGGAAATTGCCGACGTTGGCGATGATCACTCGTTCCTGGGAAGCTACCTTCGGATCCAAGGTGGCACCCAGAACGGCTGCCGGGGCAGTATCCATGACCACCAACGGGATTTTGAGGTCGCGTGCCGAATCGACCACAGCCTGTAAGCGGGTCATGATCAGCGGCACATCTTCGGCCCGATAGGCGAACGCGCTCAGCTTATTGAGCTTGCGGATGCGCTGATCGAGATAATCAAAGCGGAATTTGCGGTCGGAGGTATCAGCAGGCGCATTGCCATGGTCGAAGACTCCCACGACCACCGCTGCCAGGTGATCCAGGCTTTGCCCAAAAGATTGGAATGCGTTATCAATCGATGAGAAATCAAAATCCCGCAAGCGGATGCGCCTGACGGTGCCCGGCAATTGCCGGGCTTCGTCATCGCTGACCAAGGTAACCCCCATATCTTTCACAGCATCCAGGTCGTCATTAAAAGTGCGGGCGGCTTCAGGTGTGGCATAGACCGCATAACCATTGCGCAAGTGTGCTTCGGCAGCCCAGGTGCTGGGACCGCCTCCCATGGTTACACCGGTCAACAGGATTGCCTCGCCGCGTGTGGTTGCATCTTTGATCTCCCGATGGACAATCATGGTTGGGCTGGGCACCACCAATTTGTAATTATTCTCCATATCCAGGCTGGAGTTATATAAAAAGATATCCTGGGTACCCGTGCCAACGTCGACGGTCAATATTTTCATGCGGGAGAGTTTACCACATCCGCAGTCGAGGACAGAAGGAGGACGCCCAAATCAAGATGCATCAACATAAGGTATACTTTTGATAAGTAACTACTCTTTAATCCAGGTTTCCTGACCTGTAAGGGCGCAGGGGAGGGATTTGATGATGTATATTATTGAATTTTCCCCTGCGCCCCTACAAAATATTTATTGTCAGGTCATTTTTGAGCCGTTATATATAGTTGGGGTGAGTAATTACCTTTATAATTGATAGATTTAGTCGATGATGATTGGCTCCATAAAGTGAGGCTGGTATGAGCTTGGAAGACGAAAGAAAACGCTGGCTGGATAAGAATAGTGCATCCCCGGACCAGCATATCCAAACACGCAAGCCAGAGTTTCAAACACCCTCGGGAATTCCACTGCCATCGATCCTGACCCCGTCTGATCCTGATCCTGATTACATGGATCAGCTTGGTTTCCCGGGCGAATATCCTTTCACCCGCGGCGTTCAGCCCAGCATGTACCGCGGGCGCCTGTGGACCATGCGCCAGTATGCCGGGTATGCCTCCGCAGATGAATCCAACCGCCGCTATCGATATTTGCTGGAACAGGGGCAAACCGGTCTCTCAGTGGCATTCGACCTGCCCACGCAGATCGGTTACGATGCCGATGACCCGATGGCGCAGGGTGAAGTGGGTAAAGTGGGGGTTTCGATCTCATCCCTGCAAGATATGGAGAGCCTGTTCAACCAGATACCGCTCGCCAAGGTTTCCACGAGCATGACGATCAATGCTCCTGCGGCAATCCTGCTGGCGATGTATATCGCGGTGGCGAAGAAACAGGGGGTGGAAATAAAAACCCTGCGCGGGACGATCCAAAATGACATCTTGAAGGAATACATTGCGCGCGGGACGTATATCTTCCCCCCGGCACACTCCATGCGCCTGGTTACAGACGTCTTCCGCTACTGCCAGCAAGAGATCCCGCATTGGAATACGATCAGCATCTCCGGCTATCACATCCGTGAAGCCGGGTCCACCGCCGTCCAGGAAGTGGCGTTTACACTGGCGAATGCGATTGCGTACGTACAGGCGGCTATCCAGGCGGGCCTGGATGTGGACGAATTTGCCGGGCAGCTATCATTCTTTTTCAACGCACACAATAACTTTTTGGAAGAGGTGGCGAAATTCAGGGCTGCCCGCCGTTTGTGGGCGCGCCTGATGCGTGATCGCTTTAAAGCCAGGCAGGAAAGCTCGCTGATGCTGCGATTTCACACCCAGACCGGTGGTTCCACGCTGACTGCCCAACAACCCGAGAACAACATCGTGCGGGTGGCTTTACAGGCGCTGGCAGCTGTGCTTGGGGGAACCCAATCGCTGCACACCAACAGCATGGACGAAGCCTTGTGGCTGCCGACTGAAAAATCGGTGCGAGTGGCCCTGCGCACACAACAAATTATCGCCCATGAATCGGGCGTGGCAGACACCATCGACCCGCTGGCAGGCTCATACCTGATCGAGTACCTGACTGATGAAATCGAAAAACGCGCCATGGAATACATCCAAAAGATCGATGGGATGGGTGGGGCACTTAAGGCGATCGAAAAAGGCTACATCCAGGGAGAGATCCAGGATGCTGCCTATGCTACGCAGCAGGCAATTGAAAAAGGGGAACAGCTGGTGGTGGGGGTGAATGCGTTCCAAGGCAACGAAAAATTAACCCTGGAGCGGTTGAAGATGGACCCTGCCATTGAAGCGGCTCAGCGAGGACGCCTGATGGACATACGGAACCGGCGGGATGCAAGCAAAGTGAGCCAGCTGCTCAGCCAACTGGAAGGGGCTGCGCGGAGCGATCAAAACTTGCTGCCCCTGTTCATCGAATGTGTGGAAAACGAGGTCACCCTGGGGGAGATCTGCCTGGTTCTACGCCAGGTGTTCGGTGAGTACCACTCCCCCGCCTGGGTATGAGTGGAATGAATGGAGACTGGAGAGATTGTTATGCCTGCGATCAAACGCATCCACCACATTGCAGTCCTGGTCGAAGATATCGAGGCGGCTTTACAGTTCTGGCACGACACCCTTGGGATTGAGCCGGCAAATGTATCCAACATCCCGCAAGAGAATGCAATGGTGGCTTTCCTGCCCCTGGGAGAGTCTGAAATCGAGCTGGTACAACCAACCAGCCCCGACACAGGATTGAGCCGGTTCCTAGAGAAACATGGTCCGGGTATGCATCACCTGTGCCTGGAAGTGGATGACCTCAAGGCGTGGCTGGAGAGACTGAAAGCCAAAGGGGTGATATTGATCAACGACCAGCCAAAAGTGGGCGATGATGGAAGGCTATACGCATTCATTCACCCTAAGAGCACCCACGGGGTGCTGCTGGAGCTGTATCAAATGCCGAAATAAAAAGTTTTTTGATTGCTCAATAGCAACAGTGATGCCAGATCGATACCTGCTCTTACATGCAGCCAGCTTTTAGGAATACCACAATCATTGCATGCCCACGAAACAACCACAAGCGGGGAAATGCACAATAACGAAGGGCAGTCTAAAAAGCCACAATATTGTGGAAAATATCCTAAAACGTAGCGGCGTAGGGGAGGGATTTGTACAAAATACACCAGAAATATTTCCCCTACGCCTACATGGTGCGCTTTCTGTCAGAGCGCAGGGGTAATCAATCATGATATTTTCGGAATTCCACCCCTGCGCATCTACTTTTGGGACAGCCCCTTTCGTAATAACCGGTCAGGCTAACAAAATTTAAGGGCTGTGCTCAGGTAAATACCAGGACAGCTGTTTATGCGATCGACAAAAAAACCACTTATGGGCTGAGGGAAGCAACACAAGCCTCAATATCAGCCTGGGCAGCAGTCATGGCTGCCTCCGGCGTCAGGCTACCAGTCCAGATTGCCGTCGTCGCCACACCCACTGGATCCCACTGACATGGAATATAGATATTGTTGCCCATGGGGGTTCCCAGATTAAGTGCAGCCCCGAATTGTGCCACTTCATAGAGTGCCTGGACATCGGGATCATTGAGGGCGGTTGAGTTGGCGGGGATGGTGAAGTTGGCAAGGGTCAGGCGTATTTGACTCTCGGCGCTGGTGATGTACTCCATAAATAGGATCGCCGCCTCGGCATTACCCTGGTCCACCGCATTGGAGGTCAGCATGAAGCTGCGCACGCCCACAAACGGACTACCCATGGGGGCGATGCCATAGTTCAGCCCGACATCGTTCAGATAAGGAATAGCCCACGGACCGGTCCACCAGATTGCAGCCTGACCATTGACCAGCATATCCATACAGATTTGGTATGTGGACGTAACCGGTCCGTTAACGCTGAAGTCAGCGATCCACTGGGCGGCATCGATCGCCTGAGTAGTCGTCATGTAGACCGTGCCATCTTCATCAAGATATCCGCCATATTCATCCAGGCCAAAGCCGAAGTAGATTGGTGCCGCGTGATAGGCATCAGAATTCCCCAAACCCTGGTTGCACAGGTAATATCTGTCAGGGTTGGAAAACTGGTACAGCTCGGCTTCCGCCAGCAAGCCAGGAAAATCATTGGCTGCCGGGATCTGTGTATCGCTGATGATATCTTTATTGTAGACCAGGGCAATACCTTCCTGGGTATCAGGTATACCCCAGATTTGACCGTCTAAACTCATCGCACTGACTGCCACAGGCTCAAAGTTATCTTGCAGGTAGGTCAGGTCGACCCAAGGATCAAGTGCAGCAAGATAACCAGAGAAGGCCCAATATCCAATTGGATCATTCCCATAATATACGATATCCGGGCCGGTCCCTTTTGGAATGGCATCAGACAAGGCCGCGGTTAAGTCGGGCACAGTAACCAATTGCACTGCCATATCCGGGTGAGCAGTGTTGAATTCGTTAACGATATCTTGATACGCTTGTGGTAATCCCCACTGGCTCCAGACTGTGATCTTGGGCGGTACGTAGTCCTTCACTGTCAATGGCAGGTTCGTGGTGTATAAAGCGATTTCGGTATTCGATGGTTCGTTCTGTGGAATGGCACCGGCGCTCGTTACAGCACCCACCAAAGCAAATATGATCAAGGAGTCCAGGATTAACCAGAACGTCTTGTGTGACATAGGCAACTCTCCCCTCTATGTTTATTTTTCTTTTGGAAATTTGTGCATCCCCTTCTTGGCAGCTTGTCACAGTACACATTTCACGGTGGCTCATTCCCGCACTGTGCCGCCTTGAGTTCGGATGCTTGATACAAATACTTTACAGGAAAAACAAGGGAAAGTCAATAGAAGATCACTTAGGCTCAGACAGAAGTTCGGACATTACCTTTCAAGAGTAATATTGTAATGCTCTAGTATAGCAATCTTGACAAAAAGCAGATTGCTAAGGAATGACACAGAAATAGTACACTGGCAAGCTAAAGTCCTCTTGATCCATCGTGATGGTAGAATCCACAGCATGTACCCTCCAAGAGCGGTTCTCTGGGATATGGACGGTGTGCTGGCGGATACCAGCCAGCTGCACTTCGAGACCTGGGAGAGCGTCTTGAAGGAACAGGGTATTCCTTTCGACAGGCAAAAGTTTCATCTCATCTACGGATTAAAGAATCGCGACTTGCTTCCATTCCTGGCAGGTAAACCTTATGACCCTCAATGGATGGACCGGGTTGCAGATCAAAAAGAGCTCAGGTTCAGGCAAGCACTCCCCAACCATCTCTCATTATTGCCCGGTGTACAGGATTGGCTGGAGCGTTTCAATTCGTGGGGATGGAAGCAGGCAGTGGCATCCTCCGCCCCGCCTGAAAATGTGGAGGCGCTGGTGGATGAGCTGAAAATTCGACCATACTTCAACGCCCTGGTGACCCCAGGCAACCTGCCCGGAAAACCTGACCCGGCGGTTTTCATGCTGGCTGCGAGCCGGTTGAGTATGCCTCCAAACCACAGCATCGTGATCGAGGATTCGATCCCCGGGATCAAAGCAGCCAAGAGCGCGGGGATGCACTGCATTGGCGTGACCACCACAAATCCACCCGAGGCTCTCACCCGGGCAGATATCGTGGTCGCATCCATGGCTCAATTGTCTATCGAGCAGCTCGAAGCTTTACTCAGATAACCAAACGGTTGTCCCAAATGTAGATGGCAGGGGTGAAATTACGATAATAATATGATTAATCACCCCTGAGCTCTGACCGAAGGTGGACAATCTGGGCGTAGGGGAGATTTATCTAGTGTATTTTATTCAAATCCCGCCCCTACGCCCCTACACAGCTACGGTTTAGGATTTTTTCCCCATTATTGTGACTTTTTAGACAGCCAAATTAATCTCCAAAGCTGATGCCCATATCGCGGGCGGTGAGCATGATATCGGAATTCAGCGGGACAGTCTTCATGCGCCTGGTGGCGTCTTCAAGGGGGACGTACTTCACCTTGGGTGGGTCAAGCGCCACCATGACGCCTCGCTGACCTTCGGCAATGGCGCGCACGGCTGCCGCACCAAAACGTTGGGCGATCAGCCGGTCAAACCCGGTGGGCGAGCCTCCCCGCAACAAGTGCCCCAGCACCACCAGGCGAGTCTCCTTGCCGGTGAGCTGCTGCAATTCCTCCGCGACTCGTTCGCCGCAGCCTCCCAATCGTTCTGCCCGACCTGTTTCACGGCTGATGATCGAAATACTGCCCCCCTTCGGTTTTGCCCCCTCAGCGACGACAACGATGGAAAACAAGCTGCCGCGTTCTTCGCGGTCGCGAATTTTCTCGGCCACCTTGGTCAGGTCATATGGGATTTCGGGGATCAGGATCACATCTGCCGACCCGGAAAGACCGCTCTCCAGAGCAATCCAGCCTGCATAACGGCCCATTACTTCCATCACGATAATCCGGTTGTGCGAAGCGGCGGTGGTATGCAGCCGGTCGAGGCATTCCACGGTGAAAGAAGCCGCGGTATCGAAACCAAAGGTAATGACCGTCTTATCCAGGTCATTGTCAATCGTCTTGGGCACCCCCACCACCCACAGACCCTTTTTATGCAGCTCGTTGGCGATCGTCATCGACCCATCCCCACCCACCGAGATGAGGGCATCGATCTGGTGCAGCTTGAAGGCACGCAGAAGCTCATCCGAGCGATCGATCTCGATGATCGTATCGTCCGGGCCCTTGATCGGGTACTTCAGCGGATTGCCTTTGTTGGTAGTGCCGATAATCGTCCCACCAAGATGGGTAATGCCGCGAACTTTTTCGGGAGTCAATCGAATCAATCCACCTTCGATGAATTGTTCAGGCATAAGCAGACCGTTGAAACCATCCCGGATGCCATAGACATCCCAGTCGCGGTTGATGGCGGATAGGACTGCCGCCCGAATAACTGCGTTCAACCCAGGCGCATCACCACCGCCGGTGCTGATGGCTATGCGTTTAATGTTTGCTGCGGATTGTGGCATCGAGGCCTCCTCTACCTATTTAGCAATGTGACATCCCATATATCATATCCGTTAACCGATCAATCTGGCAAGCAAAAATGCCACCCCGGCTGCCAGACCTCCCACAAGCACGGTTTGAGCTCCAGACCGGAATGGCTTTGTTCCAGTGAAGCGCCCTTTAATGTAACCAAAAAGGAATAGTGCAATGAGGGTAACGATCACTGAACTGAGCAAGGCGGTTACGAGGTTAGGGATCAATATATATGAGCTCAGGGGAATAAACCCACCCACAATATAGGATAACCCGATGGTCAAAGCACTGATCGTCGCCCGCTTAGGGTCGGGAGGCTCCAACCCAAGCTCGAAGCGCATCATGAAATCCACCCACTTGGCGCGATTGCTGCTCATGGCATCCAGGATGGGCTTAATGTGGGTATCATCCATACCGTAGTTGCGGAACACATCCGCCACTTCCTCTTTCTCCCGATCCGGCAGGTGATCAATCTCCCAATTCTCACGTTGTTGTTCGGAAAGGTAGTGCTCGGAATCCGTCCGGGCCGCCAGATACCCCCCGAGACCCATGGCGATTGATCCGGCGGCAATCTCCGCCAGGCCAGCCAACACGACAATCTTAGTGGCGGCACCTGCCACCCCGGAGATGCCTGCGGCCAGGGCGAAAGGCACGGTCAGACCATCCGACATACCGATGACGATATCGCGCACGGTCTCATTGGCGCGAAAATGACGTTCTACATGAGGTTCTGCGGGCATGATTTCCTCCTATTTTTCACCTTGCGGGACTCAATTGCTCATCCCACTTCAGAATCCTGGCAATCGATCGATCAATTTCCCAATTCCATAGATTATTATACTTGCATGTAATAGGTCGAATCACTTTCCGATTCATACGAGTAGCCACATAGACTGGACAACGGTTCGATAGTCTGATGGTAATTACTCACCAATTGATGATTTCCAAGCGTAAGGGCGCAGGGGAGGGATTTTAAGTGTGACAGATGGAATTTCTCCCCTGCGCCCCTACAGAATTTACATATTTTGGATTTGATAACATCGGGATTCCGACGTGAAATTCTAATATGGAAGTCGAAAATGACAGTAGATCGTTGTTGATCGATTTTCATCATTACCCATGCCGACGAGGTGAGTAATTACGTCTGATGAGTATTTAGGATTCGAAGATCAGAAACCTTTTATCCCTGATGAACGTCTATAATCATACAGTAATTACTCACGGATATCGTTGTGGCGGTTAAAACCGCTCCTTATAAATTCACAAGGTCGGCCTACGCCGACCCTTCAAAGATAGAACTGCGGATAATCAGGTCAGCCAGGAAATGACATACAAGGTGTAATATAGAAGAAGCGATAAATAAACAGGCGCTCATCACAATAGAGAAATTGAGGCAGTGAGGAACTATTTAATATGCATCTGAGGTGTTGTTTAATCCAAGCGAGCTAATCAAACCTCAGCGGAGGAAATAATGGCTTCCAAATTCAGCTTGATCATCCTAATCCTGGCAACCCTGCTGACGGGGTGCAACCTGACCTCAACAGCGTCAGTATTCACGCCCGTCCCAACTGTTGCCCCGACCCCGGAATTTATCCAACCCACCCCGCTCCAACCCATATCACCGGTACAAACGATCATCGTGCCTCCAACCGCCTTGTCAGTGCAACAAATTGTGCTAGACCGGGCGGCAGAGGTGATCGCCCTACTTAAAAACAAGGATATGACCACACTGGCGGGTTACGTTCATCCCAAATTGGGTTTGCGCTTCTCTCCGTATGCAGCCGTGAAAGATACCGACCAAGTCTTTTCGGCAGAAAATATTTACAGTGTTTGGGCTGACAAAAGACTTTATACGTGGGGCAACTTTTATGGCTCCGGAGCGCCGATTGATCTATCCTTTGCGGATTATTATTCACAGTTCGTCTACGATGTGGATTTTGCCAATGCCCCCCAGGAGGCGCTTAATCACCGCCTGGGAGTGAGCACGACCCTGGATAATATCTTCGAGTTTTATCCGAGCGCGATGTTCGTCGAATACTATTTCCCGGGGTTCGATCCTAAATATGAAGGTATGGATTGGCGCAGCCTGCGCCTGGTGTTCATGCAGGATAACGGCGACTGGTACCTGGTGGGCATCGTTCACGACCAGTGGACCACCTGATGCAGATTAGCTGAGAATGGCTTACAATTAAGCCATGTTCACGCATGCCATCACGCGTTTACCGGGAGAGAACTTCGCCGATGGTTTGACCACTGCCAACCTGGGACGACCCAGCTACTCGCTCATCACGCAGCAACACTATGCCTACCGCCAGGCGCTGCTCAGCCTGGGATTGGATGTGATCGTCTTGCCCGCTGAACCGGGTTACCCGGATGCTTATTTCGTGGAAGACCCAGCCATTGTTACGCCTAAAATCGCGGTCATCACCCGCCCAGGGGCACCATCGCGCCGGGGGGAAGAGATCAGCCTCGAGCCGTTTTTGGAGTATTATCGCCCGCTCTTTCACATTCAGCCTCCCGGCACGCTGGAGGGTGGGGATGTGCTGATGGTGGGCAACCACTTTTTTATCGGCTTATCGGAACGGACAAATGAAGCTGGAGCAGCTCAGCTGGCCAATTTCCTGTCAGGCGCCGGGCATACTTCCGAAACGATCAGAGTAAGCGGCGGGCTGCATTTGAAGTCAGACGTGAATTACGCTGGAAAGAACACACTCTTAATCACTAAATCGCTAGTGGATCACCCGGCTTTTTCCAGCTATGGGAAAGTCCTAATCGATGATGACGAAGCGTATGCGGCAAATAGCCTGTGGGTTAATGATACGCTGATCATGCCGAAGGGCTTCCCCAAGACGCATGCCAGGCTGGTTCAGATGGGAATGACCATCCTCGAGCTGGAGGTGAGCGAAGTGCAAAAGATGGATGGGGGTCTCACCTGCATGTCTTTGAGGTTTTGAGGTTTTTATCTGGTAATCAGGCAATTAGGTAATTAGGTAACCAGGTAATTAGGTGGTTAGGAAACTAGGTAATCCGGTAAAAGTACAAACCGGACAGGTTAGGTAATTGGAGATTGTAGCCGCTATTACTGATGGCGGCAACGCATAAGCATAGCGTGCTCAACGATGCAAGTTATGAATCATATGTAGGGGCGTAGGAGAGGGATTTGGAGATGGAATATTTTGGATTCCACTCCTACGCCCCTACAGCCGTCGAGAATGTCACCGCTGGGATCAACCCCCTTCAGATGCAACGGGGGCAGGCACCCGAAAACCAGCGGGTGGAGGCCGATCCCGGTATCGCTCGTAGAGCACTCGCGACATTTCGGACATAGAGCGTCCTCAACTACAAAGGCAGAAGCTGCATCAAAAGCTAGATGGAATTATTTACTTCTCTTCCAATGGATGGGCACGGCAGTATTTCACATAGCGTGCCGCATAAGCATCTCTGCCGAGCAGTAAATCCACAGCCCTAATTACACGTGTGAACTTAATTGGGTCGGTGATGGCACAAGTGGCACCGGCGCCAATGGTCAATGCCAGGAAGGCGGCGTTGACCGTCTCGCGCTCGGGTAAGCCAAAGGATACGTTACTGGCACCCACATTGATGTTGACCTTAAATTCATCCCGCACGCGCCGGATGGTTTCCAGCGTGACCGCACCAGCCTGGCTTTCGGCGCCGACCGTTAATACCAGGGGGTCGATTACCACATCTTCAGGGGGGATGCCAAGCCTGGCGGCAGTTTCGAGGATGCGACCGGCGATCTTCACCCGCCCATCGGCATCCTTGGGGATACCCTGCTCATCCATGGTGAGACCGATCACCGAAGCGCCGCGTTCTCTGACCAAGGGCAGGATTGCATTGAGTGATTCCTGCTTCCCATTGACCGAGTTCACCATGGGTTTGCCTGGGGCGAGAGGCAGGGCAGCTGCCAGGGCTTTGGGGTTGGGAGAATCCAAACACAACGGGATGTCGAATGCCTCCGCCAGCAGCTTGACCACCTGGGAGAGCAGGGCTACCTCATCGGCACCCGGAACACCCACATTCACATCCAAAATATCCGCTCCGGCGTTGATCTGGTTGGTTGCCAGCTCCTTGACGTAATCCAGGTTGCCCTCCGATAGAGCGGCAGCCAGCTTTTTGCGCCCGGTGGGATTAATTTTCTCGCCGATGATGGTGAACACACCTTCGGTGTCAATCTTTACCTGCCTGGTTTTACCGCACACCAATGTTTGCATGATGACACTCCTCGAAAAATATTATCGGATGATAACCATATCAATCCGGGATTTCCCGTTCAGCTTTACGCAGGATGCTGTCCAGTTTATCACACACCTCCCCCGGCAAGGGGTCGAGCATGGGTTCAGCCAGAATACCCGCCACTATTTCGCGGGCATTGGCATACATGGAGGGCTTCCCCAGGCCGAGCCAGGTCTCGTAGGAATGGCGGTCCACCAGCTGAGGCGTGTAAATCTCCGTACCCCGGGCGGCATTGCGGGTGCTCCGGGCACCTAAAAAGTGACCGCCTGGACCAATGTGGGCGATATCTTCAAACAAATCCTTCTCGTCAGAACAATCCACCCCTTCTGCCATGCGCTGAATGAGATGGGCAAGCTCGTTATCCACCACGATCTGTTCCAGGATCAGCAGCTGGTCGCTCTCGATCTCACCAAACCCCACCAGGAAATCTGCCCCCACCAGGACGGAAGGCAGGGTGGTGATGAGCTTCTCGATCACCGCTTCGGGACCGGCTTGCTTGGCATCGGAGGTAAAACCGGCGCCGCTGGTGGGGAAGCCGTAGAATTTGCCCATCACCACCAGGGCAGCCGTCTGCAGCGCCATTTCAGGCACGCCAGCCACATAAGCTCCGGTTCTATAATCGGTGGTGGCAGTGGAGCTAGAGAAGATGATCGGTCGACCGGGATGCGCCAGCTGGAAAATGAGCAGCGAAGATAACATCTCGGCATTTGCCAGGGCAATATTTGAGTATAGGCTGGCGGGACCCGTGGTGCCATTCACCGGCATGGGCATGCAGGTCACCGGCAGCCCAACTTCACCTAGCCCAAGGTAAGCATCCAGCATCTGCCCGTCATGGGTAAGGGGAGCTACTGGGCAGTAGATGAGCGAATAAGCCAGGCTTTTTCGCAAGGCATCTTCACCGCCCATGATGGCGGACAAGCCCTCGATGAGGTATGGTACCTGTTCCACCCGGTGAAGCTCATGCTCGCCATGCTTGGAGCAGTTGCGAGCCATGCAGAAGAACTCAAACAAGGCCCGAATTTTTGCGGGCTGATCTTCGGCACAGGTGGGTGCCCAGGCCATCACACCCATATCCATGCGTTGGAAGATGCGGAGACCATTCTCGATATCCTGGCTGGTGCCGTAGCGCCGTTCTCCGGTGTGAAAATCCAGGGTGAAGGCGGCTGTGCCGTCCAGTCCATAGCGGGTATACGGGGAAGGCAGCGGGAAGTTATAAGGCCGGGTTGCGCGCACCTAAAACGAATGATTTCGGGGCTGTTTTTATAGCCTCTGCGATGAATTCGGGCTGGAATTTTGGCAATTTTATCTTCCGGGTTGAATTGGATCCCACTTTGCTGAAGAATCCCGGGGGCGCGATCGCCGTGGAAGCGAATGCCCACCTGCTCCAGAATTCGCAAGCTCATTTTATGTATTCGATGTTGTTCTTCTTCCGTCAAGACCTGGGCTTGAAAACGCATTTTTCCTCCTGGTGGATTACCCTGCAAGTAATCACCAAATTATGATGTGATAACTCACTGTAGCATCTAACTTGACTTGTATATTTCCAAGGTTTCGAAATCATCTGACCTCATTGTCATTGCGATGAGGGCGTAATCCGAAGCTTGGGGTATTACCACACTTCGCAGCCCGAAGAAGCAATCTTCTATAACCATAAGTGGTCAATCACGAATAAAAAGTCAATTGACCGGACTTGGAAAGGAAGATTGCTTCGACAAAAACCGTCTTCCCCGAAAAACAACGGGGATTCGCAATGACAACGATGTGTATCTAAAATGAGCAAATTGGTTCATGAACTAAGCAAGTTTGAAAGGGTGAGTAATTACATTATGATCTTAGATCTAAAAGTCAGCTGCCTTTTTCCTGATCGGCTGCTTTTAGAATGCGGGTCAATTCCGCTTTTTGGGCATCTTCCAATGGCTGAGGCTGGTGATTTGCCAGGATCCAGTCCACTTTTTCGCGCGCCACTTCCAATGGGTCGCGATATCCACCTCCCGGGCGGGGCTGCCCGGTGAGCTGTGAGAACTGGCGCTGGCGCAGATGCGTGCGGGTGTGGCGGTGCGCCAGATAGTGCCCGCGTGGACCCACTTCCTTGATCACTTCCAGGGCGATTGCTTCCGGGCTGGTATCCAAACCAGCAGCTTCGTTACGGACGCGATGGTAGACATCGGCATCCAGCAGGATCGCCTCCGGGTAGAGCAACATGCATGATTCGACCAGCCCCAGGCCGCTGCCGGTCTCGGAACCGACCAGTGCACACAGCAGCAAGGATGATTCTGCTTCGGCAGCCGACTCCCACCCAGGCACCTGGGCATCGGTGCCAAAAATCCCTGCCAGGGTGGGCACACCCCAATGATGCGCCATCTCTGCCCCCAAGGGGTAAAGCAGGCTGCCTTCAAGCGTGCTGCTCTGATAGTCACCGGTGTGAGGGTGCATGATGCCCGGGAGCAATGAGTGAAAGACCTTGGCACCCGGGTGTGCCATCTGGACCAACACCAGGGCGGAGATAATCTCGGCATCGCCGGTGACCAGCGTGCCGGCAATGGTCGCCGGTGCAGTCGAGCCGGTGTTGACCATCGACATGAACCCGACCGGTAAACCGGCTTCCGCAAACCTCAAGGCTGATTCCAGACCGTCGCGATCCTGCGCCAGGGGAGCGATGGAACACACCAGCAGGGATAGAGGAGGCCGCTGCCGCCTGACCTGTTCATTGCCTGCGATGACATCCGCCATCTCGATGGCATAGCGGGCGGTCCATCCACCCATGATGGTCTCTGATTGAACATGTTTGACGGTGTTGTTAAAGGAAGCATCCAGCTCATGCAAAGGAGCCGTCTTAGGGTGATCCTGGGCGCTGACGATGGGCCAATAGAAGCTGAGGGCACTCAGGTAATCGCTCACGCGTGCCATGCTGGCGACGTCTTCCTTTTTCGAGCGCCGGCGCTCACGGGTGACAAAATCAATCGTCTCCACCCCACAACCGTCGGTGGCACAATAGAATGACTTGCCATCCAGGTTCAAATCGAAGGCCGGTTGGCGGGCTCCCATGGTATAAAAGCGGGGCGCGTGCGCCATGGCGTCCAGGACGATCTCCCTAGGCAGCTTCACCAGCTGGGTGGAAAAATCGACCAGCGCGCCATGTTCAGCATATATTTTCAGTGCTTTTTCGGATGGGCAGTGGATGCCCACCTGCTCCAAAATCTCAAATGTGGCAGATTGAAGCTGGTCGAGCTGATCAGGTTCCAATATATTGACGTGGTAAGCGGGGGTTATGGGCTGCAGGGCTGGGGTTTCGCTGGTCATTTTTTTATCCCTTGCGAAGTTCTTTATCCGCCGCAGCCAGGATACGCTTCAATTCGGCTTGTTTATCAGCTTCGAGCGGTTCGGGCTGGTGATTCTTGCGAATCCAGTCCACTTTTTCGATCGCCACCTGGCGTGGGTCGCGGTACTTGCCATCTTCCCCGATCTGATGGGTGATACCGCGCACCAATGATTCACGGATGTGGTTGCGGGTGTGCCTCTGCCCCAGGTAATGCCCGCCCGGACCTACGGCATGCACAGTATCCAATGCCAGGGTGTCTTCATTCACATCCAGGCTCATCAGCTGGTAGCGGGCGCGCTGGTACAGATCTTCATCCATGATAATCTGCTCAGGGTAGAGCAGGGTGTAGGTTTCCGAAAGTCCCATACCCGTGACGATATCCGCCCCTGCCAGGGCAGCCAGGTATGGGTCGAGGGCTACTTCGCCAGCACCCTGCCAGGTGCCGGGCTCATGGGCATCCGTGCCGTAACATGCCCCCAATGAAGCCATACCCCAGTGGTGCGCCATTTCTACCGGTGCGTAGCGTGTGCGGCTATCCAGGGCGTAGCTGATGTAGCCCCCGGTGCGCGGGTCAGCCCAGGCTTGCATCAGGGAATGAAAAACAGGCGCACCGGGTGCATGCAGCTGCATGAGCACCGCAGCGCTGATGATTTCGGCATCGCCCATGGCAAACGCACCGGCCAGGGTGGCGGGCGCGGTAGTACCCAGGGTGGGCATGGCAAGGAAGCCCACCGGTAAGCCCGCTTCAGCCAGCACCAGGGCGCCTTCAATTCCGGCGGTATCCTGCACCAAGGGGGCAATCGTGCATACCACCAGCGAAAATGGCGGCTTGCGACGGATTTCTTCCTTATTTCCGGATATGACGGCAGACATCTCGACCGCATAGCGGCAGGGGACTGCACCCATCACGGTCTCGCTCTGGACGTGCTTGACGGTATTATTCCAGCATACCTCGATCTCATGCAAGGGGGCGGTTTCACCAAAATCCTGGGCACTGACCATGGGCCAGATGAAACCAATGGAAGGCAAATAGTCGGAGATGAGCGCCATCGTCCCCACATCAGATTTTCGTGAGGGCCGCCGCTGGCGGGTATCGAAGTCGATCGTCTCCACCCCACAGCCGTCCGTGGTGAAATAAGTGACCCCTTCCTGCAGCTGCAGGTCGTAGGCAGGATTGCGGGCACCCAGCAAAAAGAATCTCGGTATGGTGGATAAAGCTTTCATTACAAAATCGGGCTGCAGCCTGACGATTTGAGACTGCCAATCCACCTGCGCTCCATGCTCAGCAAAAATAGTCAGGGCTTTTTGGGATGGGAAGCGAACGCCAGTCTTTTCCAGGATCTGCAGGGTTGCCATCTGCAGGCTGTCCAGCTGTGCATCGGTCAGAAAGCTTAAATGGCGGGTAGTTCGCAATGGCTCTAATGGTGGATATTGGGTGGGCATAAATTCATTCTCCATTACATAGATTTAAGTGGTTGTATAAGGTCAATCTCGCAGGTGTAAATCATCTATATGTTCAATTTTTCAAAGCTTCTATGGACTGGAACGTGCCCGCTTCTCCAGGAGCTCCAGCTCACGTTGGACAGGTTCTGAGAAAGGTATTGGCTGGCGGGTGGATAGTAATTCCTGGATGTCCTGGCGGATCTCCACGAGTAAGTCGGGCGAGCCTGCATTCACCCAGGGTTCATAGGCCCCATGCAGCCCCAGCTTGCTAAAATAAATTTCGCCAGAGTGGATCAGCCTGCGGGTGGAGCCGTGCTTCAGGTAATTCGCTCCTGAGCCAAGCGAGGCGATGACCTCTCCAAGCCAGTTTTCTGTGCCACTGCCGATGCCGCGGGAAAGGCGTTTGCAGCGCCGGATGATTTCCACATCGATAAATAGCTGCTCGGGGCTGAATATGGTAGAGCCACCCAGCAAGCCAGGGGCGACCAATAAATCGGGTCGTGACAACATCGGGAGGGCATAATTGAGGGCACGCTCATAGCCTGCCTGGATGCAGGGCAAGTGCTGATCGGACCCGCCGACGCTGGCTTCAACCGGCAAGTGGTACATGCGGGCGACCTCGGTCACAGCCGCCCCGAGTAAAGAATGCTCCACCTCACCGCTGCCAAACCTGCCGGAACGCATATCCGCAACCACGGGTGCAGCCGCGTAGATGAACGGCGTGCCAGGGGCGGCTGATTGAATGAGACACAACATGGCAAGGGTTTCACAGTTGGCGAGCACCAGCTCAGAAATTAATGATGCCGGACCTGAGATACCTAACAGCGGCATGGTCATGACAGCGGCAGGGATACCCCAATCGAGCGTCTCGAGATAGGCATCGGTGTAATCGGCTTCGATAATCAGAGGAGAAGCCGGGCACAGGACGAAGGACACTGGCAGGGTTTTCTTGACTTCCTCCCGGCTGCCGAACACTATCTGAAGAACCTCCAGCATCCAGCGGCTTTCCTGCGGGGTCATGGTGGCATCTTGCACATGCTTGGAGAAATTTTGGAAAATTGCCGTCCAATAGGCAACAGTACCGGCGGGTGAGTGCTCCCAACAACCTTCGATGACGCTCCAATACACATCGATATCGTCCAAACAATCACCCAGGCGGGTTGCCAGATACCAATCGTCGAGGGTGGCTGGTCGACGAGCCCCGGCTTCAGCGTCGAAGGTGTAGATTGCACCACCGTCCAGGATCACCCCACATTGACCGCGGTTCATGGGGATAACCTTTTCCGGTCGCCGCGCGCCCAGGCTAAATTCCTTGGGAGCCAGTTTTAGACACTCTTCCACCAGATTGCGCGGAAAGCGGACATTGTGAGTAGCTTCATCAACGACTGCACCGGCTTGCCGAAGAAATTCCCTCCCCCGGGCAGTATCTACACGCACACCAGTCTCAGACAGAATCTTGAGCGTTTCCTGATGAATGCGGCTGCATTCTTCATCGGATAATACCTTCAGCAAGGTCTCCACTACACCTCTCCGATTTTCTGCAGCACTTTATGTGGATCAAAGGCATCGCGAAGGCCGTCTCCGATATAATTGATCGAAATGACCGATAAAAATATCATCACACCCGGGAATATTGCCAGCCAGGGGTATTTCACCAGGTAGTCCTGGGCATTACTAAGCAGGTTGCCCCAAGAGGCCGTCGGAGGCTGGATGCCGAATCCCAAAAAACTCAGCCCTGATTCCTCCAATATGGCATAAGCCACTTCGAGGGTGCTTTCGACGATCACCGGTCCAATGGCGTTGGGGAAGATGTGCAATGCGATGATACGCATATTTGAGGCGCCCAGGGCACGCGTGGCAGTCACATAATCCATTTCCCTGATCGCCAGGTAAGATGCTCTGACCAGCCTGGCAGTGAACATCCAGGCGAGCAAACCAATGACTGCGGCAATGGTAATCACAGGGTTATTCTTTAAAAATGGTGCGTCCACCTCACGTAGGATGGCACTCAGCAGGATCAACACCAACAGAGATGGCAGCGACAAAGCCGCATCGGTAATGCGCATCAAGATATTATCGACCTGACCCCCAAAGTAACCGGCGATCGCACCCACAGGCACGCCAATCAGCAGGGTGATCACCATCACCGATAATCCCACCAATAGTGAGATCCGGCCCCCATACAACACACGGGTGAGTAAATCGCGCCCCAATGCATCGGTTCCCATCGGGTGGGCCAGAGAGGGTGGTTGATAGCGAACAGTCATATCTGACTTGTTTGGTTCGTAAGGCAAAAGACCTGCGAAAGTAACTGCCAGGACGATGCATCCCAACACGATACAGCCCATGATTGCACCTGGATGCCTGCGGAAGCGCCTCCAGATCAATGCTTTCATGCTTTCTGCCTGGGTGGTATGTCGTTGAGCTTCAGTCATAATGGATGCGGGGATCAAGTTTCGCGTACACAATATCAGCCAGCAGGTTTGAAAATATCACGACCAATGTACCGATCGTCAGGATGGCCATTAACACCGGATAATCGCGATCAATCGCTGCCTGATAATACAAACGTCCCATCCCCGGCCAGGCGAAGATAATCTCCACGTATAACGAGCCGGCAAATATATACGGCAGGTCAAGAGCAAATATCGTCACCAGGGGCAAGAGGGCATTGCGCAGCGCATGCTTGAAATATACCTTGCCCATCCTCAATCCTTTGGCACGTGCAGTACGCACATAGTCTTGATGGATGACATCCAACATGCTGGAGCGTAAGAAGCGTGAATACCAGGTGACCCATCCCACCACCCCCATGGTCACGGGCAGGATCAGATGCTTGGCCCAATCTAAAACCGAGAAACCGATTCCCAGGGTATACATTCCTCCGGAAGGGAGCAATGAATCGCCAGTAAGGGGGTTTTTTAACCATACATAGAACACCAGAATCAAGATCAATCCCAGCCAAAATTCTGGGATGGCCTGCCCCATAAAGGACAAGGTGGTCACCACGATGTCGAAAAAAGAGTATTGTTTTACAGCGGAGATAACACCTACAGGGATGGCAATGATAGCCACGATAAACAGTGTCACCAACATCAGATAGGAGGTGTTTCTTAGGGCGTTGCTGATCGAATCAATGACAGGTGCGCGGGTGCGGTAAGACATCCCAAAATCGCCTCGCAGGATGCCCTTTCCCTGCCCAGGGCTATCTTTAACCCCATCTCCATTGGTATCTATCTTGGTCCAGTCATTGCCTACAAGCCAAAAGATATAGCGCACATAAATGGGTTGATCCAGGCCAAACTGGCGTTTGAGGATAGCAATCTGCTCAGGCTTTGGATGGCGTGATTGCCCCCTACCAGCCAGTGGGCCACCTGGAGCCAGGTTGACGAGTACAAACAAGACGATGCTGACGATGAACATCAGCGGGATCGCTTGCAACAGTCTCCTGACTACATAGTGGCCCACTTATACCTTTTCCTAAACCATGTATTTACAGGCTAGATTAAGGCGCTTTAAGCGTCCAATCTGCTACGTTCCAGGTGACGATTTCATTGGCGTTCGACAGGACTCCTTGAAGTCGAGTGGAGTGAGCGTTGGCATCGACCGTGGTGAATAGGATCAGCTGGGGTAAATCTTCATCCAAAGTGGTTGCCATCTGGCAAAATGCATCGGTACGCACCGCTTCATCCAAAGTATATGAAGCATCAATCTGCTCATCTACCGTCGTGTTGATATAACGACCGTAATTCAAACCGGCATCGGGTACTGCAGCCGCCGAATAATAATATCCCCACAGGAAATCAGTCGGATCACTACCGGAATAACCATCATCCCAGATATCCATATCAAAGTTGCCCGACTGCTCAATGCCTCCATTCGAAGCGGTATCCCAAAGTACAGACCCCTCGACCCTGGAAATGTTGAGCTTAATTCCCAGCTCTCCCATCTTTTCAGCAATATATTCCTGGGTCAAATCGAGGGTTTCGCCATACTCTGAATAGGTGATGAATTCCATCTCCATCTTGTAACCTTCTTCAGCGCCAGTGGTGCAGCCATGGCACTCGCGGATCCCATCACTGTCCTGGTCAATCCATCCCGCTTCCTCGAGCAAGGCTTTGGCACCTTCCAGATCATATGCTGGCTTAGGGACATCGCAGACATTATACGGAGGCCGGAAGAACTCCGTCCAAACCTGTTTGGCGTAACCATACCAGAATTGCTGCGTGATTGTTTCGGTATCGATGCCCATGCGGATTGCCCGACGCACGCGCACATCCGAGAGGATCGGATGAGGTGTGGCAGCCGCATCCGTAGTGCCCTTGGCAGCCAGGTTAAAGACAATCCTCATGACCCAACGATCGATGGTGCTTAAGCTGACTTCGACATTCGACACGGTTTTTAGCTCAGCAATCACATTCTCTGCTGTCCACATATCCAGGTCAGCATCCCCGTTCATCAACATTTGCTTGCGCACGGATTCTTCAGGTACGATTTTAATCACAATCTCGTCGATGCCTGGTTTGCCAGGCTCATAATAATTCGGATTGCGCGTAAAAGTTAAATGGTCATTCTGGACCCATTCCGTGAGCTCGTATGGACCATCACTCAAGGGTTTCATACCACAATCCCACTGGGTGAATCCCTGGGTGGCATCGCAGTAATGTGCCGGCCAGACAGCCATCAGATAGCCGCCAAATTGGGTGGCATAACTTGGATAGATGGTGTTGTAATGAACCACCAGTGAGTAGTCATCAATTTTATCTACACCATCCACATAATCGATGCCGGCGATCCAGAACCCATACTCTGGATCAACCACGGCATTATAGGTAAAGAGCACATCATCGGCAGTGACAGGAACACCATCAGCCCATTTAATATCCTGGCGAAGCGTCCAGGTCACATCCATGGTTCCATTTTCTGCATCGACGACCACACCACCATTTTCAACGGTTGGAAGCTCTGCAGCCAGCTCTGGATAGGCATTTCCTTTTTCATCCACATCTGCCAGGGCCAGCATGACCAGCTCCATGACGAGTGAATCGAACCCGGTTTGACCTACGGTGGCATTGAAAGAGGGCGGATCCTCTGCAATGACGATCGTGATTGACGATTTTTCTGCAGCTGCAGTAGGTTGAGGCAAGCGCGGTGGGCTCTATCACCACCGGCGGCGCGGTGGGCTCTACCACCACCGGCTGCTGTGTAGTCGGACTCACTGCCTCAGTTTGAGTGGGTGTGACGGTAGCTTTTGTACAACCGGCTGAAATCATCCCGATCACTACCAACGCTGCTAGGATTGTAAACCACCTGGATTTCTTAATCATCGCATTCTTCTCCTTTTGCTGTTTACTTATGGGTAGAACAAATATGATTGGTTATAAGCTCCTCGAATATTGGCTTTCCAGCTCCAAGATTTTATATGGGAACTTATATTCCATCATTTTTACCAGGAAGGGTCGTGGATCAAATGCTTCAGGACCGTGCACACCTTTGCCTTTCCAGGTGCCTTCCGCCAGTAATTCCATGGTAATCACCGGACCCGTAGCAGTCTGCAAGGAGACTGCCTGACAGCCATACTTTTTCATGCTTTCCTGGTTATCCGTCACCTGGTAGATGTACACTTCCCGGTGTTTTCCATCCTTCACCCCCGTGACCCATGCCCCCACACAGGTTTTACCGCTCATCTTTTCGCCCAGCGAGGCAGGGTCTGGCAGGCAGGCTGCCACGACTTCAATCGGAGAGACCAGCACACCTTTGACATTCACGGGTTGTTTTTGATGCAAACCCAGCATTTTGATCACTTTGATGACGTTGATGAATTTCTCACCCAGGCCATATTTGAAGGTCACCCGCTTACATTGAATGTATCTCGGAATGAGGGCGACCTCTTCATGCTCAATATCCACAACTTCCAGTGGGCCGATGCCCTCGGGGAAATTGAAAAGCTCGATTTTTTCAAAGGCTGGGATGGTGTACCAACCACGCTCTTTCTCCCACACGAGAGGAGCATCGGTGCATTCTTCGATCGTATCGAGGATGGAAAAGGCGGGAGCAAACTCATAATCCCTCACCTCCAGGGCGGCTCCATCACGAATCCCTATCTCGTCGATCTCGTCGAATAATTCCATAGAGGCAAATTTAGCGAAGATATCACTCACCCCTGGATCCATGCCATTTCCCAGGATAGCGAGCAGACCCTTTTTTTCCCATTTTGGAGCTTGATTCCATTGATGGCTGCCCATGTTCGCCCCATAATCCGACATGGCCATATCCATGTAATTGCATCCTGCTTCGTAGGCAGCATCGAAGATTGTATCATTGTAGAAATTGCTTACTGCGTTCATGATCAGATCGACGCCATGTTTATGCGCCACCTGAATGATGCGGTTAACATCACGCGCATCAAGCTGCTCAATGGGGAATTTTTCCGGAGTGCCCAAACGTTCTTGAACGGTTCTAGCGCGCTCAAGGTTGTAGTCTGTCAACACCATGCTTTCCAACCACGGACGATCATGGGCTACAACTGCGATCGCTTCACCAACTCCCCCTACTCCGATCAGTAAAACCTTCATCAAACTACTCCTCCATCGAAATTCAACGTTGATTAATCACATTTAGAATGATTATCATTCCGGGCGCGATTAAGATCTTGTGGAGTCAAGTTAACGATCAGTATCATCTTTATGATGTATTTGGAGCTAAGACCAAAACACGATGAGTTGTATCTGCATGATGTGTTGATTTAATACGAGAAGATACTTGCTACTCATCCGGTGTTAATCTTCATAATATCATGAAATAAATACTGCGTCAATTTAAGTACATGCCGCCAGGATGGTGATCAAACCGGTTTTCTAAGGTTCAGACGAAAATCTGGACATTGCCGAAGAATGAGGATTGTAAAGGATATATTAAACACAATAACGAGCAAAGAGCAGATTGCCGCAGGTCGGGAAGAGCATCCGACCTTCGCAATGACAGGTATTTTTATAGTTGTCCGATGTTTTCTCCGAAGGCTAGGGTACTCAGATACATAAAAAAATCCCCGCCGATGAGCTCAGCACACCTATTCTCACGCATGATCAAGAGCATGCCTGAATTCTGCTTCCAACCAAATTACCGGGCACAAATAATTCCAGGCGAATCACGATCACAAAATCCTATGAAACCTATCGTTTAGTATTTACAAAACGTTGGAAACGTCGTATACTTCCGCGCTAATTGCTTGAGAACAGCCCTATGAAACGCACTTCCATCGATCTGCTTGCCTGCCCCACCTGTCATAGAGAATTATCCCTTCAAGTAACTCGCGGAAATGAAATCATTGATTCCGGAAGCTTGAGCTGTCCGTCCTGCCAGGCGACCTACCCCATTCAACATGGGATGCCGCGCTTCATCAGGGAATCTGAGCTGTCCGGTCTCAACAAGACCTTCGCACGTTTATATGATTGGTTCTCTTTGATCTACGTGGCTTTTTCCAAAATCGGTTTTTTGTTCCTGGGCACCACGGACGGGCGTGCACGGCGGGAATTACTGGCACGGCTTGAGCCGAACGGTGGAAAGGTGTTGGAAGTATCGATAGGTCCCGGGAATAACCTGCCGTACCTTTTGAGCAAGCCTGATGCGGGTGAAGTTTACGGATTGGATATCTCAATTGGCCAGCTGAAGCGATGCAACGTATTGGTACAGCGCAGACACTGGTCCGTGGATTTATTCCTTGGGAATGCGGAAGAGCTGCCATTTACGGATGAAAGCTTCGATTCGGTATTCCACATCGGAGGGATCAACTTCTTCAACGACCCACAGAAGGCAATTGATGAGATGATCCGCGTCTCCAAACCCGGTACCAAAATTATCATCTGCGACGAGAATGAAACCGGTGCGCAGTGGTACGAAAAATTCCTGCCCGGCTTCAAAACAGCGTTCAAGGGTCAGCGGGATGCAATCGTTGCACCGATTGCATTGGTTCCCAAAACCATGCTGGAGGTGAAACTTGGAAATATCTGGAACGGTTTCATGTACTGCCTGGAGTTTCGAAAACCTTACTCAATGAATTAAGTTTATGGAATATTATGGAAAATCACTTACCGATTGAAGATATTCATTTCATCGAAGACATTGGGCTCTACTTTGAGCAAATGGGCTTGCCGCGCATGGCTGGACGAATCCTGGGAGCCCTGCTCATTTCCGACCCTCCTTCACAATCCATCACCGACCTGGGAGAAAGATTACACGCCAGCAAGAGCTCAATCAGCATCATGGCGCGTTTGCTGGTGGAACGCGGGTTGATCGAGCGGGTAGCATCACCCATGCCGCGCAGGGATTATTACCGCTTCAAACCGGGCGGATGGATCATCTATATGCGGCAATGGCTGGGGTTAATGTCAGGACTGCATCAAATCACCGAGCGCGGAATGCTGCTGATGGCAGATAAACCTGAGGCGCTAAAAGAACGCTTGAAAGAAGCCCACGACCTGTTTTCGAATGTTGAACAGGAATTCCCTTCAATATTGCAGAAAATCAGCAGTAAATAAATTTTCTTAGAGGTAAAGAATGAGCATCGCAGATCAACTCAAAAATAATGGCTTGAATGGAAGCGCTCCTACCAATGGCTCCGGACTGAGCCAGGCAGAGGTACTTCAACGGCGCCAACAATTTGGAGAAAACCGCTTGCCGGCGGAAAAAGGGACAACGATCTGGACGATCCTCCTGAATCAGATCAAAAGCCCGCTGGTGTATATCATCCTGGTGGCTGCTGCAGTTTCCTTTATCGTCAAGGAATACAACGATTTCGCCATTATCATGGCAGTCGTCGTGATCGATGTCGTCCTGGGGTTCATCCAGGAATATCAGGCTCAACAGACGTATACCGCCTTAAAAGGTTTGCTCAAACCCACCACCACCGTGATCAGGGATGGAGAACGGCAGGAAGTTGAAGTATGGGAGCTGGTACCCGAAGATGTAGTCCTATTGAATTCAGGGGAACATGTTCCCGCAGATGGTCAGATCACTGACTCGACCAAGCTGGCAGTGGACGAGGCCATACTGACCGGTGAAAGTGAGCCGGTCAATAAAAACGAAATCGATGGGCACAACCAAGTCTTTATGGGCACGACCACGCTCACCGGACGGGGGACCATGATTGTTACGAAAATTGGCCCAGGCACCGAATTAGGCCAAATTGCTACCAGCCTGCAGGAACACGTCGAAGAAGATACCCCACTGCAGATACGGCTTAAATCATTCAGTAAATCGCTCACCTATATCGTGATTGGTTTTACGCTTGCGATCCTCATCACCGGATTGCTATTGGGGAATAAATTCCTGGATATGCTGCGGGTTTCAATCGTACTAGCGATTGCCGCCGTACCAGAAGGCCTGTTGATTGCAGTTACGGTCATCCTGGTTCTGGGGATGCGCAAAATCTTAAAACGCCAGGGTCTGGTCAAGAAATTGCTCGCCGTCGAGACGCTTGGCTCGGTGACGGTGATCTGCACCGATAAAACCGGCACCCTCACTGAGGGACGCATGCGCGTAGCACGCGTAGAATTTACCGATGAAGAACGCTCGCTGCAGACGATGGCATTGTGCAATAACCTTGAAGGACCGGTTGACATTGCTCTGTGGGAATATGCCAAAACCAAGCTGAGCACCTCTCCGCAAGACCTGGTGGATAGCTCTGAGCGTGTCGCTGAAGAACTGTTCACCAGCGAGACCAAGTATATGATCACCGAAGTAACGGGTGTACTGTTCAAGGGCGATCACCTGTACTTCCTCAAGGGAGCTCCCGAGATCATTCTAGCCATGTGCAAAGTGAGTGAGGCAGAACAAAGCCATATACTGACAAACGTGGATAATTGGGCCGGCGATGGTTTGCGCTTGCTTGGACTGGCTTACCGGTCTATGGGAGAATTGGATGATTATTCAGGTTACACCTGGGTTGGTCTGGTGGGGATGCAGGACCCAATCCGTGATGGTGTTACGGATGCGGTCAAAATAGCTCAAAAAGCCGGCATCCAGGTCAAGATGATCACCGGTGATTACCGCCGCACGGCTGAAAATATTGCCAGAAACATTGGTTTGATGAATCCTGAGGAACGCAGCCTTGAAGGTGCAGAGCTGTCTGCCATGACTGACCAGCAGCTCCAGGAAGAAGTAAGGCAGGTGGCAGTATTTTCACGCATCAGGCCGCAAGACAAATTACGCATTGTGCGCGCCTTGCAAACCAACGGTGAAATCACTGCCATGATCGGGGACGGGGTGAATGACGCCCCTGCCCTCCAGCGAGCCAATATCGGGGTCGTGGTCGGAACTGCATCGGATGTCGCCAAGGAAACGGCTGACCTGATCCTCCTTGACAGTAACTTCCGCACGGTAGTAGCTGCAATCGAAGAAGGGCGGGTGATCTTTGAAAACATCCGCAAGGTGGTGGCGTATACTCTATCCAATTCCTTTGCTGAGGTGTTAACCATCTTCATCGCCATGATGTTCCGCTGGCCGGCTCCGCTGGCGGTAGCCCAGATCCTATGGATCCACCTGATCTGCGACGGACCATCTGACATTGTGCTGGGCTTCGAACCGAAGGAGCAAGGCATCATGGATGAAAAACCCAAGTCGACCAAAGAACCAGTGCTGGCACCGCTTGGTCTGACTTTGATCGGTGTGATCAGTATCTGCAGTGCAATTGCCGCGCTGGTGTTGTTTGGTCATTTCTACTTAACCCACGGCAGTCAAGCAGAGGGTCGTAGCCTGGTATTCGCCAGTTTCGCGGTCAATTCCATGATCTATATCTTCGCATACCGGTCGATGCGCCTGCCGCTCTTCCGTGCCAGCCCGCTCAAGAATAATAAACCACTGGTCCTGGCGGTAATAGCCGGCTTGTTGATGGTGGTAATTGCCTTTGCCATCCCCTCACTGCGCACCCTGTTGGGGATCGTACCCCTCTCCCTGCAACAATGGAGCTGGATCGCCGCGATTGCGTTTGGTTTGTTGATGGCGGTTGAGATTGGAAAATGGGCCAGGAATGTGATCAAGCAGCGGATAGCAAAGTCTTGATCATCATTGAGAAAAGCACCAGTTAGTTCATCTGAAGCTTATCCAATATTCAAAGTCCCAGTGTGAGTGCATTGAGTCTTATGTTTATCCACTTGACAAACGGATTTGCTGTCATACAATAAGCACGAAATGTACGAAATACACCTTGCGCCGAGGTAATATATGAGCGACCAAAAAATTCTCTATTTATCCCAGGCAGACGTGATCAAGGTAAATCTTGACATGGCTACCGTGATCAATCTACTTGAAACTGCTTTCCGTGAAAAAGGTGCCGGGAAGGTGGAGATGCCACCCAAACCGGGCATCCACACCAAACCGGATGCATTCATCCATGCCATGCCGGCCTTTATCCCCGCCTTGTATTCTGCTGGCATTAAGTGGGTCAGCGGCTATCCCGAAAACCAAAAGCGTGGTTTACCATACATCACCGGACTGCTGATCCTGAACGACGTCGAGACGGGCATCCCCTATTCCGTGATGGACTGCAGCTGGATCACTGCCTACCGGACAGGGGCTGCCAGTGCACTGGCAGCCAGGTACCTGGCCCGCCCGGAAAGCAAGTCTGTTGGCATCCTCGCCTCCGGGGTACAAGGACGCACAAACCTGGAAGCATTAAAAGTCATCTTTCCGGTACAACGGGTATATGCCTATGACATCGTTCCCGACCGGCAACAACGCTTTGTGGAGGAGATGTCTGCCAAATTGAAAGTTGAGGTGATTGGTGTGAACGACCCTAAACAGGCAGTGGTCGAAAGTGACATGGTAGTCACCTCTGGTCCAATCCTCAAGCATCCCATGCCCACGATCCAAAAGGATTGGCTGCAGCCCGGCGCATTTGGCAGCGCGGTGGACTATGACAGTTATTGGTCGACGGACGCCTTATTCCAGATGGACCGCATCAGTACGGACGATCACGCACAGTTCCAGTACTATAAATCGGTGGGTTACTTCCAGACTACACCAAACCCATACGCTGACCTGGGTGAAATCGTTGTCGGCCGAAAACCCGGACGGCAAAGCCCGCAAGAACGGACGCTGGCGATGAACCTTGGATTGGCGATGGACGATATGGCAGTCGCCCCCGAAATTTACCGGCGTGCCAAACAGATGGGAATTGGGACCTGGCTGACTTTGTAATCAGGCGGATGGGCCGCAATTCTCCACCAATAATAATTCCGGCATTACAAAATATAAAAACTACGCATAAACGACAAGCTGCAGAGGCACCGGTTGAAATTGTGTCTCTGCAGCTTTTAGAGTGGGTTGGGTAACAGGTTGCCTTTGGGCAGATGTACTATCCACCCGCGGCAAGTCTACGTCAGGGGGTTGCCACAATAAGGACAGGTCTTCCAATCGTCTTGAGCAGGCTTGCCACAATTGGAACAGGTGCGAGAGGGAACAGCCATTTGGGTTGGAGCAGTCGACTGGACAGGAGGGGTCATCTGTGCCGGGCGATTACTGCGCATGATAGCAGTTACCAGTGCCACGATACCCACAATGACCAGCACGAACACACCCAAACCGATCAACCCGCCAAAAATCATCCGGGTTGGGTTAAATCCAAACCTTGTCCCCTCCATCATTCGAAAACCTGGTCTCATCATGGTATAACCGTAGCCGCCAAAGACCGCAACCACGATGCCTGCGATCACACCTAAAACCACCAAACCAAGCAATATATAAAGGATCCATTTCAATGCTTTATTCATTCTTTAATCTCCATTTATTCATTATTGGCTTAAGCATATCACTCCCCTGTGAAGAATTTGTGAAGATCGCATCGATAATAGCTTAAGCTTAGTTTAAATTCATCCGGACGGGATCATATGCACCAGCTTAATCCAATATCCATTTGATTGGGCTATAATTCGCTCAGGTAGAGCATCCTGCCTGCAACCGATCATCCCAGGAGATTCCCATGTACGATGCGCTAAGCTCAGATTACGACCGTTTTGTGGATTGGCAAGGCAGGCTAGCTATCGAGATTCCTTTTATCATTGACAAGTTCCAAGAGACCAATGCCAGGATCATCCTGGATGCTGCCACCGGAACTGGAATGCACACCATTGCCCTGGCGCAGCTCGGCTATCAGGCATCAGGTGCCGATATCAGCCGTGGGATGATCGAACGGGCACGTTTAAATGCCAACTCAGTGGGGGTTCGAGCCCGCTTCGAAATCGCGAGTTTTGGAACTCTGGCGCAAACATTTGGGGTTGGCTGCTGCGATGCATTGCTGTGCCTTGGGAATTCGCTGCCCCATTTATTATCCCGAAAGGAACTTGACCAGGCACTGGTAGACTTTTCGAATTGCCTCAAGCCGGGCGGGGTAATCCTGCTCCAAAATCGCAATTTTGATGCCGTGATCGCCAATCATGAACGTTGGATGGAACCACAATCACATATCGAAGGGCGCATAGAATGGGTCTTTCATCGTTTTTATGATTTTGAGCCTGATGGCTTACTGACCTTCAATATGGTCACACTGAAACGAGGCGTTCAAGGAAAATGGACTCAACAGGTGGTCACTTCAAAATTACGTCCGATCATGAAGGTTGAGTTATTACTAAGTTTATCCGAAGCTGGATTTACCAGCCTGACGCCTTATGGGAGTATGAGCGGTGTGCCATACGACCCCGAAGAAAGCCCGAATTTAGTCGTCTTCGCCAGGAAGTATGCGTAAGGTTACACGGAGTAAACCAATGCCAAAACAAGAGTTCCAGATCGCGATTGTGGAGGATGACCCGTTTGCCCGCAACTGGATGGCTTTGCTGGCGGCGCGTGACTGGCGCACCCGACTGGCGGGTGAGTTCGATGAGCCGCTGAAGGTCATCCCCCTGCTGCATAAGAAGACCTCATACATCGACTTGATCCTGCTAGATACAGATATCCCCGGTGGAGAAAGCTGGATCCCGCAGATCCTGGGGGCCATCTCCGGCATGCCGCACCCACCGGTCATTCTGTGCACCGGTATCAAAGCCAATCAAGAAGTACTTGGACGCTTAACGTCTCCGAGTTTTGCAGGTTATATCCTGAAAAATGAGATCAATTATTCACTCGCCTGGGCGATCGATCTTGCATTATCGGGGAAATGGGTGATCACCCAAGGAGTACGCTCGCTGGCATCCGCCATGCGCTTCCCCCTACCGCACCCGTGCGTGGTTTTGGATGGCATGAAAACCCTCCAAAGCACCCTGTCCAAGCACCAGGCAGACGTCTCGCGCCTGGCATTCCTGTTCAGCATGGAGCGGCGCGAGCTGGCAGATGAGCTGGGGATCGTCGAAGACTGGAGCTATGGTTTGGTGAGCCAGATCTACGAGCAGCTGGGGGTGAAGGATATCCTCAATGACGAAGAATCTCTGCAGTCCTACTTTGGGGACCAGCCGCTGATCATTGCACATGTTGAAAAGATCCGGGCGGAGGGGAAGAACTCAATCAAAGCGCATGACCTGGAAACACTGGCTTTCCACATCATCACCATGCCAGAGATGGTAACCATGCCTTAATCTACGCACGCGAATTCAGAATCTTCGATATATTTTCCACCCGTGATGGTCTTCTCGACCAGCCTGTGATGCTTGTCAAACTTCAAGCGCAGCTCGATCGGCTGGTAGCACAGCTTTTCACCCACCAGCACCTTGCGGCAAAAATAAGACGCGGCATCATCGCGATTGTCGTCATATTCGGGGGTGAGCTCATTCCAGACGTCCACGCGCGCCCGCAGTTTTTCACCGCATTTGCCACATTGCACGTACAGGTATAAAGCTCGGTCGGTGCGCGGTGAGGGTGAGGAAGATAGGATTTTTCCAAGCTTCTTGAGAAAACTCATGGATTTATTTTAGCATATTCCTGAGGGGGTAATTAGTGATCCGGTAGAAAACAAACCGGACAGGTTAGTGATCAGTAATTAGGGACAAGTGTCAAGTCCTGAAATACGTTTACAGATCAAATAAGGAAACCAGGATGTGAATATCAAGAATTCCCGGGTAGAGATATCCCGGCTAGCCATCTATACAGATGGGTGACAAAAGCTGTTTAAAATTATATGGTATAATTTTACCGTATTTATCGTATATACAGGTCAATCCGGCACCTGTAAAATTCTTTCACAGTGTTTATCCATTTATCTGCAGTTTTATAAGCAGGAAATGGGGGATTTGATGGGGAGAAATAAAAATGAAGATAACGCGCCAAATGCCAGCAGAGATTGGAACGATTGTTGAAAACGATGAGTTTGAGCCAGAAATTCGTGATTGGTCTCATTATGTTTCATTTCGACCGCATTTATATTTCAGGCCTCAAGACCTAGACGACCTCAAAAGCTTTATGGCGGGTGTGAGACTAGGAATCTTCAAGCAAAAAAGCATTCGCGTGCTGGGTGGATTGCATTCCTGTTCTGACATCTGCGTGTCCGATGCGATTGTTGACGTCAGCGATTTACCAAGAACTATCGAATTCGATGCCAGCAACACCCTTGTCACGGTTAGCGCCAATTGGCATTTCCACGATTTTTTACTTGCTTTGAGCCAACGCGGCAAATCGATCAGCGCCACGGGTGGTACCGATCATCAAACGCTGGCTGGCATTATCTCAACCGATACTGCCCCCGCATCACCCAATCACGCAATTTATGACCTACTGGAATGGGTTGAATACGTTACTTATGATGAAGACCAGAAGGAGGTCGTTGAAAAGCGGCTATCTAAAAATGATGCATCTTTCCCTGCAGCCATCGCTTCGCTGGGTGTTATTGGTATTTTGACGAAAGTTCAGTTCAGGTTGATCGACGAGCTTTATTTCGAGACCGTCCAAAAAATAGTAAAGCTGGATAAAATCTTATCAGACGTCGATAAAACTTCCCAGATATATGACTTCTGGCGCATTGATTGGATTCCAGATACCGACCAGGGCTTGTTGTGGGCAGCGAAGCGCATCCCGGATGCAGATGCGGACGGTGATTATCCAGAAGACCAATCCGAGAACATCCTGGTTGGTATTTTCCAGTTTTTAGATCAAATTGAATCAGCTGGCCCCCTGCTAGATAATGCCATGAGATTGGTCTATTCTGGTCTGACATTAACCTACGGTGAGATAAAAGTTTCTGGTCCCTTGCGCAACATGCTACCGGTAGATCGTCGCGCCCCGCTGCACGTAGCAATGGCAGAATGGGCTTTTAACCCAGCTGATTTGGACAGGCTTCTCCAAAGTTGTCGCAAATATTACCTACAGAATGGTTGGCCAAACCTACCCATCGAGATTGAGCTCACCAAAACAGATCATGCCTACATGTCGCCATGGAATTGGCAGGGCTTAAACTATATTGTGAAATTTAACTTCATGTACCTTATTGATGTAAGCAAAACCGAATCTGAGAAAGAATTAATCTCTACCCATTTACACGGACTTTGGGATCATTTAATTCAGGATGGAATACCATTCAAAGCTCATTGGGGAAAAATCAATTTTATGGATCATGAATTTGTGTGTAACCATTTCGAATTCGACCGATTTAAACCGTTCATCATCCCGATCCTGCTGAATCCGTATCTGACGAAAAGGCTGCTCCCAGCAGATTAGACGAAGTACTCACGCAGAATCGGAGGTATTTACACTTTGGGTGAAATACAGTCTCTTTTGTGCACTGGTATCCAACCCAGGTGCCTAAGGCACAAGATTTACTGTGTATCATCCAACAACGATCTGGAAAAAAGGCGTCCACAGACTCAGTCCTTCGCGTATGGGGGGCTGGATCAGCTGACAAGCACCGAATCGTAGAATGAAGCCGATGGGTATAACGATCAGGTTACTAAACTAATGAAGGGATATGATTATGTATAAGGGATTTAGAAGATTATTAATCACAGGAATTGTATTAGTGTCCCTGGTGTTTCCTCTGCTTATTACAATGGCACAAATAAATGCCGCACAAAAATCATATATACCCATCGTACAAAATTACCAGAGCCCAAGCGCTACGCCGACCGAAAAACCATCGCCAACCCCAACTTCAACACCTAATCCGGGTCATGATCCCATTATTTTCTTCACTGGCGATCTGGTTTCAGGCAGCTCGCTTAGCCGGGGCCAAGCGGTAGTTGATCTCATCTTGAATTTGATGAGCCAGCACCCCAACACACAGATGCTGGTAGCGTCAACCGGGGATAACGAACAGGAGAATAACCCCACCATCAGCAACTACCAGGCTTACTTTGGTACTACCTATGGGATTTTCGTCACTCAAGGAATCTTTCAACAGGTGCGGGGCAACCACGATAATCAATCTGCCGGTTCATACACCGATTTCGATGGCACTGTCCACAACAGCGGTGGAGCCTATTGGGATTACTTTGGACCTGATGCGCATATGGCTAATATCGAGGGCAAGAAGCTGACCGATTACAGCTATGACCTTGGAACCTGGCATATTGTCGCCCTTGATCAGATAAATGGATCGGTCAATACTCCCAGCCTCGATTTCCTAACCAATGACCTGGCAGCGCATGCAAACTCAACCTGCCAGCTGGTTTACTGGCATGTGCCCACCTACTCGTCCGGAGCAACGCATGGAGATTCAACCGGTTTGAAGCCGCTTAACCAAGTTGAATTCAACGCCGGTGTGGACATCCAGCTCAACGGTCACGACCACGATTACCAGCGCTTCTACCCGATCAACCCCAATGGTATCCAGGATAATGCCAATGGAATCACCACCTTCGTCGATGGCATCGGAGGGCAGGATAATCGTACCGGTTCGCAACAATCGATTGCCCAGGCAGCCTCAGCCGTGTACCTGGATACATTCCCACCTGGCACAGGTCATGCGATTGGGGTGATCCAATTTACACTGCATGCCACCTCCGCGGACTATGCCTTGTATGACGCCAACGATGGCTCGATCCTGGACCAGGGAACGGTTGCCTGCCATTAGTTATTTTGCAGGGACGCCCAGGTGAGACGTCTCTACGAAAGCTTCGGGATATGACCGACGAGCGCAGGGGTAGAATTATCCAGCGAAAGTCGGAATCCCTACCCTGCGCCACTACGCGCCAGGCGGTTCATGCGTCTGCCGGGGTCGAGGCACCACGGTTACAATTCCTTTTCCGAATTACCTAATCACCTAATTACCTGATTTTCCAATATCTTTAGGGGTATAATCGCTGTCTGCATTTTGAGAATTTATGCAGATTCGCTCTTTATAACTAAAACATTTGTGCTATAATCAAGGGTGGATTTCTGCTGTGTGTTTTTTTGGATAAATCCATTCCTGTACCGATCAGTGCACTTCTGATCGGTATACAAAAAAAGTAGCCGTAATGGATGAAAGCCCCCGTATACCGGTTGACTTTTACCGGTAAAAGGACATAAGTTCGCTCCCCTGCTTTCTTCGAGGGGTTTTATACAACCAATAACAGAATGGAATAACACAAGGGATTATGACCGCTAATGTCATTCGGGTGGTTGGCGCCCGCGTCCATAACTTAAAAAATATCACCGTGGAGATCCCACGCGATAAGCTGGTGGTCATCACGGGCCTTTCCGGCTCGGGGAAATCCTCCCTGGCATTCGACACCATTTTCGCCGAGGGGCAGCGACGTTACGTCGAGAGCCTCTCGGCATACGCGCGCCAGTTCCTGGGGCAGATGGACAAGCCGGATGTGGATTATATCGAGGGGCTCTCCCCGGCAGTCTCCATCGACCAAAAGGGTGTATCGCATAACCCCAGGTCCACTGTAGGCACGGTGACCGAGGTATATGATTACCTGCGTTTGCTGTACGCCCGCGTGGGTATACCGCACTGCCCCGAATGCGGACGTGAGGTCACCAAGCAGTCGGCCCAGGAAATCGTGGACGTGGTGGCAGCCCTGCCTGAATCCTCCCGGTTGCTAATCCTTTCTCCGCTGGTGCGCGGGCGTAAAGGCACCCACCAGGCGGTGCTGGAAGAGATCCGCAAGACCGGTTTCGTGCGCGCCAGGGTGGATGGGGTGGTACACGAGCTGGATGAAGACATCCAGATGGATCGCTACAAGATCCACAATATCGAAGCCGTGGTAGACCGGGTGCTGCTGCACCATGACCCGGACCCGGAAGAAAACAAGCTGTCCCTCTCCCGCCTGACCGATTCCATCGAGACCGCCTTGAAATTTGGGGACGGCTACCTGGTCGTCCAGGACGTCACGGATGCCAAGGCACCGTTTGACATGCACTTCTCCGAACACTTGGCATGCCCTGAGCACGGTTCCGTGCTGCCGGAGATCGAGCCGCGCACCTTTTCCTTCAACACCCCGCACGGCGCCTGTCCCGATTGCCAGGGGCTGGGCGGCAAGCTGGAAATCGATGCGGAGCTGCTTATCCCAGACGCCGACCTATCCCTGACGGAGGGTGCCATCGTCAGCACCGAGTGGAGTGGTCCCAAGGAAGAAGGTGGTTATTACTGGCAAAGCCTGGAAGCAGCTGCGAAATATTATGACATCGACCTGGGTGCCCCGGTGAGGGAACTGAGCAAGGAAAAGCTGGATATCGTGCTGTACGGCACGCACGGCAAAGAGATCCCCATCACTTATAAGCGGGATAACGGTCATCAATACGTCTTCGACCGCGAGTTCGAAGGGGTGATCAGCAACCTGATGCGGCGTTACAACGAGACCAACTCGGAGTATATGCGCGAAAAGATCGGCGCCTTCATGAGCATGCGCACCTGCCCTACCTGTGGGGGTAAACGCCTGCGCCGTGAAGCCATTGCTGTCACCGTGGACGGTAAAAATATTGTCGAAATCACCGAGTGGCCCATCCTGCAGACCTTGAAGTGGGTCGAGAACCTGTGCGGTTCATCCACGCCGTTAAATTCCCGCCAGCAAACCATCTCTGAACGCATTTTGAAGGAAATTTCCGAACGCCTGGGGTTCCTGGTGGATGTGGGCCTGGATTACCTCACCCTACGCCGCTCGGCTGGTTCACTCTCAGGTGGCGAAGCTCAACGCATCCGCCTGGCGACCCAGATCGGCTCGCGCCTGATGGGTGTCCTGTACGTATTGGATGAACCTTCGATCGGCCTGCACCCGCGCGATAACACACGCCTGCTGCGGACCTTGAAGGGTCTGCGCGACCTGGGCAACTCGGTGATCGTGGTCGAGCACGACTCTGAGACCATCCTCTCCGCCGACTGGGTGCTTGACCTGGGTCCGGGTGCCGGTGAGCACGGGGGTAGAGTGGTCGCCGAGGGCACCGTGGAAGATATCCTTGCCAGCCCTGACTCATTAACCGGAGCTTATCTCTCGGGGCGCCTGCAGGTGGATGTGCCGCGTGAACGCCGAACCGGTAACGGCAAAAAACTGACTATCGTGGGGGCACGCGAAAATAACCTGAAGAACATCAAAGTGAACATCCCACTGGGGAAGTTCGTATGCATTACCGGCGTCTCGGGGTCGGGTAAATCCACATTAATGATCGAAATCCTTTACAAAGCACTGGCTGCCAGGCTGCAAGGCGCCCATACCCAACCCGGGGATTTCGACCGTATCGATGGGATCGAATATGTGGACAAGGTGATCAACATCGACCAGCAACCGATTGGGCGCACCCCACGCTCCAACCCCGGTACCTACACCAGCCTGTTCGACCAGATCCGCTCGCTATTTGCCGAGCTGCCCGAGAGCAAGATGCGAGGTTACAAGCCGGGGCGATTCTCGTTCAATGTGCACGGCGGGCGCTGTGAAGCCTGCCAGGGACAGGGCCAGCTGCGCATCGAGATGCAGTTCCTGCCGGATGTGTACGTCCCGTGTGACGTGTGCCACGGGGCACGCTTCAACCGTGAGACCCTGCAGGTGCGGTTCAAGACCCTGAACATCGCGGATGTGCTCGACCTGACCGTCGACCACGCCCTGGAAGTGTTCGAAGCCTTCCCCAATATGCTTTCCAAATTGCAGACTCTCCAAGACGTCGGGCTGGGATACGTGCGCATTGGGCAGCCCGCTCCCACTTTATCAGGCGGTGAAGCTCAGCGGGTGAAGCTGGCACGCGAGCTCTCCAAGCGCGCCACCGGTCGCACATTATATGTGCTGGATGAGCCATCGGTGGGATTACATGCCGCCGACGTGCACAAGCTGATCGAGGTGTTACAGCGCCTGGTGGATGCGGGTAACAGCGTGCTGATCATCGAGCACAACCTGGATATCATCAAAGTGGCTGACCACATCATCGACCTGGGACCCGAAGGTGGAGATGGAGGCGGCGAGCTGATTGCCGAAGGCACCCCCGAGCAAATCTGTGAAGTGGAAGCATCCTACACCGCCCAGTTCCTGCGCCCGTACGTGTGCAAGGAAGAGGGTTTATCTCCTATCAAGGTATGATGGCGCAATAGAACCGGATAAAGAACTTTATCGTCTGGTATGTGAATATTACCGCCTATGGGGGAAGTAGAATGGCATGGAACGGAGTGCATCAAGGGATCATGAAAACATATCTGCGCCTGTCGAACAAGCAGGAAATAGAATTACCCGTTGAGTTTCGGGGAGATAATGTGCGCTTTTCTGAAAGCCTGGCCGAATATTTCATCCGACAATATTCGCAACCGGGTGAGGTGGTGTTTGATCCATTTGCGGGTTTTGGAACAACGCTGCGGGTGGCGGAAAGGCTCAACCGCGTCTCATATGGTCTGGAGTACGACAAGCGGCGGTTTGAGTACGTTCGTACCCTTTTACTGCACCCAGATCATCTGCTCCACGGCGACTCCCGATTATTAGGAGAATATGCACTACCGCCGTTCGATCTCGCGTTGACTTCTCCACCCTACATGAGTAAAAATGACCGGGAAGATCCCTTCAGCGCGTATACCCAACCAGGATCCGGGTACAGCGGGTATCTTCGAGATCTCCAGCAGATTTTCTCGCAAATGCGCCGGTTGATGAAACCCGAGGCGCGGGTAGTCATTGAGGCAGCGAACATTAGAGTAAACAACGAGGTAACGACTCTGGCTTGGGATATCGCAAATGCGATTGGGCAAGTGCTGGTGTTCGAGGGTGAAATTGTCATCGAATGGGAAAGTCCTTATGGTTATGGCTATGATCATAGCTATGCCCTGGTATTTTCATGTGATGAAAAACCAGGCAAATGAGATGCTTGATGAACTATGATATTTTTGTTCGAGCCATTCAAGCCCGATTTAACCCAGGGCTTACTCGTGCAATTGCCCCCACTCATCCATTAACTCTTCAAGCTCTTTCTGCACGCGCACATATTCCGTGCCCAGCTTCTGCACCCTGGCGGTATCTTTAGGTGGGTGCTCCAGGCGGTGACCCAGGGTTGCCAGGTCAGCTTCCAGTTGGTCAATCAGCAGTTCAACGTCCTGCAGGCGGGCTCGTTTGCGCTTCTCTTCAGCAGAGATGGAAGGTTTGCGCGGCAGCACCTTGACCACGACATTCTCCCCGTTGGTCTCCTTCTCTGCCAGTCGTTCGGTTTCCTGCTGCAGGTGATACTGGCTGTAGCTGCCCTTAAACACAATCAGGATACCCCTGACTTCGTCAATTTCCCAAATCTGGGTCGCCAGTGCATCGATCAGGTAACGGTCATGTGAGACGAGCAGGATTGTACCCTGGAAGGTATCCAGCACCTCTTGAAGCACCTCCTGGGAGGGGATGTCCAGGTGGTTGGTGGGCTCATCCAGCAGCAGCAGGTTGGCACCCGATAATGCCAGCTTGGCAAGAGCCAGCCGACCACGCTCACCCCCCGAAAGCACCTCCACCTTCTTGAACACATCTTCACCGGTGAAGAGGAACCTGGCCAGGTAATCACGGATCTCACCCACCAGCATCTTTGGAGCCACTGCATCGATCTCCTGCACCAGGGTGCGCTCAGGCACCAGGTCTTCATGCGCCTGGGCGAAATAACCTACGTTCAGGCTGGCACCCAGCTCCACCTCCCCTGCCAGGGGAGGAATTTTCTCCAGGATGGTCTTGAGGAAGGTCGTTTTACCGGCACCATTGGGGCCGATCAGAGCAGTACACTGCAAGCGGCGCAGCTCGATGTCGCCGGCAACAAACAAGACTTTGCCCGGGTAGCCAATCTGCAGGTCATGGGTACGGAGGACAATCTCACCGCTGCGCTGATCTGTACGCAAGCGCAGGTGCAGCTGAGGCGGCTTGTTGGAAGGCTTGCGTAAGGCATTGATGCGGCGCTCGGCTTCCTCGGGGCTGAGCATGCTGGTGGTGGTATCCACACTCAGGCTAAGCTCGCTCCACTTCTTGCTGATGGCAGCATCCAGACCGACCTGTTCAATTGCCTGCAGGTGGCGGGAAAGGCGTCGCAAACGCCCGCGGGCTTGCAAGACATTGCCGCCGGAGATATTCTTCTTGATGTAGTCAAGCGAGCGATCGAGCTTCTCTTTCTCACCCTCGAACACATCTCGACGGCGCTCCCAGCGTTCGGTCCGCTGCTGCACATATGCGGAGTAATTGCCATGATAGACTTCGAAACCCGAGCGGGTCATTTCCCAGATGGTGTCCACCACCTGGTCGAGGAAATAGCGGTCGTGCGAGACGATCAAGGTAGCCCCATCCCACTGACTGAGGTAACCTTCCAGCCACTCCACGGCTGCAATATCGAGATGATTGGTCGGCTCGTCCAGAACCAAGAGGTCAGGCTCGGACAACAGCAGGCGTGCCAGCAGGGCCCGGGTGCGTTCTCCCCCCGAAAGCCGTGCCAGGGGAGCCTGGTATTCCTCGGGGGTGAAACCGAGACCAGTCAGCACCTGCTGAATACGATGGATGTAGGTATAGCCACCACTATGTTCGAACTCAGCCTGCAGGCGGCCATACTTCTCGAGAATCTTGTGCACCTGTGCGGGCTCCGACATGGCGTGTTCGAGACGCTCCAGCTCGGCCTCCTGTTCTCGCAGCTGCTCGAAGGGCAGCAAGCACTCCTCCCACAGGGTGCGCGGGGATTCGATCCCCGCCTCTTGGGCAAGGTGACCAATGGTCAGATTGCGCGCCTGGCTGACCTGCCCTGCAGATGGCTCCTCCTCGCTGGCAAGGATACGCAGCAGGGTGGTCTTGCCGATGCCATTCGGACCAATGATGGCGATGCGGGCATGATGGGGAATACTGAGCGAGATGCCGGCGAAAATATCGTTGGCACCGAAAGATTTAGCCAGGTTGAGTGCTGTGATCAATGACATAGGTCAGTAATTCTATCCGAGGAAAATCTCGCGGAACCATACCAGCGCGAGAATCGTCCTATCTATATCCCAGATGGTGGCATTTTTCGTGCAACAGCTTAATGGATTAATACATCCAACATATCTCTAATCAATGCTGACCACGATCAGGATATATAATTATGCCACAACAATTCAGCTCATCACAATCCCAAATATCCTCTCCATGTTATAATCCGAACTCGATGGATGAATATAACCCCATAGATTACGGCCGAAGATCAACCCAGGCTCCACGCGGAAAAGCTGGTATCAAAATGAATCCAGTGCTGTGGGGTCTGCTGGGAATCTTTATGATCACCTTATGTGCTACGGTATATTTGACTTATACCGTGGTTCAAAATGCAACTGCCGCCCGGATCAAGCAAACCACTCAACCGGAACTCTCGATCACCGGTGCACCTCAAGCCAACCAGCCTGAAGTGAATGTCAATACCCCCTTACAGGCTGAAGATGGACCCACACCCATCCCCTGGGATGGTGCCAACCGGGTGACGATGCTGGTGATGGGCATGGGTTCATGTAATCCGGTATGCGATCCGTGGTATGTTACTCAATCCGATACAATGATGCTGCTTACCATGGATCCGGTATCCAGAACCGCCGGGATTTTATCGATCCCGCGTGATCTGTGGGTCAATGTGCCGGGCTTCGATTACGGCAAGATCGCAACTGCCAATTTCATCGGAGAGGTTTATCACTTACCGGGTGGCGGTCCAGGATTGGCGATCCAAACCGTAGAGCAGTTGCTAGGTGTGGACATCAATTATTATGCTGTGTTGGATTTCTCAGCTTTCGAAGAATTTATTAACGAAATCGGTGGTGTCACGGTTGACGTCCCATACGAGCAAACCGTGGACCCACTCGGTCCAGGCAACACGGTTACACTGCCGCAGGGTGTCCAGCATCTGGATGGACCCACCGCACTGGCATATTCCCGCAATCGTTCAATTGGCAATGATTATGCCCGTATGGACAACCAACAACAGGTGGTCATGGCTATTCGCGACCAGATACTTTCACTAGGAACTCTTCCCAAGCTGATTGCCAACGCCCCCACGATCTACAATAACCTCCATAATGGGATCCGCAGCAATTTAAGTCTCAAGGAAGTGTTATCCCTCGCCTGGACGGCCGCGCAAATCCCACCGGAAAACATCAAACGCGCGGTGATTGGTCCCAATGAAGTCACTGATTCATGGTCTGCCGATGGCCAGGAAATCAGTCTGCCTGATATGGAGGCAATCCGTGCCATACGTGACCAGGTATTCTCCACCACATCTGGAGAGGCACCGATCGCCACAGTGTATATCAGCAACCCGGAAGAATTACGCCTGGCAGAGGGAGCCACCGTCACCGTGCTCAATGCCACGACCACGGCCGGGCTGGCCTCCGACACCAGCGCTTTCCTGGAGAGTAAAGGAATCAGCGTGATGGAGACAGGCAACGCAGAAGAAAAATCGGATACCACGGTAATCATCGATTACACCGGTAAACCCTATACAGTGCAGTTCCTGGTGGAATTACTGAACATCCAGCCAAACAGCATCTACAGCCGTTATGACCCCAACAGCCAGACGGATATCGCCATCCTACTGGGGGCGGATTGGGCGGAAAATAATTCCATGCCTTGAGATATTTGTAAATGAGACTGAAACCCCCCGCCCTGCTCAAAGTGGGCTTATTTAGCTTGTTCTTCATAGCCGCGATCATCGCGGCTTATGTTGCCTATCATAAATCGCAAGAATTCTTCCTGTCGTTTAATTTGGCGCAAATCCCGGGCCTGGCAATCCAGGCGACTCCAACGGTGAACCCCAGTAACGACGGGACACCTGCACCGACACCCGTACCCACCCAATCTACCGGTATCGCGCCTCAACCCTGGGATGGTGCCAGCCGGGTAACGATCCTGGTGATGGGATTGGATTACAGCGATTGGAGAGCCGGCCTTGGTCCACCCCGAAGTGACACGATGATCCTGCTGACCATCGACCCGTTGACCAAGACTGCTGGTATGTTAAGTATTCCGCGTGACTTGTGGGTCAGTATCCCGGGTTTCGATTACGGCAAGATAAATACGGCATACTTTCTCGGCACCGCATTTGAAATCCCTGGTGGCGGCCCAGCCCTGGCCATGCAGACGGTTGAAGCGCTGCTGGGGGTGCCGATCGATTATTATGCCGTCATCGACTTTTATGCGTTCGAACAATTTATCGATGAGCTGGGGGGAATAAATGTAACCATATCCACCGAGATCGCAGTCGATCCGATGGGTGAAGGTAACACGGTGGTGCTGAAACCTGGCAACTACCTGTTGGATGGACCCACCGCCCTGGCATATGCTCGTGCCCGCCACATCGAAGGGGATGATTTTACACGCTCCCAACACCAACAGCAGGTCATTCTAGCCATCCGCGACCGGATCGTGGAGCTTGGACCGGCCAAAATAGCCGAGCGTATTCCCGCTATGTATAATGAGTTATCTGCCGGCATCCATACGGATATGCCTTTAGATGTTGCGATACAGCTAGGCTGGCTGGCTCTGGATATACCCATGGATAGTATTCAAAAGGGTGCCATCGGGCCGCCCAAAGCCGTGTTGGGTCCATTTCAACCTGAGGATTTTTACATCCCCGTGCCAGATCAAATCCAACTGATCCGCGATCAGGTCTTTGCCTCGTCCAGCATGGCCAGCCCGGGGTTGACCTCGGGGGATGAACGCGCAAATATGCAGTCTGAAGGGGCGACCATCGTGGTTGCCAATGGGACTTATGTGGAAGGACTGGCAACCAAAACCCAGAGCTATTTGCAATCTCAGGGAGCGAATGTGGTGAGCACCCAAAACAGTGATTACACCACGTTCACAAAAATCATCGATTACACCGGCAAACCGTACACCGACCGCTACCTGGTTAACCTGATGAATATCTCCGCGTACAGCATCTTCCTGCAGTATGACCCGAACAGCCAGGTGGATGTGCTGGTCATCCTGGGAGATGACTGGGCCGGTAACAACCCGATGCCGTAATGCTAACCATGACCGGTTTCCAATCCCGGTTATAATCAGCTCGTTCTCGTGCTCGAAACAATTTAGCTGCTACGGAGGAGAATATGCGGAAACTTGGCAAAGTATTTCCCTTAGTGTTTGCATTGCTGGTCCTGACTGCTCTGGTCGCGTTTGTTCCCAAATTTGTATCTGCCAGCAGGCAGCCTGAATCGCCGCTACCCCCTCCCGTAACCCCTGAACCGTACCCCAATTCGAATATCTACCCTGCCAAAGTCTACCTGGCTAGCAGTGAAGATTTGCAGGTGCTGTATGACCTGAACATAGATATCGATGGCGTACAACCCGTGGCTGGGGTGCGCAACCCCTCGGGTTCGACCTTCGAGCCTTCCATCGCCACGGTGTTTATCACCCCAGACCAATCCGCAGCATTAATTCAACTGGGCTTGGGCCTGGTACCCATCCCCAATGAAGGTTATCGCAGCTTCCTGGCATATGGACCGGGCTCAGGTGCACCCAATGCCTGGCCGACTTTCCAACAATATGTTGACCGGATGCAGGCCTTGCAGGCAGCCCACCCCAATATCATCAGCCTGGTGCAGATCGGTCTATCTGTTTTAGGAAAAGGCCTGTACTGCATGGAAATCAGCGACAACCCGGGCGTGGATGAGTACGAGCCGGAATTTAAATACACCGCCAATCACCATGGCGATGAGACCACCGGCATCGAGATGACCATGCGCTTCGCCGAGCTGCTTGCCAACAGCTACGGCACTGACCCGGACATCACGGATATGGTGGATAAAATGGAAATCTGGCTGTGCCCGATCTATAACCCGGATGGGTATATGATAGGCCAACGGGGAAATGCCAATGGATACGACCTCAACCGGAACTATCCCGACCGCTTTGATGGCCCTCCTGCAAACCCGCAGCCTGAAACCATCGCCTTCATGGATTTTGAGATTGCCCACCGCTTCGTGATGGGCGCCAATTATCATGGTGGGGAACAGGTGTTTAATTATCCGTTTGATGCCGTCGCAAATCCATACAATCCAGTAAATGCCCCGGACGATCAGCTCTTTCGCAACTTCGGTTTAGGTTATGCTATTCTAAACCCTGACCTGTGGAATAATTCTGATCCTAATTTCTATCACGGCACAACCCGTGGTTGGGAGTGGTACATGATCTACGGGGGCATGCAAGATTGGGACTATTATTACAATGGTGAGCATCACGTCACGATTGAAATTTCATGGGATAAGAATCCAGAATTTAACTTAATGGACAGCTTTTGGGACCACAACCGGGATGCCATGCTGTGGTGGCTGGGACGGGTGTGGACGGGTCTCTCGGGCGAGGTGCTGGATGCGCGCGACAGCACACCCCTGGATGCCAGCCTGATGCTGGTGGGCAGGGACGTTCCCAACACCATCCTCACCGACCCAGCGGTCGGTGATTACCACCGCGTGATCTCAGCGGGCAGCTACACCCTCGCTGCCAGCTCCGCAGGGTACCAGAGCCAGACTGCCAATGTGACCGTCTATTCCGGCACGCTAACCACGCATGATTTCTACCTGTGCCCTGAGGCCACATGGGTTGTATCCGGGACCATCACCGATTCGGTCAGCGGCTTACCCTTGGAAGCCATGGTAGAGTTCACCGGTTCACGGCAAGTCACGTCCAGTGATCCTGATGACGGGCAATATTCGCTGGAGGTATGCCCGTCTACATATACCATGCACGTCTGGGCACCCTGGCATGTGGCCGAAGATAGACTGGTGACGATCGATCAAGATCAAGTCCAGAATTTTGCGCTTGACCCCACACCTAATTTAACCCCATCGACCAAGCAGGCTTCGACCACGCAGGTGGTGCCTGAAGATGGAGTGCAGTACCTGCTGCACGTAGAAAATATCGGTGCCAGCAGCATAGTCTCCGTTACGGATACGCTGCCGATATCCCTGACCTGGACGGGTGAGCTAAGCGCCTCCCAGGGCACTCCCACCTTCGATGCCGGTCAAATTCTATGGCAAGGCGAAGTTGCTCCAGGCGCACCGGTAACGATCACCTACGGGGTGACCGTCAACCCATGCCTGCCAGCTGGGACTACAATCCTGAACATCGCCGAATTCAACGCTGGAACGAACGGTATCATCACCGGCAAAGTAACGTTGAATGTTGAAAACGCCAGCCCAAGCACGCCCGCTTCTCCGCTGCCAGTGGATGATGCGACAATGCAACCCATCACCACCACCCTGACCTGGGCCGCCAGCACGGACCTGAATTGTGACGCCATCACCTACGATATCGGCTTCGGCACCGTGGATCCACCGCTAATTATAGATGATGGACTGACCTCGCCGAATTACGACCCCGGCGATTTAGCCCCGGGAACCACATATTATTGGCAGGTGATCGTGCGTGATGGACAGTCGCTGATCCTCGGACCGGTATGGAGTTTTACCACTGCCAGTAAGGTAAAAAGCATATTCTTACCCCTGACGCTGCGCTGATTGGCGAATAGAATAAATGGTTAACCAAAAGGAGCACAGCCTACGCTGTGCCCCTTTTTATTACAGTGTTACAGGTTTGAATTATCTGCTTATGAGCGGCAGGAGGATGAAATTCATCACTTTTACCGTGGTGGTTACATCGGCTGTAGCCCAGACCGATGCATCCAGGATAGAAGTAATCTTCAGAGTGGTCACATCAAAGTCTCCGTCTGCCGCACCTTCCGGAACGGTCACCAGGACGGTCACAGTGGTGCTTGCACCCGGTGCCAGCGGTCCGGTATCGCTTCCACCAGGCAGCGTCGCCGTCCACACCCCGGATACGGCCAGGGCAAACGTGTCGGTGTAATCACCCGTGTTGGTCACGGTGAACTCATAGCTGACTACATCCAGCGGCTTACCGGTCGCACCTTCAGGTGCTACCACCTCTCCAGCGGGGTTCACATTCGCCATGGTTTTGCCCGTGGCGACACCCACACCGCCCACCGAACCGGTGGCGGTCAGGGTAAAGGTGTCATCGGCGATGATCACGTCGGGCACCAACGGGATAGTCACCGTCACCGGCACCGTCGCAGAGGCTCCAGCAGCAAGCATTCCCACCGTGGCGGGGGCTTCTGTCGGCCAGAGTGCATCGACTGCCAGGGTGACTTCCTGCTCCACAGTGGCCTCATTGGTCACGGTGAATACGTAACTCACCTGCATGCCAGGCTCACCGATCTTCTCCTGATTCAGCGGGCTGATGGAAACTGCCACGGGCGGCTCACAGCCGCCGAAGAAGTCCACCGTGGTATCCATGACGGCTGCGCGGTCGGCCAATGCTGGAATTGCCTCGAAGGGGAAGCCCAGGAAGACGGTGTTGAAGTTCGCGCCATCGAAGCTCACGGCAGCATCCCCGATGTTACCCGAGAAAGCCAGCTTTGCCTGGGCATCCGGGTTGACGACATCCGAGTAATTGGTGAACGGGTAGCTCAGCGAGTAAGGTCCCAGTCCGCTGAACACATTCTGACCCGTCACCGAGGTCTGATTGACATCACTGTCGAAGGAGGCGATATGCAGGTAATTGGTCCCAAAGCCGGTCAGGCCCGCCTCATACAGATAGTCCTGGCTGGAAAGGAAGAAGTTGCCGCCTGCATCCAGGTAGGCTCCGACTGCGCTCTCATTCCCACCCGTAAAGGTGTTCGAGAAGGGGTAGCCGGTGAACCACAGCAGGTTCCTGTAGCCTGCCAAGTCACTCAAGGTAGGATCTCCTTGTGTGCCCGTGTTCCAAACGTCGTATTCTAAGCCCAGGTCATCCAGGGCGGAGGTATAAGCGCTACGCACATCCGGCCCTTCCTGGTCATCGTCCACCAGCAGGATGCAGGGCAATGGGGCCAGATAGAAATTGACCGTCATATCCGCAGTAACGATTACTTCCTGGGTTTGACTGGAGTGCGATGCAGCAGTCGCCTGTAAATTCCAGGTGCCTTCTGCCACCGTCAGGCTGTAAAAGCCAGCTGGGTCGGTAGTTGTCGGTGGAACGGGAGCATCGATGAACTTAACGGAGGCATCGAGAGGCGCACCGCTCACAGAGTCATAGACGTGCCCACTGACCACGTGGGTAGGGGCAGCAACCAAGTCGATATCCAATGTAGTCAAGGTATCCGTGACCACTTCCACCGGGTGAATGATCTGGGTCAGATAACCATAGGTTGAGGCGGTGACTGTGTAGGTGCCTGCAGCGACGGTCATGGTGTAGTACCCAGTTGCGTCCGTCAGATCATTCCAGGAAAATCCTTCTTCGTGCACAGCACTGACTTTTACACCCAGAATTGGATCACCGGAGGTTGCATCGCTGACGATACCATCCAGCTTGCCAGCCCCACCCATGGCAATCGCTTCCTGGACAGCAGCCAGAGCGTCAATGGTACCGAAACCCCAATCATTGTTCGGGCCAACGGTGTAATCACCACCACAATTCGAGCCGGGTTGCCCGGTTAAAGGAACTGCGGTATCGTGAATAATTTGGATGGTCTGTGCCACCTGGCCACGCAGGGAGGGATTGGCTGACCAGATCAAGCCAATCAAACCTGTGACGTGCGGGCCGGCCATACTGGTTCCAGACCAGCCACCTTCAAATCCACCCCCAGGCACGGTTGAGCGAATGTTCTCACCAGGAGCCATGACATCGGGGAAGTATTGCCCTGGATCAAGCGAGGAAGGACCCCGGCTTGAAAAACCAGTGATCGTACCAGGGTAGGCAGGGACGTGATTGACCGAACCGGTGGTCAAAACTTCCCAATAATCACCCGGAGAACGTAAGGATGAGCAACCCGCGCCTTCGTTTCCAGACGAAACTTCAACCAGGATACCAGCAGACTGCAGGTTGTTGATGGCAGTGCGGAACTGGTTGGCGCCTCCACCCCAGTACCCCCAAGAGTTGTTGATTGCGTCCGGAGCCATCTCCGGGAGAGGGTTGCTGTGCGTCAGGTCCCAAGGAGCGAGGTCCCACTCGAAGCAGGTGAGGAAGGTAGTATCATCACCAGACCCGCCATCGGTCATGTTCTTACAATGGACAGTCTGTGCTCCCGGAGCCATACCGACCTGGTTACCGAGACCATCATCACCCATCATGGTGCCGGTGGTGTGGGTACCGTGACCAAATCCGTCCCAAGGGTCATTGGGATAGGTGCCGGTGGCATCCCACCAGTTGTAGTTATTGTTATAGCTGGTGCAGTTTGGAGGATCCACACAGCCGCGATAACGGGCTTTAATCGCCGGATGAGTTTCATCCAGACCGGTATCATTCCCAGCCACCACGGTACCTTGACCAGTGTAGCCCAACGCCCAGACAGCCGGAGCATTGACGAAACTGATATTTGGCTCAACACCCGATGGACTGTTCGGAGCCTTGGGATCGATCATAGGCTCATCCAGCTGATAGGTGTGGTTAGAACTGATCAGGGATACATCCTTGCGATCGGCAATCGCCATAGCCAGGTCCAGCGTACCGGTCTTTACAAGGATGGTATTGACAATGTAAAAACTTGTATATTCAACAGCCTGCTTATCCAGGTAAGCGCGCAGGTCTGCCTGGGTTCGATCAGCAGTTGCTACCAGAGTCTGGAAGACGTACGCCCCTTTTTCTTCCTTGGTTTGCAGCTGGTCTGCATGGCTTACATCAGCTTGCTCTGCCATGGTCACATAGAAATCAGCGCTGCCAGAGGTAAGCTGTTGCAAAGCCAATGGTTCAAATTTGGCAGAGGCATCGACCTGAGGCTTTGCAGGCTGGTTTGCACTCGCCAGAATGGACCCTGAAGTGGTCCAGCCAAGCAGCATACCTGCAATTAAAAGTATAGAAAAAATCCGATGAATAACCTTCATGGAGCGTTCTCCTTCTATATTTATGAGATTTTAAGCGAAATGGGTGATCAACAATGGGTTACCATTAATGCAACAAATCGTACAGATTCTTGCGTTGCGACCTCCTCTCGTATTGGGATGACTAATGGAAAACCAAGCTTAAACTAAGCCGAAATTAATCATACCATAAAACACTTACCCCACATCCAAGGATATCGATCCCGATTCACGTTGTGAGTTTTGATAACGGGACGGAAATAAACCAGCTAAAGGTTATTTAATATCATTGTATGCATTCGCAGTTAATCTCAACAGGACCACAATGACCCCCAAACCAAGTAACGCTCCTACAAGAACCGCCAGCCAGATGAACCCAGGTGAAGTCAATTGAGGAGATAACCATGCACCAATCATCAACGGGATGCCTGCCAGGAGGCTGCCAAAAACCAACCCACCCGCGGCAATCTCTGGCACTCGACCCGACAATAATTCGCTGCTACGGCAATGACGCAGGATATCCAATGCTGCTGCCAACACAATACATAAGATTGCTATGGGAACCAGCACGACGAGAAAAAGCCCCGGTGAATATCCCAGCCCATAGCTGACCCCTATTCCCAACCAGCTGAATATGATCGTCATAAGGAATGGTGTGACGATTTCTGCAAACAACAGCTCTTTCCCTGAAAACGGAAGCTGCCGGGTGAGTGCCCAAATTTCCAAATCACTGCTTAACCTCGTCGTGCACTGTTGACCGACTAATAAGCTCCATATGATAAATGCCCACAGACGTGTGCCCCAATCGGGTGCCAGGAGCATTCCCAAATATGAACCAAAGATGCTTAACCATCGTATAAATGAACCGAAAGTGAAAGATCTCAGGGTCGTCACCCAATCCTTCCAGATGAGCGTAAAATATCCGGCTTTAGCCGGAATCTTGCTGGCAGGACGTCCAATCCCAAGCCTCTGGCGAGCTTTCATTTGCTGGATTAGGCGGGAATCTCCGAGCCAGCTTGCCTGTTGAATCGCCCAGCGGAAATGTGATTCCTGCGCCGCCCGGCTGAGATTTAATCCTGGACTGGCCCAATAGAGCATCAGCAAGCCTCCCGCTGCCAGGATCACAGCCAAAACAAACCCACCCAGCCAATTCGCTTCGCCAAATCCAGCTTGCAGCGTAAACAGCAACGGCCATAGAATCAACTTTAAACTTGCCTTGGAAAATATTGCCAGGGGGATCAAGACCATCACCGTTCCCACCGGGAACCAACGTAGCCATGGGTTGTCTCTCTCGCGTTGCAACCTCATTGCTCCTAATGCATATTCCAAGGCTCTCAAGGCAAGACAGACGGGAAGGATGATGACTGCAACTTGCAGTCCTGCGAGTATATAGCGCGGTATGTCTGCCCAAATTACTCTTCCTTGGGCGGCCAATTGTAAACCGGCAAAGCGTAATACGATCCCTAAAGCCGCAAACCCAAGCGCAGGAATTAACCAATCCCCCAGGCACCATATCAGGGCTACCGGTCTTCGATCCACCGGCGTTTGGCATAGAAGCTCAGAATCTGTATCAGAAAAGATAAATGGACTATGCACACCGGCACTATATCCCCGGATCACCGTATCAAATAATAATAGCAAAAAAACAATGAAGATAGCAGCAATAGAGGCTGATGATCGATCAATAAATGACAACATCCCGGCTCCCAAATCAGCCAAAAGGGCCAGAACGGCAAATCCCCAGAGGGTGAAGAAAATTACCAGGTAGAACAGGTAGATTTTTTGACCTAAGGAATGGTCACGTGGGTCATAACCCACGAGAGAGGTCCAGAAACGGATCCTACTTGCCAGCTCACGCGAGCGAACCAGCCAGACAGCCTTCATCTACCCAGTCTCCAGCTGACCCAGTTCCATCTGCCATCGCTGCGCGCCAAGCACTTCTACCAGATTTAAATCATGGCTGGTCAATAAAACTGCGCATCCACCGTCTCGAAAAGTTATTAATCGATCCAATAAAATTGCGGCACTCTCAGGGTCGAGGGCTGAAGTAGGCTCATCCAGCAACAGTACTTTAAACGGTCGCACAAATGCCAGTGAGATCCCTAATTTTAAACGCATACCGCGCGAAAGATTGTGAGGATACATGTCATGGTTCTCCCATAAGCCAAACTCCTTTAATATCCCCTCTGATCTTTCTTCCCAGCCCTGTTCAATCCCAAAAGCCATGGAGATGAAGCGCAAATGTTCCCAAGCGGTTAATTCCTGGTAAAAACGGGGGACATCCGATACGAAAGCCAGCCGCTTTTTGGCTTCACGCTCCTCCTGGTACAGGTCATATCCTTCCACCACTACCTTGCCAGTTGTTGGTCGGAGCAGGCCACTCAAACAGAGAAGCAAGGTTGTCTTACCCGCACCGTTGGGTCCGGTGATGACAACAATCTCACCTGGATTGATTTCAAGGTCCATTGGGTGAACCGCCTGGAATTGACCAAAAGATCGACTCAAGCCTGTAGCTTGAAGTATAGGTTTGTTCATCAGGGTTGAACGAAAGTGAGATACCAGGACCCCCAATAGTGGCTGCCATTTTCGGATACACACTCCGCCGCAGTCAGCGCATCCACCGATTGACCTCCCCCAGCCGGATGAATCGAATAGATCACGTCGAGTTGCATGGTGAAATCTGCGTAACCCAAGCCCAGCTCAGGCTGCAGACCTGTAAAGAAGTGATCCTCACCACCTTCCCAGGTGACTACCAGCTCGACACTCGGGACGGGTTGTGCAGCTGCGTCTAGCAGTTCAACCTGAATGAGCGGCTCGGGCTGGTTGGTATTGCAGACAAGCCTGGTTTCCTGCAGCACGAACGGCGCTCCGGGAGTGGGAGTGGGGGTTGCGGTCGAAGCAGGTCCGACCGTGCTCGAGGGTCTCTGGGTACGGATCATGCTCAATGGCATGAGGGTGGTTTCCAGGGTGGAGGTTGCACTGGCGGTTGGCTCAATGAGCAGCGGGGTGGAGGTAAAGAGGCTAGCGGTAGGCAAGGAAGTCGCTTCATCGGTAGTGCTCAAGCCTGGTGCCACCGGCGTTACACCCCGCCCCAATGCCAGGGCTAATGCATTTAATGCGCGGACTTCCGCTGGCGGACGTCCATCCGCCTGGGCCCGTTGAGCCAATAATGTAATGCTTTGGAAAGTCTCATCATCCTTTAGCTGGTCTAATCGATCCTGTGCTCGCACCAGATCATTGCTGTAAAGGAAAGCAGAGGCTACCAAAGCCCGGTAATCATCTTTATAATCCGCCCGGAGGGCATATGGTGGAGCATCCACATACTTCACCGGACTGACCACCCATGAATAGACCAGGCCCAGAGCGGCGCCCAAGATCAGGGCGGTTAGAAGGTACCACGAGCCCCTTCTTTCCGGCTTCATGGGGTTGGGACCTCCTGATTCGGATTCCAGGTAGTGAGATCCTCGCTCAACAGCTGGAACAGGGATAGATCTTGCGGGGCATATTCATTCTGCAGACCGTAATTTAACGCATTCGTGACAATATCCTTGGGAGCATTCGTTCCCAAGCGCGCCAATCGCCTGACAGCCAGACCCATATCATGATCCACCTGGTAGGCTTCTGCAATCATCAACACATAGTCGGTTTTATAGTCCACCCGCAGGCTTTGAGGGGCAATATCTACATATTCAACGGGATTCACCACCCAACCGTAGAATAGACCCGCCAGGGCTCCCAGAATTAATGAAATCAGGAATTTTGACCAACGAGACATATTCTCCTCACCATACCACATTCAATGCGACTTAACAAGGACCTGCCCAGGGGAATTCTACCATTGGCGCTTGCTATTGGCTTGAAAATCTTGTACAATCTATAAAGAAAATTGCCGATTCCTTACTGCTTTTCCATTGTTAGAAGGAGGGAAGCCAACATGGATATTATCAAGGTTTCAGGCACCTCTCGTACCTCGGCTGTGGCCGGCGCAATTGCTGGAGTCTTTCGTGAAAATAAGCGGGCTGAAGTGCAGGCGATCGGGGCAAGCGCAATTAATCAAGCGGTGAAAGCCATGGCGCTTGCACGGGGTTACTTATCCAACGACGGTTTCGACATCATCTTTATTCCTGAATTTGTAGATGTTCAGATCGAAGACAAAGTGCGTACGGCGATAAAATTTACGGTAGAATCACGCTAAGGAGTATCTACCCGCCCCCAACTGCTTTTTTTAGCTGATCGAAATTCCACATCCAGGCTATCCGGTTGATAAAATTTGCCAGGGAGGAGCTTTTCTCGCGCAGCAGACGCACTGCCGTCCCAACTGGATCCGCCCCTGCCTCTCCCCCAGGTTGGTCGGCATAGGCGCCATAAAAAGCGAAATATGCCTGGTTGAGTTTCCGGATATGATATCCGTTATCCCAGAAGAACACCCTGCGTTGTTCCATGTAGGATTCTGCGGCATCAATTTTTCCTTCGGCTAATAATTGGTCTACTGTGACCCGCGTCAGGTGCATCTCAGCCCTGAAATCAAAAGGTGGCGGGGAGGCGGGTGGATTTTGACTGGTGGATTGATCTATCGGAGCGGGCTCAGGCGGTAAAAATTGCGGGTAATATCGCTCAACCAGCATGCGGCTCAATTCCTTGCCTGCGATCGTCGCCACAGTTTCATTCATGGTGCGTAATTCAGGGCTATTCATATAACTAAAGCCCAGCGGGTGCAGGGTGAGGTAATTATGCACCCATTCATGGGCAACTACTTCAGTCAATCCATTTATGTCGGTCGTCTCCATCACCATGGTAGGGTAGACACCAATCCCACCTATCCCCACCACGAGGGAAGATACGTTGAGCGATTGGTCGACTTGATTTTCCAAAGTATCCATTTGATCCACGGTGATATTGGGGGATATCGAGATATCCTGGTCCTGGCGGATGACATTGCGCGGAGAAATAATCAATGCATCCGGCGGCGGGGTAGTGTGATATAAAACGGGAGGGATTGCTTGCCCGCCCAACGTGAGACCTGCCATTTTAGCGATTTCATTTACCTGATCCTGCAGGATGGATTCTGCCAGCGGCTCAAGCTGAGCCCTCTGCTTACGCAGTGCATCGATCTGGTCGCGTAGGTCCTGGGAGGTGGCTCCGGGATCGCTGATATTCGGATCCGCATAAATATCATTAAGCCTGGCTTCCGCCTGATTGATCTGCTGGATCAAGCTCAACGCTGCCAGGACAGTGGCTGACCTATCTTTCTCGGGCAGGTAGCCCGAGCTATCCAGGGCAATCTGACCCAGCTTTAGCCCTAATGCATCCAGGGTCCATGAAACATAATCAAATTCAATCGGGCGTGTGAGAGCTCCTAACCGCTCAAGTGGGTCTGACATTGTAACGACACTCTCCCCCAGTATCATCGCCATCATCATCAGTACGATTGTCAGCCAAAAGGAAGTTTTAAAGGACACGCCGGTCATAATAATCCCACACGGGGTGGATGTCAAATTAAGTTTAATTAATTATGCCCTGGCTCCATGCTATAATCAACCTTGATGAATTTTCTCATCACCGGAGCAGCGGGTTTTTTAGGATCAGCCCTGGGCAACCGCCTGGCATGGGAAGGTCACCAGGTGCGTGGCTTAGATGATCTATCGACGGGGGATCCAAATGCGCTCCATCCAGAAGTACTTTTTACACGTGGGGACGTCAGTGACCGGCCAAAATTGTGGACTTTGCTGCAGGACGTCGACTGTGTGTATCACCTGGCGGCACGCGTATCGGTGCCTGAATCAGTACTCTACCCACGTGAATATAATGCAGTCAATGTAGGTGGCACCGTCAGCCTGATGGAGGCGATGCGAGATGTTGGCGTCAGGCGGGTGGTATTGATCTCATCCGGGGCGGTATATGGAGACCAGCAACAACAGCCGGTGGTCGAGACCGCCTTTCCCAATCCACGCTCTCCCTACGCAGTCTCAAAGTTGGCGGCTGAATATTACCTGCGATCAATTGGCGATTTATGGGGCATTGAAACGGTGAGCCTGCGGGTATTCAATGCCTATGGACAGGGCCAGCATTTACCACCCTCGCACCCACCTGTGATCCCTTTCATGCTGAAACAAGCCTTACGCAGTGGGACCATCATCGTGCATGGCGATGGCACTCAAACGCGGGATTATGTGTATGTGGATGATGTGGTCACCGCCATGGTAGCTGCTTCCACAGCCCCTGACCTGGATAACCTGGCGATCAATGTGGGCAGCGGCACCGAAGTTTGCGTGCGTGACCTGGCCAGCCTGATCATCCAGGTGACGGGGGGAAAAGCCGAGATCGTCTACAACCCACGCACTGATGCGGGCGTATCCCGCATGTGCGCTGACCTCGCCCTGGCTCGCACCAAACTGAACTACCAGCCCCATTTTTCACTGACTGAAGGGCTAAAACTTACCCTCGATCGTGACCTGCGTTTCCGCAAGGATGCCACCCGGCCGCTCCAGCCACCTACCCCCAATCCATGACGATTTCCTTCTGGCTGATCTTACTGGCAGTGGTGGCATTCGGCGTGCTCCATTCGCTGCTTGCCTCCCTGACCACCAAAGCGCATACGCGTCAGTGGATCGGTCCGGTGGCTGACCGCTGGTTCAGGATCGCATACAACCTGATTGCGGTTGTCACCTTGTTGCCAATCTTGTTAATCCCGATCCTGCTGATGGATAAAGAGATCTATGTGATTTCCTACCCGTGGGTCATCCTGACCCTGATGATCCAGGTGCTGGCATTGCTTGTCATCATAGTTGGTTTACGACAGACCGGAATCCGGTCGTTTTTTGGTTTGCGCCAAATATTTCTTCCAGAAGATGCCAACCCGCCTCAGCTTGTGACCGTTGGGTTGTACCGCTACGTCAGGCACCCGCTTTACACCGCTGGACTGGTCTTTATATGGCTGATTCCAATTCTCACCTGGAACCTGCTGGCTTTAAATATTGGCCTGACCGGGTATGTATTCATCGGAGCGTATTTCGAAGAGCGCAAGCTCGTCCGGGAGTTTGGCGAAAGGTATGTGGAATATCGTAATCGTACCCCGATGCTGATCCCCGGCTTGAAGCTGCTGCGTTCAAAACCTCAAAATTAAGATTCCATTCGAAGCAACCGCAATGGAAGCCTCCTTTTGGATCAAGCTTGGCCTGAGTTTCCTGGTGGGCAGCTTGTGGGTTACGCTGACCACGCTCAGCGCAGAACGATTCGGGAGCAAAGTGGGTGGGCTGATTGGGGGTTTGCCGTCTACCGTAGTCATTGCCTTGCTGTTCATCGGTTACACCCAATCTCAGCAGGTCGCAGCCCAGGCAACCACCGTCATGCCGCTCGCTCAAGGATTGAATGGACTGTTTATCCTCACTTTCCTGCTGCTCATCGGGCGAGGATTGTTGCCCGGGTTAGTGGGAGCATTACTGGTTTGGATGATCCAATCCAGCCTTTTATACCTGCTGGATATCCAATCTTTTTTGATCTCCCTGGCTGGCTGGTTGTTATTGCTATGCTTTTGCTACCTGGTACTTGAGAAATGGATGAAAATCCCATCACGAGAAAAGCTTAAGGTATCCTATCCAGCCTCCCGGCTTATCTGGAGAGCCATGTTCGGTGGGGTAGTGATCGCATTGGCTGTCTTTATGGGCAAGCTCGGAGGTCCACTGCTGGGAGGCATCTTCGGCTCTTTCCCTGCCTTGTTCCTTTCCAGCCTGGTGATCACCTACCGAACAGGCGGAGTCGATTTCTCGCGATCGGTTGGAAAGTCGCTCCTGGTCAGCGGCCTGGTCAATGTGCCCCTGTATGAAATCGTGGTCAGGTACCTCTATCCGGTCGTCGGCTTGATCCCTGGGACGGTCATTGCCCTACTATTTAGCCTTGGCACAGGCTATCTGACCTTCTGTTTCATGAAAACCAGACTCTCGTAGTAAATCACCCATCACCAGTTTTAGGAGGGCTCACCATAACGGCGAATGAATTCGGCTGCAGTGATCCAGATTTCAGTACGCTGCATTCGGCGAAATTCCCGGCTTTTGAGACTGGCAGAATTGTAAGCCCACATCATCCCCCAGGCGAACAGATTTTCCCAAAACTCACCAAATTTACCCAGGGGTCGAAAACTGGGCAGGACGGTAAAACCCATATGCTGGATCATGCGTGTGCCACCGGTGTGCTCGGTGATGGAGAATAGGGCGGAGGTGCCGCACACAGCCTGTACCTCTGCGTATAATGTCTCGGTTTTCATGACCTTTGCCAATTCCGTGAAAGAATGGATGATTTGGTGGCGGATGCAGAGCGCCCATTGAAAGTCTGGTCCTGTGGGTGGGATAGCGGGAATGCGTTCGTTCCAGGCGTGGATTGCAACGATAGGCGCATGGCGTAATATCCGCTCACCCACGAAAGATACGGAATGGGCGGAACGTGTCAGCTGGATGCGCAAGATGCAATCAGGATCACAGCTGAACTCATAAATCCCCAGACACTTCCGTAATAGCGTATCGATGAAGCGAACTACCGCTCGCATTTAGCCTGCCTTCCAGGATTGACCTTTTGCCACATAGTCCAGACTGGGTAACTGATTTAATAGATTCATTATGGCACGCTTTCATCCTTATGTCACCTTTATTCTTGGTGAAATTTGTGCTTATCGAATTATGCTGATTATTTTCGCTATGCTATACTTATTTTACCGATATAAATCGACCCCTGGAGGTGCATCCCATGTTCGAGCACCATAAACAGCCCCTGCTTACCCCGCGTGAATTCATCATCCGCCAAACCGTCTTCCTTCTGGTAGCAATCGTGATTATCCTCGGCTCGCTTGCTATGGGTGTGCTTGGCTACCACTTCCTTGAAAACCTCGCCTGGATCGATGCGCTGGTCAATGCGTCCATGATTCTAGGTGGAATGGGTCCAGTAAATGCCTTGCGCACAAACGGTGGCAAGCTATTTGCCTCCTTTTATGCGCTCTATTCAGGGATCATCTTCCTGATTTCTGTTGGGATCATCCTGGCGCCGCTTTACCACCGCTTTTTGCACCGCTTCCACCTGGAGGAGGATGCATTGCAAGAAAACACTTAATTTTTGTGGTTCGAAAATATTCATAACCCCCTCACATGCCACTATTCTGGATCTCACTGGCTTTCCTGTGTGGAATATTATTTTCAGCCAACCTGGCTATTCCCATCCTGGGCTGGTCAGCGCTGGCATGCGTGGCGCAGATAGTGTTGGTCGCACCCATAACCCGGCGCCTGTTAACCCGTTTTCACTCCCGCAATACATGGTTGGCGGCGTCGCTTAGGATATCATCACCCACGATACTCCCACTGATGATCCTGTTCCTATCTCTGGGTGCAATTGATTACCAACATGTGCAACCCAAAATCAAGGCAGACTTTATCGCTTACTATAACGACCAGGCGCCAGATTACACCGTCGAAGCCGTCATCATAGAACCTCCGGATAGGCGCGACACGTATATCAACTTGCGCCTGGACAGCCAACTGCTATATTCGGAGGAAGAAGCGACATTTATCCCCGTCAAAGGTCTCATTTTGGCCAGGGTATCGACCAGCACATCATTCTCCTACGGCGACCGGATCGAATTGCAAGGACACATCGTCACGCCGCCTGAAAACGATGAATTCTCTTACCGCGATTACCTGGCCCACCAGGGAATCTACAGTTATATGGCGTTTCCAACTACAAGGTTGGTTCAGCGAGGGCAGGCGAACCCAATCTTAGCCGCGCTGTACGCTTTCAGACAGCATGCACTCGACCTGGTCTATTTCGTGTATCCTGACCCAGAAGCTTCTTTGATTGGCGGAATTCTCCTGGGCGTGCAATCGGGAATCCCACAAAATGTGCAGGAGGCTTTCAGGGTTACCGGGACAAGCCATATCATCGTTATCTCAGGCTTCAATATCACTATCGTAGCCTGGTTCTTCTACGAGCTGTTCAGACGCCTGCTGGGCAAGCGCAAAGGTGCGGTCGTGGCTGCGATCGCGATCATCTTTTATACCTTGCTGGTAGGAGCCAACCCGGCGGTCTTGCGGGCAGCTTTCCTGGGAATACTCACCCTGTTGGGTCGCCAGCTGGGTCGACGTCAGAGCGGGATGAACAGCCTGGCGTTTGCAGCCGCATTCCTGGCTATTTTTGACCCACACATCTTGTGGGACGTCAGCTTTCAGCTTTCGTTTGCCGCCACGCTGGGTATTATGATTTACGCTGAACCACTCGCACAATGGTTTATAAAGAAAGCGAGACGTTTCATTCCAGCGGAAAAGGCTGAGTGCCTGGCGGGACCGGTGGGCGAGTATTTCCTGCTTACGCTGGCAGCGCAGCTCACCACGTTACCATTGATGATGTATTACTTCAAGCGCATTTCGCTCACGGCGCTGATTGCCAACCCGCTCATCCTGCCTGCACAACCTGCGCTGATGGTGCTGGGAGGGTTATCCATCCTGATTGGCGTGATCTTCAGATCTATGGGACAGCTACTGGCCTGGGCAGCCTGGCCGTTTACGGCTTACACCATCCGCGTAGTGGAATGGCTGGCGGGTATTCCCCACGGATCGATTGCTCTCGGTCAGATCGCTTTACCGCTCATCATCCTCTTCTACGCTGTGCTATTTACACTCACCTTCGCCCGTCAACGCCTCCCCAGGTTGGTCGCTCGGCTTACGCCTGCCTTCCCGCTCACCCTTATGGCAATCATCACCGTCTTCACCTGGAAAACGGCTTTTACAGCTCCTGACGGTCGGTTACATGTTGCCATCCTGAATGTGGGCACAGGCGAAGCGCTACTGATCCAATCTCCCAGCGGGCGCTCAATGCTGATCAATGGTGGAGCAAGCAGTACACGCCTATCGGATGCCCTGGGCAGGCGCTTGCCACCCTTCAATCGTTCCCTGGATTGGCTGGTGGTTGCTGGAATTGATCACGAGGATTTGTCTGCTCTACCATCCAACCTGGAGCGCTTCAAGCCGTCCAATTCCCTGTGGGCGGGGAATACATCTGGCAGCCGGTCATCCATTGACTTGTCGAGTACGCTGATAGCTGATGGAATTCCGATCACCCAGATACAAGTTGGGACAGGCCCTTGATCTGGGTTCAGGGGCTTCGTTGAAAGTCCTGGTGGTCAATGAACGCGGCGCAGTTCTGCTGCTGGAATGGCAGAACTTCAGGCTGCTCCTGCCGCTAGGAGCAGATTTCGCTGCGCTGGAAAGCATTCAAAATGATTTGGCTATGCGCAATATTTCAGCGATACTTTTAGCCGAGTCAGGCTATGCACCGCTCAACCCTCCTGAGTTTTTATCTTTCATACATCCCCAGCTGGCAATCCTCAGCGTGGCAGCGGCGGATAAAACCGGGCTGCCTTCGCCTGAGACGCTGGAGGCGCTGAAAGGTTATAACCTGCTGCGTACTGACCAGAATGGATGGATTGAGATTAGCACGGATGGCGAGCAGATGTGGGTGGAGGTGGAGAAATCTCCATAATCCTTGGATTATTTGGTTATATCCAAAGCTTGACAATACACGATAATTCGTGTACACTATTTTTCGTGTAATCTAGAAGGAGGCAGAAATGCTAAAAAATATCACCTTCAGTGCCGATAAAGATTTAATCCAAAAAGCGCGTGAACGAGCGGCAGCCGACCGGACTACTTTGAATGAAGAATTTAGAGAATGGCTGGAGAAGTATGCTGACCGCCCTCACTCCGCGGCTGCATACACTGATCTTATGAAACGCTTCGATTATGTAAAGCCCGGACAGTCATTCAACAGGGACGAAATGAATGAACGGTAAATACTTCATTGATACAAATATTTTTATCTATTCATTTGATCACGATCAACCCGTGAAACAAAACAAATCTATGGAGCTCATTCAAGAAGGATTAGGGACAGGTGTTGGCATCATCAGCACTCAGGTGATCCAGGAATTTTTGAATGTGGCGACAAGAAAATTCACAGTCCCCATGAAGCTTGAAGACAGTAAGTCGTATTTACGCCTGGTGATGAACCCTTTGTGTCAGGTCTATCCAGATCTCGCTCTTTATGAGGCATGTCTGGACCTTCAGGCTGAGACTGGATACTCATTTTTTGACTCACTTATCCTTGCCGCAGCAATTCGCGCTGGTTGCGATTTTCTTTATACCGAAGATATGCAGGATGGGCAGGCAATACACAGTGTAACGATAAAGAATCCATTTATTTAGTGTGGAGCCCCTGCTTTCATTACGGTTATTCTGCACACCTGCAGGAAACAAAGTCAGGGGCGAGCGAAGTGAGTGTATTGTGCGATTTCTTTTCACCGGGGTGGCTTACTCACGGTGACTGCAAATAACAGTTGAGAGCAGATGGAAAAATTGACCTCCCCAATATGTTATTTCTTTTCAACATTTGTGGACTTTTCACTTTTGTCTTTACTAAATTCCCCATTCATCTGAAACATAACATTGACTTAGTTTCTACATCTTTGGTTTCAATATCACTATCGTTGAACGTTCTTCGATGAGCTGAAAGGCGCCTTGTGGATAAACACAAGGGTACGGTCGTGGCTGCGCTCGGGATCATCTTATATACCCTGCTGCGGACTTTTTTGAACGGATGGATTGAGATCGGCACGGAAGGCGAACAGATATGGGTGGAGGTAGAAAAATAAGAAAAAGGTTGGGATGCGCATGCCTGGGCTCGACCCGGTATGAGTCCGGAAAGAATCCGGTAATAGTAAAACCGGACAGGAGATCACTGAAACCGGATTCAGTAAACCGGGTAACCCCAACCTGCACTACCTTTCAAGGAATTGTAAAATAGCTTACTATATTCTCTTAATTAAGATCAAACAGGGGTTGTTCTCATCCCAGATTTGAGTGAATTCTTCCAATGGCGTAAATCCCATAGACATGTAGAAGGTTCTGGTTTTGGCATAGTTATCATCAAAGCATGATGGACCTAACGTCTTGACCTGTAAATATTCAACACCCTGATCCTTCAGCCACACCTGCGCCTTATGCAGCAGCGAACGTCCAATCCCCTGGCGGTGTGCATCAGACCGGATACCCATTACCAAAACTTCGGCGGAGGTTGGGTAATGTTGCTTGACACTTAAAAACCCAATCACTTCACCCTCCCTATATGCCAAGAATGTAGGCAGGCTATCGATATCAGCCACGTATTGGATAATCGCCTCTTCAATCCCGAACCATGCTGGCAAGGAACGCAAGATTGGCTCACAAACTTCAGCTTTGCCAAAACACGGCCCATCAACTGTGAAACTCTCGGTTTGGAATGAAAATATCCTTTGCAGATGTCGATTCATAGGTTTAATTGTGTTTGATCCATTTTACCCAGTATCCTGGTGGGCATCCATAAGATGATTAGGCACCAGGAATTACCTCATCGTTGATTATATTGACTCGCACCAGATGATAGCGAGGGTGATATCACCCAAGAGCCAACAGTGGCTGAGAAATCCTGGGTAGCATTGATAACTTTATCGACCGACACAGCCGGAGATTACATTTTCCCACTTACACCCCTTCCCTAGGGCTTAGTTTCGACCATCAGCCCGGTGTGGTCGGAAAGCCACTGCCAGCCACCCTCAACCATGTGAAAAGGATGGTCGAAGGCGTGTTCTGCGCTGACAAGCTGCCCGTTTTGATGGACCAAGAAGATATAATCGATCCTTTCTTCCAGCGGCTCGGTAGGACCAGCCTGTAAATCATCAATGCAGCAGGTCAAACCCGGATCACCAGGATGCAGCGCACGGTATGTATCTTGCCATAGGCTGGCTAATTGGATTATTTGTGGGGAATCTTCTTGAGCATTAAAGTCACCCGCTACCACTGCCCATCCACCGGCGTACTCTTCCACAAAGCTCTTTAATGATTGTGCCTGCCCGGCATTCACCTTTGGGTCTTTATCGGTCAGGTGGGCCACAAAGAAGGTCATATCTCCCATGGGTGTGATGGCGGTAGCTCCGAGCGCCACCCGGCTCTCGAATAACCCCGCCGGCGGTCGTAATTCGGCGAATACTACATCTTTTAGCGGGAAGCGGCTCAAGATGGCCTCCCCCTCCTCGAAGAAGATCAGGTGCTTATTGCCATTGGCGCGGTAAAACAAATAGTTATAGCCCAGCTGCTCTGCCAGGCTAGCTGCCACATTACCCGCGGTGCGCGTCCAGGGGACTTCCTGGAGCAGGACTACATCTGCATCCAACCGCTTGATCTCTCCGGTGATCAGGCTCACCCGGAGAGTGAGGCGTTTGAAATTCGGGAACCCATGAAGCATGTTGAGTGATACCACCCGCAGGGGTCCAGATTCTCGCTCGAGCGAGGTGGCACAGCCATCGGGGCAGCCTTCCACGCTTCGACCGGGCCGGCTGGCATTCAACCCGTAGAGGGAAAGCAATGTCAGGATGGCGACAATGAGCAAATACTTCCATAGAAATCTAATTCGTTTTCTAAATTGCAATGCTGGTCGATTATGGTCCAAAATAACGCTCCTAGTCATGCTAACTCTCAGCTATATTCTAATTATCACCTATTATCTAATTTTGACCTTAGAACAAGCGGAGGATTCACAAATTTCGTATACGTGCCCACAGAGAGGAAGAATCCGATCGTCCCTAAACCCCGCCTGAGATCGAAATAGCAGCACAAATATTAATTTTTCAATAGTGTTCACCAACTCAGGGTATTGAACAAAATTGGTAAACATGGTAGGATTATTTTTAGGGAGGATAATATTGTCAGTGGGATAAATTCCTCCCTTGCTAATTAACGATATAGAGGGACAAATGGAGATTTTCGCAACCCAAACTACTGATCTGGTCTTGGATAAAACCTGCGTACTGCTGGAACGCATTTTCCCATCCCCGCGCATATTTTCAATCCGATTGTGGGATCAGGCTGAGATACCAGCAGAGGGTCAACCCCAGTTTACATTGGTATTGAACCACCCGGGTGCCCTCCGGCGCATGTTCACCCCGCCGATTGAGCTATCGGCTGGAGAAGCTTATATTTACGGTGATTTTGACATCCAGGGCGACATCTATGCATTTTATGGCCTGCTGGAGGCATTGATCAGCCACAATTTCACTGCCTCCGAAGCTGCCAGCTTGATCAAGGATATCCAACGCCTGCCTAACAGCGGTCCGGAGCATAAAATCATCCGTCAGCCGGCATATTTACGCGGCAAGCTGCACTCGCGGGAGCGTGATTTGGAAGCCATACGCTTCCACTACAACGTGAGCAATGAATTCTATGCCCTGTGGCTAGATAAACTGATGCTGTATTCCTGCGCCTACTTTCCCAACGGCACTGAAGACCTGGACACAGCCCAGGCTAAGAAAATCGAACACATTTGCCGAAAATTACGCCTCAACGAAGGTGAAAGGCTATTGGATATTGGCTGTGGTTGGGGTGGGCTGGCGATCACGGCTGCCCAGAATCATGGGGTGCGAGTGTTCGGGGTGACCCTCAGCGACAAGCAGGCTGCTTATGCCCAGAAGAAAGTTGACCAATCAGGATTAGCAGATCGAGTCCAGATCGAGATGCGCGATTACCGCGACCTGGAACGCGAGTCCTTCGATAAAATCGTCAGCGTCGGCATGTTCGAACACGTCGGCCGTACGCATCTTCCCGAATATTTTTTACAGGTGTACCGGCTGTTGAAACCGGGTGGTTTATTCCTCAACCATGGGATCGCCCGCAGCGCCCAGCCGGATGACATAACTCTACTTAAAGGATTGGACGGCAACCATCGCTCCGCGCAGGCGGTGCAAAGTTATTTCGAGAGCAAGGTGCTTGGGCTGGGATCCTTCTCACAGCATTATATCTTCCCCGACGGGGAGCTCGTCCCGGTCAGTGAAGCCAATCTGATCGCAGAAGCATCTGGTTTTGAGGTGCGGGATGTGGAAAACCTGCGCGAGCATTACGCCCGCACCCTGCGAAACTGGGTCGGGCGGCTCGAAAGGCAGCATACCGAGGCCTCCAAGCTGGTAAGTGAATCGGTCTACCGCACCTGGCGGCTGTATATGAGCTCCAGTGCAGTCCAGTTCGAACATGCTGAGATCGCGGTCAACCAATCCCTGCTCGCAAAGCCTGTGAATGGGAAGATATCCTTGCCGATGAGCAGAGCGGATTTGTATTTGCAGTCTTGATTACTGAATACTTATCGTGATCGGATCCGAGATACTACAAAACACGTGTTACTTATAGATGATTAATCGTCGGTAGTTTTTTACTAAATGAACTCGGTTCTCTCTAATTGACATCATCAAGTGGCTGTATCCTTGCCCCTTCATTATTTTCAATATAGCCATATATATGATTAAAGACTATACCCATATCCGGATAAAGTACCCAGGTGATCATCGGTTCATCTGGAATCGAACCTGCGAAAACTTTATCTGGTTCTCCGTATACTTTTATGACTTCACCAAAATTAACCCTATTATTTTTGGGAAAGATATTAATCATTCTTACAGAATTATTAAAAATAAATATTTCTCCTCGTTCATCAGAACTATCCTTTATAAAGCTCCAGGAAATATGATCCTGCCAGTAATCGTATCCCTGTGTATCAATAAAAATCGTATTCTGATCGACCTCTAAAATGCTTTTTAATTCTGATTGGGCGTCGATGCTGCTCGTTTTCCCAGGGATAATATTATTCCATCCGGGTGGATGGGAAATACTCGTATCGATCACAGAAGACTTAGCAGCGCAACCGACAAGAATTAGTATTTCGAAAAGTATCAAAGCGATTAACTTGATTCGTCGCATTTTTGTTTAAAAGTATACACAATAATCTTACAAAAAGTTTATTAAAAAATATGCCCTTATGAACGTTCCGCTGTAAATGAGACTTACTGCTTCTCAGGTAGTATAAGACTTCATGAATTCTATTACGAAATTCCACTAAAATGATCAAATATATATATAGCCTTCTTTGGCCAACCAAGAAGGTATTCTGATTTCTGTTTGAATAACACCTGCAAGTACAAAACCTCATATATTCCTATTAATTACAATTTTGCAAGGTTCCTTTTTCTCTTTTCATTATTTCAATACCTCTCCACAATTGCTCAAAAATTTAATTTGTGCTAAACTGAATATAGTTCGAACAATTAAATAAGGAGATGCAACCATGGCTGATAAAATCCTGGTCGTCGATGACGACCCCGATACTGTTAAGTTTATCAATATCATGTTGAGCCGTCTGGGTTACCAGGTGATATCCGCGACATCAGGCATGGAAGCCCTCGAACGCGTGCAGTCAGAGCATCCCGACCTGATCATCCTGGACGTGATGATGCCGGGTATGGATGGGTATGAGGTCAGCCGCAATCTGCGGCGGAACCCAAAGACCGCCACCACGCCTATCCTGATGTTCACCGCCAAGACCACCATTGAAGATAAATTAGCCGGGTATGATGCCGGGGTGAACCTCTACCTTACCAAACCGATCCATCCAATCGACCTGCAAGCCAATATCCGCAACCTGCTAACCCAGAAAATGACCAAGGTTGAAGCCACCGGAGACCATGGTTATGTGGTGGGTGTGATCTCCGCCACGGGTGGGGCGGGGGTATCCACCGTGGCGCTGAACCTGGCGATCACCTATGCCAAGAAATATAACGTCAAGGTGATTGCAGCTGAGATGAAACCCGGGCAGGGCTCTTGGGCACTGGACCTTAACCTCACCGAACCGGTGGGGCTGCCCAATTTATTGGGTATGGATCTGCAAGATATCACCATGGATTCAGTTTCGAAAGAGCTGATCCAGACGAACTTCGGGATCAAAGTATTATCGGCTTCCAACAAGACTGAAAATGTGGAATACGCAGCTGCCACACCCCAACTTGAGCTTGTGCTGGGTTATCTCGCCAACCTGGCAAACCTGATTGTATTGGATATCGGCACGAGCTTCCATCCAGGGTTCAACTCCATCCTGGAAAAATGTAATGAGCTGGTCATGGTGGTCGAACCCCAACCGGTGCCGATCAAGCGCTCCAAGCTCCTGGCGAGTGAGCTGCATCTCAAGGGATTTGGCAGTATCAAGACCATGAGCACGGTGCTGGTGAACCGCACCCGCTCGGATATTGTGCTTAATATCAGCCAGGTTGAACAGATCCTGGGCTATCCGGCGGTGATGGGTTTCCCACCCGTGGTGGAACAAGCCTACCGGGCATCAGACCGGGCGGTACCACTCATCACCGTCCAACCGGATGGGATCATCGCGATGCAGTTCACCACCCTGGCAAGCCAGATCAACGAACGCGTACCGGTTCATTAAACTAATTTTCATCTTATCCTCTCCATCGCTGACGTATAATCCTGATCATCTGTGATCATCAGGAGGGATAATGGTATGGATAGCTCCTACCGGATTGAACATGATACCCTTGGGGATGTAAACGTCCCATCGGAAGCCCTATATGGGGCTCAAACCCAACGCGCGGTAATCAATTTTGATATCTCGGGGTTACGCCCCTGGCGTGCCTTTATCTGGTCGATGGCAATCATCAAGCGTGCTGCCGCCGAGGTGAACCGCGACCTGGGCTTATTAGATCCAAAAATTGCAGATGCGATCGTCGCGGCAGCCCGGGAAGTCATCGACGGTAAATGGGATGATCAATTTGTAGTCGACCCCTTTCAGGCAGGCGCCGGCACCAGCCATAACATGAATATGAATGAAGTCATCGCCAACCGTGCCACTCAACTTTTAGGCGGTAAGCTCGGTCAATATCTGGTCAATCCGAATGACCACGTGAATATGTCGCAATCGACCAATGACGCTATCCCCACCGCCATCCGCCTGGGCTGCCTGTGGCGATTGGGTGAGCTGCTGGGGGCAGTCGAGGCACTTGCCGCTGCGCTGAAGCAAAAAGCGCAGGAATTCGACGACATCGTCAAATCGGGGCGCACACACCTGCAGGATGCCGTCCCGGTGCGCATGGGACAAGAGTTTGGGGGGTATGCCAGCGCCATCCAACGCGATGCCGAGCGTATCCGCCAGTCTGCCGAGGGCTTACAGCGCCTGGGGATTGGTGGTACGGCCACAGGCACGGGTTTGAATGCCCACCCAGAATATCACATCCGCATGATTAGCCGTTTATCAGAGTTGACCGGTCTGACCTTGATCGGCTCGGATAACCTGTTCGAATCGATGCAGTCGATGGCAGATGCTGCCAGTTTCTCCGCATCCTTGCGCACTCTGGCGATCACTCTCACCCGCATCGCCAATGACTTCCGCCTGCTGGCATCCGGTCCATCCACGGGCCTGGATGAGCTACGCCTGCCACCCGTGCAGCCCGGCAGCAGCATCATGCCCGGTAAGGTAAACCCGGTGATGGCTGAAATGTTGAATATGGCCATGTTCCATGTCCAGGGCTGTGACCTGACTGTGTCATTAGCCTCCCAGGCGGGTCAGCTTGAGCTGAACGTAATGATGCCCATCATTGCGCATAATTTATTCGAGATGATGCAGGTGATGATCGGATCGATTATGGCGTTCACCCAAAAATGTGTTGTAGGATTACAAGCCAATCGCGAAAAAGCCGAAGGCTGGCTGGCACGCAATGCCATCGTCGCAACAGCGCTAAACCCCCTGATCGGCTACAGTGCCAGTGCGTCACTGGTTAAGGAAGCCCTCAAGCGTAATATTGCCATCCGCAAAGTTGCTCTCGAGAAAGTGGCTGCGGGTAAACTAAATCACATCCAGGAGAACCGCCCGGTCACTGCTGAGGAGATCGACCTGGCTTTGAAAGACTTTAAGCATCTCACCTACGGTGGGATCGTTGGGCAATAAAGAAATAATATAGAGGGAGATACAGGCTAAATTACCTGGGCTTTGCGCAGATTTTGAAGCGTCTCCTCATCGAAACCCAATAATTCGTGCAGGATCTGAGCGGTGTGCTGCCCCAGCGTGGGTGGGGGTAGCCGCACTACGGGTGGTGCAGTGGGGATTTTGAGCGGTGATGCCACCATACGCACCATGCCTTCGCTGGAATGCTCAACCTGCATCACCATCTCACGCGCTTGCACCTGGGGGTCATTCAGCACCTGGTCTATGGTGTTAATTGGCCCGCAGGGCACACCCATCTCACCCAGGATCGCCAGCCAATGAGCTATATCTGCTTGAACGAATAAATCATCTAATAAAGGGATCAGCTCAGCGCGATGATGTACACGCTGAGCATTGGTTTTAAAGCGCACATCATCCGCCCATTCGAGCCTGCCAGTTTTTTCGCAAAACTGTCTCCACTGGTTATCATTGCCAATCCCAAGGGCAAAATAGCCATCCCGGGCTTTAAAGGTCTGGTAGGGGACGATGTTAGGGTGAGCATTGCCAAAACGTACAGGTTTATCTCCGGAGATCAAATAATTACTGGCTACATTTGCCAACCAGGCAACTTGCGAATCGAGCAATGAGATATCAATGCGCTGACCCATGCCGCTGCGCTGATGTTCAAACAAGGCTGCCAGGATCGCATTGCAAGCAAATAACCCGGCGGTGATATCCGCAACTGCCACCCCCACTTTATATGGCTCACCCTGCTCAGGTCCGGTGATGCTCATCAACCCTCCCTGAGCCTGGATGATGAAATCATAGCCAGGTAAATGCCGATATGGTCCGGTATAACCATACCCGGTGATGGTACAGTAGATCAAGCCGGGTTTTAATCCCTGCAAAGCGGCATAATCCAATCCCCAATTTGCCAGGGTATCCACCTTAAAGTTTTCCACCAGGATATCGCTTTGCCGGATCAGCTCTTTGAGGATTTGCAGACCCTGGTTTGATTTCAGGTTTAAGGTGAGGCTGCGTTTATTGCGGTTGATGCATAAAAAATAGGCTGACTCTCCGCCTGGAGTGAATGGTGGACCCCAATGACGGGTGTCGTCACCCAACCCGGGGGCTTCAATCTTGATGATATCCGCCCCCAGGTCGCCTAACATCATGGTGCAGTATGGACCAGCCAGAACCCGGCTTAAGTCCAATACCCGCACACCATCCAAAAGTGAACGATGTTCGCTGTTCATCCGATCAATAGCGAAGCATTGCCCCGATATTTTCAAACCCGTCTATCTTATGCTCGTGCTGCAGGACCTCCACTTCCCCTCCTGCTTTCATAACCTTATATACTGCCATTTCTACGGCATCGGGGATGCGCTCGAACTTTGAGCCGCAAAACTGGCAGGCAGGCAATTCTTGGGCAGTAATATACCCACAACCCTGGCAGCGATAACCGGAAGCTCGATAACCATCCTGAATGATCAGGGATTGAACCCGCCCATCGTGAACGGCTCCGAGGGTTTCATCCAGGTTTAGCACGGCACCCCGTTCCTTGGCGGCACCGGTCACAAGTACCTTTAATAATTGTTCTTCCTTACGATATTCTGCTTCCTTTCCAATTTGCATAGCCCGTTCCAGCACATCCAATTTACTGGCGGTCATGCTCATTGGGAATGTGCCGACGATCAAGCTCTGCCAGCTTTTGGGCAATTGGTTGCGCAAGAGGGCGATATTTTCGTCCGTCCCCCCAATTAAAACACGCCGGACGTTATTCTCGCTGAAGAAGCGGGCTGCAAATTCAGCCACATCACGGATATTGCGCCCGGCGACTTCGTCCTCATAGTGGGTTTGTCCGGTCATGCCTCCCCGCATACCTGGTTTCGCCGATGCCCCACCATATTTCGTATGCCTGATTTCTTCACCTAAAATGCCTTCCTGTTCCTTAACTTCGCCAAGGTGAAAAGAAAATAGCCTGGCACCCTGCTTATCCACCAATGCCACACCATAACCGCCATAATAATTTAATAATGACGCCAATGGCTTTACGTGCGGCTGGTTACTAACGATGACCTGATTACGTATAGGAATGGCTAATGAGTAGGCTCTGAGGAATTTATCCGGGGCGCATGAAAACACCACTGTGCTTCGCCCACTCCGATCAAACTCTCTGCTGAAATAGTTTTCAACCGCTAAAACGTCTGAGGCTAAATTTATGTCCTTTAACATACTCCTTAAATTCAATTTATAAACATCTGCATTACCTTCGGTTGGATCGGTGTTCAAATACACACTGAGCACCTGATGATCAGACTGATAACCCAGTAATTCTTGCAGGTTCGTTTCAGTTAACATAAAAACTCCTCTCTATATTGGGAATAGTTGGGATGGCTAACCTACCCTGCGCTTAAGTTCCTGAAACAGCTCTTTTTCTCCTTTGGTCAGATTCTGTGGAATTTTTACCTTGATGTGAGCATATAAATCGCCCATCGTGTCCGGTGAATTTAATCGTGGGAACCCTCGACCTGCCAAACGAATGCTCTGCCCTGGCTGAATTCCCGCTGGTATGGTCAGGACAACATTGCCTGAAAGGGTTTGGACAGTTACTTCACCGCCTAAAACGGCAGTATACAGGTCGATTGTGACCTCAGTATGCACATCATTTCCCTTAATATCGAAACGTGGATCTTCCGCAACATTGATCAACAAAAACAGGTCACCCTTTTGACCAGCCGTGCCGGTCGGGATGGTATTCGGGTAGCGCACCTTGGTACCTGTCTTTGCTCCAGGCGGGATCTTCACTTCCAATCTTCGCCCATCCATATCTACTCGCCTGGTGGTACCTTGATAGGCCTCAGCTAAACTAATGGTCACGTCTTGTTGATAAGAAGGCGCAGCCGGACGCCTGGTTCGCTGGGTGGCGACTCTTCTTGTGCCAGGACCGCCCATGTCTGGATCGCCTCCAAATATCCGCCGGAAGAATTCCGAAAAATCACTACCCAGAATGTCTTCCAGTCCACCGACACGCACATTGCCTCCTGATGGAGATTGAGCAAACCAATCTTCCCAATTAAAGCCTCCGGCAGGTGCACCACCTTCTTGCCATTGCGAATAAGATTGGCCTAATTGGTCATAACGGGCGCGTTTTTCCGGGTCACTTAAGACCTGGTATGCTTCGTTAATCTCCTTGAAGCGTTCTTCAGATTTGGCATTGCCTGGGTTGCGGTCCGGGTGAGTTTTTAGTGCCAGTTTCCGATATGCCTTCTTAATCTCGTCTTTAGTGGCATTGCGTTCAACCCCGAGAACCTTATAGTAATCTTTATATTCCATATCCTGACCACCGCTATATGGCTTTGTTTTCTATTCTAATACCATTGTATGCTCACCTGGTATACAAAGTCAAGCGTGTAAACCCATTTCTTACAAAACTCTAACTCATTCCACGATCAAGCCTGGAAATTACCCGCTAATTTCACAAACATGCTATGATTAAACCCATGGATCGTAGCAACGCCCACATCCTGCTGATTGAAAATGATCCGCAGACCAGTCAACTGATCGCCAGGCAGGCTTTAGGACCGCTCGGATATCAGGTGCAGATCATCGAGTCAGCTGGGTCCGCCATTCAGGAAGTGGAAAATATCGCCCCTGACCTCATCATAACCGATCTGAACCTAACGGGATTGAGTGGAAAAGACCTGTTGGTGGCGCTTAATTCGCGCAGGATTGATGCCCCCACCATTGTCATCGCAAACAAAGGGCAGGAAGCAGATATCCTTCAAGCGATGAGGTTAGGTGCGATTGACTTTTTGGTGGGTCCAGTTCGAGAGACTGAAGTGATCAACGTTGTGGAAAATACGCTACGCAAACAGCGACCACGACCTGAGGGGAGTGTTTCCAGCCGCGAATTAGAGCAGACCAAAGCAGTCTTGGAACGCCAGGTGCGCGATTTTTCAGAAATCTTTTCAATTTGCGAGCTTTTGCGAACAGCCATCAACCGCCAATCGATGTATGAGAAAATCGCCAATGTTGCCATACAGGTGGCTGAAGCAGATAGTGTGTGGATATTTGCCATCGGCACAATACACAATGAGTATATCTTGCAAGCCTGCCAAAACACTTCTGAAGAAATGCAATCCAAACTGCATCTGGCGTGTGAAAATGATTTGAGCGCTTTGGTGGCAGTTTCGGGTCAGGTAATTTCCATCCATGGGGAACCATTGGAACGGTTTAAAAACGGAGAGCTGATTGAATCTGTGCTGGCGGTTCCTGTAAAACAGGAGGGGAAAGTCACTGCGATTCTTACCGTTGCCAGGAAAACGCCTCAACCTTTCAACGCTTACCAACGCGCCATGCTTGAATTGGTGGCCGATTTCACCTCGATTTTATTGGAAAACTCGCACCGATTTCACTTACTGGAGCAACGTTTACTCTTCCTGCAGCAATCCAATATTTATGCAACGCTTGAGTCTGACCTGAAATATAACTTATTACTCCAGGCTAGCCTTGAAATACGCAGCCCGCTCAATTTAATCGCTGAAAATTTGAGCCTGATATCAAACAACAGCGATCGCAGGCTAAATCGCGACCAGGCGATAGCGCTTAGAGACATTCAGGAAGAAACTGAAATCCTGATGGATATTGCAGATTCGCTGCTCAGGTTCAGGCAGGGGGAGTCATCGCACTTATTGGAGGATATTGATCTGAAAGAGGTTGCTCGTACTGTGGCTAATCATTTCCAGCCGATCGCTCAGCTGGCTCAAATAAACATCAAGATGGAATTGCCGTCTAAGCCAATCATCGTAAGGGTGTACTCGTCACAGATCAGCAAAGTGATCGAAGGCTTACTCTCAAATGCCCTGAAATACAGCCCTCCAAATGGTCAAATTACCATTCAGGTTGGTCAAAAGGATGACCATGCCATCGTCAAGGTGGAAGACCAGGGAGAGCAGGTCTCTCAAAGTTTGGCGGATAGTGCATTTGATAAAGAATCCGCGATACTCGGAACGACTCCCAAACGGTATGGAGGGTTGGGGATCAGCCTGGCGATGATCAAGGAAATTATTACGGCCTACAGGGGTGATGTTTGGACCGAAAGTAGGCCGGATAACGGTTTCAGCATCACTTTTTCACTCCCACGATTATGAATCCTTTCTATAGATAGTGAATATAAAATGACCGATACGCCTCACCTACTGATATACAACGCATCTGAGTCAGAACAATTCCTTGATCAACCGTCGCTTACTTCTGCCGGATATGATGTCATATCCGTCTCACAGCTCAAAGATCTTGAGGCATGGTTGATATCCAGCCCGGGGGAAACGATGTTGATTATCTGCCATCCATCACCCGAGGCTGGTTTACAGGTTTCCGCAGAAATCCTGCATTCGCATCCCATTGTTCCAATCTTGCTAGTCACCAACGGAATCAACCAAACTTTCCTGAAACAAGCCCTGGAGATTGGATTGGTGGACTACCTGTCTGTTCCGGTCGATACGAACCAGATCCAGCATGCAATTAACCGAGGACTCGCTCAGCAAAAAGCGAGACGCGCTGCGCAGGATTACGAGCAGGTGGTTACCAACCTGACAGATGGTTTTATCCTTACAGACCTGAATGCGCACATCCTGCTGGTTAATCAATCGGCACGCCAAATATTTAATTTAAAAGAAGATCAGGTTGAAGGAAAGTCGGCGAACGAAATCTTCTATCAGCAGGATTTCCTGGATATTTTTAAACCACGGAGAAATTACCCTTATCGCAACGAAATACCGATGGAAGATGGTCGCATATTCAGCGCCCAATCGAGCCTGATTCCTAATATAGGAATTGCGGTGGTCCTACAGGACATCACCCATCTCAAAGAGCTGGACCGGATCAAGACAGATTTCGTCAACACCATTTCACATGATTTGCGATCTCCCTTGACCTCGATCTATGGCTTCATCGGATTAATTGACCGGGTAGGACCCATTAACCGGCAGCAGGCCGAGTTTATTCACCATATTCAAACCAGCGTGCAAAATATCACTGCCTTGATCAATGATCTGTTGGATCTTAATCGGGTCGAAGCAGGGTATGATTTGCAAAGAACGGAAGTTCATTTTAAGGATCTCCTCACCCAAACGATTAATAGCCTGGAATATCAGATCAGTGAAAAAATGCAGGAAGTCATCCTGGCTGTCCCTGAAGATCTTCCAGTAGTCCTCGGGAACCCGCTGCACTTGCAGCGCATGGCAAGCAATTTGATTGAGAATTCGATTAAGTTCACCCCATTCATGGGTAAAATCGAGGTGCGCTGCCGGGCTGAAACCGAGCAGCTGATCTTTGAAGTCGCAGATAATGGACCCGGCATCCCGCTGGCCGATCAACCACATATCTTTGAAAAATTCTACCGCGGCAGCAACTTGTCCCAGGTGACCAACGGGACAGGGCTGGGGTTATCAATCGTCCAGTCGATCGTCGATAAACATCGTGGACGCATCTGGTTGGAGTCATCCCCACAGGGGACAACCTTTACGGTTATCCTTCCGCTTTCGTCATAAATAGCTTCGTATTTTTTATGGCCAGATAGGGCTGTTGTTTAAAGACTGCCTCCGCTGGGGTGGTGAGGTACCCAGCGGAGGCTTTCGCCAAAGGAGGAAACAGCAACGAGAGTAAGCTTTTGGTTGAACCATCAGCTATTCTCTTGCATAATGATACAACAGGAGCCAAATATTTCTTACGGTCAACTGTCATTATTTATTAGTGACATCACTCACAATCTATTTTGTGACTTTTGGTAGTAATCGCATAGAGATTGCAGCACGCATATCTCGCAAGCAGGTTTGCGCGGGTGGCAAACTTCTCTTCCCAGGCGGATTATATTTAAATGGACAGCCTTGTACGTTTCAGGAGGGAATAATTCTGCCAGGTGGCGATGCGCTTTTTCATTGCTCATTTTCTCAGGCCGGAGACCCACACGGCCCGTCACCCTTTGAATGTGTGTATCTACGGGGAAAGCAGCCTTACCCAGCGAGAATAACAGCACGATGGAGGCTGTTTTGGGACCCACCCCTTTAAACTTTACTAGGTACTCCCAGGCTTCTTCTTCAGGAAGTTTGATTAAAAAACTCAAGTCGAGCGAGCCTCGCTCGGCAGTGATTTGACGCAAAACCTTTTGAATACGGGGTCCTTTCTGATTAGCCAGACCGGCTGATCGAATCGCTTCAATCACTGCATGCGCATCTGCATCACGTACTTCTTCCCAGGTTTTAAAACGTTTTTTTAGCTGCGTGAATGCCCTATCCCGATTTATGTCGTTGGTATTCTGCGATAATATCGTCGAGATCAATTCATCCAGGATTGGCAATGGAGTATGCCAGGCTGGCTCGCCATACACTTTAAGCAGCCGGCGATGGACCTCCAGTGCACAATCGCCTAGATTCATCGGTTGAATTCTAATTTAAAACAGGGGGAAGCCCAACCCACCCTGAGCTTACGCCAATTTTCGACCGGGAAGCCAGGCCCGAATTCTGAGACCTTTTCCAAATCCTCAGCCTCGAACACACCTAACTGGCGTAGAACTTCCAGAGTTACGGCTGGCCGCACGTGACCTCTTGGGTCACCTGCCGGAAAATTATGACCCTTTAAATCACCATCTGATATTTTAAATGCCACCCCCAATGCGGGTGAGCCTGGATTGATCGCACCCGGCATGATACCAAAGGCTTGAAATCCTTCCGCACCACCTTTACAGATCACCCTACCCTGGGCTGCCTGCATCAGGGTCGTGTCAAAGTTATCCGGTCCGCCGATCATATCCGGGTAGGTAAGCATAGCCTTGGTGATCAGGTGACAGGTTTCAGCCCGCTCGCTGGCTAATCCATCGGGCTGGCACAGCCGTGCAAAAGCCAGGGCTGTGTTCCGCAAGGGAAGGGCGAAATTAGGTGCGGAACAACCATCTATACCCACATGAATATCTTCAGGCTTGAGGTCGGCTATTTCAGCCAGAGTAGATAAAATTTTTCGTTGTACCGGGTGCTGCAGATCCAAATATGGCAATGTTACTGGATCAGCCGAGTTCCCCAACATGCGTGTGTACGCCAGCATTCCGGTGTGTTTCCCAGAGCAATTATGCCGATTAGGCGTCGGCGCTTCACCCCGCTCACGCATTGCTTCTGCGGTCTTGCGATCGTAAACGGTATGCACTCCGCACATCAAGTCGGATTCGCTGACGCCTGTCTTCGCCTGTATCGACCTGACCACCGCCACGTGCTCATCCGTGCCTGAGTGTGAGGCACACAGCAGCGCAACTTCTTTAAGGGTTAATCCATAAAACGACATGCCATCGTTTTCCAAAAATGGAAGTGCCTGGAATGGTTTTGCCGAGGAACGGGTGAAAGTGACCAATTCGGGGTCTGCGTACCAGGCAGCCATTCTGCCGCTTGACTCCATGACTGCAATGGCACCGAAGTGCAGGGATTCTACGATATCACCGCGGGTTAGCTGGAAGATGGGCTGATAGGAAGTATTATTCATATAAGGTAATTATTCACCACTGGATTCGCTCGGGTGGTAACGCCGGGCATAATATTGGAATAAGCCATGACGATACCTTTGAAAGTATTGGTCATGCAATTCGGTTGGAAAGGTCAGATCGGAGAGTAAATTGGGGATCAGGCGTTCGACATCGGAAGTTGGAGCGTTGCGTTTGACCATACGGTCCAGGCCTCTTAAGATGCTTTTCAGATGCTTCTGCTGGGTTTTCACTGAATCTAGTGAAATCTCTCCCCCGCGACCGCTGATGATCCGATAATCACGATAGGACTTCATCAGCAAATCCAAGGTTTCGATCCAGGCAGGTATATCTGCATTGGTTAAAAAAGGAGGCTGGTTGAGCAGAACCACATCCCCAATAAAAACGATCTTGGTTGATGGGATCACCACCCACGTGCCGCCAGGTGCCGGACCAGCATGGTATTCAACGAAAACCTCCTGTTCGCCCCAATGAAGTGATATTTTATGGGTGAAGGTAATATCGGGCAGCGCCCAGCGTGTGCCTACTACATCATCATAGGTCTCCCACACCGATCCGCTCTCAGCATTTTGCCCTTTGAAGACGGATGGCCTACCCCTAAAAACCTGAGCGGTCTTTTGATGGGCAATAATGGTGCACTCCATGGACCTTGCGCCAAGGGTCCGATCTGGGTGGGCATCCAAATTGACCAGCATGCGGTTTGGTTTCGCGCCCAGGTTATAGAGTACATTCAGCCAGGCACGCGCATCTTCGGCACGCAACGGAGCGTCAATCAAAATCGTTCCCATGGGCAGCAAGACGGCCCCGATTGTGACCCCTGGGTAAGCATTTTCGATATAGATACCGCGATCAATTTGCTGCATAGTTTTTCCTGAGTTCCCTGATTTTTTAATCCCTAGTTTTCCGCTGGGGGCAGACTGAATATGAAGCGAGAGCCAACGCCAAGCTCACTTTCGACCCATATTTTGCCGCCATGGGCTTGCACTGCCAATTTGCAATATGCCAACCCCAAGCCAAGCCCCTTTGGACCATTTTCTGTGGGTAAGCGAATAAACTTATCAAAGATACGTACTTGTTCCGAGGCCGGGACTCCAGGTCCATGATCCCGGACCCAAACATCAACTTGATCACCTACCCGCCTTGCTCCCACCTCAATTGTGCTGCCTGCGGGTGAGTACTTGCTTGCATTCTCCAATAAATTGGTCACCACCCGGCGAATCATATCCTGGTCAGCCAGTACTTTGGGTAGTTTATCCGCTACTTTATAATGAAGGATTTGATTCTTGTTATTTACGACTGACTCGACCGCTTCAACGGCTTCAAAAACCAGATCGGAGATGTCTGCCAGGCTGCGATTCCCAATCGGTTGTCCTGCCTCAAGTGCATTCAGATCCAATAACGAATCGGTCATGCGCTGGATGCGCTCGGTTGAACGCATGGATATATCGAGCAATGACTTCATGGCAGAATCAGCCGAAGGCAGCATCGTGTCTAACAAATGCATGCTCGAGACCACATTGGCCAGGGGAGAGCGAAGATCATGGTAGATCATCGAAGTCAGATCGTCGCGTAACGTATCCAGCTTCTTCTGTTCAGTGATATCCCGTAAAATCCATTGCAGCCTGGATAAGCCCTCTGTTTGAATTTCACGGACGTATACCTTGATCGGTAGCGTATGCCCACTGGCGGTTAATAAACTCAATTCGTAGGATAATGTGTTGCCAGAATGGAGTTCTGCAAACTCCTTACCGAGCAATTCTTGATCAATCTGATGCAGCTGGTTAATTTCCATGGAGCGCAAAACATTTTTATTGAAGTCCGAAGCCAACACGGTCTTGCGGTTGGCTTCCAAGATCTCGCCATTCCAGTTGGTGATGATGATCGGATCAATGCTATCTTCAAACAGCTCCTGGTATCGTTGGTGAGCTGCCTGAAGCTGCTCAAATAATTGCGCGTGGCGGATGGCCGTGCCGGCCAGGTTGGCTATCCCTGAGAGGATGAGCAGTGAATCTTGATCAAAATCAGCTTCTTTCGGATTGATAGCTTCCAAAGTCCCGATGACTTTGCCCCGATAATGGATCGGTGCACACAGGATCGATTTCAAGAGGAGCCCTTTTACCTGATCATCTCTGGGATCGAAACGCTCGTCTTTGTTGATATCCGAGATGATCGCGCCTGCATCATGTGCCACAACCCAGGATGAGATCCCATGTTCAATGATCCGAGGCAATTTCCCCGTTTTTGCCTTAGACAACCCCCTGGCAGCACGCAGCTCCAGGTTACCGCTGGGGAGATCGACCAAAGTGAGCGTGACCACCTGAACTTTTAGGGCTGAATCCGTCTGTTCCAGGATACCCATATAAACATCATCCAAATTGAGACTGGCGGATATCCCCGAAGCGCTTTTCGCCAGAGCGGTCATGACACCTGCCTGCCGCTGGCTTTCATCATAAAGGCGCGCATTAAGCACTGCGATGCCGGCCTGATCGGCAATGGCTTGCACCAAAGCCACATGCTCAGTGTTGAAGAAACCGGGTCTTGGATGGACCAGGGTGATAACCCCGACCAGCTTGTTACGGGTGAGAATGGGTGCACAAAGTGCTGATTTGGGCACCTGCGTTTTATCATCTTCGTATCGACGGGGCATCCAGCGAGGATCGCGGTGGGTATTTTCCACCAGGGCTACCTTTTGTTCTCGCACCACCCAGCCTGACAGACCTTTATCCAGGGTATCCACCAGGCGCTTGGTGGCATGTTTGTAGACCGTATCACCGAGAATAATGGCAGAATCTACCGGGACGCCATTATCATCCAAGACAATGATGGATCCATTGATAGCCCCAACGTATTGCATGGATAAAAACAGCACCCGTTCCAATAACTTGCGTAGATCGAGAGCTGAGCTCAGCTCACGGCTGATGTTGTAGAGCAGCTCTAAAGAGGCACGGGTGGAATTATCTTCGTTAATTCTGGGGAGTATCTTGTTCATCCAAATCGCGATCCCGTCTCAGTATAGCATAGTTACAAATCAACCGGCGATATTTATCTTTGGGAAATCCATCAGCAATATTTCCAGCGACAGGCGAGAGTTCACGTTCCGATCAATTCGATCCAGCGTGCGTTCAACACAGTTCACGTAGAATTGCGCATTGTGCAACCCGATGTGCTCGGCCAGCTTTTTGATGCGCTCCGAATAACTCAGGTTGGTAATCGGGTGGGTGACTCCGGCAGCAAAGATGAGCGCATCCCGCCAAAACGTGAGCCAGACTTGCAGCTCATTGCGTAATTCTTCCTTATCTTCCGGCTTACTCTTCCCAAACGCATACGCAAACCGTTCGCCACGCGAGCTGGCGAGAAGTTCAACCAGCTCTTCCAGCCAGGATTGCCTCTGCTCAAACAGCCTGGGTTGCTCAAATAAGCGAAGCGCATAACCAGGTCGTCCTCCGGAGATATGGGCCAGTATTTCTGCCGTCTCAGCCGGTACACTTTTGATGTCTTGCAACCCTCTGGCTGTATCATCCACCGAGAGTGGGCGCAGCTTGAGCACTTCACAACGCGAAGGTATCGTGGGTAAAAGGCTCTCTGCACTCTTGGCGGTCAGCATCACCACCACTTGAGGGGGAGGTTCTTCCAAAGTTTTTAGCATGGCGTTGGCAGCACTGGCATGCGCTTCTTCGAAGCGTAGGATCAATGCCACCCGGTATCGGGCTTCATAGGGAGCCAGTGAAAGATTGTGCTGTAGCTCACGCACCTGATCGATGCGCAGCACCTGCCCCTCGTGTTCCGCTTCAACCACCGCCAGGTCGGGATGCTGCATCGTTTCAATGCGCTTACAGGACGGGCATTTTCGACACGGCTTACCAGGTGCGGGGGGGTTCAGACAGTTAAGCGCCTCGGCGAAGCGCAACGCGAGCGTCCGCCGTCCCACACCTTGTGGACCAGTAATGAGATAGGCATGCCTTTCCCGCTGTTGAGCCACATGCTCCGCAAGCAGGTCAACCGCCCAATCATGCCCAATCATGCCCCAATCCATGCTGTGATTTTAGCCTAGAGCCAGAATCTTGACAACCGGTAACCTGGAAAAACACAAAAAATTGCCGCTATGGTAAATATGGTAGAATTTGCCGGATGGACATCCTCACCGGTCTAAATGCACAGCAACAACAGGCAGTTATAGCAGGATTGGGTCCCGTCTTGGTTATGGCGGGACCCGGTTCTGGTAAAACGCGGGTTCTCACCCATCGCATCGCCTATTTGATCGGTAAGATGGGGGTGCGGCCGTATAACATCCTGGCGGTTACATTCACCAACAAAGCTGCGCGTGAAATGGAAAACCGGGTGATTAATTTACTAGGGGAGAGCGCACGCGGCGTGACTCTGGGCACATTCCATGCCACCTGCGCACGCATTCTGCGCCGGGAGGCAGAACACCTGCCATTCAATGCAAATTTTGTCATCTTTGATGAAGATGACCAGATGAGTCTGGTCAAGCGCGTCATCACCGATATGAATATCGATGACAAGCAATACCGTCCCCTGGCGATCTTGAATTCAATCTCGAATGCGAAAAATGAGCTGATCTTACCGGATGAGTATCCGCTGCAGACCTATCGCGACGAAGTGATCAAGCGGGTATATGTGGGCTACCAGCAATTGCTGTTGACGAACAACGCGCTGGACTTTGATGACCTGCTCCTTTACACCGCATTCCTGCTGGATGATAACCCTGCCGTGCGTGAACGTTATGCCCGCCGGTATGAGCACGTCCTGGTGGATGAATTTCAGGATACCAATATGGCTCAGTACGTCTTGTTGAGGAGGCTGTCCTCTTTCCATAACAATATCTTTGCGGTAGGAGACGCTGACCAGTCGATTTACCGCTGGCGAGGGGCTGATTATCGGAATGTGCTGCGTTTTGAGCAGGACTATCCAGAGGTGCAGATCATCCTGCTGGAACAGAATTACCGTTCCACACAGCAAATCCTGGATGTTGCCATGGCAATCATCGACCCCAACCCAAACCGGACCCCCAAGAAGTTGTTCACCGAACGCAGTGAGGGTCTTAAGGTGATCCTGCACGAGACTTATGATGACCGGCAGGAAGCTTCATTCATCATAGATACAATCGCCAGCCTGGTTGGTCGGCAACAAGTCAAACCGGGTGACGTGGCAGTCATGTACCGCACCAATGCTCAGTCGCGTTTGTTGGAGGAAGCCTTTCTCCAGGCCGGCTTACCTTACAAACTGGTGGGTGCCCAACGCTTCTATGGTCGGCGGGAGGTGAAGGATATTATCGCCTTCATGCGCCTGGTGCATAACCCGGATGATGAGCTGAGCCTGATAAGGGTGATCAATGTGCCCACGCGTGGGGTGGGTGATAAGACCTTGCAGGTGCTACGCACACAAGCTCAGAAAGCCAACCTTACGCCTGGCAGACTGCTGATTGAGATGGGGCGCAGCCCTGAAGCCTATACGAGTGTTTTTTCACACCGGGCACTGACCCTTTTGGCAGGCTTTGGTGAATTATTATCCCGCTGGACAGGGGAGACAGGTGAGCTAGCCCCACTGTATATCATGGACCGCATCCTGGATGACACCGATTATCACGGATTTATCGATGACGGGACAGACGAAGGCAATGACCGTTGGGAAAACGTGATGGAGCTGCGCCGCCTGGCATCTGAATACCAAGACCGCACCATGAGTGAATTCCTGGAAAATATTGCCCTGGTTTCCGACCAGGACACCATCGAAACCAGTGCCAATGTGCCCACCCTTCTCACCCTGCATGCCGCCAAGGGGCTCGAATATCCGCTGGTTTTCATCGCCGGCTTGAATGAGGGCACCCTTCCACATTCGCGTTCATTTGATGATCCCGAATCCATGCAGGAAGAACGGCGGTTACTATATGTAGGCATCACACGTGCAAAAGACAGGCTGTACCTGGTGTTCGCTCAAAACCGGAGTGCCTTCGGATACCCAGAACCGGTAGAACCATCCAGATTCCTGGACGATATTCCGGATAACCTGCTGGACGGGACCGGCTCCATGCGTAATTCGCGCTCCTCAAGGCTGAGCAGCTTTGATCCAAAAACCATCCGCTGGGAATCAAAAAAAACCGGATCTGCCCGAATCTCAACCCAAAAGTTCCGGCCTGGCACCCATGTGCAGCATCCGGTGTGGGGGGATGGGATGGTGTTGAGCAGCAGGATGCAAGATGATGACGAAATTGTGGATATTTTCTTTGAGAACATCGGTATGAAGCGTGTAGCTGCCTCCCTGGCGAATCTTAAAACGAAAGGATAGCCATAGCCACATCCGCGTATTTTCACAATCTCAGATTCAGTGGATATCGTTATGCTTTTTTAAAAATCCGCTGTATAATCCCCCCATGCCCATACTCGATTCCCACTCGCTCGAGATCATTAGCCGAAGCACGGAACAAACCCGTCGGGTGGGTATGCGGCTTGGTACATTGCTCAAGACTGGCGATCTGGTCGCCCTGGTAGGTGATCTTGGGTCAGGAAAAACTACACTGGTACAAGGGATTGCAGCAGGCTGGGGAACACTCGATCCAGTCTCCAGCCCGACATTCGTGCTGGTAAACGTCTACCGTCATACGGATGGTGTGCGTCTGTTCCACCTGGATGCATACCGCCTGAACGGTCCAATCGAAGCGCTCGACCTCGATTTAGAGGCCATGCTTGACCAGGGTCCGATGATTGTCGAGTGGGCGGAGCGCGTCCAGACGGTGCTGCCTGAATGTGGGCTATGGGTGCATTTGAATTACATCGATGACGTCCAGCGGGACCTGATCTTCTCCGCTCGGGGTGAGTATTATGAAGACCTGTTATCCCGTTTCCGCAAATTGGTCTATGGAGGCTGAGTGCTCCTAGCGATTGACACCTCCACCCGCAATGTTGCGATTGCCATATATGATGGCATCCAGGTATTATGTGAAACCATATGGTCGAGCCGCGACTATCACACCATCGAGCTTGCCCCGGCAATCGCAGACACGCTTTCTCGAGCTGGTCTTACCGTTCAGGAGCTCAAGCTTATCGCTGTAGCGACGGGACCGGGATCATTCACGGGTTTACGGATTGGCCTGGCGCTGGCAAAAGGGATTGCCCTGGCATGCCACCTGCCAATCATCGGAATTCCCACCCTGGATATTGTGGCCGAATCGCAGCCGGTTTCCCTGGGGATCGCCCTGGCGGCTGTCTTGCAGGCCGGACGCGGCAGGTTAGCCGTCGGTTGGTACACTGCCCCTGATGGTCAATGGCAGCTCAACCCCCCAATTGAGATCATGGACGCGCTGCAGCTTTCGCATCAAATTCATGAGCCTACCCTGGTCTGCGGTGAGCTTTCGGAAGAACAGCAACATGCACTGGCGAGGAAATACAAAAATGTGATCCTCACCTCGCCGGCGCATTCCGTTCGCCGCCCCTCGCTCCTTGCCGAGCTGGCTTGGAAACGCTGGCAGGCTGGTGATGTCGACAATGCTGAAACGCTTTCCCCCACCTACCTGCATATGGGTGAACCCATCCCAGGTTAAACGCTTTCAGCAACTCTCCCCCTAAAAAACCAGGATAACGAATTGAGTCTGTGAAACCTCCCATGCTCCCTATTCAGGCTCAAATCATGATGTGCCGTCCAATGAGACTGGATGATATCCCCCGGGTTCATGAGATTGATGTGCTATCTTTTCCCCTGCCATGGCCAGAAAACTCCTTTCGATTCGAGCTGACCGAAAATCCCTCCACCCTGGCATTGGTCGGTGAAATTACACCTCAGGCTGCCAACCCGCTGGTCATCGGGATGGTGATCGATTGGATCGTGGTGGATGAAGCCCATATTGCCACGATCGCCATCCATCCGGATTTCCGGGGCAATGGTTATGGCAGACAGCTGCTGGCAGAGACCTTACGCCAATCCATTCGACATGGCGCAGTGGTGGCCACCCTGGAGGTGCGGGAGAATAACACCATCGCCCAGCAGATGTATCGGGAATTTGGGTTCAGCCCCGTCGGACGGCGTATGCAATATTACAGAGACAATAATGAGGATGCGATCATTATGACCCTGAATAAAATGAGTCCTGCCTACCTCATCTGGTTGGATAAAATTGGCAGCCAGTAGCGGAATCGTCCTTGGATATTGCAAGGTTATCCTGTATACTTACGCCACATTTTCGAGGAGGTAATTCGTGGACGAAGAAAAAAAGCATCTGGCTGAAGCAACTCTGGCTCAAATTGCAAGGGAGGTTTCTGTATGCGAGCGCTGTATGCTGCACCACTCGCGTAAGTTAGCTGTCCCAGGCGAGGGGCCTGTGGATGCCGAGCTGATGTTTATCGGTGAGGGACCCGGATTCCATGAAAATGAACAAGGTCGCCCGTTTGTAGGTGCAGCTGGTAAATACCTGGAAGAATTATTAGCGAAAATAAATTTACGACGAGACCAGGTTTTCATATGCAATGTGGTTAAATGCCGGCCTCCAAATAACCGCGACCCACTCCCGGATGAGCTGGCGGCATGCAGTGATTATTTGGAACGCCAGATCCATGTGATCAACCCAAAGGTGATCATCACCCTTGGACGGTATTCAATGGCGCGATTCCTACCCAATGCGAAAATTAGCGATGTGCACGGCCAATCCTACCGGATCAAAGGGCGCTTGATCGTGCCGATGTTCCACCCGGCAGCAGCTTTACACCAGCCGTCCTTAAAAGCCTCGATCGAACGTGACTTCGCTCACCTGCCAGAATTAATTGCCACGACTGAAGAGCCTGCCAAGATCGAGGAAGAAAAACCACCCGAAAATAAATCGGAGCCCACTCAGCTGAACCTGTTCTGATTCATTCGAATAGAGGAAATATGAACCCTATCAAAGATGCTTTAGTTACATCACTGCGGGATCGGACCGCCAAAATTGGTATCCTCGGGCTGGGGTATGTGGGTTTGCCCCTGGCAGCTGCATTTGGAGCCGCAGGTTTTCATATCATCGGCATCGATCCCGACCCGCGAAAAGTGGATACTTTGAATAAAGGGAAGAGCTACGTCCAAGATGTGTCTGACGAGCAGATTGAACGCCTGCTGAAAACAGGTAAACTGACCGCCACCACCGATTTTTCAGCTCTACGTGAATGTGATGCAGTGAGTATCTGCGTCCCCACACCACTGCGGAAAACCGGTGACCCGGATATGTCCTTCATCCTCAGTGCGACCGAAGAGCTGGCAAAATATATCCACCCGGGCATGATCATCGTGCTGGAATCTACCACCTACCCGGGCACAACCCGTGAAGTGCTGCTCCCCAAGCTTGGCAAAGAGAAAGGGCTGGTAGCTGGAAAGGATTTTTTCCTGGCCTTCTCTCCCGAACGGGTTGACCCTGGACGTGAGGACTGGAACACGTTTAATACACCTAAAGTGATCGGTGGCATCACCCAGGAATGCAGCGAGGTGGCTGAAGTATGGTACGCACAGGCTTTAAAAACCGTGGTGCCGGTTTCATCTGCCGAAACCGCTGAGCTTTCCAAATTACTCGAGAACACGTTCCGCATGATCAATATTGCGCTGGTGAATGAGCTGGCCATCATGTGCGAGCGACTGGGCGTGGATGTGTGGGAAGTGATCGATGCCGCCGCCAGTAAACCCTTCGGGTTTATGAAATTCACTCCCGGACCGGGGCTGGGTGGTCACTGCATTCCCATCGATCCGCTTTACCTGTCCTGGAAAATGAAGGCATTTCAGTATAATGCACGCTTCATTGAGCTGGCAGCCGATATCAATACCAACATGCCGCGTTACGTGGTCAGCCGGGTGATGGATGCTTTCAATGAACGCGGAGAGGTGTTAAAAGGTTCCAGGTGCCTGGTGTTAGGGGCAGCTTATAAACCAGACATCGATGATATCCGTGAGTCGCCTGCTCTGGACGTGATTGGATTGCTCCAAAAGAAGGGGGCATTCGTCGAATACCATGATCCATTTATTCCCCGCCTGCGCACGCATGATGATCTTGAGATGCAGAGCGTGATAGATGTGATGGAGGCCGTACGGCGTTCGGATTGCGTGGTGATCATCACCAATCACTCGGCGTATGATTACCCGGCTATCTTGCAGGAGGCAAAATTTATCTTTGACTCGCGCAATGCGCTGGGAAAATTGGGTAAGAATAATCCGAAAGTGGCTCGCCTGTAAAGCATGGCTACTTACCTGGTAACCGGGGCTGCTGGTTTCATTGCCGGGCGCGTGATTGGCAGGCTGCTTGAAGCCGGTCATGCTGTCGTGGGCCTAGACAACATGAATGACGCCTATGATGTGCGCATGAAGGAGTATCGATTAAAGTCACTCATCCAGCAGTCGAATTTCAACTTTCACCGGCTGGATATTACCGACCGGGCTGCATTTGACAACAATTCACCCCTGCGCCAGTCGCACTTCGATGCAGTGATCAACCTGGCAGCCCGCGCAGGTGTGCGCCAATCGGTTGAAAACCCATGGGTGTATGTAGATACTAATGTAACCGGCACGCTCAATTTGCTCCAATATTGCCGGGAGCAGAAGATACCCAAGTTCATCCTCGCCTCCACCTCCAGCGTATATGGAAGTGGCGCTCCACTGCCTACACCCGAAACTTACAGCAGTGATCTGCCTCTGCAAGCCTACGCGGCTACCAAAAAAAGCGCAGAGGTCTTGTGCCACGTCTATCATTATTTATATGGCCTGGACGTGACCGTGTTCCGCTACTTCACCGTATACGGCCCTGCCCCCCGCCCCGATATGGTCATGTTTCGCTTCACCCAATGGCTGATCGAAAGGAAAAAGTTAATCGTGAACGGTGATGGGGAGCAATCGCGCGGCTTTACCTACGTGGAAGACATCGCTCGCGGCACCATCCTGGGGCTTAAACCCCTGGGATATGAGATCATCAACCTGGGTGGTCACGAGGTGATCAAGATTAATGACCTGATCCGTTTGCTCGAAACCTTGACCGGTCTTAAAGCGAGCATTGAGCACCATCCCGCCCACCCGGCAGATATGTCTACCAATTGGGCGGATGTCAGTAAAGCTCAAAGGTTATTGGATTGGAAACCAAATATCGGCTTGAAGCAAGGTGTTGCCAATCTGGTCGAGTGGTACAGGCAGGAACGTTCATGGGCGAGTGAAATCCTGACCCCATGAAGTTTTTATCGCGATAACAAATCTATCGTTCGAATAAACAGATTCCCTTATGCTGAACACTCTTCGCACCTGGTGGCAGGATAAACTGCTCCGAGGGGTGCTAAAAAACACGAGTTATCTCTTCAGCAGCAATACCATCTCAGCTGGATTGGGCATGGTTAATTCAATCCTGGTGACTCGACTTTTAGGGATCAATGGCTTGGGGTTGGTCGCCATTGTCCAGACCTTTACGTCGAATATCAACCGGCTGCTCTCGTTCCGCATGAGTGAAGTGGTGGTTAAATATCTTGGGCAGCAGATAGCCATCGGTACCCGTGAGACTTCAGAACAATCCCGGAGCGTTGAAACTCCAGCTCAACCTGCGACCGGTAACCAGAACGCAGCCGCCATCGTCAAAGGGATTGGTCTGGTCGAAGCGGCTACTTCCATCGTGGCTTACCTTGTGTTACTGTTACTGACCGCCTGGGCAGCCCGCCAGTTAGCCAAAGACGTTTCCGTGGCGGCCCTGTTCCCATTTTATGGACTCATGCTGCTCGCCAACCTGGTTTACGAAACCTCAACCGGCGTCTTGCAGGCTCACAAACGTTTCGACCAGCTGGCAATCATCAACACAGTCCAAAGTGTCATCACCTTCATCCTCATTTTACTGGCATTCCTGCTTGAGAGAAGCGTCATTGACGTCCTGGCAGCCTACCTGCTGGGGAAAACCTTTGCCGGAATCACGATCACCATCCTGGCAATCCGGCAAATGAACCGGACCTCAGGTAGAGGCTGGTGGCGTTCACCTCTGGGAGAGGTCAGGGAATGGCGAGGTATCCTGGCGTTTGCTGTCAATACGAACCTGAACGGCACGGTCAATTTACTCACACGCGATAATATCGCCCTCTACCTGCCTTATCTAAGCCCGGCAAGTGTGGCGCAGAGTTATTCCGGTTACTTCAAGCTGGGTTTATCGATCATCAATTTCATCACCCTGCCGATCGATCCATTCATTTGGCCGACCTATGCCGAGATCACACGTACGATCGCCCTCCGCCAGTGGCAAAGGACCCGCAGCTTGCTCATCCGGGTCAGCTCTATCGCAGGAATTTGGACTTTAGCTGCCGGGGCTGGGATTGCTGCGCTGGGTTGGTGGCTGATCCCGGTGATCTTCGGAGCTTCTACCGGCCCGGTTTATCCGGTGGTGCTCATACTGCTGATTGGATATGGGGTTGCAAATATCCTCAACTGGAACAGACCCCTGCTGCTTGCGTTCGGAAAACCAGCTTATCCCCTGCTGGTGGCTTTAACGGTGGGAGTAGTTGAAATCGCGCTCATTTTATGGCTGGTGCCGATGGGAGGCTACCTGACGATATCAGCGATCCTGACCGGCTACCTGGCAATCTCAGTTGGGATCACTGCCTGGAGAGGCTGGCGTGAGATCCGTGATCATGAGGCTCGAGATATGCAGCCTGCCGTGCCTGCTGCAGAGGATTTATCAGGATGAGATCCAGGATTTAGCCGATGAAAGTTGCCTGTATATCCGCTTCGCGTGTCCCTTCGACGACTGCCAATAGTATGCAGGTTATGAAAGCCTGCCAGGCACTCACTCAGCTGGGTCACGAAGTTCAGCTGTTCCTTCCCAGGCTGAGCCATCAGCTAATAAATACAGATCTGACTTCGTTTTATGGTCTTAATTCGAAATTCCCGATCGAATGGTTATCTTCCCGGTCAAGCTTACATCGCTATGATTTTGCTTTCCAGGCGGTGCGGAAAGCACGCCAGCTAAAATCGGATATCTGTTATGTGTGGTTCTTCCAGGCGGGGATATTTTCGCTACTGGCTCATCTGCCCGTGATCATCGAGCTGCATGGACCTCCTGAGGGCAGTTTTGGACCGTCATTATTCCGCCTGTTCCAACGCCTCCCCGGTAAAAAGCGACTGCTGGCTATCACGCGGGCTCTCGCCTCGCAGCTGCATGAGCGCTTCAAAGTCGATTTGGGTGATCAGCAAACCTTACAAATTTCCCCCAATGGGGTGGACCTGGAACGATACGCAGGATTACCTGAGCCAGCAGCAGCACGTGAAACTCTTGGTCTTCCTTCCACACTGACGGTCGGTTATACGGGTCATTTATATCCTGGGCGGGGTATGGCATTGCTGGTTGAGCTGGCACGGTGTTTCCCAGCGATCAATTTCCTATGGGTAGGGGGTCGCCAGGAGGACGTCAATATCTGGCGAAAGCGCTTGATCGATGAAAATATCAGCAACATCACCCTGACCGGATTCGTTGAAAATTCTGCGCTCCCGCTGTACCAGGCTGCTGCAGATATCCTGCTGATGCCGTACGAGAACACAATCGCCGGCAGCGGTGGGGGTAACTCAAGCAGCTATGCCAGCCCGATGAAAATGTTCGAGTATATGGCCAGCAGGCGCCCGATCATCTCCAGCGACCTGCAGGTTATTCGCGAGGTTTTGAATCCCTCGAATGCTGCACTTTGCCCGGCACAGGACATTGAAGCCTGGTCACAGGCGTTGGGAATCTTGATCTGTGAGGCAGATAAACGCCAATCATTAGCCGATCAAGCCTGGCAAGATATCCAGCAATATTCCTGGCTGGAGCGCGCCCGCAAGGCGCTGGACGGCTTTCCCAACCTGCCAGAGAAATCCACACTGAATGTCTGATCCCAAATCAAAGCTATACACGAAGTCATTCGCAACACCAGTCTTCTGGCTGGTGATTGTTTCTGCCGTGGCACTGGTTGAACGCCTGCTGGTGCTCCTGCTGTACCAGCCAGTGGCATTCAGCGATACTCCCAGTTACCGTCGCCTGGCAGACACTGTGCTGCAAGGCTTCTCCAGCTACGACGGCACGCGTACACCCGGCTACCCGGTCTTTTTAGCCCTGGTGGGTAATGACCAGCGCGTCTGGCTGGCACAGCTATTGCTGGGGTTCATCGCCACATTGCTATTATTTTATATCGGCTGGAAGCTGACGGATAAACCCTGGTTTGGAGGACTGATTGGCCTGGCGCACACGCTCAACCTGGGCCAGCTGTTCTTCGAATCCAATCTGCTCACCGAGTCGCTGACCACCTTTTTATTGATCGCCATCATGGCTGGGATGCTTGCCTGGCTTTTATATCCGCAAATGCGCAGTATCTGGATGGCTTTTTCATTAGGGTTGTTATCAACCCTCACGCTGCTAGTGCGCCCGCTTTTCATCTTCCTTCCATTCATCCTGCTGGTATTTTTCTGGCTCGCGCCTAGGGTCTCCCCGCCTCAGCGTCCACAATCAGGAGAGAGTGCCGCTGACACTGCAGTTAAGCCCACCCACCATCTACCTATTGTGCGCCTTGGGATTGCATTCCTGGTCCCGGTCGTAATCCTGCTTGGTGGCTGGTTAGTTTTCATGCACAAAAACTTTAATGAGTGGTCGCTTACCACGATGACCGGATATCACCTGGTGCAGCACACCGGTAATTTCTTCGAATATGTCCCCGACGAATATGCCTCCTTGCGCGATACATACATCAAGTACCGTGATGCGCACATCGCTGAGTTTGGCACACAGACCAACGCCATTTGGGATGCCATCCCTGAGATGAGCAAGGTTTCGGGGTACAGCTTTTATGCGCTCTCCAGGGTGCTGACGCGCATCTCCATTCAGCTGATCCTTCAGCATCCATTTCTGTACCTCAAAAATGCGCTCTCGGGATGGTGGATGTTCTGGCGCGTGCCCGTTTACTGGTCTGCAGATGCCCTTCGTTATTCCTGGATGGCTGGGAGCATTAAATGGGTCATCCTGGTTGAACGAGCCGGGATATTTTTTATCAATCTGGTTTTCATCTTCTCGTCGATCTATTTTGCCCTCACTGAAATCATCTCAAGGGTCCGCCGTAATACTTCCTCATTCCACATTCACAGCATACGCCCTTCACTGCATGCCTTTTTATGGATGCTGCTTGGCACGATTTGGATCACCTCCATCCTGCAAACCCTGCTCGATCATGGAGATAACCCTCGTTTTTTGGTCCCCCTCCAATCCCTGGTGGTCCTCTGGGTGGGTGCTTTCCTCCTGCACTTGGCCATTCACAAGCAGATCACACCCATCAATCCAACCCAACCATAGCCTGATCATTCCCACTCATCCTACCTGATATGCATAAAATTCGAATTGCCAAAGAATTCTGGCTGATTTTCCTTGCTGTACTCCTCATTGCTGCCCTGCTTGGTTTTTTGGATCAGAGTGAGCATTTTCTTCAGGGTTGGATCGCCTATGCCATCCTGCTTGGGCTGGGGGCAGCCGCCATTATTGGAGTATTGAAAGCTGTAAAAGCCAGCCACAAAGTCACCCTGGCTGCTCTGAGCGCATTTTTCCTGCGCCTGGGGATCGGTGTGGCATTGACCCTTCTGTTACCCGTATTCGGATACCAGGATAATGCCGAGCACCAGGCAGGATACGTCTATACGGATGCGTATATCCGCGATAATCAAGCCTGGAAGCTGGCAAGCTCGACCGACTCGCTGAGCACCGCCTTCTCGGGAGTCTATTCCGGAGACCAGTACGGAGGTATGCTGGCATTAAGCGCCTTCGTCTACCGCACGCTCAGCCCGGATGCCCACCGCCCCTTCCTGATCCTCATCCTGAGTGCAACAATCTCTGCCATCGGTGTAATGTGCCTTTGGAAAGCCGGGCGGACCTGGTTCGAAGAAAAGACCGCCCTCTTTGCAGCCTGGATCTTTGCCTTGTATCCCGAAAGTGTATTACTGGGCAGCAGCCAGATGCGCGAAGCGATTGTAATTCCGATGATCGCTGTATCCTTCTATGGGTTATCGGAAATCCATGCCAGGCGGAAATCTGGCTGGCTGTGGATCGCCCTCTCGGCAATATTCCTGCTCCCCATCCAACCTCTGGCGAGTTTTATCTCTTTCACCGTCTTGTTGGGAATCTGGTTCTTCGACCCCGGCACGCTGCAAGTGCTCAAGCAGCGCCGGACCTTATTGACCGCCATCCTGTTGGTCAGCCTGCTGCTGGTGGCGATGCTGGTGGTGAGCTCGATCCTGGCGAATCTGCCCTCCTTGCAAGGCAGCGGACCCATGAACGTGTACCTCACCTGGTTCCGCAACAACTTCCTCTTCCAGAGCTCCATCCTCGAGCGCAGCTCGGGGATATTACAAAGCTTGTTGAATAGTATCGGTGAGCAATGGCATTGGCTCATCATCCTGGCTTATGGGATTGCCCAGCCCGTGTTACCGGCGATCGTGGGTGACCCAAGTGCAGCCTGGATCATGCGCATCATCGGCTTTTTCCGTGCGGCAGGATGGTATGCACTGGCACTGTTCCTTGTCTATGGAGCGTTCGGGGTCTGGCGCAGTCGAAGTGAACCCCGGCGCTCCCAGCTGATCTGGATCAGCATTGTCAGTTGGGCATGGATCATGGTGGCCGCTTTAAATGCTGGTGCTGACCAATGGGATAATCCCAGGTACAGGGCTATTCTCCTGATCTGGCAGGTGATCCTGGCAGCCTGGGCATGGGAATGGGCGCGCAGCCGGCATGATGCGTGGCTATGGCGTTGGCTGGCAATCGAGGTGGTTTTCGTAGGCTTTTTCACCGAATGGTATGTAGGGCGCTACTATCCTGGAATCTTTCATCTGGATATCCAATGGATGATCGTGGTCATCCTGGGAGTTTGTGCGCTGATCCTCATCGGGGGCGTCATCTGGGACCGGTTCCATAAGATCAAACCAACATCCAGGGATTCTAGTTTATAATTCAGTCATTGAATTTTGACACCGAGGAGAATCAATTTGCCTACCGCAATCATCACAGGGATCACCGGTCAGGATGGGTCATATCTGGCTGAGCTGCTGCTTTCAAAAGGCTACCGCGTGGTTGGAATGGTGCGTCGTTCCAGTACGGTCACATTCGAGCGTATCCAGCATATCCAGGATCAGGTGGATATCATCCAGGGCGATCTACATGACCAGAGCTCCCTGATGGATCTCGCCGAGCAATATAAACCCGATGAAGTCTACAATCTTGCCGCCCAGTCCTTTGTTCCCACTTCCTGGAACCAGCCCGTGCTTACTGGCGAAGTGACCGCCCTGGGGGTTACGCGCATGTTGGAAGCCATCCGGTTGCTCAGCCCCAAGACGCGCTATTACCAGGCTTCATCCAGTGAAATGTTTGGAAAAGTACATGAAGTTCCCCAAAGAGAATCCACCCCTTTTTACCCACGCAGCCCCTACGGAGTTGCCAAAGTGTACGGGCACTGGATCACGGTGAACTACCGCGAATCTTACGACTTGTTCGCCGTCTCGGGTATCCTGTTCAATCACGAGAGCCCACGACGCGGCACAGAATTCGTCACCCGCAAGATCACATACGGGGCTGTGCGGATCAAGTTGGGCCAGGCAAAGGAGCTACGCCTGGGCAACCTGGAGTCGCGCCGCGATTGGGGTTTTGCCGGCGATTACGTCGAAGCGATGTGGCGCATGCTCCACAATGATCATCCGGAGGATTTTGTGGTGGGCACCGGCGAAACTCATACAGTGCGTGAATTCTGTGAAAAAGCATTTTCCTACCTCGGACTGGATTATCACGATTACGTCATCCAGGATGCTCGCTTTATCCGCCCGGCAGAGGTGGACTTGCTGGTAGCAGATGCTTCCAGAGTACGCCAGAAACTTGGTTGGGAACCCAGGGTGAACTTCGATGGATTGGTAGAGATGATGGTCGACGCCGATCTGAAACGCCTTGGAGGGGAGGTCACCTGAGCGACAAGCTGACTTATCCAGGCTCACCATCCGAAAACCCTGCTGACCAGGGAGCCGGGACCAAAAAAAATCCCCCCTGGCTGCGCTGGTTTGGAACACTGCTGGCAATCGGGCTGTTGGTGTATTTGCTCAGCCGGCAAGGTTGGTCTGAGATTGCCTCAGCCGCTGGGCAGATTGCCTGGTGGCGTTTCGCCCTGGCTTTTATCCTGGTGATGATCTCACGCTTCGCAGTCGCCGGGCGCTGGCATGTGCTGATGCACTCGGCTGGAACCGGCATCTCACCCCGCCAATCGATCCGGCTCACATTCGCCATGCTGTTCTCTTCGAATTTCCTGCCCACCACCATTGGGGGGGATGTGGTGCGCCTGGCAGGGGCGATCCGCCTGGGGTTTGACCGGGCAATCAGCCTGGCATCGTTGGTCGTGGACCGCCTGGTGGGTATGACCGGCATGGCCATGGCACTCCCATTTGGCATCCCTGCTTATATCCAGTATCTCAACCGCTCAGCCGTCTCATCCAGCATCGCCATCCCCTGGATCAATCCTCTCCTGGATAAGATTCGACGTTTTTGGCTCGAGCTTAAAGGGGCATTGAGGGTATGGCTCGGTAAACCGGGTTCTTTATTAGGCTCGCTTGGCTTTACCTGGGTGCACATGCTGTGCACTTTCTCATAATTTGGTTGTTGTTGGGCGGAATGGGTGAAAGGATATCTTTCTGGTCGGTCATGGGTTTATGGAGTGCCTCATATTTCGTCACCCTGCTGCCCATATCGATCAACGGTATGGGTGTGCAAGAATTAGCCATTACTTTTTTCTACGTGGCGATGGGAGGCATCTCCCAATCTTCCGGTCTTACCCTGGCAGTGCTGTGGCGCATCCTGCAAATGGTCGCCAGTCTGCCGGGAGCCTTATTCATCCCAGATATCCTGGCGGGTAGAAAGTAACATGCTGAATTTGCGCCGGGTATTGACCGGAATAATATTCATAATTCCTCTCGGTAGTTTTCCCCTGGTTGGTCCTGTCACCAGCTGTCAACCTGCCAGCCAGCCTCCCCCTGCGCCTGGGTATCTTTGGTCTGCTTTCGCTGGTCGGAGCATTCTTGTTTCGCCTCACCTGGCCTCGGCAAAGCTGGGGCGCTGCCCTCATGATCACCGCTTTGGGATACGGCACAGCCTACAAGCTCGCCAGTTTCATCCCCGACGTCTCCACCTATCCATTTTCGCTGGGCTGGTCTGAAGCCAGCCGATATTATTATGCCTCCCTGTGGTTATCGAAACTGGTTTACGGTCAATTCATTCCACCGTCGGTATTGCATCCCAGCCGTTATTTACTCCAGGCTATTCCATTTCTGATTCCTGGCTCTTCCCTGTGGCTCAGCCGCATCTGGCAGGTGTTCCTGTGGGTGGGCACTGCTTCCCTCACCAGCTGGCTGCTGATCCGCCGGCTGGCCCTGCATAAGCTCAGCAAATCACGATTAATCATCCTGAGTATGGCTTTCTGGGGGTTCCTGTTCCTATTCCAGGGACCCATCTACTACCACCTGTTATTAATGGTGATCCTGATTTTATGGGGTTTTGATCGCCGGCGCTTCTGGCGCAGCCTGATCCTGGTGCTGATTGCTTCAGCCTGGGCTGGGATAAGCCGGGTGAACTGGCTGCCCGTACCTGGGTTATTAGCTGCCGCCCTGTACTTGATGGAAGAGAAGGTGGATGGAAAACCCCTGTGGCGTTATCTAATACCGCCTGCACTTTGGGTACTGTTCGGAACTGGTGTAGCATTTGCCAGCCAGCAGGCATACCAGGTTTACTCAGGCAACCCGGCTGCCTGGTTTGGATCCAGCTTCACTTCCGACCTGCTCTGGTACCGCCTGCTGCCCAATCAGACCTACCCACTGGGCATCCTGCCAAGCGCCATCCTGGTCTCAATCCCCCTGATCGGCTTGATCGGACTCCGGCTCATCAATCACTGGCGAGAATTTCACATAATCCGCCCGCTGGGATTAGCCGCCATCCTGCTGGTGTTGTTCGCGGGCGGTGTGATCGTCAGCGTGAAGATCGGTGGAGGCAGCAACCTGCACAACCTGGATGGTTATCTGGTGCTTTTACTGGTGGTTGGAAGTTACATCTACTTCGACCGCTTCCTGCCCGACCAGCCGACGAAAGTGGAAGTAAATACCGAAACTAGCCTGCCACCTGCACCCAGGACTTGGGTCAGGTCAATGGAAGCAATTCTACTCACCGGGGCAATGGTTATTCCACTATATTACACGCTTAGCACAGGAGTAGCACTGCCTGAACGTGATTTTCATGCTGCACAGGCTGCCCTGCAGACCATCAACACCGAAACTCAACAGGCAGCCTCACAAGGCGGTCAGGTGTTGTTCATCAGCCAGCGCCAGTTGGAGACCTTCAACTATGTACAGAACGTCCCACTGGTACCTGAAGATGAGCTGGTGTTTTTGATGGAAATGGCAATGGCGGATAATAAAGCCTACATGGATGCTTTCCAGGCCGATATCAGCAGCCAGCGCTTTGCCATGATCGTCTCGGAGCCGTTGGTGATCCAATATCAGGGCAAGAGTCACGGTTTCGGAGAAGAAAACGACGCCTGGGTTAGAGGCGTCTCCGAGCCGGTATTATGCTATTATGAGCCATCCGTCACATTAGATTCTGTGGGTGTGGTTTTGTACACCCCCCGAAACAGCCCGTGTCAATAAGGCACAATTCTATGGGCTTTTTCGGAACACAAAGTGAGGAAAATGATGAAAATCGATTATCAAGAAACCACCAATGACCTGCTTGCTCGCATCGATATCCACAAAAAATATGGCAGCCGTGATATCGATGAGTGGATGCTGCATGTTCTCAATCCGCAGAAGCACACGAAAATCCTGGATATTGGCTGCGGAGCGGGCAAGCAATGCTTTCTCTTCTATAAAGCCCTGGAAGGCGAGGCTGATATCACGGGTGGCGATGTGAACCGGGAGCTGCTGGATCAAGCGCGCCAGGAAAACGATAAGATTGGCAACCGGATTAAATTCATCGACCTGAATTTCAACCAACGCTTTCCCATCGACGATAACCAATATGATTTGGTTACCTCCTGCTTTGCGATTTACTATTCCGTGGATATCCCCTTTACCATCTCCGAGATGCATCGGGTCATCAAACCGGGTGGGCGCCTGTTCACCACCGGCCCGATGCCCGAGAATAAACGTTTGTTTTACGATATTATCTTCGAAGCCACGCACAAACCGATCCCACCCATGCCGGGCAGCTCACGGTATTCCAGCCAGATCCATAAATCCATCCAAACCTTGTTTTCCAATGTCGAGCTGCACATATTCGAAAACCCGTTGATCTTCGAAGCCGTTGATCCCTTTATGGCTTATACGCGTGCCTCGTTATCGGAGGATCGTAAATTGTGGAAGAGCCTGTTTGAAGAATCGGGCGGGTTTGAGCAAGTCATCGAGGCGATCAAAATTGTGGCTGAGCGCCGCCTTGCCGTAGAAGGCAGGCTGGTGATGACCAAAGTGGTGGGTGGATTTATCGCTACCAAGTAGGGTTCGCTGTGATTATCCTTGTGGAATCCACTCACCGCACAGCATGCTCATACAGGTACTATAATATTTATAGATCCTTTCAAGGTAATTGATGAAGTCCGAATCTGCTCTGCCTGTGATGTATGATAGCACCCGCCGCGGCTCGGTGGTGTTCGAAGAGCTGCGCGAGATCCTTAATTATAGATTCCTGATCCTTCAGCTGGTGCGCAGGGATATCCTCACCCGCTACAAGCGCTCCTTCCTGGGAGTCGCCTGGACGATGCTCAATCCATTGGGCATGATGTTGGTCTGGACGATTGCCTTCTCCCAATTTTTTAAGTCTGCTGATCTGCCATCTTATCCCGCCTTCGTGTTGAACGGCTTACTCGCCTGGACGTTTTTCAGCCAGACGACGACTGCCTCCATGGTCAACCTGGTGTGGGGGGGAGGATTGCTCAATCGAATTTATATCCCGCGCAGCTCCTTTGCCATCGCGGCTATGGGGACGGGTTTGGTGAACATCGGCTTATCCATGGTACCGCTGATCATCGTCATGCTGGTCACCGGGCTGTCCCTTCACTGGACACTATTATTTGTGCCCGTATCGATCTTGATTCTGGCAGGATTCGCCTTGGGTGTCGGCTTGTTGCTTTCCACCCTGGCAGTCTATTTCCCTGATATCGCCGAGATGTATCAAATTGTGCTGACTGCCTGGATGTTCCTCACCCCTGTGATGTACCCGGAGACGATCCTGCCGGCTGCATACCGATCGATCATCACCACGCTTAACCCCATGTACCACATGGTGAAGCTGTTTCGCATCCCGCTCTATTACGGCCGCTTACCCAACCTGCTGGAGCTATTGGTACCCCTCTTGATCTCCCTGGTGGTGCTGACGATTGGCTGGTTTGTGTTTACCAAGAAATCAGATGAATTTGCCTACCGGATCTAGCATGAGTGATCATCCATTCCCCTTAGCCAATGACCAGACCATTATCCAGCTGGAGAATGTGTCGGTAAAATATCGCGTTCCCCAGGAACAGATTGGCACATTTAAAGAATATTTCATCAGGCTTTTGCAGGGCAAGCTCAAGCATCGTAGTTTTAATGCCCTTTCCCAGGTCGACCTGAGCATCAATCGGGGTGAAGTATTTGGTCTGATTGGTCACAATGGAGCTGGCAAAAGCACCTTGCTTAAGTTGGTTGCGCGCGTGATCCGGCCCACCGGTGGAAGGGTGCGCGTTTGTGGGCATGTGGCGCCATTGCTGGAAGTTGGAGCCGGCTTTCATCCGGAATTGACCGGGCGCGAGAACATCTTCTTGAACGGGTCTATGCTAGGGTTCAGTCGGGATGAAATGCAAGAAAAATTTCCGCGCATTGTTGAATTTTCAGAATTAGGCGATTTTATCGATGCTCCACTGCGCACATATTCGTCGGGCATGTCAGCCCGGCTGGGATTTGCAGTAGCTACCGATTCACAGCCCGACATCCTCATCGTGGATGAGATCCTGTCGGTAGGCGATGAAGCTTTCCAGCATAAAAGTTACGAGCGCATTCTATCCATTAAGGCGCAAGGTGCAACCATCCTGCTGGTTTCACACTCCATGGGCATGATTGAGTCGATCTGCCAGAGGGCTGCCTGGGTCCATCGCGGGCAGATCGTGGCGGTGGGCAATGCAAAAGCCGTGATCGATCAATACCTCGGACGCGTCTCTGAAGAAGAAAATCGGCAGCTGATCGAAGAAACGCGCCGGGGAGATCAGCTCGATTCAAAGACTTATCGACCCGTTGAGATCAGGCAGGTAAGAATTGTCAATGACCAGGGTCATGAACAGCAAATTTTTCACACCGGTGAAAGTATGGCCGTACAGATCGAATATGTTGCCCATGAAGCGATCGATGCATTGGAAGTGGGTATCGCCATTCACCGTCAGGACGGAATCCACATTACCGGCCCGAATACTTCTTTCGATGGTCTTGACCTAAAAATGGAGCCAGGTGTGGGAGGAGTTTCTTATAAGGTACCCTCCATCCCATTGATGGAAGGTCTCTACCAGTTATCGGTTGCTTTGGTCAACCGTGACGGAAATAGGATGATGGATTACCACGATCACTTTTATACGTTCCGGATCAGCAACCGCGGCCAGGACGTGGGTGAAAAATATGGACTGATGACGTTAGGTGGCGAATGGCGCCAGCTCTGATCCACCGCGGGATAAACATGGCTCACTATCAACCAGCGGACGAATAGTATCAGCATGACATCTGACCTGCAAGCCAATTTCAATCAGGTATATCACGACATGCGCGCGGGAAGTTCAAGCCAAACCAGCGAGAATTGGTCGGGATTGTTTGATAGTCTCGCAGAACAGATCATCATGGATCTGCATCCCACCACAGTTTTGGATGCCGGTTGTGGAAGGGGCTACCTGATCAGTTCCCTTCGCCAGCGTGGCGTGGAGGCGTGGGGGATGGATGATTCTGAAGCTGCCATCCGGAATGTCCTGCCTGAATGCCAACCCTACTGCCAGGTGAGGTCGATCCTTGAGCCATTGCCCCAAGAACGTTACGACCTGATCGTCTGCATCGATATTTTGGAACGCTACTCACCTGAGGAAGCCATCCAGGCGGTTGAGAACCTGTGCCTGCATACCGACAACATCTTGCTTTCATGCCCACCGATCGATACCCCCGATTCTGCGTCGACGAACGTCCAACCACCCGAGTATTGGACCAGGCTGTTTGACCGTTTTGGCTTTATCCATGACCTCGAATTCGATGCCTCCTATATTGCTCCCTGGGCAATGCGCCTGGTTGAAGTCCAACCAGCGCTGGAAGACCGACTTGCGACCTATGAACGCAAGATCTGGCAGCTTTCGCAGGAAGCTGCCCTCCGGCGGGAGTTAAGCCTGGAGTATAAAAATGAGCTCGCCCGCAAGGAGATGGACCTCAAATATTGGATGGAAGCTCCCAAACGCCTTCAATCTGAATTGGACGCCATTCGAAACAGCGCCAGCTGGAAGCTCACCATGCGCCTGCAGAATTTTCGTGAGCGCACGATTCCGCTCGGTAGCCGGCGTGAGAAAAGCATGCGCTCCATGGTACGTGGATTTGGGCATCTGCGCCGTGAAGGACTGGTGAAATTTATCCCCCTGGCATTCCAGAGGCTGAAAGTGAGTTTTCAGCTGAGACGGTATAAGCAGAGCCAAACGCGAAAACTGAGGGCTTCCACTTTACCGAAAAACGGACAGGTTAGTGAGATTGAAAGCCTGGTGGTTCGTCCCAAACTCGAAGCGCATACGGAAAATGTCGACATTATCATTTGCGTGCATAACGCATTGGAGGATGTGGAGCGCTGTCTGACCTCCCTTCTTGAGCACACCACCCAACCCTACCGCATCATCCTGGTGGATGACGGCTCCAGCGAGCTGACCGCTCAATATTTACGTGAATTTGCGGCTATCCACCAGCCTTTGCTTCTCAGGACTGAGGCTGCCACCGGTTACCCGCGCGCAGCCAACCGGGGCATGCGGGCGTCTTCAGCTGACTACCTGGTGCTTTTAAATAGTGACACGATCCTGACACCCGAATGGTTGGACCGGCTTTTTGCCTGCCTGCAAAGTGATCCTAAACTTGGGATGGTTGGACCACTTTCGAACACCGCTTCGTGGCAGTCTGTCCCAAAAATCGAAGATCACGGAGATTGGGCTTCCAACCCTCTACCCGAGGGAATATCCCCTTCCCGCATGGCCCAATTAATCGCCGCCCATTCCGGCAGGTTGTACGTGGAAATGCCGTTGTTAAACGGGTTTTGCCTGCTGATCCGGCGAAAACTCCTGGACGAAGTCGGGCTGTTTGACGAAGATAATTTCGGGCAGGGCTACGGCGAAGAAGACGACCTTGTCTTGCGGGCGCGCAAGCGTGGGTGGAAGATGGCTCTCGCCGACGATGCTTATGTGTACCATGCCCAATCCAAAAGTTATTCCACCGACCAACGCCTTGCCCTCTCAGAACGCGGGGGTAAAATCCTGCGCGATAAACATGGGGATAACCTCATCTCAGAGAGCGTTCGTTTCTGCCAATACGGGCTGGTGCTGGAAGGGATCCGTGCCAGGGCGCAGGTTGCCGTGGACCGCGCTCAATGTATCAGCCAGGGGAAACAGTTCGCCAACAAAAAGATCCTCTTCGTCCTTCCAATTATATATAGTCCAGGCGGAGGCGCAAACGTAATCTTCTACGAAAGTAATGCGCTGCTGGAGATGGGCGTAAAGGTGTCCTTCTTTCATCCCGAGGAGCACCGCCAGAGCTTTATAAAATCCTACCCTGAGCAATCCCTCTACGCCCTGTTTGGGGAGCCTGAGGTTCTGCAAGCAGCGGCGTTGAATTATGACGCCGTGGTTGCCACGTATAATCCCACCGTGGGTTGGCTTGGTCCGTTAGCTTGTAAGGAAACCTACCCGAAGCTTGGATATTACATCCAGGGATTTGAACCCTGGATGTATGCGCAAGATACACCAGCATACCAGACGGCACTCGATTCTTATACATTAATTGACGACATGGTCTTGTTCAGTAAAACCGAATGGACCAGGCAGCAGGTGAAGGCAGCCACGGGGCGAGAGAGCGAAGTCATCGGTGCCAGTTTGGATATTGACTTATTTCGACCGCGCCCACGCCGGGCACCCCAGTGGCCGGACGGCCCGATTCGAATTGCAGCCATGATCCGCCCCGAATCGCCTTACAGGGAACCGTTGAAGACCATGCAGCTGCTGCGCCAGATATCCCAAAAATATAAAGGCGAGGTGGAAATCCTGCTCTTTGGGACCCCATTGGAGAACCCTGATTTTCTTAAGTTCCCCCATGACTTCCCATGGAAATTGTTCGGTATCCTTACTCCGGACCAGGTAGCCAATCTTCTCAGCCAGAGTGATATTTTCGTCGATTATTCCACCCACCAGGCCATGGGTCTGGCTGCCATGGAAGCCATGGCATGCGGTTGCGCGGTGATCGTACCACAGCATGGGGGTACTTCCAGCTATGCGGTTCATGAGCATAACAGCCTGATCGTTGATACCGCCTCCTATGAGAATGTATACCAGGCATTACAGCGCCTGATCGACGATGAAAGTTTACGCAGTCGCATTCAACGTAATGCAGTGCACGATATTTGTACATATTTCCCGGAGCATGCGGCATTAAATATGCTCAGGACCCTATTCCTGAGATAAGATGAGCAATCCGAAAACCCAACCTGATGGATCGGCGGTAAAAAGTGTTCGTGAGCGGATACTGCCACGTGGGAGCCGGGGCGAGGCTGCCTTGAATACCATTCGGCATGGAATGGATATCTTTCGCCAGGAAGGGTTGCGCACATTCATAACCCGCTTCTTCCGCAAATTATCCTGGCAATCGAAGATAATCTCGCAAGGCATTCGTTTTAGAATGACCAAGCCAAGGGATGCAAAGATCATTAAGATCAATGACATCCAAATTAACCCTGTTCCTCAACCCCACCAGGCTCCGGTGGATCTGATCATTTATATCCACGACGATACGGCAGATTTCCAGGTCTGCCTGGAGTCGGTACTGGAACATACCACCCAACCTTACACAATCACCCTGGTGGACGATGCCAGCGATGAAGCTACGCGCAGTCACCTGGAAATGCTGGCCAAAATCCATCAGTGTACGCTCTTGCGTAACGACTCAGCCATGGGATACACTCAGGCGATGAGCCGGGGCGTAAAGCAATCTTCCGCCGGGTTCATCGTCCTGCTGAATGGCAAAATCATCGTAACCCCAGGCTGGCTGGATGGGATGATCGCCTGCGCGCTGAGCGATCCAAAGATAGGTTTGGTGGGTGTTATATCCAATCGTGTCACAAACCAATCCGATCCAGAGATATCCAATGCTGGAGCGACTGTATCTGATTTGCTTCCAGAAAATTTCACACCAGCCAGGATGAGCGAGCTGATCGCGAAATATTCAAGCCGGCTGTACCCGGAAATGGATATGCTAGATGATTGTTGCCTGCTCATCCGTCGCCAGGTGATAGACCAGGTTGAGGATTTCGGGGAGGATTATTGCCTGGGTGCAAAAAAAGCAGGCTGGAAACTTGCCCTGGCAGACGATACTTACATTTTCGAGATTAAGCATGACCCCGAAAATAAGGACGCACTCCCAAATCTGGTCGATAAAACTGACGACAGGGGACTGAAAGAACCTGGATCCATAAATGATTACACAGGGATTTCTGCGGTAACTACGAACCGAATCCTGGAAGGTATTCGCGCCAACAACCGTTATATCCTCGATCGGGAAAACCTGGTTCAACAAGGACGGGAGCTGTTCACCAACCGGCGTGTGCTTTTCGTTTTGCCGGTTAAGTCTGCCGGTGGTGGATCCAATGCGGTATTTCTTGCCGTGCAGGCAATGCGTAAGATGGGTGTGGATGCCCAGATCATGAATCTGCATACCTACCACCGCTCATTCGAAAGATCATATCCTGATGCGAACGTGCCCATATTCTTTGCGGATACCCAAGACATCCCTGATATCGCCGGTCACTTTGATGCAATCGTTGCCACCTCCAATACCAGTGTCCCCTGGATCGTTCCCGCGTTAAAAAAACGTCCCGAGCTTGTGACAGGGTATTTCATCCAGGATTACGAGCCTTATTTCTACCCACCTGATTCTGCGGATTATCACCAGGCAGCTGAATCTTATACCCTCATCCCAAACCTGGTGCGCTGTGTGACCACCCAGTGGATCTATGACCAGATTCAACAACACCATGGCGTCGCATGTAACATTATCGGTGCCCACTTTGATACCGACTTATTCCGCCCGCGACCACGCACCAGTCGACTCAATCCTGACCATGTGCGCATTGCGGCTATGATCCGTCCTGCTTCCGAGCGCCGCAGCCCCAAAATGACGATGGATATCCTGCAGCAAGTCAGTAAAATCTATGGTGCCAGGCTGGAATTCAGTCTCTTTGGCTGCGAACCCTATGATCCCGGATTTGCTCCTCTGCCGAAAGATTTCCCCTGGAACCTGGCGGGGGAGCTGCGGCCCACCCAGATCGCCAACTTACTTAATGAAGCGGATATTTTTGTGGATTATTCGGTTTTTCAAGCCCTGGGGATCACGGCGTTAGAATCCATGTCCTGCGGACTTGCAACCATTGTCCCCATGCATGGAGGCACTGGTACCTTTGCGAAACACGAAGAAAACTGCCTGGTGGTGGATACGCACGATCAAAGTGCCTGTCTTTCTGCGCTGCAACGTTTGATCGAAGATGATTCACTGCGCCAGAAACTTCAAGTCAATGCCATATCAACCCCGGTAAAATTCTATCCTGAGCTGCCCACATTCAATATGCTCAAAGCATTATTCCCCACAGGCGAATGACAGCTACCATTCCAGCCCAGGAACACCCCAGGGTCCACGTGATTTATGAGCACGGTTTGGATTTGCGCCCATACAGCAGTCCATTCCTGCGCCTGATCCGCCCGTTCTCCCATCCGTTGGTGAAAGCCCATGTCGACACCACATTCGATCGCGACTATCAAAATGAGCCGGTGGATATGGTCATCATCGACCGTCTGTGGAGGAGGGATGTCTCCCTGGACCTGGTCCAAGAGCTGGTGAACCGCATCCGGCTTCGAGGAACGAAATTAATTTACAGCGTGGATGATAACTACTTCGACCTGGCGTTTGATAAAAATTCATGGCCCACCAGGGAAACCTTGCCCATCGTCACATTTTTATTGCACCAGGCTGATGCTGTGCTGGTGACCACGCCTGCCTTGCGCCAGCGCCTGCTGGAATACAACTCGAATATTCGCATCCTCCCAAACCAGCTGGATGAACGTCTGCTGGTCCTGCGGCAACCCACGGATCATCCGCCCTTGTCTGACTCAAAACGCCTCGTAATCGGCTACATGGGCACGTTCACACATGACGAAGACTTATTCCTGGTCTTGCCGGCGCTCAAATCTATATGCACACGTTACCCTGGGCGGATCGAAGTGCAGCTGATCGGGGTGGTGAACCGGGAGGAGACCAAAAAGGAGCTCCAGGCGCTGCCCATCCGGTATGTATATCCCAGGGCTGAGGAACATGAATACCCGCTGTTCATGCTCTGGTACAGCTCTCAGGTGCATTGGGATATCGCCATCTCTCCCTTGCAAGACAATCCATTCAATCAATGCAAGTCGGATATCAAATTCTTGGACTATGCTGCGATCGGTGCAGCTGGCATCTTCAGTGAATCCCTGGTATATTCAAATTCGGTCCACCACCGGCAAGAGGGGTGGCTGGCAGGGAACACTCCCGAAGCCTGGGAGGAAGCGCTGGATACCCTGATCCAGGATTCAGCGCTGCGCCTGAAAATTGCCCGCAATGCCAGCCATTATCTGTATTCAGATCGCATCCTGGCACAGCGGGCTGCTGATTGGGTCGAGATGGTAGAGTCATTATGCTGATCCCGGTTTTTCAGCATTCAGTCAGGCCTGAGGCAGGTCAGGTTCAGGCAACCATTGGGTCAATCACCGATTGAATTTGGCGTTCATGATTTGATACCTGCCGGCGCATAAAAAAGTTACCATGCACAGTCTGCCTGTTACTCCATCTACTGCACAAAAACAGCAGGTTTTACTAAAATCCCTCTTTTTTATCATCCCATTGAGCATGGGACTGGTGTACTGGTTGGCTTTGTTCCCGGGGGTAATGTCGTACGATTCGGTGAATCAATGGGACCAGCTGTCCACATTCAAGATCACCAACCTGCACCCGGCGTTTCACACCATTCTCGAGTGGCTGCTGACCCGGTTATGGCATTCACCCGCCATGATCTCTCTATTTCAAGTGCTGATTGCCAGCCTGGTGATAGGTTATGGCCTGCTCTCAATCCGAAAAGCTGGCTGGTTGCCTGGCCGGCTGCTGGGCCTGCTCCTGATTGCCATCGCCCTTTTGTTCACGGTCAACCCCCTGGTGGGAGTCATGGACGTCACATTGTGGAAGGATGTGTTATTTGGTTTCGCCATCCTTTTACTAACTATTTACATATTTAACTGTATAAGCAGCGATGGAGAATGGATCTTACATCCAGGTCATACTATTTTATTGGGTTGTACCCTGGCGATCATCTGGTTAGTTCGTTTCAATGGTTTTCCTGTCGCAGTGGTGAGCTTGATTGCGGCTGCCATCGTGTATAACAAATATTTCAGGCATTTTGTCTATTCCGGCCTGATTGCTGCCGCGATCATCCTTTTTGTTCTTGGACCCCTGTACACCTGGTTCAAAGTAGACCGGGCGGTCAGATTCAATTATGGCATTGCCCTGATTCACCCTGTCGTAGCATATGTGAATGCAAAAACGGATCTGGTCGTTCTGACGGATTATGAGAGGCAGTATCTCAACAATATTTATCCGTTAAATAATAACTGGTCTTATAGCTGTTATGATGCCTCAGTTTTCTTTTTCCAGGACACGAATCTCTACCCGGTGATCAATGATCCTTTTACCATGGCAAAAATATTTTCCCGGCTTACTATCCATGATCCTAAGATCATGCTTGATCATTATTTATGCTTAAGCTCATTTGTCTGGCAGCCAAATCAGCCACAGAATGTATATTTGGAAACGATATTGTTCGATAATTACAACCTGGACCAAAACCCTTCCTGGCAGAAGTACACCAACGATGTCAGTCAGAATTCAATCCTGCCTCAGGTTCGTGGCTGGATGGAGCGTATCGTTAAAGCGGAATGGAACAGGGATGTTTTTAAGCTCATGTGGAGGCCCGCCATTTATATGTACCTGTTTCTTGCCAGCCTGGCTTTTTATGTATTTAGAACAGGCCGCCGGAAATGGTGGTTATTATCCGTACCCCTGGCAGCTCAATCCATCGTGATGATGTTCACTGCCCAGGTTCAAGCCTTGAGATACCAGTATCCGGTCTATCTAATCGCCATGCTGTTCACTATTCCCTTGCTGTTTATGGGTTGGAAAAAGACCGGATTGGATCGGGTAAATACCAGTAAACCATGAATACCTCTGACCCATCCATACTGATTTTAAGCGGCGCACGAGGAGACACCCGCCGTTATCGTACCTTCCACCTGTACGAACAGACGCGCATACTTGGCCTGAACAGCCAGCTCTCTCATGTAACGGATAGCAAATTGAGTAAAAAGGTGGCCTCTGCTGATATTATGATCATTCACCGGGCAGCCTATAATCACCAGATTGCCTGGTTGGAAAAGGAAATCCACCGGAAAAACGGTATATTGATCCAGGATTTTGACGATCTGATTTTTGATCCGACGGCATTCAAATACATCAACAGCGTTGATTTCGCCGACCCCATTCGGGCCTCCTTGTATCAGGAAGAAATGGGGCTTAATCGAAAGACGCTCGAGCTGTGTGACACTGCCCTGACCTCCACCGATTACCTGGCCGACTACATTCGCCCGCTTGAGAAACCTGTCCATGTCCACCGCAACGCTTTCAGCCTTGCGATGTTGGAATGCTCTGAAAATGCATACGCTTCTCGGAAATTGAGGCTGGAAAAAATTGTGATCGGCTATGCCAGCGGTACATCCACGCATAACCAGGATTTTGCCCTGATCAAACCCGTGTTGATGGAGATACTCAGTCGTCATCCAAATGTCGAGCTGTGGATCGTGGGACCGCTTGACCCGGGGCAGGATTGGGGCAGCCTGAAGGGTCAAATCCGAAAGATTGATCTGGTACCCTGGCGCAGGCTGCCGGAAATCCAAATGCAATTTGATATCAACCTGGCTCCCTTGCGCATCGATAATCCCTTCGGGCAATCGAAAAGCGAAATCAAATATGTGGAGGCCGCCCTGTTGCGAATTCCCACCATCGCCAGCCCGAGTAAAGCCTTCAGGGTAGCCATCCGGCAAGCTGATAACGGCTTCCTGGCAGGAGAGCTTCAAGAATGGCAGCAGACGATGAAAACTCTAATCGAACAACCCACCTTGCGAGCTACGGTTGGAGAACGGGCTTACCAGGATGTTTGGCAGCATTACCATCCATCGGTGCGGGCGCGTGAGCTCGTAGAAACTTTACATTCAATGCTCGGTCTAAATTTCAAATTACCAAATAATGATCTAAATAATAGCGACTCACAATCCCAGCTTTTAGACACATTTTGGAGGAAACCGGATCTTGAACGGTCACCTAACCTGATCCAAAGAGGGCTATACACCTTAAGATATCGAAACCTGCGAACATTACTTCAGCAGGTGTGGATCTATTTTCGCCGCATGGTTTCACCAATTTTCCCTTACCGGAATCCACTATAAAGGACGGATCACGATGCTTTTCTACGGAAAAAAAGTGTGTTTTATTGGCGCCCACCCGGATGATATCGAGCTGGGGTGTGGGGCGTTTATCTCCAATATCATTGGCAAAACGGATATCCTGTGTGTCACCTTATCCGATAACCAAAAGAACCCAACCCTTGCTCACCTGGTGGAGGAACACTACCGCAGCATGGCGATCCTGGGCGTCCCACGCGAAGGCGTCAGGCTGGAAGCATTCGTAACCCGCCGTTTCCCTGAGCTGCGACAGGAAATCCTGGAATACCTGTACAAGCTGAATCACGAATATGAGCCGGATATCGTCATCACCCATACGCGGGCGGATATCCATCAGGACCACCAGCAAACCACCGAGGAAGTATTGCGCGCCTTTCGCGGCACTACCGTTTTGGGATATGACGCCTTGCGCAGCAGCTACGGCTTCTTCCCCCACTTTCTGGTCGAAGTCAGTGAGAAGGATGTCGAGCGCAAGATCCAGGCGTTGGGTGAATACTCCACCTACAATAATAAATATTACTTTGATGCCTCTGTCCTGCGCGCTACGCTCATCCGGCATGGAGCCCTGGCAGAGCGCCGGTATGCTGAAGGGTTTGACATCCTGCGTATCGTGGGTAATTTCGACGTTTGCTAGGGCTGAGATTCACACGGTGAGTGAAATGATCAGATATTTGGTCCACATATTGGTTAAATTGAGTTATAATTCAGTCGTTGAATTTCAATCACTGAATATTGATTTTTAAATACAACAGGCTTATTAGAAATCCTCGTAACCGCAAATGGCAGAAAACCCAGAAGTTATCCGTGAAATGAACCTGCTCGAGCAGATCGAGATCGATCCCAATATCACCCAGGCTTCACTGGCAACCCAGCTTGGGGTTGCAGTAGGAACGGTGAACTGGCATCTCAAGCGCATGATTGCCAAGGGGTATGTTAAGGTAAAGCGCGCTGAACGGCGAAAACTGCGTTACATCATCACCCCAGAAGGTATCACCTTCCGCGCCCACCTGACTGTTGATTACATCGAGCAATCTTTCCTGCTCTACCGCAACATCCGTAAACGCGTGCGTGAGCTTCTGCTGGATGTAAAGCACCAAGGTTTCGACCAGGTGCATATTGAAACCGAGGTCAATCCGGAAGACCCCAAACTATCGACCACCACCAACGACATCGCCGATGTCTGCCGGCTCACCTGCCTCGAGCAGGGCATCAGGATCAGTCAGGATCCTTCTGTACCGACATTGTTGGTGCAAGGGGTAAAAGTCACTTTGCGGATGGAAGTGCTGCCATGAGCACAGGGGAAACCAATATGGAAGCATCTGGATTAAAACATGTTGTGATTACCGGGGGAGCTGGCTATATCGGCTCGCTGCTCACGGGTGAGCTACTGCGCCTTGGGATGAAGGTCACCGTGATAGACGACCTGATCTTCGGCGGTGAATCTCTGCTAGGCTACCTCGCCCATCCCAACTTCCACTTCGCCAAAGCCAATGTCATCGAGCCGCGCGCCGTCCGTTCCAACCTGCGCTCCGATTGGGAAAAGCCTTCCGCGTTGGTCCACCTGGCTGCTATTGTGGGCTTTCCAGCCTGCCAGGCGGTGGGCAGGCAGGTTGCCTGGCGCTACAACGTGGAAGCCACCGAACGCGTTTTTGAGCAGTCAGTGTCTTTAGGGGTCAGCCGGCTGGTGTATGCCTCATCGTACAGCAATTATGGACTCTCACCCGATGGCAAACCGGTCACCGAAGCATCGCTGCTCACGCCTCAATCCCTATATGCCGAGACGAAAATCGCTGCCGAACGCTTCCTGATCGCCCAGAGTGATTCCACCTGCACCCCGCTCATATACCGCTTTGCCACTTTATATGGCATTTCCCCGCGCATGCGCTTCGACCTGATCATTAACCAGTTCGTGCTCGAAGCTTTCACCAAACGTGAGCTGCTTATCTATCAGCGCGGGTATTCGCGTTCCTTCGTCCATATCCTGGATGCAGTCCGTGGTCTCATCCTTGGGTTGCAGGCGCCGGATGAAAAAGTGCGCTGTCAAATCTACAACCTGGGCTCCGAAAATGGCAACTATACCAAGGATCAAATTGTTGCAATGGTGCTCAAGCGCATGCCCGAAACTGTGGTCACTTATAAGGACATGACCTTTGGGGGGGACATGCGCGATATCACCGTTTCCTACGAAAAAATACAACGTGAATTGGGCTTCCAAACCCGGTTAACCCCCGACGATGGCATCCGTGAAGTACTGCACGCCATCCGGACGGGTCTGATCAGCAATCCGCATGACCAGCACTATCGTAATGCACAATTCATCGTCCAATAAGATCAGCGTTGAGTGAGTCAGAGAGAACAAATCAGGAGCAATCATGGCTTATCAATCCGACCCAAATTACTGGCAAGATAAACGCATCTGCGTAACCGGTGGGGCAGGTTTTCTGGGTTCTTTTGTCCTCGCTGGCTTGAAACAACGCGGAGCTAACGATGTCTTCGTACCCACCATCGAGGAGTATGACCTGGTCAATCCCCTGGATATCCAGCGCATGCTCGATGCCAGCCGACCCGACATCATCATCCACCTGGCGGCATTGGCGGGTGGAATTGGTGCCAACCGGGCTTGTCCTGCCGATTTCTTCTACATCAACTTGATGATGGGTGTGCAGCTGATGCATGAAGCCTGGAAGCGTGGCGTGAGTAAATTCGTCGCCATCGGCACAGTTTGCGCCTATCCAAAATATACACCCGTTCCGTTCAAAGAAGAGGACCTGTGGGGAGGCTACCCGGAGGAAACCAATGCGCCTTACGGGCTGGCAAAGAAGATGCTGCTCGTACAGGCACAGGCATATCGCCAGCAGTATGGTTTTAATGCCATTTATTTACTGCCAGTGAACCTGTATGGGCCACGCGACAATTTTAACCTCGAAACCTCGCACGTCATCCCAGCCCTGGTGCGCAAATGCATCGAGGCCCAGGAGCGGGGTGATAATGAAGTCACCTTGTGGGGTGATGGCTCACCGACGCGTGAGTTTTTATATGCTGGTGATGCTGCCGATGCGATATTGACCGCCGCCGAGTTCTACAATGGCAGCGAGCCGGTGAATATTGGCTCCGGGCAGGAGATCAGCATCCGTGATCTATCTGAGCTGATCGTCCGTCTGACCGGCTACGAAGGCAGGCTGGTGTGGGATACCACCAAACCCAACGGGCAGCCGCGGCGCGGGTTGGACACCAGCCGGGCAACGGAGTATTTTGGCTGGCGGGCAAGGGTGCCCTTCGAAGAGGGCTTGCGCGAAACCATCGCCTGGTATCGGCAAAACCGGAAGGTCTGATCCATACCCGATGACTGCAAATCAGCTTTCCAAATCCCGCTCAGAGGTAACGTTTCTGCGCCCTACCCATGGCCTGGCAGCGTTGAACCTGCGCGACCTGTGGGTTTACCGTGAGCTGGTGCTTTTCCTCACCTGGCGGGATATCCTGGTGCGCTACAAGCAAACCGTGCTGGGTGCTGCCTGGGCAGTGATCCAACCCATCATCCAAATGGTGGTTTTTACCTTTATATTTTCCACTGCAGCCGGTCTGGCGTCAGAAGGTGTCCCCTACCCCATTTTCAATTTCACGGCTTTACTTCCCTGGGGCTTATTCTCTAAGGCGATGAACGATGCGGGTCGCTCTCTGGTCACGAATCGCAACATGATCACGAAAATCTATTTTCCCCGCCTGACGATCCCGGTGGCTTCTGTGCTGGCGGGTCTGGTCGATTTTGCGATTGCTTTCGCCGTCTATATCATCCTTATCCTGTACTATACATTCGCCCCCAATTCAACTTACGCCTTTAAATTCACTCCCGGATTGCTCGCCCTGCCCCTGCTCATCGTCCTGATGTTCATTGCTACCCTGGGCGTCAGCCTGTGGCTTTCAGCCATGAATGTGCTCTACCGCGATGTGGGACATATCCTGCCTTTTTTGACCCAGATCTGGTTCTTTGTGACCCCCATTGTTTATTCTTCCTCGGTGGTTTCACAAAAATGGCAAATTTTATACGCCTTGAACCCGCTCACCGGGGTGGTGGAAGGCTTCCGTTGGTCTCTACTGGGCATCCACAGCATGCCATGGCAGCTGCTGGCAGTCTCCGCCGGGATCGCAGTGCTCATCCTGATCAGTGGGCTGGTTTATTTCCGCAATATGGAACGCACCTTTGCAGATGAGATTTAAGGCTGCGTGGATTATTTTGAATGCAAGTGATGTAATATGACTGATATAGCCATCCGCGTTGAAAACCTGGGCAAGCGTTACCGCATCGGTACCGCACCCGAGCGCTACAAGACCTTGCGCGATACGATTGTCGCCGGGGTCAACGCGCCCATTCGACGCTTGCGGCGCGGCACATCGGCGGCATTTTCCAACCCAGCCAGCACAATCTGGGCGCTGCGCGATATCTCTTTCGAGGTCCACCAGGGGAAAGTCTTGGGGATAGTCGGCCGCAATGGCGCCGGAAAAAGCACCCTGCTGAAGATCCTCTCCCGCGTCACCGAGCCCACCGAGGGCAGCGCCGAGATCCATGGTCGGGTGGGTTCCTTGCTGGAAGTGGGGACGGGTTTTCACCCTGAGCTGACCGGGCGTGAGAACATCTATCTGAATGGTGCCATCCTGGGAATGAAGCGCCTGGAGATCGACCGTAAATTTGATGAGATTGTCGCCTTCTCCGAGGTCGAGCAGTTCATCGATACACCGGTTAAACGTTATTCGAGCGGAATGTATCTGCGGTTGGCATTTGCAGTGGCGGCACACCTGGAACCCGAGATCCTGGTGGTGGATGAGGTGTTGGCGGTGGGGGATGCTGAATTCCAGCGTAAGTGCATGGGTAAGATGAGCGATGTCGCCCAGGCAGGTCGGACGGTGCTGTTCGTCAGCCACAACATGTCGGCGGTCTTGCGTCTCACCGAGGAAACCATGGTGCTGGATAAGGGGCAGCTGGTATACCGTGCTCCCACGGCCCAGGCCCTGGATTATTATATGGCAGCCGGCTTCACGGGGTCTGGTGAGCGTATCTGGACCTCCGAGGAAGTGCCCGGCGAGGCGGCTCCATTCACACCCCTGGCTTTACGCCTGCGCGACCGGGCTGGGCGGGTGGTGGATACATTACGCTCAACCGAGCCATTTACGATCGAAATAGAATATCGCCTTGACAGCCCTCTCACCGGCCTGCGGGTGGGCATCTACCTGCTGACCATGCGGGGCGAATACGTCTTCACCTCCTTCGACCTGGATGACCCCGCTAAGTTCGAGCAGAACGGGGTGCGAGCGGCAGGTCACTACCTCAGCCGCTGCACCGTCCCAGCCAATACCCTGAACGAAGGACGCTATGTGCTGGCAGTTAACGCCAGCAGCTTTCGCATCAAACGCTATTTTTGGGATGACCACAGCCTGGCTTTCAGCGTGGATGCCACGGGAGCCCCCGGTAAACAATGGCCGGAGCCGCGCATGGGTCCGCTGCGCCCGGCGCTGGAATGGGTGATTGAGCGCATATGAGAATGGTGAGCAAGCAGGACTTAAAAAATATCCTGGGTCAGATTCCCCTGACTGCTGAAGCCTACTGGTACCTGCGCCAGCCCGGTAAGCCGGTCACCCCCGAATTCGCCCTGGACCGCCTGGAACAAGCCATCCCGGAGTGGCGCAGTCAAGTGATGGGCTCAAAGGTTTACAACTCGCTCAACCGTTCAAGGTCAGCCGACGAGCATAAACGCGTCTTTATCTTCGCCACATTACGCTATTGGCTTGAGCATGCCACCTTGTTGGGCATGTCTCTAGCAGGACAGGGGTGTTCTGTCACGTTGTCCTACTTGCCATTCGCCCGGTGGCAGGCACCCATCGATGCTTTCAACCTGCGCCGGCAAAATGTATACGCCGAAAGCATATTATCGAAAACCTCTCCTCTGATGAGGGTTGTGCCGTTATTAAGCCAGTCCAAGGCAACCAGGTTGCCCTCCGAGCTGGTGAAAGCAATCGATCTGGTTTCACTGCGTGATACGCAATATACCCTGCAGGTGGAAGAGGTCAGCCTGGAGAGTGAGCTGTATAAATTGCGCTCTGATCGTAATCATTCCGCTGCAATCTTAGCCTTTTCATACCTGAGAAGGCACAATCCCGATGTAATCATCCTTCCCAACGGCACCATCCTTGAATTCGGCGTGATCTACCAGGTCGCCCGCTACCTGGGCATCCCAACCGTTACCTACGAATTTGGTGAGCAGCGCAACCGCATTTGGCTGGCCCAGAATGCCGAGGTCATGCGGCAGGATACATCAGATATATGGAAGAAATATCAGCACCAGGCACTCACTCAGGATCAGGTGAGCCAGGTGCGCAAGCTTTTCGCCTCACGCCAACGCGGCAGCCTGTGGGAAAACTTCGCCCGCCGCTGGCAAGGTGTGCCCTCCGCAGGCGGAGCCCAGGTGCGGCAGACCCTGGGACTGGACCAGCGCCCCATCGTACTGCTCGCCACCAATGTAATTGGCGACAGCCTCACCCTGGGTCGGCAGGTCTTCAGTGATTCGATGACGGATTGGCTGGAGCGTACCGTCAAGTATTTTGCCACCCGACCCGACGTGCAGCTGGTGGCGCGTATCCACCCGGGTGAGCTGATCACGAAAGGTCCATCTGTGGCTGATGTGGTCCACAAAGCCTTGCCTACCTTACCTGAAAATATCCACCTGGTACTTGCCGATGCCAGAGTCAACACTTACGATATTGTTGAGATCGCCGACCTTGGCCTGGTTTACACCACCACCGTTGGGATGGAAATGGCGATGAGCGGTGTGCCGGTGATCGTGGTTGGCAACACCCATTACCGGGGCAAAGGCTTCACCACCGACCCAGCCAGCTGGGAGGCCTATTTCGAGATGTTGAATGAGATGTTGGCGGCACCCGGAAGCTACCACCTCTCCCAATCCCAGGTGGAGCAAGCCTGGAATTATGCCTACCGCTTTTTCTTTGAATACCCCCATCCGTTCCCCTGGCACCTGGTGCATTTTTGGAAGGACCTCGAAGCCTGGCCTCTTTCCCGGCTGCTTGACGGCGAAGGTTTATCGGATTATCAACAAACGTTTAATTACCTGGTAGGAAAGCCAATCGGCTGGTGAATGATGGATTCGGATCTCGAGATCAAACATCAGGTGCGTGAGTTTTATGACCAGGTGGGCTGGCAGACGGAAAGCGACGGCTTCTACCAGAACGCCTCTTATGAGGACCTTCGCCCTGTCTCGCACGAGTATATCCATAAGTGCCACATGCGCATCCTGCGCCACCTGAACCAAAGCGGGCGTTTCCTGTTGGATGCCGGTTGCGGACCGATCCAGTACCCCGAGTACCTGGAGTACTCCAAGGGCTACCTATATCGGGTGTGTGCTGATATCTCCATCGTTTCCTTGCAGGAAGCCCGCAAGCGTATCGGGAAGCACGGCTTGTACGTGGTGTGCGATGTAGCCCGTTTGCCGTTCAAGTCAAACAGCTTCGATGGCGAAGTCTCACTGCACACCATCCACCACCTGCCGCTGGAACAGCATACCGTGGCCTACCAGGAGCTGCAGCGCACCCTGGCGAACAGCGGTAAAGCGGTCATCGTCAATGGATGGGAGAACCCACCCCTGACCATTTTCCTCGACTTCTGGATCCGCCTGTACGAGCGACTATACGCATTATTTCGGCCTCGATCCAAAGCGGCAAAATTTGACCAGCCATCAATCCCTTCAGCCAAACCACTGAATGCGCGCGGCACCTTCGTCCGCAAGGAGAATGCCGCCCAGCTGCAAAAAGAAGTTGGCAGCCTGATGGCGCTCCAAATATGGTGCTGGCGCAGCGTCTCCGTGCGCTTCCTGCGCACATTCATCCATACGCGCCTGGCAGGCCGGACCTGGTTAAGACTGATCTACTGGCTTGAAGAGCGTTTTCCACATTTTTTAGGTAAGGTCGGCCAGTACCCAATGGTGGTGCTGGCGAAAAGCGAATAAATATGCACAACGTATCATTGATGGAGAATCTATGAACTGGACTGAACAAGTCATCCTCGTCACCGGTGGAACCGGGTCTTTTGGCAGGAAATTCGTCGAGCTGATGCTAGCTGAGTACCATCCTGCCAAGCTGATCGTCTTCAGCCGCGACGAGCTCAAGCAGCATGAGATGCGCGTGGCAGGCCTCGACCATGCCTCCCTGCGTTATTTTATTGGGGATGTGCGCGACGTTGAACGCCTGCGCCGTGCCATGCATGGGGTGGATATCGTCGTTCACGCCGCCGCCCTGAAGCAGGTGCCTGCCTGTGAATATAACCCCATGGAAGCCATCAAGACCAATATCCTCGGCAGCAGCAACGTGGTCGAGGCAGCCCTGGATGCGGGGGTCAAGAAGGTCCTGGCTCTCAGCACCGATAAAGCGGTCAACCCGATCAATTTATACGGTGCCACCAAGCTCGCAGCCGAAAAGCTGATCATCCAGAGCAACTCCTATGCCGGTGGGATGGCCACCCGCTTCAGCTGCGTCCGTTACGGGAATGTGGTGGGCTCGCGCGGCAGCGTGGTGCCCATTTTCCTGCAGCAGCGCCCGACTGGTAAACTGACCATCACCGACGAGCGCATGACCCGTTTCTGGCTCACCCTGGACCACGGCGTGCGCTTTGTGACCCATTGCATTGAAAAAATGCATGGCGGTGAGGTCTTCGTGCCGAAAATCCCCAGCATGAATATCGTCGACCTGGCCAAAGCCATCGCACCAGGGACACAAATTGCCGTGGTTGGCATCCGTCCAGGAGAAAAGCTGCATGAAGTGTTGATCTCTGAAGATGAATCCCGCTCAACGGTCGAGATGGAAGAAATGTACGTCGTCCAGCCCAGCGCGAATGCCTGGTTTGGACATGACTGGCAATCGGAAGGGAAAGTCCTGCCAGCCGGGTTCCGTTTCGGCAGTGACAACAACCCGAACTGGCTGAATGTAAACCAAATACGTGAAATGGTCGCACCTTTTGAAGACCGTCAGGTGAATGGCTATGTTGAAGAATAGGTGATATGCGCATCCTCATCACCGGAGCCAGTGGTTTGCTGGGTCTCAACCTGGCCTTGGAAACCACCCGCCGGCATACGGTTTTCGGCACGGTTAACCAACATGCCCTCCAAACCGATGCTTTTACGGTCCTCCAAACCGACCTCCTGACTCCTGGCGCAGTGGAACACCTGCTCGAAAGCACTCAACCCGACTGGGTCATCCACTGTGCCGCACTGGCAAATTTAGATGCCTGCGAGGCTGACCCCCTCCTGGCGCAACAGCTGAATACCGATCTCCCCCGCACACTGGCAAGTCATGTCGCCAGGAGCGGAGCGCGGCTGGTACACGTCTCAACCGATTCGGTTTTCGACGGCTTGCGCGGGGATTACTCGGAAGAGGATACCCCCAATCCGGTTGGGGTGTACTCGCGCACCAAGCTGAACAGCGAGCAGGCCGTCCTTGAAACTGACCCGACAGCCATTATCGCCCGGGTCAACCTGTTTGGCTGGTCGCTAACCGGCAAACGCAGCCTGGCAGAGTTCTTCATTAATAACCTGAGCCAGGGCAAGCAGGTGATGGGCTTCACCGACGTGTACTTCTGCCCGCTGCTCGCCAATCACCTGGCAGATATATTCGTGAGGATGCTTGCGCTGAATCTAAGCGGTCTGTACCATGTGGTCAGCTCGGAATCCTTGAGCAAGTATGATTTCGGCATGCGCCTGGCGGAGCGTTTCAGCCTGGATGGCAGCCTGATCAACCCCACTTCGGTTAAACAATCGGGGCTGAAAGCAATGCGCTCTCCCAACCTCAACCTGCGTACAGACAAGCTGGCGCGTGCGCTCGGGAAGCCGCTCCCCAACCTTTCCACAGGTTTGGAGCAGTTATACACCCTGTATCAACAAGGTTATCCACCGATGCTGCGTAGCCTGGAAATCCATTAGCCCGTCCCCTTTCTGATAAATTCCCGGAGATGACCATGGAAATTAAAATTGGTGCCCATACCATCGGTGCCCATCACCCCACTTACTTCATTGCGGATATCGCCGCCAACCATGATGGTGACCTGGAGCGCGCTCGGATGCTCATCCGCCTCGCCAGGCAAGCTGGGGCAGATGCAGCCAAGTTTCAAAATTTCCGCGCCCCCAATATCGTTTCGGATTATGGTTTCACCCACATGGATGGGCAGGTCTCACACCAGGCCAGCTGGAAAAAGTCGGTCTTCCAGGTTTATTCGGAAGCCTCCATCCCGTTCGAATGGACACCGATCCTGAAACAAGCCTGCGATGAAGTGGGGATCGATTTCTTCTCTGCTCCTTATGATTTCGAAGCCATTGACATGCTCGACGCATACGTCCAGATGTACAAGGCCGGTTCAGGTGAGATTGACTGGATCGAAGCGCTTGAGCGCATGGCTTCCAAGGGCAAGCCGTTCTTCGTCGCCACCGGGGCGTCTGATATCGGTGAAGTCCAGCGGGCGGTGCATGCGATCCTCAAGATCAACCCCCAGCTGGTGTTAATGCAGTGCAACACCAATTACACCGCCAGCCCCGGTAACTACGATCACTTGAATGTGAACGTGTTAAAAACCTACCTCAGCATGTTTCCTCAGGTCATCCTGGGTCTGTCTGACCATACCCACGCGCTTGCCCCTGTGCTAGGTGCGGTGACATTAGGGGCACGCGTTATCGAGCGCCACTTCACCGACAGCAATGACCGCCAGGGACCTGATCATAAGTTCGCCATGAACCCGCAAATGTGGGCGAATATGGTCGAAGAGACCCGGCTTTTGGAGCGCAGCCTGGGCAGCGCAGATAAATTTGTGGCTGGGAATGAGGTCGAGACCACCATCATCCAGCGCCGCTGCCTGCGTGCTGCCAGAGATATCCGGGCAGGTGAAGTTTTCACGCGTGAAATGATCGACGTGCTGCGCCCGGCTACCCCTGGTGCCATCAAACCGCACGAGATCAACACCGTAATTGGCAAACGGGCACGGGTGGACCTCCCGCTGGGGAAAGAGCTTCGTTGGACTGAGTTGGGTGAATAATTATTAACCCAAGCGGTTATAACTCCTGACCATGCGGATCATATATTTTTCGCGCGATTACACCACCCACGACCATCGCTTCCTGACCGCCCTGGCGAAGACCGATCACAAGATGTTCTATTTACGCTTGGAAGGGGGTGGGCAGGTGCTTGAAAACCGTCCTCTGCCGGGTGAAATCGAGCTGGTGGAATGGGCAGGAGGCAAACGACCTGCGAAGTTCAAGGATGGGTTGCGCCTGCTGGATGACCTGGGCAGGGTGATCCGCCAGGTCAAACCTGACCTGATCCACGCCGGTCCAGTGCAACGCTCAGCCTTCCTGGTGGCAATGACCGGGTTTCATCCCCTGGTCAGCGTGTCATGGGGCTATGACCTGCTGCACGACGCTCAGATCAACCCATTTTGGCGCTGGGCAACCAGGTACACCTTGCGCAACAGCGATGCTTTTGTGGGCGACTGTGATACGATCCGCAAGCTTGCCACCTCATTCGGCATGCCCAACGAGCGCGTCGTCACCTTCCCCTGGGGCATCGACCTACACCATTTCAACGTTTCAACCTGCCAACCTGCCAACCTTCCAACGTTTTCTCTTTTATCCACCCGCAGCTGGGAGCCGATCTATGGCATTGATGTGATTGCGCGGGCGTTTGCCATCGCCGCCCGCCAACACCCCGAGCTTCGCCTCACCCTGCTGGGAGGGGGTTCTCAATATGCGGATATCCGCCAGACCCTGCTGGTGGGGGCAGTCTTCGATCGGGTTAGCTTTCCGGGTCAGGTCTCATTTTCGGACCTACCGGACTACTACCGCCAGGCTGATGTCTACATCGGCGCTTCCCACAGTGACGGGACTTCGATTTCATTGCTGGAAGCTTTTGCCTGTGGCAAGCCTGCCATCGTCCCTGCTATCCCCGGCAACCATGAATGGGTGACTCCGGGAGAGAATGGCTGGTTATTCCCCGACGGGGATGCCGAAGGACTGGCATCTGCCATCTTGATTGCCCTTGAGAAGCGTCAAGAATTGGCGGAGATGGGGAAGAACGCCCGGCAGATTGCTGAAGCCCGTGCCGATTGGGAGCAAAACTTCCCACAGCTTGAAAAAGCTTACCAGCTGGCAATGCAATAAAATTCTACCGGTGATCCTTCTACATTATGTCGCTCAATAAATTAGCCATCATCCAGGCACGCATGTCATCTTCCCGACTTCCGGGCAAGGTGCTGATGGATATTGCCGGACAGCCCATGCTCCAGCACGTCATCGAGCGCACCCGGCTAACTGGAAAGATCGATGGCATATTGGTTGCCACCACCACCGACCCGACTGACGATATCCTCGAGGGATTCTGCCGTCAGCATAACGTCGCCTGCTTCCGCGGTAGCCTCCCGGATGTGCTCGACCGTTTCTACCAGGCAGCCTTGCGTTCGCATGCGGAGGTGATCATCCGCCTGACCGCCGATTGCCCGCTGATTGATCCCGAAGTGATCGACCTGGCAGTTTCTGTCTTTCTTAATGAACCTTTGGTCAAAACACGGGAAAATTCTTCCCAATTACCAATTGACTATTCACTAAGTGCCTTTCCTTACGACTTTCTCGCCAACCGCCTGCCCCCACCCTGGAAGCGCAGCCTGCCCATCGGCCTGGACGTTGAAGTTTGCTCCTTCGATGCCCTGGAGCGTGCCTGGAAAGAAGCGCATCAGGACTATCAACGTGAGCACGTGATGCCGTATATTTACGAAGGTGTGACCTTTCCACCGGTGGACTTTCCGGCAGACAGTGAGTGGTACCTAGAGAAAAGCGCCTCAACCTATGGATTCCAGGTCGGGTTGCTCAACCACGTTCCTGACTATGGCTCTCTGCGCTGGACGGTGGACACCCCGGAAGATCTCGAATTTGTGCGCCAGGTTCACCATCATTTTACCGGTCAGCCTGATTTCGGTTGGAAGGATGTCCTATCTCTTTTGCAGCGGGAACCCGGCCTGGCAACGATCAATTCACAGGTGAAGCACAAATCCGCTTTCGATGTCGATCCGCAAACCCATCACTCATAACCTGAAAAATATGTCAACGTCAGACCCCCTCATCACCATTTTCACCGCTCCCAAGCCTTTCACCAACCCGCACATCGACCTGATCCAGCGCAACGCCATCCAATCCTGGCTGCACCTGGGGGACGAAGTAAATGTGATCATGCTCGGGGATGAGCCCGGGATGCCGGAATTCGCCTTCGAGGCGGGCATCATTCAGCTGCCAGAGGTAAATCGCAACCCGCTTGGCACGCCTCTGGTCAGCTCGATCTTCAGCATGGCGAGACAGATCAGCACCTCACCCCTGCTGGCATACGTCAATGCAGATATCTTGCTAACCCCGCAATTTGTCGCAGTGGCTTCCCAGGTATATTGCCAGATCAAAGAGTTCCTCATTGTGGGCCAACGGTATGATCTAAATGTGCAGCAACAGCTTGATTTCACTCCTGGCTGGGAGTCACACCTGCTGTCAGATGTACAAATCCAGGGAAGACTGCATCCACCCGCCGGAAGCGACTATTTTATTTTCCCGCGCGACTGTTTCACCGATGTGCCTAATTTTGCCATCGGCCGGGCTGGATGGGATAACTGGATGATCTACCATGCCCGCCGGCAACACCTGCCGGTTGTGGATGCCACCTCCGTTATCACTGTCATCCACCAGGACCACGACTACTCCCACTTGCCCAATGGTCAGCCGCATTATCGACTGCCCGAATCGAGCGAGAATCTTCGCCTGGCTGGCGGCCGGCGCACGGTATTTACCCTGCAGGATGCAGATCGTTGCATCATGAATGGCCAGCTTCAACGCATCCCGTTGCGCCCGCGCAAGCTGATTCGTGAAATTGAAATTTACCCCCTGGTGCGGCTGCATTCGAAAGCGCTAACCGCCCTGTTCTTCACCGTTTTCCATCCTATCAAGGCCTGGCGTGAATTTCGCGGCCGGGCGGCATATAAGCTCAGACAGATTCAAGCCTCTGATGACTGAAATTGTGCAGCTCTGCCCGCTGTGCGGCTCGAGCGCCAGGTCTCCCTTCGACCAGCGCGAGTTCCGAGGTCATCCGGTCACCAATGTCATCTGCCGGAGATGTGGGTTGGTATACCAATCACCCCGGATGACGGAAGCTGAACTCCAGGAATTTTACGCAGCTGAATATCGCCTGCTATACCAGGGGCAGGAAGATCCTGCCCCCAAAGACCTGAAAGTTCAGGTTGCGCGTGCGAAAGTTGCCCTTGAATTCACCCGTCAGCAGGTCAAATCGGCCACGCGCATCCTGGATATCGGCTGCTCGACGGGCGTATTGCTGAAGCAATTTCAAGCGCACTATCAGTGCCGCGCCTGTGGGATTGAGCCGGGCAACATTTACCGGCAGTATGCCCAATCATCAGGCCTGGAAGTCTATGCATCGCTGGAAGAGCTGTCTCAACCAGGGATATCCCACTTCAGCCTGGTAAGCATGATGCATGTGCTCGAGCATTTGCCGAACCCGGTTGAGTACCTGCAGGATTTGCGCACGAAATTCCTTACGCCCGGGGGCTGGCTGTTGCTCGAAGTACCCAACCTGTATGCACACGATAGCTTCGAAGTCGCACACCTCGTCTCATTCAGCGCCCACACATTGACCCAGGTGGTGAAAAAAGCAGGGTTCCGCCTGGTCCAGCTGCGTCAGCATGGGCTGCCACGCTCCAGGCTGATCCCGCTGTATATAACCCTCTTAGCCCAGCCCGATGGTAGCACGCCTTCCGAGACTGAACCGGATCGAATGGTACGGCTCCAACGCCAAATTGGCTTTTTCCGTCGCAGACTTGCCGAGCGAATCTCCCCCCGCCGCGCATGGATACCCCTTAACGAAATCGAATAGATAAACATATGCCCAGAATTGGAATCAACCCAAATCGTGGTCAGCAATCAGGATACCAGCCAGCGCGTGTCACCCTGGCCATGCTGACCTACCTGCCCAACCAGGCGGGTTATTTTGCCGAACGCCTGGCGGTCACCCGCTTGAGCCTGGAAAGCCTGATCGCCCATACACCTAAGCCGTATGATTTGATCGTCTTCGATAACGGCAGCTGCCCCGAGTTAGTCAATTATTTATGTAAATTGCGCGACCAGGGAGTGATCAACTACCTGATCCTCTCCGCCAGCAATATTGGAAAAATCAGCGCTTTAAAAATCATCTTCCAGGCTGCTCCCGGTGAGATTGTGGCATATACGGATGATGATGTGTTCTTCCTGCCGGGTTGGCTGGACGCCCACCTGAAGATCATGAATACCTACCCATATGCCGGTATGGTCACGGGTTTTTATATCCGTTCCCATCTGCGCTACGCCACTGAAAGTATTGAAGCCTTCGCTAAACAGCTGGAGGTAAAGGTAGCGCGCGGCATGCTGATCCCACAAGAATTGGAACAGCATTATATTGATAACATGGGTCGCACTGCCGAGTCCTACCAGCAGGAAGTAGACGGCTTGCAGGATATCCAGTTCACCTATCAGAGAGTAAGCGCACTGGCATCTGCCGGGCACCATCAATTCATGGCACCTCGCCAGCTGATGCTGGATGTGCTGCCAGGCTGGGATAAGAATCTGATGGGCAAAATGATCGAGCTGGAAAATGAAGTCGATCGGCTGGGCTACCTGCGCCTCAGCACACCCATCCCGGTTACCCGGCTGTTAGGCAATGTGATCAGCGCTGATAATGCAGCCGAAGCAAAACGATTGGGGCTGTCTGCCAGGGCTGGAGCAGTCAGGAAACCGAACGGTGGATTCGCTGGGCGTATATTCCAGATCCCGCTCATCAAACGCCTGGCGGTTGGGTTTTACAACCGGTTGCATATCCTGATCAACTCATGAAATACTTGATTGCCGGATTCGGCTCCATCGGTCGCCGACACTTTAGAAACCTGCTCACCCTGGGTGAAAAGAATATCGTAATCTACCACACCCATCACTCCACGCTTCCCGAGGCTGAGCTGGCAGGTTTCGTCATCGAAACCGACTTGCGGATTGCCCTGGAGCACTCGCCGGATGCAGTGATCATCTCCAATCCGACTGCCCTTCACCTGGATGTTGCCATTCCGGCAGCTTTATTTGGCTGTCACATGTTAATCGAGAAACCAATTTCCCACTCCATGGCAAGGTTGGATGAGCTCAAGCAAGCCATTGAGGAGAATCATAGCCGGGTATTGGTCGGTTTCCAATTCCGCTTTCACCCAGGGCTGCAACAGCTGAAAATGTTGTTGGCTGAAGGTGCCATCGGTGAGCCTATCTCTGCGCACGCCCATTGGGGTGAGTATCTGCCTGACTGGCACCCATGGGAAGATTACAAACAGGGCTATGCTGCCCGACCTGAGCTGGGGGGAGGCGTGGTGCTCACCCTGTCTCACCCACTGGATTATCTACGCTGGCTGCTGGGTGAAGTTGAAACACTGTCTGCGTTCACCAGCCACCAGGGATTGAACATGCCGGTGGAAGATACTGCCGAGATCAGCCTGCGTTTTGCGAATGGTACGTTGGGAAACCTGCAACTGGATTACATCCAACGCCCACCATCCCATTGGCTGGAGATCATCGGCACACTCGGAACCCTGCGCTGGGACAACGCAGACGGCATCACCAGGCTGTCGGGGGTTAGCCCGGACGATCAAGTCATCAGGAGGCAGGAATTTATCCCACCGATTGGTTTTGAACGCAACTCGATGTTCCTGGATGAGCTGCGCCACTTTCGAGACGTGATCCATGGCGTAGCCGAACCCATCTGCAGCCTGCATGACGGAGAGATGGCTCTGAGCCTGGCTTTAGCTGCCCGCCAGGACCAGATAACCCACTTCAATTGAACCTGACCATCCATTGAACAAATCTTTTCGTTTTGTAACCAACCCATTCAATCATTGATCCACACCTAGGAAATATGACGCCTGAAACGATCCTACACAAATTCGATTTAACCGGCAGGGTGGCAATAGTCACCGGTGGCCCGGGGCTGTTGGGTAAGGAATTCTGCCGTACCCTGGGGGAAGCCGGTTCCAGCGTTGTGATTGCCGATATCAACGCAGATGAAGTCAACACCCTGGCTACAAAGCTGATCCATGATGGTTACCACTGCCTGGGCGTCGCCACTGACGTCACCCAGCCCGAATCTGTCCAGAATCTGGTGGCTGAAACCCTCGCCACCTTTGGCAGGCTGGATATCCTGGTCAACTCGGCTGCACTCGACCCCAAGTTCGACCCTGAGGCCCTGGCAGAAATGGCCAAAAAGGGTGCAATTTCAGGTGCCTTCGAGAATTACCCACTGGAGGCCTGGAAAACCGCTCTGGAGGTCAACCTGACCGGCATGTTCCTGTGCTGCCAGGCTGCTGTCAAGCCTATGCTCGCCCAGGGGAAGAAAGGCTCCATCATTAACATCTGTTCCACTTACGGGTTGGTCGGTCCAGACCAGCGTATTTACCAGCGCGATGGACAGCAGACCTCCTTCAAGCCGGTGTATTATTCGGTGACGAAAGCCGGGGTGCTGGGATTGACTCACTATTTATCGACTTATTACGCCGGGACGGAAATTCGGGTTAATGCCCTCACCCCCGGTGGCGTATTTAATAACCACGATGAGGTGTTTCTCAAGGCCTACACTGCCCGCACAGTTCTAGGGCGTATGGCGAATAAAGACGAAATGAACGGTGCCCTGCTGTTCCTGGCCTCGGATGCCTCCTCCTACATGACTGGTTCCAACCTGGTTGTGGATGGCGGTTGGACCGCCTGGTAACCCAAGACTGGATAAACCCTGATGCATATCCTCGCCCTGATCCCCGCTCGTGGTGGCTCTAAAAGCATTCCCCGCAAGAATATAAAACCGCTTGCCGGTCAGCCGCTCATCGCCTACTCGATCGCAGCCGCCTTGCAAGCCAGGCTGGTGACCCGCACAATTGTTTCCACCGACGATGATGAGATCGCCTGTGTTGCCCAAAGTTACGGTGCCGAAGCTCCTTTTTTGCGACCTGACGAGTTTGCCCGGGACGACTCCACTGATCTGCCCGTCTTCACTCACGCCCTGGGCTGGCTGAAGAAAAATGAAAACTATCATCCCGATATCGTGGTGCAGCTGCGGCCCACCTCACCTATCCGCCCGCCTGACTGCGTCGACCAGGCGGTGCAAATACTGCTCGATCATCCCGTAGCCGATTCTGTGCGCGGCATCATCCCTTCCGGTCAAAATCCCTATAAAATGTGGCAGGTTAACCAACAAGGTCAGATGACCCCCTTGCTTAGCCTCCCTGGGGTTAATGAGCCCTTCAATGCACCTCGCCAGACGCTGCCGCAAACCTACTGGCAAACGGGTCACATCGACGTCATCCGAGCTCAAACCATCCTGGAAAAGGATTCATTAAGCGGGCAGGTCATTTATCCACTGATCATGGACCCGCGCTACGCCGTTGACATTGATACACTGAGCGACTGGCAGCGTGCCGAATGGCTGATCTCACAGGCTGATTTGCCAATGGTCCATCCCAACCAACGCCAGCGCCTGCTGCCGAAAAAGGTTGATTTGCTGGTCTTTGATTTCGATGGCGTGATGACCGATGATCGGGCCTGGGTGGACCAGGATGGTCATGAATCGGTGGCAGTATTCCGCCGCGATGGCATGGGCATCTCCATGCTTCATCAAGCCGGTGTCCCGATGGTAGTGTTATCCACCGAGCCCAACCCGGTGGTTGCAGCCCGCTGCCTCAAGCTGAACCTGCCGGTCATGCAGGGTCTGACGGATAAAGCGGCCGCCTTGCGCCAGGTTCTGCAGGAACGCCAGCTGGATCAAGCCCATGTCGTCTACCTGGGTAACGATGTCAATGACTTGCCCTGTTTTCCACTGGTCGGATGTGCGGTGGCGGTAGCCGATGCCCACCCAGATGTGATTTCGCAAGCAGACTTGGTGCTTTCGCACTCCGGCGGGCGCGGCGCAGTCAGAGAGCTGTGCGACCGGATCCTCCAAAACCATGGGTAAAATTCCGGCTCTGGGTGTTCAACCCAAGTTTCCATTATTTGTAAACAGATAGCCTAGAAAGGTGAAATATCATGTCACGTGAAATTATGATCGGAAATCAAAAAGTCGGTGATGGTCATCCCACATTTATCGTCGCCGAGATTGGGATCAACCATAATGGCAGTCTCGAAATCGCTAAGAGCCTGATTGATGTAGCGGTGAAAACCGGCGTCGATGCGGTCAAACTGCAAAAACGCACCCCCGAGCTGTGTGTACCTCTTGACCAGCAAAAGCATATGCGCGAGACTCCCTGGGGTTATATCTCCTACCTGGATTATCGCTACAAAATCGAATTCGACCTGAATGAATATCGCGAGATCGACCGCTATTGCCAGCAGAAAAATATGCCCTGGTTCGCTTCGGTATGGGATGAGCCCTCGGTGGACTTCCTGCAGCAGTTCAACCCCATTTGCTATAAAATTCCCTCCGCTTCACTGACTGATAAAAATCTGCTGCTGCATGCCCGCCAGACCGGTAAGCCTATCATCCTATCAACGGGCATGTCCACCTTGCAGCAGATCAAGACAGCCGTAAATGTGCTGGGTGAGGGCAATTTGCTCATCACCCACGCCACCAGCACCTACCCGTGCGACCCCGAAGAGCTGAACCTGAAGATGATCCAATCGCTGGCGGGAACATTTCCCTGCCCGATTGGCTATTCTGGTCATGAGGTGGGTCTGATCCCCACGGTGGTTGCTGTATCGATGGGCGCCTGCCTGGTGGAACGCCATATCACCCTGGATCGCGCCATGTGGGGCAGCGACCAGGCGGCTTCAGTAGAGCCGGGTGGCATGGAGAGGCTGGTCAAATATATCCGCGTCACCGAAAAAGCCCTGGGTGATGGAGTCAAGCGTGTATATGACAGCGAGGTCCCATCCCTGCGTAAGCTCCGCCGGGTAAAAGAATAGGTGAACTTCACTGAGCAACCTCCTACGACGATGCCAAAAATGAGCCGGTTGGTCAAATCCCTTGGCCAGCGTTATCAGCGCATAAAGATTAATTCACAAATTAACCGCTTTGCATCACAGGTCTATCTACATACACATCCTGACCCTGTTGTAGAACCGGTTATCTTTTTCAATGCTTCAACCCGTCTGGTGGGGGTGAGCCTGAACGCAGCCTTCGCCCTGCTTACGTCATTGGCGCTGCGCCTGCAAAAAGTTCCCGTGATCCACTTCGTATGCCATGCCGGTATGAGCCGCTGTGTGTTAGGCACCGATCGGAATGACTTTTCGAAGGCTCCTCCATGCCAGGCCTGTATTGCCCAATCGCGCTGGCTTTATTCCAGCTCGATGGTGATCCCATTTACCTACCAGTCGGATGAAGGGCTGGTTAATCTCCTGCGCAGTCTCTCGCTCGAGCGTCTGATGGAGCTCGAATACCAGCCGCCCGTCGGCGAAGCGAAAACTATCCTCATATCTTCACTGCCTCCCCTGCCCCTTGGGCAGCTGGTATTGCCGGCTATCCGTTGGGTGTTGCGCAGGCACACCCTTCAGGATGATGAGCTGACGCGCTCGCTTTACCGTAAGTACATCCTATCCGCCAATCGGGTCGCCAGGGAATTTTCCGCTTTACTCGATAGATCCAATCCCCAGGCAGTTGTACTATTTAACGGTCAGTTCTTCCCTGAAGCTACTGCCCGCTGGGTAGCACTGCAACGAGGTATCCGCACCATCACTCATGAAGTGGGTTTGCAGCCTTTCAGCGCCTACTTCACTACCGGAGAAGCCACCGCCTACCCGCTGCATGTGCCGGAAGACTTCGAGCTCGATGAAGTCCAGAATGAACGCCTGGATGCTTATCTCAGCCAGCGCTTCCATGGCCAGTTTTCCATGGCAGGCGTGCGCTTCTGGCCTGAGATGAAAGAGTTGGACGAAAGCTTTATCCAGAAAGCAGCCACCTACAAGCAGATCGTACCCGTATTCACCAACGTCATCTTCGATACCAGCCAGCCGCACTCCAACGTGGTTTTTCCGCACATGTTTGCCTGGTTGGACCAGGTGCTGGACCTCGCCCATAACCACCCCGACACATTCTTCGTCATCCGCGCCCATCCCGATGAAGCCCGCCCCGGCAAAGCCAGCCAGGAAAGCGTCAGCCAGTGGGTCAATCAGAACCACGCCGGTGAGCTGCCCAACCTGCTCTTCGTGGACTCAGACCAACCGCTCAGCTCCTATGAGCTGATCCAACGCTCCAAGTTTGTCATGGTATACAACTCGACGATCGGCCTCGAGGCTTCCATTCTGGGCGTGCCGGTGCTATGTGCGGGTCGTGCCCGTTTCACCCAGCTGCCCACAGTCTTTTTCCCTGCCACACCCCAGGCGTTCCGCCAGCAGGCGGAAGATCTCCTGGCTGCACAGGAGATTTCCATTCCGCCCGAATTCAAGCGCAATGCGCGCCGCTTCCTGTACTATCAGCTTTATCGCTCCTCCCTGCCCTTCACCAATTTCATTCAGGAAGATGGCATCTGGCCGGGGTTCGTCAGGCTTAAGCAGATAAAGCCGCAAACCCTCACCCCCTCCGCCTCACCTGCGATCAAGACCATCCTGAAGGGCATCCTGGAGGGCGGCGATTTCCTGCTCGAGTCAGACTTGTGATCCCACTTGCTTTCAGAAATCATTGATTTATGACCACTTCCATCGTGATCCGTGCCTGCAATGAAGAGAAACACATTGCCCAATTATTGGAGGGCATTGCGCAGCAAGCGCTGGAAGAGGTAGAAATCATCCTGGTCGATTCGGGTTCGACCGACCGCACGCTTGACATCGCCTCCCGATACCCGCTGCGGGTGGTGCAGATCCAGCCGCAGGATTTCAGCTTTGGTTATTCCCTCAACCAGGGGATTGCGGCATCCCATGGTGAATTAATTGTCATCGCCAGCGCACATGTCTATCCGGTCTACCCCGACTGGCTGGAGTGCTTGCTGGCTCCCTTTGCAGATGCACAGGTAGCCCTCACCTATGGCAAGCAGCGCGGTAATTCAATCAATAAATATTCCGAGCAGCAGATATTTCAGCACTGGTACCCCGACCAATCCCAGGCTCACCAGCTTCACCCTTTCTGCAACAATGCCAATGCTGCCATCCGCCGCTCGCTTTGGGAGAGCACGCCTTACGATGAAACCTTACCCGGCCTGGAAGACCTGGAATGGGCGCATCGCATCATGGCAAAGGGCTATACCATCAGCTATGTCGCCGAAGCCGAAGTAATCCATATCCACGAAGAAACGCCGAGCGCAGTCTATAACCGCTATCGCCGTGAAGCCATGGCTTTTAAACATCTCTTTCCCCAGGAGCATTACCGCCTGTGGGACCTGCTTCACAACCTCACCAGCAATATCCTGAGCGACGCCTGGCACGCGGCTCGGCAAAGAAAATTATTCTCTCGTTTCGGGGAGATTTGTTGGTTCCGCTGGATGCAATTTTGGGGCACCTACAAGGGTTACCGCCAGTCGGGACCGCTCACCTGGCAGCTGCGCCAGACATTTTATTATCCCCGCGGCACAGGTTTGCAGCCGGCCAGTAATATCCGCGGAGTTACTCCCATCCAATATCAACCTGACGAAGGTACTCCTACCCAGCAGAGGTAAAATGACCACAATTGCCGCCCTTGTCCCCATGCGCCACCATTCACAACGCGTGCCCGGGAAGAATTTCCGACCCCTGGCTGGTAAACCGCTGTTCCACCACATCCTCAGCGCCTTACTCGCCTGCCCGGAGATCACCCAGGTGGTGGTGGATACCGATAGCCAGCCGATCATGCAGGGATTGCTGCAGCATTTCCCCACTGTGACCATTCTTGAGCGCCCTGAGCACTTGCGTGGCGATGCGGTTTCGATGAATGAGATCCTGATGTACGATACTTCGCAGGTTCAGGCTGAATATTACCTGCAGACCCACACCACCAATCCCCTCTTGCGCCCATCCACCATCTCGCGTGCCGTTCAAACCCTGCTGGAAAGCACCCCGGAATATGATTCGGTCTTTTCAGTCACCCGGCGCCAGGTACGCCTGTGGGATCAGCTGGGGCGCGCCATCAACCACAATCCCGCCATCCTGCTTCAAACCCAGGATCTTCCTCCAGTGTATGAAGAGAACTCCTGCATCTATATCTTCACCCGCCAGAATTTGATCCAACGCCAGAATCGGCTGGGTGAGCGTCCACTGATGTTCGCCATGGAGGCAGCCGAGGCCTGGGATATCGATGAAGAGCTGGATTTCTCCATTACAGAATTCTTAATGCAAATTCAGATGCCGGCGAAGGGATAACGCCATGCTTACCATACTGTATTCAGCCCCGTACATGATCCCCCTGCTGCCCCGCTACCGTCCCTTGTTGGAAGGCCTGGGCTTGCGCCTGATCGTCCCTGAGGTACATGAACGCCTGGACGAAAATGAGCTGCTCACTTATGCCGGGCAATTCGATGGCACGATCTGCGGTGACGATCACTATACTCCGCGTGTGCTTGAAGCCTGTGCCCCTCGGCTGAAAGTCATCTCCAAGTGGGGCACGGGGATCGATTCGATTAACCGCCAGGCAGCCGAAAAGCTGGGAATCCAGGTGCGCAACACCCCCAACGCCTTCACTCTCCCGGTGGCGGATACTGTGCTCGGTTATATGCTCACCTTCGCCCGCCTTTTCCCCTGGATGGACCGGGCGGTAAAGTCGGGCGTTTGGGAGAAAATCCCCGGTCGCTCGCTTAGCGAATGCACGTTAGGCGTGGTCGGGGTGGGTAAGATCGGCAAAGCGGTCATCCGGCGGGCGCGTGCTTTTGGGATGAAGCTGCTGGGCAACGATATCATCCCCATCGACCAGGTTTTCCTCACCAAGAACGAGGTCGAGATGACTTCCCTGGAAGACCTGTTGGCACGCTCAGATTTCGTCAGCTTGAACTGCGACTTGAACCCCACCAGCTTCCACCTGATGAACGCCGCCACGCTCGCCCATATCAATCCCAATGCAATCCTCATCAATACTTCTCGCGGACCCGTAGTTGAAGAATCAGCCTTGATATCCGCTTTGCAGGTTGGAAAACTGGCTGGTGCCGCCCTGGACGTATTCGAAGTCGAACCTCTATCGCCTGATAGCCCCCTGACGCGAATGGATAACGTCATGCTGGGAACGCACAATGCCAACTCCAGCCCCAAAGCCTGGGAAAGGGTGCACCAAAATACGATTGATAATTTATTGGATGGCCTGGGTATTTCAGCACCAAAGGAAAACTGATCATGCAAAATAATCAAGCCGAGCAGTCACCAGTCTCCACACCTCGCACGGTGCTGATCACCGGGGCAGCTGGAGGTATCGGTCGCGCCACCGTCCAGCACTTCGCCTCATTGGGTTGGCGTGTCATTGGCGTGGACCGGTCCCCCTTCGAGGATGCTTTCCCCCAGGATGGATTTTTTATCCAATCCGACATCTCCATCGGCAGCAACCTCGAGTCCATTTTCAAACAGGCGCATGCCCATACGGGTTACCTGAACGCCCTGGTAAACAATGCCGGGGTGCAGATCGCCAAGCCCATCATCCATACCAGCGTGGAAGAATGGGACGCCGTGATGGCTTCCAATCTCCGTTCGGTGTTCTTGAGTGCCAAGCTTGCCTTCCCGCTGTTCCAGGCAGCCTCGGGTGGCGCCATCGTCGTCGTTTCATCCGTCCATGCGGTAGCCACCTCCGCCAATATCGCCGCATATGCTGCCAGCAAGGGCGGTCTTCTTGCTCTTACGCGTGCCATGGCGATCGAGTTTGCTCCTGAAAATATCCGTGTCAACGCCATCCTGCCCGGCGCGGTGGATACGCCCATGCTGCGGGCCGGCTTGAACCGCGGCCATGTGCAGGGCAGCGATATCCAGACCCGCCTGGACAACCTGGCGCGCAAGACGGTCAATGGGCGTATCGGCACCCCGGAGGAGATCGCCCATGCCATTTACTTCCTGGCGGATAATACCCAATCCTCCTTCATGACCGGTCAGGCCATGATCGTGGACGGCGGAGCCACTGCCCGCCTGAGCACAGAATAATGCGCATTTTTTCACCTATTAGGACATCCAAATGACGCTTCGTCAAACCGCCAAGAAAATAACCCCCACGCCCATATGGCAAATGGGTTCCGATCTTTATTGGGGCTGGCGCAACCGCGGCCGCCACGTTGTGGCGCGCACCTTTGACCCACGCTGGGCTGAGAGCTCCCGCAAGCTGAAGCAGCTTGAAAACAGTCACACCAACCAGCGTTGTTTCATCATCGGCAATGGTCCCAGCCTGCGCCAGACCGACCTGGGCAAGCTGCGCCTCGAATACACCTTTGGTCTCAATCGCATCTACCTGCTATTTCCGGAGCTTGGTTTTTCTAGCTCCTGCCTGGTGGCGGTGAACGATATGGTCATTGAACAGTGTGCTCCCGAGATGCAGAGCCTTACCCTGCCCAGGTTCTTCACCTGGCGGGCGCGTTACTGGTTCCGCCCAGACCCCAACCTCACCTATATAGACACAGATTTCACCGGGGAAGAAGGCTTTTCGCCAAATGTGAACGGTCGCGTTTTCGAAGGCTTCACCGTCACCAATGTGGCGCTCCAACTTGCCTTCCATATGGGATTCAGCGAAGTCATCCTGGTTGGGGTTGACCATAACTATGTGACCCAAGGGTCAGCCAATCAAGCTGTCGTCTCCCAGGGCGATGACCCCAACCACTTCGCGGCTAACTATTTCGGCAAAGGGTTCAAATGGCAGCTGCCCGACCTGGCTGGTTCAGAACGCGGGTATACCCGGGCGCGCGAGGCATATTCCAAGGCGGGTCGACGCATCCTGGACGCTACTGTGGGCGGCAAGCTGACCATCTTCCCCAAGGTTGATTACCTGTCGCTGTTTTGATGGCAATCGGCGAATTCAATCACAAAAGGACCGCGATTAATGTCTGAAGAACACCCTGCAGCTGTATTGCGCATACGCATCCCCGATTGGGTTACGCTCTGCGTGGTCGCCATCTTCGTGCTGGGGACTGGCTTGCGCTTCCTGGATCTGACAGACCCGCCGCTCGACTACTTCCCCCAGCGCCAGCTGCGCGGGGCGATCATCGCCCGCGGTATATATTACCAGCTGCTCCCTTCGGCTGACCCGGCCGTGCGCGACCAGGCGGTTTACCTGGCGAACACGATGGACCCGCGCGAGCCGTCCGTCTTCGAAGGCCTGGTGGCAGCGACCTACCTCGTCACCGGCGGGGAGCATCTCTGGGTGGCGCGCATCTATTCGATTTTATTTTGGCTGCTGGGTGGGGTGGCTCTGTATGCCCTGGCACGCCGTCTCACCTCGCCTTTAGCTGCGGTTGTCCCGCTCATTTTCTACTTCTTCCTGCCCTGGAGCGTGATCTTCAGCCGCATCTTCCAGCCCGATATCATCATGGTCATGCTCACCCTATGGGTGGCCTACAGCCTCTACCGCTGGGGCGAGTCACCTTCCTGGAAGTGGGCGATCCTGACCGGCGTGCTTGCGGGGCTGGCGGTATTTATCAAGCTGCCGGCTATTTTCCCCATCGCCCTGATGCTGATCGGGATGGTGACTGCCACCCTGGGGATCAAGAAAGCCGTCACCAGCTTCCAGGTCTGGCTGATGCTGGCTTTATTGCTGATCCCGCCAGCCATTTATTACCTGTTCGTCATCCCGGGCAGCTCCAGTGAGTGGTTGAGCTCCACGCTTCCACTGCTTAAAAATTGGGTTTCGCCCTCATTTTATATCCGCTGGATCATCTTTGCCGGTGGGTTGGTAGACCTGGGCATCGCATTTATCAGCTTTGTAGGAGTCTGGCTGCTGCCCAAAAAAGCGCGCATCCTCCCCCTGGCTTTATGGCTGGGATATCTCCTGCACGGATTAGCCTTCCCATATTACATCACCACCCACGAGTATTATTCCATCCCCCTGATCCCGGCGATTGCTCTATCGCTCGCTCCGCTTGCACAAGCGGTATTCGATCGCATCACCCGCGAGGATCGACTTGCCAGGGTGGTTGTGGCGGGGTTTTTGGTTTTTTCGATTGGCTACTCAGGCTGGATGGGGCGCTCCATCCTGCTGGGAAAAAATTATCGCAATGAAGCCATCAGCTGGCAGCAGATGGGCCAGGCTCTACCCAAACAGGGTGACCTGATTGGCATCACCCACGAGCAAGGCTACCGCATCGCTTATTATGGTTGGCGGCATGTGACTCCATGGCCTTATACTGCGGAAGACGAGGCACCCATAGCTCTCCGTCCTGACCCGATGGGTTATTTCTCCACCCTATTTGACCAGGCGGTAAAAGGTCAGGAATACTTCGTGGTCACCTTGTTTGGTGATTTCGACAGCCAACCCATCCTCGAATCGTATTTATATGACCATTTTCCGGTCTATTCCCAGGGTGATGGCTACCTTATTTTCGATTTAACCCAGTCCAAGGCATCCGCTCCATGATGTCTGCGAACGACTTACCCCTGGTCTCCATCGTCACCCCATCCTTTAACCAGGCAGCCTACCTCGAACAAACCATCCAATCCGTCTTATGCCAGGATTACCCCAACGTTGAGTACCTGCTGGTGGATGGTTGCTCTATCGATGGCAGCCTTGAGATCATCCAGCGTTATCACCACCGTTTTGCCTGGTGGGTCTCCGAGCCCGACCAGGGTCAGGCGGATGCGATCAACAAGGGCTTCTCCCACTCTCGGGGGCAGATCGTCGCCTGGCTGAACTCGGATGACCTGTATTTCCGTCCTGACACCATCAGTCAAGCGGTAAAGGCATTACAGGCACACCCGGATCTCGGCATGGTCTACGCCGATGGGGTCATGGTCGATTCAGATCTGCAAGTGTTGGATTGGCACACCTACCGCCAATACACCCTGCAGGATCTATTAGCCTTCAACGTCCTCTTGCAGCCCAGCGTGTTTATGCGCAGAGACGCGCTCCAACAGGCTGGTTTTTTGCCCAGCAATTATCATCTGATCCTCGACCATACCCTGTGGGTGCACATCGCGGCGCGCTATCCCATCCTGCATGTGGGTGAATATTGGGCGGTTGAGCGCACGCATGCCAATGCAAAGACCATTGCCCAGGCAGCCCGTTTTGTGGATGAAGCCTTCCAGTTCATCCAATCCCTTGAAAATGACCCCCTCCTGCAGCCTGTGATCGAGGGACAACGAGCCAGGCTGTATGCTGGGTTGCACGTATTCGCAGGCAAGCGCCTGATCGATGCAGGCGAACCCCGTCTGGCACTCAACCATTTCAAGCAAGCCTGGCAATTATCGCGCCTGGTTGTCTTGCGCGCCTGGTACAAGGTCGTTCAGGCAGCGGGGAACTCACTCGGTTTGGGTAGGCTGTTCCTTGCGTATCGTAGCACCCGCCGACGCTTCCAGCATCATGGTCAAAAGCTTCGCCTGGATGAAAACGGCGTCCATCTGGTGAATATCTGATCTACCTCGCATAACTCGCCATATAAATCCATGCCCCCTGCACCTCTCGTTACCATCCTAACACCCTCCTATAACCAGGGACGTTTCCTCGAAGCGACCATCCAATCTGTCCTGTCTCAAGATTATCCCAATCTGGAGTACCTCATCGTCGATGGCGGGTCCGCCGATGGATCAGTGGAGATCATCCAGCGCTACTCCAGCCGGCTTGCCTGGTGGGTATCCGAGCCCGATCGGGGTCAGACCGATGCCATCAACAAGGGATTCGCCCACGCCAGCGGTGAGATTCTTGCCTGGATCAACTCGGATGACACCTACCTGCCGGGTGCCGTCACTCAGGCGGTTCAATCCCTGCGCCTGCATCCTGAAGCTGCGATGGTATACGGCGATGCCAATTTGACTGACGAACAGGGTAATATCATTGGCCGCTTCCCCTCCCGCCAGACGAATTTTAAAAAGCTGATGCGCGGTTCGGTCCACATCCCTCAGCAGACGGCATTCTTTTGGGCTAGGTTATGGCAGCGGGTTGCACCCCTCGATCCGTCTTTCCAATTTGCTATGGACTATGATTTGTGGGTTCGCCTGGGCAGGCTGGCACCCCTGGTATATGCCCCATACCTGATGGCCAATTTTCGCCTACATGGAGCGGGGAAGACATTGGTCATGGACGATCGCTGTTACCCCGAGATGATCCGGGTGAACCAGCGTGAGGGAGGGGGTCCTATCTCCTTACTTTCTATGCGTTGGTTTATTCGCCGGATGTTCTTTGCCTGGCTGCCGCTCAATTTACGTGTGAAATTGCGCCAGATCTTCAATCATTGATCCAGGATGAATCTTTGGAAATTAATATTACAATTGGGTACACCCTTAATGGAGGCGAGCATTCATGTTATTTGAACCAACCAGGATCCCAGACGTTATCCTGATCACTCCCCAGGTGTTTGGTGATGAACGTGGTTTTTTTATGGAGACCTACCAGGCACAACGATATGGTGCCGCCGGTTTACCATTCATATACGTACAGGATAATCATTCAGGCTCACAGCACGGCACCTTGCGCGGATTGCATTACCAGATCCGCCAGGCCCAGGGCAAGGTGATGCGGGTCATCGCCGGCGAGATATTCGACGTGGCGGTTGACCTGCGCCGCTGGTCGCCTACCTTCGGGCAGTGGGTCGGGCTTGAGCTGTCTGCAAAAAACAAAGCCCAGTTATGGATACCGGTTGGTTTCGCCCACGGGTTCTATGTGCAGAGCAGCTGGGCTGAAATCGTGTACAAAACCACCGATTATTATGCTCCTGAATGGGAGCGCACATTGCTCTGGAATGATCCCTCATTAAATATCGCCTGGCCTATCCCTGAGGGGGAAGCACCAATTCTATCTCCCAAGGATAAATTGGGCAAACCTCTCTCCGAGGTGGAAGTGTACGAGCAGGAGATAAGATGAAAAACATCCTTGTTACGGGTGGTGCGGGTTTTATCGGCTCAAACTTTGTCCATTACATTCTTCAGGCTGAGCCAGAAGCCCAGGTGATCAACCTGGACCTGATCTCGTACGCCGGCAGCCAGGAAAACCTGAAGGATCTGCCTTTCCCCGAGCGGCATGTATTTGTGAGGGGAGATATTTGTGACCGGCCACTCGTAGATCACCTGTTCCACTTCTACAAGATTGATACCGTGGTCAACTTTGCCGCCGAGACGCATGTGGATCGCTCGATCCTGTTTCCTGAGCAATTCCTGCGCTCCAATGTGATTGGCACCTTCACCTTGCTGGAAGCTGCGCGTGAATTTTGGCTGCATGAAAAAAGTTTGCCCCTGGACAGCCTGCGCTTCCATCACGTCTCCACGGATGAAGTGTTTGGCACCTTGGCGCCCACCGAGGCCGCCTGGGTTGAGGACACCCCTTATGCGCCAAGCTCGCCCTATTCCGCTTCCAAGGCTGCTTGCGATCATTACGTGCGCGCCTATGGTCACACCTATGGGCTGCCATACTCAATCACCCATTGCACGAACAACTATGGTCCGTACCAGTTCCCAGAAAAGCTGATCCCCCTGATGATCTTGAATGCGCTGGATGGGAAACCGCTGCCGATTTATGGGGACGGCGCTCAGATCCGAGATTGGCTGTATGTGGAGGACCATTGCGAAGCCATCTGGATGGTCCTGCGCAAAGGTGCTTCGGGACAAACCTATAATATCGGTGCAGGCTCCCAGCCCACCAACCTGGACGTGGTCCAGCACCTGTGCGGTGCCCTGGATGAGCTTTTGCCCGATTCAAGCTCCGTCCCCCACTCATCCCTGATGCGTTTCGTCCCCGATCGTCCTGGTCATGACCGGCGTTATGCCCTGGATATTACAAAAATCAAAACCCAATTGGGATGGCAGCCCAGGGAATCACTCGGAAGCGGTCTGTACAAAACCATCCAGTGGTACCTGTCTCATCCAGATTGGGTATCCGCGGTTCGGCAGCAGCAGGATTACCAGCAATGGTTGGAACGCAACTATGACCAACGACAATAAGCCGGGATAGGAGGCAAGCATGAAGGGTATCATCCTCTCAGGTGGGAAAGGCACTCGCCTTTATCCGCTCACCATTGGGGTCAGCAAGCAGCTTCTGCCGGTATACGACAAACCCATGGTGTATTATCCGTTATCCATGCTAATGCTGGCCGGTATTCGCGATATTTTGGTCATCAGCTCCCCCGATGCCCTGCCTGCCTTCCGCAGCCTGCTTAAGGACGGCTCTCAGCTTGGATTGAGCTTCTCCTATGCTGAACAGGCTGAACCACGTGGGTTGGCAGATGCCTTCCTGGTGGGCAAGCAGTTCATTGATGGTGAGCCGGTTTGCCTGATCCTTGGGGATAATATCTTCTTCGGGCATGGACTGCCTGACCAGTTACAAAACTCAGCCCAGCTCACCCAGGGTGCGCTGATCTATGCCTATCCGGTGCGTGACCCTGAACGTTATGGCGTGGTTGAGTTCGATGCAAACGGTCTTGCACTCAGCATCGAAGAAAAGCCTGCTAATCCCCGCTCGCATTATGCTGTCCCAGGCATTTATTTCTATGATTCTCAGGTGTCCGAGCTTGCCGCCACGCTCAAACCTTCAGCCCGAGGTGAGATTGAGATCACCGATCTCAACATGCTCTACCTTTCGACGGGGCAAATGCGCGTGGAGGTGCTTGGGCGAGGGGTTGCCTGGCTGGATGCCGGCACCCATGAAGCCCTGTTGCAAGCCAGCAATTTCGTCCAGACGGTTCAAGACCGCCAGGGGATGATGATCTCGTGCCCAGAGGAGATCGCTTATCGCCAGGGTTTCATCGATGCCAATCAGCTGCGCCAATCGGCACGCAGCATGGATAGCAACCAGTACGGTCAGTATTTGCTGCAGCTCCTGGAAGATGAGCTTCCCTTCCATGGAAAGTAATGCTAATAAATCGCCGAACTCTTCATACCTACACTGAACCATCGAGAATTGTCACGTGAAGCACCCCATGCGCATCCTTCTGCTTGGTAATACCGGCCAGCTTGGCTGGGAATTGGAGCGCACCCTGGCTCCCTTGGGTGAGCTGAGTGCCTGTGATTATCCCGCCATAGACCTGGCTGATCATAAAAGCCTGCACCAGACGATCAGGGATTCCCATCCCGATTTGCTGGTGAATGCAGCTGCCTATACCGCGGTGGACCGGGCCGAATCTGAGCCGCAGCTGGCACACTCCATCAATTCCCTTGCCCCCGCCATCATGGCTGAAGAAGCGCTGCATGCCGGTTCTGCCTTCATCCATTATTCAACCGATTATGTATTCAATGGGTTGAAGGGGTCACCCTACAGTGAGGGAGACTTGGCTTATCCGCTGAGTGTTTACGGGCAATCCAAGCTCGAGGGCGAACAGGCTGTCCAACAGGTTGGTGGAGCTTATCTGATCTTGCGTACCAGCTGGGTCTACAGCCTGCGCCGGGATAGTTTTGTCAGCAAAGTGTTGGGCTGGGCACGTGCTCAGCAAAGGCTGAAGCTGGTAACCGACCAGATCAGCGGACCTACCTGGTCGCGCATGCTGGCTGAAATCACCGCCCTGCTGATCGGCCAGTGTATGCAGGATCCACCCACCTGGTTCTCGGAGTATCGTGGTCTGTACCACCTGGCAGGTTCCGGGTACTGCAGTCGCTATGATTGGGGGCAGCAGATCATCCAGCTGGACACTCACAAAGAAGAACAGATCGTGCGTGACCTGCTGCCAGCCAGCACAGTCGAATTTCCCACCCCGGCGCGCCGGCCTTTATTTTCGGCATTGAATTGTGATCGCTTCGTACAGACATTTCACCTGCAGTTGCCCGATTGGAAATTGGCGCTGAAGCTCGCCATGGAGAATATATGACCAGCCAGGTCTTGTCCATTTTTGGCACCCGCCCTGAAGCAGTCAAAATGGCACCCGTCGTGCAGGCTTTGGCACGCACACCAGGGATTACCGCCCGGGTGTGTGTCACCGCCCAGCATCGTGAGATGCTTGATCAGGTCCTGGGCCTGTTCGGCATACAGCCCGATGTCGATCTCAACTTGATGCAGCCCAACCAGAACCTTTCTTCACTCACCTCAGAGATATTTACTCACCTTGACCCTGTGCTTTCCAGCTTGAAACCAGATTGGATCCTGGTCCAGGGCGATACCACTACGGTCATGGCTTCCTCTTTGGCAGCCTACTATCATCACATCCGGGTCGGGCATGTAGAAGCAGGTCTGCGCACAAGCGATAAATGGCAGCCGTTCCCCGAGGAGATCAATCGCCGCCTTGCCAGCGTTGTCGCGGATTTGCATTTTGCACCCACCGAATGGGCGCGCCAGAATCTTTTGCATGAGAATATCCCCTCCTCGCAGATCATCGTCACTGGCAACACGGTCATTGACGCCTTACAGGAAGTCGTAAAGCTGCCGCCCACCAAAGCCGTGCTGGATCTTTTTAAACACATCGGCATCCCTTATCAACCTTCAGATCCCCCTCATAGGCCGTCCCTTGGTTCCCCCCGCCTGATCCTGGTCACAGCCCACCGTCGAGAAAATTTTGGTCAGCCGCTGGTAAATATTTGCTTTGCACTCACCGAACTTGCCAACGCCTATCAGGATGGCATTCGAATCGTTTACCCGGTGCACCTGAATCCGAACGTGCAGGAGCCGGTTTATCGGTTATTGGGAAACCTGCCCAATGTGATCTTGCTCGACCCAGTGGATTACCTGCCGATGGTCCAATTAATGAGGCATTCCAGCCTGGTATTAACTGATTCGGGTGGCTTGCAGGAAGAAGCGCCCTCCTTTGGTGTTCCGGTTCTGGTCATGCGCTCAGTCACCGAACGACCGGAAGGCGTCCAGGCTGGCACCGTCCGTTTGGTAGGCACAGACCCACAGGTGATCATTGCGCAGTCCCGCCAATTATTGGATGACCCTCAGGCTTATGCTGCGATGGCACAGGCGATCAACCCATATGGGGATGGCAAAGCTGCCGTGCGCATCGTCGATGCCATCCTTGCCGCTGGCAGCTGACCCACTGCAGACATCCTGAGTAACAAACACCCATCCATTACCCGTCTCACTTCATTATCCTTCAAACTCACTCAACCAATCACCATGCTGGATCTCTCCATCTGTATCGCCACCCTCAACGCCTCTGACTACCTGCGTAATTGCTTGCGATCACTTTGCGAGCAATCTTCTCATTTAAGCTTGGCGGCGGCCGATCCTGCTGCCAGCGAACTGCCATCCGTTACATCCCACACCGGGCAGGCAAGGTTGAATTTCGAGCTGATCATCGTGGATAACGGCTCCATCGACGATACCGTCTCGATGGTAAAAAGCGAATTCCCTGCCGTTTATCTGATCCGGAATGACAGGAACGAGGGATTTTCCCATCCCATCAACCAGGCGCTTCGCCTCAGTCAGGGTCAATACATGCTGGTGCTCAACCCCGATACGATCGTCTTGCCGGGTGCGATCAACGAGCTGGTTCAATATCAAGAATCCCATCCTGAGGTTGGTATCTGTGGTCCGAAAGTCTTGAACCGCGATGGCAGCCTGCAAAAAGCCTGCCGGCGTGGTGTTTCCCGTCCCTGGGCAGCCTTCAGCTATTTCTCGGGTCTGTCAAAACTTTTCCCACACAGTAAATTCTTCGGTGGTTACCTGCTGAATTATCTCGCTGAAGACGAGGTCCACGAGGTGGACGGGATTTCAGGATCTTGCATGCTGATTCGCCGCCAGGTTATCCAGCAGATTGGCTACCTGGATGAACGTTTTTTTGCCTACCAGGAGGATGCGGATTACTGTTTTCAAGCTAAAAAAGCCGGCTGGAAAGTCGTTTATGACCCAGCTGCCCAGATCATCCATTTTGGAGGGCAAGGCGGGTCGCGGGTCCAACCATACCGTTCAATTTATGAGTGGCACCGGTCATATTATCTGTATTACCAGAAAAACCTTGCCAGGGAATATTTTTTCTTGTTTAATTGGTTTTATTACTTCCTGATGGGAGTCAAACTGGTTTTGGCGCTGGCGGCGAATGCATTGCGGACGAATAAATTCGCCGGTCCACGTCGCACATGACGACCGCCAGCCTGGGCTTATTATGATCAAAAACCTGACCACGAACCAACTTGTGCTGATTGTCATCGCCACACTGCTGCTTCTCCTGGCTGCATTCTCCTTCTACTTATTACAGAATCCTTTAGCTCCGCTGCCTTTCGCTCCTCCGCCCCGCACCATCAGCCCCACAGCCCCAGCCCTCGCCCTGACCATTATTTCAGCACCCACCACCCTCGCACCCACCCGCCAGACCTCGTATACTCCCTACGCAGCCTTTATCACTCCCGGCACCGAAAACCCCAGCGCAGCACCGCTGACCTCGGAAACTCCTGGATTAGGGATAACTCCATCTCCCGGCACTCCATATCCTCCACCACAAACCCAGCCTGTGAATACCCTCGCCTCTACACCGCGTACCCCGGCTGCCTCCACCACAACGTCTCCATCTGCCTCGGTTACTACTTCGCCGGCTGCTACTACCACCCTCTCACCGGGTGATATTAGCGTCACCGGTCGGGTGCTTCAGAATGGCACCCCGGTCGCCAATGTGGTGGTGGTATTCGCCGATGATGTCACCCCTCGGCAGGGCAGTACCGATCAGGGGGGTCATTATCGGTTTATTACCCTTGCTCCTGGTGTGAATTTCAGCTTAACTTTCAACCAGGCTGATAACCTCAGGCTCACTCCAACCGCTGAGGTAGCCTCGCTTGCAAAGGTCGAGGGAACTCTGCCCACCGGGGTGAACATCATCGATCTGCCCGATTTTGAAGTCAGTCTTAATCTAAGTGGGTCTTTATTTGAGCTGCAATCCCCAACCGATGGAGCGGCGTATTCGGCCTCAGCCATCTCGACATCCAATCCAATCCAATTTAACTGGTCCCTGTATCCCTTGGGCGGCACCTACCAGGTTCAAGTTGGCTCCAGTACCAGTGATATACCCGCGTTTTCGTCCAGCCAGCTGGCTGCAACTTCCTATATGTGGAACGGCACTTTGGATGATGGCAGCCATATCACCCAGGGTACGTATTGGTGGCGGGTTGCGGTTACAAAATCATTGGGGAATTATGTCGTCGTAATTTACACCCAGCAGTTCGACCTGGTATTTAATCCCTAATATTTTACCCATCCCGGAATAAGTTTGAGCAGGTGGCATTAGATCGCCACCTGCTTTCTATTTAATCCACCTGTGTCATTTCCTGCAACCCGCTTTAGCCATTAAGCGGTTCAATTAGCTACCTTGGGGTAAAGCATGATTTGAATTATAATCCCGGCAATCCCTGACAAGTTAGCATAGGATGTGTATGTCAAAAAATGGCTGGATAGCCTTTATTAGTGTTGTGGTTGTAGTACTGTGTGCGTGTATCTTTTGCCTGATAGTGAGCTTGATCGGTGTAACAGGTTATATCTATAACTCTCCCAGCTTCAGCCAGATCTTTCCCACGAATCCAACCGAAGTGGTCGCACCCATCGCCTCGCCCATTGTTATTCGTCCCTCACCTCAAAGCACCGTATCAACCCCATCTCAGCTGTCCGATCCAACCACACCTCAAAACGAAATCAAAACGCCTGCGCCACTCAGCACATCTTCTCCTGCCTGGGTGCTGACGGATACCATTCACACGCTGGAAAACGCGGTTCTCCCGATCAATGACCCGATTGACCTCGCCCATCGCCTGCTTGGATTGGATGATCTTTCCCCTACCGTCGCTCCTCCAACTCATTTTTTTACGGTTGGCGCTCAACAAGAATTTTGGGTGGGCAATGGGGATGATGAGAATTTTCGTGTTTCTGCCACTTTACAGTACGTCACCGACCATTCCTATTTCTGGATCGAGGATGGTGTGGATTACCGGGATCGTGATCTGAGTGCCCTGGCGAATGCGTTCGAAAATCAAATTTACCCCACCGACCGCGCCTTTTTCGGTAGTGAGTGGATCCCCGGCATCGATGGAGATCCGCATATCTACATCTTGTACGCCAGCGGGATTGGTGATGACATTGCGGGCAGCTTTTCTTCCGCAGATGAATATCCATCGAGTGTAAATCGCTTTTCCAACCAGCACGAGATGTTCCTGATCAATGCGGATAACTCGCCTTTGGAAGATAGTTACACCTACGGTATTCTGGCGCATGAATTACAGCATATGATCCACTGGTACCAGGATCGGAATGAATCAAATTGGATCAGTGAAGGTTTTTCCGAGATGGCGGTTTTATTGAACAATTACTATTCTGGTGGATTCGACGGTATGTACACCCACCAGCCAGATATACAGCTCAACAACTGGCCGGATGACACGCAGGAGGATACTACTCCCCATTACGGTGCCAGCTTTTTGTTCTTCACCTATTTCCTGGATCGATTCGGCGAAACTGCTACGAAGGCACTGGTTGCCAATCAGGATAATGACTTGAACAGCGTGGATTCCACCTTGCAGCAGATCAACGCAGTCGACCCCCTCACCGGCAAGCTTATCACGGCCGATCAATTCTTCCTCGATTGGGCTGTGACCAATTATGTGATGGATCGGCGGGTGGGCGATGGTCGCTATGCTTACACCAGTTACCGTGGCACACCCCGCACAGAACCCACCGAAGACGTATATTCCTGCCCGATTGATAACCTCACCCGTGAAGTCCACCAGTACGGCGTGGACTATATCCGCTTCAAATGCCCGGGAACTCACACCCTTCATTTCGAGGGTTCGATCCAGGCCCCTCTCCTGCCCCAGGACCCCCATTCCGGCCGCTATGCCTTCTGGTCGAATAAAAACGATGAATCAGACACGACCTTGACGAAAACTTTCGATCTCACTTCCTCCACTGGTCCCCTTTCATTATCTTATTGGACCTGGTTCGATATTGAAAACGGGTGGGATTACGTTTACCTTGAGGCCTCAACCGACGGCGTGAATTGGATAATCCTTAACACGCCCTCCGGTGCGAACTACGATCCACAGGGAAACAGTTACGGCTGGGCATATACTGGCGCCAGTGGAGGCGGTTCCTCCCCCACCTGGATCCAGGAGACGGTCGACCTGTCTCAATACGCGGGTCGCACTCTGACTTTACGTTTTGAATATGTGACCGATGCAAATGTGACTGGGGAAGGTTTTTTGCTGGATGACATCTCCATCCCACAGATCGGTTATTCCACCGATTTTGAAACGGATGCGGCAGGCTGGCAGGGGAATGGTTGGGTGCGTATACAGAACGTCTTGCCCCAAAGCTATGAGCTGGCACTGATTTCTGTCGGCGACTCCACCAGCGTCCAATACATCACCCTGAACCCCGATGTTACCGCTGATATTCCATTTACGCTTGGTAATGGCGTGGATAATGTCGTCCTGGTAGTGACGGGTACCACCCGCTTCACCCGCCAGCTTGCTCCCTATCGTTTGAGTGTCATAAACCCATAAAAAAATAATGGACTGTCACCTTTCAGGGTGGCAGTCCCTTCGGTTTACCTGTGCCTGGACTCAGCTTGAGCTGATTCCAAACCCAGTCTTGTTACCCAACCGGTCTGGGTTGGGTTGATGAAAACTCAGAAAAAAATCCGCCTCTGTAGACCTACGATTTCCGACGCGGGGTACGCAAAGTTTCCAATTCGCGTTCCAGCTCGGCTCGACGCTGCTCTGCAGCTGACTTGATGTCCTCCCTCAATCGGATCGATCGTTCCTGGATCTGTCCTCGCATCTCTTCGCCTGAGCTGGGTGCCAGCAGGATTGCGACCGTCGCACCGGCTAATGCACCCATGATCATGCCCAAAAAGAAATTGAGTATTTTTCCCATGGTAACCTCCGCTTATTTTTATTAGGGATTCCTGCTCATATTATAATATAGGTCGGAAATGGTATTTACCCGGATGGGCAGGTTATTCGATTCAATCATTTCACTGTATAATGAATTATACTCATGGACAAAGGTGGATTTATATAGATTTTCTAAACGCACAAGCCATAAGGATTTAACCGTATACATCTTGAAAGGAGGTCAGACTTGAAAATCGCAGTTTGTGTCAAACAAGTGCCCGATTCAGCAGCCAAACTGGTGGCTGTAGACGGCAAAGCAAATTGGGGGGATTCAGCATTGATCATTAATCCTTGGGACGAGTATGCAGTTGAAGCCGCCTTGCAACAAGCCGAAGCCCACAACGGCAGTGTGATCGCCGTTAGCATTGGTGGTGAAAACTCGAAGGAAGCCCTCAAGCATGCCCTGGCGATGGGTTGTTCGGAAGCCATCCTGATTTCCGACGAAGCCCTGGCTCAGATTGACAGCCAGGCAACCTCCCGTGTGCTTGCAGCCGCAATTAAAAAAATTGGTGATATTGATCTGGCTTTCCTCGGTCGACAGGCCATTGACACCGATACCGGCCTGGCCGCCGCTCAAACTGCCCGCCTGTTGGGTTGGCCTGCCTTAACCCTGGTAGCGGTTATCTCTGGTGTAGACCCGGCTGCTCGTACGATCCGGGTTGAGCGCAGCGCTGAAGAGGGCAGGCTGAAGGTAAGCTCCAGGCTGCCGGCTGTGCTGAGCATCGTCAAGGATTTCGGCGAACCGCGCTATCCTTCCTTTATGGGGATCCGTAAAGCTTCCCGGGCAGTCATCCCGGTTTGGTCGCTTGCCGATTTGGGCCTGACTGGCCTCAAAGCCAACATCACCTGGCCTGAGATCATGAACCCGCCTCAGCGCCAGATTACCACAGAGATGATCACCGGTGCCAACCCGCAAGAGATTGCCGAAGCCCTGGCAGACAAGATCATGGCGGAGAAGATCCTATGAACAAGATCTGGGTGTATATTGACCAATTTAAAGGACAGGCACTGCCCACCTCTTGGGAGGGTATCGGGGCTGGCAAAATGCTGGCCGAACAGCTGGGCGGAGGAGTTACCGCACTCGTGTTCGGAAAGGGTGTCGACACCATCGCCGCCCAGGCATTCCAATATGGGGCTGATGAAGTCCTGCTGGCGGATGATGCCTCTCTCGATGATTACCGCTGCGAGCCGTATACCGCCTTGTTATCCAAATTGGCCGGAGAATCATCTCCCGAAGTGATCCTCTTCCCCACCACCACGCGTGGTCGTGAGCTGGCTGCCATGGCTGCCATCGATCTAAACACCGGCGTTTTGCCGGATGTGATTGCATTGGATGTAAAAGATGGCTCACTCCTCGCCACCCGCCCCATTTATGCCGGCAAGTTATTGTCGAAGGTAGCCTGCCTCACCCGCCCTCAGCTGGTCACATTACGTGGGCGTGCTTTCACCAAGACCTCGCCTGATGCCTCCCGCACCGGCACACCTACCAAAGTAAGCCCCGTGATGAGCGAGGCGGATATTCCCACCAGGGTGGAATCGTATGCGGCCGGTGAAGCCGGGGTCAGCCTCACCGATGCCAACGTGATCGTTTCTGGCGGGCGTGGCGTTTCCAACAATCCCAACCTCACCCCGCCTACCGGGATGGACGAAAAACAGGTCGAGATTTGGAAAGCTCAGCAAGGTTTCAAACTTGTCGAAGACCTGGCGCAGGTCCTGCACGCCGCCGTGGGTGCCAGCCGCGCTGCCGTGGACGCCGGTTATATCCCCTATGCCCACCAGGTGGGGCAAACCGGCAAAGTGGTGTCACCTGACCTGTATATTGCCTGCGGCATCTCAGGTGCCATCCAGCATCAAGCCGGCATGCGCACCAGCAAGGTCATCGTCGCCATCAACCGCGATGCAGAAGCCCCTATCTTCAAGCTGGCTCGCTACGGGGTGGTGGGCGACCTGTACACGATCATCCCCGCACTTACCGAAGCCTTCCGTAAGCGCCTGGGGAAATAGGACCATTTCACTTCCCCATTCCCATGTCCTGGGGGTGGGGAAGTGCGCTTTCGGCTTAATAACCTATGGCAGAAAAATACCTCGATCAAAAAAATATCGTACTCGGTGTCACCGGCTCCATCGCTGCCTATAAAGCGGCTGACCTGGCCAGCAAGCTCACCCAGGCTGGGGCGCTGGTGGATGTCATCCTCACCCCTGCTGCGACTGAATTTGTTTCGCCGCTCACCTTCCAATCCGTCACCGGTCGACCTGCTTTTACCGAGCAAGCCCTGTGGGGTGCACAGGCGCACGTCCTGCATGTGGGGTTGGGGCATAGCGCTGATTTATTTGCCATCGCACCTGCCACGGCCAATACCATCGCCAAATTAGCCCACGGGATCGCCGATAACTTGCTTGTTTTGTCGGCGCTTTCCTTTGGTCCCGGCACTGCCAGCCGTCCGCTGTTGATCGCCCCTGCCATGGATGCCGGCATGCTGGACCATCCTGCCACACAAGAGAACCTGGAAACCTTGCGCCAGCGCGGTGCGGTGATTATCGGTCCGGAAGTGGGGCATCTTGCGTCCGGGCTGGAAGCACTCGGGCGCATGACCGAGCCGAATGTACTCCTCGGACACATCCGCTACTTGCTCACCCGTCATGGACCCTTGCAGGGTCGACGGGTGGTCGTCACCGCGGGAGGTACGCAGGAATCTATCGACCCCGTCCGTTTGCTCACCAACCGCTCATCCGGAAAACAGGGCTATGCCCTCGCCCAGGCTGCGCTGGACGCAGGCGCGCAGGTCATGCTAATCTCCACCCCGGTTTCGCTGGAAGCTCCCCAGGGAGCAGAGCTGATCCAGGTGACCAGTGCCCTCGAGATGGAATCAGCCGTGCTGAATGCTTGCCAGCAAGCCGACGTCTTGCTCATGGCGGCCGCGGTGGCAGATTTTAAACCCACCCAAACAGCCGGGCAGAAGATAAAAAAAGCTTCCGGTGTACCCGTCCTCGAGCTTGAGCCCACCTCCGATATCCTGTCGGCATTGGCGAAACAACGCTCCCAGTTAAATTTCCCTCGTGTTGTGGTCGGTTTTGCCGCTGAAACCCAGGATCTCCTATCGAATGCCAAGGCGAAACTCAAATCCAAGGGGCTTGACCTGATCGTCGCCAACGATGTCAGCGGCTCCAGCTCCGGTTTCAGCGTAGATACCAACCAGGTGACCCTGCTTTACCCGGATGGGAAATCCATCCCTCTGCCATTAATGACCAAAACCGAAGTCGCCGGTAAGATCATCGCAGAAGTAATAAAACTACTCAAAATATAAATCCATCCCCCATACTTGGGCATAATAATACTTACACGGACTGGAGGCTGATGATGAAGCTTAAGAATGCCATCACGGATATCCCTGGCATCCTGGTTGGGCACGCACAGGATGACGAAGCCCTCACCGGCTGCACCGTCATCCTGTGCGAGAAGGGAGCCGTCGGGGGCGTAGACCAGCGTGGGGGTGCCCCCGGCACGCGAGAGATCGATGCCTTACATCCCATGCACCTGGTCCAAAAAGTCCACGGGGTCGTTTTAGCCGGTGGCTCAGCTTTTGGCCTGGAAGCTGCCACGGGCGTGATGCGTTACCTCGAAGAGCGGGGTGTGGGCTTCGATACTCGCATCGCCAAAGTGCCCATCGTCCCGGCTGCCATCCTGTTTGACTTGGGGATTGGCAAATCCGACGTGCGCCCTGATGCCGCCATGGGTTATCTCGCCTGCCAGAATGCCTCCGCCGAGCCTCCTGCAGAGGGTAATTTCGGCGCAGGCACGGGAGCCACGGTGGGGAAGATCTTCGGACCGGCTCAATGTATGAAATCGGGGATCGGTACTGCCAGCCTGGAGATAGGCGCCGGGGTGATCGTGGGTGCGATTGTCGCCGTGAACGCTTTCGGCGATGTCATCGACCCCACCAACGGGCAGATTATTGCCGGAGCCCGCTGCATGGACGTCGGTCCGCTGCATATCGGTGCTCCCGGCTACTTTGCGGATACCTTGCAGGTGATGCAGAGCCTCATCGGTCGTACTGCCCTGGGTTTCGGCAGCCGGGGCAATACTGTCATCGGCGTGGTGGCTACCAATGCCAGATTGGATAAGGAAGCCGCCAATAAGGTAGCCCAGATGGCGCATGATGGGTTGGCGCGCACCATTCGCCCTGCCCATACCATGCTGGATGGTGACACCATCTTTGCCATCGCCACCGGTGGGCACAAGGCGGATGTGAATATTGTGGGAGCCTTCGGGGCGGAGGTTTTCTCCCAGGCAATCCTGCGGGCGGTGCGGTCAGCCAAACCCGTGGCCGGGATTCCGGCGGTAGCACAATGATCAATGAAGATTGGTCGCTTTTTGAGCGTAGCGAGCAAAACAAGCTAAGCGAGCATAGCGGATCTTAAAATCACCAGGAAGTGGCCCAGCATCCCAGCGACAATATATATTTTGTGAATGCCCAACTCGGTTGGGAAATGCACGGAGGAACCCTATTTGCAACCCAGGATGGTGGTCAGAGCAAGACCCAATTACATTGATGAACAGGATAACAAACTACCGATCCAATTAAGCTTTGATTGGGATAGAATAGTGGAATCAATAATTTGACTTGGTAGAAAAGGTGACAAAATGTCAGAAATACTATTCCTCGTTCAAGAGGCACCGGAAGGCGGATATACGGCAAGGGCTTTAGGATATTCTATATTTACAGAAGCAGATACATGGGAGGAACTCAAAACCTCCATCCACGAGGCTGTCGATTGTCACTTTGATGAAAATCAGAAACCTTCGCTCATCAGAATCCACTACGTAAAAGATGAAGTGGTTGCAGCATGAGACTACCCAGGGATGTTAGTGGTAGTGATCTGGCGAACAGACTAAAGAAGTATGGATATACAATAACGCGCCAATCGGGCAGTCATCTTCGTTTAACCACGCTCCAAAATGGCGAACAACATCTAACTATCCCAAAGCACAAAGATCTTCGGGTTGGTACACTCAATGCGATATTATCAGATATAGCCGACCATTTATCGATCAGCAGCGAAGATTTAATTGATGATCTATTTGGATAGGCATGAATCATCAGTTTTGTGATTGCGAGGAACGATCTTTGCGACGAAGTAATCTCCCGCGCTTTAATAATATGTTCGACCGGTAAAAAAAGCTGTTGGTTGGGTAGAAATTCCTATCCGAAATCAAATACATCACCTTTTTAGCTTCTGCCCAGCTGCCATCAGCGTAAATAGAATCGATTTAGCCTTTTTCCCTATCCAGGCGGATTTCTTCTCATCCTCCGCCTTGTACTGGTCATCCCCCAAAATGGTATACAGCGCTTTCTCCACCCCATGCGGGATAATATCGCCTGCCATGCCATAGCCGATGCAGTCGTAGCCCACCAGGAACAAGCCTGGGATCGGACTGACCGGGTCCAATCGTTGGGCGCCACTTTGCCCCAGCCGGTGTGCCATCTCGGCAGTCCAGCCGCCCCTGAAGAACATGGGCACCTGCAGCTCGACCACCTGATCGAAATTGGGGAAAACTTCCCTGAGCTGACCCCTGACAATTTCCAGCTCCTGCTCCAGGTTATATGGCGGCTGCATCACCCAGAACACGTCCAGCATGTGCTTGCCGGGCGGTGCCAGTTTGGGGTCGAAAAAGGTGGGGGCATAGCTGTTCAAGGTGCGCTCCCAGCCCATGGTGTGTAGCAGGGAGTGCTCGGTCCCCAGTAACGGCTCATTCAGCCCTAAAACCAGGGCTGCCACCACCGCCGGCACCGCCTGCCTCAGGTGAGTCACATATTCCGTGGGCAGGTTGCTCTCCCCCACCAGCTGAATCAGCCGCTGCATGCCTGCGTTATGGACCACCACGCCTGCCTTCACCGCCCGCCCATCCTTGAGCTTTACCCCCACCGCTTTTCCATTTTCCAATAAGATCGACTCCACCTTCGTGCGGGTAACGATCTCGCCCCCGTGGTCTCGAATCACCTGCTCCAGCCCGCTCACGATCGCGCTTGTCCCGCCAATGGCTGTACCCCAAACCGCCATCTGCTCGAGCGCATCCACGACGGCGCGCTTGGTCTCGTTAGCCGAGAAGTTATCCACCGTCTGCGAGGCGAAGCAGTAGGTGATGATCGTCTCCACATACTTCACGTACTCTTCATTCCCCGGAAAATATCGTTCGATGTATTGGCGGGCGGTCATGGTTTCCGGGTAGCTCACCGCCGGGTTATACATATCTGCGATCCAGCGATAGACCGTCGCCATTCCCCTGGCGCCACCCACCATTGCCTCCTGGGCATCATCCAGTGAATCATAGCGCCGCCCATCCTTGGTCACCAGCCAATGCTCACCGCGTGCCTTAACGTCATGGATAGTCACCCATTCGAATCGGGGCTTCCAGTCTGGTGCACAGCTTACCAATCCGGCTGTTGGGTCCAGGGCAGGTCCAGGCTGCGGTGGTAATGGCATAATGATCATAATTTATCTGGGTATATTTACCCCCGATAAAACCAAGCTGCTCCAACACCAGCACTTTTTTCCCGGCGCGTGCCAGCCCGGCGGCCGTCATCAATCCGCCAATCCCCGCCCCGATCACCACGGCTTCGTAGGCATCCTTCAGCTCAGCCGGTTTGGCTTCCAGCCATGGCGCCGAAAAAACATTGTTCGGGCACAGGTACAGGCACTCGCCGCATTCGGTGCACAAGTTAGCATCGATGCTGGGCCAGACGTCTTGACCAATTTCCAGCTTTATGGCTTTGGTTGGGCAACCTAACAGGCAATAACTACAACCACTACAGCGCGATTTCTCGATTTCGATCGACATCTCTGCTCCTCACCTATAAAATTGTGACTAGGGTTTGGTCACCGTGGTGCTTAGATTTTTCTGGTTAAAAATGAACACAGGCAGGTTGGTTAATGTAATGACAATGAATGGGCCCATCGCCAGCATCCCAATCAGTGCCACCTCGGGACGCTCCAGGATGGTAATCGCCACCCCAAATGCGGTCAGGAATAATGAGCAGTACAGGGTTACGGGGCCATAGAAAGACAGGGCGGAAGACCCGCTCTGTTCCATACCATCTGCCAGTTTACGATAGATCAGGTTGATCACGAATGCCACGCCCAGCCAACCGACGAAGTTCTGGATCGGCACCCCATTGGCAACATATGGAACATAAGGTCCACCGCCCACCCACACCCACCAGCCCTGGCTGACGGCGATCGGATCGATCATCATGTCCCAGGCGGTAGTAGCGAATGCCCCCATGGCGGCTATCCAGATGGGGGAGATTGTCTGATTGAACAAGGGAGACAGTTTCGCCATGCGCGACGAGAGCATATCGCTCATGCAGAAGGCGGCATACACGATGGGTTCCCATGCCAGGGCTGCCAGGAACGGCACGCCGAACAAAGACGGGCCAAGTGCGGCGGTGTAATAATAATGCCCGAATACCAGCCCGAAGTTCACTCCCAATGCTTCAGCACCGAAAGCAACGATGAACGAAAGCGCGAACATGAGCAGGCTGCGCTTCCAACCTTTGGTGAGCACTGCATGCCAGACCACAAATACCAGTGAAGCTCCCACATACCCCACCAAAAAACTCACAGAAAATGGAATGCGCATCCCCAGCAGCACGTTCAATATGATCAATACGAGCGAGATCACCGTCACCACCATCAGGTAGCGGAACGGAGCCTTACCTTTATCGGCACTTTGCATTATTCCATGTGCTCCACTATTCATAGGATGTGATAATGACAAAACGTTTTTATCAAGGACTCGCCTGGTAAAAAGTACCTTCCCAATAAGATCGACAACAACTAACTCTCACCCATCCGCCATCTGAATCTTCGGCGGTTCATGCCCAAACAATGCTTCAGCTACGATGCGTGGCATGCCCAACACGAGCGCGGTCGTCAGCTCCTTGAATGTCCGGTCACCCCGGATAACACCAAACACAATCTCCTGCATGGTCGGGCTCTTGCTCAACAGGTCGGAACCTAACTCCGGCAGTGAGTAAACCGCCTTGGCAAAAATTCTGGCAGACAATAATTGTGGGGTGATGGAGGCATTGATCAAGCGGGTGTATCCGCTCAAGTCTATTTCCTTGCTCTCCAGCGCATAATACATCTGCTCGGCTGCCAGGCGTGCGCTCACCAGCGCATACGATATCCCCTCGCCCATCCAGGGGTCCGCCAGGTTGGCAGCATCTCCCACCAAAAGCACCCTGCCCTTGTGTAAAATCCTGGTCTGGCCTCCCAGCGGTATTTGGTGACCCTGTAAGTGCAAGATCTTGGGGTCCAGCAGCACGGCTTCGCTGGCGATGAATTTTTCCAGTGCCTTTTTAAGCCCGGTCGCTTTCCCTGGGACTGCCTTAAACACTCCCACTGACAGATGGTCGCGCTTTGGGAAGATCCAGCCATAACCACCCGGTAATACGCCAAAATCAAAAGTGGCAAATGAACCCTGTGCTTCCAACGCGGCAGGCGGTACCGCCAGCTCTGCCTCCACTGCCACCCCCACTTCCCTGTCCGGCACCAAGCCCGTTGAGCGCGCCACGATACTGTTCACACCATCCGCGCCTGCCAGCAGCTGAGCTTGCAGCTCACCCTGGGTGGTGGTCACCACCACCCGCTCGTTCACCTGTTCCACATTTACCACGCTGATGCCTTCGAGTAAATGTGCCCCGGCTTGAATTGCCTGCTGGACGAGGTAATGGTCAAAGCGGTCCCGCATCACCAGCCACGCTACCGGCCAGCCCACCTCAACTTTGAGCAATTGCTGCCCGGCAAAGGTCACCACCCCTCCAACGGCCTTATTCTCGAAGACCGCACTGACGTCGAAGGGCAGGTTCTGCATCGCTTTCCAGGTCACCCCACCCCCACAGGTTTTATAGCGCGGTAGTTTCGCCCGTTCCAGGATCAGCACATCCAGCCCGCGCTTCGCCAGCAGATACGCCAGTACTGCACCTGCAGGTCCCGTCCCCACCACGATCACATCATGCACTTAGCTCATCTCCTGGATAAATTTTAAACCTTCAGCCATACTATTCCATTAACACCTTTCGTTCAATTTAGAGACGCCTCGTTGTCAGCTAAACGAGGCGTCTCTACGATTAAGCCTGCAGGTACTTATCAAACCAACGCAGGATATGATTCAACCTGGCGATCCTGCGGTCAGTACGCCCGGTGCGCGACAACCCGTGGAATTCATCCGGGAAGCGTACCATTTCGCTATCGACACCCAATTTTTTTAAAGCTACAAATACCTGCTCACTCTGCTCGATCGGGCAGCGTAAGTCGAACTCATTATGCAGAACCAGGGTGGGCGTGCGAGCATTACCGATATAAGCGATCGGCGAGTGCGACCAATAATTCTCCAGATCTTCGAAGGGCGGCTTTTTCGCCAGCTCGATCTGGAAAGTCCAATTGAAGTCACTCGATCCCCACATGGAGACGAAGTTGCTCACACAGCGCTGGGTGACGGCTGCCTTGAATCGTTGGGTATGTCCGATGATCCACACCGTCATATAGCCGCCATAACTGCCGCCGGTCACGCCCATCCGCTTTGGGTCGATGTAGGGCTGTTTCTCCATGTAATCCGCCCACGCCATCAAATCGGCATAATCGACATTCCCCCAATCCCCATAAATGCCCTTCGTATGTTCCTCCCCGTAGCCTCGCCCACCGCGTGGGTTGCTGAAGTAGACTACATAGCCGTGTGCCGCCAGGTAATAAAACTCATGCATGAAGAGCTTTCCATATTGCGTTTGCGGTCCTCCATGGATTTCCATGATGGATGGGTACTTTTTCGCCGGGTTGAAACCCGGTGGTTTCAAGATCCATCCCTGCAGCGCGTTTTTATCGGGTCCTTTGAACCACACTTCCTCCACCTGGCCCAGGTCGATCCCATCCAGCAGTTTGCGATTGAGCACGGTGAGCTGCCGGTCTTTTTTCGCTGGCATATCGCGTACATAAACCTGCACCGGGTCGTCCATCTTCCCATAATAATATGCCAGTCTTTTTTGAGCGTGGTCAAAGGTGAACGAACCCACCACCCCACCTTCGCCAATCTCATCGCGCAAGTCAGCCCCGCTGACGGAAATAGAGGCGAGCTTGCTGCTGCCATGCAGTACGGTGTTGAAATATAGCCTTTTTCCATCCACCGACCAGGTGGGAGGCATGAGCTCCGGTGAGCCGATATCATTGATCGTGCTGGAATCGACTTGCAGGTCGTATTTTTCGGTCAGGTTGCGAGGTGGCTTTGACCCATCTGCCGGGACGACCCACAACCCGGCGTTTTTGTAGGATAACCCCTCACCCTCCTGGCCAATATAAGCGATCCACTTTCCATCAGGTGAGTATGAAGGTAGATATTTCTCTCCCATGGGTGTCTCAATTTTGCGAAATTTGCCCCCATCTTTTGGCATAATGAACAGGTCAACTCGATCGATCTCAACATCAGGATCCTGGCTGCGATTGGAAATAAACCCGATCCACTTACCATCGGGTGACCAGGCGGGATGCAGCTCATCATGAACGGGGTCATCGGTTAGCTGCCTGGCTTTTCCAGAACGCGCATCCACCACCCAGATATGCCTTCGCTCATGCGGCAGATAACCATAGCCATCCAGTTTATAGAATAAACGCGCATAATGCCTGGAGACGACGCCCAGCTTCTTCTTTTGCTCGTCTTTCTCACGCTCCAATGCTTCAGCATCAATCTTGCGCACGGTACATAATAGCTGCTTCCCATCCGGAGACCAGCTGAGGTCATCAATTTCGCCATCAATCTGGGTCAGGCGGTTTGCTTCCCCACCCATAAACGGGATCAGGTAGATCTGTGCCGGTTTATCCTGGTTGCCCCGATCCGAAAGGAAGGCGATCTGACTGCCGTCTGGTGACCAGCGCCCACTCCCGTCGTGTTGATCGCCCGTGGTGAACTGGTGGGGTACTCCATTCCCAGTGGGCGTCACCCACAGGTTGGTGTATTTCTTTTCAGTCTTTCGGTCCACCCGCTGGACGGTATAAATTAGATTGTTCCCATCCGGTGAAATCCTTACCTCCGCTACTGTATTGAACTGGTACAGGTCTTCAGCCGTGATCGTTCTCAGTTTCCGTGCTGCCATGATTACCTCCGCGATACTTGTCTCGTTCTTTTTTGCTGCATAATTTTAGCACGCATCTCCCTTGATATTAGCCTAGACCTGGCAAAATGCAAATCATTCTCATTTTTTCGTATCTGACTTACATATGCTATATATCCTCTTGTAATTTCATACAATTATGGTCTAATAAGGCATCATTATCATGAATAGAGATCTTTAAAAATGGAGGTAATATATGTCTGTGATCACTGCTCCTACTCAAGAAATGATTGACCAGTTCGTTGGGAATGCTCACGGCAACCTCGCCGTGGTCAAGGAGATGCTTGAAAAGTACCCATCTTTGATCAGTGCCAGTGCCAACTGGACCGAAACCGCAGTCCAGGCAGCCGCCCAAACCGGTCAGGTGGAAATCGTCAACTATTTGATCGATCATGGTGCAGAATATGATATCTGCACTGCGGCTATGCTGGGGAATCTGGGTTGTATGGATGACTTTTTGAAGGAGGACTCCAGTTCGATCAATGCGCGCGGCGCACACGGTATTCCCCTGCTGTACTTCCCGGTTATCCACGCCAGGATAAAAGTGGCGGATTATCTGCTCCTGCATGGAGCTGACCCGAATGCCGCCTCACCGGATGGGATTACTCCCCTCCACGGGGCAGTCATGTTCAACCAGCCCGCCATGGCAAGATGGTTGTTGGATCACGGTGCGGATCCTAATCCAAAGTATGAAGGTAAAACCCCATTGGCAATGTCGGTGAATAAAAACCGTGCCGAGCTGATCGAGATCTTACGCTCGCACGGGGGGATGGAATAAACTATCGCTTAGCGTCCGGAGAAATTGAAATCCAGCAGCTCACTGTACGCCGGGCGCAATACGATCGTGTCATCGTAGCGCACAATCGCGGCTACTTCGGGCAGCAGCATCTTTCCACCCCTCACCGTCACCTGGCCGTCATTCAATAGGTCTCGGTAGGTGCCGTCTGGCAGGCTGACCATGATATGACCGGTTTTTCCGCTCGTATTGAAGATCCCGTATAAATTCTTACCTGGGCACTCCCACACCGCCTGGATGGCTGGATCAGCCTGGACCACCACAAACTTGCCCTCCACCTGGGCTGGATCTTTTTTAAGCTTTGCCAGCCTGGTCAAGAACGGCTGCAAGGAATAATCACCCCAATCCACCTTATCGATATCAAACAGGGAAGGGGTATGTTTGGTGCCTGATTCCTGTCCCCCATAGATCAGGAAGGGTCCCTTATTGAAAGCTTCAAAGGCGGTCCACGCCATGGCCTGCGAGCGGGAGGGTGCCAGCCGCATGATACGCGCCTGGTCATGATTTTCCACACAGCGCATTTTCACATAGTTTTCCGGGTAGATACAATCCTGGTAGCGCAGCATCTCGATATATCGCCTGACTGGTACTTTCCCCTGCACCGCCAGCTGCCAGATTGGCCAGATATCATAATCATAAGTCAGGTCGAATGCAGCGTAGAGCTCCCCATCGGAGAGTCCCGTCAATCCATTCGCCCGCCGCGCGCCTACAAAGCTGGCATGCACCGATTCCGCCAGCCAGATCAGCCCCGGTTTTATCTTGGATACTTTCTTGCGCGCCTTCAGCCAAAAATCCTGAGGGACCAGCGATGCAACGTCACAACGGAACCCATCGACCCCCAGTTCTGCCCAACCTTGAAGCGTTTCGATCTGGTATTCGATCAAGCCGGGGTTGGGGTACCGAAGGTCGATGACGTCGCTCCATTCCGGCACCGTGGTCACCGGGATGCCATGTTCATCCTGGTGAAAGTACTCCGGGTGTTCCTTCACTAATTCTGAATCGTGTGCGGTGTGGTTATATACCACATCGATCATCACCTTCATTTCCCGTCCATGGGCTTGCTCAATCAGCTGGGCAAAGTCCTGCCTGGTGCCATATTCTGGGTTTACCGCCCGGTAATCTTTGACTGAATATGGACATCCCAGGCTGCCTTTCTTCTTCAGTACCCCAATCGGGTGGATGGGCATGAACCAGAGCACATCTACGCCCAGCGTGTGCAGGCGCGGTAAATCCTTCTCCACATCGCTAAATGTCCCATTCGTGCCATGATTGCGCACATAAACTTCGTAAATTACCAGATTGCGATAGCTGGAGGGAGTATCACTCGCCATGATGTTGTTCTCTTTATTTAAGATGGTCAGACCAACCTTATTGTAATCGATATCACAAAGTCAGTCGCCGGGTTGGGGGTGAAATATATACTATCTTTCTATAGTCATTATTCATGATTTAAATAAATTCGATCCCATACATTATCCAGGTCTTCTAGTAGGTTGGGGTTACTCGGTTTGCTGAATCCGATTTCTGTGATCTCCTGTCCGGTTTGCACTTCAGGGCTCTACTGTCCGGTTAGTTCTTTTACCGGAACTACCGCGATTCTTACCGGACTTATACCGGGTTGAGGGCAAGCTCTTCCGCCCGAAACCCAACACCTGCAGGTCGCGATTCAATCATAAAGCCTTCCATGTTATAATTATATATAACCTATATTATCTTATTTATCTGTGATTTCTGAACATGCACAGTATTACCAGGGAGAATTTTATGCGTGCTAGATCGATCAAAATCCACACTCCATACGATTCCCTATTTCCATCATTTCATGCGAAAAAAAACTTTGTAAACTACATTCATAACCAATAATCATTCAAGTTGTGATTTGTCTCCAGATATAATTCAAACTTGAGTACCTACTCACGCAACTTCGTATGCATAACATGGATGAAGAAATATCGAAAAAAGGATGGACGGAGGGGTGAAGACCCGACGTACATCCTTTTTTCGATCATTTTCCCCACTTCCATATTTTTTAGGGAAGGGGGGAAAAAGGGGGGATGGGTGAGAAATTTCATACTTGACCTAGAACACTTGTTCTGGTATAGTATATACTACCAAAAAAGGATGGGAATTATGACACCTGCAGCCATTCATCAGGCACAACGCTTCGTCTCACCTCCCCGGCGTGAAGAGTTCAATCACCGGGTTTGGGAACTTGTGCGCCAAATTCCACCGGGTAAAGTCTCCACCTATGGTCAAATCGCAGCCTTGCTTGCTCCGCCACCCGGGATGGACATTAAGTCTTACCTGGCTTTCGGCGCTCGCTGGGTAGGCGGTGCCATGGCAGCCTGCCCGGAAGGCGTTCCCTGGCAGCGGGTGATCAATTCACAAGGCAAAGTCAGCCTGCGCCCGGGTGGAGGCGGCTCACATCAACGTGAGTTGCTCGAAGCTGAAGGTGTGGTCTTCGATGACCATGATCGCATCGACCTGAAACGCTATGCCTGGGATGGACCCTCGGATAATCCTTGATTTTTGTGCCTATGCGGATTAAGTCCGAGAGAATGAGGCTTCGTGATCGCTAATTATTCACGCACAAGGAGTCGTACTCCTCAGTGTGATCGTATTGGAGACAAAAATGGCTACTAACTATCCTATCAATCCACGTGTGCGCGCCTATGGAAAAGCCCGCCTCGATATTGCCGGACGTGCCACCAGCCTGGCACAGTGGGAAAAATTATGGAAACATCCTGCGAATTCATTTCCTTTCGTCTGGGGTGATGCGTGGAAACAATGTATTGAATACCGGGTGGATGATTTCGCCGCCGAGGTGGGTTTTTTTACGGATATTCTTGGGCTGCCTGTGAATGCCCTCGACCCTGGTTATGCCATGTTCACCTCTCCACGGGGTGATTTTTTCTTCTCTGTCGTGCCCACTGCGCATGCCGAGCAAGCCACGCCTCCCGATGCATTCCGCCTGCAATTTATGGTGCAGGATATTCTCGCCACCACTCTGCTGCTCCAGCAGCGCGGCATAGATTTTGAGCAAACTCCTCAACCCCTCCAACCTGGCTCATCTCTTTCCATCGCCTCATTTCGCACCCCGCATGGGTTGTGTGTTGAGCTGTGGGGAAAGATGCTATCTGAAAACTTGCCGGATGCAAAGATGGACACTGCGCCGGTTATGCAAATTGGCGAAGATGCAGACGATGACGATGAAGATGATCTCGATGAGGACGAGGAGGACGATGAGCCGATCTCCGAGCCCGATGGAAATGGCAGCGATGGTGAGGATGCAGAAGAGGATGACCTCAGTATAGATAAAGATGAAGCTGAAGACGACGATTTCGAATTCGATGAGGAGGAGGACGACCTGGATGCGGATGAAGATGATGACGATGACGACGGTGATGAGGACGTCGCTTTATTAAAATCCGAGCCTCGTAAAAGTGATGCCACAAAATCCATCCCGCAACCGGTGGAATTAAAAGCAAAATTGCCCGATAAGTCGGCAGGCATGCAGAACGCTCAGGCTCCCGAATATATCGATCTGGACTTGCCCTGAATCCAATTCGTTCCTATTCGTTTTCTAGTTTTTTTATTAAGTAGTAGCTACTGTTCTTTAAGCGATCGTGATCACGCTGTGATGAGCTTAACGAGGTACGTATATTATGATTAATCCATCGCCCATCACCGGTTACGCCCCGGTTCACAATGGAAGCCTGTATTACGAAGTTACCGGTTCCGGGCCGGCCGTTTTGCTGATCCATGCAGGTGTCGCAGATTGCACGATGTGGGACGCCCAGTTCGACCTTTTCAGCCGGTATTATCGCCTCATCCGTTACGACATGCGTGGTTTCGGAAAATCACACTCCAAGACCACCGAATTCTCTAATCGTCAGGATATCATTGACCTGTTGAACCTGCTTGGAGTTGAGAAAGCTTGTGTAATAGGTATCTCGCGTGGCGGTCAGATCGCGATTGATTTCACCCTTGAGCATCCTGAACGTGTTTCGGGTTTGGTCTCCATAGCTGCAGGTGTGAGCGGATACGATTACCAGCCCGGTGATAATGAAATTGCCACCCACGAAATCGAGCTCTTCAATCACATGGATGAATTGTGGGAGAAGAATGCATTTAACCAGCTGGCTGACCTCGAGTCGCATATCTGGGCAGATGGACCCTCCCAACCAGTCGGGCGTGCTTCGCCTGTCATTCAGGCATATTTACGTAAAATCATCCTGGCGAACTATACCCGTCAGGATGGCAAGGTAACCCCTCAACCCTTATCCCCTCCGGCTGCCAATCGCCTGGCTGAAATCCAAGTACCGACCTTGATCCTGGTGGGGGAATTTGATGGGATTGCCACCCTGGAAATGGCAGATTACCTGGAAAAAGAAATCCCTGGTGCGTGTAAAGTGGTATTTACTGCCACTGCACATATGGTGCCGCTGGAACAACCCGCCTTGTTTAACCAAATCGTCATGGACTTCCTGAAAGAGAAGGTATAGCATGACCACTTTTCTACCACTTACCCCTGAAACCTGGTCTGACTTTGAGAAATTATTCGGTCCACGCGGTGCCTGTGGTGGCTGTTGGTGTATGTATTGGCGTTTAACCCGCCCACAGTATGAAGATCAGCACGGTGAGTTGAATCGGCGCAGTATCAAAGCCCTGGTGGATTCTGGCAATGTCCCCGGTATCCTGGCTTATGTGGATGGTGCGCCGGTCGGCTGGTGCTCGATCGCCCCGCGCGAAGAATTTCCCACCTTGGGTCGCTCGCGCATCCTGAAGCCGGTGGATGAACAGCCTGTTTGGTCGGTGGTGTGCTTTTTTGTCGCCCGTTCGCAGCGCCGGAAGGGTTTGACGGTCCAGCTTTTAAAGGCGGCAGTCGAATACGCCCGCTCACATGGCGCTAGGATTATCGAAGGTTATCCGGTCGAGCCGAAGGAGGGTAAATCCCCGGATGTGTTCGTATACACCGGCTTATCCTCAGCATTCAAGCAAGCCGGCTTCGTTGAAGTGCTCCGGCGGTCTGAGACCCGTCCGATCATGCGATATACCATCTAGCGTGTAAATCTAGTAAAGAACAGGAAGATTTTTCATCCAACCAGCCACTCTGCCACCTATTCGTCCGCCCCCTGGTAATCCTCACTCAAGCTTTCTCAAGGAGTTGATCCCATGCCTACTCGTTGCTTTTGGGCTAACACCGATGACCCACTCTACCAGTCCTATCACGACCAGGAATGGGGTGTGCCCGTCCACGATGACCGCCTGTTGTTCGAATTTCTCATCCTTGAGGGTGCCCAGGCTGGTCTTAGCTGGTACACAATTTTAAAAAAGCGCCCCAATTATCACCAGGCATTTGATGCTTTTGATCCGCAAAAAATTGCGATGTACGATGATCGCAAAGTTGCCGAGCTGCTGGCTAACCCGGGCATCATCCGCAACCGGCTAAAAATCAACGCTGCCATCAAGAACGCACAGTCATTTCTGAAAATTCAGCGGGAATTTGGCAGTTTCGATGCTTACATGTGGCAATTCGTGGGGGGAAAACCCATTGTCAATGCCTGGACTTCCGGTCACGAGATTCCCGCACAAACCGAAACCTCCCGCCAGATGAGCAAAGACTTGCTCCTGCGGGGGTTTCGTTTCGTCGGTCCCACCATCTGTTATGCCCACATGCAGGCTGTCGGCATGGTGAACGACCATACCACCGATTGCTTTCGCTACCAGGAGCTCCTAGACGCATCAAAGTGAGCCTGAGATCGGCAAGGAAAGGTTTACCCGGTGCAAATCGTCTTTCAATGGCACCCTGAGCTTCCGGAATTCGCTACAACTGTCGAGAAGAACCTTGCCCAAGCTGACGGTGGTACAATAATAAGCCTTTATGAAATCGGTTTAGCCGATACTCCTTCCGGCATTTCAGCTTTGGCAAATTTAGCCAGCGGTTGGAGGAGGCACTGATGTGATCGAAGTTATATGTCGAATATGGATTGCCTGATTAGATTATGAACCTGGACTATTCTTTAATCCGCTCATTCTTGCCGGACAAAGATCTCCCGCAGTTATCAGCCCTGTATACCGCCGTGGAAGCGGTTGATCATGCTGGGTCGGAAGTCAGCGAGCAGGCATTACGATCTCAATCGGAGCTTCCAGGCTATGAGCCTGCCAAAAATCGCTGGGTGGTGGATGCACCGGATGAGCCTCATGCGCTGATTGCTTCTGGCGTGGTTAGCCTCGCCCCAGGGTCGCACCTCGCCGAGGCGAATATCCTGGTCCATCCCAATTGGCGCCGGCGTGGGATTGGCAGTGCCTTATTATCCCTGGTGATCGATCGATCTAATGAGCTGGAGGCAAGTGACGTTCAAATTTACACCAATGCCAGGCACCCGGCTGCACCTGGCTTCCTGCAAAGTCATGGTTTCGTCCCTCAGGGCGCATACACAGAATTGCGCCTCACGGAAGGCGTCCGCTTACCTCCGGTGATCTGGCCTTTCGGATACACCATGCGCACCTATGCAGAGGTTCAGGATCTTCGCGCCCTCACCGAGGCAATGAATCTTTGCTACATACCTTTATGGGGGCATCATGAAGTCAGTGAAAATGAGATGTCTGCCTGGTTGCCAAATTTTAACCAGCAAGGTCTCTTCCTGGTATTTTCCGAAAAGGGCAGGGTGATTGGGATCAGCCGGGTGGAACCTTCACCCGAGCGCACCCTGAAGAATGGGGTGCCTACGGGCTACATCGACGCGCCTGGCATCGTTCCCCAGCACCGCCGCCTCGACCTGTATCGTGCCCTGGTGTTGACGGGTATTCGCTGGCTCTACTCCCAGGGTAAAACGTTGGTCGAGATGGAATCATGGGGTGATAAGCTGGAGGTTTTAAAGATGTATCGTGAGCTGGGATTTACCGATATACGCCAGCTGGTGTGCTATCAAATTGAATTATCCAATAGTGATTGAAATGGGCGGCGCTCTCTCCACAACAAACGAGAGCCGGGTACGCCACTACCGGCTCTCTTTAAAAGGAGGAGAAGAAGAGAAATCGCCCTACAATCAATATCATATCAAATCTTATAATAACGTGCTTGACGGGTACCCTACGATTACCCTACGATTTACCAATAATATTGAGAGTAGAGTGTAAAAATACTATGGATTTTGCAATTCGCACCGAAAATTTAAGTCGTACCTATAAAATCCGCGGCGGGAAGAAGTCTGAGCCTCGTTCGTTGGTCGCACTCACCGATATCAACCTGGAAATACGTCCGGGCGAGCTGTTTGGCTTGCTTGGTCCAAATGGCGCTGGTAAAACGACCTTGATCAAGATCCTCACCACCTTACTCGCTCCCAGCAAGGGTCATGCCTGGGTGTCAGGCTACGACGTGGCTGAAGAGCCGGATAAAGTGCGCCCGCGCATCAACATGGTTTCCGGCGGAGAAACATCCGGTTATGGTTTGCTCACCGTGCGCGAGAATTTATGGATGTTCTCGCAGTTCTATGGTCTCTCCTCATCCGTCGCCAATCAAAATATTAAGCGCTTGCTCGATGTGGTCGGTTTATCGGACCGCATCAATGCCAAGTCATCCGATCTATCCACCGGCTTACGCCAGAAAATGAACATCGTGCGTGGGTTTATGACCGACCCGGATGTGCTCTTCCTGGATGAGCCCACCTTGGGTCTGGACGTAGGCGCTTCCCGTGAGGTTCGCCGGTTCATCCGCTCGTGGGTGGATAATAACCCAACCCGTACGCTGATGCTTACCACCCACTACATGGTGGAAGCCGATGAATTGTGCGACCGGGTTGCCATCATCAACCAGGGGCGTGTCCTGGCATGTGATTCACCTGCGAATTTGAAGCGAAACCTTCAGCAGGATTCAATCTTTCATCTGGAAGTAAGTCCATTCAACGGCAGCCTGAATGCATCTAAATTTGAAGCCCTGCCCGGGGTGTGCAACGTGGTCCACCGGCCTCAAGAGGGATTCGAAGCGCTCGATTTTATCCTCCAGGAAGAGCAAGCCCTGGCACTGGTGGTCAGTACGTTGAATTCGGCAAATATTCGCCTGCTTAATCTGCGAAAAACCGAGCCTTCCCTGGAGGACGTCTTTGTAAATCTGGTCGGTCAGAGTATGGAAGAGGTCGAAAAGAAAGGCGAAACCGATGAGTGATCACGCTCCTTCGGCACCTCTGGGTATGACTAAGCCGGATGGCACGCAGCCGCTAACCGATGAGCGCCTGCATAAGAACAGCGGTTGGAAGTTGTATTTCCAGACCGTGATCGCGCGGGCCTATCCACGCCTCATCGGTCAGCAGCGTGAAAAATCCTGGCTGTTCTTCGATATTTTCCTGCCCCTCCTGTCGGTGTTCGCCTACGTTTTCGTCTACCGCGCCATCCATGCACCTGAAGATTACATCGGTTTCGTGGTGGTGGGTGGGGCTATGACGGCTTTCTGGATGAACGTGCTGTGGAGCATGTCTAGCCAGCTGTATTGGGAGAAAGAGCAGGGCAATCTGGCATTATATATCATGTCCCCCACCCGAATGATGGCAATTTTGCTGGGCATGGCATTGGGTGGTCTGGTCGCCACCACATTACGTGCCATTGTGATTATCGTCGTGGGTAGCCTGCTATTCAATGTCCAATACGCCATTACCAGCTTTGCCCAGCTTTTCTTAGTCTTCTTCCTGGCCATGGTTGCCTTATACGGGCTTGGGATGATGGCTTCTTCGCTCTACCTGCTGCTTAGCCGGGAAGCCTGGCACATCTCCAACCTGGCTCAGGAACCAATCTACCTGTTCTCGGGGTTTTACTTTCCCATCAAGAACTTCAGTTTTTGGATCTCTGCCATCGCCTCCGTCATTCCCCTCACCCTGGGCCTGGATGCGATGCGCCAATTAGTATTCAAGACCGGTCCTTCGTTGGGTTTCGTATCCGTATCCATCGAGATTATCGTCTTATGCGTCTTGAGTGTTGTTTTCCTTTTTGCCGCCCGGCTGATGCTGGCTCATATGGAAAAGCTGGCTATTCGGGAGGGGCGGCTCACAGAAAATCGGCGTTAACGCGCCTTTGAGGTTTCTTATGCAGCCAGCTGAACTACCTACTAAACCATCCCAATTGCCCATCTATTCCCGCTCCTTCCGCATTGCCGCCTGGCTGGGATGGCAGATCGAATCCAATTGGACCGATCCATTTCTCTTTGCCATCTATTCCATTATTAAGCCACTCGCCGGGGCGGCTATATTGGTGGTCATGTACAGCGTCATCACCAGTGCTGATTTCAAATCACCCATCTTTTCCTACATCTACCTGGGTAACGCGTTTTATATCTACGTGGGTGCGGTGATGTCTGGCGTCTCCTGGGCAGTGATTGATGACCGCGAGCATTATAAAACCCTCAAGTATATGTATATCGCACCGATTAATGTCCCGGCATATCTCACCGGGCGGGGAGTTGCCAAATTCCTGGTAGCCTCCATCTCGGTGATCATCACCATCGTTTTCGGCGTGCTTTTCCTGCATGTGAATGTCGACCCGGCAGCCATTAATTGGCCCCTCTTTATTGTTGCACTAATGATTGGGATAGTCATGCTCGCCATGATGGGTCTGATCCTGGCAGGTATCAGCTTGCTGATTGTGAACCATTCCTGGTTCATCGGAGATGCCGTGGCGGGTGCCCTTTTCCTGTTCAGCGGAGCTATCTTCCCCCTTGAAGTCCTGCCAGCCTGGATCCGCCCATTGGGTTACGTGATGCCAGTCACCTACTGGCTGGAGCTGTTGCGGCGTGCATTGGTCGGTCGCGTTGCTGAAGCCTTCCCAACCTTGCAGGGAATAAATAATCTAGAAATCATCGGCATCCTGCTTGGTCTAACCCTCGGCTTCGGGGTGATCTCTTTCTACCTCTTCCGTTACTGCGAGCATATTGCCCGCGAAAAAGGGATGATCGATATGGTCACAAATTATTAGCCTGCTGCCCTGAGTGTTTATGATGAAAAAATCTTCGTCCTCTCCTACCCTTTCACCAGATACAGCCACGTCTCCCATATATATTGGCCGGCTGCCTGATAGCCCAATCGGTCCTCTGTGGGTAGCTGTATCAGACCTCGGTCTTGCCGCGGTTGAATGGAACATTTCGCAAGCTGACTTCACCTGCATAATAGAGCAGCGCTACCACGCCGCAGTGGTTTATGATGAAAGTCAGACCAAAGAGGCTCTGCAGCAGCTTTCGGAATACCTGAACGGTACTCGCCAGGACTTTGACCTGTTATTGGATTTATCAACTCTAACCAGTTTCCAGCTGCAGGTCTTGCACCACACCTATCATATACCCTATGGGCAGACCGCTACCTATAAAGATATTGCCGTGCAGGTGGGCAAACCCCGTGCAGCCCGTGCCGTGGGTCGGGTTGAAGCCACCAACCCTATTCCCCTGGTCATCCCCTGCCATCGCGTGCTTGGCTCGGATGGCTCCATGCATGGATACGGTGGTCCGGGTGGGATCAAGCTGAAAGCCTGGCTGTTACAAATGGAAGGCGCGCTGGTTAAATAAAACCTGCGAGCTGTTCGCTCGCAGGCATATTGTTGGATAACCGCTAATCTTTAAAGCCGTATTTTTCAATAATGGTCTGGATGATCTGGCTATCTTCTTCACTTACATTCGCAAACTGGTAGCCCACATCAAAAAACTCCGGGTTGATATCCGGTCCACACCAGCGGGTGCTGGCAACGAACACAAGCTCGTTTTTCTGGACGAAGTTATCAGGCAGTTTGATATGTAATTCCATGGTGTTGTCTGCCTCGATCTTGCTTTCGCTCAATACCATGGCACCTTCCAGGGTGATGTTTAATAACGTCCCAACGATCTTGCCACTCTTTGAATCGTAAACGTTGGCAAATAAGAGCAGGTCTTTCCGAGGGTATTTTCGTCTCTCCTGCATGATTCTCTCCTCAGCAAGTATAAACACTGGAATTGGGTTAAGGATACCGGATATTGATGCAATATGCAAGCCACAATCTCGATCTCCAAAATTCCTCTCTAGTTCTTCTTCTTGTAAATCATTTATCCCCCAAAATGGTAAAATGATTATTATCCGTCTTTACATCGTATTACTCAAATTTTAGGAGATGCTCATGCCTACCCCTGTGATCATTGACGCGATTCGAACGCCCATTGGTGCTTTGGGCGGCGCCCTGGCTCACGTCCGCCCAGACGACCTGGCCGCTCATGTTTTAAAAGCCATTATCACGCGTAATATGCTGGACCCTGCCCTCGTCGAAGAAGTCTACCTGGGTTGTGCCAACCAGGCGGGTGAAGACAATCGTAACGTTGCCCGCATGGCCACCCTACTGGCAGGTTTTCCCGTCGAAGTCGCGGCTGTGACATTTAATCGCTTGTGCGCCTCTGGCCTGAATGCCATCAACCAGGCTGCGCGCGCCATCCGCGCTGGTGAAGGCGATGTGTTCATCGCCGGAGGTGTTGAAAGCATGTCGCGCGCCCCCTATTCCATTCCAAAGGCTGAACAACCCTTTGCCTTCGGCAATCTGACCGCCTGGGACAGCGCCCTCGGCTGGCGCTACCCCAACCCGAAGATGCAGGAGCTTTATGGTACCGAATCGATGGGTGAGACGGCTGAAAATATAGCCCAGATGATGCCGGAAATCACCCGCCAGCAGCAGGATGCCTTTGCCTACCTCAGTCATAAAAATGCCATCGCCGCTATCGATTCGGGTAAATTTGCGGATGAGATCATCCCCGTCAGCATCCCGCAAAAGAAAGGCGACCCAATCATTGTCACCACCGATGAACGACCGCGCCGCGACACGACCGTAGAGTCGCTTTCTCGCCTGCGGCCCGCCTTTCGCAAGGAAGGCACCGTCACGGCAGGCAATTCTTCCGGTCTGAATGATGGTGCCGCGGCTGTCCTGCTGATGAGCGCTGAAAAAGCAGCTGAGCTTGGGCTCCAACCCCTGGCACGCATTGTGGCTTCCGCAGCTGCCGGCGTCCCACCGCGCATCATGGGGCTTGGACCAGTTGGTGCCGTCCGTAAAGCCCTCGAGCGGGCAAAAATAACGCTCGGAGATATCCGCCTGATTGAGCTCAATGAGGCTTTCGCAGTGCAATCGCTGGCGGTGATCAAGGAGTTGGGCTTACCGCCTGAGCTCACCAACGTCAATGGGGGCGCAGTTGCCCTGGGTCATCCCCTAGGCTGTTCCGGTGCACGCATCCTCACCACCCTGCTTCACGAAATGCGCCGCCGGGCGCCCTCCGAAAAGCGCCCTTATTATGGTCTTGCCACCTTGTGCGTGGGTGTCGGTCAGGGAGAAGCCACCATCATCGAGTGGCTTGGATTAAAAGAAGAACGGGTTCTGACGAGCCCGTTTTGTATTATCCAATCAGTTACTAAGCTGCGGTTGATTCCGTAGCCTTCTTGTGCCCATTTTTATCGAACAATCGGGCGATTTCTTCCGGGGCTTCCTTACGGAACTGACTCATATACAGGTTGTAATAGAAACCCTTGCGTGCCAGCAAGTCCACATGTGTACCCCGCTCAACAATCTCACCTTCATTTACCACCAGCAGCAGGTCAGCATTGCGGATCGTGCTCAAGCGGTGCGCAATCACAAAACTGGTCCGCCCCTTCAACAGGTTCTCCAGTGCTTGCTGGATCAATCTTTCGGTACGCGTATCCACACTTGAGGTCGCTTCATCCAGGATCAGGATGCGCGGGTTGGAGAGCGCAGCGCGTGCAATGGCGAGCAATTGGCGCTGGCCCTGGCTGAGCCCGCTGCCCCGCTCACCCAGCACGGTTTGATACTTCTCCGGTAAGCGCTCGATGAAATTATCTGCCCGGGCTAGTTTTGCCGCCTCAACCACCTCTTCATCGGTCGCCTCCGGGCGACCGAAGCGGATATTTTCCATAACCGTATTGCTGAACATGAAAGTGTCCTGCAGAACGATCGCAATCTGCTCGCGCAGTGATCTTGCCGTCGCCTCGCGCACATCCACGTCGTCAACCAAAACGGCCCCATTGGTCACATCGTAGAAGCGGGGGATCAGGTTGATCATCGTGGTTTTCCCTGCCCCCGTGGGGCCCACGATGGCAATGGTTTGCCCTGGTTCAGCGGTGAAGTTGATATCACACAGCACCAGCTGGTCTTCATTGTATGCAGCCGAGACGTTCCTGAACTCCACCTTGCCTTTGAGCTGTGGGAGCACGATCGCATTGGGGACGTCCTGCATTTCAAGGGGTACATCCAGCAACCCAAAGATGCGCTCCGCACCAGCCACGGCACTCTGGATGTTGGTCCACAGGATGGCAATTTGCTGGATCGGCTGGTTGAAACGCTGCACGTAGACCAAAAATGTAATCACGATGCCGAATGAAACCACGGTTCCCAACAGCTTTTGTCCGTTCAGTAACGCCAGACCTCCCACCACGGTGACGATTGCCAGCGCCAGGTAACCCATGGCTTCAAGTGCCGGTGCCAGCGCACTGGTGAATGAAACCGCCCGCACATTTGCGTCCCGGTTGGCTGCGTTGGTCACCTTGAACTGTTCGATATTTTGGTCCGCTCGATTGAAGGCCTGCACTTCCCGCACCGCAGATATGCCCTCCTGCAGCTCGGCATTGACATTTCCAATTTCTGTGCGCGTGCGCCTGAAAGCTTTGCGCGCCTGGGTTGAAAACCACACGGTGGCGATTGCCATCAGTGGGGTTACCGACATGCTGAGCAAAGCAAATGGAAGGCTTTGGGTGAGCATGTTGATCGCGATCCACACCAGTAAAAGTATCCCGCTTGCCACGCTCACCAGGGCAAAGCTCACCACCTGCTGGATCGTATCCGTATCATTGGTGATGCGGCTCATTAAATCCCCCGCTTCATGATCGGCGTAATAACTCAGTTGAAGGTTATGCAAATGCTCGAATACTTCCGTCCTCAAAGTGCGCAGCATATGCTGACCCACCCAGCTCATCGAGTAAAAGGTCAGGCCGGTAAAACCCGATCCCATTGCATAAAGGATAATGAGAATGATGATGATCCTGGCTAATCCAGCGATGCGTTGGGTTTCTGTCATTTGAGTGATATCAGCTGGCGGTCCTGAGAATCCCCCCGCCTGGAATGCTGATTTTATGATCCTTTGGGTCAGCCCCTGGGGGGCTTTGCTTGCCGTCAGCCAGCAGTTGGTCTGAGAAGCGTTGGCGGTCTGTGATACCTGCGGGATGTTGGGTAAGCCGCTTCCCCCGCTTGGGGCGATTAAATAGCAATCCACCAGCTGCCCGGTAAGTTCCGGATTGGTCACCTGTGCCCAGGTCGCAGTCACCACACACACGATGGCAACCAGCAGCATCGGCCACCAGGGTCGGATATATCTTATGAACCGGCGCAATGTCTCGCCCGATTTCTTGGGTTTAAGGGTTTCCCCTCCCATGAGTTGTCGAGGATTAGCAAACATGATTCCTCCTTCTAAAAATAAATAAATTCGCCATCAATTGGTTTTCATCAATCAAGACAGAAGCAGCGACGGGTTGGACATTTTCCTCTGTCCCACTTTCCTTATCCAGGTCATCAATCAGCTGCGAGCAGTAGATATCCGCGTAGATTTCACTCGTCTCGAGCAGCTCTTCATGCTTTCCCTGGGCAACGATTTGCCCCTTATCCAGCACCAGGATCTGATCGGCGCTCATCACCGTGCTGATGCGTTGAGCGATCACAAAACTGGTTCGATTCTTCATCAGCAAGTCGAGCGCAGTCTGGATCTTGGCTTCTGTCGCCAGGTCCACACTGCTGGTGGAATCGTCCAGGATCAGGATACGCGGGTCGAGCAGCAGGGCTCTGGCAATCGCAATGCGCTGTTTTTGACCGCCGCTCAGGGTGGTGCCCCGTTCGCTCACCGGTGTATCATAGCCATCCGGAAAGGACATGATGAATTCATGCGCAGCGGCAGCCTTGGCAGCTTCCATGATTGCCTCCATGCTGGCATCTGATTTGCCGAAAGCGATATTGTCGCGTATGGTCCCTGAAAACAGGGTGCTTTCCTGCAAGACGATCCCAATCTGCGAGCGTAGTGAATCCAAAGTCACGTCCTTGAGGTCAAAACCATCGATGGTGATTTTCCCTTCGCTTGGGTCATAGAAGCGTGGCAGCAGGTTAATGATTGTGGTCTTTCCAGAACCTGTTGCACCAAGCAGGGCAATCCTCTGCCCGGGGTGGGTGCTGAAGCTGACATTTTTCAAGACCGGCTCACCACTTTGAAAATAACGGAAGGTCACATTTTCAAAATTGACTTCACCTTTCACCGCTGGTAAGACCATCGCACCAGGTTTATCCGTCACATCGCTTTGGGCATCCAGGATTTCGTAAATCCGTTTCGCTGAAGCCGCGGCCTGACCGAATTGGGTGATGATAAAGCCGAATTGTGCTACAGGCAGGAAGAGATAAACCAGATACAGGCTGAACTCCTGCCATTCGCCCAAGGTCAGGGTTCCATGAATGATCTGCTGTCCGCCCGCATACAGGGTGGTTGCCTGCCCCAGGTTGGCGACCAGGAATACCAGCGGCATCAAAAACGCAAACAGGCGTGAGATGCTTATCTGCTGGTTCATCAGGTCGGTGGCTGAGTCTTTGAACTTTTTCTGCTCGCTTTTCTCCCGGGTAAATGCTTTCACCACTTTGATGCCAGCCAGGTTTTCCTGCAGGATGGTGTTCAATCGTGAAAGCTTGATCTGTACTTTGGTAAAAAGGGGCTGGCTGATGGTGCCGAAAATCATGAACAAGATCAGTGATACCGGCAGGATCCATATCGTCACCAACGCCAGCTGCACATTGGTAGTAAACAGGATGATCAGGGTGGCTGTCAGGAGCAGGACCGCACCGATTAATTGCAGTAACCCCTGCCCCAGAAACAGCCGGACTTTCTCGATATCGTCGGTCGCTCTGATCATCAGCTGGCCGGTCTGGTTGCGATCATGGTATGAGAATGATAACCGTTGGATTTTGGCATACAGATCATTGCGAATATCGAAAGCCATGCTCTGGCTGTTTCGTTCAGCCCAGTATGTCTGCAAGAAGGCAAATACTCCCCGCAAGGCGGCAAATACGAGGATCAGGATCCCTGATTGCACCAGTAAAGTAGGTGCGTTGGTCTGGTTACTCTGTAGATGAGATGTAAGCTGGTCCATTGTGGTATTCGCCGGTAGTTTCAGAAAACTCAGGATCTGCGGTAAGGCTTGCCCGATAAACTGGCTTGGAATGCTCGGCAGCTCAGCCAATAAGGTCTTGGCTATTACGCCATTGGTAACCGCATCAATGATGCTCCTTACCAGGCGTGGTACAGCCAGCTGCGATATTGTGGCAATCACCAAAAACAGGTAGGGTAATGTAGCCAGCCATCTATATCTAAGTAAATACCTGGCCATCCTGAGTAAACTTCTCCCTCCTGAAAAGCCCGCTCGCTTGGGTTTGATTTTTGGATTGTTCATAATTAACTCCTTTCCCTGATCCACAAATACCATACATACCGGATATGTATCGTCTTACTGCTGACATATCACTTTGTGGATGATTCTTCTCCGTAGCGTCCGCTCGAATTATTCAGCCTTAACGCCTCAGAGAAGGGTTTCTTGCTTTACTGGTCTCTCTTGGTAAATGGTTATTATTTCTTTAGCAAAATGACCTGCTGTTTATCCCCATCTATCCATCGGAAGGATGGATCTGAGCACAGAAGTGATTCGTTTTCCTGTTCGATTCAATCCTTATGGAGTTGAGAGGCGCAATCGGTGAGCATCGATAGTGCCGCGATGACGGTGGATTGTTGTTCAGGCGTCAGCTGGGTGGTTAATTGCTCCAACCACTGGCGGCGGGTAGCAATGCCTTGTTCCAAAAGGGTTTTACCCTTGCCGGTGATGGTGATGTACTTAGCCCGCCGATCCTTGGGGTCCTCGGTCCGTTCAATCAGTCCGAGCAGGACTAATCGATCTACCAATTGGCTGGAGGCGGCATTGGATACCCCCAGCTGAGACCCAATTGCCTTAACTCCACAAGACCCACCATGATACAAGCGAAAAAGAGTTATCACCTGTGAAGGCGATAGTCCATTGCTATCCATGAATTGTTTGAATTCGCGGAACGAATGCTGCATGAATACTTCAGACCATTGCTGTAATGTTTGAGTTAATTGGTGCTCATCATTCATAATAATAAACGTCTCCAATTAGTTAAGTGGGCTGAAATATATTATATTTACTCTTATTTGTCAAGATACAAAATAAGCCATATCGAGACATTTTGCTCGATATGGCTTATCGTTTGCTAAATTAGTAAATATTTACGGTGTGGCGGTGGGTGGTTTCGGAGTATTCGTCGCCACGATCACCGTTGGGTAAACCGTGCCTACTGTAGATGTGGGTACCGGTGTGGCAATATTAACCGGGATTTTCAGGATATCACCTGCATTGATATCATTTGCATTGGCCAGTTTGTTTTCCTTCACAATCGCATCCACGGTGCTGTTAAAACGGACCGCAATGGTTCCCAGTGAATCACCCGGTAGCACGGTGTAAGTGATCAACGTACCGGGTGGTACCAAAGTGGAGACCGAAGTGGCTGTGGGCAGCTCCATATTGGGTGGTGGCACCAGGATCTTCTGCCCCACGTAAATGATCAGGGTCGTTGGATCGATGGATGGGTTGAGCCTCAGCAATATTAGGATATTCGTGCCGAAACGCGTGGCAATATCGCTAAGGTTGTCCCCTTGTTGTACAGTGTACTCAAATGGACCGGATGGTGTGGGTGTTATCGTTGGTGAAGCAGTCACGGTGGGTTCTGAAGTGGGTGTGATGGTGGGTGTATCAGTGGCTGGTAAGGGTGTGGCAGAACTTGTGCTGGTGGGTGTAAAAGTTACCGTCGGTGTGGGTGTAGCTGCCTTGAAAGGAGAATTATCTCCTAGTAACCAGAATATCAGCGCTGCTGCCCCCGCGATGAGAAGGATTGCTGCCCCTACCATAACGGCCATCGGAGTGCCCTGCCGCATTTGTTGACGCTTGCGGTGTGCTTCGATTACCTTCTGGGGTGATTCTTTTTCACTCATGAGATTCTCCTCACAAATTATGGATCCAGGTTTCCCCGATCCGTGGTCCTCAAAGATTATAGACGTCTATCCGTGATAGATAGTTCCAAACAATTCTACTCGATTTTATTCGAGTTGTGCACATTACATCATTCACGCTGCCTTCATATAAATAATGTAAAATCAGGTATCTTTAAGACAGGAGGCGATCATGCATATTGCTGTATTTGGGACGGGTGGCACTGGGGGTTATTTTGGCGGTCGTCTGGCGCAGGCAGGAGAAAAGGTTACCTTCATCGCCCGGGGGAGCATCTGCAAGCCATGCTGGCAGATGGACTCAGCGTTGAAAGCATCAACGGGGATTTTAAAATCCAACCGGTGAATGCGACCGATGATCCTACCAGGGTTGGTCCAGTCGATGCCGTCCTGGTTTGTGTAAAAATGTGGCAGATTCCCAAGGCTGCCAGGGCTATCATGCCCATGCTCGGACCCGACACACCTGTCCTCCCGCTGGAAAATGGCGTCGAAGCGCCATCTCAGCTGGCTGAAATCCTGGGTAGGGAGCATGTCCTGGGAGGGTTATGCCGCATCTCCAGCCGCATCGCCTCTCCCGGTCATATCCAGCACATTGGTCTTGAGCCTTACGTCGCCTTGGGAGAGCTGGATAATCGCCCAAGCGCACGTACCAAGAATCTGCTCGATAGTTTTAAGCGTGCCGGGGTGTCGTCAGAAATCCCTGCGGATATTCAGGTAGCGATTTGGGATAAGTTCCTGTTCATATCCGCCGTCAGCGGCATCGGTGCCATCACGCGCGTGCCCATGGGGACCTTCCGTTCCACCCCGGGCACCCGCCAGCTGTTGGAAGATGCATTGAAGGAGTGTTATTCCGTGGCGATTGCCCATGGAGTTCATCTGCCTGCGGATAGCGTTGCCAAAATGTTGGCATACATTGATTCACTTCCCCCAGGCACCATGGCCTCCATGCAGCGTGATATCATGGACGGTCGCCCGTCAGAGTTGGAGGCGCAGAATGGCGCCCTGGTTAACCTAGGACGCATGCACAATATCCCCACCCCTGTGCATTCATTTATTTATTTCAGCCTGCAGCCTCAAGAAAACCTTGTCCGAGGTCAATCTGCCTGATACGCCTGAGGCGCGAAACGCACCAGCACGCAGCCATAAGCGGGTGTCTGGGTGACTTCCGGGATAAGGTCTTGCATTAACGCCTCGACCACCCTGGGTATATATACCTGGGTTGGCGCCCGGTGCCTGAAGGTGATGTCATCCCAGGCTCCCTGGTAGCCAAGTTTTCCACTGCGATCCAGCACAAAAAAATGAGGCGTGGTTTGTGCCCCATACAGGTCAGCCACTTTCTGCTGGTCATCGAGCAGCACCATAGGCAGTTTTCTCTCGCTTGCCACTTTTTCGATCAGTGGATGTGTTTCGTTGGCATTGGATGCAATCCACAGCACCGTCGCCCACTCTTTCCAAGCCTCAAGATAAGTGACCAGCTCCTTATCTACTCGTTCGCACCACTCGCATTCAGCCGACCAAAAGTTCAACACAACCATCCGCCCGCGCAATTCTTCCAGCACAAGCATATTTCCTTGTAAATCGGGCAGCTTGAAAGAAGGAGCCTGTTCACCAATCTTGATCACGGTATCCATACCGGCGCATATCCTCCTATCACCAGCTGCAGTGGGTTGCTGCCATCCGTATTCACCATCCATAATTCAGGCGGATCAGATAATTTTGCCTGGTTAAAACGCACGTACGCAATCATGCGCCCATCCCGGCTCCAGGCCAGGTCGTAATGGTTGTAATCGGCCTCTTGGGTAATTGCATGTGGGTCAGTCCCATCCGCGTTCATGATCCAGATCTGCCTGCCAATCGACCAGTTTTGCGCATCCAGGAACTTGCGTGTGAAGGCGATCCAACTGCCATCCGGCGAATACCCAGCCCCAACATCTTCCACTTTTACATCTCCCGAAATATCGACTATCGCCGTGCTTGGGATGCTGTAGCGAATAAGATGGCTGGTGCCAGATTCTGTTCCTCCGGCTGATTGAAGATAGGACATCTCCGGCGCCAGGTAGAATTCCCCTGACGGACTCCATACACCCGGCTGTCCAGTCTGGTTCGGTATCGATAATTTTTCTAAGGTGGTGGGATTGACCACCTCATACCCACTGCTGGTGCGGTCATAATAAGCCAATAAGCCTGTTGCCGACCAGCTGGGTTGGACGGTCTCATGGGATATTTCCCCGATCGCGGCTGCTTCCGATGAAGCCATATTCATCAGCCAAATTTGTGCCAGGCCTGAATCACCGCCAGCGGTGGGGAGCACATATTCATAAGCCAGGTAGCTGTTATCGAAAGAGATCACCGGGCTCCTGCATTGGGCAGTGCCGCAATTGAGCAGCTCCTCAGCCTGATATGGGTTATCAGCAGCAACCTCCGGCTGGGTGCGATCGATCCTGTAAAGGTCTGCCCCTCCCTGGAAATTGCTGGCGCTGAAATAGAGCATCATCCCATCGCGGCTGGCTGAATAATCCAGCACTCCCATGCCAAAAGTGAATTGGCGAATTTCGCCAGTCAGTGGGTCAAGAGTAAAAATATCAGCCTTTCCATCGGATGGCCACAAATATGCCAGGGCTTCTCCACTGGTGGTAAAAGACCAATCTCCTTTCCCCATCGGGAAAGATAGCCAGTTGGATGCACGCGCTCCCGCTTCCAGCTGCAGGTGGATCGCCTGCCCTCCCGGCCAGGGTTGGGTGGGAGTAAAGGTCAGGGTATTTTTGTCCCAGCTGAATGAACCTTCGACGGATGGCTCGATTTTTATCCGTGCACTGACTGCTGCCTCGTCCATTGCCCGTGAGAAAACCAGGCGGATGGGCGAGGTCGCGGGGACATTCACTACCCCCGTTTGAGGATAGATCTCAACGATGGTCGGCTTAGCGTTCCACGCGAATAGGGTACTCCCAGCAGCCGCAATCAATATCACGATGATCACACCGAACACGATCCGGGTTTTCACAACGAAAATTATAACCCTTCTGCCAGGCATTCCGTCAGAGTCACTTTTCATACCGCTATCGCAAATTGTCACACTATCGTGTAGATTTCGTTATAAGGAGTGATCACTCGTGCTGGTTACAAAATACTGATGAAACTTGTGAAATTAATCCTTATGGTAGAATGAGCAACATGAAACGCTGGCAGTTCTGGTTTGGGTTAATCATCAGCGCGGTATTTTTATACCTGACGTTGCGGAAAATCGATTTTGCTGCCTTATGGCAGGTCTTGGTTACCGCCAACTATTGGTGGCTGATCCCGGGAGTAGCAGTGTATTTTATAGCCTTGTGGGTGCGTTCATGGCGCTGGCATTATCTCCTGCGTCCTTTGAAAGCCATCCCCACCCGTACCATGTTCCCCATCGTCACCATTGGCTATGCCGGGAACAATATTTTTCCCGCCAGGGCGGGTGAGGTGGTGAGGGCTGTTGTGCTCAAGCGCAAGGAAGGCGTGCCCATCTCAGCTTCCCTGGCAACCATCATCGTTGAGCGCGTGTTCGATGGCATTGTGATGCTGGCTTTTGTCTTCGTTAACCTTGCTGAGCTCACCCGCCTCACCGGTGTATCCATCGACATATTCGGTGCGAAATTCGGGATTCGTGAAGTTGCCATCTGGGGCAGCTTCGCCTTCTTTAGCGCCCTGGCAGTCTTCCTGGTTGCGGCGATGTTCCCTGCCCCCACCGACCGTCTGGCAACCTGGCTCATCGCCCGCCTGGTCCCAACCCGCCTGCGCGAAAAGACCCTCGGGGTCACCCGTCGTTTCCTGGATGGACTCGAATCCCTGCGCTCTCCCTTGGATGTCTTGATGGTCTTTTTTACGTCTGTCCTCATCTGGCTGCTGGAGACGGTCAAATATTGGTTCGTGATGCATGCCTTCAGCTTCTCAGTCAGTTTTTTTGCCTTGATGCTGATGAACGGGGTCGTCAATTTGGCAACCACTATTCCGTCTGCCCCCGGTTACCTGGGTACATTCGATCTGCCCGGGATCGCGGTGCTCCAGGCATATAACATTCCCCGCGAAGTGGCTGCCAGCTATACCTTCGTGCTCCACTTTGCACTTTGGTTCCCGGTCACAGCCTTGGGTCTCTACTATATGTTCCGTGAAGGCATCAAGTGGACCGAGACCATCCGGGCAAAAGATGAGCCGGCTCCCCAGGAAGAGGCGCATTGAATATGAAGCATATTGCAATATTAGGGGCAGGCTTTGGGGGCATGTCTGCGGCATATGACCTGATCCGCCAGGGCAATCAGGTAACGATCTATGAGGCCTCCTCCCATGTGGGTGGTTTGGCAGCTGGATTCAAGGAAGCCCATTGGGATTGGACCGTGGAACAGTATTACCACCACTGGTTCGCCTCCGACCAGCACATGCTTGGGCTGATCAATGAGCTGGGATGGAGTGACCAGGTGATTTTCCCTCGTCCTTATACCGTGATGTACTACAACGGGCAGTTCTATCCCTTCGATTCAATTCTCCAGGCCATCCTCTTCCCCGGTTTGGGTTGGGGGATCAATAAAGCAAGATTTGGGTTGGTCGGGTTGTTCTTGCGTTTGACCAATGATTGGCAATCGCTTGAAAAGCACACCGTGGATGGCTGGATGCGTAAATGGGCGGGTAAGCGCGTCTACGAGTTGATGTGGGAACCCTTGATGATTGGTAAGTTCGGTGAGCGATATGCCACCCAGGTTAATATGGCCTGGATGTGGGCGCGCCTGAAAGCTCGCACCACCCGCCTGGGCACTTTCCAGGGCGGCTTCCAGGCCTTTGCAGACCGTTTTGCTGCCAAATTGCAGCAATTGGGCGTTGCCATCCGGCTGAATACCCCCGTAGAACAAATCCTACCCTCCCCTGAAGGTGGGATCAACCTGGATACTCCGTATGGCCAGGTCCATTATGATCAATGTCTAGTCACCACCTCGCCCAACCTGTTGGCGCGCCTTGCTCCATCCTTGCCATCCGGTTATCTCAAGGGATTGCTCGAGCTGAAATCCATGGGAGCCGTCGTGATGACCCTTTCACTCAAGCACCAGCTCTCTGAACAGGGCTATTATTGGTATAACCTGCCCAAGTCGGCCGGTTTCCCTTTCCTGGCGCTGGTGGAACATACCAACTTTGTCTCACCTGACCATTTCGGTGGAAATCACATCGTTTATTGCGGTGATTACCTCGACCCCGACCATGAATATTTCAAGCTGAGCCAGGACGAACTGCTGCAGCGCTTTCTGCCATCTCTAAAACGCATCAATCCAAAATTTGAGCCAGGTTGGGTTAACAAAACCTGGTTGTATCGCACCAGCTATGCCCAGCCGGTGCCTATGCTCAACCATTCGCGCAATATTCCCGCCATCCAGACGCCGATCCCAGGTCTTTTTTTCGCCAGCATGAGCCAGGTTTATCCATGGGACCGGGGAACAAACTTCGCAGTTGAGATCGGTCGCAAAGCTGCTCGTCTGATGCTCGCCTCCACACCCCAGGTTTCCACTCAGCAGTAATACTTGCCTTCGACCTCACTGTCGATCATTCAGGGTAGGGATTGCTTGATCCGTAACCACTATTAATTTGCGAATTGTATGAACAGAGCAGCTAATGGGGTTACATCCAGACTGGTATAATCATCACGCGTAGGAGGCTTGTATGTCTCAACCATCAAAACTGGATCTTTCCAGCATTCTAGAGCTGCCCATGATCTCCCATATCCGCCGTAATCACGGGTTGGAACATGCCACGTTGCACACCCTGGCCCTCAAGCTTCCTCATACCATGCTGATGGGTCATTCCGATGTCGGCGGTTTTTGGATTATCGGTGATGTTTCCTCCGAAATGCTGCATGCCGCGGTTCAAGAAGCGATCGCTCGCTTGCGAGCCGGTGAGCGCCAATTGGCAGTTCACCCAAATTGTGGCACCAACTACGTCACCGCTGGCACTCTGGCAGGGCTGGCCGGTGCGGCTGCCATGCTGGGATCGGGAAAACGCGTACAGGATAAGCTCACTCGCCTGCCTTTCGCCGCTGCAATGGCAACCATTGCTTTACTGATCTCACAGCCCTTGGGCCTGCTCCTCCAGGCGAATGTGACTACCTCGGGTGACCCGGGCTCACTCGAAGTCATCTCCATCACCCATCGCCAGCAGGGGCACTTGACTGCCCATCGTATCCAGACCCGAGGCTAAGTTTGGTCGACGAAGGGCCTGAGATTTATCTCCTGGATGGCGACGATGAGTTTGCCATCGACGAATCGATTGCCAGGATCATCAGCCGGCTTGGTGATGCCAGCATTGCCGAGATGAATACCACCCGTCTGGATGGTCGGTCCTTCACCCTGCCACAACTCAAAGATGCTGTAGCCACCGTCCCTTTTCTTGCTTCAAAAAGATTGGTCATTCTCAGCCATCCAACTTCCCGCCTAAAAGACAAAACGGAACAGGAAAACTTAATTAATTACCTGTCTACCATTAAGCCGACCTCAAAACTGGTCCTGGTGGAATATGATTTCCTGACCACTGATAGAGAGAGAAAAGACGGCAGGCTGAACTGGCTTGAAAAATGGGCTGCTGCGCCTGAACAGGCACGGCGGGTGTTCATCCGCCACCACCCACAGCCTACCGGTGGATTAATGGTCAAGTGGATTCAAGACCATGTAAAGGCGATGGGCGGTCAGATCACACCCCAGGCTGCGATTTTGCTCGCCAGCCAAATCGGAGACGATACCCGCCTGGCTTCACAGGAGATAACCAAGCTGCTGACGTACGTCAACTACGCTCGCCCGGTCGATGTTGACGAAGTAGAGCACCTCACGCCCCTCACCGCCAAAATTGGTGACTTCGAGCTGGTGAACGCCTTGCGCGATAAGGATCAGCGTAAAGCCCAGGCCCTGTTGCATCGCAGCCTGCAGGAAGACGATCCCTTGCGGATTTTACAAAGTATCGCCTATCAAATTCGAGTGTTGATTATTGCCCGTGAGATTTTGGATGAGCGTGGCACGATTAATGATTTTCCCAAGGCTTTGAAAATCAGCTATTACCCCGCAAAATTAGCCCTTGAAAGTGCCACTCGTTACTCCACGAAATTCCTTGAGACGATTTACCATCGATTGCTGGATCTTGACGAAGCGATTAAAACCGGTCAAATGGAGGGAGATTTAGCCCTTGAGCTGCTGGTAATTGAGCTCACGGTTTAACCGGGTTTCCAGTATTGTTGACCCCCAGCCAAAAATGATTCGGCAGCACCGACCTTGTGGTGCGCACTTCTATCCCTGCCCCATGCCATGAGCTATCACCCAGGGTTCGCGGGTGCACCAGGCAAAGATTGGGTGCTTTTCCATATTTCATATGGTAATAATCGACTGCTTTCTGGATCTTGGTAGCCAGATCGGCTTTGTTATCATTATCGAACCACAACATCCCAATATTCATTCCGATACCTCCAACCTTATTGCCAGGTTACTTTTCCTATCTGCTTACAGTATACCAGAACATTTGTTCTATGTCAAGAGGATTCGTAGATTTACTGCCGATTTCTATTATGCAGGATATGTACCAGGTTTTATTAATATTCTTTTATTCATTTCGCAGTTACAATAGCGCAGCGTTATAAATCCCCTCGGAGGCTCCCTTAATGGTACCCTTTACACGTCGTTTTTCGATATTATTGGTTGTTCTGGGTTTTATCCTCACCTTCTCATCTGTGAACCAGGCCCAAAGTGCATCCCTTCCCCCACGCGAGAATCCCGAATTCTGGGGGAAACTCTCCGGGATTCTCGTCATCGATCCCTCCTGGTCTGCTGTTCCTTCAACCTTTTCACTTGCCCAACCGTTTAACTTTCCCAATTTCCTCAACCTGTTGGGAGACGTACCTGTCGGTCCGAACGTCCTGGCAAATCAAGACCAGACTGCCCAGGCCCAGAATGAGCCCAGTATCGCGGTTGATCCAACCAACCCGCTCCACATCATTTCCACCTCCAATGATTATCGCTTACGCGTCGACCCACCTCCCGAACACGACGTCAGGGCTGGTTATTATGTCAGCTTCGATGGTGGCAATACCTGGCCGGGTGATGGCATCATCGATATCTCCACCATCCCCAATACCTTTGCAGCCGGCGATCCAGCCATAGCCATCCACGACATGAATAACGTCTATTATTCCTATATTGCCTTCAACCGCTCCACGGACGATGGCGGGGTGGCAGTCTCAAAATCCACCGATGGTGGCCTCACTTGGCAAAACCCGGTGGTGGTGGATTGGAATTCATCTGCGGAGCTTCAGGATAAGGAGTATCTCACCGTAGATACCACCGGGAGCCAATATGAAGGCTATGTTTACCTCACCTGGACGCACTTCGACTATTCAGCACCCATCTATTTTTCCCGCTCAATCGACGGCGGTGCCTCTTTCTCTACACCATACCGCATTAGTGATACCAGCTATTCATCCAGCCAGGGTTCTTTACCCAAAGTGGGGCCCGGTGGCGTGATCTATGTGGCCTGGTTCAATTATGACACCGGTGGCATTCGCATGGCAAAATCCACCAATGGCGGTCAGTCTTTCGGCACTCCCTTCGCGGTAGCCTCAGTAGCTGAAATCCCCAGCCCCCTGCCTGGCGGGAGTTTCCGCGATAATTCCTTCCCCACCATGGCAGTTGATCAGAATACTGGCAATATCTACGTTGCCTGGAGTGATTATCGCAATAGTGATGCCGATATTTACTTCACCCGCTCGATCAATGGGGGAATGAACTGGTCCACTCCTGTGCGCATCAACGACGACCCGTTGTATAACGACGCCCACCAATTTTTCCCATGGATGGATGTGGCACCCAATGGCAAGCTCTACGTGGGCTGGTTTGACTCGCGCCTCGATCCCGCACCCTTCAACCAACCCATGCTGTATGACGAATATGTCACCGCCTCCACCGATGGCGGGCTTACATTCAGCCCCAACCAGCGCATCAGCGAAGTGACTGCCGACTCAAGCATCGGTGGTTTTTCTACACCTTTCATCGGTGATTACAGCGGTCTGGCTGCCACCGATAATTTCGTCTACCCCGCCTGGGTTGATACCCGCCGTAATCAGGAGGATATCTATACCCAGCGCATGGATTTCGTGCAGGGTCAAAAAGTCGCCCCTGCCTGGGTGGACCAGATGGTTCCTTTCACCTACTCGATTTTCCTCACCAGTCCTTCGAATGTCGCCAATAATCAAGTCACTGACCCAATCCCGGATGAAGCCACCTATGTACCCGGCTCAGCCTGGGCATCATCCGGTGCGGTTGGCTTCACCGATGGCACGCTTACCTGGAATGGAGATATATCATCCGGCATACCAGTCACCATCACTTTCGATGTCACCCCCACTGCACTCGCCTGCCTGCCAATCACCAACGTCGCCACCCTAACCACGGGTCAGGGTTCCGACTTCATTCTCTCCGCCACCAGCATCATCACTGGTCCACTCCCCGCCCCTGAATTTTCCTGGGTTAGCTCCGAGCTCGTGTTCACCTTCACCAACGAAACCCCTGGCGGCACCCCTCTGGACTACGTCTGGAACTTCGGCGATGGCATCACCACCACTGAGCAATCACCCGTGCACGAATACGCCCTACCTGGAGATTATGTCGTCAGTCTCATCGCCGCTGGTCTGTGCGGCACGGGCAGCATAACCCACCCGCTCACCGCTACATGTTCTGCACCGCAGGCTGGCTTCAGCTGGCTGGACGATGAATTGACCGTCACCTATACGAACCAGAGTACCGGGCGTTTCCTGCTCAGCTTTTTATGGGATTTCGGAGATGGAATCACCAGCACGCTCGCCTCCCCCGTCCATGATTACACTCTGCCTGCCACCTATGACGTCACCCTTAACGCCACGGATGCGTGCGGAACAGGTAGTTTTTCCGATCAGGTCACCACAACCTGCACCGCTCCAGCTGCTTCCTTCACCTGGCAAACTGATGGTATGCTGGTCAGCTTCACCGATCAGAGTGCTGGCACCCAGCCTCTCACCTATACGTGGGACTTTGGAGATGGCACCTCGAGCACTGAGCAATCTCCAACCCACACCTATGCCACTCCAGGGAGATATTCAGTGCATCTGGCTGTAAATGGACCATGTGGGACCTCTGAATTTATTACCTTTGTCCAGGTCGGCCAGTTTATCTTCCTTCCACTAACATATCGTCAGTAACAATATCATCGCAAATCGTAGGGGCGCTGGGGAGGAATTCCGAGTTTAATCATTTAATTCTTCCCCAGCGCCCTTGAATTTTGGACGGTATCTTTTTACATTATGGGTTTTTTCTCCCACCAGCTGATGCTCTCGATGTGATAGGTTTGAGGGAACATATCCACCAGCGCCAGGCTTTTTAATATGTATCCCCCTGCAGCCAATTGCTTGCCATCCCGCGCCAGCGTCGCCGGGTCACAGGAGATATATGCCAGGTGGGCTGCACCTTGGGCAAGTATTCCTTCGACCGTTTTTGATCCCAACCCAGCGCGAGGAGGGTCCATCACAATTAAATCCGGACTGAAATTTATCTGACCCAGCACATTTTCCACCGTGTCTTCATATAATTCGACATGGTCAAATTCATCCAGGTTAGCAGCGAAATCTTCACACGCCTCCGTGGCGATCTCAATCCCCACCAGGCGTTTCACCCTTGGTGCCAGGAAGGCGCTGAACAAGCCCACCCCGCAGAATGCATCGACGACCGTCGAATCACTGGATATTGGCAGATGTTCGACGCTGTGTGTCACCATCACCTGCGCTTGGAGACGGTTCACCTGGAAGAAAGAATCGGCAGATACCTTGAACTGCCTCCCCAGCATCTCCATCACGACATAGTCGCTGCCCGCCAGGATGATTCTGCCATATGCCCCCAGCTGCACGATCGATAAGGGCAGCCCCTCGATGCTGAACTCCATCGCTTGAGGGCTAGAGCTCTCCAGGATCAGTATCATTTCCTCATCCGCCCCCGCCCTCAGACTGATGCGCCTCAGGTCGATGTGCTCCAGGTCTGCCATCGGCTCGACTTCGATCTGCGGCCAGATCCGGTTAATGGCCTCCTCCGGCAGGTGGCATTCATGGATGGCGAAGGTTTGGTTGGTATTTGCCCTCTGGAATCCCAGCTTAACCTCCCGCGTGAGATGGAATTGGATGCTATTGCGATAGTTCCATTCATTGGGTGCTGCCATGATCTCGACCGGTGGAAAATCTCGTAAGCCCCCAATCCTCTCAAGCTGCTCTCTCAAAATGGCTGCTTTCGCCTTCACCTGTGCTGGATAATTCATGTGCTGGTAATGACAGCCACCGCAGGTGCCAAAATGCTGGCAGCGTGGAATCACCCTTTCTGTGGATGCCTCAAGCACCTCCACCAGGTTGCCGCGCGCGTGCTGAGGTTTATCCTCGTTAATCGATAGGCGCACCAGCTCACCTGGGATGGCGTACGGGACGAAAACCACCCTGCCATCAGGTAGCCTTCCTATCGCTTCCCCTCCGTATGCCAGGTTATCCACTCTGACGTCAAATGTGCTTGTCATGACCTTATCATACCCTTTTTAACCGCAGAGACGTCCCAATCGGGACGTCTCTGAAAAGTTATCTGTCTTTATCGACCCTTCATAAACTCATCGATGCCGTCCAACAGGTTTTCCAGATCACCCATTTGGATCTCTGCCATGTGCGCGATGCGGAATGTCTTGCCTTTTAAATCTCCGTAGCCATTCGCCAGCCGTAAATTACGTGGTCCAATGAATTTGTTGAATTCCCCACAATCGAAGTTCGCCGGGTTGACCACCACCGTGATCGTCTGCGACCGGTATCCTTCCGGGGCGAACAGTGGCCATCCCTTTTTCGCTGCCCAGTCCTGTGAGAACTTCGCCATCGCACTGTGACGCGCAAAACGGTTCTCGATTCCTTCAGCCAGCATTCTGTCAATTTGGTAATCCAATGCAAAAATCAAGGACATCGCCGGGGTCATCGGCGTGGAATCTTTCAAGCGGTGTTTCTCAAGCAGCAGGTAATCAAAGTACCAGCCGCGGAAAGGTACTTCAGCCGCACGTGCCATTGCCCGGTCGTTAACCGCCGTCAAAGCGATGCCAGGCGGTAATGCCAGGCATTTTTGCGATGACGTGAACAGCACATCCAATCCCCACGCATCCATTTCAATTCTCGTCCCACCCAGGGAGGATACTGCATCCACCGCGATCAATGTCTCCGGACTCACCTTGTGAACCACATCCGCGATCTCCCTCACCGGATTCTCCACCCCGGTGGAGGTCTCATTGTGCACGATGGTGATCAGATCGTATTTCTGTTTCTTGAGTGCTTCTTCGACCATCCCCGGCAGGATTGCCTGCCCCATCGGGACCTCGACCTTATCCGCCTGTTTGCCGTTGGCAATCGAAACGTCATACCAGCGCTTGGCAAACGCCCCGTTGACGCAGTTCAGCACGCGCTCTTTTACCAGGTTGCGCACGGCTGCTTCCTGCGCACCACTGCCTGAATTGGTCATGATGAATATTCGGTATTGCGTATAAAAAATCTGGCGCAATTTTTCAGCGCAGCGCTGGAAAACGGTTTCGAAATCCTTACTGCGATGGGGAATCATTGGCTTTGTCTGTTGCTGTAATACATCCGGAGAAACATCTACCGGACCAGGAACGAACATCGGTGACATTAGAACCTCCTCAGAATTAAGTTGTGAAAAATCTCATCGAATTAGTTTTATTCTACCACCCCTATCTATTTTATAATATGTCCATGCGTCGCATTTTAATAATGATATTCTTCCTTTTCGTAACGGTATCCTGTGGGAGTATCCCGATTTTAGCGATCCAATCCGCCGCCACGCCGACGTTTACCTCACCACCCACTTATACAATAACTGCAACCGCATCGCTGACCCCTTCCCCGCATCCATCCACAACTCCGAGACCGCTGACTGCCACTGGCACACCAGCTCCCAGCGTAACTGGCAATCCAACCAACCCATCCTTCAGTGTGCTTTTTCATCCGGACGATATGCTGTATGTAGGAGATCAGGTCAGTTTTGAAGTGATTTCACCCCCTGGGTTGGATGTCAAGGATGCCAGGGTGAAGGTACAGGTCGACCCACCCGATGGTGCCTCTCTCGGTCCGGTTGCTCTTGGTGCGTGGGGCATTCAAGGGAGATCTGAAGCTACCATGCTTTGGGCTTGGGACACAAAGAATGTAAAGCCAGGCCCGCACGTGCTCTCTTTTGAGGTCCAACCCCAGGGATATGCCTGGTCTCAATCAGTCACCCTTCTGCCTCAAAGCGCAATGCCTGCCGCGCAGGCAGCCGCCCATTGGGCAATGACGCAAACACATTGCTGCACGGTCTTTTATATTACCGACACGGCTTCGGAACGCGACCTGCCCACATTAACCACCACGATCGATGAACAGGCGCAAGATGCCATCGACAAGATGGGAGCAAACTTCACCGAGCCGATCACCATTACCGTCTTACCGCGTTTATTGGGGCATGGTGGGTTTACCGCCGATGAGATCAGTGTATCTTACCTCGACCGCAACTACGCTGCGAATTCATGGGCTTTGGTCGTTCATCACGAGATGATCCATGCCATCGATGGGCACCTTGGAGGTGATTTCCGCCCTACCATCTTTGTAGAGGGTCTTGCAGTATATATGACCGGCGGTCATTATAAACTTGAGCCTCTCATGCCGCGTGCAGCCGCCTTGCTGCCAGACTACTTGAACATGTACATCCCCCTCAAAACGCTCGCCAATGACTTTTACGCTTCCCAGCACGAGATTGGATATCTTGAAGGCGCCTCGCTCATTGAGTATATGGTCAAGACGTATGGTCTGGATGCGTTCTTGTCTTTTTACCGTGATATGCATAACCAGCAGGGGGAAAGCCAATCCGATTCCATCGAGGCAGGTTTACAAGCCCACTTCTCCATTTCTTTTGCTCAGCTTGAGCAGGATTTCTTGGCAGCGCTAAAAAACGAGACAGATACCACTGCCTGGGTGGATGACGTCCGCCTGACAGTGAATTTTTACGATATGATGCGTCGCTACCAACAGCTTTTGGACCCTTCTGCTTATTTCCGCACTGCCTGGTTGTTGGATAACAAAACGATGCGCGCGCGTGGCATCGTTGCCGATTATTTGCGCCACCCACATGTCCCAATCAACCTGGCGCTGGAAACGCTCCTCATCACCGCCCATGAACAGATGACCAACCAGGAATATACCTCTGCCAGTCAAACCCTGGAAGTGGTCGGCTCGATCCTCGATGCCGTCGAACGCGGCGAGATTGACCCATTCTCTTCTTCCCCCATAGGCGCTGATTACTTAACCATCTCCTTCGCCCTCCAGCAGCAAGGGTATGAGGTGCAAAGCATCAATCTCAGCGGAGATACTGCTTTTACCACCGTTACTACCTCGGCTGGACCAAATTTAACCAATGTCAATTTACTCCGTACAGGCGGTCAATGGTCCATCCTTCCCTGATCGCCAGGATCGGATATTAATCGAATTTCGAAGTAATTACTCACCCCTCAGAATTTTCTCCTCTCCTGAATATATTTGAATAAAGATAATCTGTAAAACACGAATCCGCAGATGGTTTTTCCTGCGGATTCGTGTTTTACAGCCTCTTTCCCCCCTTCCATAGGTGTATAGACCGGGGACATAGGTTACACATGTTCGGAGACATAGGTAACACTTTCGATACAATATGGGCAAATCGGCAACAAGAAAGGAGACCGATATGCCCTGGAAGGAAACGACGACCATGTCATTACGAACAGAATTTATCCAACTGGCAAAGATTGAGGGAGCCAATATCAGTCGACTTTGTCGCCGCTTTGGTATCAGCCGTAAGACTGGCTACAAGTGGTTCAAACGCTACCAAGAAGGTGGCGAGAGCGGTCTGGCGGATCGCTCTCGCCGACCGCATCACAGTCCACGGCGTAGTACCGAAGAGATTGAAAAAGCTGTGATCGGGGCACGCCAGGAGCATCCTGCTTGGGGTGGGCGAAAAATCAAAGCCTACCTGGAGCGCAAAGAGCAGCGCCAATTGCCGAGCCCCAGCACGATTACAGAGATCTTACGGCGAAATGATCAGATTGATGCTGAAGAAGCCCTCAAGCATAAACCTTTTCAACGCTTCGAAATGGAGCACCCCAACCAGCTCTGGCAGATGGATTTCAAAGGTTATTTTGCCCTACAAGAAGGTGGTTATTGCCATCCCTTGACTGTTTTGGATGACCACTCGCGTTTCCTGGTCGGGCTGAAAGCCTGCCCCAACGAAACCCACAAGACAGTCCAAGATCAGTTAAGCGGCATCTTTCGTTGCTATGGGCTGCCCGAACGCATGCTGATGGACAATGGAGCGCCCTGGGGTGATGATATCGATTCCCCAAACACGATACTGACAACCTGGCTTATCCGTCTGGGGGTGCAAATTAGCCACGGTCACCCCTATCATCCGCAAACACAGGGCAAGGATGAACGTTTGCATCGCACTCTAAAAGACGAGCTGCTCAGTCGATATGCCCTGGCCGACCTACCCCAATGCCAAGTGCACTTCGATCGTTGGCGGGACGTTTACAACTACGAACGACCACACGAAGCTCTGGACATGCTCTCACCCATCAGCCGATATCAGCCCAGTTCCCGCCCCTTTCCAGAAGCCTTGCCACCCATCTTATACGAGTGCGGGGATATTATCCGAAAAGTTGACGAAGCTGGCAAAATTTCTTTCCATAATCATAGCTTTCGGGTGGGAAAGGCCTTTCGCTTTAATCCTGTGGCTTTACGCCCATCCCAAAGAGATGGTGACTACGATGTCCTATTCTGCCAACATAAGGTTGCTAAGATCAGCCTTTGTGAGGATAATTGTTAAAGAACGGATGTGTTACCCATGTGTCCGAACACCTGTTACCCATGTCTCCAGTCCAAACAATAGGAAGGGGGGATAAAGGGGGGATGGGTGAATAATTACATTTCGAAGTTAGCCCTAATAATTAATATTGCCAAGCACGATGATGATTGCCAGCACCCCCAGGTTACCAATCGATCCCAGCATAAGCAGACCAAAACTGCGCAGCAACTTCCCTTTTTGCCGGATCGTAAAGAAAATCGTAGAAACAGCGAACAAGAAAAATGCAAACAAGACGGCCAATCCGATGGAAAATATTCCCAGTATGCCCAGGGGGATTAATGCCCCCGTGATCACCCAGGTTGCATCCAGCCATCTTGTCAATCCCCCTCGAAAACAAAAATAAGTCGTGATAAACCCAATTAATGCCAGCAACATCCAATCCACCAATACCAGACCAGGCAGTGGCCAAATTGGTGCCTCAGGGGTTTGTGCCTGGCTGGAGAAGACTACCATGGCTCCCAAAATGGATATGATCACAGCAAAAAATACAATCCCCAGTGCCAGGAAATCCAACCACGAGAGTTCATGGTGCTCGGTAGTCTTCGTTTTGTTCTCAACCATAGGATCACTCTTTTACCCTGATCAAGCCATTACTCTTATTCCCTGCCGCAGTTGCCTTCCTCGGTAACTATCTACTCGGTCCATTTATGGACAATAGCCTATTGTTTTAAAGATGATGTCGAAGGGTGAAACGCAATATAAGCCACCGCCCGGTTTCCATGGCTGGTCAATAAAAACCAGCAGCGCAATCGCCAGGATCACGATCACCAACAGGCAGCCACACCCCGCTAGCAGCCAGGAGTTGATCGGTTTCTTCTCCGCTTCCAGCATTTGTTCGGGTTGCAACCCTGGCAGGTCTGGTTGTTTTGCTGGCGCGATATCCCTCTTTTGCACTGTTTGTGGTATCGATGGCACGTAGTTCTCGACCGGTGCCGGGATGGCTGAGACGGGTGTCATGCCCAGGTCGACCGGGCTCTGAACGGTCACATCCGAGGTCGCCGGCTCGCCATCGTAGATCATGCCCACGTTATCCCCAAACATGATGATCTCACCGATTGCCATGAGGTGGGGTCCAATCAGGCGTTGTCCGTCAATGTATGTTCCATTGGTCGAGTTGAGGTCTTCGATTTTATAACGATCCCCCTCCAGGATAAATCGGGCGTGATTGCGGGATACTTCCGCATCGTTGATCACAATATCATTGCCAATATCCCGCCCAATGGAAATTTCGTTTCCATTCAGCTCAAAAATTTGACCAGGGATGGGTCCCTGTCGTACCACCAGGCGATATTGTGCACCAGGCATACTCTCCTCCTTCAATGATTAGCGCCTTATTATTTTTGCTTAGCCAATCCTATCATATTAATGAATTTTATCTTAATCTCAAGTTGCCCAATTAATGGGTGATCGCTTCGAATGGAAATCCACAATATTGGCAAAAACGAGCGTCGGCTGAAGAAACCTTCCCACATTGTGAGCAGCTTCGTAAGTCTGTCAGGTCGGTGACCCTTTTCTGCTTCCACCGCCCTATACGGATGCGTTTTTCTGGGCGTGGCTTCTGCGTCGTTCCCACTTCTACAGGTAAAGTACTCTTTATTAAGGATCCGGTTTGTTCAGGCTCGTGCACCCTGGTTTCATTGTCTTCAGCTTGGCTGATAACTCGTGATTGGCTGCGTTTCTTGTTGATCACGATCTCTTCTGCTAGGGCGGGGTCTGTTTTCGCAGCAAGTAGTCTATCCTTCTTCCGGCTTCCCAATCTGGGTCTGGGAATCTTCTCACCAAGCTTGCGCGCCAATTCTTTCCCTCGCGCGAAAGCCTGTACCGATAATGCTTGCATCTGTTTTGGGGATAGTTTGCGCCCGGTCAGGTACCAGCTTAGAATGGCATTCCCCACCACGTATGTCCCCGAATACGCCACTGCCACCTTGGGGATAATTCCCCACGCCGGGATGAGACCAATCAGGCTGCGTGCGATCTGCCTCCAAACGAACCCGCTGCCAATCACACTTCCAAACTCGGTCACGTAATCTTGCCAGCGAGTGGAGAACCCCACCAACAATCCCAATTTATACGCCAGAAAGGCCTGCGATTTGGTTAATACCACCAGGTCAGTGACATTTAATGGCAGGTCCAAAACCGGGACGATTTCAGCCAGTCCCGTGCTGAAGGAATACGCTGCGTTGGATAAGCAGGTCTCATTGATCAGCTGGCGTGCAATCGTCAAGCGAAACAACGGGAACTGTCTGCCAAGCGCAATGTGTTGTAGTGGTAATAGCTCCAGCACGGTGGGGATAAATTCGCGCTGCAGGTAGTCGATGTCCGTAGCTGATCCCCAGATTACCCGGTTGGCGAGCCATCCCTGCCCGATATCCCCCACGATACCACTTTCTACCAGATCGAGCTTATTAATGAACACCAGCACATTTTTCCCGCTTTCGCTCCACTTTTTTACCAGGGATTGGTCAATCAAGAAATCTGTTCTGGTCGCATCTACCATGACGATGATCAGATGCACCTCAGGTAGCTCAATTGCTGTTTCTCTGTTAAGAATTGCCAGGGCTGATTGAGAATGTATCCCCGCACGAGCCGGGTCGGTTCGCATCTGCTCTGCCAGTGTGTGCTTGCCTGCGCCTTGCGCGCCTACCAACACAATCCTGAGCGGAGATGTGGCCGAGTCTCTGATCGGTTTTAGATCGACCTCTTTGATATTCTTCCAAGCTGATGAAATGTCTTTTAAACCTGCCACTTCGCCTCGTGGGATGATAAATTGTCTGGCGTCTGATTCGTTATAGCATTATACCGCCGGAAATCGCACCAATCCTAATCCGTCAATTCATCGCCCAGAGTACCAATTTCGAGTATCTTCGGGGCTGTCGTAAAGTAGATGCGCAGGGGAGGAATTCCGAAAATATCATGATTGAATACCCCTGCGCTTTGACCGAAGGTGTGCCATGTCGGCGTAGGGGAAATTTTTCTGGTGTATCTTGTTCAAATCCCACCCCTACGCCACTACATTGTAGGACATATTCCGCAATATTATGGCTTCTTAGATAGCCCCGATGGTTATATAATACCTACCCTGTTTTTACAGTACGATTAAACCTTTTTTCAGTCCTAGATTAACCGTTTCAACACGATTGGTTGTCCCCAGCTTGCTGAAAATCGTGGAAACATGGAACTTAACCGTATGCGCGCTAATCCCTAATCTGCCCGCGATTTGCTTATTGGTCAGTCCCAAGGCCAATGATTGCAGGATTTCGACCTCCCGCCCGGTGAGTGGTTCAACCAGGTCACCATTTCCATCCTGGCTGAGTGATGAGCTCTTCAGCATCAGATTCAGCCAGGCCGGGTTGGTCACACTTAATCCTTCATACAAGGCTTGAACGCTGGCGGTAAGCTCCGCTTGGGTGGCTTCCTGGTCCAGCAAACCCCACGCCCGCACAGGAAGCTGGGTCATGTGTTCCAATGCTTTTGGATCATTTAGCACCAGTAACAGGGCAGGCATATCACCAATCTCAAGTTTGCTTAGCTCACTATCCGCACTTGCCAGGTCCATCGTCGTCGAAGGCGCCCACACGATTACGTCTGTCTCAGTCAGCTCTTCAACGACCTCATCCATATTGGCAGCCTCTGCGATCACATCGATCTGTGAGTCATCGCTTAACAATGCCCTCAGCCCTGTTCTTACGGCTATGGCCGGTGCAATAATGCTTACTCGGATCAACTTTACCTCGTGCTGGTTATTATAACGAATGAATCACTGCTGATGGAGTTCCTTTTTCTTCTCAATGTACATGGATCGAGGCGTTATTTCCGTTCCCCTATCGTCACTGTCATTTCCTTGGGCAGCCCGCCGCGCAGAATCTGTATCGCCAGCGGTTTCCCGACCGTTTCTCCTGCCAGGTGGACCATCAGCTCATCATGATCAGCAACCGCTTGTTTCTCGATCCCCACCAGGATATCTCCCACAATCAACCCACCTGCTTCGGCGGGGCTGCTGCTTTCCACAGAGACCAACAGCAAGCCTGTTTCCTGCTCACGTCCAAGCGCTTTCCGAACATCGGGTGATAATTCTACAGCCTGGGAACGTATCCCCAGATAGCCACGTTTGATATAACCGAATTTTGCCAGGTTTTCTGCCACTGACCACACCACAAATGCCGGGATGGTGATGGCAGCACCATGTGCCAAACCGGATGTATTCAACCCGACTACTTTCCCTTCAGTGTCAATCAGCGGCCCACCCGAAAACCCTGGGAATGGGATTGCATCCGTGCGCAGATATCGTTCCAGCATTCCCCCATGACCCGTATGCACAGGTCCGCCTATCGCGCTTACGATGCCAAAACTGGCTTCAATCCCTTCCAGGCTCGGACGACCCAGTGCAATCACCACCTGGCCTACTTTTGCATCATGATATGCTTTCTCGGCTGGGGTACCGGTCCCCTTTTCCAATCGTAATAATGCCACATCATTCCCCGGGTCACGCCCTGCAACGGTTGTATTAATCGTCGAGCCATCTGCTAAAGTTACCGTGATATCTTCGTCTCTTTCAACCACATGATCTGCCGTCAGGATAAGGTCGGGTGCGTAGATGATCCCACTCGCTGGCATCCGCCGCCGTCCATTCACCAATACGGTCATCTCACCTGCTTTCTCCACTACCTTAACCAGTGATTCAGAGAAAGCCGTTAATGCGTTTGTTTCATTAGCCATTTTATATCTCCATGATTCTTAATTACCCACAGGGTAATTACTGTAATTGCCATTGAGTATATAGAAATTAACTCTCCACCTGCATCGTCCATTTGGGTAGATAAATACCCGGATAATCGGGTAGTCTTATTCCAACCATCGCTCAGACGCCTATCAAAGCTGTAAGCTATACTTTTGTAACCTTGCCGATTACATCCGAGTTGACTACAATAATAGACCAAACCAATGGAACTTCAACATATCGGGCGTTACGACATAAAATCGCTTATCGGCCAGGGTGGTATGTCCGCCGTCTACCTGGGGTATGACCCGCGCTCCCAGCGTGAAGTAGCCATCAAAGTATTGCCTCCCTATTATCTACATTCGACGAAATTTCGCGAGCGATTTGAGCGCGAAGCTTATATGATCGCCCTGCTCGAACATCCTGCCATCGTACCGGTTTATGATATGGGCGAAGAGGATGGTCAACCATACATCGTGATGCGCTATATGTCGGGTGGCTCTTTGGCTGACAAGCTAAAGAAAGGTCCCATTCCGCTACGCGAATGCATGGATATGTATCTGCGCCTGGCACCGGCTTTGGATACCGCCCATGCCAGGGGCGTCACCCACCGGGATGTCAAGCCCGACAATCTGCTCTTCGATAAATACGATAACGTCTTCCTTTCCGATTTCGGTCTTGCCCGCCTGAGAGAGACCATCGGTTTTGCCAACATCAGTGATGGCTCCATTATGGGCACACCTGCCTACATGAGCCCCGAACAAATCCAGGGCGACCATGAAATTGATGGTCGTTCCGACATCTATTCCTTGGGAGTGGTCCTCTTCCAGATGCTCTCGGGTTCTGTGCCATTTTTCGGCACCACGGCGGCCTCGGTCATGATGATGCATCTGGTAAATCCGGTGCCTCAGATTTACGAGAAAAACAATACCCTTCCAGTTGCCATTCAGGCTGTGTTGGAGACAGCCATGGCAAAGAAACCGGATGATCGTTATCAGTCGGCGGCAGATTTTGCCAAAGCCATTCAGTCAGTAACCACCGGGGTGCATCGAAAACCTGCCTACCAAAATACTGCCCCTGCCGTCCACCATCGTCCAATATCCAACCCCACCCCCATCACACCACCGCAAATTCCGGATGAGTTTGCGAATCTGTCCAGTAACCCACCCGTCACGCAACCGAAGGCGAATCCCAATCAAACACCCGCACCAGGATCGAATCCTGCACTTCAAAAACGTGTAGCCCAAGTCCCTGAAACTGCCCGCACTCAGCCGGGCAGCCAGCGAGCCCCCTCCACTGCACACCCGCTTCCTCTACTAAAACGAAAGCTGATTTTACCCGTGTGGGGCTGGGTCATCAGTGCAGCTGTGCTGCTGGTCATCGCCCTGATGATTATCCTGTGGTCCCAGGGAATATTTCCCTTCGCCGCCTCTCCTGCATCCATCAATAATCCCAATCCTCCGGCGGTCCAGGAGAGTCCCTCCCCTCAAACGACGGGTATTGCTTCCTCTCCAGGTGTCCTCGGGCAGGCTGATAAGCTTGCTATCGTAAAATCCTCTGATATTTGGGTCTCGAACCTGAACGGCACTGATTTGATTCGGCTAACCAACGATGGGGAGAGTAAATCCAATTTGCATTGGTCTCCCGATGGCCAATCTGTCATATACACCTCATTAAATTGCATCGATTTGGTAGGTTTGCAAACCCGTCAGGTGGTAAATCTAACCTGTTTCACCGGTGTGCCTCCGATCACTGCCTTTGACATTTCTCCGGATGGAAAACAAGTGGCATTGGGGTTGGGTGAGACGAAATTATATCTGCTTCCATATGCTCAGCTGTTCAGTTTGCGCCAAAGCAGCTCACCTGGAGATATCCTCTCCCTCACCCAGTGTTCTTACTATGCCCCTTATAACACCGGAGATATATTAAAAGCCGTCACCTGGTCGCTCACCAATAGCCGCCTGGCAATGTTGCTATCCACTCTTATCGATGGCACCTATCGTGACGAGGTCAGCATCCTGGATTTCAACCAGTGCAAAGCCGTCCCTCCCCTCGTAAAGGAAATCCTCCCCACTTATTTACTGTTCTCTCTGCGTGGTTATTTTGATTATCCAGAAATTTCCAGCTTATCCTGGGATAATCACGACCAGCTTTTGATCAATGGCTACGTCAACAATGAAGGCTTTGGTGATCTGCAGTTATACGACCTGGACCAGAATCAAGGACAGCCGCTTACCCCCAATGGTGATTGCTGTTACCGTGATGCCCACTGGAGCCCGGATGGCACCTACCTTTTTTATTCCTTCCAGGCGGATACTGGTGGAGAGATCAGCTTGTTTTACACCCCCGCCTCGAAGCTGAGTCAATCCAGTGGATCAATGGCCTCTCTTGCTCTCCCCCCAGATTTCCTCACCGGCAGTGTGGAACCGCTCCAACCTGCGCTCAGAACTGCCCATTAAACATATTTCTGAAACAATCAATCTACAAGTGCTGTTTGCGACTTATCTCCGTAAAAGCGGGAGAAAAACCGGTAATCTCCGTCCGATAAAAATCCTCTGCAGCGGGTTATAGGGGTCGGATACATTGCCTGCCCGGTCGACTACTACAGCATACATTTGGTAGATTTGGTTAGGAACTAGTATGCTGCTGTCAAATGGCACCTGGTAAGGATAGGATGGGTCATTACCAATGGTTACCCACTTAAGCCCAATATGATCCCATAATCTAAATTCCACCCACGCTACCTGTCCGCTGTTGTCAGTTGCTGATGCCTCTAGTGTAACTTGGGTGCCAAAAGCAAAATAGAGCTCTCCATTATGTACGGGTCTTTCCCAGATCACCACCGGCGGCGTTGAATCGACAAATGTGGTTTGTTTGCTGGTGTTGTCACTAAAGTCCAGCTCAAATCCCGGCGATCTGACTACTGCATTATTGCTGATCTCTCCATCAACTGTCGGGGTCACGATGACCGTTATTGTTGCGATTGAATCTGCCGGGATGATGTTTAGATCGCACACGATCACGTTCCCCGGTGCACAGATTCCCTGGCTCGAGCTTATCGGTCCATGTTCAACGCTCAACGGAAGTGTATCGGTCACTACCACCTCAGGCGCATCAATCGTACTGGAGTTGGTGATGGTGAGCTGGTAGGTCAATGTTGTCCCCGGCTTCAGCGGATCAGGTGAGTCGATATTACTGATCCTCAGCTCCACCAATCCTTGCTCCGCGCCTGTATGGAAGGTCGGCTCTGGATCGCGGTATTGGCGCACATAAATCCAATCCACCTTGAGCGTCGCATTAGAACCCGCATAACTATACAACGTCACCGGCAGGTCGGTATTAGGTACCTGGGATGGTTGGGTAGAAAAAACAGTCATGTTTCCGTGATCGATATCGCCTATGCTTTGACCGGCATTCCAGCGCACCTCATAGATATGGAATCCATCGTGCCAGTCGTCACTCACACGCGGCAGCAATACATTTTCAAAATCAGTCCGGTAATCGCTCAAATATAAATTATCAGAGTCCGTTGGCAGCTCACCGATCATCGTTCGTTGATCACCCGGCTCATTGATGAACCCACCCCATTCATAGCCGTTACCTGAACCGAAATTCGCCCGCATGCCTACCGCGTTGTAAAGGTAAGAGGAATTTGACTTGACACCTTCCCCGTCTTCAAGGTTTAGAATTCCGGATATCGCTACGGGCGATCCACTGAGGATGGTCCAGGCAAATGGACTGTTCACTTGCTCAGAAGATGAGCGATCTTGGAGACCATTAGGTAGCAGAAAATATCCCTCACCGGTGAACTCGCTCCAATTATCATCGAAGCTATCGAAGGTAGCCGCACCATCGCTCACTGGGGTGGCTTGAGGATTATTGTAATAGAGGTAAATCGTAGTATTATCGGTTCCCAGGTTAGGCACCCGCACCCATACGTATGCCAGCTCGTTTGCCTTATCCCATGATTCAATCCAAAATTTTAAATCTGTCGTTCCATCGCTGTGTGTAAAGCGTACATCCGAGCCATCTGTTTTTGCCCGATTAAAGTCAAAATTAACATTGTCGAACTTGATCAATACTTGGTAATAAGATAAAGTCGCCCCGTCATTGGTGATGATTACCGGGCGGCGATAGTGCCACGCTTCGTTATACCAGGGAGTTCCAGATTGCTCACCGGTTGAATTGCTCCCCAACGTCACCGGGCTGCCCGATTTTGCATCTGATGCCCGAGCGGAGGCAAAAACGAAGATGAACAGGATTGCCATCAATCCAAAAGGTACGGTCAGGTATTTTATTTTCCTCATACCGCTCACCTCACTCTGCTCAGATTATACGCTATTTCGTTTTGCAGGTCAGGGTATTCCCACCCGGCATGCCTTGCTGGGATATTTCAACCTTCTCCTGAATTGAATTCTTTTTTATGGACTGAAGATCAATATACTCTAAGGCCAGTCATTTCCAGGCATATCATGGAGATGGTGGATTAGTAGGTGTTGGAGTATTCGTGGGAGGAATGGGTGGATTTGTTACAGTGAACGTCGCAGTTCTCGTTGGTATATCAGTGGGTGGTACAGATGTGTCAGTTGGCGGTGAAAAGGTCCGCGAGGGTGTCAATGATGGTTGTCCTGGCACACTCGTCGTTGGCGTCGGTGTTCGTGAAGGTATCAACGTGGTGATCGGTTCGGTTGGGTAATTAGTCGGTGTCGGGGTCTCGCTGGGTGTGGGCGTCGGGGTCTCGCTGGGGGTGGAGGTCAGTTGCAGCCCGGCTGTCTGCGTAGCTCTACCAGGTCCAGCCAACGTTCCGCTCAATCCGGGCTCACAAGCTGGAACCCCGGTCAGTCCCTGGTTGTAGGCTAACAGGATATTGACCAGCTTGCTCCCTGCCTCGCGCTCGCTATCCGTCAGTTCACTGCCTGCCGGGTTTCGGACCAGCCATCCATAAGCCTCAAAAATAGTGATCTCAATCTTGCTTTGGTCTGCACCCGCTAAAAAGTTCAAATATGCTCCGGTTAGCTGAGCTTGCAATTGCACTGCAGTATCTTGTGAATCATCCGAGAATATTCCCCCGACATCCGCTGATTTGTATACCCGCCCCCCAATGACCATCTGGGATGGGTATAGTTCTGGGTGAGCCTGCCAATAAACGGTTGGATAGGTGCAGTTCCTTCCGATCACGGGTGCGTCCGCAGTCTCACTTGGCTTGGGGCTGCCGAAAATACTCAACGGCAGGAATTTGGTGATACCCCACACCAATCCGACGAAAATCACCACTGTTGCCACTACCAGGATGATGACGAGACCTCGTTTTTGGGTGATGCTGGTTTCCATGCTGAATAATTACGCTGCCTGTCTGGTAAACAGCCATCCCCATGATTCTCATTCTCTGGCTGGTAAGCACTCCGCAGGGGATGGATTCTTACAAAATTCAAATCTTGCATCTATTAAATTTTAACAATTTTACTCTATAGTAAGGTTAGTTTTAGGAAATCTGATCTAGCAGCTAAAGATTATCAAAAGGAGGCAAAAACTATGTTAACTCGTTGGGATCCTTTCCAGGAAATGTTGAACCTTCGCCGTACCGTGGACCGTCTGTTTGATAACGCCAATCCGGACCATGAATGGCAGCCGATGCAGTGGGGTCTGGCAGTCGACGTCGTTGAAAACAAGGATGATTTCGTCATCAAAGCTTCCGTCCCTGGGATTAACCCGGATGACCTCGACATCTCGTACTCTGATGACACCTTGACCATCAAAGGTGAGATCAAGTCGGATAAAGACTACCAGGAAGACCAGTATCATCTGCGTGAGCGGCGCTACGGCTCATTTGCCCGCAGTATCAGCCTGCCCACCAAAATAAAAGGTGATGCCATCGAGGCATCCTACCAGAACGGCGTGATTACCCTGCGCCTGCCGAAATCTGAGGAAGTGAAACCGAAACGTATCCCCATCAAGGTCAGTAATGGTAAGCTGATTGAAGGTAAAGTCCACAGCAAATAATATCCCAAATACTTGAGTAGGCTGTCCCAAAAGTCGGTTTATTTCTACAGTCTCGAGGGGCAGATTTTATTGGATACAAATTCCCACTCTCAAGGTAAATGGTAAATTTATCAGGGCTGGCAGTAAAAAAGCCAGCCCATTTTTTTAATTAGCGCGGCCTGGAGTCTAACCTGGACCTCCAGGTTAGTAGCGGCCATCTCAGATTGCTTACCGTAGACCTTAAGGTCGCCTTCCTACCCTCATGGCAACCTTCCGAGCACAGTCGTCGCCTCTGACTGCAGCGCTGCACTATTAGGTGCTGCGCTGCCCACAACAAGATCACTGAAACCAAAGAAGATTGTACCCTTTAGAAAGCCAATTGCACTGCCGTTGATGGTAGTCTGCCCTGTGTTGATGCTCGCATTGGCCATTACAGCTCCATCCGCGAAGTTGGGCAAATCGGTGATAATTAATCCTTCACTCGTCAATTCCTGCAGTTTCGCCTGAAGGTCCGCCAGGAATTGCGCCTTATCCGCCTTAGCTGTCTCCACATCGGGTGCCTGAACGACATCCACTACGAACACGTTCGAGGTTTGAGAACCATAAGTGCAGGATTTCAAACCACCTGAGGTACTTCCTTCTTCGCCGTTCCCAAACGAGGCTCCCGCCAGCGTTGATGCCTCCTGGCTGTTGATCAGCTGGCAAGGGTCGAGCGATGTTGACGCTGCTTGCTGTGGCACGCTTGTAGCCGTTGGAGTAAATGCCGTGGTTGGTGTCGCCGTATCCTGTGGTACGGTCGCGGTCGGTTGGATAAATGCCTGGGTTATTGCCACTGTCTGCTGTGGCGCGCTTGCGCTCGACGTGCTGGATGTCAAATTGATGCCGCCAGTCGCGGAGCTGCATGCGGAGAGCACTGCGGAAAGAACCAGCAAGCATATACTGAGTGTCGTTCGACCCAAACCAATCCGCCTCGGGTTTCGAGAAATTGTGGAATTGGTTTCCGACCTTACACCGATTATTGTTGCTTGATAATTTTTATCCATTGAGAATCTCCTAAATCATTTAGCAAAATTTTGAGACCTTGCAGCGTGAAGAATCCGCCGAAGGTCATTTTTTTGTAAATCCAACCAATTGATAGATATATTGAGATTCCTTTGGCAGTTAGCATTGGAAAAATCATTAACTAACCCCCATTAAGGAATCAATGCGTTAATCACCACCCTATATTCGCAAATGAATATTCATTTGTCGATATATTTTATCACAATTGTCTTCTATCATCAATATTCTTGCGATTAACCTATTGGAAATTACCAGTGTGGGTCTATCGGTCAAGACGTGACTTGCGGGATATAGCTAAAAATGATTTCTACAGACAAGATGTCCATTAATGGCGCGGGATAGTTGCAAGCGAACACTAACCTTCGAGTCCGGAGAATTTGTTCAAAATATTCCGCCAATTTATTCATATTCCTGTTCTCTCAGCAGACGAAATATTCCCGGGTGTTATACTTGCCTCATGCAGGGTTGCGCAGTGCGTTGTTTGGGGTTGGTTCCATATCAGCAAGCGTGGGATTTGCAGGTCCAGCTTGCGGGAAAGATCGCCGCTGGTGAGCTACCTCCCACTATGCTGCTGCTTGAGCACCCTCTCACGTTCACCTTTGGTCGCAAAGGTCAATCAGCCAACCTGTTGTGGAGCGAAGCGGAGCTCAAACAACGCGGGGTCGAAGTATTTTGGGTGGATCGCGGCGGTGATGTCACTTATCATGGACCCGGTCAGCTGGTGGGTTATCCGCTCATCCCGCTGGATATACAGGGCCTGGTTGCATCAAATCCCGAAGGTTCCACTTCCGTTCCACGAGCCGACTATATCAGCTATCTTCGCAAGTTGGAGCAGATGCTCATCCTTGCCTTACACCAGTTTGGGGTAAAAGGAGAAACCATCAAAAATCTGACGGGTGTCTGGGTGAATGGCTCAAAGATTGCCGCCATTGGGGTGAAAGTGGATGCGCATGGTATCACGCGCCATGGCTTCGCCCTTAACGTTGCGCCCGATATGACCTATTGGGATGGGATTATCGGTTGTGGTCTGGCTGGTTTTCCCGTCACCAGCCTGGCTCTCCTGCGGCCAAACCCACCCAGTATAGAACAGGCCATTCAGGCGGTCATCATTGCTTTTGAAGCAGTCTTCGGGTTCAAGTGTCAGATAATCTCCTAAGGTATAATAATAACGTGCTTTGATGTTACGCACACTGTCGATACGCAATTTGAGTTCGCAACCATCATCATCAGCGGAGGAAATCATTGCCTAGCTCAACCTTGAAAATCGTCATCCCCATGGCGGGGTATGGCACACGCTTACGTCCGCATACCTGGAGCCGCCCCAAGCAGCTCATCCGCATGGCTGATAAAATGGTCATCGACCACGTGCTGGACACTTTTTCCACCCTCCCCGATCCTGCCAACTCAGAATTCATCTTCATTGTCGGCTACCTGGGTGCGCAAATTGAGGAATATATGCACCTCACCCATCCCGGTCTCAAAGTGCGTTTTGTCGAACAGTCAGATATGCGCGGCCAGTCACATGCCATCTCGTTGGCAGCAGAACACTTGAACGGGCCCCTGTTGGTGCTGTATGCCGATACGTTGATTAAAACCGACTTTTCCTTCCTTTCCAACGAGACTGCCGACGCGGTTGCCTGGGTGAAAGCCGTGCCAGACCCGCGCCGATTTGGTGTTGCCGGTCTTGGCAATGGTGATTGGGTCACCCACCTGGTAGAAAAACCACAGGATGTGGATAATAACCTCGCCTTGGTTGGGTGTTACTATTTTCAGGGCTCGGATAAATTATTACTTGCTATCGATGAACAGATGCAGCGCAATATCACCCTCAAGAATGAATTCTTCCTCGCCGATGCGATCAACATCATGCTCGAACATGGATTGAGGATGCGTGTAGAACGCGTGGATACATGGCTGGATGCCGGTACCTCTGATGACGTCTTGAACACCAACCGCTACCTGCTGGAACATGGTCACGATAACACAGTCGAAGCCTATGCGCATAAAAAATCGGTGATCCTGCGCCCTGTGTTCATCCATCCCACTGCAACCGTCGAAAATTGCGTCATCGGCCCCCACACCGCCATCGGTGCGAATTGCAATATCCACAGCTGCATCATTCGCGATAGCATCGTGGATGACCTATCCGATGTATCGAATGTGATCATGGAGCACTCCATGATCGGACGTGATGTGCATATTCACCGGCAGGCTGGAGTGCTGAACGTCGGTGATCAGACTGAGCTGATCTTATAATGACTTTGACCCAGGTGGAATGCCGCTCGGACCACGACTATATCGGGCGTCCGCTTGCATTTTATTGGCAGGATCAACGCTTGCGGGTTGTAGACGTATTGGCTCAAAGCCGCACCCCCTATGGATACTCTTTCCGGGTGCAAACACGAGAATTTGGTATTTTTGAGCTGGATTATGACACCGATCCAGATCAATGGTCTGTTCGACAAATTTAATCCAAGGAGCACGCATGAATGATAGGTACCTGGCACGCCATGTTTCCGGGCTGAAGCCATCTGGCATCCGGAAATTCTTCGATATCGTCGCCACCATGAAGGATGTCATTTCATTGGGCATTGGCGAGCCCGATTTCACCACTCCCGAGCCCATCATCCAGGCTGGCATCCGGGCCCTCCACGCGGGTGAGACCCACTACACTTCGAACGCCGGGTTGATTGAGCTGCGCCAGGCGATCAGCGCGCATCTGTATAAACTGTATGAAGTCCAATATGACCCCAAAACGGAGATCATCATCACCGTCGGCGTGTCCGAAGCGCTGTATCTGGCGGTAACCGCTCTGCTCAACCCGGGTGAAGAGATTATCATCCCTACGCCCTGCTTCGTTTCCTACCAGGCAGAGGTTGAGCTCGCCGGGGGAGTGCCGGTGGAGATCCCCACTTTCGTCGAGGATGGTTTCCAGGTAAAACCGGAACTTGTGGAAGCTGCTATCACCCCACGGACCAAAGCTATCCTGCTCGGCTACCCGAACAACCCTACCGGCGCAATCTGCACGCGTGAAGTCTTACTCGAGATCGGCCGCATCGCTGAAAAACATGACCTGTTGGTGATCTCCGACGAGGTCTACGACCAGCTTGTCTACGGTGTTAAACATACTTGCTTCCCCTCCCTGTCAGGGATGCATGCCCGCACGATTCTGCTGGGTGGTTTCTCCAAGGATTACGCCATGACCGGTTGGCGTGCCGGTTATGCCTGTGGTCCCTCCAGTATCATCCAGGGGCTGGTGCGCATTCACCAGTACACCATCATGTCTGCCCCCACCATGTCTCAGGTAGCGGCGCTTGAAGCAATTCTACATGGATCTGGTTTCGTCGAGCAGATGCGTGCGGAGTATGACCGCCGGCGCAAGCTGATCGTAGCAGGCCTGAATCAGCTGGGTCTGCCAACCTTCGAACCGCACGGTGCTTTCTATGCTTTCCCGAACGTTGCGGTTACCGGTATGGATGATGAGACCTTCGCCCAAAAGCTTCTGGATGAAGAGCGTGTAGCGGTCGTTCCAGGCAGGTCGTTTGGTGCCGGCGGTGAAGGCTATGTGCGCTGCTCCTATGCCACTGCCTACGAGAAGATTGAGGAAGCATTAAGCCGCATGGAAAAGTTTATGCATCGTCATGGATGACCGCCATCCCACGTCGCTTAAAGTAATCATCACCATCCGGCACTCGAATCGTGTGGCATTCGTCACTTGACGATTTGTCAGACATTGATTAATCTTAAATTACACCAAAGTAGCATATTTATCAATTTTTTTTGTTACATCTTAATCTCAGCCAGGTAAAATCGCGGGCGCCGAACCAAAGCACCTGCTGAAATAATTCAAATTACACTTGATTACAGGAGCAAATTATGACCGAACAGATTAATGCGTTTCAGATGGCTCAGCGCCAGTTTGATGGCGTCGCCAAACAGCTCAACCTGGACCCGCAGGTATCCGAACTTCTTCGCTGGCCTGCCCGCGAATTCAAGTTCACCATCCCCGTACACATGGACGATGGCACCCTGCGCGTGTTCACCGGCTACCGCGTCCAGCACAACGATGTGCGTGGTCCCAACAAGGGTGGCATTCGCTTCCACCCTGCCGAGACCATCGACACCGTGCGCGCCCTGGCCATGTGGATGACCTGGAAATGCTCCGTTGCCGATATCCCCCTCGGTGGTGGCAAGGGCGGCGTGCCGGTTGACCCGGCAACCCTCTCCGTCTACGAGAAGGAAAAACTGGTGCGGGGCTGGGTGGACCAGATGTGGCGCAATATCGGTCCTCGGCAAGACGTGCCTGCACCCGATGTAGGCACCACCCCCCAGATGATGGGCTGGATGATGGATGAGTACTCCAAGCTGGTCGGTCAATACACCCCTGGTGTGATCACCGGCAAGCCCCTCGGTGGCGGTGGCTCTCTCGGTCGTACCGAAGCTACTGGTTATGGCGTTATTTACACCGTGCGCGAGGCCATGAAGCATCTCAAGATTGATCCCACCAAGGCTGTGGCTGCCATTCAGGGTTTTGGCAACGTTTCCCAATATGCTGCCATCGGTTTCATTGAGCACCTGGGCGGCAAGGTCACCTGTGTATCCTGTTGGGATCGGAACGACAAGTGCTCCTACACTTTCAGCCATCCCCAGGGTATCGATCCCAAGTTCCTACAGTCCATCACCGACCAGTACGGCACGATCGATAAAAACAAGGCGCATGCCGCTGGTTATGTGCTCGACGATGGCGATGCCTGGATCGGCAAGGAAGCCGATGTGCTCATTCCTGCCGCTATTGAAGGCCAGGTCACCGGTGAAACGATCAAGAAGATCAGCAGCCGGGTGCGCATTATCGCCGAAGGCGCCAATGGTCCCACCACCCCCGAGGCTGACGAAGTCATCAAAGCCAACAATATCTTCGACATCCCCGATTTCCTGTGCAACGCCGGTGGAGTCACCTGCTCCTATTTCGAAGGCGTTCAGAATGACATGAACTTCTACTGGACCAAGCAGGAAGTGCTCGAGAAATTGGATACCAAGATGACCCAGGCGTTCAATTCCGTGCTCGATATGTCCGAGAAGGAAAAGGTCTACATGCGCGATGCGGCTTACATGGTCGCCATTGCCCGTGTGGTCAAAGCCATGGAATTGCGCGGCTGGATCTAGATTTTTTTACAGGATATACATGATAGACAGGATATAAGGATTGCTCCTTATATCCTGTTTTTATTTGTCAATAATTGTGTAGGGGCACAGGGAAAATCTCCCGTAGGGGCAACCCCTTGGTAAAAATTATCTACTCATTGTTCGTGGGATCAGGATTACTCATTATCAACCTGCCAATTAACGGGTTGCCCCTGGTTTTTATCCGATAATCCGTTATTGTATCCGTTGACAAGTAGAGGCGACCCATCATGGCCATCTTTCATCTCATTACTTGAAGAATCATCGTCATCCACAATCATATCGACCAAAGGGCGGGTCGCCCCCACAAGAACTAATTACTAATCACTGTTCACTAATCGCTAATTACTAATCACGATTTATCCTGCTTACTGGATAATTTACGCTTCTCGTTGTATACTCAATGTACCCTACCGAGGAGAAGTATCACCATGAGAGTTACCGTCTTGCAAGAGAATTTGGCGCACGGTCTGAGCATTGTCTCGCGTGCGGTATCACCCCGCAGCACCCTGCCCGTGCTGGGCAACGTCCTGGTGGCTACGGATGAAGGCCGGTTGCGCCTCTCTGCCACCAACCTGGAGCTTGGCATTACCTGCTGGATCGGTGCCAAGATCGTCGAGGAAGGTAGCACCACCGTCCCGGCGCGCACCTTCACCGACCTCATCGCTACCCTTCCCAGTGACCAGGTGGAGATGAGCCTGAACGTACGCAACCAGAAGCTCAACGTGCGCTGCGGCTCGTCCAATACAGACATTAACTGCATTGATGCCCAGGAATTCCCTCCCATGCCGGTACCCGACCTTGCCGAAGGCATCCCCATCAACGTGACCGAGCTCAAGGAGATGATCCAGCAGGTGGCTTTTGCCGCCTCCACCGATGAGGCCCGCCCGGTGCTCACTGGTGTGCTGATGAATGCTCAGGGCAACCAGATCACGCTGCAGGCGGCTGATGGTTTCCGTCTCTCCATCCGCAAAGCCGAGCTCTCCTCCGCCCTGCCTCGTCCAATCAAAGCCATCATCCCCGCCCGCGCCCTGGCAGAGTTGGGTCGCATCGCCAGTGACAGCGAAGCTAACGTTACCATGGTGATGCCTGCCAATCGTGGTCAGGTCATCTTCCATATGAAAGATGTTGAGCTGGTCTCCCAGCTCATCGAAGGTTCCTACCCCGACCTGGAACAAGTCATCCCTCGCTCGCACCAGACGAGCACGGTCATCTCCACTCCCGCCATTCTCAAAGCCTGCAAACAGGCTGAGATCTTCGCCCGCGAGGGCTCGCACATCGCTCGCATCCAGATCACCCCGGGTGCCGATAACCAACCCGGCACGGTGGAAATCTCCGGGCAGTCCGAAGAGACCGGTTTCAACCAGACGGTAATCGATGCCAACATCGAGGGTAAGCAGTTGCTCATCGCCTTCAATGTCCGCTTCTTGCGCGAGGTCCTGGACGTGGTCAAGACCCCTAACGTGATCCTCGAGACGAACATCGAGACCACTCCCGGCGTCTTCCGCCCGGTGGGCGATGACAACTTCCTGCACGTCATCATGCCCATGCACCTTGGTGGGTAAAACGCACCTGGGTGGGTGAAACGCACCTGGGTGGGTGAAACGCACCGGATTGGGTAAAACGCACCTGCGTGGATTGAATCAATATAGGTAAATCTTCAAAATGTAGGGGCGCAGGGTTGGAATTCCGTACTTAACCAATTAATTCTAACCCTGCGCCTTTTCTAGTAATACGATAGCGATCAAATCAAGATATCTATGACCCTGCCATCCGTCAGCACTGAAAAGACGCTGCGCATCTACCTGGCTTTGGCGCAATATCCCATCCTGAGTACGCAAATCCGCGCCCGTATGCGCCGGGCGATCTTCGAGCACGGCGTGATCAGCCAGACCGATTTCGAAGCCGAAGTGCGCGAGCAAGCCGTCCATTCCCAGTCGCGTGAGGCTCTGCATGATCCCTACGTGGAGGAACCAGCCGATGTTTGGGAGCTGCGCCTTTCACGCCTGCGCGACCATCTGACGGATTTCTACTTCGCCTATAATCTGCCCTATGAGCTGTTCGAGCAGCTTGTTCGCGACACCCTCGCTGAGCGTGGTGCGCGTGCTCATGACTTGCTGGTCACATTCAACCCCGAGCTGGCACCCCAGTCCATGCTGTTTGAGCAGGCTGCCGCCATCGAAGCCCTGCCGCCTGAAGAACGCAGCCTGGCAGAACCCCACCTGCGTGAGATCAAGGTAGTGCTTATCCGCACCCTGATCAGCGACCAGTTAGCTTACGTCAACATTGCCAGGGACTGGTTCACCATTCGCGACCTGCGTGATATCTACCAGCACAAAATCGGCAGCGGCAAGATTGGGGGCAAATCCGCCGGCATGCTGCTTGCCCGGCGCATCCTGGATACCGTCGCTTCGCCCGAGCTGAACGCTCACCTGAGCATCCCCGAATCCTACTACCTGGGTGCCGATGTTACCTACATGTTCATGGCGATGAACAACCTGATGCATTGGAACGACCAGAAGTACAAGACCGAGGACCGTATTCGCGCTGAACATCCCCAGATCACCCAGGATTTCCTGGCCGGAAAATTCCCTCCAGACACGCTGAGTGAGCTGCGCAGCCTGCTTGCTCGCATTGGCCAACAGCCCCTGATCGTGCGTTCGTCCAGCTTGCTGGAAGATAACTTCGGCACCTCCTTTGCCGGTAAATATGAAAGCCTGTTTTGCCCCAACCAGGGCAGTCTGGAAGATAACCTGCTCCAGCTCACCCAGGCCATCCAGTGTATCTATGCCAGCATCCTCAACCCCGATGCGCTGCTCTACCGTCGCAGCAAGGGCTTGCAGGATTACGACGAGCGCATGGCCATCCTTATCCAGCTCGTGCAAGGCGAAAAAGTGGGGCAATATTTCCTGCCCAATGGCGCAGGCGTGGCTTTCAGCCGCAACCAGTTCCGTTGGAGTCCTCAGATCCGCCGTGAGGATGGCTTTATCCGTCTCGTTTTTGGATTGGGTACGCGGGCGGTGGAACGTGTGGGGAATGATTACCCCCGCCTGGTGGCTCTCAGTCACCCCCTGCTGCATCCTGAAGCCACCCCTAATCTCATCAGCCAGTACTCCCAACACTATGTAGATTTGATCGATCTTGAAGCCAATCAGCTCAAGAGCGTCCCTATCAGCGAGGTGCTTTCGGTTAAATATCCAGGTCTGCGCTACATTGCGCAGCTATATAGTGAAGATTACATGCTCCCCATCCGCACCAATTTAGTGGATGGTGCAACCAGCCAGCTGGTCATCACCTTTGACGAGCTGCTCCGCCGCACTCCGTTTGCCAGCAGGTTTCGTGAGCTGCTCACCAGGCTGGAGGAAAATTATCACTCCCCGGTGGATACCGAATTCACCCTTCAGATCCTGAACCCCAATTCAGCCCAACCTCAAGTGGACATTTGTCTCCTGCAATGCCGTCCGCAGTCCCAGTTCAAAGCCAGCCAGGTCCACCTGCCCACCAGCTTGAACCCGGCGGATGTGATCTTCTCCTCCTCGCGCCTGGTGCCGGATGGCTATGTCCCCGAGATCACCCATGTGATCTACGTCACCCCGGAGGGTTATTTCTCCCTTGGCACCCAGCCTGAACGGTCTCATATTGGGCACCTGATCAGCAAATTGAACGCCAAACTGGCTGGGAAGTGCTTTATCACCATGGGTCCCGGGCGCTGGGGCACCATCAACCCCGACCTGGGCGTTCCGATCAACTATGGTGATATTTACAACACGCGTGCCCTGGTCGAAGTGTCTGGGCATGGCATCGGGGGCGCTCCCGAGCCTTCCTTCGGCACACATTTCTTCCAGGACCTGGTCGAAGCCAACATTTATCCGCTTGCGGTCTACCTGGATGACCCGGATGCTGAATTCAATCGCCCGTTTTTCTATGACACACCCAATCGGCTCGATCGATTTCTCCCCGAAGCCCAGGATTGTGCTGATACCATCCGCCTGATCGAGGTGGCTTCTTTCCGCCGCGGTTGTCACCTGGATCTGGTCATGGATGACGAAAAGGGCCAGGCTGTGGCCTACCTGGTGCCGGATGAATAGAATAGAAGATGATCTGTAAAACCAATCATATTTTTTTATATCCTGAATATCCTGGATATCCTGTGAAATGTTTTCTCTTTAGGAGCAACGGGAAAAAATACTTGTTCCAGCGACTTCCTTTGTGGCAGATGTATAGTTGGGAAGCGTTTCCATGACAATGAATTTCTCTTTCTTTATTTTTGCAAAATTATCCTGTCTATCCTGTTAAATGTTTTCGCTTCAGGAGCAACGGAAAAAAACTTGTTCAAGCGATTTCGTTTTTGGCAGATGTGTGTTCGGTAAGATTTTCCATGACAATGAATTTCTCTTTCTTTATTTTCGCAAAATTATCCTGTCTATCCTGTCTATCCTGTTAGATGTTTTCGCTTCAGGAGCAACGGAAAAAAACTTGTTCAAGCGATTTCGTTTTTGGCAGATGTGTGTTCGGTAAGATTTTCCATGACAATGAACTTCTCTTTCTTTATTTTCGCAAAATTATCCTGTCTATCCTGTCTATCCTGTTAAATGTTTTCGCTTCAGGAGCAACGGAAAAAAACTTGTTCAAGCGATTTCGTTTTTGGCAGATGTGTGTTCGGTAAGATTTTCCATGACAATGAATTTCTCTTTCTTTATTTTCGCAAAATTATCCTGTCTATCCTGTCTATCCTGTGAAATGTTTTCTCTTGAGGAGGAACAATGAAAAAATTTGTAGCAGTGGCGGGGAATATCGGGGTGGGTAAATCCACCCTGGTCAGCATGCTGTGCAATCGTCTGGGCTGGCAGCCCTTCTTCGAACCGGTGGGCGAAAACCCCTACCTGGCTGACTTTTATCGCAATATGCACCAGTGGTCCTTTCATTCACAGATCTTCTTCCTCACTCGCCGTTTGCGTTCCCATCGTGAGCTGCTCGACCATCCCACCTCGGCCATCCAGGACCGCTGTGTCTACGAAGACGCAGAGGTCTTCGCCCAAAACTTGTACTTGCAGGGGTTAATGGATGAGCGCGACTACCTCAGCTACCGCGAGCTGTACCGCGTGCTCAGTGAATTCCTGCCGCCCCCCGACCTGGTGGTTTACCTGCGTTCTTCGGTGACTACGTTGCAGCAGCGCATCTCCCACCGTGGGCGCGACTATGAGCGCACCATCACCGCTGAGTATCTGGCACAGCTGAGCCTGTTGTATGAGGATTGGATCGCCAACTTCAGCCTGTGCCCGGTGCTCACCGTGCCCGCAGATGCCCTGGATTATGTCGCCCATCCCGGTCACCTGGACCTGGTTGCCCAGAAAGTCGAAGAGAAACTGACCGGCAAGGAAGAAGTCGTCTTCTCCGCCGACGAGGTTGCCAATTCAGCCTGAAGTCTCCATTCCGTTAAAACGTAGGGGCACGGCATGCCGTGCCCGTATCGGCTCTCACGCCATATTACCTGTCAATCATCATGGCCGACGTATGAGCGGCAGGAATACCCTCGGTAAAGCCACAAATTCCACCTCCACGCTCATAGAATTTCCGCCTACCGCAATGCTGACGGTGGCTGTCCCTGTCACCATACCGGAGGTCAGCACCGTTGTGGCTGTACCCGAGATATCCGTCGTTGCCGTGATTGGGCTCACCTCACCCAGGCTGGTGGTAAAGGTCATCACCTCTCCCACCAATGGCTGGTCACCACTCATCACACTTGCCGTAATAGTGGCGGTGCTGGTCCCGTCAGCGAATATCGTGTCCGGGCTGGCATTAACCGTTACCGTCAGAGGCACGCTCACCTCCACCAACCACGTATAATCCTGTTCCAGCTCGCCTTCATCCATCAGCGGGTTGACCAATAACGTTGCGTCTTTTACCTGCAGTGAGATCTCATGTATCCCTGGGCTGTCCGCTCGGGTGGTATAGGTGAATGTATCGCTTACCACTCCAGGGATTGGGATCCCATTATCCAGCCAGGTGACTGTCAATGCCGGGCCGCCCACCGGGCTGAGTAGATCTGCCGAGAAGGATTGTTCACTCGGATGTATCAGGCTGATAGTCGTGCTGATCGGCAGTGTGCTATCTGGCTCGATCAGGCTGATCCCGTCAAATGGAAGCCCCCAACCTCCCTGGTATAGCCTTAAAACATATGACTGGCTTGGCACCTGGCAGAACGGCTCACCCAAGGCGCGCATGATACAGCTGTAACCAGAGCGGTACATGCCCGTCGTCTGGTAGCGAGCACCCTCAAATAAACCCACCAGCCCATCGTAGCTTGGATTGTTGGGAGTGGGTATTAGCGTATCCTCCAGGATCCACGGTGACCACTTGATCTCGTCCCGGCTGGTCACATCGGTGACGTTCGACTCGCACAGGTTGTCTGATCCCGGCACATCGCTGCACGGCGGGTATCCCGGATATGGGGAGGAGTACTCATCTGCCAGGTTTACAAAGGAATGCCCAAACTCATGCTGGCCGATCTGGACCGCCTGTGAGTTCATCGATATGACTGCCAGTGAGCTGCCTCCCGACCCGCCGTAGGTGGTGTCGTTGACAATCAGGAGAATTTGGTCCCAATCTGGCACTGCACCGGCAGCTTCCATCACTTTTCCCTCATCAGCTACCAGCAACCGGTGGATCCAATATCCACAGAACCGGCTGTCGAAAGCCGTATCCACCATTTGACCCTGCAGCGGGTCCGATTGCATGGCAGGGTCACCGCAGCAGGTGGGATCTTCATAACCACATGATGCACTATACGGTGGATGGTCCGATCCAGATTCGTTGGAGGCTGCCATCAACATGTACAGGTTGTAGTAGTTGCTATACTCGCTGAGCGGTGAGATGGAAAAGAACTGCTCTGCAATAGCTGCGGAATCTGACAGAAACTGATTACCCTGCTCTGCGGTATACCCATCACCTAAAATAACCAAATCCACCCTGTTGGCCGGTGATCCGGTTACATTCTGCTGCTCAGCCGCAAATTGAATTGTTTCGCCTTGTGTGCCACTTGATTGCGCGATGGTTTCATCTAAATTGAACTCTGCCAGGGTGGTCAGGTGGCTGTCTTGCAGGATTAACTTCTCAGCACCTTCCATGGGTAAGCGCACCACAAAGGCTGAGCTCTTCACCGGGATAAGATGACCATCAATCTCCTGCCCCGGTGTGTCACTGTGGAATTCACCGCGCAACCAGGACGAGTACGAGACCACATCCCGGAAAATGACCTTCCCTTGAGCGTCTTGCAACAGCACCACCAGCCACTCCATATTTCTTCCCGGCTGCGCGAGTGCCAAGGTTACCTGCTCCTGTGTTAATGATCGCATGGGCGCCGACATCTTCACGATCTGGTAAGAGTCAGCCACGATCGTTCCATCGGCTTGGTGCTTGAACACAAAGTAGTGAGTTGGATACCCGGCCTTCACCGTAACATCTGCAGCGTTGCCCGCCAGGGTCGATTGAGGAAAAGCAGCCGCCCCAATCAGCAAGCTCAGGATCAATAAAGTGGATAAAACCATGGGTTTTCGCATTTTCCACCCGCACTATACTTGCTCTAATTCCGCAATTTTTCTTTCCGCCAATCCAACCGCCTCCTGCAACGTCCTGGCATCAAAGGCGAACCTGGCACCTGCGACTTCATATAACTTCGGTAAGGCAGCCGTTCCTCCGAGCGCCAGTGCCCGGCGATAGGCAGCCACCGCCCCCTTCTGATCCTTTAAAGCATTGTTCCATACCTGGAATGCACCGAGTGACGCCATCCCATATTCCACATAGTAGAATGGCACCTCGAAAATGTGCTGCTTTCGTTGCCAACCGCTAACCTTCATCTCGTCCAATCCACTCCAGTCCACCCCAACCGAAAATCGCTGCCACAGCTCGTTCCACTGCTGGTCACACTGGTCCGGGTTTTTAGCCTCAGCCGGGTTCGTGTAAGCCCAATGTTGGAAGGCATCCACCACCGCCATGTATGGCCAGAAGAGCACGGCTTCTTCCAGGTGTTCAATAATGGCCCTTGCCGCATCCTTTTCCGAATAGAATCCGCCTTCACTCGCCACCAGGTAGGGTGATGCCAGCAGCTCCATCGCCATCGAAGCCACCTCGGCAATCTCCATTCCCACTTGCAGTTGCTGATAATAGGGCAGACGGGCGATTTCAAACACGTGGAAGCCATGCCCACCCTCATGTAATAATGTAGCCACGTCGCCGTGTAAGCCCACTGCGTTCTCAAAGATGAATGGCAGCCTGACCATATCATAATTATTGCAATACGCCCCAGGCGCTTTCCCCTTCCGGTTTTCCAGGTCGAGCAAGCCTTTGCGGCGCATGATCTCAAAATACTCCCCTAGCTGCGGGTCAACCCGATGGTAGATTGCGGATACTTTTTCCTCCAGCTCTTGGATGGTCTGGTAAGGTTTGAGAGCCTCCCTACCCAAGGGGTCAACATTCAGGTCCCACGGGCGTAAGGCTGCCAGCCCCATCCGTTTTTGGCGTTTTTCATGGATGCGCCGTGCAGCCGGGACGGCCACCTGTTCGATCGCTTGGTGAAATTCCAGGCAATTCTCGGGCGTGTAATCGAAGCGCAGCAGCTCCTTCCACCGGTAAGCGCGATAATCGCTGAAGCCCGCCTGCCTGGCGATCTGACCGCGTAAATCCAGCATCGTTCCCCACAGCGCATTCAGCTTCTGGCGGTCTGCGAGTTTACGCTCCATCCCCACGCGCCAGGCTCGTTCACGTCTCGACCTGTCCAAACTCAGGTAGACCATCTCCAGCTGCTTGGGAGTTACTTCCTTGCCTTCCCACTCCATGCTTTGCGATCCGATAATCTCATCGTAATCATTGACCAGCTTTTTCTCTTCAGTAAGCAATGGCAGATTTTCTTCCCGGTAAATTTCCGCTTCCACCCGCATGTTGCGCAGTGCGATTTCAAACCCACCTGGTTGCAATCTACTTTCGAGCAGCTTATGTTTGAGTACCTGGTTGGCTACCTGCGAGGGAGTATATATCTCGTCCAGGAATGCATTGAAGCGCTGCTTGGCTTCCTGGTCGGCTGTATCGACTGTGGTCGCCACGATTAAGCGGGCAAAGATCTCCGAGACAATCCGGCTTAGATCAGACCATTCCATCACCCAGTCATCCAGGTTGGCGCTTGATAAATCCTGTTTTGATAAGGATTCGTAATGCGGCTCAAATTGGCTCCATTTCCATTGCATGAATACCTGAGGGTCTTTGGGTAGCATTGTTTCCATGCTGTATCCTTTCTATTCCGATTTGGTATTGTTGATCAGGTTTGGATCCTAATCATTTATTGGTGCTGCGCCTTATTTCTCCCAGTCGAGGGTGTACCAGCGCAGGTAATCCTCCACATGTGCTTGCCAGTAAGCCTCTTCATGCTCGCCAGCGAACATATGCCATTCGTGTGGGACTTCGAGCTTTACCAATAAATTCTCCAACCAGGTGGCGCCTTTGAGCATCTCCGGGCGGTCGTCGTCACCGATGTCGATGTATATCCTCGGTGTCATCCCTGGCGGAGTGTTGTAGAGCCACAGGTAGATTAGCTGGATATCAGTCAGGAACACAAAGCCGCTGTGCACCCCCACCGCTGAAAACATCTCCCAATGCGATATTCCAATGTGCACCGCCCAGGCCGCCCCCCTGGATAAACCGCCAATTGCCCGGTGTGCCCGATCGGGGATGGTGCGGTAGTGTTCGTCCACCCACGGTACCAGCGATTGTTCCACCGCCAGTCCAAAGTTGTCTTCGGTGGGCTCCAGCCAGATGCGGTCTCTCGGCATTACGACGATGAACGGACCGACTTCACCGGCTGCGATCAGCCGGTCGGCTGTTTCCGGCACACCCAATCGATCCCATTGGGTATCCGTATAGGTTTGTCCGTGGATCAGGTACAGCACGGGATAGGATCGCTCAATTTCTTCATCATAACAAGGCGGCAAATAGATGCGGTACACCAGCGGGTCGGGCAGTAAGCTGGTGGTGAATTCGTAAACCTCCACCTTTCCACCAGCTCGCATGCACGCCGTAAGGGTTGGCGTGGGTGTGCTGGGTACAGGCGTTATTGTGGCAGTTGGCCTGGTGACTGTGGGACTGCTAACCGCGGGGATTGACGTGTACGTGGGCAGGGTTGTGACCGATGGCAGCCTCTGCATACTTTCGCTTGCTGCCAGGGCAACCGTGCTCTGGATGGTTACATGGGTTGGAGTCGCTTCAGGTTGTGGGAGTGCTATCTGCCCGCATGCCTGTACGAGCATCAACACAACCATAGGGAATACCAGTTTTCTCCACACGCTTGCAGTTTACCACAAGATACTCCGGTCACTTCTTATATTAAGCCCACGTGAGTAAGGTTTTACCCGCATCCCGATTCACTCTTTCACTGGTAAAATTGCACGATACCCATCCATGGAGAAACGAATGCGCAAGTCACTCTTATTGTTTCTGATGCTGGCAACAGTAGTTCTTTCAGGCTGCCTGCCTCAAGTGCAGGCTACGCCTACCCTTACTCCTACGACGACCTCCCGTCCGGTATCAAATGCGGCGGTGACGGTTCCTACCCAGGCAGCCCTTTTCCCTGACTCAGGCTGCACGGTCATCACCCAAAAACCTACTCCAGGTCCCACCCCAACGCCGGTCTATCCCCCGGTGACTGACTCAGATTGGGTCAAAGGTCCGGCCTTCGCCAGGGTGACCATCATCGAATACTCCGATTTTCAGTGACCCTACTGTGCCCAGCTTGCTCCCGTGATGGAGCAAATCCTCAAAGAATTCCCCAACGACGTGCGTTTTGTCTATCGCAATTATCCCCTCATCGGCACCCCCGAGTCACCATTCCATGATAAAGCCGCCCTGGCAACCCAGGCAGCTGAAGCGGCCGGCAAACAGGGAATGTTCTGGGAGATGCATGACCTGCTCTTCACCAAGCAGGCCGATTGGTCAGCCCTTACAGTGGCTGATTTTCAACAATGGTTGATCCAACAAGCAGGCACGCTCAATTTGGATGTGGATAAATTTACCGCCGATCTGACCAGCAAGGAGCTGGTGGATTTTGCCCAAAAAGCATGGGATGACGGTCAAAAAATGAAATTATCGGGTACCCCATCACTATTAACCAATGACGAGCCGTGGCCAGGCGGTGTCGCCATGAATGCCGGCAATATTACCACTTTGATAAAGCTGACCCTGATCGAAGATCGTCAGTTTACCCAATGCCCTACCATGGCGATTGATGTGACCAAACAATACGTCGCTACCCTGCACACCGAGAAAGGCGATATTGTCATCGAGCTTTTTGCCGACAAAGCCCCCATTACGGTCAATAGTTTCATCTTCCTCGCTCGCAACGGCTGGTTTGATGGGATTACCTTCCATCGCGTCATTCCCGGTTTCGTTGCCCAGGCTGGCGACCCAACCGGTACCGGCTACGGCACTCCCGGATACGCCTTCAAGAATGAAATCTCACCAGGCCTGACCTTCGATGGTCCTGGTGTAGTCGGTATGGCCAATGCCGGCGCTGATTCAAACGGCAGTCAGTTCTTCATCACCTATGCGGCCGCGCCTACTCTGGACGGTAAATACACCATCTTTGGCAAGGTGATCCAGGGGATGGATGTGGTGACCAGTCTCACCCCTCGCGATCCTGCCCAGAGCGCTGACCTTCCGCCAGGCGATAAAATCCTCAGTGTGACTATCGCCGAGAAATGACCTTTCACTTACCTCGGATCCGGGTCTCCAGCCGGTCCCAGGGAAGAGGGGCAACATGATGTCCATTTCACCAGGTATTAATCAGCCCGTAAAAACTGCGTTCAGCTGGTCAGCTCTATTCCAGCTGATCGCGAGCGTCTTGGCAGCTTTTGTACTATTCGGCGGTGCGGTGCTCATTGCTCTCTCCGGCATCATCCTGTTGCGCGCTCCTTCTGGCGGCACGAGTTTGTCGGGGAACATTGATCCCACCCAGTCATTCATGCTCGCCGCTAGCCTGGCTTTCGCGGGGGCATTGGTTCTTCCTTCTGCCTGGTATTCATGGAAGAGCATCTCTCAGCCATTGATTCAGCCGGTAGCCCGTCATGAAAGGAAATTATTTGGTCTCATCCTGACGTTTGTCGTGCTCGTCCTGGTCGTTGGGGCATTATTCCTGGGGAATTGGGCCTCCAAAGATACCCGTATCGCCTGGATCTTCCTGCCTCCTCTCAACATCCTTGCCTCCGGTTTACCTGCCCTATGGTTGGTGTACATCGGGACGCATGGTCTCCTTCCACATTCTCCTAAACGGAAATGGGGCGTTTTTGCCAGCGGTCTGGTGCTGGGACCTTTCATCATTTTGATCCTGGAGCTGCTGCTGCTCGTGGTCGTGGGAGTCCTTGCCTACTTATGGCTTATGCTGGATCCGAGCATTTCAGGCCAGGCGAGCGGGCTGTTATCTCGTATCCAGAACGCCTATCCAGACATCAACGCAATCCTCGATATAGTGGCACCCTTCTTATTGAAACCGGGTATCATCTTCCTCGGCTTTTCATTCATTTCATTGCTGGTACCCATCATCGAAGAGTTTTTTAAACCCATTGGTGTCTGGTTCCTGGCCGGACAAAAAATTACCCCTGCCATGGGCTTTGGGTACGGTGTGATCAGTGGTGCTGGCTTCGGTCTCTTTGAAAACCTGGGAAATACCAGCGCTGGGGGTGCAGGTTGGGTAGAGCTGGTGGTTTCGCGCATCCCCACCCTGTTGATTCACTCATTCACTGTAGGTTTAGTCGGCTGGGGTCTCGCCTCAGCCTGGACCCAGCGGCGATATTTGCGGCTTGCCATCGCCTTTGTCGGCGCGGTCCTCATCCATGGCCTGTGGAATGGGATGGCAATTCTGACCTCGGTTTCTTCTTTACACGACGAGGGTGTCATATCCATTCCTAATGGCATTTATCTGCTCGGAAAATATTCAGTCGTCGGAATCGTGATATTGGGGGTGCTCGTCCTGGTTCTTTTTATCGGTTTTAACGCCGTTTTACGGCGTAGCCTGCCGGTGATGATCGCTCCTCCCTCAGTAGATTTTCATCCTCTTGAACCGCAATCAGATGCCTCCCAGGCAAACCCAACCGGCGAAACATCCCTGCCGCCGTCAGATTTCGAAGCCTCCCCACCTTTACCAGGCGAAAACTCACAATCACCTGAAAGCGACCCAAACCACCAGGTTCCTGGTGAAAATCCTCCTACCAATACGGGGAATACTCCATGAATATAATCGATAGTATCGTCAATCTATTTAAAACTCTTCTCCATATCGATAAGGTACTTAAAGATATTATCTCCACCTACCACACATGGACATACCTGATCATGTTCTTTGTGATCTTCATGGAGACCGGCTTTGTGGTCACGCCTTTCCTGCCGGGTGATTCGCTGATCTTTGCAGCCGGGGCATTTGCTGGATTGGGATCATTGAACGTTGGGGTTTTATTCATTGTGCTCGCCCTGGCTGCCATAGCCGGTGACACCGCCAATTATTGGATCGGTCATTTCGTCGGTCCGCGGGCCTTCAGCGGTAATGTCCGCTTCTTGAAAAAAGAATACATCGATCGCACGCATGCATTTTTTGAAAAACATGGTGGCAAGACCATTATCATCGCCCGCTTCATCCCCATCATCCGCACCTTCGCTCCCTTTGTTGCCGGTGTAGGTGCTATGACCTACCCAAAATTTATCGCCTACAATGTGATTGGCGGTCTGGCATGGGTAGCCTTGTTCACTTTTATGGGCTACTTTTTCGGCAATTTGCAGGTGGTCCAGGATAATTTCACTTTTGTGATCCTGGCGATCATCTTCATATCAGTTCTGCCCGCCATCATTGAAATCATTCGTAGCCGTCAGGAAGCCCGTAAACAGCCCCAGCCGCCCGCCAGCGTTTAATTACCCATCAATACCGCGGTGAACACCGCGGTGGTAAAATCGAGGCTATGGATCAACCGTCCGTGGAATCCATCCTGGCAGATTTGAATCTGCCAGTCACTCGCTTTTTTCCAAGCCTCGACTCGACCAATGATGAAGCCTGGCGTTGGGTTGATGCAGGTGCTGCTCATTGCGCCCTGGTCATCGCCGATGAACAGACCGCTGGTCGGGGCCGTCTCCAACGTCGTTGGGTCACGGCCGCGGCTAGCGCGCTGGCGTTCAGCCTGGTCCTGCGCCCACCTCAACTTACTCCTCAGCATGTGCCCCGCCTCGCTGGTCTGGGGGCGCTGGTATGCTGCCATGCCTTGCGCAGGAAATATGGATTGCCGGCTCAAATCAAGTGGCCCAATGATATCCTGCTCAACCATCGCAAGGCAGCCGGTGTGTTGGTGGAAACCCGCTGGGATGGAGAGAAATTAATCGCTGCCGTCATTGGGATTGGCATTAACATTGCACCTGAATCAATCGATCCGGTTAACCTTCCTGCCGAAGGATTGAACTTCCCCGCTACCTGTGTGGAAGATGCGTTAGGTCACCCGGTGGAACGACTGGAATTATTGCACGCTGTTCTCGAGGATTTTTTTACCTGGCTCCCTCAGCTTTCCACTTCAGCCTTTATCCAGCAATGGGAGGCCAGCCTGGCATACCTGGACCAATGGGTCGAGCTTTCGATTGAGAACAATGACCAATCTTCGTCTGTACTCGCTGCTTCATTTCCGATAAAGGTAGGGAAGGTGATTGGTCTTACGATTGACGGTTCTATAAAATTACTTACGCCTTCGGGCGGGTTGGTGACGGCGCAGGTTGGAGAGATTCGTCTGAGATCCAATAGTGTTGATCAGCCTGCTCCACCGCCTGATTGATTTGGAGGCAAATCGCAATGTTTGAAGATTTTCGCAAGCAAATTGATGAATCTGGTTTCTCAGATGAAGATCAAAACGAAGAACCACCTGAAGGCAACCTGTTTGATGAGTCTCGGCTGATTCTTGGACTTACACCCATTCAGCGTTTTTTCGTCGCTTTCATGCTGCTCTTGATGACCTTCATTCTCGGTGTCATGGTGCTCCTGGTCACCTCGAAAATCGCCCTCCCGTTCGCCGGATGAGCATCCATCAGGTCATCCGTTAATAGAATTATTCACCATATCAGCCTAGCTGAACAATCGTAACTACTCACTGGTAATGGATACCTTTCGTAGATGCGCAGGGAAGGAATTCCATAAGTCACATTTCAAATCCCTCCCCTGCGCTCCTACAATATTTACTCGATTGAAAAATCCCAATAATACGAATTTCCCGGAATGATTATCAAGTACACCTGGTCTCTGCCTAATTACTTTGATAGCTGTGCAAGTAGATAATTCGGTATAGAATTGGTGATTAATTTCGAGCTTTCACTCCGCTCCACTTACCCCTGCGCGTAGCAGCTCGGCGGTGGATATCCTCGCCAGCGAGGCAACGTAGTCTTCCGCTTCAACCGCCATCAATAGATCATACTTGACCACCCTGCCGCCTAGTTTCACATCCTTCACTCGCGTCCGTAAAACCACCCCACCCGCCGAGATGATGGTCAGTTCATCCACAGGCTGCACCACTCTGGCAGCCGCAATGATGCCCATATTCTTCAAGCTCTTCGGATCAATCGTTCGCACTCCTCCGGTTGCACGTCCTTTGGGTGGGTAGTCTGTAAGAGGCGTGCGTTTTCCATATCCACGCGTGGTGACCACCAGCAGCTCACCCCCCTCTTCCAGCACTTCCATGCTTGCCACATGGTCGCTCGGGTCTAATTTGATCCCGTTCACCCCGCTGGCAGTCCTCCCCATGGCGCGCACCGCCGCTTCAGCAAAGCGCAGCGCCTGCCCCTGCTCGGTCACCAGGATGATTTCATCCTCACCGTTCGTAAGGCGCGCCCAACCCAGCTCATCACCCTCTTCGATCCCAATGGCGATCAACCCTGAAGGTCGTACCGCGCTGAACTCAGACAGTTCCACCCGCTTTATCTTGCCGTTGCGGGTCGCCATGGTGCAGTATTCGGCAGCCACAAAATCTGGCACAGCCACTGCTGCGGTGATCGTTTCGCCGGCACTCATCGACAGCACATTGACGATGGGAATACCGCGCGCTGCCCGGTCGGCATCCGGGATCTGGTAGGCTTTTTCTGAATACACCTTACCCTTATCCGAGAAAAACAGCACCGTATCCAGGCTGTGTGCCGGGAAGAGGAACATCACTTCATCTTCTTGCTTGGTGGTATGCCCGGTGACCCCTCGTCCACCTCTGGATTGGAGCTTAAAGCTTTTGGCAGCCACCCGCTTCACATAGCCGCGCTGGGTAATACTGACCAGCACGGCTTCATCCACCACCAGGTCTTCTTCCCTGAAATCTTCCCTGGCTTCATGTGCAATTTGTGTCCGCCGTGGGTCAGAATATTTCTTGGTCAGCTCGAGCAAGTCGGTCTTGATCAGTTCAAGCACTTTATGCGGGCTGGCGAGTAAGTCTTCCAGGAAAGCGATCCGTTCCAGGGTTTGCCGTTGCTCGTCCTCGATTTTCTGCCGCTCCAGGGCTGCCAGGCGTCGCAATTGCAGGTCCAGGATGGCTTGCGCTTGCAGCTCGCTTAGCTTGAAGCGCGTCATCAGGCGTTCCTTGGCAGTATCCGCATCCGCGGACTGGCGGATGGTTTGGATCACGTCATCCAGGTTCGCCAGTGCGATCAGCAGACCTTCCAAGATGTGCGCTCTTGCCCGGGCTTTGTTCAGCTCGAACCGCGATCGCCGGACGATCACATCCTGCCGGTGGTCGATGTATACCTGCAGCATGCGTTTGAAGGACAGCAGCTTGGGTTCGCCGTCCACCAGTGCCAGCATCTGCACGCCAAACGTGGACTGCAGTGGGGTGTACTTGTACAGCTGGTTCAGCACCTTCATCGGCTGAGCCCCTTTTCGCAGCTCGATGATGATGCTCATTCCACGCCGGTCAGATTCATCCCGCAGGTCGGAGATATCACCCAATTTTCCCTCGCGTGCCAGCTCTGCAATCCGCTCGAGCAGGCTTGATTTGTTGAGCAGGTACGGGATTTCCGTGATCACGATACGCTGCCTGCCGGCGGTCATATCTTCGATGTGGGCTAAACCGCGCAGCACAATTCGTCCCCTTCCTGTGCTGTATGCCTGCAGGATGCCCTCACTCCCCACGATGGTTCCCCCGGTGGGGAAATCGGGTCCCGGCACGAACTTGAGCAGCTCATCGGTCTCTATCTCTTCGATCCGCTCAATATGGTCGATCAAATAAGAAATGGCTGCCACCAGCTCGCTCAGATTGTGCGGTGGGATGTTGGTTGCCATTCCCACGGCAATCCCGGACGAGCCGTTCAGCAGCAGGTTCGGCAGGCGGGCGGGCAGCACATTGGGTTCCTTCAGCGTTCCATCGAAGTTGTCGACAAATTCCACCGTGTCCTGCTCAATATCCGCCAGCATCTCTTCTGCCATTTTAGACAGTCGTGCTTCGGTGTAGCGCATTGCCGCCGGGGCATCCCCATCCACCGAGCCGAAGTTCCCCTGCCCATCGACCAATAAATAGCGCATGGAGAAATCCTGTGCCATGCGTGCCATCGACTCATACACCGCCGCATCGCCGTGCGGGTGATACTTCCCCAGCACCTCCCCCACGATGCGCGCCGATTTCTTATACGCTGAGCTGGCGCCAATTCCCATATCGTGCATGGCATACAGGATGCGCCGGTGCACAGGTTTCAATCCGTCGCGTGCATCCGGCAGTGCCCGCGCTACGATCACGCTCATGGCATAATCCAGGTACGCTGCCCGCATCTGCTGGTCGATATCCACTTGTTCAATATTTCCAATATCCATATTAACCAAAATCCTTGTTGCTCAGGATGCTTAGCGCCATAGATTATATCTATGATTATTCGAATTCCATAGGGGCACACCTGTCAGGATGGTCATCATCCCTTGGGGAGGATTAGCCAAATTGCTGGATAACAATTAAACATCTCTGCTCGCATAAAATACTAATCAATTATCCAAAGTAGAGGCGCAGGGGAGAATTCGAAAAACCCCCGTATTCCAATTCAACCCCTGCGCCCATGGTAACGATGGTTTTTATCCCGCGGGGATAATTTGAAAGACCCCCAATTTCTAGATTTATCTTTGGGTTTCGGGAGAATCCCCCCGGGTCTTGGGGGGAAACCCAACGTTATTCCTTACCACCCTAATTACCTAAGTGGATAATAGATTTATTTCATGCCCACGAAAAGTAAATATTGCCACCTTGTCGCAATGTCAATTTCATTTATCGCAAAATCTGTTCTCCACACCGGTAAACATTCAACGCTCAAACGCCTGCACCCGCTGGTCTTCGGGTGTTCCAACGCCTGCACCCGCTGGTCTTCGGGTGTTTAAACGTTTTCACCACCCCAAATAACGGTCAATCGAGGCAGCCGCTTTACGCCCTGCCACCATGGCCGTCACCACCAGATGCGGTCCGGTAACCATGTCACCGCCCCCAAAGATTCCCCGGCGATGAGTGGCACCCGTGTTTTCATCGGTCATCAACAAGCCTGAGCTGTGCGTCTGTATCCCTGGGGTGGTATCGCCGATCATCGGGTCAGGCTTATAGCCGATCGCCATAACGGCGGTATCAGCCTCGATAATAAAGTCCGAGCCTTCCACTACTGAGAAGCTGCGCCGTCCATTTACATCTGGCTCTCCCAGCTGCGTGCGCACGCACTCAATCTGCGCCAGGCGCCCATTTGCCCCGGCGATGAATCGTACCGGCTGGGTAAGGAAGTGATATTTCGCTCCCTCTTCGACCGCCATCTTACGGTCCTTGTATCCACCTGGCATCTCAGCTTCACTCCGCCGGTACAGGCAGGTCACTTCATCGGCATTCATCCGCAGGGCAGTCCGCAGGCAATCCGAGGAGGTATCCCCACCGCCAATCACAACCACTTTTTTGCCCACTTCAGGGCGCGAACACATCTCATGCGGCAGCAGGTCCATATCCACATTGGCTCGGATCAGGAAATCCGTCGCCTTGTAAATCCCTGGCAGCTGTTCACCCGCAATGCTCATGCTGGCATCCACCGTAGTGCCCACGCCCAGGAAGACCGCATTATATCCGCCTGAAAAAAGCTTATCCACTGTAATTTTCGGTCCAATGTAGGTGTTGCCCACGAAAGTCACGCCGGCTTTCAGCAGGTCATCCCAGATGTCAAACACCACCTTCTTGGGCAGCTTGAAATTGGGGATGCCGTAGATCAGTAGTCCCCCCGGTGCGGGTCGCGCATCGAATATGGTCACCCAATGACCGCAGCCTACTAGCTGTTTTGCACACGCCAACCCGGCTGGTCCGGCTCCGATGATGGCAACCTTCTTACCGGTGAATTTACCCACCTCCAGGCTGACCCCCACTTTGCGCCGCTCGTAATGGGTAGCGAATGCCTCCAGCACGCCGGTTGGTACGGGCACCTCCCCATGTTTGCCGCGTACGCACGAGCCTTCGCACAATTTTTCCTGCGGGCAGATCCGCCCGCACACTTCCGGCAGCGAGCTGGTCTGCCGGTAAATTTGGGCAGCCTGCTGGAACTCACCCTGTTCGATCAGCCACATGGCATAAGAGATATCATTTTTTGCGGGGCAGGCTTTCTGGCAAGGGGCAGGATCGGGGCAGTGGATGCAGCGTGAAGCTTCACACATCGCCCATTCCTCATCGATGCGGATGATGGCTTCATCCCAATCCTTCACCCGTTCGGAGGCTGGGCGTAAGGGCAAGCCGCGCGATGGAATGGCCATGCGGCTCTTGCGCTCCACGCTTGAAAAATCCCTGGGAATATTCATTCGATCTGCTCCTTGGCGAATAACTCCAACCCGCTCCTCCTCACCGGAGAATGCTCAGGAGGAAAGCCTGACAGGCACTTAACCTAGGTAAGCATCAATGGTATAGGCAGCTTTACGCCCGGCAACCATCGCAGTCACCACCGTATCCGGGCCGGTCACCACGTCACCACCCGTAAACACGCCAAACCGGCTGGTCGCTCCAGTCTCCCGGTCTGCGATGATCATGCCCCATTTTTCTGTTTTTAAACCAGGCGTCGTTGCGGTAATGATCGGGTCGGGATAATATCCCATTGCGATGACCGCAGTATCGGCATCAAGGATAAAATTTGAGCCTTGGACGGCGCCCGGGTGGCGCATACCTGCTTCATCCGGTTCGCCCACTGCGATCCGCACACAATCTACCCATGCCAGGTCACCATCTGGTCCTGGTATAAGCCTGACCGGTTGTGTCAGGTACTCAAACTTTGCCCCCTCTTCAATTGCCAGGATGCGATCCCTGGCTCTACCCGGGATTTCATGCTCGGTGTAGCGGTACAGGCAGGTTACTTCTTTAGCACCCAGGCGCAAGGCTGTGCGGGCACAATCCGTCGCCGGGTCACCCCCACCGATCACCACCACCCGCCGCCCCACTTCAGGGTTTATCCGCAGCCTTGGGGGCAGGTGGCTCCTATCGGCATTGGCTCGGATCAAAAATTCGGTAGCTTTATAGACGCTCGGCAAGTTCTCCCCATGGATCTCCAGGGGAGCATCGATCCCGCTTCCCACCCCCAGGAAGACTGCCTCAAATCCTTCAGTAAACAGGTCATTGACCGTTTTCTTCTTCTTACCCACCAGGGTATTCCCCACAAAGGTTACACCAGCTTTTTTTAGATTATCCCAAACATCATTGATCAGTGCGTGGGGGAGTTTAAAATTGGGGAACCCGTAGGTCAAAGCTCCACCCGGGTAAGAGCGTGTGTCATAGATCGTCACCCAGTGTCCCATCTGAGCCAGGATGTGGGCACATGCCAACCCCGATGGACCTGCTCCAACGATGGCTACTTTTCGCCCGGTCAGAGCTCCCGGTTTGATTGGCACACCCTTTTCTCTGCGTTCATATTCACAGGCAAATGATTCCAAGACGCCTACCAGCACGGGGTCACCCACTCGTCCTAATACACAGGCCCCCTCACATAATTTTTCCTGTGGGCATACCCGCCCACAAATTTCAGGAATGAAATTCGTCTTTCGGAAGACACTGGCGGCTTCGAAGAAATCACCCTGCTCGATCAAGTACAGCGCTTGCGAGATATCACTTCCCGCCGGGCAGGCTCGCCTGCAGGGTGCCAATTCGTTGCAATGGATGCAGCGTGAAGCCTCGTATTTCGCCCATTCTCCGTCCAGGGGCGCTCGGGCTTCGAGAAAGTCTTTCACGCGTTCATCTGCAGGTCGGGTTGGCAGTCCCCGGCTTGGTAGATGTACACGCGCTTTTCGATCAATCAATGAGAAATCAAGTGCGCGATCCGTCGTGATCCTCACTTGGTCTGCAGGTAAGTATCAATTGCTACCGCGGCTCTGCGACCAGCGACCATCGCGGTCACCACCAGGTCGGGTCCAGTCACATCATCTCCCCCTGCAAATACACCCGCTCGTGAGGTCGCTCCAGTTTCATGGTCAGCGACGATCAAGCCATACTTCTGGGTTTTCAGTTCCGGGGTGGTGTCTCCAATAATTGGATTCGGCCAATAGCCCAATGCCAGCACGGCTGTGTCTGCTTCAACGATAAAGTTGGATCCTTCGATCGGCACAGGTTTCCGCCGTCCCTTCGCATCAGGTTCGCCCAGCTCCATCCGGATGCATTCAATCTTCGCCAGGTGTCCCTGTTCATCTGCCATGAATTTAACCGGCTGGGTCAGGAACTGGTAATGCGCTCCTTCTTCCAATGCTAGTTCGCGATCTTTTAAGCCACCCGGCATTTCCTTGATGGTGCGCCGGTACAGGCAGGTCACTTCTTCTGCACCCAGTCGCAGCGCAGTTCTCAAGCAATCAGACGCTGTATCTCCACCCCCGATGACGACCACTTTCTTGCCAATCTCAGGGCGTGTGCGCCAATCCTTGGGTAATATTTCCATATCCACGTTGCTGCGTGCCAGGAATTCAGTGGCTTTATATACACCCGGTAAATCTTCGCCCGGCACTTCCATGGGTGCATCCACGTTGGAGCCAACTCCAATGAAGACCGCATCGAAACCCTTGGCGAACAGCTCATCAATCGTGATATCTTTGCCTACATAGGTATTGAAGGAGAATTTGGCACCCGCCTCCTGCATATCATTTACCCGGCAAAAGACGATTTCCTTGGGGATCTTAAATGGTGGGATGCCGTATACCAGTAATCCACCCGGTGCTGGTTTCGACTCGATCACGGTTACATCATGACCCTTTTGAAGCAGCTGCTCGGTGCAGGCAATGCCTGCAGGTCCGGCACCTATAATGGCAACTTTCTTCCCGCTGGATTTCCCCACCGGCACTTTCACACCTACCGTCCGTCTCTCGTAGCATGTGACGTAGGCCTCAAGCGGTCCGGTCAGTACCGAAGCGTGAGTCTTGATATGCGAGCACGAACCCTGGCACAGCTGCTCCTGCGGGCAAACCCGCCCGCATACCTCGGGCATGCTGCTCGTCTGGCGATACATCTTAGCTGCTTCTAGGAATTCTCCTTGCTCAATCAGCCACATCGCTGAGGGAATGTCATTATGGGCTGGGCAGGCTTCAACACAAGGCGCTGGATCTGGGCAATGTACGCAGCGTGAAGCCTCAAACATCGCTTCCTCAGGTGTCATTGGGATGCAAATATCATCAAAATCACATACCCTCTGGGAAACGGGGCGGTGAGTGATATCCAGACTCGGCAGACGCGCCCGCGCCTTTCGGTCTATCGCCAACGAATCACTTGAGATTTTCTCCATCCACAACCTCCTCCACTTAATCCTGTTTTCATATTATCGGGGATAAAGGTAAAATTTTAGTCCCTTCTGTCATATAAATTTGTGACGGTTGTCACATGTAAACTGGTAAGATTCTTGCAAGCTTATTATCGGCATTTCCAATATTTACGTTATGATTATAATCAATAGGCAGGTCTGGCTCCATATTTAATCATATTTTCCCCTTCCGGTCATACTCCGGTAAGAGGAGGGACAATTTATGAAAAAGCTTACCATAATCGTCGTGAGTTTACTGGCGCTTGCTGCCATTGGGTACTTTGGATCTCGTATCATTCAAGCCAGGCGGCAATCAAATACGATCAGCAGCCTGCAGACAATCACCGCCAGTCGTGGCAATCTGACCGCCTCAGTTGGGGCAACCGGTTCCGTCCGCGCTGTCCAGACCGCCATGATCCTGTGGCAGACCTCCGGGATTGTGGATAATGTTTACGTGCAGGTTGGGCAACTGATCACTGGCGGGCAGACCCTGGCAGACCTGGTACCAGCCTCACTACCTCAAAATATAATCCTGGCTCAATCTGATCTGATCACTGCCCGCAACGCCGTGAATCAGCTGACCAACCCTGATCTTTCCACCATCTCAAATTCTGAGAGAGCACTGGCAGCTGCTTACACCAATTATCAGCAGGCGCAAAACAACCTGACTAACGCCATCATAACCAACCAGAGCGCCAATGACGTGACGGTGTATAACAACTGGATGATCACTAAAACTGCCCTGGATCTTGCCCGGAATAATTTACCGCTGGCGAATGCCCCCATCGATGTGCAGACGTATTACCAGGCTGTTCGCACAACCAGCCAGCTGCAAGATGAGCTCAAGATAGCTCAGGGAAATGCCAGCACCCATCCAGAAGATGTTCTATTTGCTCAGAAAGTTGCGGACCTGGAGAATGCCGTCCAAGACAGCCTTTCCAGACAAAATAACTTGCAACCAGCGCTGTCTTCAGATACAACTAACCTGGCTAATAGCCTGTCCGATAAATTATCTGCCTTTGAAGCCTCCACCCAGGATTTCATTGGCACTGTTCTTACCGATACGTTAAATACCAGCGTCAATTTGGCTCAGCTTCAGGCTGACCTGGCACAAAAACAATCAGATTTGCTTAATACACAAACCACACTCAACGATCTCATCAATCATCGCCAGGGAATGAACGGGAAGCGCTGTGATGACAAAACGATCGCTGATTATCAGGATGCCTATGATAATGCACTGAATGCCTACAATTTCACCGGGCATATCCCAAACAGCCGTGAATATCAACTATTACAAACCGCGACAGCAAACCTGAACTGGTGTACTTCCGTCTGGAGTGATGCTGATATTGCTGCTCAGGATGCTAAAATCACCTCCACCCGCGCTCAACTCCAATTATTACAAGCCCAGATTATCGCCGATCAAACCCAGATCACTGACGCAACCAATTCGGTCTATGGCCTCGCCATATACCTCAATAACGCCTGGACGGACTACCAGGATGCCAATCAGCAATTGAATAACGCTGTCACAAACCTTTATCAGCTTGAAAGATCACCCAACCCTGACGATTTAGCCGCCGCTCAAGCACGCTTTCTCGCCGCACAAACTACGGTGGACTCTCATTCGCTGACCGCCCCTTTCCCTGGCACCATCACGCAGGTGGACGTCAAGCCTGGTGATCAGGTGACCCCTGCCAGCGTGGCTTTTCGCCTGGACAACCTGCACAGTCTGTTCGTGGATGTGCTGGTTTCTGAAGTCGATATCAACACCATCCTGTCTGGTCAGCCGGTCAATTTGAGCTTTGATGCCATTCTAAACCAGCAGTACAATGGCGTGGTCAGCCAGGTGGCACCTGTTGGTGTTGCCATTCAAGGCGTGGTGCAGTTTAATGTGACGGTTGAGCTGACTGACGCAGATGTTAATGTAAAACCAGGCATGACGGCGGCGGTTAATATCATCGTTGAACAGATCTCGGATACCTTGCTTGTACCAAACCGGGCTGTGCGCCTGGTAAATGGACAGAGGGTGGTTTATATCCTGGTCAACAACCAGCTCAAACAGGTAAAAGTGACCCTCGGTGCCTCCTCCGACACCGAAAGCCAGGTGATCGATGGTGACCTGAAAGTCGGTGACGTGATAGTGCTCAACCCTCCCCAAGACTTGTTCAGCAGTGGTGGAGGCCCCTTCGGGCCATGAATCTGACAATGCCTGCCCTCACGAATCCTCCCAGCGTTGACCCTCCCAATGGTTGGGTCATTCAGGCAGAGAACCTGACCAAAGTTTATAAAATGGGTGCGGTCGAGGTACATGCCCTCAACGGTCTTTCATTAAATATCGCTCGTGGAGAGATTGTTGCCATCATGGGCCCATCCGGCTCTGGGAAATCCACCTTGATGAATATAATCGGCTGCCTGGATCGCCCCACCTCAGGCGAGTATCTCCTGGATGACGAGCCTGTTGCCAGGTTAAGTAATGACCAACTTGCCACCATCCGCAACCGCAAAGTCGGTTTTGTTTTTCAGAGTTTCAACCTGCTCAACCGTGCCACTGCCCTGGCAAACGTCGAACTGCCCGTCCGTTACTCCGGTGTGGTGCATGGTCGGCGTGAGAAAGCCAGCGCTGCCCTGGAAGCCGTCGGGCTATCCGACCGGATGCATCACCGCCCCAACGAGCTTTCCGGCGGTCAGCAGCAGCGGGTTGCCATCGCCCGTGCCCTGGTCAACGATCCAGCTATTATCCTGGCAGATGAGCCTACCGGTAACCTGGACTCGAAATCGGGTCAGGAGATCATGGAGCTCTTGCTCAAACTTAATCGTGAACACGGCACCACGCTCATCATCGTCACCCATGCTCCCGATATTGCGGAGAGATCACAACGTATCATCCGCATCCGTGATGGTGTGGTGGAAGGGTCATCATGAACATCTGGCAAGCTGTACTGGAAGCTTTCGAAAGCCTGTCCGCCAACAAGCTGCGGGCTGGTCTCACCATCCTGGGGATCGTGATTGGCGTTGCAGCCGTCATTGCCATGGTGTCTGTCGGGCGCGGCGCTCAAGCCACCATCACCGATTCGATCAACGGCATCGGCACCAACCTGGTATTTGTGTTCCGCGGTGGCTCGGAAGATGTGCGTAATCCCAAACCTATCACCTTGGAAGATGCGGCTGCTATTGCCGATCCTTTCCAGGCTCCCTCCGTCAATGCCGTCGCTCCTGTCATCCAGGATAGTGGCAAGGTTACCTTTGGGCGGGAGAGCACCACCACCAGCATCACCGGCGTGACTCCCGATTATGCCAGCGTGCGTAAATATACCTTAACCGAGGGCGAATTCATTAACCAGGAAGAGATGCTCGGTCAGGCTTCTGTGGTCCTGCTTGGTTCCGAAGTAGCCGACAAGCTCTTCGGACGCCATGATGGCTTGGTGGGTGAAACGGTGCGCATCGAAGGTCAGCCCTTCCGTGTGATTGGGATATTGAAACCCAAGGGCGGCTCAGGTTTTTCCAATGCCGATAACATAGTCCTGGTGCCTTTCTCTTCTGCCCAGGCTCGCCTGATCCATCACAGCACCACCGACCAGGTTGATTTACTTTTAGTAGAAGCTGTTAGCCCAAAGGATGTGCCTGCCGCCAGTGATGAAGTTGCCCAGATCCTGCGTGCCCGTCATCGCACCGCCATCGGTGCAGACGATTTCACCATCCTCACCCAGCAGGATTTCCTCTCCACTGCCAGCACCATCACCAATGTGCTCACCATTTTCCTGGGCGGCGTGGCTGCCATCTCCCTGCTGGTAGGCGGTATTGGCATCATGAACATCATGCTTGTATCGGTCACCGAACGCACTCGCGAGATTGGACTGCGTAAGGCAGTTGGGGCTCACAAGTCGGATATCCTGATTCAATTCCTGGCTGAATCATCGGTACTCAGTCTGGTCGGCGGTGTGATCGGCATCATCCTGGGCTACGCCATCGCCCTTGCGGTAGGTCAAATCGCTAAAGCCAATAACGCCGCCATCACCCCCTCGATTGGCATTGATATCATTCTCATTGCCACGCTGTTCTCTACCGCAGTGGGGTTGTTCTTCGGATTGTACCCCGCCAACCGGGCAGCCAACCTCGAGCCAGTCGAAGCTTTGCGCTACGAATGAGTTGAGCTAGCCTGCCACCTTCTCCACGGCAGCTTTCATCCTCTCCAACGCCTGGCTGAGTACCACCCACGTACAGGCGAAGTTGAGCCTGACGAAACCCTCCCCTCCTGTACCGAAAGTTGCACCGTCGTTAAGCGCCACGCGCGCTTCTTTCAGGAAGAACTCATACGGGTTGCCCTGGATACCCGCGTTTCTGCAGTCCAGCCACCCCAGGTAGGTGCCTTCCGGCTTCACCATCTTCAGCATCGGCAGCTGGTCGCGTACAAAATCATATAAATAATCCCGGTTGCTTTCCAGGTAGCGTAATACCTGCTCCAGCCATTCCTGTCCATCCCGGTAAGCCGCCAGGGTAGCTGTGAGCCCCATCAGGTTCACCCACATCACCAGCCCCTTCGCAGTTTGTTCCAGTTTCTTGCGCAGCTCCTGGTTTTGTACGATGGCAAAAGAGCATTGCAGCCCGGCAATGTTGAAGGTCTTGGTAGGTGCCATCAGCGTGATCGTATTTTGGGCGATTTCCTTATCCAGTGAAGCAATCGGTGTGTGCTTTTTGCCCTTGAACAGCAGGTCGCAGTGGATCTCATCCGAACAGATCACCACCCCGCGCTTCAGGCACAGCTCTGCCATGTGCTCCAGTTCATCCTTGCGAAACACCCTCCCCACCGGGTTATGCGGGTTGCATAGGATGAATACACTGGTGTGTTTATTTAACCCGGCCTCGAATACGTCCCAATCGATCTCATAATGACCATCGTTACGCCGCTCTAATAAGGCATCATGACGCTCCATACCCGCGCTATTCGGTACCTGCAGAAACGGTGGGTACACCGGCGTCTGCACCAGCACATTTCCTCCCCGTACTGCCAATGCATGGCAGGTCAAGTTAAGCCCCACGACCACCCCCGGCAGGAAGAGTAGATCCTCAGGAGAAACCTCCCAGTCATACAGTCTCTGCATCCGCTCGATCAGCACCTGCTGAAGCTCGGAGATGGCGCTGCACGCAGAAGACATGCCCGGGTAGCCATAAACTCCGTGAGCGATGCGATCACTTAACCCTCGCTGGATGGGTTCAGCGACCGGGAAATCCATATCCGCCACCCACAAGGGCAGTACATCTTCATCATACTGGTTCCACTTGACACAGTCGGTTGGACGGCGGTCAGGAACGTGATTAAAGTCATATCTCATGGTTTGATCTCCTGAATATAATCCCGGCGAGCTTTTCAAGCAGTCCTGGTCTGCATTTACGTAGAACCACGTCAGGGCTATCCCCTAATTTTACCCTCATCAGTGCATGTCCATCTACACCAATCCCCTGGATAAAAATCACCCTAAATTTCCCCGGTCTCCCTTTTGCGGTAAAATTGGCTTAGCAGATATCCCATCAGCTCACATTCTAAGGAGGTAATTATGACAACCTGGAAAGTCCTTATCACGGATGGTCTCTCGGATAAGGGCATCGCAATCCTGAGTTCCGCCGCGCAGGTGGATAACAAGCCCGACATTCCTGCTGACGAGCTGCTGAAAGTGGCAGGTGAATACGACGCCTTGGTCGTGCGGGGTCGCACCAAGGTCACTCCGGCTGTTTTCGATGCTGCCGCTAAGCTCAAAGTGGTAGGACGTGCCGGCGTGGGAGTGGATAATATCGACCTGACCGCCGCCCGCAGTCATACGGTGACCGTGGTCAATGCACCCAAATCCACCTCCCTGGCCGTGGCAGAATTAGCCGTCGGCATGATGTTTGCTTTGGCGCGCATGCTGCCGCGTGCCGACTCGACGATGAAGCAAGGTCAGTGGATCAAGAAGCAGCTTGAAGGTATTGAATTAAATGGAAAGGTTCTCGGCATCGTCGGCATGGGGAACATTGGCACCGCCCTCGCCCAGCGCGCCGCTGCTCTGGGGATGAAGATCATCGGCTATGACAACCTGGTTACACCTGAAGATATCAAAAAACGTGGGGCTGAGCCGGTCTCACTGGCAAGCCTGTACGCACAGGCTGATTTTATATCCTTCCACCTTCCGCTTACCCCTGAATCGAAAGCTATGGTGAACGGGCAGGTCTTTGCCCAGATGAAGCGCGGTGTGCGCATCGTGGATGCCGCCCGGGGTGGCATCATTGACGAGACTGCCCTGCTCGCTGCCCTCGAATCAGGTCAGGTGGCAGCCGCTGCTTTGGACGTATACGCCACCGAGCCTCCTGGTCTCACCGCCTTGGTCGCCCACCCCAATGTGGTCGCCACACCTCATATCGGTGCCCAAACCGAGGAAGCCCAGGATCGGGCGGCTGAGGATATTGCCTCCGAGGTGCTCAATGTATTACGCGGCGAGCCCCTGCGCTGGAAAATTGTCTAGTAGGGGCAGGTCTAAGACCTGCCCTCTGCTTGTAGGGGCGGAGCGAGTCCAGCGATCCCTTCAGCTGGATCGTGACCCGCCCATTCTAGTCTCATGATTAGGGTAGATCAAGTCCGGATTGTTCACATCCTGGATGGTGTCCGGTGCGATCGTAAACCGGGCCTCCTACTGTGAAGGGTTCTCTCCAGTCTGCCCGCCATCGACATCATCACTAAATCTCTCTTAAAGGACTACTATGCCACCTGAACAACAACTCCAAGAATTGAAAACAAGATTAGCCGAAATCTTCGACGTGAATGCGGCTACTTCATTGCTCGGCTGGGATCAGCAAACCTACATGCCTCCCGGTGGTGCTGTCAACCGTGGTCAGCAAATTGCCACCCTGCAGCAGATCGCCCACACGAAGTTCGTTTCAGACGAAATTGGCAAATTGCTGGATGATCTTCAGCCTTACGTTGCTCAGCTTGACCCTGACTCCTTCGATGCCTGCCTGGTGAGAGTGACCAGGCGCAACTATGAGAAGGAAGTCAAGCTGCCTGTCGAGTGGGTGATGGAATTTTCGCAGGTCACCACAGAAGCATACTCGGCTTGGGGTAAGGCGCGTGCCGGGAATGACTTCCCTTCCTTCCAGCCCTACCTGGAGAAAATCCTCGACCTGGCTCACCGCTATGCCGAATTCTTCGCGCCATATGACCACGTCTATGACCCGCTTGTGGATATATTCGAGCCCGGCTTGAAGACCGCCGACATCAAAGCCATCTTCAATGCCCTGCGCCCGCAGCAGGTGGAGCTGATCCACAAGATCGCCAGCCGCCCTCAAGTGGACGACTCCTTTATGCACCTGCACTATGACGAGCAAAAACAGTGGGACTTTGGCGTAGAGCTCATCACCAAAATGGGCTATGACTGGAACCACGGTCGGCAGGATAAGACCCTCCATCCTTTCACCACCAGCTTCGGTCTGGGGGATGTGCGTATTACCACCCGCGTCTATCCCGACTTCCTGGCACCCGCCCTATTTGGCACCCTGCATGAAACCGGGCATGCCATGTACCAGCTCGGGTCTGATCCCTCCCTCGACCGCACTCCACTGTACGGAGGGGCTTCCTCTGGAATCCACGAATCTCAATCCCGTATGTGGGAGAACCTGGTCGGGCGTTCCTTACCCTACTGGCAGCATTTCTACCCCCGCCTCCAGGAATACTTCCCCTCCCAACTTGCCAATGTTTCGTTAGATTCCTTCTACAAAGGCATCAATAAAGTCCAACCGGCCTTCATTCGGGTCGAAGCCGATGAAGCTACCTACAACCTGCACATCATGCTGCGTATGGAGCTTGAGATCGCCCTGATGGAAGGCAGCCTGGCGGTCAAAGACCTGCCCGAGGCGTGGAACAGCCGCTTCCAGGAATACCTGGGCATCACTCCTCCCGATAACGCCACTGGTGTGCTGCAAGATGTGCACTGGTCGGGCGGGATGATCGGCTATTTCCCCAGCTATGCCTTGGGCAACCTGATTGCCTCTCAATTGTGGGAGCTGATCAACGCCGATATCCCCGACCTGCCTGACCAGATCCGCCGAGGTGAATTCGCCCCCTGGCTTGCCTGGCTGCGCGAGAAAATCCACCGCCACGGCAGTATGTTTGAACCACAGGATCTCATCCACCGTGTGACCGGTACCAAAATCGATCCGGCGCCTTACATGCGCTACCTCACCAAGAAATATACCGAAATCTACGGCTTGTGATATACACATGGTGAGAGAGGACAGACCCATCCAGGAAACATCACCGCGCCTATGAGCAGACTCGGTCTCGTTCTCTCCCTTCTGATCCTTATTATCCTGGGGGTGGGCTGTTCAGGTTTACAGCCCACTCCTACTTCCACCGCCCTCCCAGCGGACTACCTCACCCGTGTATTCGAGCTGACTTTCCAGGCGGAGCAATCTGCAACCCCCGATGCCTCCCCCACCCGGGGCAATACCCCCGCTGACTTCCCCCCCAGGTCTCCCACTTCGACTCCAACACCGGATTCTCCCCTGGAAGGGGATACAAGTGGAGATACCTCCACCCCTCTGGCACTCGACCAAACCTCTACTCCCGATGCGACCCCTAGCCCCACCAGAACCGTTGATCTGAGTGCCACCCCAGTGTATCGCCCCACGCGTACTCCCACCATCACTCCCACCCCCACCCTCCCCGTAGCTGGGGTCCAGTTCGTCATGCCTGGTCCCATGTCTAAGGTGGCCTCACCCCTGCACCTGATTGCCAACTTGCGCAGCATTCCCTCCGGGAGCTACCACATCGAGCTGTGGATCGAGCCGCTCCAGCCGGGTGGTGACCCTCGTTTGCTCTACCGCGATGATCAGCGCATTATCAGCAACCCGGTAGACTGGGTATACCTCGACCAGCAGATCCAATTTGAGCTGGATCGGGTCTCGGAGTTTGGTCAGCTCCGCTTGAGCACCTATGACACCTACGGTCGCCCTGTCTCGATCAACTCGACCGACCTGCTCCTGCTCTCCATGGGAGTCAGCTCCATCACTCCCGTCAGCTGGAAGACCGAGCCTATCGTGATCAGTCAGCCCACTCCCAACCAGCTCATCCAGGGCGGCATGGTGATCGTGAGTGGTCTGGTCAAGCCCAGTGCAGACTTCCTGCTGGTGGAGCTCGTCGCCTCCGATGGTGCCATCGTGGGCTACCGGCAGGTGTACGTCACCCCTTCAAGCGACGGCTCGTATGTGCCCTATGCCGTCGAAGTGCCCTACACGGTGACGACTGCCACCTGGGTGCGCCTGCGCATCAGTGAAAGCTCCACCCGCATCTCCGGCATGGAGCACCTCACTAGCCTCCTGGTGCTCCTCAGCCCGTAAAATCCCCTTAATGTAGGGGCGAAGCAATCTTTTCTGCTTCGCCCGCATAATTCCATCCCCCTCCTCACCGGGGTTAAAACCTTCGGCTACAAACCACAAAACCCGCTCCGCGGGATGTTCCTGTAGGGGCTGGTCGTGACCAGCCCGTTCTTTCTGTATCCGGTATCAGCCTCCACCCGCTGGTTTTCGGGTGCCTCCACCCGCTGGTTTTCGGGTGCCTCCACCCGCTGGTTTTCGGGTGCCTCCACCCGCTGGTTTTCGGGTTCCTCCACCCGCTGGTTTTCGGGTGCCTGCCCCCGCTGCACCTGAAGGGGGTTGATCCCGGTCTTTTTTTACCTTCCCCCTAATTTCAGCTCTTGAAATTGGGGGGATTGAGGGGGGCGTCCTGATCTACGATTATTCTTCTCGCTCTAATCACGCCAATCATTCAATCAAATAAATCACGGTTCAGACGTGTTTTTCATCCCCCTATCCCGCGGTTTTGTCGGGATGGGTGATTGAGGGGGGTTTCCTGATCAATGATTATTCTCCCCCGCTCTAATCATGCCCATCACTCAATCAAATAAATCATGGTTCAGACGTGTTTTTCTTCCCCCTATCCCGCGGTTTTGCCGGGATGGGGGGAGTGAGGGGGGCGTCCTGATCTATGATCATTCTTCCCCGCTCTAATCCCGCCAATCATCCAATCAAATAAATCACGGTTCAGACCTTCCTCCCCATCTCAATAGTATACTTATACCCATGTCCCACTTCCTCACCGCCCTCAAACGCTTTGGGCGTGAAACCTTCACCTCCTTCGAAGTCCGCAACTACCGCCTGTACTATATTGGGCAGATCATATCCACTTCCGGCACCTTCATGCAAAGCGTCGCCCAGGCCTGGCTTGTGCTGAAAATCTCCAATTCAGGCACCGCTTTGGGTATCGTCTCTGCCTTGCAGTACATCCCCATCCTGGTCTTCGGCACCCTCGGTGGTGTCGTCGCTGACCGCTTCCCCAAGCGCACCGTGCTCTACTTCACGCAATCCGCCTCTGGCATCCTCGCCCTCATCCTCGGCCTGCTGGTCGCCTTTGACCAGGTCTCGCTGTGGATGGTTTACCTCCTGGCATTCCTCCTGGGTTGGGTTAATGTGTTTGACAATCCCACTCGCCAGACTTTTGTGGTGGAAATGGTGGGCGAAGATAAGCTCCGTAATGCCGTCACCCTCTACTCCAGCCTGGTAAACCTCTCGCGCGTCATCGGCCCCTCGATTGCCGCCGCTCTGATCGCCCTGGTGGGTATTGCTCCCTGCTTCATCATCAATGGGATTTCGTACATCGCGGTCGTCATCATGCTCGCCCGCATGCACCCCAACGAGTTGCACACCAACCCACCCCTTCCCCGCTCCAAAGGTCAGCTGCAGCAAGGCATCCGCTATGTGCTCACCACCCCCATCCTGCGTGATACCCTGGTGATGCTCTTCATCGTCGGCTGCCTCACCTATGAGTTCCAGGTCAGCCTGCCCCTGCTCGCCACGTTCACCTTCCATGGGAATGCCTCTAGCTACGCTTTTCTCACCAGCGCCTTCGGTGTGGGAGCCGTGGTCGGTGGAATTGCCATTGCCAGTCAGCGCAAGAACACCCCCTCCCTGCTGGTGCTGGCAGCTTTCCTGTTCGGTTCAGGCGTCCTCACCGCGGCCTTTATGCCCACCCTGTTCCTTTCGGGGCTGGCATTGGTGCTCGCCGGCACATTCTCGATCTTCTTTACCTCCCTAGGCAATACTGTCCTCCAGCTGCGAAGTTCTCCCGAGATGCGCGGCCGGGTGATGTCCTTCTGGTCGATCGCCTTCCTCGGCTCCACCACCATTGGCGGTCCTGCGGTGGGTTGGTTTGCAGAAGTAGCCGGGGCGCGCTGGGGGCTGGCCCTTGGGGGCATCGCCGCCCTCACCGCCGCCCTGATCGGGCTGATCAACCTGCGTAAGGCCCATTCCAAGATCGAGAATGCGGTGGGATAGAAATCCAATGCTTTTCGTAGTTGCTGGCCGTGACCAGCCCGTTTTTGTAGGGGCTCAGAAAAGATTGCTTCGCCCGCTTAATTCCATCCCCATCCTCGCCGGGGGTTAAACCCCCGGCTCTATCAAACACCAAACCCGCCGAAGGCGGGTTGTTCCTGTAGGGGCGGTACGAGTCCGGTCTGCCTGTGACCGGGCGGCGTCCGCCCTGTTTTTGACCGGAACGAGTTCGGTCTGCTGAATCCGGTTTGCACGTCTACCGGGCGTGACCGGACGGCGTCCGCCCATTGATTTTTGCCTTCCCCCTATTTTCGACCCTATCGAAAATGGGGGGATTGAGGGGGGCGTCTTGAACCATGATTATCCTGATTTGATGAATCCTATGATTATTCTCCCCGCTCTAATCATGCCAATCATTCAATCAAATAAATCATGGTTCCGATTTTTCTTCACAGGTGGAGACTCTAAAATGATTTATGCGCGTTAATCGAAAGGATAATACTAAATTTATCTACGCAATCACATTCTGCGAACGAGCTGCGCTGTTTTATTTTAGAAATATGTCATAATACAGTGGGTGGGGTATTGGTTCATTTTATAAAAATACTTGGACGGTTCTATTTATTAATGGTAAGCACGTAATGGATGCAGGTAAAATTTTACAGATGACTTTACTGACAGATCTTAAGCATATTTATATCAATATTGGGAAGGGAGAATGATGAACAAGTTTTTTCGTTTTTTATTACCCATCATCATGGCGTGTATATTTCTTGGCATAACGATTTATCTTCTGACGGCAAACAGTCGGGCAGTGGCATCTGAGTATTCAACCCCTGAATCTTGGGTGAGTAAAGGAGTATCTCTAAAACCAGCCGGAACGCGATTAGAAATTCTAGTCACCACGCTGGAGAACGAGCTGAATAACGACGGCGATTGTTCCTTGCGAGAAGCGCTACAAGCCGCCAACACCAATGCCCTTGTGGATGCATGTCTCGCAGGAAATGCAATACTCACTGATACCATCACTTTCGATGTCGCCGGCATCATCACCGTCACCAGCCAGCTCTCAGTAACCACCGGCGGCCCACTGATCATTGATGGACGCGATGTCATCACCACCAGCGGCAACAAGACGACGCGTGTCTGGTGGGTAGATTCAGGTAGTTTGCTGACTCTAAAACGGCTGGTGGTGGCAAATGGGTATCTTGCAAATGACAGTGGCGCAGGACTATACAATAATGGTGGATATTTGACCATCGACCAGGTTGCTTTTGTGGGGAACCGTTTTACCATCTCCGATTCACTCCATTATTATGGGGGTGGAATCTATTCTGCAGGGGGAACATTGGATGTGGTAGATAGCCGCTTCGAGGATAACGGATCGGTGGATAAATATAGCCATGGCGGTGGAATCGCCAATATAAATACGACTGGTCAAATCCTTCGCACAACTTTCCAAAATAACAGCAGCGCAAGCTGTATGCAAGGCATCCCCTGCACCCACCCGGGTGGGGGAGGATATTATCAAAGCTATTCATCCGTCACAATCCAGGAAAGTATATTCATCAGCAATACAGCTACTTATGGCGGGGGAGGTGTTTACAACCGATGGGGTCCTCTGACCATTATCAACAGCTCCTTCTCGGGCAATAGTGGTGCGTTTGGTGGAGGTATGACTAATGGCGGGGAAGTGACCGTTAGCAACAGCACCTTCTTAGGTAACAGTGGCAGTGGTATTTATAACTGGGGGGATATAACCATCTCCAACAGCACCTTTCTCGGAAACGGAGCTGGAGGTATTACTAACTCGGGGCTCATGACCATAACTGATAGCACTTTCTCTGGAAACCAGGGTAGTGGTATTTCTAACGACGGTCACATAACTATTGCTGATTGCACCTTTTCTGGCAACAGCGCAGCTTATGGCGGCGGAATTAGTAGCTTACCACAAAGAGTGCCTGGTGCTGCCGCTTTCCTCACCATCTCCAATAGCACCTTCACTGGAAATCATGCCACGAACTATGGAGGGGGTATTTACAATGTAACGAGTAGGACGATCATAACTAATACTACCTTCATCAGCAACAGTGCTGATATTGGTGGAGGCGGCGTTTTTAATAGTTGGGATTATTTTATTAACATACCTCTGACGATAACTAACAGCATCCTTGCCAACAGCTTGGTGGGGGGTGACTGCGGTGGTGATTATCTGATTACCGATGGCGGGCACAATATCTCCTCCGACAATACCTGCGGTTTCAGTCCCTCAAACAGCTCGATGCCGAATACCGATCCTGTGCTGGGACCGTTACAGGATAATGGCGGTCCGACCTGGACGCAGGCACTGCTTTGGGGTAGCCCTACTATCGATGCTGGCGATAATGCCAAATGCCCTTCAACAGACCAGCGCGGCATGGCACGTCCAATGGATGGCAATCATGATGGTCTGGCCATGTGCGATATTGGCTCTTATGAACTTGAGGGGTCTCCATATAGCTATCTGTTCTTTCCCCTGGTTTCTAAATCGTACTAAGCATCCCTGCCCCATCGATACAAGTGTGATATGAACCCGTGACCTTGGGTTTATGCATATCCGGCTCTTCCAGCTGTGCTATTTCGCCATTTAATACCGACTGTTCCCAATAATCTCGGTGGAATTTAGAGATAGGATTTGCTATAATCCGCTGCGAGGATGCGATCATGAATGGAAGCATTAAACGAAGCCAAAGTTCTGTGACTAATTTCGTTTCCTTAGCCGTATTTTTCCTGATGCTTTCAACCATAGCTTGTGTGGTTGGCGGTGGAGGTTCAGAATCCACGGATTGTGTCAATATCTCCGTAGATTCGTTTGAGGGCAGGGATGGTTTTGTAGGGGTTGATAATACAATCACATATAACTGTGACCGATCTATTAGATCCTTAACATTTGAGACAAAGTGTCTATCTGCTTCCGGCGTAGTCATAGGTACCGAGCACTCAAGTATTTTCCAGCACGAGCCCTTGGGATTTGAAGGAACTGAATATTATCTGGTTTTCATCGATACACCTATTGATCAAGTCGATGCATGCTATTCAGAAATTACTAGGATTGAATACATGGAACGGTAGTTGAATTGATCGGCAATTCTAGGTATCTCTCATTAATAAATTAATTAGATACAAGGGTTTATCCAAAACCAAAATTGGATAGTCCGATAAAATCACTTCGTATCGGCTAATCACGGCTAGAAATCTCTTAATCAAACCTGGGGCGAGAATGGGATTTTAACCCACGGTCAAGGGCTTATCTGTTCCCTGCTCTTCCGTCTGCGATACTCCCTTCATTTTCCTCAATTCAACCCTCATAAATTGATGGGGGTTTCCATTTATCTGTTTATCTACTCCGCTGATAAGCTTCACCACATTAGAAACCTTAATTAACACGTTTTTTGAACGAGTTTCGATAAACCCCTTGTGGTTTAGAACAACAGCGATCTTCTGTATCGATTGGTGGTTTTCCAGATCGATCAGTATTCTTCTGATCGAGCCAGTGCTCTTCTAATCGATATTGTGCGATTTTCTACATCGAATGGTTTTATCGACCAGTGCTCTTCTGTCCCGGTTGGTATTTACCGGGATGAGTGGTTTTCCAGATCGATTAGTGCTCTTCTGATCGAGCCAGTGCTCTTCTGTATCGATTGGTGGTTTTCCAGATCGATTAGTGCTCTTCTGATCGAGCCAGTGCTCTTCTGTACCGGTTGATCCTCATCGGTATGTGTTCTTCTAATCGATCAGTGATCTTCTGTATCGATTGGTGGTTTTCCAGATCGATTAGTGCTCTTCTGATCGAGCCAGTGCTCTTCTGTACCGGTTGATCCTCATCGGTATGTGTTCTCCTGATCGATCAGTGATCTTCTGTATCGATCAATGTTCTCCTGATCGATAAAGTGCGATTTTTTCCCACGCTGCCCTTTTATGAGAAACCTTAAAAGATTCACGAGTTTCGATAAACCCCTTGTGGATTAGAACATTTGTGCTATGATATAGTCGTAACTACTCACCGAGTTGCGTTTACTGCTGACAAGAGCCATAATTAGGAAAACGACGCAGTTTAACCGTCATTGCGAAGCGGTCTTTGCTGAAGCAATCTTCCTTTCCGACTAAACTCATAATCACATCGGCTTACTTATCAGAAATGAGACCTTGGTGAAGATTGCTTCATTCGCAAAATTCGCTCATTCGCAATGACAAACGTATGATCCTTGCATTTTCCCTTTTTATGGTGAGTAATTACGGATATAAGAGAACTATCTCCCCATGCCCATCTTCTCCCTTCCTCCAACCCCACCGCTTCATCTTTCGCTTCCCCCGATTTGTTTCCTCTTTGAATTTGCTGTTTTTTTATTAAATAATCCTCACATCTAAAATCCCTATCATCTGCCGAACGCTTTCCCAAAAAATCTTATGCGAAAGGCTCCAAGCTCAATACCCACTGCTGCTTTCCTCTCCGACCCCTCATTGCCCTCGCTCCTTCCACTCTCCTCAATTGGCGAAGAATGAACGCTTATTACTTATGCTTTCATCATGCTTTCCCCCGAACAGAATTGTTTCGATTTATTTTTTTCGCGAAACAATTGAGGTCCGACCTTGACCGAAACATTGTCGACATAACCTATGAGCGATCAAGGAGCGATTCATGCGACGCAGTCGCGAACGCATTTTGTGAGCGAAAATCCATCCTCTCCAGCCCACGCAGGTGGGCTTGGTGGTCTTCGCAGGCGCGACCTTGGTCGCCGGGTTTATATTTATAAAGGGAAGGAATTGAATGCATTTGAATTATTTAGGTTCAAATCATATGTGCATCATCAGGGCGATCACCGATCGCCCCTACCAAACCAAAACTTTATTCTATGTTGCCCTTAATATTAATTTCCTTCGTGTCCTTTTCTCCTTCGCCTGCCCCCCACTGCACTTGGAGGGGGTGGTTAAATCTTTTATTATCTATGAGTAAATCTTCTTTCTCTTTTGCTTTATATATTGATGATCTTCCTTTATTCTCCTTCGTGCCCTTCGCGTCCTTTGCCTGCCCCCACTGCTCCTGGAGGGGGTGTTGTTCTTTCCTTTCGCAATGACAATTTAAAAATGTTTTCTGTGCTCTTTTCTCCTTCGTGATTAAATCTTTTATTATCTGCAGTTAAATCTTCTTTCTTTGCATACCTTCGTGTCCTTCGCGTCCTTTGCCTGCCCCCACTGCTCCTGGAGGGGGTGTGGTTCTTTCCTTTCGCAATGACAATTTAAAAATGTTTTCTGTGCTCTTTTCTCCTTCGTGATTAAATCTTTTATTATCTGCAGTTAAATCTTTTTTCTTTGCATACCTTCGTGTCCTTCGCGTCCTTTGTGTTGTTCTTTCATTTCTTTTGTGGTTAAATCTTTTACTCTGCTCTAATTGTCATTTACTCCAAAACAGGATATACTCCTCCTACTTTTGCCGGACATTACATAAAAGGAGTACACACCCATGTCCAACCACCCCTTCCTATCCAAGCGCGCCCCCCTCTACAAAGACATCCCCGACGAACAATGGAACAACTGGCGCTGGCAGCTTAGCAACCGCCTCAACACCGCCGAAGAGATCGGTCAAGTACTCACCCTCACCGAGGATGAGCGCAACGCCCTCAAAGCCACCCATCTCTTCCGCGTCGAAATCACCCCTTATTTCATCTCCCTCATCGACCCCGACGACCCCGAAGACCCCATCCGCAAGCAGGTCATCCCCAATGACTGCGAGCAGGTGCCCTTCACCGCCGAGATGGCCAATTCACTCTCCGAAGATGCCCATTCCCCCGTGCCCGGTCTCGTCCACCGCTACCCCGACCGGGTGCTGATGCTCGTCACCACCCAGTGCGCCTCCTACTGTCGCTACTGCACCCGCTCGCGCATCGTGGGTGACCCGTCCGCCACCTTCTCACGCGCCGAGTTCGAGCTGCAGCTCGAATACCTGCGCCACACCCCCCAGGTGCGCGACGTCTTGCTCTCCGGGGGTGACCCGCTCGTGTTGGCTCCCAAGATCCTCGAAGAGATCCTCACCCGCCTGCGTGAGATCCCCCACATTGAGATCATCCGCATCGGCTCGCGCGTGCCTGTCTTCCTGCCCATGCGTGTCACCGACGAGCTGTGTGACGTGCTCCAGCGCTTCCATCCCCTTTGGCTCAACATCCACGTCAACCACTCCAACGAAATCTCCTCCGAGCTTGCCGCTGCCACCGATAAGCTTACCCGCGCCGGCATCCCCCTCGGCAACCAGTCCGTCCTGCTGGCAGGCGTCAACGATAACGTCCACATCATGCGCCAGCTGGTGCAAGATTTGGTTCGAATTCGCGTCAGGCCCTACTACATCTACCAGTGTGACCTGGTGCACGGTGCCGGTCACTTCCGCACCCCGGTTGCCAAGGGTATCGAGATCATGGAGGGCTTGCGCGGCCACACCTCCGGTTACGCCGTGCCCACCTATATGATCGACGCTCCCGGCGGGGGAGGCAAGATCCCCGTCATGCCCAACTACCTCATCAGCATGTCTGACCATAAGATCATCCTGCGCAACTTCGAGGGCTTCATCACCACCTACGAGGAGCCCACCGATTACTCCCCCGAGAAAGCCGCTAAGTTCCATGGCGAGAAGCGCCCCGAGCCCGGTCAGGAGGGTCTCACCGCCCTGCTGGATGGCGAGCAGATGTTCATCAAGCCCGAAGGTTTCGACAAGCTGCGCTCCCGGGGTGGTCTCCAGCACCGCCTCAGAGACCCGAACAAATGGAAGCCCCTCGGCATTGGCTCTGGCGACCAGCCTCAGCCTGACGAGAAACCGGATGAACCTGAAATATTGAATAAATAGGGAAAAAGGAACCACGGCATTTTAATTGTCCGTGGTTCTTGCTTTCTCACCTTTACTACCCTTTAAACCCCCGATGTGAGCATAATGCGGTTTCAAGCAGCAAGTCTGAAAGGATCAGCCAATGCAAATCGATGTCCTTTACCGTCCGTCCTATTCCCTGGCAATCATCAAGCTCTCCCCCAACGAAGAGATCCGCATCGAAGCCGGAGCCATGGTCAGCATGTCGCAGGGCGTCGCCATCGAGACCAAAGCCGCCGGTGGTTTCCTCAAATCGCTCGGTCGCAGTGTGTTGGGTGGCGAGAGCTTCTTCCAGAACTTCTTCATTGCTCCGCCCACGGGCGGAGAGATCACCGTCGCCCCCGAGCTGCCCGGTGATGTGTTCACCTACGACATGAGCGGTGAAACGCTGATGGTCCAGTCCGGCTCCTTCATGGCTTGTGAGACCACCATCGACCTGAACACGAAGCTCAGCCTCAAAGGCTTCGTCTCCGCCGAGGGCTTTTCCATGCTCGAAGCCTCCGGCACGGGTAAGCTGCTGCTCTCATCCTACGGCGCCATCCACGAGAAGGTGCTGGCTGCCGGTGAGAAATACATCGTCGATACCACCCACCTGGTGGCATTCCCCGCCAGCATGCCCGTCGAGCCGAAAACCGTGGGCGGTTTCAAGTCCACCTTGCTCTCCGGCGAGGGCCTGGTGGTCGAGCTCACCGGTCCCGGGCGCCTGCTCATGCAGACCCGCAGCCAGAACGCCTTCCTCAAGTGGCTCATCCCCAACCTGCCCTTCAAGCGCCAGGGCGAATAGCATTTGCTGCGATTATTCTTTATCCCCTTGACACTTCAACATTGGCTGATATAATCCTCCCAATGTCATCATATTTATCGTTAATGGCAATGAATTCGGTAATTTGGAGCTTGAGCTTGTCCGATTGCTTATGTCTGAGGCGGGGTTCATAGCCGCCTCTCCGTCAATGTAAGTTCCCTTTCCCCTCGACCAACAATCTGACGTAAAGGTGGCAGTGCCCCGCAAGCGGAGTAACTTTCGCGTGGCTGGTTAGCCACCTTTTTTGTTTGGTCGTTGGTCGAAAACGAAGGATTACTATGGATACGAACCGAAAGCGAATTGCGAATAACATCACCCAGCTGGTTGGCAACACCCCCCTCGTGCGCCTGCACCGCCTTACCAATGGCTCACAAGCCGAAGTGGTGGTCAAACTGGAGTCGTTCAACCCTGCCGGCAGTGTCAAGGACCGCATCGGGGTCGCCATGATCGATGCCGCCGAAAAGGCTGGCATGCTCAAGCCCGATACCATCATCCTGGAGCCCACCAGCGGCAACACGGGTATTGCCCTGGCAATGGTGAGCGCCGCGCGTGGGTATCACTGCACCCTCACCATGCCGGATACGATGAGCAAGGAGCGCCGTATGCTCTTGCGCGCCTATGGCGCAGAGCTCATCCTAACTCCCGGCGCTGAGGGCATGGCAGGGGCCATCCACAAAGCCGAAGAGATGGCGGCCGCAGACAAGCGCTACTTCATCCCGCAGCAGTTCAACAACCCCGCCAACCCTGAGATCCATCGCCGAACCACCGCGGAAGAGATCTGGCGTGATACCGATGGCTCAGCCGACATCCTGGTGGGTGGCGTGGGCACCGGTGGCACCCTCACCGGCATAGGTGAGGTGATCAAAGCCCGTAAGCCATCCTTTAAGGTAGTGGCTGTCGAGCCGGATGGTTCGGCCTTGCTATCGGGCGGAGAGAAGGGTCCGCATCTGTTGCAGGGCATCGGGCCTGGCTTCATCCCGCAGGTGCTGAACACCCGCATCTACGACGAGGTCATCCGGGTGAAGAATGATGAAGCCCTGGATACCGCCCGCCGCATGGCCAAGGAAGAGGGCTTGCTGGTGGGGATCTCCTCTGGTGCGGCGGTGTGGGCTGCATTGCAGGTCGCCAGGCGGGCTGAGAATGCCGGCAAGCTGGTGGTGGTCATCGCCCCCGATTTCGGTGAGCGTTACCTCACCACAGCCCTGTTTGCCGACCTGGCTACATGATCTTAAATAAAAGCACTCATCCTTATCGCTTGGGTTAATGGAAGCATTGGAGGCAATATGGAAATCAATACCGTGAATACATCTACCGCCCGTAGGATCAAGCATGATGGCTTATTCTTCACCCTGCGGCGTGATATCGAGGCAGCCATGGAACGCGATCCGGCTGCACGCTCCGCACTCGAGGTGATGCTGGGTTACCCAGGGGTACATGCATTGTGGGGGTACCGCATTACACATTGGATGTGGCAGCACAACCTGAAGCTGGCGGGGCGATTGCTCTCCCAGCTGGTACGCTCCCTGACGGGCATCGAGATCCACCCAGGTGCCGTCATCGGGCAGGGCACATTCATCGACCACGGTATGGGTGTGGTCATTGGCGAAACCGCCGAGATTGGAGAGGATGTCACCCTCTACCATGGCGTCACCCTGGGAGGCACCAGCCTGCAAAAGGGCAAGCGCCATCCCACCTTGGGCGACCGGGTGGTGGTGGGCGCGGGTGCCAAGATTCTGGGTGCCATCACCATTGGCGCGGATACACGCATTGGTGCCAATGCGGTGGTGGTAAAATCAGTGCCCGCCAACTCGGTGGTGGTGGGTGTGCCAGGGCAGAACATCGCCCGCAGCAGGCCTCACCGCCAGAGCGACACGCCTGACCTCAACCACACCTCCCTGCCAGACCTGGTGGGTGTCTCGCTGATCGACCTGATCAAGCGGGTCGAATCCCTGGAGCAGCAGTTGGACGGCAAGGAAGCGGAACAGCATCACATCCACGCTCCCAAAGAAGACGGCACCTGGCAGGGCGAGGATTTCTCGATCTAGGGACCGGAAGTAGGGGCACGATATATCGTGCCCCTACAGTAACCATCCATTGTAAAAATATAGATTATACTAATTCATCAAAACGTTCCAGAAACCATCCATACCTCAGAATTGACCTATGCTACCCAATTTATCCCACGAAGAAATCCTACGATACTCCCGCCACCTGCTCATCCCGGATGTGGGGTTGGAGGGTCAGCGCAAGCTAAAGGCTGCCTCGGTGCTGATCATCGGCACCGGTGGCCTGGGTTCACCCGTGGCGCTCTACCTGGCAGCCGCCGGCATCGGGCATATCGGGCTGGTGGATTATGATGTGGTCGACCTCACCAACCTGCAGCGCCAGGTCATCCACGGCACAGACACCGTCGGCAAGCTGAAGGTTGAATCGGCCCGCAGCCGCATGCTTGACCTGAACCCCGATATCCAGGTGGATGTCTACAATCAACCGTTTACCTCCAATAACGCCGTGGAAATCGCAGCACCGTACGATATGATCATCGACGGAAGCGATAACTTCCCTACGCGCTACCTGACCAATGACCTGTGTGTGCTGACCGGTAAGCCTAACATTTACGGGTCGGTCTACCGCTTCGAAGGGCAGGTGAGCGTGTTCGACGCCCGGGTTGGACCATGCTACCGCTGCCTGTTCCCCGAGCCGCCACCGCCGGGGATGGTACCAAGCTGTGCCGAGAGCGGCGTGTTCGGCGTCTTGCCTGGAACCATCGGCACTCTCCAGGCAACTGAAGCCCTCAAGCTGATCCTGGGTATCGGTGAGCCACTCATTGGCAGATTGCTGCTTTATAACGCCTACGATATGAGCTTCGATTTTGTCAAGCTGCGCAAGAACCCCAACTGCAAGGTGTGCAGCACCCACCCGACGGTTACACAGCTGATCGACTATGATGAATTCTGCGGCGTACCCGGACGTGAAGTGGAGACCGGTTACGCCGGTGAGGAGTGGGATATATCTCCCACTGAGCTCGATACGCAGCTGAGATCGGGCGCTGCGCTGTGCCTGGTGGATGTGCGTGCGCCACATGAATTGGAAATCTCGCATATCGATGGCACACGCAATATTCCTCTGGAACAGCTGGCAGCCCGCAGCTCTGAGCTGGACCCTCAAGATGACATCGTGCTGATATGCAAAGCCGGTGTGCGTTCCACACGTGCCCTGCATATCTTGCTCGGTAACGGCTTTCATAAGCTGCACAACCTCAAAGGTGGGCTGAATGCCTGGGTAAGGGAAATCGATCCCAGCCAGCCAATCTACTAGATGTCGAACACTGATCCCCAAGCCCTAACCATGCTGGTCTGCCTGGCACACCCCGACGATGAAACTTTCGGGATGGGCGGCACGCTGGCACTTTACGCCCGGCGTGGTGTTCAGGTGCATCTGGTGTGTGCCACGCGCGGTGAGGTTGGAGATGTGGACCGCGAGCTCATGCAAGGTTTCAGCTCCGTCGCTGAGCGGCGCGAATCAGAGCTGCGCTGTGCCGCGGGCGTACTTGGCCTCACCGGGGTGTACTTTTTAGGCTATCGCGACTCAGGCATGCCTGGCACAGCCGATAACCAACACCCGAATGCCCTGGCTGCCCAGCCGGTGGACGAGGTGGCGGCCAAAGTGGTGCATTACATCCGGTTGCTGCATCCACAGGTGGTGGTCACGCATGACCCCATCGGCGGCTATAAGCACCCCGATCACATTGCCATGCACCGCGCCGCAGTGCGTGCCTTCGAGCTAGCCTCTGACCCCAACTTTTCGTCCGATTTGCCACCCTTCCAGCCGCAGAAGCTGTATTACCAGACCATGCCCAAGGAGCTGATGCGCTGGGCAGTGAGGCTGGCACCCATCTTCGGGATCGACCCGCACCGCTTTGGGCGCAACCATGATATAGACCTGGTAACTATTGTTAAGGAAGGTCGTTTTCCTACGCATGCACGAATTAACTGCAGCAGTGTGAGCGAAATTAGAGATGAAGCCACTGCCTGCCATTCCAGCCAGCTGGGTGGGGCGATTGGTCGCAAAGGACCGCTGACGTATTTACGACGTTACTTTGGGTCCACCGAAAGCTTCATGCGTGCCTACCCTTTGCCGGAGAACGGCCTGCGCGAGCGGGATTTGTTTGCAGGGGTTGGATAAGTTCTTTTAGAAAGCTATCTTAGTTTCCTAAGTTTTAGAATGATACCAGGTATTCGAATGGCTGCAAAACCGGTAACAATGCTGGTTGGTAATCTTTTACATTGCGCGTGACCAGGCAATTCACTTTACACTGCACAGCGCTCATCATTTGGACAGCATCTTCGAAATCAGAATAATCTAGGTTCAGTGCTTGTTCGATGGTTGTATGGTCCACCGGAGAAATCTTAAGAAATTGTAACAGATTGGTGATCACTGCTTTTGCATCTGCCATGCCTCGGTCCTTACGGATAAGATAGAACAACGTCGTGATACTATGCGCGGCTATATATCCCTTCACCTTACCCGTTTCCACCGCCGCCAGCAGGTTAGCAGCAGCTTCGTAGAATGGCTCTCTTTTTTGCAAGACATCTAATAAAATATTCAGGTCGATCAAGATGGATTTATCCGCCATATTTCTCTTCCAAGTGGCGATGATAATCCTCGATCGATACATTTTGTGATAAGCTGCCGGTTAATCGCCGAACGATAGGTGCATCTGCCAATAAACCTTGGGCGGGAATGTTCTGCAAGTAAGCTTCGATCAGGTTTGTAAGCGTGGTATGGTTCTGCGCAGCAAATAATTTGGCTTTTTCCACCAAATCGCGTGGGATGCGCACGGTTAATTTAGTCTCATCCATGTTTTTCTCCTGCCGTACATTATAGTATACCTATGTACGGCTGTCAAGTTTATTAGTCGACAATTGAAAGAAAAAAAGTCCTCATAGCTGAACAAGTTAGATTAGGACTGAATTGGTCTCAAGTAACATCATCTAACTCGCCGTATACCTTAGTCGCCAGGTCTTCCCCTAATATGAGGCCTGCCAGCCTGCGGTGCAGCTTTGCATCGCTTTCGTCAGAATAACGAGATCGTAAGCCACAAAGTGCGAGTAAATGGACTGAGGCATTTAGTCCTGCCAGCATTTCAAGCTTTTTCGACGGTGAAGCTTGCCTAAGGAGCTGAATCTGGATGGCTTTCATTTTAGGATGTGTATCTAATAACCTGGCACTCATCATTTTTGTTTAGTATAGCACACACCATTATCTCGAGCTGTTTATTCACTTTTCACCATCGCCTTATCCAGCGCTTCTCGGAGGGAACGCGCCTCAACCACCTCGATGCCCTTGGGCCAGGGCTCGCCTTTACGGATGCTTTTTGGCACGATGGCGGTCTTGAAGCCCAGCTTGGCGGCTTCACGCAAGCGGGCGGGCAGCTGCCCCACCATGCGCAACTCACCCGACAGCCCCACCTCACCGATAAGCACCGTATCCGCCTTCACCGGCTGGTCGCGCATCGATGAGGCAATGGCTGCTGCCACCGCCAGGTCAGCGGCAGGCTCCTCCACCTGGATGCCTCCCACCACGTTGACGAACACATCCTGGTCGCCCAGGCGCAAACCCAGCCGCCGTGCCAGTACAGCTGTGATCAGCAGCAGGCGATTGAAGTCCACCCCGTTGGGGGTGCGGCGTGGATTTCCAAAAGTAGTCGGGCTGGAAAGCCCCTGCACCTCCACCAAAATCGGGCGCGTGCCCTCCATGGTCACGGCGATGGCACTCCCGGGTGCATTCACCATGCGCTCTGCCAGGAAGGCCTCGGAGGGGTTGGTGATCTCCACCATGCCGCGTTCGCGCATCTCGAATACCCCCACTTCAGACGTTGCTCCAAAGCGGTTCTTCACCGAGCGCAGCAAGCGGTAAGACTGGAAGCGGTCACCTTCCAGGTAAAGCACCGTATCCACAATGTGCTCGAGCACTCTCGGTCCGGCAATGGCGCCCTCTTTGGTGACATGACCGATAAGAAAGACCGCTACCCCTGAGCTCTTAGCCAGCTCACGCAAACGGGAAGCACACTCCCGCACCTGGGTCACACTGCCCGCACCCGACTCAAGCTCGGGCATATAAGTGGTCTGGATCGAATCCACGATGACTACGGAAGGTTTCACTTCAGTGATGTGCTCCAGGATCACCCCCAGGTTGGTCTCGGTGACGAGCAGCAGCCCCTCGGGCATCTCGCCCTGCTCATCTTTAAGCAGACGCATGGCGCGCATCTTGATCTGCCGTTCCGACTCCTCCCCCGAGACGTACAGCACCAGACCGGTACGCGCCATCTCGAGCGCTACCTGCAGTAAAAGCGTGCTCTTGCCAATGCCCGGGTCACCGCCCACCAGGACGATGGAACCCGGTACGATGCCGCCGCCCAGCACACGCGCAAATTCTCCGATCGAGAGCGCCCACCGCTCATCCGCGTCCCCCTCGATCTCGGTGAGCCGGCGGGGTGTGGAAGCGCCGGTCAGACCGCGCCCGGCGGTATGGACGGCCTTGGCAGGTGCAGCCACGATCTCTTCCACCATGCTGTTCCAGGCACCGCACTGCGGGCAGCGCCCCATCGGACGGGCAGCTGTGCGCCCGCATTGCTGGCAAACATATTGGGTGTGTGTTTTTGGCATAGGGAAATTATACATGGAGATTGTTTACACGTTGGGACGTTTGAACACCCGAAAACCAGCGGGTGCAGGCGTTGGAAGGTTGGAACGTTGGATGTAAACAAGGTAATTAGGTAATAAGGTAATTAGTGATCAGGAAAACCAAGAAAAAGGCTATTGGGACCGATGGGTACTGGAGGGTGAAGGAAGATTTCTTAATAAAAAAAGAGGAAAATAAAAGAGGAACAAACCACAGATAGTAGAAAGTGTGAGTTCTTGAAAAGGATATGGGTGCGCTACATAGTTAAGGTAGGAGTTACGCGGTATTATGTAATTACTCATTAAGTTTGCTCTGATAATCGAAAACGGTGGAAAGGCATTGAATGTCTAATGTTTGTCGGTGAGGCGCTTATAATACTCATATTGGTAGAAGATTTAAGGCTGATTGCTTCAAGCCCGGCAAGATCACCGGGATTTCCCCGAAAACCAGCGGGGCTTCCACAATGACGGTTAAACTGCAGCGTTTTCCGAATTATGGCTCTTGTCAGTGGTAAAGGTAACTCGGTGAGTAGTTGCAATAGTAAGTAATTACTCACCAAGTGTGCTCCGGTACTCAAAAATAGTGGCAAAGGCATTGATTGTCAGATGTTTATCAGTTAGGTAATTCATAAATTTCACATTGGCGTAGATGTATAAAGGCGGATTGTTTCAAGCCCGGAAAGACCACCGGGCTTTCGCAATGACTTTACTTCGACTAATAGATGTGCATAGCGTTGTGGAGGTACTTGTAATGACTCTTTGGATATTAGGTGAGTAAATACAATAGTATTATAGCACAAATGTTCTGTTTCACAAGGATTTACTGGAAATTGGTGAATATTTTAAGATTTCTCATAATTGGCGCATTTTATAACGAAAAGAATAACACTAAGGGCTCAATGGTATGCAAAAAAGAACGCACTCCGACACAAAGGAAGATTTAGCAGAGCTATTAGCGGTAAGGGACAATTGACTTATGGGATCAAATTTGTTATTCTGAATACAGATGAGAAAATACCAAATCTTGTTAGCAATAATTGTTATACTTTTACCAGTTGCCGCCTGTAGCTGGTTAGGGCAGGAAAAGATGCCCGGGATTGACCTCCCTATAAAGAAAATGAATAATGATCTGGAGCTTTCTGCGCCAGTAGAGCTCAACTCCTTCAAAATAAGCGACAATTTGGGTTTGGTATTGGTGAACTCTTCGGATACACCGGTAATCCTGCCACAGGATTACGGTGTCCATATTTACCAATACGTCGGTGAAAAGTGGGAAGTGATCGAAAACCGGATTGATTATCCACCTGGTGAAAAAGGAGTGTATCCGAGGGATGATCAACCGTTTCGGGAGGTTATGTTGGTTGTGCATCCTCTTGTTTTTTCCGAACAACCGGTCTCCGTTCGTGTGGTTGTTGTAGGGAACTTTTACGATGAAACGAGTGGAGCGAAGGGAGAGCAGGTGGGTGCCTTCATTGATATAACTATAGAGCCAATATTAAAGACGAACGAACTGGAAGCCCAGTAAAAAAGTTGGGGCGAGGCAACACCGAGACGCCCCGGCGGGGCGTCTCTACAAATTACTGCAGACCTTCGGTAAAGAATGTAACCATCTTCTGGTTATACTCCTGGGGCAGGAACTCATAGATTTCTGCATGCCGGCATTCCGGAACAGACCAGGTCTGCGCCCAGGGGGCCGCCTGTTCCAGACTTCGGAATTGCTCCTGCGGGATATAGGTATCTTTCTGGCAGCTGATCAGCAACAATGGACGAGGCGCGAGCTTGCCGATTTCATCGAGCGGGCGGGCACTGGCCAGGTCGTAACCATTTTCCACGTAGAACATCCAGCGGGTGGGGTAAAGAAAGAGCATCGGTAATCCGCTCTTGTTGACCCACAGACCCTTGACGACCGGATAGATTTCGGCGAACAGGCTATCGGTAGCTACTGCTCCCACCGCCTGGTCCTCTGCTGCTGCGCCGATCACTGAAGCTGCCCCCATGGAAGTGCCGATCAAGCCAATTTTCCCTGGCTGGTGGCCGCGTTCCAGCAGAAAATCCACAGAGGCTAAAACATCCCGGCGCTCGAGCCGGCCAAAGGTGAAGTGCGAGTCAGCGCTCTGACCATGCCCGCGCAGATCGATCATCAAGATGCTGAAACCAGCCTGGTTCAGTGCCTGGGCCAGGTCCAGAAAGTGTTGGTTAAATCCATTGGTGCGGCTGGCATTCCAACCATGCACCATGATGATGGCTGAGGATTTGTCTGCGGTTTGGCTTACATCCGCTGGAATATACCAACCGGCGATATTGAGACCGTCCACACGGGCCGGGATGCTCACATCTTCATAGCTCATGCCATAATTACCCGGGTTATCGTCAGTGAACATGCGCTCGGCAATGGTCAGCTTGTCGGCTGCGATAGCGCCCACTCCCAGGTAACCAACAATAAGGAGGGCAATTATTGCTATCAAGATGACCTTGAGGATGCGACCCCTACGGGAATGCTTTGGTTTTGGTAAGACCTGATTCTGTTCCATGGCTAATATCCTCCCTTTCCTGTTTTATAATTCCGATCACTCGTAAACCATAGCTTGGATCCCAATTTCTTTCCTTGGCATTGATCCTGGACAACCTTGCCTACCTGCCATCTCCTTATTGCTCAAGCCCCCAAATACGCGTGTTGGTGAACTTGCATGAAATCCCAAAATCTTTATTTGTCCCAGAGACGATGGTATAACCTACATCGCCCTGGTCGGTCAGTGCTACATACCATTGATATATTTTTTCACCGTTGATATAAGCGGTCACGAACTCTTTTTCTACCACGACAATTAAATCTGCGCTGCCAACAGTCGTTTGAGGTATGGTGGCGAAGTTTGGATTATCTGGATTCTGCCAATGGAAACTTTGGTATTGAAAACCATTGATGGTCATGGCACCCAATGAGGCGCTGCCCTTGGGTGTAAGAAATATAATCAGATGGTTATTTTCATCCTTGATCCGGAAGGCAAAACCACAACCACCAGTACCGAAAGCCGCATCTTCTGGGATTTCCCAATCGATATGGGTCATGACCACAAAATCTGAGAATCGATAGCCAGACCACCACCATCGATACCAGCTACGCTGTGCCCAGCTTTCCTCAAAATCATCAATCTCGTAAAGCGAACCCTTGCTGTAGGTAATGGACCCATCTTGTTCCAATTGTGCCCACAATAAATCTTCCGCTTGTTGAGTCGCCAGTGCCGAGACAGCCGTAGCAGTCCCTCCGGCTTGTTGGGTGGCAAGCCGGGCTTCCTGGGTGGCAGCGACCATGGTTGCCGTCAGGTTGGGAGTGGCAGTCGGCACAAGTGTGGCTGTGGGGGTTGAGGTGGCAGTTGCCGTGGGTTGAGGGGTGGCAGTGGATGTGGGTACCTGAGCCGTTTGAGTGCCACTTAAATTTACCATATCCTGTGTAGCCGTTCCATCCAGATTCGCTTTGGATGGTCCACAGGCGGTAAGGATGGCGCAGATCAATAATGATACCAAGGCTGTTCTTTTAGGTGTGTTCATTAGCATAATTCCTCTCTGGTATTAGTATTGCACAGCGGGACTGCCAATACCAGCAGATTCACTGCCAAAAGACGCCAATTTCCCACCGAGGTAGAACCCATAGCTTCCATCTCAAGCTTCTTTACGGATTCCACCCCGGTCTGTTATCATCTCGGGTTACTCCTTGCTACGTCACCTGATGGGCATGGGCCAATTTTGCTCAGTCCCCGGCTTGATGAAGATGCCATCAAATGTAGCCGCCTGGTTTATAGGTAAAGCAACCGATTTGGTACCAATACAAGTTCCCGTATACATTACGACGTTGTCAAACCGCCCATCAAAGTAACCTGTGTAGGCTTCAGAGGCAAACCCGGAAAAGGTGCCGCGATAGGTGCCGTCATTGACCGAGCCTAGAAACTGCCCATTCACATAAACCTTGATGTTCGATCCGATCCGAACCACCTCCAGCCGGTTGACCTGATACCCGGGATGGACGGCGGGGGAATAAGTCCAGTCGATCAGCGGCGTCCAGTGCCAATATTGAGCATCATTGCGCCACAATGAGTACCAACCATCGTTGACCTCGAACATATAAAATCCATAGTCAGAAACACTAAACATCAAACCGGCGCTCCCATTCAGGGTGGCTCCTGGCCAGGTATCTGTTGCAAGCTGGAAATCACTCACCCCAAAATCTTGTAATGACCATGCCATCCAACCCTGATTGACGGCGACGTAATAGGTTTCATTTTGATACCCCATCCAATAGCCATCCCCACTCGCAATTGACCAGCCGCTGGCAGGATTGGAGAAATCATCCTTATAGGAAGGCAGGCAGGCTCTTGAGGCACAAGGAATATAGAGTCTATATAGATCGATGTCGATGGTAGCAGTTCGATGGTATGTCTTGCCTTCAGCATAAATCACAGCCTCGTTGGTGATTGACGTGCCAATCTGGGCGGTTGGAGATACCCGCGCCCCGAAGGTAATGGTTACCGCGGTACTGGCGGTAATGGAACCTGTCCATGTAATCACCCCATCCTGAAATTCAACCGTTCCACTCGTGGCGTTGAGAGTCCCATCTTTGTAGGTGAGTGCCAGGGGCAGGGTATCGGTGATCACGACGTTATTTACAGATTCGGTGATCGCATTACTGGCAGTGATTTGGTAGTTGACCAGTGCGTCAGGATGAGATGTGGCATTATCAACCGTTTTTTGGGTTACTAAATTCGACAGATATTGCGGGCAGATTGCGACTCCATATGCCTCCCCAGGAGTTCGGGATGGAGTAATCTACATAATATGTGTGGGTGTTGATGACCGATACCGCATTAGTTGAAGGAGCAACATACAATTCCGCGCCGGTGCAATCCATGGTCAGGTCACGCACGGTACCACCCAGCCAAATGGAAGTGATAAAACTACGACTGTGAATGTCGTATGCATCCACATATCCGGAGAACACGCGCCCCGCAAAAATAGTTTCTCCATCCGCGGATAATGCCAATCCGGTAAGCTCGCCGGTATTTTGAATCACATCGACAATCTGCAATGTTTTTGCATCGATGATGGCGATACCTGCTCCCCAGCGGTCGCTGGCATACAGCCATTGGTTATCTGCTGCGGCGGTGATATCCCATACATCGCTACCAAAATCAATCATCGATACAACCGCGAAGGCATCCGGATCGATCACATATATTCTTCCACCTCCGGACCACGATCCTGAAGCATAGATGAACTGCCCGGTTGGGCTTGCCTCTATGCTGGTAATGATTCCTTCCCCCGGCAGGTAGATCATGGTGTAAATCGCCTGTGCTTCGATATCAATGACCCGGATCCCCAGCTGGTCGCGAGCGCTGACGAACGCGTGGCTCTCGTCAGCATCGAAGACAATATCAGGTTCACCTCCACCTGGATCGCTTACGGTGTAACTCAAGGTGAGCTCTGGCAGCGTGAGGGCGAGGATGTTAGAGGATCCCCAACACAATACATACAGCGTAGAGCCTGAGGGAGTCAGGCGAGGACGCCAGGGACCAGCACACCCCATCCCCACCAGATCGACAGTGCCAATCACCGTATGCAGGTCAGGGTCGATTAATGCCAGCGCATCATTGGATTGGGTCACATACGCGAGATTATTACTTAAAGCTGTCGTAGTGATTGCGGCTGTGTCAATGAACTGCGCTGGCGAAAGGACCGAGGTTGCTTGAATGCTGGCTGTATCAAATTCACCAGGAAGGGCGTCTGGAGATATATCCACACTGGCGGTGAAGCTGATGCTTTCTCCATCCTGGATGGGCCCGATCTGGCCCGTAGAAAGGGAGGTGGTCCAATGGCTGCCAGGCAGGACACCCAGGTTGTAGCTATCGGTCATGCCCGTCTGGTTGGACAGTTGCAGGGTATAACTGATGGTCTCTCCAATTCGGTCGTAACCAATTTGGTCGGGCGGGTCGAGAAATATCCCTTTGGTCACATACTGCGGGCAGATCGCGATTCCAAACGCAGAGCCGTTACCCGGCACGGGGATATCATCGCTGACGGTATAAGTGGCGGTGTCGATGACCGGGATGGACGCTACGTCAGTGGCGACATAGAGCTCGCTGCCGTCGCAGGTGAGCTCAACCTCAGACGTCGCCGCTCCAACGTCAATATTGGTAACGAATTCCAATGGGTTGGTATTAAAAACCGCGATTTGTGAATTCCAGCTATCCGAACCATAAAGCACTGAGCCATCGGGTGAGATATCCAGCCCGTAAATACTGTTGAAGGGTAAGAAATCCACAATTTCACTGTGCTCAACTTCAATTTTGGCAATGCCTTCGTCATATGCTTCACTGGCATATACCCATTGACCATCGGGGCTGGGCTGTACATCCCAGATTAGTTCGCCAAAAGGGATCATGGTATCAATCGTAAAGGTGTCGGTGTTAATCACCAAGACATGCCCTGTCAGGACCTGCCCGGTTTCATAGCCTTCACCTCCAGCAGCATAAGCCTGTGGGAGAAAGGGGTGGGCCGCGATACTGATGACCAAAATATTTTGAGTGGGTATGGATTGGACTATCGTATGAGTTGCCGTATCGATGACATCAATTTGATACACATCATAACAATAGCTTGTGGTTGCCAGGGCATAATCCCCAAATTTCACAAAAGCGATATCCTGCAGGCAGGTATTGGGGCGGTCGATGGTGGCGACCAGGGAGAGATCGAGGGTCTTTAAGACCACAATATTCTGGGAGGAATTGCACATTAAATATAGCTCAGTGCCATCCGGATTAAGCCTGGCGCGTTGAGGGGAGGTGCATCCAAATTGGGCAGTGTCGATATCATCGATGAGAGCATGGGTTTGGGTATCGATCAATTCCAACCGGTTCGTGTTGGCTAATGGCACATACGCCACCTCCCCAACTTCGGCTGGAACAGATCTGGGTTTGATCATTTGAGTTGATTCGGCGCTCGTCCGATCCACATTCACTAGCCCCAGGATGGCAACCAACCACAGAATGCACACCACCAAGAGCCGGTAATTAATCCATTTATTGCCCATCGGATATCCTCCTTGTTTATCTTATGATGAGTTAGTCAGGGTGAAAGCCAGCTTCCCAGAGGTGCAATCCCCAAAATAATGATGGTGAATATACAAATGATTGTGAGTCGATAAGGGATACCCTCGCGGATCATGATGCATTCTCCTCTCCAGGTTTTGGATGAAAACTGTATTCCCCACCAAAATATCTAAATTAAGTATCGCGCTAATTAAATGAAAATCAAGCCTTTTAACCAGCAAAATGCAACATATTTAGCATCTGAGGAATATGGACAAAAGCCGATCCATAAACCTGCGAGGCTATTAAATATTTGAAAGGATCAGGAGAGCGCTGCTTCCAGCTCCCCCAGGGTGCGTGCCAGCGAGCGTATGGCTGCGCGGCGGGTGCGATTGAAAGTGCCTTCGGAAATATATAGCTTCATCATAATGTCACGGTTGGAGGTTTCCTCTATGTATGCTTCTTGCAAGATCAGGTAAGGATACCATTCCCGGGATGGTGGATTTGACCGAGGCCCTGTGTGTGGGCGCAGCTTATCCAACCCTTCGAGCACGATGTCGTGAAGGACTTTTCCGCGGTCCAGGTGGGTTAAATCAACCCCTGAGAGCCTTGATCGTACCAACTTCAACCCTGCCAGAGGATTATCAGCCAGGCAGGTGTAATCATACACGGTCCGTAAAGCCAGCTCAAGATGTTCAACAGATACAGGAGAAGTGTTCTGTTGAGCTGACCCATCCTGCGCCTTCACTTGTTCAGCAATCTGAGCCAGGAATTGGGCATTCCGTTGAGAAACCCAGATCGTCTCGCTAACCTGAGCGGCGAATTCCAAGATGCGTTCAACATCTTCAGGGGCATAATGGAGCCCGTTTTTTGGCCGACCCAGAATCAACACCCCCAGCTGGTCCACTTCACCGTACAGCGGCACCAACAATTCGGCTTCAGCGAGTGGAGCTGGTAGCCAACCCGGATCCACATTTATCACATCGTCAGCCAGCAGTTTTTTAATTTCAAGCTCAGGAATTACGGTGTCTAAATGATATGACGCCACTTTCTTGCAGGAGTTCCCCTCGAAAACCAGGGTCAGAGCATAATCCGCCTCCACGGAGATGCTCAACGTTTCCAGTGAGGGCTCAAGCTGTGCTTCAAGGGTGCCATTCACTCCCGCTGTACGCCCAAGTTTGCGCAATTGAAGTCGGAGCTGTTGTGTTTCACGTGGATAAAAAAACCGGTCGATCAATCGGTAGATGACTGTGATTGAAGAATGTGTGATCACTGCAAGCGCAGGGAACACTGCCAGGATGGCCATCGGTGCATGGTACATGTCTATCAGGATCCAGCTGATCAGGACATAAACAAAAAGCACAATCATGACCAGGCTCAAATTGTAGATAAAGTCTTTCTGGATGGTACGGCTTTCCATCAATGCGCTATAACGGGCGATGCTCCAACCAATCAAGCCCACTGTTATGCCAGCCAATGTTGAAATGACCAGGTGTGGGATGGGAAGCATAAAGTAGAAAGCAGCGATGGAAACAATACCACCCAAGCCTGCCGCCAGTGAAGACCAGGCTAATACCAGGAGCTGTTTGCGGGCAATGCTGGATGGAGCGTGGCGGGTCGCGTATACAAGGTTACCGACACAGGTCCATGTTAATATCAACAAAGCCACCGCAAATATTGGATACCACGGCCCTGCCTGCAGGCTATTGGCGAACAGCGGGTTGCTGCTGGCTGAGGTGAATAATATCTGGGCTTTGACCTGCACAATAATAGCGATGACAGACAACAGGTACACGAGTAAAATACGCACCCAGCGCCTAATATTTATTTTTCCTGGCAATAACAGGGTAGTGACATGGTGCCAGAAGGCAAGGGCAGGGGCTATCGACCATCCCTGCAACCACTGGTTGTTAGCACCGGTGAGAGTTTCACGCGGCCAGAAGGGGAACAGAAGCTGCAGCCAGACCTCATCAAGCGGGATCCCTGGGGGAGGGTTGATTGCGAGCAGCACATTCAAGAACATCGCCCCCAAGAACCACAACGTTAGAGCAGTCAGCCAGGCAATTGTGTAACGTGGGTTGCGCGAGACCAGATACAGACCCAGCCAAATTGCCAGCACCAATGCCAGCAGGTTGACTACGATCGTTGCTCCGTACAGAAAAGACAAGTGCACCCCTCCACTTTCGTCTATTTTTTAGGTATATGTGGCAACCAGAAAATTGAACATCTGGTTATTTCCCCTTACTGGTACGATGGGAAACGATGATAATTTCTCTGATCAAGCTAGATGATTAATTATACTGCGGTTTATTATTGAGCAAGGTTTTTTGAAAAAAAAGCTCCCGAAGGCGATAAACCTTCGGGAGCGTAAACAATCAAAACTGTGGTCAGTCAGAATGACCAAACAGGGAATTACGGCATGATCCCTGCCTCTATGCGCCTTCCGGAGCGGGTTCTTTCTCCGTCTCGCGGCGCAGCACCACTTCGTCTTCGCGGTAGTCGACAATGACGGCATCGCCGTCGGTGAAGCTACCTGAAAGCAGCGCATCCGAGAGCACGTCCTCCACCTTTTGTTGGATGACGCGCTTCAAGGGTCTGGCACCCATCTCAGGGTCATAACCCAATTCTGCCAGCTTTTCCAGCGCCATAGGGGTTGCTACGAGCGAAATCTCGTGATCCTTCAACCTTTCTGCCACCTTATCCAGCTCCAGCTTGACGATCTCCTGGATATCTACTTTGCTCAGGGCACGGAACACGATTACCGAATCCAGGCGGTTGATGAACTCTGGGCGGAATACCCGTTTAAGTGAGTCCATCAGCTTTTTACGCATTTCGTCGTAAGCCAGCTTTTCTTCGGTGACCTCGTCTGTTTTCAATGAAAAGCCGAGTGAAGTTTGCCGCTTGATCATTTCAGCGCCAATATTGGAGGTCATCACCACAATGGCGTTGCGGAAGTCCACCTTGCGCCCACGCGCATCTGAGAGGTGACCCTCTTCCATGATCTGCAGCAGCATGTTGTGGGCTTCAGGGTGAGCTTTTTCCACTTCATCGAAGACCACAATGGAATACGGGCGCCGCCGCAGAGCCTCGGTGAGCTGCCCGGCTTCCTCGTAACCCACATACCCGGGAGGTGCTCCCACCAGACGGCTGACCGTGTGCCTCTCCATAAACTCCGACATATCCAGCTGGATCAAGGCATCCTCGCTGCCGAACATAAAGCGTGCCAGGGCTTTGGTGAGCTCGGTCTTGCCCACCCCGGTAGGACCCAGGAACATGAATGAGCCGATCGGACGGCGCGGGTCCTTTAACCCTGCCCGTGCTCGCCTTACAGCCTTGGAGATCGCCTGGATGGCTTCATCCTGGCCGATGATATGTTTCTGCAGGTCGTCCTCCATCTGCAACAAGCGTTCCGACTCAGCCTGGGCGATCTGCATCACGGGCACACCCGTCCACATTGCCACCACTTCGGCAATATCTTCCGAAGTAACGGTAGGTGCGGTAGCACGGTCCCAGCCTGTGCGCAGGAATTCCAGCTGGCGCTCGAGCTCGTCCATGCGCTCCTGCAGCTCCTGGGCATCATCCGCGCGTCCATCTTCAAGTGCCAGGGCATGGTCTTGCCTCAATCCCTTTAACTGGGTCATCAGGTCTTTGGCCGTCTTGGCAGCCGGGCTCTTGTACATGCGCACCCGGGAAGATGATTCATCGATCAGGTCAATGGCTTTATCCGGCAGGAAGCGTTCGGTCACGTAGCGCGCTGATAAGTGGGCGGCCGCATTCAACGCCTCATCGGATATGGTCAGGCGGTGGTGTTCTTCGTAGGCCGTGCGTACCCCGCGCAAGATCTCGATCGTTTCATCTATAGTGGGCTCATCCACCATGATTGGTTGGAAGCGCCGTTCGAGGGCGGCATCGCTTTCGATATATTTGCGGTATTCATCCAGCGTGGTAGCGCCAATCACCTGCAGCTCACCGCGTGACAGGGCAGGTTTAAGGATATTAGCAGCATCCACCGATGAGCCAGCTGCACCTGCCCCAACCAGCATGTGCACCTCATCAATGAACAGGATTGCCCCGGAGGATTTTAGCTCATCGATCACGCGCTTCAAGCGCTCTTCGAACTGCCCCCGGTACATCGTCCCGGCTACCAGCGAACCCACATCCAGCTGCATGACACGCTTATTCATCAGTGGAGCAGGCACATCATTCTCAACGATACGCTGAGCAAGACCTTCCACGATAGCAGTCTTGCCCACACCGGGCTCACCGATCAGAGCCGGGTTGTTCTTGTTGCGGCGTGCCAGGATCTGGATGACGCGCTCAATTTCCATTTGCCGCCCGATCACCGGGTCAAGCTTGTTCTCTTCTGCCAGGGTAGTCAGGTCGGTTGCCAGCTGGTCTACCATGGGTGTTTTGGTTTTACCAGCTTCCTTGGAAACTTGCTCACCGGCACCCACTGCCGAGCGGCGTGAGGTGGCGTCGGATGAACTGGTGTGGCTGCTCTCGTCCAATACCCGGCGTGTTTGGCGGCGGATCTGCTCTGGTGAGACACCCAGCTTGCGTAAAACGTCCAATGCGACGCCTTCGCCCAGCTGTACCAGCCCAAGGAGCAAATGCTCGGTTCCAATATAATGATGTCCCATCTTACGGGCTTCTTCCATTGAATTTTCCAGGGCGCGCTGAACACCTGGTGAAAGGTCCAGCTTGGCAGTGGTCACCTGCCCGGTGCCCGTAATACGGATGATCACTTCCTCCATCCGCACGGCATCCAAACCTAGCTCGCGCAGAACCCGGCCAGCAACTCCACCCTCTTCCTTCATCAAACCCAGCAGCAGGTGCTCAGTACCAATGTAATTCTGGTGCATTCGTTCTGCTTCCTGGTGTGCCAGGCTTAGAACCCGTCTGGCTCGCTGTGTAAAACGTTCCATTCCAGCCATCACAATTGCCTCACTGACTTCCTTAACAGGATATGGTTTGTCCGATTGAATTATTCTACCAGTATTTATTCCCCCTGAATGTATATTTTGTGTTAGAGTCCTTTAAGCAACACATGAAATTGAGCGGAGCATCTCAGCTCCGCTCAATAATTTTATCAGGTTTTTTATGCGCATCCAGCTTAAGCTGCAGATGATCAGATCAATTTGATCCTTCTTCATCTTCCTTTTTGCTGGCGGGCTCTTCATCAGACGAAGCTTCAGGCTCATCAGCAGGTTTTTCTGCTGTCGGCGGCTCAGCTTCAACAGGTGACTCAATTTCAGCGTGCGGTTCGGCTTCCGCGGCAGGTTCTGCCTCTGGAGCGGAGGGTTCGGTGTTCTCTTCACCAGAAAGCATCATCTCATAATCCATATTGGCATAAGCCATCGAATCTACCTTGCGTAGCGATAACCCAATGCGCCGTCGTTCGACGTCCACTTTGATTACCCGCAAGGTGACCACATCGCCCTCTTTGACTACTTCCTTGGGGTGATTGATACGTTGGTCGCTTAACTCAGAGATATGGATCAGACCTTCCAAATCTTCATCCAGACGTGCAAAGGCCCCAAACTTGGTCAGATGGGTGATTGTGCCTTCCACAAGCTGACCTTCCTTTAAACTTGACACTTTGACCACCCATGGATCGGGCAATAGCTGGCGAATGGATAACCCAATACGCTTGCGTTCCTGGTCAACCGCGATCACTTTGACCTTGACTTCCTGCCCAACCTTCAATACTTCATTCGGGTGATCAATCCGTTCCCAGCTGATCTCCGAAAGATGAACCAGTCCGTCGGCACCATCGATATTGACAAAAGCGCCAAAATCTGCCAGGCTGGTGACACGCCCGGTCTTGATCACGCCTTCCTGCAGCTCATCCAGCAGGCGATCCTTGATCGTCTCACGTGTTTCCTGCAAAGCTGAGCGCTCTGAAAGGATCAGGCGGTGTCTCACCCGGTCCACTTCGATGACCACCACTTTGATTGGCTCGCCCACCATCTTGCTCCAGCGAGTATCCAGGCTTTCATCGCCCTCTGCCCGGCGCATTACGCTCACCTGTGATGCCGGCACGAACCCGCGCAGCATACCGACCGGTACGATCAACCCACCTTTGTTATAACCGATCACCTTGGCATCCACAGCTGTACCGGAGGCTTTCATTTTCTCTGCATCCAGCCAATCCGTCTCTTCGCGGGCGCGCATATATGAGAGGACCAAATTCCCATTTGGATCCTCCGGGTTGAGCACATATACGGGTATTTCCTGGCCAGTTTTTAATGTTTCAAGAATTTCCGGTGGGATTTGCTCTTTCTCTTTCCCTGAGATTACCCCCTCTGATTTGGTTCCCACGCTCACCAGGATTTCAGTTTCTCCGATGCTGGCGATAACGCCTGTGCGTATCTCTCCTTGCTTCGGAAAATCAATGTTTAAACCTTCTTCTTGCAACAGGGTTTCCATAGAGCCCGTGGAGGTTGCTGGGCGTTCCTCTGTGTTATTCGTATTTATCTGTTCTTGTGGTGCTTCCTCCTGCCCAACCTGGGCATTCGTCTGATCCATATGTTTACTCCGGTTAATATTGAAATGTAAACGTCCATTATACACTAGTTTGGTCCAAAAATTAGGCTGTGAAACAACTGGGAAAAGCTCTTGACGAAGATACAGGCTTGGGTAAAAATAAGGGGTTATGCAGGCACCTACTTCTCCCCAGGAATACTTTTTGCGTCCAGCTACACTCACCGATGCGGTCACAATCCGCCAGATCATCTCTCAGGTGCAGATCAATCCCATGGGTCTTAATTGGCAGCGCTTCGTATTAGCTATCGATAGGGATGGAAAAGTCATCGGATGTGGTCAGGTTAAGCCCCATTCCGATGGCTCACTCGAGCTGGCCTCGATTGCCGTGCTGCCTGAATGGCGCGGTAAAGGCATCGCCCGGACGATCATTGAGAATTTATTGGAGAAACATCCCGCCAGGCTTTACCTCACCTGCCGTTCACAGCTGGGGCCGCTGTATCAGAAATTTGGGTTCCAGGCACTTCAATTCCTAGACATGCCCCCTTATTTCAAACGCTTAAGCCGGCTGGTGGCTGTGTTCAACAAACTCTTTCACCAACCAGATCATCTTTTGGTGATGCGCAGAAACTGATATTGCATGTAGATCGGACCAGTCTACGCAGCCTTGGGTGGAATCAGGCTGATGGCATATTCTGCCAGGGCAGTGATGGTCAATGAAGGATTAACGCCCGGGTTGGCAGGCACGATGGATCCATCCACCACATATAACCCCGGATAATTATGGATCTGGCAATCCAACCCGACCACCCCCTCCCGGTCATCCCGGCCGAAGGTAACCCCACCCAGGATGTGAGCCGTGACCGGAGTATCAAACAGTACTTCGACGATTGAGCCGCCGGCAATGCCATGGATCCGGTTGGTAAATTTCTGCGCCACATAATGACCCTTCTCGATGCGAGTCGGTACGGGGTTCTCTTCAGCAGATTGTGATATCAAACCGCGCCTGAAGAGTGTGAGCCAGCTGCGCCCGAAACGCATGCGCAAGTGGTTATCCTCTGTTTGCATACCTAACAGGATGGTCATTTTCTCAGCCCAGCCTGGTAGGACGTAAAGGTGCAAGAACTCAAGCGGGTGGCTGATCGTATTCCACAACAGTGAAAACAAGCGTTTGATAAAGCTTTTTTGCGGCTCGATCAAAGGTGCTGAGATTAAACGAATAAACGATGAACCGGCCGAATAGCGCACCGGTTCGATGGCAGTTTTATCATCTGCCCGAAAAATTGAAGTGATGGCGATGCCTTTCGAATAATCGGTCTGCTTATCCCGGCTCATCATCCCGAGCAGCGTTTCACTGTTCGAGCGCACCAGCTCTCCCAGGCGGGTGGAAATATGCGGCAGGGTGTGGGTAGCCTCCCGGCACTTGAACAACAGGCTTAGCGTCCCCAGCGTGCCTCCTGAAAATATCACGTTACGTGCCCGCACCCGCTGCTCCTGGCTGTAGAACCAGGCTGTTGTGCGGTGATAAGCCACCTCATAGCGCGCTCCATCCAGTTCACCTGCTGCCAGGGGGGTAACGTTATGAGCATTGGCTTCTGGCAGGATTTTCGCTCCCCATTTCTCGGCAAAATACAGGTAATTCTTCGGCAGGGTATTCTTGGCATTGTAACGGCATCCCACCATGCAGCCCCCGCAATGGATGCACGTATTCCGCGCTGGTCCATCACCCCCAAAATAAGGGTCAAGGATCTCCTTCCCGTCTGGGTCTTGAGCTCCCCCGAAGAACACGCCCACCCGGGTGGGTTGAAAGGTGGATTGAACCCCCATCTCTATAGCAATATCCTTCAGGACGGCATCTGCCGCCCATTGGCGGGGGTTATCTGTCACCCCAAGCATATGCTCCGCCGTGTCATAATGCGGCGCCAGGATGCTCTTCCAATCCTGCAAATGCTTCCAGGTGGGGTTTTTGAAGATCTCATCATCGGGGCGGACGAGCACATTCGCATACACCAGGCTGCCGCCTCCCACTCCATCCCCATGTAGCGCCAGGATATAACGGAAGAACGAAAACTGCATGATCCCGAAGCAGCGCAAGGTGGGCAGCCACAGGTATTTCCAGATATTCCAGTTGGTTTTCGGAAAATCCGTGTCTTCGTAGCGTTTCCCCCTCTCCAGCACCAGCACCGAATAGCCTTTTTCTGCCAATCGCATGGCGGAAACGCTGCCCCCAAAACCCGAGCCGATAATCACATAGTCAAACACCTCTTGATCAGCGAATGACATCGTATCCAAATTGAGCATTTTCTTGGGGCCACTTATCCCTTGACCGGGACGCGGCTCATGGCATATTCTGCCAGTGCTGTGATGGTCAGGCTGGGGTTAACACCCGGATTGCCCGGCATGATTGAGCCATCCACCACAAATAGACCGGGATAGTTATGCACTTGAAAATTTATATCAACCACACCCTCATTTTCATCCCGACCTAAAGGTACGCCTCCCATAAAGTGTGCCGTCACGGGGAAATTAAACAGGCTGTCCATAAATGAAGCCTGGGGAATACCCTTCATTTTTCTGGCAAAATTCCGGGTGATGCTATTGCTTATGGCAGGAGATTTAGGGAGCTGCACACCACCCTGAGTATGAAACATCACTCCTTTACGGAAGAGGGTGAATATATTCCTGCCTAACCGCATGCGCAATAGCTCCTCCACGGGTTGCATCATTAATAAAATAATAGTATGACGCGCCCAGCGTGAGAAGAAACGGGCATAAAGGAAATCGATGGGATGACGGATGATTTCCCAAAATGTCCTTATTATGCGCTCAGGAACAGTTCCACCATCCACCAAAGGCGCGGTGATATTGCGGATCAAAGAAGATCCATCAGAAAAGCGCACCGGTTCAATATTCGTCATCCTATTCGCACTAAAAATGGATGTAATGGCAATGCCTTTGGAATAATCTATCTCTTTTTCCCGGCTGGTTGCTCCTTGAAGATTTTCGCTGTTGGTGCGCACGTTGTAGCCCAACCGCTGTGACAACCGTGGTAAGGAATGGATTTGATCTCGACAGCGTAAGAGTAATTCCAGTGTACCCAGTGCGCCTGCTGCGACAATGACATTCCGTGCCTTTACGATCATGGGTGGATGAAAAACCCAGGCGGTTGTCTTGCGATAAACCACCTCGTAGCGGGCGCCATCCTGCGATTGACCAGTCAAAGGACGAATATCTCTGACTGTGACCTCTGGAAGGATGCGCACACCCAGCTTTTCAGCAAAATACAGGTAATTCTTTGGTAGGGTATTTTTTGCGTTATATCGGCAGCCAACCATGCAGCCACCACAGAAGTTGCACCCGGTCCGTGATGGTCCCTCACCATTAAAAAACGGGTCAGGGACAGTCTCATTCTCTGTTCCAAAGAAAACCCCCACCTCCGTTGGGTGAAATGTATCTGCTACGCCTCCCTCAACTGCAATTTCCTTCAAAATATCATCCGCTTTCCCTAAACGAGGGTTGGTGGTCACTCCCAGCATGCGTTTGGCTGTGTCGTAATGTGGGCGGAGAATTGGCTTCCAATCTGCCAGATGATGCCAGCTGGCTGCTTCAAAAAGCCGGTCATCCGTTTCCATCAACACATTGGCATACATCAAGCTTCCCCCACCGACACCACTGTTCCTCAGAGCAATTGCGCCATTCAAAAAAGACAGTTGCCATATACCAAAACAGCGAATAAATGGAAGCCAGAGCGATTTGAAGATATTCCAGTTGGTTTTCGGGAAATCCTGGTCCTCGAAGCGCTTCCCGCGCTCCAGCACCAGCACCGAATAACCCTTTTCAGCCAGCCGCATGGCAGAGACGCTGCCCCCAAAACCCGAACCGATAATCACGTAATCGTATACAGGGCTATCCATTTCCTCACCCTCCCCACTAACCGGTCTATGCAATATCTACTTTTTACACAACGAATGAAGGCTTAATACTGGTAGAAGCCCCGTCCAGATTTCCTGCCCAGGTAACCCGCGTCCACCATCTTGCGCAGCAGCGGGCAGGGGCGATATTTATCATCGCCCAGGTCGCGTTGCAGCACCTCCATGACGAACAGCACCACATCCAGTCCCACCAAATCTGCCAGTGCCAGCGGTCCCATGGGATGATTCATCCCCAATTTCATCACCGTGTCGATCGCTTCCGGTGTGCCGATACCCTCCTGGAGGGCAAAAATGGCCTCATTGATCATCGGGCAGAGGATGCGGTTGGAGATAAATCCCGGTAAATCGTTGGCTTCCACCGCTTCCTTGCCCATTTTGCGGCATACTTCCACGGTGGTTGAGGTGGTCTCCGCGGTGGTTGCCAGACCCCGTATCACTTCCACCAGTTTCATTAACGGCACCGGGTTCATGAAGTGCATCCCGATCACATTTTCCGGGCGCCTGGTGACCGCGGCAATCTTGGTGATGCTGATTGACGAGGTATTGCTCGCCAGGATTGCTCCGGGTTTGGCGATCTGGTCCAGCTCCCGGAACAGTTTCAGCTTCAGCTCAGGGTTTTCTGTGGCAGCTTCAATCACCAGGTCGGCACTTGCAGCACCATCCAGTGTCATGCTGGTCTGGATGGCACCCGCGGCTTGCTTTTGTGACTCTGTGAGGGTGCCTTTGCTCAGCAACTTCTCAACCGACCTGGCGATGGTCGCCTGGGCGCGTTCCACCTGCCCCGGGACCACATCCATCATCGACACCTGGTAGCCTGAAGTGGCTGCTACCTGGGCAATGCCATTGCCCATCGTCCCCGCCCCCACCACAAAAATTGAGCGTATGTCCATAGATCCCTCCGGTAGGGGCGAAGCATCTAGAGTAATTTAGATGCTTCGCCCAATAATCACCGCCTATTCCAGCTCGATTGCCATCGCCACCGCTTCTGAGCCCCCCAGGCATAGCGATGCGACACCTTTACTCAACCCGCAATCTCGTAATCCATAGATCAGTGTAGCCAGCAAGCGTGCCCCACTGGCACCAATCGGGTGTCCCAGGGCGATGCCTCCGCCATTCACGTTGATTTTATTCCAATCCCATCCCTGGTCTGCCAGCTCGTAACCGTTTGCCAGTACCTGGGCGGCAAAGGCTTCATTGAGCTCGATCAGGTTCACCTCGGGTAGCTCCCAGCCCACCTGCTTCAAAACCATGGGGATGGCCTTGGCAGGAGCAGCAAATAGATATTTCGGTTCCAGGGCAACATTCCCATAGCCCAGGATGCGTGCCATCGGCTTGACTCCCATTTGTTCGGCTTTTGCCCGGCTGGCAATCACCACTGCCGCGGCACCATCATTCAAACCGGGCGCATTACCGGCCGTCACCTTACCGTCCTTTTGGAATGCCGGGCGTAATTTGCTCAACCCTTCCAGGGTGGTATCCCTGCGGGGGGTCTCATCGGTATCCACCACCGTCACCTGCCCCTTGCGACCCTTCACCTCCACCGGCACGATTTCCTGCTTGAATTTGCCCCCATCGATGGCCGCGATGGCTTTCATATGGCTCTGATAGGAATACTCATCCATGGCTTCCCGGGTAACGTGGTACTCGTTGGCAATAAATTCGGCTGCGTCTCCCATGGACCAGTTTTCCAGCGCGCACCATAACCCATCCTTCAACAGGGCATCGGTCAGCTGGGCATGTCCGAAGCGCAGGCTACCAGTCCGCCCGTCGACCAGGAAAGGAGCCCGGCTCATACTCTCCATACCGCCCGCCACGAACAAGTCACCATCGCCCGCCCGGATGGCTTGCGCAGCTAACATAGCCGCTTTTAAAGCCGACCCGCACACTTTGTTAATTGTGAACGCCCCCACCGATACCGGCAGTCCGGCATGGATCGCAGCCTGACGGGCGGGGTTTTGCCCCAACCCGGCTGAAACGACATTACCCATGATGACCTCATTGATATCTGCAGGATGTGGAATGGATGCCCGTTCCACGGCTGCCTTCACCACCCATGCCCCCAGGTCCACAGCCGTCAGGCTGTTGAAACCACCTTGAAAACTCCCCGAAGGTGTGCGAACTGCACTTAATATTACTGCCTCAGTCTCCTTGTTGCTCATCATTTTTCCTCCTGGAACCTTCGTTTTTGCGTTTGTTTCGGTTAGTAGCAGAGCCCCAAGTTGCCTCGATTGGTTTTATTAATCAGTATTATATTTGGCTTCCCAGGCTTCTCTCACTCGATGATAGGTCTCTTCCAACAGCTCGGGCAATACCCGGGTTTGCGATACGGCTGACATAAAGTTGGTATCACCAACCCAGCGTGGCACAACGTGTAAATGCACGTGCTCTGAGATCCCCGCTCCAGCTGCATTACCGATATTCATTCCCAGGTTGTATCCCTGGGGTGAATACAGGGTATTCAGCACTTCGATCGCCTGGGCTGACAGGTCCATGATATTCGCCCGCGAGCTGGCTTCCAACAGCTCCAACGAGGGCTTGTGCTCATAGGGCACGATCATCAAATGCCCGCTGGTATAGGGGAAGCGATTGAGCATCACGAAGGCTTTGGGACCGCGGTAAACTAACAGGTTTTCCGGACCATCCACCTGCTTCAAACCTTCACAAAATATACAGCCTTCACCAGTTTTGGGGGATAATATGTATTCCATACGCCAGGGAGACCAGATGTAATTCATATTTCATTGTTATTGTAGCAAAGAATCAGTCTTTACGGAATAGCGCCAATCCAAAGTCGTTTTTTTTTATGACTTTGGATTGACATCCCACCCTAATCCGTGTATCCTAATACGCATGTCTCAGCTGCCGTTATTTACCCCACGTATTCCAGCCTCCTGGTCGGTCTCAGAGTTGACCCGCTATTTGCGTGAGCTGCTTGAGTCAGATGAGCTGCTCCAGGATGTGTGGGTGAAAGGCGAGGTGTCCAACTTCTCCCGCCCGGCCTCCGGTCACCTGTATTTCACTTTGAAAGACAGCACTGCCTCCCTACGCTGCGTGATGTGGCGCAACAGTGTCATCCGTCAAAGCTTCACGCCCCGGGATGGCGATGCGATTGAGGTCCATGGCGCCATCAGCATCTACGAGATGGGCGGGCAATACCAGCTGTATGCTGACCTGTTCCGCCCGGCTGGTGAAGGTGCACTGTACCAGGAATTCCTGCGTTTGAAAGCCATGCTGGAGGCGGAGGGCTTGTTCTCGCCGGAGCGAAAGCGCCCTATCCCCGTCAAACCCAGGCGGATCGGGATCGTCACTTCACCGACGGGTGCCGCCTTGCAGGACATGCTCAACACCCTCCGACGTCGTTACCCACTGGTAGAGGTAGTGCTGGCACCCACGCCCGTTCAGGGAGATGAAGCTCCTGCGCTGATTATTACTGCCCTTCAAGATTTGGCTCGGATTGCCAAACCGGATGTAATCATCCTGGCACGCGGGGGCGGTTCGATCGAGGACTTATGGGCATTCAACGATGAGCGCGTGGCGCGTGCCATTGCTGCTTCTCCCATTCCGGTCATCACCGGGGTGGGTCATGAGACCGATTTTACCATTGCCGATTTCGTAGCCGACCTGCGGGCACCCACCCCCACTGCCGCTGCTGAGCTTGCCACTCCCAACCAGGCTGACCTGCGCCTTGACCTGTCTGAGCTAAATGATCGCCTGAACCGCCTCCTGCAAAGCTACACCAGTGAGCTGCGCTGGTCCTATCGCGAGCTCCAAAACCAGCTGGATCGAAATTCACCCCTCAACCAGATCCAATCCAACAGCCAGCGCGTCGATGAATTGGACCGCCGCCTGTCTGCCTCCACCAATCACCTTTTGCAGCTCGCACATATTCAGCTGGCAGGGCTGATGCAGCATATGGCTGCCCTCAACCCCAAGGCAGTTTTGGAACGCGGCTATGCCATTGTCACCAACAAAGCAGGTGAGACCATTGCCCAGATCACTCAGGTGAGCGCAGGCGAAGCGTTGACTGTTCATGTCAGCGATGGAGATTTTGGGGTACATGTGAGTGGAGGTCATTAATGACACCAACCAAACCAAAACCAAAAACCACCCTTCCCCCTGTGAAGGAGCTATCCTACGAGCAGGCGCTGTCAGAGCTGGAAACCATCGTCGCCTCGCTCGAGTCAAACAAACTCCCCCTGGATGAAACCATGTCGCTTTATGAGCGCGGCCAGGCACTGACCAAACATTGTGTGGATTTGCTGGACAAGGCTGAGCTGCGCCTCAAACAGCTCTCTGGCGATACCATGGTGGACATGGAAATGGGAGAGTAAGGACATTCGATGGCCGTCTTCCACAATTACGTATTAATCGCGGCATTGATCGCCTGGGGCATTGCCCAGACCATCAAGCTCCCCATTGAGTATTTACAAACCCACAAGTGGAACTGGTCCTTACTGGTTCAAGCGGGCGGTATGCCAAGCTCCCACTCTGCTCTGGTGGTTGGTATCACGCATGGAATCGGGCTCTCGGTAGGTTTTGGTACGCCTTTGTTTGCCCTGGCGTTTGCCATGAGCATGGTGGTTATCTATGATGCCACCGGCATCCGCCGTCAGGCAGGCAAGCACGCTGAGCTGATCAACGCCATGATCAACGACCTGGCAGCTGGAAATCCTTTGAAGGAAGAACAGCTGCGAGAAGTTTTAGGTCACACACCCCTGGAAGCTTTTGGAGGTATCCTGCTCGGTCTGGTGGTTGCCCAGCTCACCTGGATGATCTGGGCAAAGTAGGCTCTTTGCTTTTCTTCACCGTGTGCTCACGTTCAAAAGCGACCACGCGTTTGATCGTATCATCCAAAGTGTAACGTGGCTCATAGCCGATCATAGCGTGGATTTTCCCAAGGTCAGGCACCCTGCGGCGCATATCCTCGAACCCAGGCGCGTAAGCTTCTTCATAAGGAATATATACAATCTTTGACTGACTGCCCGTGGCAGTGATCACCCGCTCAGCCAGCTCACGAATGGTTACCTCCTCGGTTGAACCGATATTGAACACCTGGCCGATCGCCCCCGGATGCGAAGCTAATTTGACCGTTGCATCGATGACGTCTGCCACATCACCAAAACAGCGTGATTGCTCCCCATCTCCATAGATGGTGATCGGCTCACCGGTCAGCGCCTGGCGCACAAAGCGCGGCAGCACCATCCCATACCGTCCGGTCTGGCGAGGTCCCACCGTATTGAAGAAGCGCATGACCACCACCGGTAGCCCGAATTGGTGAAAGTATGCCAATCCCAAGAATTCGTCAATCGCCTTGGAAGTGGCGTAGGCCCATCTGCTGTGGCTGGTGGGACCGATCACACAATCATCATCCTCATTAAATGGCACTTTAAAACCCTTCCCGTACACCTCCGATGTGGATGCGATCATCACCTTGCAGTGGTAGCGATTCGCAGTCGTCAGCACGGCCTCCGTCCCCATGATGTTGGTGGCGATTGTATTCACCGGGTCTTCCACGATCAGCTGAACCCCCACTACGGCTGCCAGGTGGATCAGGATGTCCACGTCACTGGTCAGTCGGTCCAGCACCTGGCTGTTGGTGATGGTTTCACGTACGAACTGGAAGCTCGGTATTGGCAGCAGGTGCTGGATATTATCCAGCCTGCCTGTCGACAGGTTGTCAATCGCGATGACATGATGCCCTTTTTGAATCAACAGCTCACACAGGTGACTGCCGATAAAACCGGCTCCACCGGTTACCAAGATTTTTTCTTTCATGCGTCACATCCTATATTAAGCGAATTATTCACTCAGAGCTAGTGCGATTGTTATTCTAATATATATTTATAATAAAAACACGGATATCTCCCTACAACCTTGTAAAGGGTATCTTTCCTGCCTGCAATGTGAATTGTTCTGGAAATGAAGGATTTTGGTCAAACTTATTCGTCGGGATTGTTCGCCGGGAGGACTACCTCGAACGTGGAACCTTTCCCTGCTTCACTCTCAACCCGAATTTCACCGTGATGCGCATGCGCAATCCATTGAGCAATCGCCAGTCCCAGGCCTGTACCCGATGAATCCGGTTCGATACCATCCCCGTCTGACCCGTCCGTACGGCTGCGGGCGGTATCCACCTGGTAAAAGCGGTCGAATATCCGCCCCAGGTGTTCAGCAGGGATGCCTATCCCGTTATCGCTCACCCGTACCCAGGCCAGGTTTTGCCCGCCTTCTACTCGCATTCCGGCTAATATATATATCGTCGGGTTGGTTACACCGGCTGAATATTTGATGGCGTTCTCCACCAGGTTGGTGAGCATCTGCATCAAGGTAGACCGGTCTCCCACGATGGGCAGCTTTGGCAGATCCCCAACACTCATAGAGACGCCTTGAGCGGCTGCCAGGGGTGACATTCGCTCGATCACCTCAGCAGCTAGTTCGCTCAAATCCAATGCATCGGTTTTTAATTTCACCTGTCCCCCATCCATGCGTGCCAGTGCCAGTAAATTATTCACCAGTCGCACCATGAACTGGTTTTCCGATTTTATCGTTCGCAAGATGGTTTCGTATTCCTCAACAGACCGGTGTGTGGAGAGTGCCCGGCTGGCTTCCAGCTCGACGATGGTCAACGGCGTGCGCAGTTCGTGGCTGGCATCGGCGGTGAACTGTCTTTGGCGTTCAAAAGCAGCCTGCAGGCGACTGAGCATAGCATCGAAAGTGTTGCCCAGCTCGGATAGCTCATCCCTGCCCGGTAATTGCAAGCGCTTGTGTAGGTCGGTCTCGCTGATCTGTTTTGCTGCCTGGGTGATCGTTCGCACCGGGCGCATTGCCCGGTCGGCCAGCCAAAAGCCCCCCGTTAACGCGATTGCCAATGTGAGCAAGTTGCCGAATACCAGCGACACCAGTAATCGACCCAGCTGGTTATTGGCATCCAAAGGTACCCCCAATAAAAGGTAGCCCGCCACCTGCCCATTTTGCAGGACGGCGGGATTGATGAACAGGTAGCGATCGTTCTGTACAGTTGCAATTTTAGGGATCGAAATCTGCTCGATCCCAGACCATCCTGTAAGTGGCAGTCTTAGCTGTTTGATCTGTTCAGAGGTCAGGGGACCGCTGCTTTGCAGGATAGTCCCATCCGTGGCCTGAAGGGCCACCACATCGCTTTGCTCCAAATTTGCATTCGTGCTGACTGTACTGTCAAACATTCCCGGAGAACTGGGAACCAGGTGCTCAAGTGTATGTTCCCCTTCGTTCGATGAGCCAAGCAAGTGCTCCAGCGAGAAGTTCAAGCGTCCTAAGGCGATTGAACGTATATCCTGTGACTGGCGCCAGTACACGAAACCGCTGAACACCGCCATCACCACCCCCAGGATCAAAACAAACCACAGCACCAGCCGGAAGCGTATGCTGTGGGTAAATTGAGTAAGGCTTTGTCTGGAGATTTTTCCCCGGTGTCTTATAATTTGTTCCAATTCTCTTTCTCCAGGTTCAGCGCCTTGTGGTTGATGGATCGATTAAGCGTCGGGCTTATTCAGACGATAGCCAAAGCCGCGCACCGTCTCAATCAGTTTTACTTTAAAGGGATCATCCAATTTTCGACGCAACCGGCGAATATATACATCCACCAGGTTTGAGCCGCTGGCTCCACCATAATCCCACACGTGTCTTTCAGCCATTTCACGCGTGATCAGCCAATTGGGGTTGCGCAGCATATATTCCAACAGGGCGAATTCCTTACTCGTCAGCTCGATCGGCATTCCCGCCCGCTGCGTACTGTGGGTCGCCGGGTCGAGCTCCAGGTCAGCCGCCATGAGTACACCGGTTTTATCAGGAGCATCCCTGCGTAATAACGCCCTCAACCGGGCGCTCAGCTCATCCAGGGAAAAGGGTTTCACCAGATAGTCATCCGCGCCGCTGTCAAGGCCTTTCACCCTGTCCTCGACTGCGTCGCGCGCAGTGAGTATCAGGATGGGTGTCCGCTGGTGCTGGCGCCTCAGGTTCCGGCATACTTCCAAACCGTCGCGTTTGGGGAGCATGATATCAAGGATGATCACATCATAAGGGGTAAGCTCAGCCAGATCTTGGCCTTCCACCCCATCCGCGGCAGCATCCACTACATAACCCGATTCCTCCAGGCTTAGCTTAATGGAATTCCGCAGTCGCTGATTATCTTCGACCACAAGCAAGCGCATACTAAAATTATACAACTTTCCTGTTCTGCCGCTGAATGGGCCGGGTCTGCCGGGAGGGTAAGAGGCGGGCGTCCTTTTCCTTCTTCATCTGCCTGGCGTTGATCAGCCAATAGGAAGTCAGGAATACGATTACCATGAATGTGCCGATGTAAATGAGCTGCACTCCCAGGAGTGAGGAGTCGCTCCCTGCAAAGAACGCATGCAGCACCACTCCGAGGTAGCCGAACATGCTCAGCGTATGGATCGATTTAAATCGTTTTTGACCGATCCTCTTGCGCAGGTAAAATGTGATCGTCACCAGCAGGCTAAGATATGCGCCGATCACGCCGAGTCCCACCCATAGGGGCTTATACGGTGAGATGAACGGGATCAAAATCTGGGCAAGTGAGAACGGCAGATATTGGTCGATCATCAACACAGACACATGTAAAATAACGAAACCGATTGATAGCAAGGAGATATATTCATGAAAATCGACCGCGAAGGTGGGTGAGAGGAAGCGTTCGAAGAATTTGGTGGGTATTGCCAATCCCCACACCATGGAAAACCAGAGCAGGAAGTAAGCCACCCATCCTGCAGCCCGGGTGACATACCAGGTGGTATGCGTGCTATTGGTGGCGAATAGCCACGAAAAAAGGTTGGAAATTGCCTGTCCTGCGGGCAGGTAGCGGAAAACGAAAAACCCCACCGCCCCCAGGATCAGTGCGCTGAAAATAAAAACTGCTCCGATGATCCATAAGGTCTGTCGTTTGGATCTGGATTCGCTGGGAATTGCTTTGAGATCAGACATTGAACACCTCGTGATAATTCTTCGAACCGTGAACCCAGCCGGTTTTATCTACCGCCAGGTAGGCTTTGTGGGTTTGATTTCTGAATAAGTAATCTGCGCCTTGTGGTCCGGCAATCAACAAAACTTTGGCATATACTTCGGCTTGTGCGGCAGTTTCTGCCCAGACCGTTGTGCTCAGCCATTGAGTTTGTGCCGGTTCACCGGTGCGTGGGTCGATCAGATGGTGCTGTTGTTTTCCGTTGTGCGTCCAACGTCGTTTGGCAGTGGAGGATGTTGCCACGGCTCCCGGCAAAACGTGTAAGACCGCCAGGTCTTTCTCCGGCTCGAGTGGGTTTTCCAGGCCAATTTCCCAATCAGGTTCACCCTTGGGCAGGTTGATCAGCACCATATCACCCCCTGCATTGACTGCACATGCCTCAGTCACCTGCGCCAGTTTCCTGGCAGCCTGCTCGGCAATCCAACCTTTGGCGATCCCACCCAGGTCAATTTGCATCCCGGGTGGCATAAGGATGGATTTCGTTCCTGGGTCGAGCTTTACCATCCGGAAATCATAGACCTCGAGTGTTTTCGAAGCCCCTTCCCTCGGGGCACTATTATTAATCTCGTCCATGCTGCGGTCGTAGCCGGCCTGTTTCAAGGCTGGCAGGATGGCCGGGTTGAATAACCCATCCGTTTCATCCGTCAGTTTGAAGGCTTCTACGATCACTTCGAACATCTCAGCCGAGGCTTTGAACCAGGATCCCGCTGAGCGGTTGAGCTCAGCCAGCTCACTCGTTTCAGTAAAGCGGGTGAAGCGCTGTTCGTTCTGGTTGATGAGCTGGCGCGCCATGATGAACCCACTTTCGATTGCCCTCGGGTCGCTGCCGCTGGCTGCCAACAAGATATCCGAGTTCATCGCTCGAAATTCATCGTACTGCATTCTAGGAACCGCCTGTTCTTAGTCGAGTTCTTGAAAAATTAGTCGTACTTTGCTGAAAGAATTGGAAGTTTCCCGTGGACGAGTTGTTATTGAATGACCGCGAGGATGGGTTGGACACCGGAGAGCTGATCGCAGGTTGGCTGGTGATCAGCGGGGCGGGTTTATTGGCGTGAGAAAAAAGCACCCATCCGGTAAGAAAGCTAAAAAACGAAGCAAATGTTATCCAAAGACGCATACTTTTTTTGACGAATTTCATTCTCGCTACCTTTCTGATGGATCGACGTTCACATTCCATCCATGTTTACTATGGAGTATTGTTACTACTTAATGAAATTGACCAGATTCGCCTTGGGGAAGGTAAATATTTCCATTTTGGTCGATCTGGATGAGGCCTCGCTGCTGCAACACCACCAGAAGCGACTGGTACTGCTGAATTACCTGACCAGCCTGATCCAGCTGCGATTGCAGGCTGCTCACCTGTTGCTGTAATTGCTGTACATCCGGTGAACTGGATGAGGATTGTGCAGCAGAGCTCCCGCTAGTGCTGGCCAGGTTATTCCCACTTAAGCTGGCGTTGGGTGAATTTTGGAGCGGGACGGTATTTTTATTGGTTAGGGCGTTGACTCCGATCACCATAATCCCTAAACCGACGATTGCGGTGATGACCAGAGCAGTGATAATTGCGGAGATGTGTTTCATAAGGTATTTCCTCCCGATTCGAAATGGTGTGCATCCAAGGGGCTAATATATCAAGCGAAGATGACAATCAGATGAACGGGCGTGAATCAAACTGACAACGCCTCAAAGATCGAGCGTTGTCAGTTTTGTAGGTTGGGGCTACCCGGTTTATTTTTTTATCGGCGGGAAACTTCTCATCTTGTTTCTTCTAAATATTTTAATCTTTTGAATTCTCTTTAATTACAAGTACAGGTTTATCTGTGTTTATCTGTGTGTATTCCGCTATTTGGATATCCGCCGGTTTTGCGGATGCTGTGGCTGATATACCTTTATCTGCGTTGATCTGCGTTCATCTGCGGTTAATTGTTTGTTATTTCGGATTCGGGTTTGTAATTACGTGGAAAGTATAGAATAAACCTTCACCGCATCTTCAGCTGTGTGAATGCCTGGCTTGTATTCCCATCCAGGTCCGCCACCATGAATCCCACCAGGTAGTCTCCCACCGGGGCATACTCCGCCGACCAGGTAAACACACTGTCGTTGCTGAAGGTGAGGGTATCACCTGCCTGTTCAACCACCTGGGTGACATTTCCGTTTGAATCCAGATTCATCCACTTCTGCTGGATGGTGAAGGTATCCCCATCTGATGGTGTGATCTCCGCCGGTGCACCAGTGTCGTTTGACCCCTGGTAACCATAGACCTTGATCAATTTTCCATCCATGAACAGCAGCTGGGCGAATTTCTGGTCTCCCGAATCTGCAAACGTATAGGTGCCGTCCAGCGAATAAACAGCCTCGGCTGCCGAAACACCATAGCTCGTCGGAGCCAATAATCCTACCACCGAGGACGTCCCGTCGGAGACGGTGAATATGGTTCCATCCCAGGTGAAGTTGAGCTTGAACGAATCACTCTGCGGCCAGGCTGGATAATAAATGCCATTCAATTCGCGCGTATCTGAGCTCTCAAGGTAATCGGTATCCGCAACAAAAATCGAATTGGAGTTTGCATCGTACATTCCAATGAACAGGTACACATAGCCGATATTCTGACCACTGATACTGGTGCTCAGCTTTACCGTCTCACCGGGTGCGAGCGAATCGCTTGAGGCGGTGATGGCAGACAAACTGATCGTCCCGGCTCCTGGTGCCCGGCTGACCATCCCTGCGGATGGGGCAACTGCTTCGGCTGCATCCGCCTTGAACGACCGGTCGTTGTAGTGATATGCCAGGAAATCGTCCCACAGCGAGGTTTTTACGAATCGTTCTGCGATGACATTGTAGGATTGAGGACCCGTGTAAGGCGAGTTGTACATGGTGGAATTGGGGAAGTAGATCGCAATCCCGGTGGACCCCGGCTTGCCTGAGCCATGTTTTTCAGCCAGGATGCTGGTGTTCATGGCTGCAATGACTGCATTGGCTGCCTGTGTTACCTCGCTGCTGTTGGCCTCTCGGGTGATGAGCTGGATAAAGTGACCCATATCAATATAAGATGGAACCGATTGCTTCCCGAATACACTGGTATAGGATTGGGCATAGTTGCGTGCCGTGGCAATCGTGGATTGGTCTTCATTTTGCAGGATGTATGCGAAATTGTTGAATTGGGTCATCAAGTCTGGCAGGCTATCCAGGTCGACCGCCGTCAGGGTGCCATCGCGCCCGATCTGCCGGGCAAGCTGGTCAGCAGTCACGCTGCTCACGCCGAAGAAACCTCCCATGGGCGAACCCTGGCGCAGGAATTCTTGCCTGGCCTGGTCATCCAAAATGCGCAAGTCCTGGCTCACATACGAGCTCACCACGTCTGCTGCCAGTTCCTGACCACTCATATCCGGGTTGTCCACCAGCTTCTGTAGAAAACCTGCATATGCCCAGCCAAGCGAAGGCTCAACTTCCTCTGAAGCCACCCCAATATGGGCATACGGCTGTAATGCCGCATAGACTTCCAGCTGGCTCATCAAACAGGCGTCCATGCCGATAATATCCAGCTTTTCGACCCCGGTCTGCTGGCTGATCTCCGAGAGCGCCTGGTCAATCTCCGATAGGAACAGGAAATCTCCATCTAGCGCTGCGATCAGCGGGGCGCGGCCGCTATCACTGCTGGCAGGTGCCGGGTCACTCCATCCGCCAGGCCATCCCATACCATGATCCGATAGCACCAGCATGGTTCGGTCAGCGGGGTAGGATGCCATCGCCCAGGTCACAAAGTCAACCAGCGTGCTTGCATCCGCCATGTTCACCTCACCCAGGTCATCCACCATTTGTGAGCTGACCTTGTTCAGGTTATTGTCCTGTGTTACCAGGTAGCGCCGGGCTGAAGTCCAATCGCCATCGCCCTGGAAGGCACCGCGATATCGGTCCAGTTGCGCCACGATGGTCACGCGGTCGGTCGATCCAACCCGTTCCGCTTCATTCAGGTCGACGAAGATATCCTGCTCCAGGATTTGGTCATCCGCATCCTGGTAGAGCATCACCAGCCACTTCTGACCAGCCTGCCCGGCGACAGGAACCTTGGTAGGGCGAGGAGTGTTGGTGGGTAAGTTTTGTATGATCGGGTTGCTTTCAGTGGGTGAATCAACAACTGGAGATTCGCCGGTGGGGTTGAGCCTAATCCACCGGACAATAAATAGTACCCGACGATTAATATCAATATCAGGATGCCCCCGCAGCCTCCCAATTTCCCCTTGGTGGGTATATTAAATCCACCCCCGCTGGGTTGGTAAGAGCCGCCTCCCCCTGCTCCGCCTGTTCCTCCTGTTTGGCGTCTGATCGGAGCTTCCGCACGCTGGGTGGGTTTATCCGCTTTCCTGCGACGCTCAACATCCACTTCTGGTTCGTTGCTCATCTTGTATCTCCTCTGGGTAAATCAATTGGTCATTTGATTGTAATCCAAAATACCTCCCCACTGGATGGTTTCCCATCCAGTGTTATCCATTCCCCCTTTTTTTGATGTTAGAGGTTAATAACTAGTCACTGATAACTAATTACTTATTTCCAGATGAGAAATCTTAAAATTTCAACGGACTTGCACAACCCTATTGCAAATTAGAACATTAGTGCTATAATTAGAACGTAACTACTCACTAATCCAGGTTTCCTGACCCGTAGGGGCGCAGGGGAGGGATTTGAGGATATAGATTATTGAAATTTTCCCCTGCGCCCCTACAATATATTTATTGTTTGGTCAATTTTGGACCGTTATATATAGTTGTGGTGAGTAATTACATTAGAACATGTTCAAATAATGTTTTTAAATAAACACGTTCGTATACCGGTTGTTCTTTACCGGTATGTGTGTAATTATTCACCACATCGGCATGGGTAATGATGAAAATCGATAAACAACGATCTACTGTCATTTTCGACTTCCATATTAGAATTTCACGTTGGAATCCCGATGTTATCAAATCCAAAAAAGTGTCCAGAATTATGGGTCCACAACTATCCCTCCCCTGCGCCCCTACGCTTGGAAACCATCAATTGGTGAGTAATTACATTGAAAATGATTTCGTATCATATTTTAAATCAGATCATCTTCATATCGGTTGGGTTTGACCGATAAAGTGTACTTCTGTACCAATCGCTCTAAACTTGTATAGGTTTTTTACTAATTACCTGATTGCCTGATTACCTAATTGCCTGATTACCTAATTGCCTAATTGCCTAATTACCTAATTACCTGATTACCTGATAAACAACAATTGAATCGATTTATTTTTTTATAGAAACAATTCCAATAACACCATGAACTCCCCTTCTCTCCTCCCTCCCCGTGGGATATTCGTCCCCACCCGCATGATCTTCAACCAGCAATTGCCGGCGGCGGTCCTGGTCACCTGGATCCAGCTGCGCTGCCTGGCCTGGATGGGATGGACTACTCCTCCCCTGAGCCTGCCCGAGCTTGCCTCACTCACCGGCATTCACCCAGCCAGGCTAAACCGGCATCTATCCCAGCTCGCAGATATTTCTGCTCTCACCTGCCGCAGTGCCGTAAATGGAAAAATCATTATCTCCTTTCCCGAAGAACCCACCACCATATCAGAAAAACCTATGCAGCCTCAAAACCACACAGATTCTCAATTCCACACTGCCGAAGACCAAGGCGTACCTGATCCTCCCTCCTACTTTCCGCATCAAATTATGGGTTATCTTACATTTCAAGAGGATTTGGATGGATTCTCCGATGAGGATATATTGGGTAAAAACGTTATGGATGTTAAAGCGCCTGGAATGAGGCCTTGTGAGGTTGAGAATGATTCAATGAGTAATCAGGACATTAATTCAGAACTGGTTAGCAAATTACGCCGTCATCCTGCGCAAGTAAATCAACACGGCGGTCATGCCTATCCATGACCGCCGTGAGCTGAGACCGGTGTCAGTTTCCCAGATCCAATATGGTAGATAATTTCGATACTTTTCTATGCCACACATGCTACTCCATACCTTATTTCACCCCCAAGGGTTAATCAGAAAACCCATGCTATAATGAAAATGAGAGACAGTTATTTGAAGGAAACAGGGCCTGGAAAATGAGAAAAGCTATCTATATCACCATCATCATTGCACTCTTGATAGCAGCCTGCCAACCCACTCCACCGTCTGGGCAAGCGGGGAAAAAATCGATCGTAGTCACTTACTCAATCTTAGGCTCTCTAGTCAAAGACCTGGTCGGTAATCAAGCCAATGTGGTCGTGTTGATCCCGAACGGGCAAGATCCCCATGAATGGGAGCCTTCCGCCAAGGATATCGAGACCTTGATGAAGGCTGACCTGATCGTCCAGAATGGCTTAACCCTGGAAGGTGGATTGGAAAAAACACTGGCACAAGCCGCAGCCGCGGGGGTCAAGTCCTTCGTCGCCTCCAACCACATCACTGTCCGCAAGGTAGGTCGGGGAGAGGGTATTCCCAATGCTGGCTCAGACCAAAATGTAGGGGCATTTGACCCTCACCTGTGGACGGATCCACTGGCAATGAAGCAGGTTGTTCTTGCTTTATCTGACCAGATCAAAGTTAATCTCGGCCTCGATCTCAGCAGTCAAGCTCAAGACCTGGCTTCACAGCTTGACAGCCTGAATGATGAAATCAACACATTGGTTGGCCGCCTGCCAGAAGCTAATCGCAAACTGGTCACCGGGCATGAATCACTGGGTTATTTTGCGAATCGCTACGGCTTCAAGCTTGTAGGGGCCATCATCCCCAGTCTAAATTCCCAGGCGGAAGTATCTGCTGCCGACCTGGCTGCCTTGAAGACCTTGATCCTGGAAAATAAGGTAAAGGCAATCTTCTCGGAGCTAGGTACACCACCTTCCATATCAGATGCCATTAGCCGGGAAACAGGTGTGAGAGTAGTCGAGCTTTCCACTCACATCCTTCCATCCGATGGTTCGTACTTTACCTTCCTGCGCGAGCTGGCACGCACCATTGTCGATAATCTTCGTTAGCCATGGAACTATTCATTACTCCATTCTCATCCAATACCTTCATGCTCAATGCATTGTTGGCAGGAGTTTTGGTGTCCATTGCCTGCGGGATTATCGGCACATTCATTGTCTTGCGTGGGCTGGCGTTCATTGGCGACGCCCTGGCACATGGAGTATTACCCGGTATCGCCCTGGCGTTATTATTGGGATTCCCCGGTATCCTGGGGGCAACTATTGGGGCATTGGTCATGATTGGCGGTATCAGCCTGATCACCCGCCGTACGCGGTTAAGCTCCGACACTGCCATCGGATTGCTCTTCGTGGGTATGCTGGCGCTGGGGGTGGTGATCGTTTCCCGCAGCAGCTCGTTCAGCGGAGATCTGGTGCGGGTCCTGTTTGGCGAGATCCTCGGCATTAACCCTGGTGCATTGTTCATCCAATTGGCAGCCACACTGGTCATCCTGATCACAGTGATCATTTGCGCCCGCCCCTTCCTCATGTTATGCTTCAGCCCCGAACAAGCCCAGGTTGCAGGGTTTAATGCCAGCCTTTATCACAACATTATGCTGGCGCTCATCGCCCTCACCGTTATCACCTCCTTTCAAACGGTGGGTACTTTGTTGGTATTCGGCATGCTGCTGGCTCCAGCTGGGGCGGGTGCCCTGGTTGCCAGGCGAGTCCAAACCATGATGATTTGGGCGGCTGGGTTCGGGTCGTTATCGGTCTATCTCGGTTTACTGGTCAGCTATCATTTCAACCTGGCAGCAGGTGCATCGATCGTTTTAGTGGCCACCCTGATCTTCTTCCTGGTCTTTTTCCTGCGCAGCCGTCCCTTGTCAAAATTCGGTTCACAACACATAGGCTAAGTCATGCAACCCGCACCCGGCCTCGACACCATTCAATCAACCTCCTGTGTGATCGCTCATGACCTGGACGTCGGTTACCAGGGTGAGGTGGTAGTGCCACAAGTGAATTTCGAGCTTACCTGTGGTGAGTCGTTGGCACTGGTAGGCATCAACGGTTCCGGGAAAACCACGCTGCTAAAGACCATTGTGGGGTTATTGCCCCCTATTAATGGCGAAATCCGGGTGCTTGGCAACCCTCCGGGTAAGAACGCTCACCAGCTGGCCTACCTCAGCCAGTTCCATGAATCCGGCTTCATCCTCCCGCTGCGTGTGAAGGATGTGGTGCAAATGGGTCGTTTCACCGAAAAGGGTTTGTTTGGCCGCATGACGCTTGAGGATGAGCAGATTATCACCGCATCATTACAGCGCATGGGGATTGAAGATTTGCGCGATTCCCCGTTGCGCCTGTTATCAGGTGGGCAGCAACAGCGCGTCTACATGGCGCAGGTACTCGCCCGCCAGGCGGATTTGATCGTGTTGGATGAGCCCACCTCAAACCTGGATGCTTCCGGTCGTGAGTTGTTTTCGCATATCATGGATGAAGAGCGGAATCGGGGGGCTATGATCGTAGTAGCCACGCATGATATTCAATTGGCATCCGAATGCAACCAGGCGATGCTGCTTGCGCATGAAGTGGTGGCAGTGGGCCCTGGTGAAAAGATACTGACCCCCGAGGCGCTGCTGAAAACATTCGGTATCGTCCTGCTCTACCAGGGTGAAGATAAAGGCGTGGGCATCGTTGAACGTGAACACGGGCACGATTCATCCAACTATCCTCCTGGTTAAATCCCAAATGTCTCACCTCCCCAATAGTAGAATCCTTTATTGAGCATGGGGTGTAGTATTATTGATGTGATGGACGAGGAGCGGCTCGCATGACCCAAAAAGAACTCGGTTATGTTGAATTGGAATGGACCTGCAAACACTGTGGCACGATCAATCCTGGGATGAAGCGTGTTTGCACAAATTGCGGTGCACCCATATCGGAAGACGATAAGTTCGAACTACCCGATCAGCAGGAGCTGATCACCGATAAAGCCAAGCTGGATGAAGCCAAAGCCGGTCCCGCCATTCAGTGCCCTTATTGCAATGTGCTCAATCCCGCAGGCACGAAGCTCTGCATTCAATGCGGCGGTGATATTCAGGCTGGTCTGGCTCGCCAGGCGGGTGAAGTGCTGGGTGCGTATTCCACGACCCCTGTGCCCGACAAACTGTGCCCATTTTGTAATCAGCCGGTAAAAGCCAATGCACAGCGCTGCCCCCATTGTGGTGGCAGCCTGGTTGAACCTGCCATACCCACTACCACCTCAGCAGCCTCACCGAAAAAAACGTCTCTCTGGATGATCCTCGGCGCTGTTCTGCTGGGTGTGCTGTGCTTGGGGTCGGTGATCACTTATATTGTCATGAGCGGCCGCACAAACGACGTCACGGCTACCGTCTCAGCTATTCAATGGCAGCGAACCATTGAAATCCTGGCGATGCAGCCCGTTCAAAAAAGCGATTGGAGGGAGAATGTTCCCTCGGAAGCAGATAATGTTGCCTGCCAGGATAAATATAAGGAAACCAGCAGCGTTCCGGTCCCAAATGCCACCGAAGTTTGTGGCACCCCCTACACCGTAGACACGGGCAGCGGTGCCGGCAAGGTGGTCCAGGATTGTGAATTCCAAGTCTATGCCAGTTATTGCAATTTCAGCGTGTTGGATTGGACGGTGGTTAACACCGCCGTCGCACAGGGCACAGATAATCATCCCGAGTGGCCCGCGCTCGCCTTGCAGTCTGGTCAGCAGGAAGGCAGCCGTTCCGAGTCATATGCGGTATTCTTTGATGCTGGCGTAAAATCTTACGAGTACACCCCAGCCGATTTGGCAGAGTTCAGCCAGTTCGAGCTCGGTTCCCAGTGGGTGTTGAGCATCAATACCTTTGGTCAGATAAAAGATCTACACAGTAAATAGTGAATTGATCCCGGTTTATTCCATACTTCAGGTTTTTCCCTATTCTAGCCCCCCTGCCTGGCTCATTGTCACCGTCCCTATCGACGATTTCAAGCCGCAAAAACAAAAGCTGCTCCTATGAGCAGCTCTAAGAGGCGTCGACGGGATTTGAACCCGTGATGAGGGTTTTGCAGACCCTTGCCTTGCCACTTGGCCACGACGCCATGGATATATATTGAAAATTGCTGATTGATGACTTTGATTAGTGCCCCTGACTATAAAATCAACAATCAGCAATCTTCATTGAGAGCGGGCGGTGGGATTCGAACCCATGACCTTCTCCTTGGCAAGGAGACGTTCTACCAGCTGAACTACGCCCGCAGGTCTGACCTGCAGCAGGTCAGGAGTGCCGAGAGTCAGGATCGAACTGACGACCCCACAATTTTCAGTCGTGTGCTCTACCAACTGAGCTATCTCGGCTCATTGATCAACTTATCAATAATGCGGGCTAATTTTACCAGATGCAAGCACATTGTCAAGCACAACCAATTATGGGCATACTTTCACCAGCCATTAACTTGCCTTTTCTTTGGAACTATGTCATAATATTATTGCGAACATCTGGGTGCCCCCCTCACCCAGGTGTTCGCACTTATTTGGAAGGTCGTTAATCGCCCCGGTGGAAGTTGTCCCATTGTTGTAGAAAAATTCACTATACATTTGCTTGACTAATTCCTGCATCCCTCTATAATTAGATGGCAACGCTCCGAAAAGGCTCGCTATGTGAAAACTTAGTGCGCAGAGTTATGGGTCTAAATCCATTTCCCCTGGTGGACATGATTCCAGACCGACGATAATAGCAAACCAGGCAAAAGCTTGGGACGCAAAGTTATGGGCCTAAAATCAGCTTCGCTGGTCATGGCTGCCAGACCACCGAACAGGCAAAACCAGTGAAAATTGGCGACGCAAAGTCATGGGTCTAAAGCTCCAATCATAAAAAATCGGAGCCATGATTGCCAGATTACCGAAGAGCGTTGGATCTTTTTTAACATTAAAGTAGCTACCCATTTATACCCTCCCCCATGGTTCTGTAGTTATCTACAGTCATCAGAATAAATCCTTGCAGCGCAACACTTAACCCATTGAACCTTACGAATCTCCAATGCTGTAGTCTTCCGGATATGGAAGGTGAATGATTTTACTTCTCGCATGAGAGACCAACAGGGTAATGATATTGTATTTTGGGCAGCCGATCAGACTGGCGTAGGATATATGGAGCCTAATTGACCGCAAAGATAACATGTATAATCAAGGAAGTGAATCGAAATAACCCTAACAACGGTAACCACGATTTCACGTAGATAGAATCAAATACATCCTATACCAAGGAATTATGCTATTCATTCAGTTGACCCTGATGGTTTGAAGTCAAGCGAACAGGGAATATTCAATAGTCGAGGAGAGTGATATGTTTACTAAAGGTCGAGGGTTGAAGGCAGGTCGTGCATCTCTGATCATTCTGGTTATCCTAATTGCGATTGTGCTGTTCTCTATGTCGATGAATCGCGTAGACGCTGGTTATGTTGGTGTCATTACCAGATGGGGGGCAGTGAATCGAGTTGTTTACCCAGGCATTTCATGGAAGATACCTATTGCTGAGGGAATTCGCAAGATGGATGTGCGTACCCAAAAAGACCAGGTAGACGCATCTGCTGCCAGCCGGGATTTACAGGTAGTGACTTCTACAATCGCAGTGAACTACCACCTTGACGGACAATATGCCACGAATGTCTATCAGAATGTGGGCATGCTCTATCAAGATATCCTCATAGCACCGGCGGTGCAGAATATCTTTAAAGCCGTCACAGCACAATATACAGCGGAGCAGCTGATCACCAAGCGAGAAGAAGTAAGGGTAAGCGCTGAACAAGCTTTAGCAGAGCAGCTAGCTGTATATCATGTGATCGTAGAAAATTTCAACATCATTAACTTTGATTTCAGCCCCGAGTTCAATGCAGCGATTGAAGCCAAACAGGTTGCTCAGCAACAGGTGGAGACTGCTAAGCAGCTGCTTGCAAAGGCTCAGATTGAAGCACAGACAGCGGTTGCTCAGGCACAAGGTCAGGCTGATGCGCAGGCAGCTTTAAAGAACACAGGTGCACTTACGCCAGAATACCTTGAATATCTTGCCCTTACGAAATGGAATGGTACTCTTCCGATTGTCACCAGTGGAACCCCATTTATTGATGTAACCGGGTTTACAAAATAAACTGTAACCTCGCTGCAATGATTAACCTTCGATGGCTTTCGACAGTTGCATAGAATAAAACCTCCGTTTCGAGCAAAATCCGAAACGGAGGTAGTCGTCCCATAAATTGAATTGATCCGTGGGCTGAAACGCACGTTGCCCCCACCCGGTCGAACTGGGATTTTAACCTTGAAAGTGGAATAATGCATTTTATACCAGGGGTGGTGAATTCAGGCATTCACATTCATTACTCAGATAATCTTAGTAACCAGATTAGTAACAGGCGGTATGATATTCTTGTCGTATTGAAAGGAGTTTACTATGGGAATTTCCATTTGGGGAGTGTTGGGTATCATAGCAGCACTGATAGCTCTGTTCTTTCTCACCGGTATTCGCTACATCCCGAATAACCGCATTGGGTTGGTGGAGAAAAAGTTTGGCCAGCGGTCGGTCAAAGGAAGCTTCATGGCTTTGAAGGGTGAAGCAGGCTATCAGCCTGATGTATTGCGTGGAGGCTTGCATTACTTGTTCCCGATCCAATACAGCGTTCATAATGCACCCCTGGTAACCATCACTCAGGGAAAAATCGGTTACGTCTTTGCTCGCGATGGCGAGCCTTTGAGTGCCATGCAGGTACTGGCATCCAACGTCACCGCCAACACATTTCAGGATGTACGCACCTTCCTGGCGAATGGTGGACAGCGCGGCCCGCAGCGCCAGATTTTGCGTGAAGGTACGTATGCCATCAACTTAATACAGTTCGTGGTCATCACCGAAGAAAAGATATATTATCTCTCGCTCAGCCATGAGGACCAGGCAGTGATCCAGAATATGGTTAGCGTGATTGCCGAGCGCAAAGGTTTTTCGCCGGTGGTGATCAAAGACAGTGAAGACAAAATTGCGGTGGTGACCGTCCACGATGGTCCATCCCTGCCCTCGGGTGAGATCATCGCCCCTGTGGTCGGTGGTGATGTAAACGACCCGGAGACATATCACAATAACTTCCAAATGCCTGACCGCTTCCTAAAGGCGGGTGGCTTGCGCGGCCGCCAGCTTCAGGTGCTGGTGGAAGGCACCTATTACCTCAACCGCCTCTTCGCCACCGTGGACCTGATTCCCAAAACCGTGATTGATGTGGGAACTGTGGGAGTAGTCGTTTCCTACCATGGTGGAGTTGGCAAAGATGTATCGGGTGCCGATTACAGGCACGGTGAGCTGGTGGAAAAGGGCAGCCGGGGTGTCTGGAACGAGCCCTTACTTCCTGGTAAATATGCCTTCAACACCTATGCCGGTAAGGTCGTCACAGTGCCAACGATTAACATAATCCTCAAGTGGATCCGTGGCGACTTTGGTGCCCACCATTATGATGAAAACCTGACCGAGGTATCCCTGATCACCAAGGACGCCTTCGAGCCGACCCTTCCCCTTTCAGTGGTGATCCACATTGACTACCAGAAGGCACCTCTGGTTGTGCAGCGCTTTGGGGATGTGAAACAGCTGGTCGAACAGACCTTGGATCCGATGGTCTCGGCGTACTTTAAGAACATCGGCCAGATGCGCACGCTGATCCAGCTCATCCAGGAACGCAGTGACATCCAGCGTATTGCCAGCTCAGAAATGAAAGAAAAGTTCGAACATTACAACCTGGAGCTGGAAGAAGTCCTGATCGGCACTCCAGCCGCGGCGGAGGGTGATAAGCAAATCGAGATCATCTTGAACCAGCTGCGCTCGCGGCAGATCGCTGTCGAACAGATCGAGACCTATGCCCGCCAGGAGGCTGCAGCAGCCAAGGAGCGCGAGCTGCGCGAAACACAGCAGCGCGCGGCCCAACAGACTGCCATCACTGAATCAGAATTAAGCATCACCGTCCAGAGTAACCAGGGTAAAGCTGAGTTTCAACGTGCGGTACAACAGGCAGCTCAGATCAAAACCCTGGCACAGGCAGATGCAGAGCGTATCGCCCGCACGGGTATCGCCCAGGCAATTGCCATTGACGAACAGGTAGCGGCCTATGGTGGCCCGCAGTATCAGGTCACCCAACAGGTCATGTCTCGCTTTGCTGAAGCCATCCAGGCGGCGCGGGTGGATGTTGTACCCCGTGTGGTGGTCAACGGTGGTGGCAGCGGCGACCATGATAATTTGACCAGCAGCAATCTGATGGAAGGTCTGCTGACCATGTTGTTATCTGACAAGCTGGGTGTACAGGTCACCAGCGATCAGAAGCGTGAGACCAACCCTGAAGCCGATCGGCTGCGCGAGGAAATCCGCAAGGGTTTATCTGAAAAGCGGGAAGACGCCATGGCGAATCAACCTGCAGTAGCATCATCAGGAATGGACGCCACGACCCCAGTGCCTCCTTCTACCACTATGCCGCCTGCTCCAGCCAAACCGACTAAGAAAGGCTAAGTATCTATTTCACACGATGAAGGGAGAACGGTCGTCGACCGAAGTTTAATTTGCGCTGGCTTGCATTTGGCGCTTGATCTGAACAGGAATCCACAAAAAAAGAGCACCGCCGGGTAATACTGGCGGTGTTTTCGTGCCCCCGCCCTGCCTAGCTGGGGCTTTAGCTATGTTTTTTGGTAATTTTCAATGGGATATAATTGACGATCGAATGATATTGTAAACCCTGACCTACTTGCCACGTAAATCAGACGCGTTTATTCATAGACCTCGATTAATACGATCCAATTCGAGGATAAATTCTTAATTCGTGCCAACGAAAAGGAAGAAGGATATTAATGGGAAAAGCAACTCAAGATCTAAGAAAAGAACATGATGCGCTAAGGCACGTCTTTGTAATTTTAGACAAAATGTTATTAACCAACACAATAGAGCAGGATAAAATTTACAAGTTTGGAGAAGAGCTGATTTACTTCCTAAAAATATTTGCCGATAAATGCCATCATGGGAAGGAAGAAGACTATTTATTCAAGGAATTAATCGCTCGAGGAGTTCAAGGCGAAGGCGGTCCGATTGGGGTATTGCTTCAAGAACATAGACAAGGGAGAGAATATATCTCCATGATGAGTAATTCGCTTGAAAGCGCAGACCTGACAAATTTTAAGATCATTGCAATAAAATACCGTGATCTTTTGAGGCTCCATATAGGAAAAGAAAACAACGTCTTATTCATGATGGCGGACAAATTATTGGATGATGCTACCCAGGATGAGCTGTTTGTGCAATTTGAAAAACATGAAGAGACGGTTATTGGGCACGGCGTGCATGAAGAGCTCCATTCCATGATCCATAAATGGGAAATGGAATTTAATGTGTAATACCCTGCACATCACCAGCACTTCTGAAAGAGAAAATCGTTATAGGATAACTAAAACGACCGGTGGTTTTCCGGTCGTTTGCCTGTGCCCCCACCCAGATTCGAACTGGGGTTTTAGCCTTGAAAGGGCTGCGTCCTGGTCCCCTAGACGATGGGGGCGGGTTCCAAGCGGTCGGATTTTACCATCCAAGAGGATTGGGGTCAAGGAAAAGCTGGACAAATTCGCTGCTGTCAAGTAAAATAGCCTGCCGTAATAAAGAAGGATTTTTTTTGGAGGATCAAGTTGGCTAATACCAAATCTGCAATCAAACGCATCAAACAGAACCATAAGCGACGCCTGCGCAACCGTTTATTCACCGGAACAGCACGTACCTTTGTCAAGAATGCCCGTACCAGTGTCGAGAGTGGCACCCCGGAAGAAGCCCGCACTGCCACTTTGGCAGCCATCAGCGCATTGGATAAGGCCGCTGAAAAGGGAATTATTCATAAAAATAATGCTGCTCGCCGCAAGGGTCGCCTGATGCGTCATCTTGCCAAAATGGAAAAACCAGTCGCCTGACATTCTTCTGGCTGATCTTGCAGATGTTGTGAGACACAGCGATGTTTCAAGATTAATCTTCCTGCGGGAGTATCAGGTGCTCCCGCTTTTTTGCTACAATTAGGCCTATGTTTGAGTCTCAGCAGCAGCTCATTTCGGATAAAATCCGCTCATACTGCACAGAACACGATCTACCTTTGTTGGGAGAGATTTCCTGGAACCCCATCCCGTTCTCAGGAGAATGGGGGATTTCCACATCGTTCTTTGCATTAGCCGCAGCTGAAGCCCGCCTGGTCAAGGAGCGTGGCGGGCAGGCTATCCCCGTTCCGCAGAGAGCCCAGGTTCTTGCCCAAGAGATGGCAACCGCTCTCGGCTCTGTGGCTGGTTTTTCTCGTATCGTAGCCATAAAAGGCTATCTCAACCTGTATTTCTCTACTGCTGAATATGTAAAACAAGTCGTGGAAACTGTGCTGTCGCAGGGAGCCGACTTTGGGCGCGGGGCTTCGCGTGGTGAGCAGATCATGGTGGAATTCTCGCAGCCCAACACCCACAAGGCATTCCATGTGGGTCACTTACGCAGTGCCATTTTAGGCGAGGTACTGGCGCGTATCCTTGAGTTCGCCGGTTATGACGTGGTGCGGTCCAATTATATTGGTGATATCGGCCTGCATGTCATCCGCTGGTTGTGGAACTATATGAAGTTCCATGCTGGAGAAACACCTCCTGAAGATACGACCCGCTGGATGGGCGACCTCTATGCCGAGTCGATCAGACGCCTCGAGGATAATCCTGACCTGGAAGTTGAAGTGCGTGCCTTATACGGCCGCTGGGACCACCGCGATCCCGAGGTGGTTGAAACCTGGGAACGTACCCGCCAGTGGTCACTGGATGGCTTCGCTGAGATGTACAAAACACTTGGTATTCATTTTGACCGTTATTATTTCCCCAGCGCTGAAGAGCAGCCGGGAAAGCGGGTAGTGGATGAATTGATTAAGCGTGGCATTGCCATCGATGAGCGCCCTGAGGGACCTGTAATCGTTCGGATCGATGAACTATTGGGATTAACCAAGGAAAAATACCGCGTACTGGTAGTTCTGCGCTCCGATGGCACAGCCCTCTATTCGACGGAAGATCTGGCACTTGCGGAACATAAGTTCAGCGAATACCCAAACTTGTTACGTTCAATCTACGTAGTGGATGTGCGCCAGGCGCTGCACTTCCAGCAGGTCTTCAAGACCCTGGAGATCGCTGGCAGACCCTGGGCTGGTCGTTGCTTGCACTTAGGCTATGAGATCGTCAACCTGCCAGGCAACGTTACCATGGCCTCCCGTGAAGGCACAGTGGTGCTGCTGGAAAACCTGCTGCGCGAGGCCGTCAACCGAGCCCGGAAGGTGGTAGAAGATAAGAACCCGGACCTATCTGAAATGCAAAAAGAGGCGGTCGCCCGCGCCGTTGGGCACGGGGCGCTGAAATACCCGATGTTGTCACGGGACATTGCTAAGATTGTTACCTTCGATTGGGAATCGGCACTGGACTTCAACGGGCAGGCCGCACCATATATCCAGTATGCCCAAGTACGCGCCAACAGTATCTTCCGCAAGTTGGGAGAATCCGCTGGTACCGAACAATCGGCTGATTTTTCTTATCCAATCGATCCCACCGAGATACAGCTGATCGACATCATCTCGCGCTTCCCAGGTGAAGTACAGCGCAGTGCAGCAGAATTCAAGACCTTGCTGATCACCAATATCGCTTATGAGATGGCGCGTGCCTTCTCCGATTTTTACAATGCCTGTCCGGTGCTCAAAGCAGAGCCACCTGTTCGCGCCGCCCGCTTGCGATTAGTCGCTGCTGCCCGGCAGGCGATGGTCAACGCCCTCAATCTCCTGGCGATTGAGGCACCTGATGTGATGTGAGCGAAGGGTATAATAGGCAAGTTCGCAGCCTTTGACCCAATGCTTTGAAAATATATTTATACAAGGAGATAATATTCGCATGACCCCCATTCGAACACTTATCATGGGCGCCGCCGGGCGTGATTTTCATAACTTCAACGTTTTCTTCCGCGACAATCCAGATTACGAAGTAGTCGCTTTCACTGCCACCCAGATCCCGGATATCGAAGGACGCACGTACCCCACCGAGCTGGCAGGCAAGCTTTACCCCAAAGGCATCCCCATCTATGCCGAAACTGATCTGCTGAAACTGATCCGGGAAAAAAATGTAGACCAGGTGATTTTCGCCTACAGCGATGTGCCCCATGAAGTGCTGATGCACAAAGCATCCATGGTCCTGGCTGCAGGAGCTGATTTCCGCTTGATGGGTACCAAGACCACCCAACTCAAATCCACCAAACCTGTGGTTTCGGTGTGCGCGGTGCGCACCGGCTCGGGTAAAAGCCAGACCACCCGCCGGGTCTCCTTGATCTTGCGTGACATGGGGTATCGAGTGGCTGCCATCCGCCACCCCATGCCGTATGGTGACCTGGTAAAACAGGCCGTCCAGCGTTTCGCTGATTATTCCGACCTGGATAAGCATGAATGCACCATCGAAGAACGCGAGGAATATGAGCCTCACCTGGATAATGGTGTCATCGTCTATGCGGGTGTGGACTATGAAAAGATCCTGCGCCAGGCTGAACAGGAAGTGGACATCGTATTGTGGGATGGCGGGAATAACGATTTCCCGTTCTACGTCTCCGATTTACAGATCGTCGTGGCTGACCCCCATCGCCCCGGTCATGAGATGAGCTACCACCCTGGTGAAACGAATTGCCGCATGGCAGATGTATTCGTGATCAATAAGGTGGACACCGCCGATCCTGAGAATGTGATCAAGGTCCGCCAGAACCTGCGCATGCTCAACCCCAAAGCGGTGGTCATCGAAGCGGCTTCCCCGCTGTTCGTGGATGACCCTGCTGCGATCCAGGGTAAGCGCGTCTTGGTGATCGAAGATGGACCCACCCTCACCCATGGTGAGATGGCATATGGGGCTGGTTACGTAGCCGCCCGCCGTTTCGGAGCAGCCGAGATCGTCGACCCACGTCCCTTCGCGGTCGGGTCGATTAAAACCACTTACGAAAAATACCCCAAGACTGGACCGATCCTGCCCGCTATGGGGTATGGTGAAGCTCAGACGAGGGACCTGGAGGCCACGATCAACAAGTCGGATGTTGACCTGGTGATCATCGGTACCCCCATCGACTTGAATCGGGTGATGAAGATCAATAAGCCTGCCCAGCGCGTGCGTTACGAGCTGCAGGAGATCGGTCAGCCGACCCTGGAAGATATCTTAAAAGCAAAATTCAGCAAGTAAGTGGCTATCTGGATCGCTTTGACGTAAACCTGATGCCCGCTCTGACCTGGGCTACAAAATCTCTACCTGAACAATCACCAACCGCCCTGGAGATGGATTCGATCGTCTATCCCCAGGGCGTTGGGTATCCAGATGCAGCTCCTTCAAATCAGCTCATCCTGGGGGATAATCTGAAAGTGATGTCAGCCCTCTTACCGCAGTTCTGCGGCAAGCTCAATTTGATCTACGCTGACCCGCCGTTCTTTACCAACCGGCATTATCCCATGCGCATCGGGCGCGGGGAAGATTCTCGCCGCCCTCAGGATTGGCAGCTTGCTGAAGGCTATCCTGATCATTGGGAGAATATCGACGCCTACCTCGATATGCTTTACCCACGCTTAATGATGATGCATGATCTGCTCGCCCCCACCGGCACGCTATACCTGCACCTGGACTGGCATGCCAGCGCCTATGCACGCTTGCTGCTGGATGAGATATTTGGCGCTGAACGATTGCTGAATGAGATCGTTTGGGTTTACCACGGTCCCTCACCCATCCGCTCAGCGTTCAATCGCAAGCACGATACCATCCTGGTATACACAAAAAGCGACCAATACACATTCAATGTCGATGCTGTCCGCCAGCCGTACGACCCCTCCACAGTAAAGACCTTTGCCTCTTCGCCCAAAGCCGGGTTCGGTAAAATTCCCAACCTTGCACGGGGAAAAGTGCCCGAAGATTGGTGGTATTTCCCGGTGGTAGCCCGCTTGCACTCAGAGCGGAGTGGATATCCCACCCAAAAACCTGAAGCCTTGCTTCAACGCATAATCCTGGCATCCTCCAACCCAGGTGACCTGGTAGCAGATTTCTTCTGCGGCTCTGGGACCACTGGCGTCGTGGCCGCCAGGCATGGGCGGCAGTTCATTGCCACTGATTTGAGTTTTCGGTCCATCCATACCACTCGAAACAGGTTGATAAAAGCAGGTTCATCAATTTTTTCAATAAAACAATTAGGGGGGAGTGAAATCAAAGCAGATGATCCACATTTAGTTGAGTCACTTACCTATAAGCTGGAGCAACACACAGTTAAATTGGAATCTAAACGACCAGATGATATTGACTATTGGGAAGTCGACCCCGCATGGGACGGGAAGCTATTTCGAAGTGCCATGCAGGCACTCAGGCCGCGTGGAAAAGAAGCCATAGCAAGTCATCTGAATCTACCTCTCAGTGAGCATAATCTCCCCATTCAGATCCGTATCGTGGATATCCATGGAAACACCTGTACTCTGACATCGTAAATCCATCCGCATTGGTTATACTTCGTAAAATTAAACAAAATTCCCGTCTTCATGAATAAAAACGGGATCATCCTTGCTAGCGAAGATAGAATTTACGTGTCCAGCCGGTATCCCACCCCTCGAATGGTCTTCAGGAACTGCGGCTGGCGAGGGTTTTCTTCGATGGCTTCCCTCAGCCAGCTGATGTGCACATCCAGGGTGCGCGTATCCCCGGTATATTGGGTTTCCCAGACTTCGGAAAACAACCTTTGTCGTTCAACCGCTTCACCCGCATGCATCAGCAACACCTGTAATAAATGGGTCAGCCTGGGTGTCAGGCGGGCTTCATGCCCCCTGCAGCGCACGCGCTTCAACTCCAGGTCCAAGCGGATAAACCCAACATGCAAGATATTCTTGCCATCACCGGGCAGCAAGGGCGTAATTCGGTTAAGCAGCTTGCGTGAAGTGAAAGGCAGCTCAAGAATGGCGTTGGCCGAACTTACGCCAGAGTTTGCATGTTCAGGAGATACAATCAACACGATTGGAAGCTCACTTGACCTTTCACGGATTTGGTTACAAATCCGTTTCCCACTGCTACGTAATGAAGCAGCATTAACCACCACCAGGTCTGGGTCAACTTCCACCAGGCGCGCCACGGCATCGTTACCTGTGGGTACAATATCCACCAAGTATTCTTTTTTCCGCAAGGAGGGCACGAAGGACGAATTATCCGTTCGCTTCCCCTCCACCCATAATATTCTTGCTTTCATTAACCCAATATTCCAATACCAAATTTGTCAAGCCATTGAAATTCCCCGATTGAAAAGTGCGTCTATTATACCCACGTTCTTAAGCACAGGCAAGATGTTAAAGGATTCTTTTAACATTTCATGCTAATGAGTACCTTTCATGCCAGGCTGGTTTTTTAAGAATCTTTCAGGATACTTATTCATGTTAGAATCACCCCACTGAGGATGAATGGTGCCGGAGGCCTCTTATGTCAGATATGATTGAAGTCGTCATCGATAGTATCCGTGTCAGCCTGATATCGCAGCAGCGGATTGTCATTTTGCGCGAGGTGGATGCTGATCGCTATCTGCCGATATGGATTGGCATATACGAAGCTGAAGCCATTGCCCTGGCACTGCAAGATGTAGAAGTTGCCCGCCCACTCACCTGGGATCTGCTGAAGAATATATTCTCCATCCTGGATGCACGCATCATTCGGGTAGAAGTCACTTCATTGCATGATGACACTTATTATGGCAACATTGTTGCTGAAGTCGATGGACGAAAGATCGATATTGACTCTCGTCCATCGGACGCGATTGCTCTGGCAGTCCGCGCCCATGTTCCCATTTTAGTTTCCCGCCCAATCCTGGAATCAGTGGGTGTAATCCCAGAAGAAGATATGCAGGAGACTGAACAGGAAGCTGGTCAAAAGTCTGAAACGCCTCCTTCAGAAATTAACGAAGAGAATTTATCGGTATTCAAAGACTTTCTCGAGAACCTTGACATTGACGATGAAGATCAGGGTGATCAGGAAGATGACGGAGAGAAAAAGAAGCCTTCCTGAGAAACATACCAACCTCCATGAGCAGTGGATAAAAAATGATTTATCCAAATAATATCCATTCGTTCTGATCCATGAAAGCAGATAATGAGCGATCTATTATCATTTGACGAGACTCCCGCACCTTCCCCGCAGGTAGTGCCCCATAGCCGAGAAGCTGAAGAGGCTGTCTTGGGTGCTGTCTTGATCAATCCCGAAGCGTACTATGAAGTCTCCCAATTTCTGCGCCCGGAGGATTTCTACGTACAAAGGCATCGTTGGCTTTGGGAATCGTTCATCCGCTTGCAGGAACGCCGTGCACCGATTGACTTTCTAACGGTGGTTGAAGACCTGGATCAAGCCGGGCAGTTGAATGAAGTGGGTGGACCAGCTTATATTTCTACTTTGATTAATAACGTCCCATCTTCATTGCACGCTGAAGCATATGGGCGGATTATTGAACAAACCGCCATCCGTCGAAAAATGCTGGATGCTGCCAACCAGATCGCCAAACTGGCTTATCAGGAAGAGAATCGGTTGGAATCCGTGATGGATGAAGCTGAAAAGGCTATCTTCGGCGTGAGTGAACGCCGCATGACGCGCGATCTCCAACCTATCCGGACCGTCTTGAGTGACTATTACAGCCGCATAGACCAGCTCTCAAGGAGGGATGATGAAACCCTGGGAGTGCCTACCGGTTTCATCGACCTGGATCGTTTGCTGGGTGGGTTGCAATCCTCTGACTTCCTGATCATCGCCGGGAGACCAGGTACCGGCAAGACCTCATTTATGCTCTCGGTTGCCAAGAATGCCGCCCTGATCCATAAAAAACACATCGCTATCTTCTCTATGGAAATGTCAAATGATCAGCTGGCACAGCGGTTGATCGCCCAGGAAACCGGGATCGATTCACATCACCTGCGAACAGGAAAGCTCAGTGATGATGAATGGTCTCTTTTTGCCCAGGCAATTGAGGTGCTTAACGATACGACCATCTTCCTGGATGACACCCCCGGCTTGACCCCCATTCAATTACGCACCAAGAGCCGCCGTTTGCACATGGAATTTAACCTTGACCTGATCCTGGTCGATTATTTGCAGTTAATGAGCGGTGGAGTTCGTTCCGAGAATCGGGTTCAGGAAGTCTCTTTCATTTCACGCAACATGAAGATCCTGGCACGGGAATTGAACGTGCCGGTCCTGGCAGCGGCACAGCTTTCGCGGGCGATTGAGATACGCACAGATAAGGAGCCACAGCTATCTGATCTGCGTGAGTCAGGTAGCCTCGAGCAGGATTCGGATGTGGTCATGTTCATCCACCGGCCCGAACTGTATGATAAAGACACGCTGAAGCGTCACCTTGTGCAAATTAAGATTGCCAAGCATCGCAATGGCCCAACCGGCAATATTGAGCTGGTTTTCCGTGAAAATCTCACCAAGTTCGAAAACGCCGCCACTCAAGTCATTGACCTGCGGAAGATCTAATCATGTCCTTTCCTGGTTTTCCCGAAGAAACAACGAATCCCATCCGCATCCCAGAACAGTTCTTCCGGCAGATCTTGCCGGAAATTGACAACCTGAATGAACTTAAGCTAACCATGTATATCTTCTGGCGCCTCGAACGCATGGAAGGTCCGTTCCACTACCTGCGCTTCACCGAATTGATGAAGGATTCACCATGGGTCCAATCCTTTAATCCCGATTCGGTGCGGGCTCAGTCTGCAATCAAGGCTGCCCTGAAACGAGCGATTGAACGCGGTACATTGCTTCAATCAGATATTTCTACCGATGCAGGTAAGGATAAGCTTATCTTCCTGAATTCACCCAAAGGTCGGGCTGCAGTGGCGGCCATCCAGCGCGGTGAATGGCGAGCAACTGGTAATATTATCCCATCGATCGATATCGATGTAGAGCACCCAAATATATTTCAGCTCTATGAAGCCAATGTTGGACCGCTCACGCCTTTAATTGCAGATGCACTGCGTGATGCCGAAAAGACCTATCAGGCCAATTGGATCGAGGACGCCTTTCAAATTGCAGTTGAACGTAACAAGCGCAACTGGCACTATATTGAGGCGATCCTGCACAATTGGCAGGAAGGAGGACGGGATGACCGAAAAGATCAACAAGCTCGACGCGACACTGAAGAAGCTCGCCGAAGATACGGCGAGTGGGAGAAGTGAGCCATCCACCGAAATAAGCCAGGAGGAGTATATCTCCGCGACTGACCTGGCTGGCGATATCAATTGCCCGTATTGTCATGGTTTAGGTTACCTGCGTCGTGACCTACCTCTTGGTCATCCTGATTTTGGTAAGCTCCAGATTTGTTCTTGCCGCCAGGGACAGGTTTCTCAACAGATCCACAAACGCTTATTTTCGATCAGCAACCTGGAGAATCTCCAACACCTGACGTTTGAGAACTTCCAAACACGCGGCCGAGTGGGTTTGGGTCCATGGCAGGCGGATTCGCTCGAACGTGCCCATAACCAGGCCCAGCAATTTGCTCAAAAAGCAGAAGGTTGGCTGCTGCTTCAAGGTGGTTTTGGCTGTGGTAAGACGCATCTGGCTGCCGCGATTGCCAACTTCACCGTTGGGATTGGAGTGCCAACGCTTTTCATCACCGTCCCTGACCTGTTGGATGCCCTGCGGTTCACATATGACAACCCGGAATCCACCTTCGAGCAGCGCTTCGAAGAAATCCGCAATGCACCCATCCTGATCATGGACGATTTCGGGACTCAAAATGCCACCGCCTGGGCGCAGGAGAAGCTCTTCCAAATCCTGAATTATCGCTATATCAACCGCTTACCCGTCGTGGTGACCACCAACTTGCTTTTGGAGCAAATTGAAGGTCGCATACGCTCACGTTTGGAAGACCCCGAGCTGGTAACACGGGTCTTCATCCAGGCACCCGATTTTCGCCGACCCACCGATGATTCCATTCATTCAGACCTGTCTTCCCTGGCAATGCATCACGAGCAGACTTTCAGTAATTGGGATGATCGGCAAGTAGAAAACCTTGCTGTTGAAGATCGCCGCAGCCTGGATAAAGCATTAAAAACAGCCATCGACTATGCACGCTCACCCCAGGGTTGGCTGGTGTTCACTGGTCCTTATGCTTGCGGTAAAACCCACCTGGCAGCCGCCATCGCGAACTCGCGCGCCGATCTCGGTCAACCCCCCATGCTGATCAGTGTTTCCAACCTGTTGGATCACTTACGGGCGACATTCGGCAGCAACAGCCCGGTCAGCCTTGACCGCCGCATCGAAGAGATTCGCAGTGCGCCTCTGCTCATCCTGGATGCATTAGGTGAGCAATCCCCAACCCCCTGGGCAAATGAGAAGCTCTTCCAGCTGATTGATTACCGCCACTTGAATAAACTCCCCACTGTAATGACCACAGCAAAATACCTGGAGGAGCTTGATCCCCGTATCCTCAGCCGCGTCCAGGATTCTCGGCTGTGTAATGTGTGCGCCATCACTGCTCCAGGATACCGGGGTGGCACGCCCGTGAAGACTTCCACTCATCGCAAGCGTTCGAAATAATTTATATCAAAACGGCGGATGTTCACCATCCGCCGTTTTGATTCTAATTAGTCCCTTTTAACTACAATCAGATGCCACTCATATGTACAGGTCTCTTTTCGAGTAAAGGAAGTACCCGGCAATCAGGCAGACGGCAATAATCCCGATCGACAACCCTATATAGCCAATTCCAATGGTAGATGCATTCAGCATCGCTGCTGGATCGAAATATTTGAACGGCGAAAAGTATTTCAAAAAGTCCAGGTTTTTATTTAAGCCGGAAATGACGGAGAGGAAATAAGTGAGCAGCAATATGGATACGGCTAACGAGCCCGCCCGCCGGTACTGCTTCATCGCACACCCCAGGAAAACACCCACCGCCAGGAAGATCATTTGAATGATAAAAACAGTAATCATGATCAATAACAGGAACCGGTAAAATTCCGCATCCGGTTTATATTGTTGTGCACTGACGACCAAAAATATTGTAGTAACCACAAGCAGTACGATGCAATTAATAAAGGCGGCGACTGTCTTTGCGGTGACCAGTTTACCCCTCGTCACCGGTAAAGTAAGCGAAAATTCCACTGTTTTATCGCGTTCCTCTTTGGAGATGGTATCGCTGCCCCACATCACCGCCGCAATCGCCAGCATTAACGCAACATAGGTATACATCACGCCTAAAAAGCCGGTAATTGTTGTGAGATTAAACGCATTCAGGCTCATTGCCGATACCACTGCGGGTGGTAAATCCTTCAATATCGCCAGCATATCTGGGTTGTTATAGTACGCGGAGAATTTTGAAAACCCCACGACAGTGAACAAAACTACGATGACGCACCAAATGATCAGGGATTTTAAATTCGCCTTTAATTCTCGGAAAAAGATGTTCATCTTTTCACCTCCTTACACGGCTGTATGAATGTTTCTTTTTGTATACAGCACATAACTGGCAACAATGGAAACGATAATCACTACAATGCTGATCGATACTAACGGCAGATCATAAGCGCCATTTTTTAGGATAGTGTTTGGCTCGAAATGCTTGAACGGCGATATGATCTCCAGGCTGTCTTTTCCGATCATATTGCCGAAAGCATTCAGAAAGTACATTCCAAAAGCCAATGCCATTGAGAACGGGGTGACGCTTCTGATCCTTTTCACCAGCAGTGAAACAACCAATCCGACCGAGAAGAAAAACAGCTGAAACACCACGATGGTGAGCAGCAGCAGCACCAAAGGCTTAGCGTCATATTCTCTTCCACCGGTGAATATTTTGATGAATACAAAACTGCTGATCCAGATAATAATATTCGTAATGGTAAGGCTTGTAAACGCAGAGAGGAATTTGCTGGTCAAGATCTTTGTTCGACTGACTGGTTTTGCCAAGAGAAAATCGGCAGTCAGCTCCCTCTCCTCGATCGATACGAGAGCAAACCCGTAATTAGCCGCTTGGATCGCCAGGCAGATCTGGCAAAACAAGAAAATGAGCCCGTAATATCCAAGGACGGTTGAAAAATCCATATTCTCCATCCCAAAGGCAATTAACAGCTCCTTTGGAAATTTTGACATCGCTTCATTCAGCACTGCCGTGTCAGCTGCAAAGCTGGTATACAGTGACATAAAGACCAAAATGAGGAGGGCAATAGATAATGACCAGGTGATCACCGACCTCAAATTCATTTTAAATTCATGCGTATAAATATTCATATCTTTGCCTATTCGTAGTAATGCATGAAAATCTCTTCCAGGGTGGGTTCTTCGATGGTCACATCGCTGACTTCTTTTTCACTGATCAACCGCATGATCATATTGATATCACCTTTGAAGAAGAAGCTTAACCCGCCATCCTCTTTAGCCAGTTTGGTCACACCATCGACTTCAAATCGCTTTTCATCCAAATTCTCAGCCTGAATTCTTATTTTTTTGTAATTATCTCTTTGCAGAGTCTTGATATCCTGGATGTTGATGATACTGCCTTCCTTGATGATCGCCACCCGACTGCACATTTTTTGCACTTCGCCCAGGATATGGGAAGAGAAAAATATTGTGGCGCCGCGTTTATTCTCCTCTCGGATGAGATTGAAAAATTTTTGCTGCATCAATGGGTCAAGACCGGCGGTGGGTTCATCCAGCACAATCAATTTTGGCTGGTGCAAGAGCCCTTGAACAATCCCCACCTTCTTCTTATTGCCGTAAGAGAGATCTTCTATCTTTCTCTTCAAGTCCAGCTCCATCAGGTCGGCTAACTCATTAATCCTTTGGGTGCAGTCCTTGGGATAAAAACTGGCACTGTATTTCAACAAGTCCAGCACCTTCATCCCCTCGTAATAAAATACTTCTGAAGGCAGATACCCGATTTCTTGCCTGATTTCAGGGCCGTATTTTATGCAATCTTTGCCAAATATCCTTGCCTCTCCGCTGGTCGGATAGATTAAGGATAAGAACAATCTGATCGTGGTGGATTTTCCAGCCCCGTTTGGACCGATGAAACCGAATATTTCTCCATCCTCTACAGTAAATGACACATCTACAATCCCCCTGGCTTTTCCATAGTATTTTGTTAGTTTATTGACTTCGATGATGCCCATAATTTACTCCTTTGAAAGATTGGAGAGTGGGAACCACTCTCGTAGAATAGCTGTATCGAAAAGGGGCAGCGTACCTGGATCAGCCCCGAGGATGCGTTCCACGGCCTCCTGGTATGAGGCAGAGATATCATCCAGTTTACGCAGGGCTTCATAGTGGAGCTCTGGCTTTGCAATCAAGCTGATCAGATTGTCTCCAAAGATCAGCAGCATGGAAAATATAATCCCGCTCACCTGCTGCGGGTATAGTGTATGGAACACACCTTCCCTGACGCCCTGATAGATGATGGTGGTCAGATGAGGCTGGAGTTTAGGTATGATCGCGGCTTGAACTTTTTGGCGGAGCATGACGTTATCATCGCCATACCAGACATTCACCAGCGTCAGTAAAGTTTCCTTGCGATCGGTCTTCCAGCGCGAGGCAGTATCAAAAATGCGCAGTAATTTTATCGAAGCAGTCAGGTTCTCGTCATTGACAATCGGGATCATCAACTGTAGGATCTGGTTTGCCAGGCGCTCGATCAGGGCTTCCAATAAGGTCTGTTTCGAGTCAAAGTAATGATAAAAGGCTCCCTTCGAGATCTTCATCTCAGCCAGGATATCCTGGATCGACATCTGCTCATAACCCTTGGTGTAGACCACCTGCTGGGCTACGTCAAGGATATCGTTGCGCCGCAGCTCATATTCTTCTTTGTTGACAATTCGTGCCATCTTTGTTCTCTTTAATAAACCGCCGGTCGGTTTATTAATGGATATTATAGCGCGGAAGAAAAAACTTGTCAATGGGGATGCTGCCTTGACATGGGGATGCTGCCTGGAGGTAATCATCCGATATATCGATGATTTTGGGTTTTCAGAATTAGTTATTGCTCATTGACTCCCGTATTATCTGGCGTTAAAATATCCACTTTGTCGGATATTATCATTAAAGGATTTTTATGACCAATTCAAGACTAGCCTGTACTTTTTATGAACAAAACGATCAAGGAGTCCGCTTATTACCCTTCCAATGTCAGGGTGAACAGAATTGGAGTTGCCCGCAGCATCGGCCCCTCCTGATCCATCAACCCGCTCAGCTTGCCGGAAAACTCCCAGGTATTGAGAAGATTAACCCAGCCGAGGGTCACGCATGATCACCAGTCTTGTGCTTTCAGTGCGTGAAGGTCTCGAAGCTGCCTTGATCATTGGTATCGTCCTTGGTGCGTTGCGCAGGACGAATCGATCTGACCTTATTCGGCCGTTGTGGGCAGGAGTGATCACTGCCTTCATCGCCAGCATGGGAGTGGCACTTTTACTTCGGGCGATAGACAAAGACCTGGAAGGCACAGCTGAGCAGATATTTGAGGGTTTCACCCTGTTTCTGGCTGCAGTCATACTCACGTGGATGATCTTCTGGATGCGTCAGCAATCGGCTCAGATGAAGTCTGAGCTCGAAACCAAAGTGAATCAGGCTGTCATGCTGAGCGGTGCCGGCGCGCTATACTTTCTGGCTTTTATCTCCGTTCTAAGGGAAGGGATCGAGCTTGCACTCTACCTGACTGCTTCCTCATTGACCTCCACTGGTATCCAGACCTTGCTGGGAACAGCCACCGGCTTATTATTGGCCGGTTTCATGGGATACCTGATCTACACCACATCCCTTCACCTAAACTTACAACGCTTCTTTCAAGTGACCTCAGTGATCCTGATCTTGTTTGCTGCAGGTCTCGTTGCCCATGGTGTGGCTGAATTCAATCAAGCCGGCATCATTCCCACACTGATCAACCCAATCTGGAATCTCAATTCCGTGTTGGATGATCACTCCATTCTGGGCACGATCGTCAGCACTCTGTTCGGTTATCATGGCAGCCCCTCCCTGACAGAAGCCCTGGGCTACGGCATTTATATTCTGATTGCTTTATTTGTATTTGTGAAGCCGAGAAATTTACCCTCGGGTTAGCTCATTATTCCCGCGTCAGCCACTTTTCCATACCTTGCGGATAGTGGTAATCCGTTAGCATGTCCAACAAAGCCTCTGCCGTGTCGCTATACACAAACAGTGAGCTGTGTTCGGCATACATGAAGCCTTCCGCCTGGGCATACCCAATTGCGGATAACAACAGGTCAAAATAATGTTGGGTATTTAATATTCCAACAGGTTTTTGGTGCAAGCCGATTTGTGCCCAGGTGAGGATTTCAAACAATTCTTCAAATGTGCCATAACCACCCGGCAGGGCAATGAAAGCATCTGAGATATCCACCAGGCGCTGTTTTCGGGCATGCATGCTGTCCACTATTTCAAGCTGCGACAGTCCCCGGTGCATCAAGGCTGGGGTGGCGAACATCCTCGGGATCACGCCGATTACCTCACCACCCGCATCCAGGGCGCCATCTGCGACTGCACCCATCATCCCCGTGCAACCTGCACCGTAAGCCAAAGTGAACCCTCGCCCGGCAATAACCGCACCCATGTTACAGGCTGCCTGAAGGTATTCATCACCCATCTTGTCTGAGGAACCACAATAGACACACACAGTTTTCATATTATTTCCTATGATTGCCACAAATTGAGCAGACGAATTGGGCAATTATAGCATTATGAAATCCATCATCGGCGCGGCTCGTACTATAATTGGATATACTCATATTCTTACGATCTAAAACCTCAGTAAATCTGTGCCTGCTTGGTTCCAAATATTGTAAAATAAGGATAATTCAATTTGGGTTTTATCCATCTCAGGAAGGATGATTACATTATGCCAACTGTCGAGCTTTCACACATCAGCAAATCCTTTGGCTCACTCAAAGCTGTTGATGACGTCAGCTTTGATGTTGAAAAAGGCGAGATCTTTGGGCTGCTCGGTCCGAATGGCGCTGGGAAAACCACTGCCATACGTGTTCTTTTGGATATTTTCAAACCCGATAATGGCACCGTCAGCATCTTGGGCGGAGCCATGACGGAGGCGAAGAAGGATCACATTGGCTACATGCCCGAGGAACGTGGGATGTACCAGGATATCCCGCTGGACCGCTGCCTGGTTTATCTGGGTACGCTTAAAGGTCTTTCACCGACTGAAATGCATAACCGTCTATCGGGCTATCTCAAGCGCTTCGACCTGGAATCGTCACGTCATAAAAAAGTCAAAGAGCTCAGCAAAGGCATGCAACAGAAAGCCCAGCTCATCACCACCCTGATCCATGAACCAGACCTGGTGATCATCGACGAGCCATTCAGCGGTCTGGACCCGATCAACACCCAGATGGTTAAGGATCTTTTGCGTGAACAGCGCGACAATGGCGTGACCATCCTCATGTCCACCCACCAGATGCACCAGGTGGAGGAATTATGTGACCGCATTGTGCTAATTGACCATGGGCGTACCCTCCTGTATGGAAACCTGGAAGATATCCGCCGCCAGTTTTCCGGTCATGCGGTCATTGTCCGCTCCCCAAATGATCTGCCTGCCCTGCCTGGTGTGGAGCGTATTGAGCAGCACAATTCGTCGGCTCACCGGCTGAACCTGGCACCCGCCACCAACACGCAGGATGTGCTGCGAATGCTGGTCGAGCGTGGCATCCAGGTGGACCAGTTCGAGATTGCTGCTCCAACGTTGGACGAGATCTTCATTAAGGTCGTCCAGAAATATGACCAGGAGACTGGAGCGAGTTCATGAACAAATTCTGGCGAATTGCTCTTCATGAATACTCCCGGCATGTGTTCCGCCGGCGTTTCTTGCTAGCTTTGTTCAGCGTGCCGCTCCTGATGGTATTCATGGTTGTTTTGATCATCGTGATCATCCGGGTCGACTCGAAATCCACACCCATAGGCTATATTGATCTTTCAGGGATTCTATCTAATCCTATCCCTCAGCCTGCTCCCCAGTGGCCCGAACGGTTCGTTCCAATGCATGCCTACACCGATGAAGCCAGCGCCAAAGCCGACCTGGAAGCTGGGAAGTTGCAAGGCTATTACGTCATCTCCAAAGACTACCAGCAATCAGGCAATGTAGAGCAAGTCTATCTCAAAGAGATGAACGGTATGGCAACCCAGCAATTTGACTCCTTCTTGATCACCAACCTGTTATCCAGTCAGCCTGTAGACGTTGCCAACCGGATCATTCACGGGAGCAATATCATCGTGCAGTCCGTCGATAAGAGCCGTGAAGCCTCCCCGGACAACTTCATCAACATCCTTCTGCCAATTCTTGCGGGAGTCCTGTTTATCGTCGGCATGAGCACCAGCTCAGGTTATCTGATGCAGACCGTGGTGGAGGAAAAAGAAAATCGCACCATGGAGATCATGGTCACTTCTGTTTCTCCCGGTCAATTGATGAGCGGGAAGGTGATCGCAGATATCGCCATCGGTGCCACGCAGCTCCTGGTTTGGGCAATCTTCATCTTCATGGCGCTGGTGATCGGGAAAAGCTACATCCCCTTTCTGGGTGGTCTCAAGTTCTCAGGTGAAATTGTCTTGATCATCGCAGCAGTGATGGTACCGGCTTTCATTATGATCAGCGGTCTGATGGCTGCGGTGGGTGCCACCGTGGCTGAAGCCAGTGAAGGTCAACAGATCATGGGATTGTTCACTCTCCCCATCTGGTTGCCATATATCTTTATTATGCTCTTCATCGAAAATCCAAACAGCCCGCTGGCGATAGCATTGAGCTTCTTCCCGCTCACCGCTCCAATGTCGATCGCCTTGCGCATCGGCTTCACCACCATCCCAACCTGGCAGGTGATCGTCAGTATTGCCATCCTGGTTTGTTCTGCCATTGGTGCAGTCTGGCTGGCAGGGCGCGCTTTTCGCCTGGGCATGCTGCGTTATGGACAGCGCCTGCGCTGGGCAGAAATATTCAGCCGTCAAAGAGTGTAACCATGAATAAAACTTTGCTTATATTAAAGCACGAGATTATCACGATCCTTTCTCGACCATCATTCCTGTTTGCCATGTTCGGTATTCCCATCATCGGCATAGCTGTCTTCATGATTGCTGGACAGCTGAGCAAGGGTAATCCGGCTCAAAGCGTGCTCACCCAATTAATCAGCAGTCCCGCAAGTACCCTGCCGGAAGGGTATGTGGACGAAAGTGGCATTATTAAAGAAATACCCGCCTCGCTTCAATCGGGAGCATTGATGCCTTTTCGTGATGAAGCCAGTGCCAGTCAGGCATTGAAGGATGGTCAAATCTCCGGTTATTACCTCATTTCCGCCGATTACCTTCAATCTGGAAAGATCACCAATATCCGTTCGGATTTCAACCCACTCAACTCCTCCGGTGGTTCGTCCGATTTGAACAGGATCCTGCAGGTCAACCTGCTGGCAGGTAACATCCAATTAACCGATCTGGTAAACGGACCAAAAGTGACGACGCATTCCTTATCGCCTGCGCCTCAGCGCGCAGAGAGCAACATGCTGACGTTTTTCTTGCCCTATGCCGTCACGATGTTGTTTTACATCATCATTCTCAGTGCCGCCAGCCTGCTGCTCAGCAGCGTGACCAAGGAAAAGGAGAATCGCGTCATAGAAATCCTGATGGTTTCGGTGACCCCCACGCAGCTACTCACTGGCAAAATCGTTGGTTTGGGTCTGTTGGGTTTGGTGCAAACCATCGCCTGGGTGGGAACCGGGAGGATCCTGTTAGCCAGAGGTGGGACCACTTTTAACTTGCCAATTGCCTTTCAGCTGCCTCCCTCCTTTTTGGTCTGGGGAATAATTTTCTTCCTGCTGGGTTATGCCGTCTACGCCAGCCTGATGGCAGGGCTTGGAGCACTGGTACCCAACTTGCGCGAGGCTTCTCAGGCAACCATTCTGGTGATCTTCCCATTGATCATTCCGATCTTCTTGCTTAGTATATTGATCGAAGAGCCAAACGGACTGCTTGCCACTATTCTGAGTATATTCCCGCTCACCTCACCGGTGACCATGATGACCCGCCTCTCTGCGGGGCCTGTACCTTTCTGGCAGACCTTACTGGCGGCTGTCCTTCTGGCTGCCACCGCCTTGCTCGTGGTGCGCGCAGTGGCAGGCATGTTCCGCGCCCAAACCATCCTTTCCGGTCAGCCCTTCAGCCGGAAATTATTCATCAATGCTCTGCTAGGGAAGTCATAGTGCCCGATAATAAGTGACAGCTGGAGCAATGACTGCACCCAATCCGGCGAACTTCACACTCGCCGACATTCTCCAGGCTACCCGTAACCTTCTCGCTACGAACCCGGAGCCCATCCTTGCGCTTCGCCTGCTGCAGGAGGTGCTGTGGGTGCCATCTGGAGACCCAGAGCTGGCTTGGCTGAAAAATGCGGCTTTACAGGGTAAGTGGGTGCGTCAGCTGAAGGAATCACAGCTGCCCGATGGGAGCTGGGGGCGCTTTCATACTTAGGACACCAAAAAGAAAACTGTCTTCCGCACCACCGAGGAGGCCATCGATCGGGCTTTTGCGTTGGGACTCCAACCCGATGAGGGGGTGCTCAAGCGGGTAAGCCTTTATTGCCAGCAAGTGCTCGATGGGGAAGCACAGATCACCGATTGGTACGAAAAGAATGAAGCCTTTCCGCTATTGATCAAATATATCGTGGCTGGACGACTGGCCCAAATTGACCCAGCCAATGATGTCCTCGTCCCATTTTGGAATTTTCTAGTGGAGATCGCTAACCAGGCCTTTACATCTGGAAGCTACAGCCTGAAAGTTGAAGCCGATGCTTTCCTGCGCCTTTCAGGAATCCATGTACCGGGAGGTTTCCTGGAAAGCCAGCATGCGCTTTGGATCCTATCCTCCCGTAAGCTGCCCGACCAGCTCGAGGTTGCCCTGGTGCGCTGGATCTGGCATAAGCCGGATGGTATCCGCTACCTCCGCGCTCCGCTGACAGACCCACAACCCCGACAAATCGGGTACTGGCTGCGCTCGATGAACCTGCTCGCTCGCTTTGCAGCATGGCGCGAGCTGTCGACTTCGGTATTAAACCAATTGTGGGCACAGCGGGATTCTGACGGACTGTGGGATTATGGCTCCGGAATATCCCGGAGTATTGAATTTCCAATTTCAGAGTCCTGGCGCCATGGTCTGAATCGCAAGCAAGACTACTCCACCCACATCCTGCTCCTGCTGCGGAAATATTTCGACTGATCTCAGGCTTCCAGCCAGATAGTTACCGGACCATCGTTGTTAATTTCAACCAGCATATGCGCACCGAACTCACCTGTCTGGATAGGCACACCCAGATCACGCAATAATTCAGCGAAACGCTCCACCAGCGGTGAGGCAACCTCAGGCAGAGCGGCATCGGTGAACGAGGGTCGCCTGCCCTTGCGGGTATCGGCATACAGCGTGAATTGTGACACAACGATCGCTTCCCCGCCCACATCTAATAGCGAGCGGTTCATTTTCCCCTGCTCATCTTCAAAGATGCGCAGATTGGCGACCTTCTCGGAGAGCAACCGGGCCTGCTCTTCTCCATCCCCCGGCCCAATCCCCAGCAGGATCACCAGCCCTTTACCGATCTCGGCAATCGAGTGCCCTGCCACAAATACCCGGCCAGATTTCACGCGTTGTAATAGCAGTCGCATAAGCTGCTCAGCTTGGTGGGATGTGGCGCAGGGCGAATGCCACAGCCGCCGCCCAGGCTAGAATTTTGAATTTACCCAGTGATAATGCAGATTCCAGCTCGTCGCGGCTCAACAATAAGATCTCTTGCTCTTCCAGGTCATCGCTGTCTATTGGGAATACCTGCCGTGCACCCCGCGCCAGGAACAGGTAACCCGTGGCAACTCCGCGGTTTGGATCCACCAGGTAACTCCCCAGGTCCAACCAATTATCCGAGATGTAACCGGTTTCTTCGCGCAGCTCGCGCTGGGCAGCTGCCAGGGGTGCTTCTCCCGGCTTTATATAACCACCCACCACTGCCAGCATAGGTTCGGCAACCGCATATTTTCGCTGCCTGAAACACAAGAAGAGACCCGACTCAGTTTCCACCACCACATTGATGTAATCGGGTGTTTTGATCCAGGTCCAATCGGGGATGACACGCCCGTCTGGCAACACTACTTCGTGGTACTCGACCCGCAACCAGGGTGACTGGTCAAATACCACCCGACGTGAGTGAGTTTCCCAGGCTTGCATGGATCCCTCAGGGTAACCCAACTGCTTCACGCACTTCGTGCATGGTCTGCTCGGCGATGAGCCGTGCCCGTTTAGCACCTTCATCCAGCACACCCTGCACATAGCTCGGGTCTTTCGCCAGCTCATTCCGGCGCTCTCTGAAGGGTGCCAGGTGGGTATTCAGGTTCTGGGCGTACAGCATCTTGCAATCCACACAGCCGATCCCGGCACGTCGGCATTCCCGGTCGACCATGGCAATCTCATCCGCGGACGAGAAGATCTTATGCATGGAAAACACGTTGCAGATATCCGGATTGCCGGGGTCAGACCGCAGGATACGGTGGGGGTCGGTCATCATTTGTTTCACCCGTTTAATAGTCTCCTCCGGGGTGGCGGCGATCTCAATGTGGTTATTGAGACTCTTACTCATCTTTCTCACCCCATCGATGCCCAATACGAGGGGGATTTCAGTGTTTTTCATCTGCGGCTCGATCAATACCTTGGTGTTATAGCGATAGTTGAACGAGCGCACCGTCTCACGCGCATATTCAAGGTGGGGTGCCTGGTCGATTCCCACCGGTACCACGGTAGCCTTGTAAAGCACGATGTCCGCCGTCATCAGGACCGGGTAACCCACCAACCCATAGTTAACATTATCAGGCTGGTCGCGCACCTTATCCTTGAATGTGGGCAGGTCGGTCAGCTTTCCCAAAGGAGACACCATGGAAAGTATCAGGTGCAGCTCTGCTACCTGGGGCACGTGGGATTGGATGAATATGATGGTTTCTTCCGGGCGAATCCCTGCCGCGATAAAGTCAAGCGCCATATCCATCGTGTTCTGGCGCAAATTGAGCGTGTCTTCCACCGTCGTCAGGGCATGCAGGTCGACGATGCAGTATATGCAATCATATTCATCCTGTAATGCCACGTAGTTCTTAATCGCACCCAGGTAGTTGCCCAGGTGCTGCCGCCCGGTGGGGCGGGCTCCCGAAAATACGCGCCCTTTTTTTTGTGGGTTCATAAAGACTCCTATTTACCCTTGTAGGTTGGGTTTCGGATGGAATTGCATCATTCTCAACCCAACGGTTAATTTCTCTTCAAGTGTTTCCTCACCAGGTTCGCAATCTCACCTGGCTCGGCATGGCGATGAGTTTCCAACTTGGAATACAGCAGCTTCCCGTCGATAGAAAACTCGAAACGCCCGCCTTCGGATGGCACCAGGGTGATCGATTCGATTTCAGGCTCAAACTCCTTCAATATTTCGGCTGCCAGACCGACAGCACGATCGGTGTAGTTTCAGACTGCACAATAGATCAGGTTAATTTTCAACACAACACGCCTCCAATGTTTTAATGAACACCCCCGCCGGTGATGCGACGGGGGTGAAAAAGCCAGCTTCACACATCAGGTACAGTAATAACGATACCTTTTGCCCTGCTAACGGTGGCAGCTCCGGCACAGGTTAATCCCCATTGGGTTTCACCCTGCAGCTCCAAGGTCCATTCAACGCATGCGCTCGGGCGGAATTTGCACCAGGTACCGCTCTCTTAGCCGCCGCTTTCGCCTCTACTCGTCCTCATCTCAGCTTTTATTGATATTGACAAAGTATATCACGGTATATTTAGATTCATCATAAAGGTCATAATAGATGTGAAAAATAAATAACATTTTTCGAGCATCAGTGAAACGATGACACTTTATCGTAAAGATGAAATTTAGACTATTAGCAATCCAGGATATTACGTAAAATGACCCGGTTACTTCTGCTATTGATCTAACAGCAATAACCGACGGCGGGGAAACAATCCTATCAATACCGGTGAAAATAAGATCAAGATCATGAGCAAGGACGCCCAGATAGACCATGCGTCTTCATTTGCAGGCAGCGATTTTATTAGAAGGGTGATACCTAACGTTACGATGAGTGCAATGATTCGCCCAAGCTGGTTGGGTGAGAGTAAGTAAACGATTGCACCAAAAAGGACAGTTAATGAAGGTAACAGTACACCGAATCCGAATGGAGGAAGATGATCGCCCATATAAATGCCTGTGTAAAAGGCCAGGAAGACAAGCATACCAAATGATATCCGCGTCCAATCATTTCGTACATCCAGATAGATTTTTCTGGTGAGATGAAACCGGTTCAATAAGGAGATAACCACTGCACCAATCACCAGAATGATGATCAGGATGAATGCGATACTCATCCACGGGAGCATTTTATTTGGCAGCAACGGTCCCAACCAACCTAGCAAGGGAACCACGATGATAAAAAATAGGGGCACCAGGTAAGGGTAAACCCAGCGCGGGAAACCCTTTCTCCAGCCCACATAGATACCTACCAAAATTGAGAGACCAACCACAGTTAGCCATAGCGGAGAATAAAAAGTGAAACCCTGGGCATTTTTCATGGGCAAGTAAGGTAAAACGGCCATCACCGGGCCAAGAAATATGAAAGGCCACATTCCAAAGAACAGCCCGATCCAGGAAAAGCGATTATCACCAAGCTTCGTCTCAATTGCTTTCATCATGACCTCCCATTCACGCACATTCGCTCTGATCGCTGAGATAGGAAAATCGCGCAGCTCTCGAATAACCAGGTAGATGAGAGGCCAATTTCCCCGAATGCTCGCTTCACTCAGCACCTCGGCTAGCACCCCCTGGCGCTCCACCCCAAATTCACTCTGATAGCCAGATGGGTAAAACCTCATCAGGTAAGCATATAATTTTACGAACCCGGAGACCAGCCCTGTCATCGCAGTATTTCCTGAAGGCGTGGCATGGATAAATCCAGTAGTTTCCGCATACGGTTGACATCACTAGCCAGAACCTGTTTTCCAAAGTTATTGATGCGGTAAAATTTTCGCCCTCTTGCGTTACCTTGTTCAGATTCATCCTCTATCCGCTCGATCAAGCCTTGCTGGAGCATACGTTCCAAGGCATCATAAAGTGTACTGGTACTCAACCTTAACGACTTGTTGCTTAAGGCTTCCACATCCTTCCAGATCCCATAACCGTGCTTGGAGCCCGACACCAGGCTCAAGAGGATATAGAGAGAGACTTCGCTAAGTGGCAAGAAAGAAGAGGGGTCCATTCAAATGCATCTTTCGTTTAAATATTCCGGTTATCGTTATTACGTTGAACGGAATATCAATATTATAGTCGATAATATTTAATATATCAAGAGGGAAATAACTTGTGTTTCACACCTGACAAAAAGGTTTTTAAAACAAAGAGAGCCCTCCAGCACAAGTGGAAATGAAATCATCCCCTTTCCAATTGAAAACACCTCATTTTATTATTACAAGACGTTTATGTGGATTAACGTTCTAACCTTTAAACGTGATAACGTTCTAACGTTCTTAATTATTTCGGCATTTGCCCCAATAATTGCATTACCCAGCGGTGCGGCTTATGGAAGAACGCCTGGGGCTGGGCAAACATCAGGATGCACCTGCCATACACCACGCACATCCCATTCTGCTCGCAATACTCGATGGCAGCCTGCGACTCTGCTCCCTGCTGCAGCCAGATATGAGTGATGCCAACTTCATGCGCCTCACGCACCACCTTCTCCGCTTCAGCAGGTGGGACTGACACCAGCACCCCACCGACCTTTTGGGGCAAATCCTTCAGGCTGGTGTAGCTCTTCTCGCCCAGGATAACCTCCCCGCTGGGATGAACCAGGAAAAGCTGGTAACCTTTCGTCTTTAGCTCTTTAAAAGCGCTGTTGCCAAACTTCTCCGCTTTGCGCGATACCCCCACGATGGCAAGTGTTCGTTGTGCAAGAAAATCATCGATCATCGCTTTGGTAACCATAAAGATCCTCCTCATTAAGTTTCTTGTATCTATCTACATAATTTTACCAAATCCGCCACATATAATAACGAAATCAAGTTCTTGCCAGCTGGATTACCCGTTGGACAAATTCGGTCTTCCCATCCAGATATGCTGTGCGATCCTGCGGGTATTTCAATGCCAGCTGGGTCTTCAGTCGGGCATATTCCGCAGCCATATCCGGGTGCTGGTAAAGATAATCTCGAAACAGGAGCGTATTTTGCCATTCCAGGCTGGTAATCTCGCTCATGTGAACATGGAAGGTACGCGGGTCACCCTTGACGAAGTAATGCCGGCGAGGGATGCCAAATTCACCCTTATATTCATAAGCCATTCCTTCGATCAATGGGATACAATCCCTGGCACCTTCAAAATCAGCCACTGCGATAGCAATATCGATGATCGGTTTTGCCGGCATCCCCGGGATGGAGGTACTGCCGATGTGCTGGATATCCAGGATATGGGATCCCAGAATCTCCTGGAAGCAGGCTTTTTCCTGCTCGAATAGCTGTTTCCACTCCGGGTCATATGCTACCAGCCTGACCATGCCTTGTTCCAATCCAATCATAGAGCTGCTCCCAATTAGGTTTCCACACCAATATACCACAACCAAAAACGCTGTTCTCAAAAATCGGCAACTTACTTCAATCAAGCTGGCGTGAATATGCTACAATTTACCTCGGAATCAGGAGGAAATTATGAACGTTAACCTCGATATCCGTCCATCTCCCATTGCCGGACAATGGTACCCGGGTGACCCGGTCAGGCTCGCCAGCAGTGTAGATCACTACATCCAGGAGGCTGTACTTCCGCCGCTCGAAGGGGAGGTGGTCGCTATCATCACACCCCATGCCGGTCATATTTATTCAGGTCCGGTGGCGGGCTATGCATTTGCGAGCATCCGCGGTTATCACCCGGATATCGTGGCGGTAATCTCACCCATGCATTATCCTTACAATGAACCGCTGATCACCACCGCCCACGATGCCTACGAAACCCCCCTCGGCGTGATCCCTGTGGATATGGCTGCGCTGCAGGAGCTTGACTTGGCGCTGGAAAAAGAGCTCGGTTGTGGGCTTGCACGTGTGCGGCGCGACCGTGAGCATTCCCTGGAGATCGAGCTGCCCTTCCTGCAGCGAGCTATCGAAACTGAATTTAAGCTGCTGCCGGTGATGGTGCGCGACCAAAGCAGGAGGGTCACACGTGGACTTGGAAAATGCCTCTCAAACGTCTTGGGAGGTCGCAAGGCACTGCTGGTAGCGAGCACAGACCTGTCTCATTTCTATCCCCAACAGATCGCCAATGAGCTGGACGCAGTCATGCTCAGCTGCATCGAGAGCTTCGACCCTGAAGCGGTGATCCTGGCGGAAGAAGAGTCCCGTGGGTTCGCTTGTGGGCGAGGTGCCCTGGCAGCAGTGCTTTGGGCAGCCAAAGACCTGGGCGCGGATACGGTCAAGGTGCTCAGGCATGCCACGTCTGGTGACGTAACCGGCGATACCTCCGAGGTGGTGGGGTATGGCGCAGCAGTGGTGCTGCGTCAGAAGAAGAGTGCCTGAGCTGCATCCTCTGATACTTATGAAAACACAGTTGACAAGTTTTATGCTGGAATTGGTGTAGACATGTTCGTGTGGAATTTTCTGCTTATCCTGCTCCTGATCGGACTGAACGCATTTTTCACCAGCGTGGAATTTGCATCGGTGGCAGCCCGCAAGACACGCATCGAGTTATTGGCTGATGAAGGCAACCCAGCCGCCAAGATCGTCAAAGGCTGGCTTGAAAATCCCTCTTCGCGTTCGCGATTGATCGCCGCCTGCCAGCTGGGAATTACCATCGTCAGCCTGGCTTTGGGTGCGGTGGGTGAAAATACCTTCCAGGCATTGCTCACCCCCACCTTCGACCGTATCGCCCTGGCGCCCAGCCTGCAGAAACTCACCTCATTGATGGCAGCGCTGCCCTTGATTATCTCTCTGATCATCATCACCAGCATCCATGTGGTCTTGGGTGAGCAGGTACCCAAAGTTGCCACCCTGCACCAACCGGAAAGGGTTGCCATGCTTGGCGCCCAGCCGATGAAACTATTCAGCACGGTCTTTAAGTGGTTCATCGACATATTGGATTGGGCGACCAGGCTCGTCCTGCGTATATTTGGCCTGGAAGTGGTGGGTGAGCACTCATTGATCTACACGGTGGATGAGCTTAAGCAGATGATCACCGAATCCGAAGAAGGCGGGGTGCTCGAAAGCCCTGAACGTGAGATGCTCGAGTCGGTGTTTGACTTCGGTGAGCTTCTCGTCAGGCAGGTGATGATTCCCCGCACGGAAATCGTCGCCATCGAAGCAGATACCAGGCTGGAAGAGATCATCGCCACCGTAACCCAGTACAGCTACACGAAGCTGCCGGTTTATGAGGCTGACATGGACCAGATTATCGGAATATTACACGTCAAAGATGTGCTGCGTGTGATGAACCAGCCGGATTGCCGGGAAACCTCTGCCCGCGAGATGGCACGTGAGACACTTTACATCCCTGAAACCTTGCCCGTGAACCAGCTTTTGCACCAGTTCAGGCACAACCGGCAACACATCGCCATCGTGCTGGATGAATTTGGCGGAACTGCCGGACTGGTAACCCTGGAAGACCTGCTGGAAGAAATCGTAGGGGAAGTGGGCGACCAGTTCGATGAGGACAACCCGGAAATTCAAAACCAGGCGGATGGAAGTGTGCTCATCGATGGGCTCACTTTGATGGAGGCAGTCAACCAACAGCTTGAGCTGAACCTTTCAGACCCGCACTACGACACCATCGCAGGCTACTTCCTGGGCAAACTCGGGCACATCCCGAAAATCGGCGACGTAGTAGAAGGGGGCGGCGTACGCCTGAAGGTAGAGTCTATGGATGGGCTGCGCATTTCCCAATTAAGCCTTGTGCGTTTGAACGATGCGCCTCCAGATTAAATGACTGAATATGTAGAAGTAGCGGTTAACGTCCCGCAGGTAAGCGGCACTTTTCACTATCACCTGCCCCCCGAGCTGGAGGGTAAGGTGCAACCTGGGCACCTGGTGGAGATCCCATTTGGCCGGCAGCAAGTGCAAGGGGTTGTATTTCGACTCGTTGACCAACCGGAAGTGCCTGAGACGAAAGCGGTGATTTCGCTGCTTGATCCGAAGGCTGTGCTGACCCCCGAGCAGGTAATGCTGGCGGTTGAGCTGGCTGAATCCACCCTGGCGCCCCTGGCAGCTTGCATCGATGCGATGATCCCACCCGGGCTGGCCCAACAGGCAGATACACTTTACCAGAAAAGCACCCCCGTCCTACCTGTTTCCCACGCACTCACGAGCTTACAAAACCGGATGCTTAAATTACTGACCGAACGCGGCCCTCTACGGGGTCGACAGCTGGATAGTGCCTTCCGCCATGTGGATTGGAGACCCTCTGCCCGCTCACTGATCAACCAGGGACTTCTGCGCACCCAAACCGTGTTGCCCACTCCGACTGTCCAACCGAAAACCGTGCGCACGGCGCGCCTTGCGAGCCCCATGGAGCAGGCAGAGGCCGAATTGCCCAACCTGTCACGCGCAGGCAGCTCTGCCCTGCAGCGCCGGCAAGCCATGCTGCGCCTGCTGATGCGCGAGGCAGGAGAAGTGGAGGTAGCCTGGTTGTATGCGGAGAGTGGCGGCAACCTGGCGGACCTGCAAGCCCTGGCGAAGCGCGGCCTGGTGCAACTAGGAGAAACCGAAGTCTGGCGTGACCCCCTGAAGCAAATGGAATTCGTCGCCAGCGACCCACCCGAGCTGACTGCCGACCAGGTACAAGTATGGAATGAAATCCAGGAAGGGATCAGCCAGGCAACAAACGGAAAAATAGTTCAGCCATATTTGCTGCACGGTGTGACCGGCTCAGGCAAAACCGAGATCTACCTGAGAGCAGTCGAGGAGACCTTGAAGCGTGGGCGCCAGGCAATCATCCTGGTGCCAGAGATCGCCCTGACCCCACAGACCATCCGCAGGTTTGTCAGCCGGTTCCCAGGGTTGGTGGGGAGCATGCATTCACGCCTCTCGCAGGGTGAACGGTTTGATACCTGGCGAAGAGCACGCTTGGGACAGATCTCGGTCATTGTGGGACCACGCAGCGCCCTGTTCACTCCCTTTGATAGGCTGGGACTCATCGTTGTGGACGAATTTCACGATGACACGTATTACCAGGCGGAAACCCAACCGCATTACCATGCCCGGGATGTTGCTGTGCGTTATGCCCAGATCACCAGGTCGGTTTGCGTGCTGGGCTCCGCCACACCCGATATCGTCAGCCGCTACCATGCCGCTGAACACGAATGGCATTACCTGAGCCTGCCCCTGCGCATCCTGGCGCACCGCCAGGCAGTGGAGAGCCTGGTGCAGAAGCTGGGCATCAGCTCGCAATACCGCCCAATCGGCGCCCAGACTGAAACCATCGACCTGCCCCCGGTGGAATTGGTGGACATGCGCACGGAGCTGCAGGCTGGCAACCGGTCCATCTTCAGCCGTGCCCTGCAGGAATCATTGAAGCAGATATTGGACCATGAACAGCAAGCCATCCTGTTCCTCAACCGGCGCGGCAGTGCCACGTATATCTTTTGCCGGGATTGCGGCTATATCCTGAAATGCCCCCGCTGTGACCTGCCGCTCACATACCATGTCGGGAACGCCCAAGCAGAGATAAATTCACATCAAGCGCAAGGTTCACTTACCTGCCATTATTGTTTCTACAAGCGCTTGATGCCAACCACCTGCCCGCAGTGTAAGAGTGAGCGTATTCGCCAATACGGCACGGGCACCGAGAAGGTGGAAGCTGAGGTGCAGGCGCTCTTCCCGCAGGCGCGCACCCTGCGCTGGGACTGGGAGACCACCCGCCAAAAAGGGGCTCACGATGTCATCCTCAGCCACTTCGTCAACCACCATGCGGATGTCTTGATTGGCACACAAATGATCGCCAAAGGGCTTGACCTGCCATTGGTCACGCTGGTGGGGGTGATCCTGGCAGATGTGGGTCTGAGCCTGCCTGACCTGCGCTCAGCAGAACGGACCTTTCAGGTGCTCACCCAGGTGGCTGGGCGCGCAGGGCGCAGCCCGCTGGGAGGGCAGGTGATCCTGCAGACCTTCCTGCCTGAGCACTACGTCATCCAGGCTGCCTCACACCATGATTACCAGGCTTTCTACACACAAGAGCTGGAATATCGCCGCCAGCTGCACTACCCGCCCTTCTCGCGCCTGGTGCGCCTGGAATACCGCCACCGCGACCCCGAACGCGCCGAAGCAACGGCGCAGGCACTGGCGAGTCAGATTCGAACCTGGCTGGTGGAAGAAGACCGGCGCGAAACGGAGCTTGTCGGACCTACTCCCTGCTTCTTCTCACGGCTGGGAGGCTTATACCGCTGGCAGCTCGTCTTGCGTGGTCCAGACCCGGCATCCTTGCTGCGTGGGCGGCAGATGGGGGAATGGCGGGTTGAGGTGAATCCGCCTTCTTTGCTATAATAACCATGACATCTTCCTGGGTACAATACCAGGATAATTCGAATATCTAATGGCTGCTTATAATAATTAAACACAATTTGCCCTTCAGGAGGACAGCATGAATAGCCTACAACGCGGATGGGGATTTCTAAAACAATCCTGGCAGATGGCAATGAAGGATAGGGATCTGATCAAGCCTTCCATATATGCTTTGCTGGTCGGGTTTATTGTGACCATCATCCTTGCCATCCCCATTGGAGTTGTTTCCTTCCTGCTGCAAGACTTCAAGGCTGGCCAATATGTGGTTTATGTGCTGGGTGCGATCTTGATCTTCATCCAGTATATGGTGGGGTACATATTCTCCGGCATGACGGTGTATCTCATATACGGCTACCTGGCGGAAGGGGATGGCAGGATGGACAAGGCCTGGGCGATTATCCGGCGTGACTTCTGGGATATCACCAGCCTGGCAGCAGCCTCCACCCTGGTAAATTTGATCAAGGGTGCAGTGCGAGGCAAAGGTCAAAGCGGTGGGCGCAGCTTACTTGCAGGGATCATCGATACCGTATGGACCGAAGCTTCTTTCCTGATCCTACCAGCCATGGTGATCGAAGATATCAATCTAAAAGGCGGGATCAAGCGCGCCGCCCAGATTATCAAAGACAACCTGCTTTTGGTAGGGATCAGCACCGTGGGTGTCAAAACCATCACCGGGCTGATCGGTTTCCTGTTGGGAGTGTTGGGAATAGGCCTGGGGTTCGGGGTTGGGCTGGGGATCGTTTCAGCCGGTCAGGGATCCGTGGGTTGGGTCATCACCGGGGTGACCCTGGGTATCCTGGTTGCCACACCATTCATCCTGTTCGCCACCATCATAAGCACTTATACCTCCACGGCGTATCACACCTGCCTGTACCTGTGGGCGCGCGACGTTGAGCGTGCCAGACAAACCGGACAGACTGGCCTGGCAGGCGAGGTGAGTGCGCCTTCACCCCTGGCAGCTGTACTGCCATAAAGTTGGCACTTGTTTATTTATCCAAGAAACTGTGGAGCGGTCCATGAACTCAATGCGCTATGAAACCCTGAGCTGGAATGAAGTCGATAAGCTGATCGATCACCTGCTGCCGCAGTTCGAGGGTGAATTTGAGACGATGGTCATTATCACACGCGGCGGGATCATCCCAGGCGGAATGCTGGCTGAAGCCACCGGCATTCCCACCATCCTCACCGCAGCAGTGGATTTTCCGGCTGAAGTCGAACGCCAGAAAGCGGGGTTATTTGCCTGGCCGCGCTTTATCGAATTCCCCAATGACGAGCTGCTGCGCGGAAAACGCTGCCTGGTGGTGGACGATGTGTGGGGCTCAGGGCGGACCATCACGGCGGTGAAGAACCGCATCGAAGCCGCGGGTGGGATTCCCTTTACGTGCGTGCTGCACTTCAACCCCCACCGCACCTTGTTCGGCAGCCTGTGCCCCGATTATTATGCCGCCATCACCGACGCGCACATCATCTACCCGTGGGAGACGGGTCACGACCGCGACAAAGTGCGCCTGGGATAGACTGCGATTTGTTGGTGATTATTGTAGAGGCACGGCATGCCGTGCCTCATTATGAAAACCAATTTCGTTGTTTGTGAATTATATTTATAGCTCAGGGATGAAGGCGTAGGGGGAGGATTATGAACACGAATCATTTTGGGATTCTTCCCTTGTGAGCCTACAAGATTATTATTCCTTTACCTTAATAAATGCAGGGTAGGGGCACGAATATCCTTACGGATACTAGATTTCGTGCCCTTACCAATTGGGCTGAAATATTCCAGGCATTATGAAGGTAATTCCTCTATTTCACCCTCTTCCCTCGGGTCAAGCAGGATGACCAATCCCAGAGCGCCCATATCTGAAAACAACATGGGTGCGAGGAATGGCGCACCGCGTAGAAAGCGCTCCACCACGATGGCGTTTTCTAAAGCCAGATTGCGCAGGATGTGCAGGACGACCCCAGTCATCCCCACCAGCATCAGCAGGAGTATCGCCAGCACGTAGATCACCAGGTCACTCCGGCGGGGTGAATTGATCATCCCAAGGACCAGCGCCACCACGGTGCCAAATACGCCTATGCCGGTTGGCAGCCATAACCATGGGTTCTCAAAATTAGTGCGGGCGTGATCAAGCACACTGGAAATTACCGTTGCCAGGGTGCCCAACCCCACCATAAAAAAGAAAGCGCTGGTTTTACTGTATGGCAAGGTGAGTTTCCTGCCACCTAAAAGGGTCAGGATTCCACTATCTGCAGGCTGCTCCATCCAGACCGCGCTGAGGCCCATCAAACCCACCAAGGCAAAGGTGAGCGGACCGAGGATGGGTGGTGCCCACACGACGAGTGGAATTGAGACTTGTTGACCCAGCGGAGCAAACGGCAGGATGGCTCGCACCAGGTGAAAAGACATGCCCAACAACCCTACCACGATGCTGGCGAGGTAAATAATCGAGGCAATCACCGTCGCCAGGGTGCGCTTGCGAATGGCAAGCAGGCCTGCCAGGACCAGTAATATCCCTGCCACTGGGCCAAAGATGATCGGGATCCACTCCTTGGGCATGATCGTGCCACTGATGGAATGTGCCAGGTAGGTTTCCACACCCAATAAAAGCTCGTTCAGTGCCAGCAGTAATAGCATCGCCTGGTCGCGCGATACCGGGATGCGCACTCGTTTAATCATGGGGACAACGGTTGCGAGGTGATACATACTCAGGGCGTCGCCCCTGCCGCTTTCAGCTTCGCGTTCACCATCTCACGCAGATCAGCCATCGTCTCCATGAGAGGGTAGGCTCCGTGCCATTGAGAGTAGTCTGGTCCTTGCATCCACACCCCAAACTTGGTGGTGCGCCCCCAATAATGCCACAGGTTGAAGAAAGTGAAGTCGATGGGCTCATCGAAATTATTGGTGTTGATCAAGCCCTGATTTTGCAATGGGGCGACCAGATCGTTACTCTCCTGCACCCAGGAAATGACCTGTTGGGTGGCGGCATCTGCACCGCTATACAGGTTGCTAATGAAGGTCTCGTTGTGGCATTCAAGGCACACACTTTGCATGCGGGTGCGGTTTTCCTGCCAGCTGGGGCGCTGTTGGCTGAGGGAGGCAAACAGGAACCAGGATAAACGGTCACCTACATCATGGGTGGTACTGGTCTTTCCAAAACTGCTCATATGGCACAAGGCACAGGTAGGGGCCGGGAAATCTGTCACGGTTAAATTGCCGGCTTCGGCATCCCAATTCCAGGTTGAGCCATTGGTGGCATACATGATGCCATGGGCAAACTCCTGGTAGATTTCCCATTGGGGGTGATCGGGTCCGATGTGGCAATTATTACACGTCTCCGGCTTGCGGGCTTGCTCCAGGCTGAACTCGTGGCGAATATGGCACTTCTGGCAGCGCCCAACGGAGCCATCGGCTGCCGGGACGCCGATGCTGTGGCAATTTTCGCAGACAAAAGGCATGATGGTGGTACCTTCAAGTGCAGCAATGGCATTGCGGGCTTTATCCGGAGCGAAGGACCCCTCCGGAATGGCCTGGTACATAGCCATCAGGTTTGAGGACAAATCTTTCGACCCGGCAACGGCCACATAAGCCGGCAGGCTGTGACGGCTTTGGTAGAACTCAGCAACTTCAACTTCATGACACTTTTCACACATGGTAGTGGTAGGGGCCGCCAGAACATAAGACCCCTCATGGGCGACCGCACCAGGATAATCAGCTTTGACCTCGTGGCAATCGCGGCAGGTCACTTCCGCCGCGGCCATGGCACTGTGGCTGAATTGGTTGATAATGCCAGGCGAGGTATCTCTGTGGCAGGTGACGCATTCATCCGAGCTGCCCGCCAGGACGTCCACTGCTTCCAGGTTCACCGTCGTTCCGGCATGACCGATCACCAGGATGATGAGTGCCACCCCCAGCACCGCAACCACAGATACCAGACCGATAATCAGAATCCGCAGCGATTTCATCGATTTGGAAATCGGTTTGGAAAGCGGCTTGGAAAATCGATCCATCTATGCCCTCCTTAATGCTTAGCGTAGATATTATTCGTTATATTTCCTGGCTTCTCAAGGCACTGTCATTCCATAAAAATAGTTATTCGTGACGGCGCACACTCCCGATTTCCCACCAATAAAATCGTACTATATTATCTTATCATGTGCTAAAAGAAGGTGCAATCGGTAAAAATTAACGCCCAATGAAAATTACCGGATGAATTCTCCACTTGCTCGTGGCTCGACCACCCAGATCAATGGTAGCGACGACCTTTCCAGGTCACTCCGCGACCTGAAATGACGTTATAAGCTGATGCAACCATCATGGCGGTAAATATGGCGGCTCCAATTGGGAAGGTGATGGCGTATCCACCCGGGATGCCAAATGCCCGGCATGCTTGCAGGCGTTTCCACAATAAGTATCCCCACAATATAGCCGCTTCCCCTGTCACCACACCCGCCATCAAACCACCTCCAGAGGCAAGCCAAAATAGACTACCCAGCAGCCACACGGGAAGCACAAATGAGACCATCAATCCCAAGGCGGCACCAAATAGCAACAACCACAACCGGTCGCGCAAACCCAGGTAGATATTCTTCGTCCAACCCTCCCACATCTCAGGCAGGGAGGTGTACATGCGTGTTCGGGCAACCTTGCGCCCATCTGCCAGCACCAGGCGGTAACCTGCCTGCTTGGTAATGATGGCGATGGCTTTATCCTCGTCCACACGGTCCTTCACCGAGGTATGCCCACCGATGCGGTCATAAACGGAGCGCTTGATCAGGATGTACTGACCATTAGAGATGGCATCCGGTTTGGCGGGGTCATTCACACGTTCAGCCGGGAACCCGAAGGAGAGACCCAAGAAAACCAGGGGTAGGATCGCCCGCTCCCAAAAGCTGCCCAGCTCCTGGTCGGTCAGGATGGAGAACATATCCGCTTGATGCTGGATTGCCAGGTAATAAGTGGAGCAAAGTAGATCTGAAGTGGCGAAAGTATCCGCATCCATGAAACACAGCCATTCACCATGTGCGATTGCCGCTCCCTGGACCAGGGCATGCGGTTTACCCGCCCAGCCTTGTGGAGGCTCAGCACCCTGGATGACTGTCAGGCGAGAATCGCCACCCGCCAGCTCAAACAGGATTTGTGAGGTCTCATCGGTCGAACGGTCATTAACCACGATGAGCTCGTAATTCGGATATGTCTGTTCAAAGAGTGACTGAATACACTGGCGGATATTACGCGCCTCATTTCGAGCGGGGATGATCACCGAAATCAGGGGAAGCTGATCAGATATCGGGCGCTTGAGTACATCGGATAGCGGGTCAACCACGATCTTCATGCCGCCCTGGGAATGCACCAGCCAGGTAATATATAACCCCAACCCCAGCGCCAGGGTGGATAAAATGACCACGAATGGCAAGCTTACACCACCCTCAATGTGCTCCCGCGGTCCGTCTTCTCCACTTCGATCCGATTGGGGAAAGCGTCCTTCAGCTCATCCAGGTGGCTGATAACCAGCACTTTGGCAAAATCCTGTTTCACCTGGTTGATCGCTTCGATCAGGTGCTGCCTGCCCATGGCATCCTGGCTGCCGAAGCCTTCATCAATGACCAATGTCTGCAAACGCGCCCCGGCACGTTTGGCGAGCAGCTCGGAGAGCGCCAGCCGGATGGCAAAGTTAACCCTGAAGGCTTCCCCACCCGAATAGAGCTCATAATCGCGTGTGCCGGCACCATCGGAGATGAGGATATCCAGGGTTTCCTTCAAATCTTCCCGTTTCTTATCTTTGAAGGCCGCCTGGGTGGCAAAGCGTACCGACATATTGCCTTCACTCAAACGCTCGAGCAGGTCATTGGCACGCAGCTCAATCTCCGGTAGGGCTTGCTCGATCAATAAGGCTGGCACTCCATCCTTACCGAAAGCCCGGTCGAGCAGCTTATACTGCCCGACCAACCTGGCAAATTCTTCACGCTGGGCGGTGAGATCCTTCAAACGCACCTTTAAGTCCTTTAATACTGACACCTTTTGCTGGGCGGCTCCCACTTCCATGCGCTGGTTGTTCTCCTGCTCTAGCAAATCATGCAAGGCACTTTCAGTAGCCTCAAGATCAGGCGCCACAGCTTCAGCAGCTGCCAGCTGGGCAGCCGCTTCGGTATGCCCTTCTTGCTGCTGTCTCACTTCATCAGCCAGCACTTTAAATTGTTCCTGGCCCTCCTCGATCTCACGCTGTAAGGGCTGCAGGGTAGCGCGGGCTTTTTCGAGAGCGTGATATTCGTCTTCCGCTGGCCTTAAAGCGGCTTCCTGGTTCCGGCAAGCGTCGTGGGCTGCTGCGTCGTAACCGATGGTCTTCAGCTCCTGGTCAATCTGCTCCAGCAGCTGGCGTACCTCTGCCGAAAATGCCTGGGTGGATAATTTCTGCTGCACCTCCGCCAGGCGTGAGGCGCCCTTCTGCTCCCACTCGCCAGCCCTCTGGCCGATGGCTTCGATCTGGCTTTCCAACCGGCTGATGGCCTGTACCTGTGCCAGCCGGTCATCTTCTGACCGCGAGAGGATGTTGATCTGCATGCGCAGGGCCAGCTCATTTTGTTCGGCTTCACTTATGAACGACTTATTGGAGCGGAAACGGTCTCCAAGCTCGGTGCCGTGTGCATTAAGCTCGTCAATCAGTCGCAAGCGGTCGTGGGTCTCCAGCGGCTGGCCACATAGAGGGCATTCTGCACCTTCTGTCACCGATAGTTTGTTGATGCGTTCCTTCAGCTCGTCCATCTCAGCTTTCAGGCGCGGGTTTTCAGCCTTGGCTTCTGCCAGGCGAGTGCGAGCCGTCTGCAGCTGTTCGTCCAGCTCTACTCTATGCCTCAGTCCATCTTCGACCAGCGCCAGGTCCTTGCGGGTTGTGACCAGCTGGACTTCGAGCTCCATGCAGGAGGCAGTCTGTTCCTTCACGGCTCGTTCCTCGGTCTGCAGTGTCGCCAGTTCCTGTTCCAGGCGGGCCTGCTCAGCCTGGATCTGCATAAGCGGTGCCTGGCGGCGGGCTTCGTGCTCCCTGAAGCTGCGTGCCACCTCATCCCAGCGTCCCAGCTCATTCCGCATAGCCTGCCATTGGGCATAAGCCGCTTCGATTTCTCCTGCACGCGCCACCATTTTACTGAACGACTCGCGTTCCTGGACTCTCATAGCAATTTTGCTTTCCAGGTCGGCCTGCCGGGCCTGGGCGGACTTGCAATTGGCGGGTAAGCATCTCCACCAGCTTGCGCTGTTCTGCCAGGGTGGCATCCACTTTGCGGGCTTGCTCCAGCAACTGATCTTGAGATTTGCGCGCCTTCGCCAGGCGTTTGAGCTCGGATTGCAAGGCTGCCAGGTGCTCGGTGCGTGCATCCTCCTCGCCCAGCTCTGCGTTGATCTCCTGCATGCGACCATCCAAACCCAGGATGTCTGACTCTACCGCCCTGCGGCGCTCAATGACACGCGCCCGGTACGTCTCCCAAACTTCGAGACCCAATATACTGCCCAGGATGCGTTTGCGATCACTCGCTTTCTGCTGGGTGAACTGGTCTGCCTTGCCTTGCAGAAAAAAGGAGGCATTGACGAAAGTCTCGTAGTCTAGCCGCAGGGTATGCTCAATGTAAGCCTGAGTATCGCGCAGGGTGTGCCCGGTGAGAACTTTCCACTTGCCATCATTGGGTTCCAGGATCTGGAATTCGAGCGAAGTGGTTTTCCCTTTCGGCAGAGTGCGCTGAACACGATAAGTGTTGCCTTCATACTCGAAAACCAGGGCTACTTCAGCCACATTCGATTGAAGGTTGATCACCGATTCATCGCGTTTGCGTGCCTGACCGAACAGTGCCCAGGTGAAGGCATCCAATAGAGAGGACTTACCGGCGCCATTGGAGCCTGAGATACACGCCAGCTCGAACGAGGTAAAGTCGAGCTCAACTGTATCGTGATATGAGAGGAAACCGGTAATGGTGAGCTTAATCGGGATCATTGAAACTCCGTTATAAAACTATTACCAGGAATATATATAAGAATATTACTAAATGCCCGGCAGATCATATTTTATCCTGCAACTCCTCAACCACAAATGACCTTTGTGGATCGATCTTTACATAATAGAGTTTATCAAAGCCCTCTCCCAAAGTGGGGATCTGGAGTTTATTGAAAGCGGCACGAATACCCGCCTCAGGAATGCGCTCCTTTCCTTGTCTTTGTTGATTGCGTTGAAGCAATGCAGACAAATTTGACGAGAAATAATATCCAATTACTTCGAAATTGGCGGCTTTCGCCGGGATAATATAGCGCTGCCTGTCTTCGATCCTGGGATTGGTGTTGTCCACCACGAAACTCTGCCGCGCCAGGAGACAGGCGTTCACCAGGATCTCTTCACGGTGTCGGGTTTTCAGCATGTCCAGGTTGATACGCATGTGCGTATCGGCGAAGCGCTCCTTGAAGAACGTGCTCTTGCCCGTTGCTTGTACCCCGATAAAAATGATAGCTTGCATAGGGAATTCAGGATTTACCCCTGGTCTTCCGGTTCTTCCATGATCTGCTGTGCCAGCTTCTGCAAGGCAGCCTGTTCGCCTTTCTCCACGTGGCTGGAACGCCAGTAGCGGTCCAATAGCTCCAGTGGGGTCAGGCTGCTCACCCCTTCTTCCGACGCCAGGCGGGCACGCGCTTCGACCATGGGACGCTTGATCAGGTGAAACTCAAACGCTCCCGAGGCGTACTCGCGTAAAGCTGCTTCATCAATAAGCGTCTCCCACTCGCGAGGGTATTCCAACACCAGGCGCACGACAGCGTCTTGAAGTTTGGGAGCATGCGGAAGGGCCTTAAGCAGCTGACCCGTGACATCCTCCTGGCTTTTCAACCTCAAGTGACGATCGATAAAGGGGCGGATGCCGGTGAGTTTGCGCCATTCCACCTCGGTGTGACCACGCTCCACGCGGGCGATAACGAAAAATTTATCATCCGCGGCTTCGCCAAAATCGACGCGCTCAATCGAGCCGGGGTAAATTACCGGTGGATGAGCTCCCTCATTCAGGTTCTGCGATTTATGGATATGACCAAGGGCGACGTAATCCAGGCGTGGATCGCGTACGACGGAACCCGGTAAAAGGATGTCTCCACCCAGCATGACCGTACGTTCACCCCCATACACTGCTCCCTGGACAGAGGCATGGGCGGTGAGGACGATGGGCAGCGTTGGATCAGCTTCGTCCAAACTCTGCTGAATAATCTTAGTGAGCCTTTCTTCCAGGGCCTGGTCTACGTTTTCCGGCTCACCGGACGCTGGATACCTGGCTGGCAATCAGGCCAGACCTTGAGATCCATGGTAAGGCAATTACCTGCAAGGGTAAGCCCCATAGATCGGCCGGGTGCAGGAAAGCCGGACGATCCAGGACGAGCACATTGGGCACTTCCAGAGTGTTGAAGGGGTCCAGCGTATGGGCGCGACCCAGGGTGGGTGAGGTATCATGGTTGCCCACCAGCAGCAGGGTGGGGATCCCAGCCCGAGAAAGGCGCATCACCCGCCGGCCCCACTCGCGCTGGAAGGTGGGGGCGGGATTGCGATCTTTATAGGCATCCCCGGCGAATAAAACCAGGTCTACTTTTTCATCGATGGCGGTATCGACAATGGTATCCAGCGACTTCAGGAAATCGATCACGCGCATGGGCAGACCACTGACGGGATCATGCCGGCCAAAGTTGGCCATATCAATGTGCGCATCGGCAAAGTGAAGGATGGTGAGCATCCTATTTCCTCCCGTTTTAGATCATGGTGTAACGTCCAGCAATGACAGCTGGTACGTGCCGGCAGCAAAACCCGGGTGCAGGCGAACGCTCTCCCGAAAATCACTGATCGCGCCGGAGGTATCACCCAGTGCCAGTTTCCCCATGCCGCGCCAGTACCAGGATTCTTCCAGCACATCATCGCCGATGGTATTAAAAGTGGCATTCGCCAGATCGATCACATCCTGGTAACGCCCGCTGTAGTAATAAGCAAAATAAGGTCCGGTCTGGTACCAGAGCATGCGAAACGGCCGCTGGTCGTCGTCTGGCAAGGCTGCGTAGAGCTGAAAAGCATAATCAAACGCATACGCCGCGTCGACATATTCCTTCAGGTTTACATGGCTGGTACCCACATTGAAGGCGGCGAAGTACTGGTCAACACCGATCAGGCCGGATGTTTCAGCCGTGGCGATCTCCAATGCACGCCGGCTGGACCAGTCCACATCGGCATAGTCACCCAGCAAGCTGAGCAGCTGGGGTTCTTTATCCAGCGGATAAACCACCATGAATAGATAATCAAACGCACGCCACCCGTCGATGAAGTCGGCATAGGGGAATTCATGGTTCTCGCCTTTGGCGATATAGGTATCCTGCACCACCAGCACACCCTTGGCCTCGTCATATCCGGTGACGAACTGGTAATGTCCCAGCCAGCCAAAACGACCGGTCATATCGTATGTATAGTAGCCCTTTTCAGCCACCACCGGGAAACCCGCCGCCACTAGCTTCTTCAACAAGCTGATGTCACCCCCGTAGCGGATGAGGGCACCGTAGCCGGTGGTTTGGGTGAGCACAAAATCCTGCAGCTCGTAGGGCATCACATTCTTATCATCCACATTGGTCTTGACGTACTCGCCCACCGTGTCGCGGTTGCCCTTCCAGCCCCAAAAGGTGAGCGACATGGAGAGATTCGCCGGACCGCAAAAATTATAACGGTTATGCTGGTCTTCATAATGGACACCCGCCAGGCGAAATGAAGATGGGAGTGGTGTTTGAGTGAGTGTGGGTGTGGCTGAGGGGAGGGGCGTCTCGGTGGGACCGGGTAGGGTGGCAGTAGGAATAAAAGGAGTGGGAGTAATGGTGGGTGCCTGGGCGGTTAGAGTGGCGTCGACAATGGCGTTCACCTGATTCTCCAGCACGTCCTGCTCCTGAGGTTGGAATACGACCTGCTCAGGAGGGTTAATGGCATACTGGATGCGGATGCGCAGGTTATCAATGCGCCATGCCAGGCGGCTATGGACGAAGGGAATGTTGTACACGACCACAGCCAGGACGATGAAGACTGGGATGATAAGAAGGTATTTTTTACTAGACCGGCGATGCATGGCGGGATTATAACACTGCCCATCTTTAGAAAAAGATCACCACGAAGGACCCAAAGGACACAAAGGAAAATCGGAAATTGGGGATAAACTTTATAAATGGTGTCAAAAAAGTCAGAATGGTGGGGAAAATATACTAAAAAGTAGGGGCGTAAGGGTGGGATTTGAACAAACTACACCAGAAAAATTGGTACTCCACCCTACGCCCAAATGGTGTACCTTTGGTCAGAGGGTAGGGATAATCAATTATGGTATTTTCGGAGTTCCTCCCCTCCGGTCAATCCGGTAGAACTGCAAACCGGATTCAGCTAACCGGGCTGGTCGCGCCCTTACACAAACAATCTGAACTACGGATGATTATTGTAAGGTACAATAGTTTTGAGGGAATCATGATGAAGAAAATCGTGCTCCTAATTTGGTTTTTCCTGATCGTTTTCAGCCTGGTAGTCAACTTACCGGCGCATGCCCAAACCAGCTCTCCACAGATCGTTGTGCTCACCGCAGATGGACCTATTACCCCAGCCATGGCCCAATACCTGTCACGCGGGATCAGGATCGCTGAACGCCAGGGGGCTGTCGCATTGATCTTCCAGCTCAACACCCCAGGCGGCTCGATCGACACGATGAACGCAATGGAGACATCCATCCTCAACGCCACCATCCCGGTGATCGTTTACGTTGCTCCTTCGGGATCTATGGCAGCCAGTGCCGGTACCATCATCACCCTGGCCGGGCATGCATCTGCCATGGCACCCAACACAATCATCGGGGCAGCCAGCCCGGTGGCAGCTCAGGGGGGAAACCTTGCCACCGAGGAAGAAAAAAAACAAAAAAATGCCATGGTGGCGACGGTCCAGGGGCTCACCCAACGTCGGGGACCTACCGCGGTTGCACTGGCAACGGCTACCATCAATGACGCAAAGGCCGTTTCATCTGATATAGCCTTGCAAGAAGGCCTGATCGATTTCATTGCCACCGATTTGAACGACCTGCGCAGCAAGCTGGATGGCTTTACAGTGACCGTCGCGGGTCAGCAGGTCACATTACAGACCGCCAACGCTACTTTTGAGCCAATCAACATTTCTCTGATCGAGCAGACCCTGCTGATCGTCACCGACCCGAACATCGTATTCCTGCTGATCACGATCGGTGTACAAGCCATCATCATCGAGATTTCCAGCCCGGGTGGATGGGTGGCGGGCTTCATTGGAGTGATCTGCCTGGGACTGGCAACTTACGGATTGGGCATCCTGCCGGTTAATTGGTTCGGATTACTGTTCATTGTTACTTCGTTTGTGTTGTTCATCCTGGATATCAAGGCGCCCACCCATGGGGCTCTCACCGCAGCCGGGATTGGCAGCCTTATTGTGGGTGCATTGGTATTATTCAACACCCCGGTCACACCAAGCTTTCAACACGTCTCCGTCCCACTGGTGGTTGGTGTCTCATTAGTCAGTGGTGGGCTTTTCTTCGTCGTCATGATGATCGCGGTACGGGCACAGCGAATACCTATTAGTACCGGGGAAGAGAGCATGACTGGTCGGATGGGTGTTGCCCGAACGGTGCTCAATCCAAAAGGCAGCGTCCAGGTGGGTGGTGAGCTGTGGTCAGCCGAGCTGGAAAATAAAACGGAAAAATTGCCGATGGGCACACGCGTGGAAGTGATTCGAGTGGATGGTCTGCGTGTGGTGGTGCGCAAGACAGAATAATCAAAATTTCAGCCTAAATTCACTTTGCTAATAAACTGGCTAGCTCTGTTGCGATCCCATCCCGTACCTCACGGAACGCCGCCATTTTTTCTTCTTCATTTCCTTTTACTTTAGCTGGATCTGGAAATGGTTTATGCAGCTTTTTCCCCTTCCCCAGCCAAACCGGGCACTCATCTTCTTCCTCACCACATAATGTGATCACAACATCAAACGACTGGCCGCGAAACTCATCCAGGGATTTTGACCTCCCTTGATGATCGATGCCAATTTCAGATAATACTTTTAATGCCAGGGGGTGAACATACCCGGCCGGATTCGAGCCAGCGCTAAAAGCCTCCCACTTACCACCCAGGCGTGCATTCACGATGGCCTCAGCCATCTGTGACCGGCAAGAATTGCCTGTACATAGGAATAAAATTCTTGATCTACTCATCCCCCTCCTTACCACAATGCTTTCTCAGCTCTAGGTATCGCTTGAAAATATTGGGGCTGTCCCAAAAGTAGATGCGCGGTGGTGGAATTCCGAAAATATCATGATTAATTACCCTTGCGTTCTGAGTAAAGTCGCTCCATGTGGGCGTAGGGGAAACTTTTTTGATGTATTTTGTTCAAATCCCACCCCTACGCCCCTACGTAATAAGATATATTCCACAATTGTGACTTTAGAGACAGCCCCACCAGCGGATACCAGTGGATACCAGTGGATACCAGTGAATACTGAAAGGTTTAAAACATCCTGTGTATCCTGTATATCCCTGTGATAATTTTAGGTTGTGTCCAGCTCTTTCATCTCTCCTGTGGCTACGTAAACGATGCGCTCACAGATATTGGTCACCCGATCAGCCATACGCTCCAGGTTATGCGCTGCCCACATAATGTGGTTGGCCCGATCGATGGTGGAGATATCCACTCGCATCTGTTCCATCAACTTACGATATATCTGGTTGTAGAGCTGGTCTACTTTGGCATCTTCCATGGGAATTTCACGGGCAGTGGTGGCATCTCCGATTACGAAGGCATCCAGGGCACGACGCAGCATATCAATTCCCAGATTCGCCATTTGCTGCAGGTTATCGATCAACACCGGGTCAATCGCTTCTTCACTGATGATCTGGGTGATCTTGCATATGCCCTTGGCATAATCTCCAATACGCTCCAGCTCGGTAATGATTTCAATAATGGCGGCTAAAAAACGCACGTCGCGCGCCATGGGCTGCTGGGTGGCGATCAGGGTGATACAGCCACTTTCAATTGCATAACGTTTTTCGTTGATCTGCAGGTCAGCATCATAGATACGACGTGCGGTTACCTGGTCACGGCGTTTGAGAGCATCGAGCGAATCTAGAACTGCCTGCTCAACCATACTCCCAAGAACGAGCACCTGATCGAGGATCGTCTGCAATTGCCGTTCGAATGTTTCACGCGCCATAGTATTCTCCGCAAGTTAGCCAAACCGACCCGTGACATAATCTTCGGTTTGCTTGTTTTTGGGATTGGTGAAAATCTGGGCGGTTGGCCCATATTCCACCAAGATGCCGGTGCGCGTTTGAGGGTTATCTATCATCATAAAGGCGGTGAAATCAGAAACGCGGGCGGCCTGCTGCATATTATGCGTGACAATTATAATCGTATACGTCTCTTTTAATGATTGCATTAGCTCTTCTATTTTTAACGTGGCAACCGGGTCCAGAGCTGAAGCCGGCTCGTCCATCAGGATCACTTCAGGCTCCACTGCCAGGGCACGGGCGATACAGAGACGTTGCTGCTGCCCACCAGAGAGTGCCATAGCGGATTGGTGCAGTTTATCTTTAACTTCATCCCATAAGGCAGCCTGATTTAATGCGTTGTAGACGATCTCATCCAGTCCACGATGATGACTGATGCCATATAAACGCGGCCCATACGCTACATTCTCATAGATGCTCTTCGGAAAAGGATTTGGGCGTTGGAAGACCATCCCAACCCGGCGGCGTATATCCACAACATCCACCCCCGGAGCGGTGATATTCTCCCCGTTCAAGATGATTTGACCCTCTAGATGGGTATTCGGAACCAGATCATTCATGCGGTTAATCGAGCGCAGCAGGGTGGATTTACCACAGCCAGATGGCCCGATGATGGCGGTAATCTGATTGGCGGGGATGTGCAAGCTGATATTTCCCAGGGCTTTAAACTTGCCATAGTAGAAAGAATAATTGTTCAATACAATCTTATTTGCTTCAGTGCGCTGGGTTTCTCCAGCCTTTTGAGGGATATCGAGCTGCATCTTCATATTTGATGTCTGTTTTTCTTCAATCATAGGAGTTTCTAAATTGGTGTACATAGGATTACTTACCTTGCATCCGGTTGGCACGCACCTGCACCCACACCCGGGTCAGGATATTAATCGAGAGCACCAGGATCATAAGGACCAGGGCAGCAGCCCAGGCCTGGTTGATACGTTCTGGATAAGGCTGTTGGGCATATTTCCAAAGGGTCAGGGGGAGTGAGTCCACCGGCTGACTTACGAGATTACCCAAGATCGAGAGGAGGTTCTGATGATTGGCAACCCCAGTCTGGATGATCTTACCAATGTCATAGTTATCATTTCCCAGTGCTGTAAATAGTAAAGGAGCAGTCTCTCCGGAGGCACGGGCAATTCCCAGAAGGATGCCGGTGATGATACCCTGGCTGGCAGCAGGCAGGGTGACGCTGATGGCAGTCTTCCACTCGGGTGAACCCAAAGCCAGTGATCCTTCACGCAAGGAGTGGGGAACAAGCTTGATCATTTCTTCGGTGGTGCGGATGATGGTGGGCAGCATCAGGATCGCCAGGGCGATTCCACCCGCTAGAGCGGAGTAATGACCCATGTTTTTGACGATCAGGGCGTAACAGAATAATCCAATTACGATGGATGGCACTCCTGATAGTACATCGGTACTGAAACGAACGATGATCCCGAGAGGCGAATTCGGTTTATATGCTACATAATAAGCTGCCAGGATCCCGGGTGGGACGGCAAACAAGCTGGCTAAAATGGTCAGGACGATGGTACCTTCAATGGCATTGAGAACGCCGCCCCCGGTTATGCCAACCGGTCGGGGTAAATGGGTGAAAAAATCCAGGTTGATATATTGCCCACCCTTATAAATCACATAGCCGACGATCCAAAACAAAGGGATGAGCGCCAACAGCATAAATAACCCGGTGACAGCCAGCATGATCGTATTGGAAAGCTTTCGACGCCGGTATCCAGTTTTTGATTGGATCATCTGCCGGGTGGGAACACCCAGCCACATATTCGTTCCGGTGCTCATACACGCACCTCCTGGGGGATACCTCTCCCCACTCGCCACACCAATAAGCGTGCCAGGATATTGAGCAATAACGTCATGATGAATAAGACCAGACCAATCTCAATCAAAGCCTGTGAATGTAGAACAGACACGGCTTCCGCAAACTCATTGGCAATGATGCTGGACATGGTGTAGCCAGGTCGCATCAGCGATAATGTTCCCCCAATACTGTTACCCACTACCATCGTCACCGCCATGGTCTCTCCCAAGGCACGACCCAATCCCAGGATCACAGCCCCCATGATCCCTGACAGGCTATAGGGAATTAGCACCTTCCAGATGGTCTCCCAGCGGGTGGCACCCAATGCCAGTGATGCTTCTCGCTGGGCGAGTGGTACAGCCAGGAACACATCGCGTGCTATGGAAGCAATGGTGGGAGTGATCATGATACTGAGGACGAGTGCTGCGGCGAACAGGCTGGAGCCGCTGGCAGGTATGGGACCATGAAAAAATGCGCTCAATAGAGGCACTTTTCCGAGGGATGAAGCTAAAAAATTTCCCAGCGGCTCAACCACAACCGGTAAAAACACAAAGATACCCCATAGACCATACACTACCGATGGTATGGCAGCCAACAGCTCGAATAACCATCCCAGGGGCAAACGCAACCAGCTGGGGCATAATTCAGCCAGGAAGACCGCCACCCCAAGGCTGATCGGAATAGCAAGCACCAGAGACATCAATGAGGTGGCTAAAGTGCCATAAATGAACGGCCAGGCCTGGAAATTTCCACTCACCGGGTTCCAGGAGGCGTTGGAGGCAGGTGTCAGGAAGCTTAATCCAAAGGCTGAGCGCGCCTGGGCCGAATCAACCCATAGCAAAATGCCGATGGATAGCACCAGCAAGATGATCAGCACTGCCATGCCCACGGTCAATGCATTCCAAGGGCGGTCCCCATAGTGGAGTGCCATACGAAGGCGTACAAGCCATGGGGAAGGTGGGCGGCGATTAGCCAGGTGGTGAGATTGTTGTTCCATATAATTTATCCATTCCATAAAACGTAAAAACAGGAGTTGGGCAGCCCGCAGGCTACCCAACTCCGGAGGTGGAGAAAGGTGCTACGGATTCGAGAGTACTGGAGCGCTATTGCAGGTAACAGCTCCTAATTTAGCCAGCACCTGGGTGCGTACCGTATCGGGTAGTACCGAATAACCCAGATCAGCTGCATGTTTGGCAGGGGTGGGATCGGTGAGAGCCCATTTGAAGAATGTAAGCAGTTGTTGGGCTTTGGTGCAATCAGTCATGCTGGTGGTATGCAGGATCAGGTAAGTGTATCCAGCAATTGGCCAGCTATTGGCACCCGCACCATCCACAATAATATTCGTCAGCTTATCGGTGAAGGTATTGGCAAAGTCATTCATCGCAGATGCCAGGCTGTCAGCATTAGGGGTCACTTTATTGCCAGCTTTATTAATCATGTCGGCATAGGTGATCTTGTTCGAGATGGCAAATGAGAGTTCCACATACCCGATGGAGTTGGGCGTGTTTTGCACCGCAGCCGCCACACCCTGGTTACCTTTACCACCGATGCCGTTACCGGCCTTATCCACCGGCCATTCGACCGACGTTCCAGCACCTACGTTGGTTTTCCAATCTGCGCTGAAAGAAGACAGGGCATTGGTGAAGATCTCAGTAGTGCCAGAGCCGTCTGAACGATGTACAGCGGTAATCTGTGCGTCTGGTAAGGATACGCCCGGGTTAATTGCCGCAATTGCAGGATCGTTCCATTTGGTAATCTTGGCATTGTAAATACCTGCCAGGACGGGGCCGTTGAGGATAATCGCCTGGGTAACACCTTCAACGTTATAGATCGGTACAACTGCACCGGCAAGGGTCGGGTACATCTGTAGATCTTTGCCAGCCGTATATTCGTCAGCAGTCAGCACTGAATCAGATCCTGCAAAATCCAGTGTATTATCAACGATCCCTTTCTTCCCACCTCCTGATCCGATACCCTGATAATTCAGGGTGACCGAGGGATCAACCGATTGATAGGCGTAGATCCAATCTGTATAAACAGGTAAAGCGAAAGTACTACCTGCGCCGTTGATTTGTACCGAACCGGCAGATTGGGTTGAAACGGCTGGATTGGCCTGAGCGGTGCTACAGGCACTAAGCAGCAGCCCGATGATCATGGTGATCACAAATATTCGATTTTTCTTGGTATTCATTTTATTTTGCCTTATTTTTAGTGTTTTCATATGCTCAAGGATACTATGATGTGTTTAACGGTCCATCAATGAACTGTTAAGAGTTCGTCATGGAATTGTTACCATATTGTTAACAGCCAGCTGCCACTTTCCAATATCCTGGATGGCATCGTAAGCAGTCAGATCTAGCTGGAGGGGTGTAATCGAGACATACCCTTCGGATAACGCTCCAATATCGGTGCCGTCTTCAGGTATACCGGTGGGGGTGTCTCCGCCTATCCAGTAATATGGACGTCCTCGAGGGTCCATCCGACAGTCCAGGCGATCGCGGTATACACGCAATCCTAAACGTGTGGTTTGAAACCCTTTGATTTGTTCCTCGGGTAGCATAGGGACGTTGACATTTAGTAAAGTCCCACCGGGGAGAGAATTTTGAATGGCAGCAGCAACAATCTGTTGAGCAACATGGGTTGTGGGTTGGTAATCAGACACAGCCAGCCCATTCTCCACAGAACCCAAAGAGAACGCGATGCCTGGAATACCCCAGATAATTGCTTCCATCGCCGCGGTCACTGTTCCCGAGTAGGTCACATCATGACCGAGATTGGGCATGGGGTTGATCCCCGAAACCACCAGGTCGAATTTCTCCTCGAAGAAACCATGTAATGCCACAGCGACACAGTCAGATGGAGCACCATCGCTAGCCCAGGCAGGAGTTCCATCCGCAAGCTTCACTTCCTTTACCCGTAAAGGGCGGTCCAGAGTTTTAACATGCCCGCTGCCAGACCAGTTATGGTCTGGAGCCAGGATTTTTATAGTTCCGAAGGATTGCATAGCTTGTGCTAAAGCCAACAACCCAGGTGCTGTCACCCCATCATCATTGGTAACAAGGATGTTCATACTTCAGCCAGCATCCGTAAGTACAAAATTCGATAAACGACTGCATTGGCAGCCAATAGAGGCGCCAGATAGATTATTAATATTAGTGTGTATAGTAAGTTATTTTCCATGCCCTTAGAATAACACTCTACCGTTTTCATTTATTTATTGGCAAGTAAAGGTATTGCAATCAAATTGTTTAATATTGTTAACAAAAAAAACCCGCAGGGCAAGCTGCGGGCAATTAAAATCACGCCAAAGCTAAGCTAACGGCAGGGTGAAATAAAACGCGCTGCCTTTACCCACCTGGCTTTCAGCCCAAATCCTACCTGCATGCGCTTCAACCAGGTGACGGGCAATTGCCAGGCCCAGGCCCGTACCTGTGGTGGCTCGCGATCGATCCACTTTATAAAAACGCTCGAAGATGCGCGGTAGGTCTTCCGCTGCAATGCCGATGCCGGTATCGGAAACAGTAAATAGGACTTCCCGATCCTGTGGGACGGCACGTACAGTCACCTGTCCACCCGTTGAGGTGAATTTAATGGCGTTGTGCAGGAGGTTAACCACCACCTGCTGCATCCGGCTTGCGTCAGCTAAAACTGCGGGTAAATCTGGAGGACATTCCAGGGTGAGAGTCAGCCCGGCGCGCTCAGCCTGCAACCGCAGCCTTTCATAAGCCGGGTTGACGATATCTAGGGGCCGGGTGGGAGTAATATTCAGCGGTACGCGCCCTGATTCGATGCGCGAGAGCTCCAGGAGTTCATTAACCATCAGGCTGAGTGAATCCACCTCGGTTTCCATTTGCTCTAAAAAGCGATGGGCAGCGGGAGGGTCTTCCATGGCACCTGCCTGCAGGGTCTCGGTAAGTGCCTTCAGGGCCGCCAAGGGAGTACGCAGCTCGTGCGAAACGTTGCTGATGAAGTCACGCCGCATGGCTTCAATCTGACGTTGACGAGTTAGGTCCTGGAACAGTAATAGGGTACTGCCAGGGATAGCTGGACTGAGCGAGCTGGCGATGCCCTGCAGAGATAGACGATGCCCAACATCAAACTCTTCGCTTTGGGTCTCTCCAGAAGCCTGGCAACGCTGCCACATTACCACCGGCTGGTGGTGGCGAATTACCTCAATCAATGGTTTGCCAATCGGCGAAGCTTGGGTGATGGTAAACATTTTTACCGCGGCAGGATTTAACAGCTGAACCACTCCCAGGCTATCTACAATCAAGACGCCGTCAGTCATTTTCTGTAATACGGCATCCAGTTTGGCACGTTCGGCCTCAAGATCGTTGATCTGACCACTCAGGCTACCTGACATGTCATTGAATACCTGAGCCAACCGGCTGATCTCATCCTTGCTGGGTGGAATAGGCTGGTCAGATGGCCGGGTGGGATCCAGCTCCCAGGCTAATTGGGTGAGCTCTCTGACAGGACGAGTGATACGCCCGGCAATGAGGGCAGCCAGGATCAAGGCCAGTGCCGTCACCAGCAGTGTGACTGCAGCAAGGATGCGCTGTAGATTAGCCACATTGGCCGACACTTCCTCTAAAGGTAATGCCACTCGCACGAGTGCCAGGATTTTATTATCTTTCGTCACTTTGACTGCGGTATACATCATCGTCAGTCCCAGTGTCTGGCTAAGACGGGAGCTGCTGCCTTCACCATTTTTAAGGGCTTGAATAACTTCCGGGCGATCGCTGTGATTGGTCATCACTGCCCGATTTTCCTGTGATTCGCCCCAGACGGTGCCATCGGGGGCGATGATGGTCACGCGCGCATCCACAACAGCCGCCCAATACTCGGCCTGTGGGTCCAGGTTCGGGTTTGCACCCACAGATTCCAAATCCGGCGTGATCACGTCACCGATCATATGCGCTTCAGTGGCAAGCTTGGATTGCAGGTCATTTAGATACGTCTGGCGCACAAAGCTGGAGAGATAGATCCCGAGTGCCAGCATGGTGACCAGTATCAACCCAACATAAGGCAGGATGATGCGCCAACGGATGGATCTGAACATCAGGATTTACCCTTCGAAGCGATATCCGGAGCCACGCACAGTGACGATCCGGCTGGGATTGGATGGATCCGCTTCAATCTTTTCCCTCAGCCAGTGTACATGCACATCCACCGTGCGGGTGCCACCTGCAAATTCCCATCCCCACACCCGCTCCAGCAGGAACTGGCGTGAAAGTGCCTGCCGGCGGTGTTGTGCCAGGAATAATAACAGGTCAAATTCCTTGGGCTTTAATGCGATGGGGGTATTGTTTACTAAAACTTCGCGCCTGCCAAGATCAAGGGTCAGGTTTTCGAAAGTCAGCACATCGCGGGATGGGATCTCTGGTTGTGAGCTGACCTCTTGGCGGATCAGGCGTTCGCGGCGCAGGTGAGCTTTTACACGCGCCAGCAGCTCGCGCATGCTGAAGGGTTTGGTAATGTAATCATCTGCGCCGATTTCCAGCCCGATCACCCGGTCAATCTCATCATCGCGTGCAGTCAGGATCAGGATGGGGATGCTCATTTCCTGGCGCAGGATCCGGCAGACCTCGATGCCATCCAGACCAGGCAGCATCACATCAAGCAATATCAGGTCGGGATGGTTGGTGCGTGCAGACTTTAGAGCAGTCAATCCATCACCCACAGCCTCCACCGCGTAATCCTGGCGCGAAAGGTTATACACAAGGGTTTCGCGCAGTGAAGTATCATCTTCGACGACTAAAATGTTAGGCATCTCAGTTTATCGGTCAGCACGTTGCACATGTCGGCGAGTAATCATACAGGTCATTTTACCTTAATGGACGGCTTTTGGTTTATCCGCCCGCACATAAATATAAAACAGCCCTTTACCCAGGCTGTTCTTTTGATGATCCAGGAGATATGAATAGGCTTGCTGGTGGAATGCGGACTGATCAATCACACGACGGTCTTCCCATACTGATTGAACGGTGGGGGTCAGGTCGAGCAGTTTTACATCGATCAGACCAGCCGCCGTCATCCAGCTGCGAAAATCGTCCTGTGTGGCTTGACACACATAATCCAAACCGATATTGGCTAGCTGCTGGCGAACCTGGGTTGGCAGGGGTGCGGTAACAATCACATCCGTGAGGATCATCCTCCCGCCCGGTGCCAGCACCCGCGCCATCTCAAGCTGCCCGATCTCAGTGGGAGTGGAGCTGGGATAGACGATGAAATCGCTGACCAGGGCGTCAAAACTTGCGTCAGGCAGGGGGATGCGATCCACCTCGGCGGGTAAAAACTCCACCATACTTTCCAATCCCATCTCATGCGCAGAGCGACGAGCCAGCTCAAGCGATTCCTGGTCCAATTCCAGACCGGTCACTTTGCCAGTCTCCATCATTTCTGCCAGGCGTAAAGGCACTTCACCCGCCGCGCTGCACAAGACCAGGATACGCTTGCCCTCCACTGGCGATAAATCGAATGATACCTGTTCCAGGATGGGAGAAAGCCGGTCAATCTCACTTCGGTTCCATTTCATCGGTGCCTCCTGCTACGATGATCCCCATGCGCTGCATATCGGTCATAAAGCGGGTTGGCTCGACCACCAGCGCCTGCATCCATAAACCGGGTTTGTCAATCGAGCCATCCAGGTACTGCAGCAAACAGGCTGCAACTGGAATGGCGGTGAAAAGATATCCATCCGCATGAGAAATGATCACCTGCATCGTTTTAGGTTGACCATCCTTTTTGCCCCAGGCTTCCACTTTCAGCAATGTGCCATACGGCGGTTTTGTGAATGTGCGCAGACCCCAATGCATCCAGCTGGACATTGGCTTCAGGGCTGCCTTTGGCCAAATTTTCATCCCAATCATCGCTAGGGGCATGATCACCCAATCTACAAACCAATTGAAGCTGCCCACATAAAAACCTGTGTCCTGTAGACCGGGGAACAATCCCGGAAGTGCACGCATCTCCTCCAGCATCATGGGAGCGCAAAATTGCTTTCCAAATTCACCCCTGAAATCCATGCGCAGGTAGTCGGATGTGCTGAACAGGCTGGTTTTCTTCCAGCTGCCAGATTTGAAAGTCGACATCTCAAAGTCGTTGATCAGCTCCACCAGTTCGCTGACGGTTGAGTCTTCAACCTGCAGGCTTTTCCAATCTTCCTTGATCACACTACCCACCCTGGCGGATGCTAACTGGTCATAATATTGGGCTACATACCGAACCAGCATGGCAGGCAGCCCGGGATGGAAACCACCATCAGTGATAAAACAGCAGCCTGCTAGCTGTACCGCGGGGGCAATAGACTTGAGATAAGCGTTTTTTGAGGTTGAATATTGAATATCCAGGTACCCTATCCTGGCTTCCAGGGCTGCAGTTGTAACCTGGCGGGTAAATTGAGTGGTGGAGGAAGCCATGACCACGAAATTCACCCCACTGAACGCCTGCCTCATGCTTGCCAACTCTGAAGCATCCACACAAGCCGCTCGCGCCCTGGTTCCTTCAAATGCAAGGTTCAGCTCATTGGCGAATCGCTGCGCCTTTTCAAGATTCCGCCCTGCCACCACTATATGTGCGCCAGATTCTTGTAAGAGCAGGCGTGCTAAAGGTCTGCCGGTATTGCCATAGCCCCCCAAAATCAAAATGGTTTTATTTTCCACCTCACCCTCACTGTTTACCCAAGATCTCTGCCTGGTGACTCCGTAAGCCTATTCGAGGATGGTCCTAATTGCCAGTCAGCATGTCGTAGCGCTTCAATACTTTCAGCACCTGGAGTGTGGCGCCCAATGCAAACGCTTCGCCATCATCTGAAGCCCAGCTGCCATCCGATTTTTGCCGGCAGAACAGCTCACCCAGGCAGGCTTCAACAAAGGGATGAGTTTTAGGTAAACCTCCCCTGCTTAAACAGTCCAGTGCCCAGGCGATCTGGTTGTCATCCCATTCAGCAAGCGACCTTTCCGAAAGGGCCTGGATTCCCTGGGAAGCGATGGGGGCATAACGCTCACCCACCATCAGGAACACACCGGTGGCAATCCAGGTGGTATGCAGGTACCCCAAAAATCTGCCCGATGGATCCTGGTTCCGTATTAGATAATGGATCGCCTTCCGAAAGGCGGATGAACTGGCATAACCACCAACTGCCAACCAATACGTAGCATATGCCGATAGGTAAAGCTTGGTCTTGGGATCGTCCAACCGAATCCAGGGTGGTAGCTCATAATATGCCACACGGGGGTCTTCATCCCAGCTGCCATCCGGTTGTTGATTTGCCAGTAGATAGTCAAAAGCGAGCTCAGCCGTCCGCGAGGTTAACAAGTCCAGCTCCTCCATCCACCACATGGCAACCGTCGTCTCGTTGATTGTACTGAGATTCCCTTTGCGCATCCCAAATGGGAAACCCCCATCGGTATTTTGCATCTCGATAAAACCCTGCATGGCTTTCTTTTGTGGGCTGGTGCCATGCAGAATGTAGTTGAGCCTGGCTTTTTCAAGGCTGGTGCCTTTCGCTTCTATGAATGCAATCGATTGAGTAAAATCCATCTGTAACCTCTGGTCAGGGTAATAAATCCAAAAAACGAATCACTTATCAGCCAGGCGACAAGAACTATTAGCCGATCTGGATGCGTTATTTCACTCTCATTTTACACCCTTCGCTTGGGCAATCCTGTCCTTTTCCGTTTGTATATAAAAAGCATAGATCATCCGATTAATAGTCTCTAATCCGTCCGGCTTAGTCTCTAAGCCGGACGATCACCGTTTTGGAGTAAAATTTGTCCTATGTCATTCACACCCACCCGCGACCGGGTTGACCCCGAAAAAACCAGCACCACACCCATGCGCAGACCAGACTGGATCAAGGTGCGCGCACCTTCTGGTGAAACCTACCAGTGGCTGCAAGGCTTGATGCGCAGTAAAGACCTTCATACCGTGTGCGAAGAAGCCATGTGTCCCAACATGGGCGAATGCTGGGGTTCCGGCACCGCCACTTTCCTGATGCTTGGAGACGTATGCACCCGCACATGCGGCTTCTGCGATATCAAACACGGTCAGCCCACCCCCCTGGATTGGCTGGAGCCTGAACGGGTTGCCCAGTCAGTGAAAGTCATGCAGCTCAAACATGCCGTCATCACCAGCGTTAATCGGGACGACCGGCGGGATGGTGGCGCCCCCATCTTTGCCATGGTCATCAAGCGCATCCGAGAGCTGCATCCAGGTTGTTCGATCGAAGTGTTGATCCCTGACTTCAAAGGCTCATTGGAAGCCCTCCAAATCGTCATGGCAGCCCGTCCTGAGATTCTCAACCACAATGTTGAAACAGTCCCGCGCTTGTTCAAAACCGTCCAACCACAAGATCGATTCGAATGGGCAGCTGCCACACTGAGCAATGCCAAAAATCTCGACCCCGAAGTGTTAACCAAATCGGGTATTATGGTAGGCTTGGGCGAAGCTATGGATGAGATTAAAGAGGTGATGCGCAACCAGCGCAGCTGGGGTGTGGATATCCTGACCGTCGGGCAGTACCTCCAGCCCAGTAAGAAACACCTCCCGATTGAACGCTACTATACCCTGGAAGAGTTTGCCGAGATCAAGGAATATGGGTTGAGTATAGGGTTCCAGTGGGTGGAAAGTGGACCGCTGGTCAGGTCCTCATATCATGCAGCCGAGCAAGTGCGCCAGCTGAGCATCGTACACCGTAAATTGTACGGGTGAGATACCAGATTAAACTAACAACAGTACCAGCACCCCTATCACGGCACCTAATAGCATCCCAGCCAAAACATCGGAAAGATAATGCACCCCCATGGCGACACGCGCCAACCCCACCAGGGGTGCCCAAACCAGCAGTAGCACACCTACCCCCGGGCTCATCCCTAGCATGATCACTGCCAGCATCATCGCCCGTACCGCGTGCCCGGAGGGGAAGGAATGCGGGTCGGTGCTGCGATAAAATTTGCCCCATTCCCCCTCGGGGCGTCTGCGACGCACGATGAGTTTAACCACAAACACCACCGATGCCGCCACCAGGATTGAGATGATCATGGTAAGCAGCTCCCGTTTCCAAGAATCCGTCCCCAACCACCAGAGCAAGCCAAGACCTGCCAGCCAGAACCACGAATCACCTGAATGAGCCAGTATAGCAGCCAGCGTGCGCAGCAGACCGGGTTGTTCAGCCACCCGAATTCGCTCAGATAGGCGCGCGTCCAGTTCGATCAATGTACTACCCGACTCTTCAGGTCCACCCGCATAAGCTCAAGCTGGACCGGCTTATCCACATCCATGCCAATTTCAGCATATGGGCATATGATTGCTTTTCCAGTCATGTGCAGGCGGGCAGTCGCTTTTTTTACCGCTTCATCCAATGAGATAATACCGAGTAATGCCAATAACAGGGTATCGAAACCGATAATCGAAGCTTGTTTAAATGGATTCTTGCGAGAAGCAATCAGCTTCTCCCAGATATCTGTATTCATTGAGGCTACAGAGGTATGCACCACATTCATATCTCCACCACAGACCTGCATCCCCTTTAATTTCGTATAAGTCCGCTTTGAGCCTGGATAGCGGGCTTCCATCACCTCCCGTTTCACCACGTTATAGCACAGGTCCACATCCGTTTGCATGGTCGTTTCCACCTCCCAATCCACCATTTCGGATGTGATGCCGGGTATATCCGAGGATACAAGCAGCGCCCTGGCAGCAGTCGGATGGATCTCCAGGACTTTAGTTATCCCTGCCAGCAGGTTACTGATCATACTGTCTTTATTGGGGATAAACGTCAGGGGTTTTGAGCAGGTTACACCACTCTCTTCAGTCAACCCAATCAAAATTACATTCTCGACCCTGTGTGTGCCACTCAAAGAATCCAGCACCCATTGGACCATCGGCTTACCACAAATTTCCAGCAATGCCTTGGGTTTACCTTGGGTATAGGGATATAACAGCTCATCCGGCTGAGGGATACCACCTGCAGTAACCACGGCGTCCATCTGTCACCTCCTGGTCAAATTGCAACCGTCAGAACGGGATTAATTCAATTCCTGCAGCTGAGGCTGGAAACCCAAACGATCCAACATCTGGCTCAGCTCTTCATGAGTCAATTTGCGTCCTTTACCTGCCACCGCGATCATGGCAGCTTCCATCATATTGGTGCCGAAAGACCTGCCGTCCAGCACCGGTGTGGAGGTGACCAGATACTTGATGCCCACCTGGCGGAATAGCTCCACATCCTCTGGGGTAGTGGTATTGGTGGCGATGATTTTTCCGCTCAACACATCGCACATATGACTCTTGACATAATGGCAATCGCCTGCAATGACCGTTGCCCACTGGTAATATTTTTCAAATTTCGGCGTTCGTACTTCCTGTTTTTCACCAGTCGGATAAACCCAATTAAAAGGCAATCTACCGAAAATGGGTAGCAAAATAGCTGCCAGGCGCTTTAACGCAGTCAGGCTGTGTAGCGGTATCGGAATACCCAGGGCGAACATCAGGTCACCAAATATACAATCGTACCCAGCTTTGGTGAATGACATGGTCATATCCCACCGATCAACCCCGGCAGTGATCAGCACCTTCTTTTCTTTGATATATCCACCGATATTCGCTTCTAAAAATGGTGCAATCTGAATTTCTATCGTTTTGCGTAATTCAGAGCCATCCACGAGCGGTGTCTGACTGACGTAGCGAACCATAGGCTGCATGGAATATAGTGGATAATATTTGCTGCCCACCGTCAACCCAAGGTCGGTCCCACCCACACCAAATGCATCCACTTTGCCATCCAGCTCCCGATAGAGCTGGGCGGCTTTTTCCATCGAGCCATCCGTGCCGATGCGCTCAATACGCACCATTTCACCCAATAACTCAACTTCCACGACCTTGTCACGTTTTGAAGAACCTATGCTGATACTGACTGCACGCTTCATGCTACCCCTCTTCTTTTGGAAAACATTTAATCATTAATAACACGCCGGAAGTATACTACCGACCGCACCATAAGTAGAACCCCCGAAAGCTATGATAGATACCCATTTATCCTACAACGTAAAATTCCAGCTTTGGAAAAATGGTTAATTTTTTCTTATGTTGAGGTGATTAAGCCTTTGGCATTCTAATCGAAAAGGATATAATCCTATTAACTGCCAATCCTGGTTGTTTAACCTGAGGCAGCGCCAAAATATCCTTCACGGAGGCAAAATCAGTGGCACTTCCCAAGCATGCGTATTTTAAAGGTAAAATCGTTCCCTATTCTGAGGCAAAAGTTGGCGTGCTCACCCACGCATTAAATTATGGCACAGCAGCTTTTGCTGGCGTACGAGCTTATTGGAATGCTGAAGATAAGCAGCTATATATATTTCGCCCAGTAGACCACTACCGGCGGTTCCTCAACTCAGCGAAACTGCTCTGCATGCAGCTTGATCAAACTCCCGCAAGCCTGACCCAATTGACCGTTGATCTGCTTCGTGTGGATGATTATCACGAGGATGTATACATCCGCCCCCTGGCGTACAAATCAGATGAGATCATTGGCGTGAAACTACATGGGTTACATGAAGAAATCTCGATCTGTGCCATACCGTTTGATAAGTATCTCAATGATGATACCAATGCCCACGTCACCATTTCTTCCTGGAGGCGGGTGGATGATAATATCATCCCGGCACGCGGTAAGATCTCCGGTGCGTATGCCAACTCGGCATTCATAAAAACGGATGCGGTCAGAGCAGGCTTCGATGAAGCCCTGGTACTCACGCAGGAGGGTCACATCTCCGAAGGCAGCGCGATGAACTTCTTCATGGTACGCGATGGCTTGTTAATTACGCCACCAGTGACTGAAAATATCCTGGAGGGCATCAGCCGACGCAGCGTGATCGAGCTGGCGCGGGAGGAATTGAAACTGAATGTAGTGGAACGTCCGGTCGATCGCACCGAAGTTTATTTATGCGAAGAGCTATTCCTCACTGGCACAGCTGCACAAATCACTGCGGTCACCCGGGTTGACTACCGCCTGGTGGGCACTGGGAAAATGGGACCCATCACGGGTCGGTTGTATCAGCTATATCAAGACATTCTGCGAGGCCGGGTGGCTAAATACATGTCGTGGCTTACCCCTGTATACGAGAAATAGAGCTATTTGCTTTTGAGATCGGCAGGTTCTACATCAGACACCTGCCGATTTTTTATCCATTAAGCTCTATAATTTCACCCTGGGGTTCTTTCCCCTGCTCCAGATGCAGCAGCCCAAAGGTGGCTGGAGAGCCATGAAGAGCCGGGGAGCTGGTTGAGCCTGGGTTGAACAGCAATTTTCCGTCCAGGTGAAGATTGTAAGCTACATGCACGTGACCAAAAACGATCACATCCATTTCCGGAAAGGTCTGGAGCATGCGCCTGAGATATTTTTCGTATAATACACCCCGGATTGAATGATGGATGGTATCGATCATGTATCGGCTGAAGGTCCCATGCCCATGCGCCATACCGATGGATAGCCCTTCGATATTTACCTTAACTTGAAGAGGTAGATTGCGAAGGTAATAAATATCCCGGTTCCCGCGCACTGCATATACCGGAGCTAGCTGTTCCAGCTCTGTAAGCACCCGCGGGACGGTAACGTCACCCGCGTGCAGGATAGCAGCCACGCCCGCCTGACGAAAGACCTGGATGATCTTTGGATTGAGCAATGCTACCCGGTCGGGGATATGTGTATCGGAGAGCACACCCAGGCTGGTCATGAAATTGGCCAAATATCCGAAGGCTGCCGGGGGAACAGCACATCCATCAGGACATGAATTTCGTCCCGATCTGTCCAACAATCAGCGAAACTTGCTTTCAACATATCCATACTTCGATATCCAAAAAGAAGCTGAAGGAAGGTGAGGGGTGGAAAGCCTACATTGCCCGAATGCCCATATGGAGTGGGTTTGTAGGCTTCCACGGTCAACAACCTGCCCTTATCAAAAACCAGGCGCACCCCATCCCGATAGAATGTAATCCTAACTTCACCGGTATATCCCGCCAGAGCTGATCCAGACAAACGTTTTTCTAGCACAGGCGTGATCAATTGCAGAAAACCGGGCACGTCGGGCAGGCGTAGGTAGAAGGCATAGGGTTTCCGTGTCTGCGGTACATGGTCTGGCATGATGTGATATACCGGGTGATCATCCCCAAACCAGAGCCCGAAAGCACCAAACGGTTTTTTTGTCCCCGTTTCCGGTTGATATTGACTGTAATAATATTCCAGCTGGCGGATCACGGATGGGGTCACCTCTCTCCAGGTATAGCCTGGGGTAAGCTCGTACTGAAATAGAGGCATCATATCGCCAAAGGGAAAAAACGGATGGGAGATGAAACCGACCATATCACCAGAGACAGTCTCGATAATTCGATGCTCCAGACGTTGAACATTCTTCGCGCTTTTCCCAAACAGCTCATCCACCCACATGGCTTCATTGCGTAAGCAAGCCACTAATGAACGCTGGCAGCCTTTGATATAAAGCTCTGATAATAGCGGGATATCGGCTTTGGTCGGAAGACGAAATCGAAAAGGTTCCTGCTCGCCTTCCTTCAGCCGCGGGATGTGAGTGGGGTATCCCACCCGACCGCCGCTCAAATTCAACGCCATCTCGTAACCAAAAAGGCGATAGTAATATGGGATGCCGGTTATCACCTGGAGCTTGTCACCATTTTGGGCGCTCCATTCATGAATGATATTAAACTGCCGGCGCACCAAACCGCGGTTCCGATAATCGATTAATGTGCCCACCAGCTCAGGTCTGCCCACGTTGAAAGGGATGCCGGCGTAGGTCCAGGTCTGGGGGATCAAGTTCATCGAAGAGACGATCTTCCCGGAGGATAGTTCTTCGACGACGGTGAAATCGCCGGTTTTAAATGTCGGGTGGGGTTTGGTCAGCAGGTCGTGCGCCCATGCGCCAACCCGGTCGTCTGGTTTATCGGGTCCATCGTCGGATTGAACCCTGGCATTGAAATCCTCCAGAGCAGCTGCATCTTGCGAAGTTGAACGGCGCAGGACTAATCCATCGCCTAGATTGATCGGTAATTCTTCTTCTTTGGTATCCGTCACGGTCATGGTGATCTCCTTGTCAGCCTCCCCGGCATGCCAAGTCTATCACCAACCTACCTCATCTGGCAACCAGGCGGTTACTTCTTCAGCATTTCAAGATATTTATGTCGGAATTTTGCCACTTTGGGGGCAATGACCAGCATGCAATAGCCCTGGTAGGGGTTGTGCTTGAAATACTCCTGGTGATATGCCTCAGCCGGGTAGAAAACCGTGAAAGGACTCAACTCTGTGACGATAGGCTTCCCCCAGATTTGCTGAAGCTCTAAATCGTGAATGACCGCTTCTGCGGTGGTTTTCTGGATCGGATCGTGATAGAAGATTGCCGAGCGGTATTGGGTGCCCACGTCCGCCCCTTGCCGGTTCAGGGAAGTTGGATCGTGGATGGTAAAGAAAACCTCCAGCAGCTGGCGGTAACTGGTCACCTGCGGGTCGAAGGTCACTTGGACCGTCTCAGCGTGCCCGGTTTCGCCCGTACAAACAGCCTCATAAGATGGACTTGCCACCCGCCCCCCGGAATATCCAGAAACAACATCCACTACCCCCTTTAGCTCATCATAAACCGCTTCAAGACACCAAAAACAACCACCCGCCAGGGTGGCAACTTCTAATGATTGATTTTTCGCATTATCCATCATGGTACACCTCTCATTAACTGGATATATTATATCGTATTTCACATAATATAACTTGGCGCATCCACATTATTGGCGGAAGCTTCTAGAAATCACAAGCACAGCATCGAGGGGGTGTTATGACGTTTCTTTATTATCTTACCCCGGCTGTGATTTCAACGCACATTCACGGAAATACTGATCAAGTCGGGGATATAACTCGTCGGCCAAATTCAGCTACTCGGAATTCTGGGGGATTTATTGCGATGGATTGATCGAGCCGAACTACTAAAGAATATAACTACAAAACTCAAGCTTCACCTCTTGCATGATCGCGCTTAACCCATAACTGCGCGATAATTAAAGAAAGTATTCCTACGGTTCATCCCCTCAGTCAAATTCTTAAGCGGTAGATTCGGATAAACCGATCGAGTCAAAGGAAAATCATCTCATGAAGAAGTATCGCAACGTTAGCTTCGTTGCAGGGTTTCTTGTGGTCATTTGCTACCTGTCATTTACCCTGCTTGCATTCAGCCTATACCCGTTACCATTCTCCCCAATGAGGAATTGGTTAAGCGACCTGGGCAATGTCGACCTCAATCCCCACGGGGCTATCTTGTACAACATCGGCATCATCACAACGGCCATATTGCTGTTGCTGTTCTTCCTGGGCTTGTCTGGAATAAAGATGAACGACAAACGGGTACAGAACATTATGTTACGCCTGACCCAGACGTTTGGAATATTTGGGTCGTTTTGTATGATTTTGAGCGCGATTTTCCCGATAAACTTCTTCGAAGTACATTCCTTCTGGTCGTCTTCCCTGTTTATCATGCTAGCGACGGGATTCGTGTTTTCGGCTGCTGCAATGAGATACCATCAAAGGTTTCCAAAATGGTTGTTCATAATTGGTATTGCAACCGCCCCGATCGTCATCCTCTGGAGTTTCTTCAAATCTGTATATGTGCTGGAATGGATCACCTTGTTGATATTTCTCAGCTATGTGAGCCTGCTGGGTATAGAGACGAAACGGGTGTAGGCGCTGAGAGACCAGACGTACTACCTACCATGATGTTTATGTCATTGACTGCTTTATGCCTGCCTGGATAGCCAAGATCATCCTGAACTAATCATGGCACAGATGCACTTCGACGGTGGAGTGCACCACCCCGGTATCTTCGGGTATCAAGGCTTTGTAAATATCCGGCGAATCGGGATATTTGGTCACAACCCCGATCTCCGAGGAGTAAATCCCAGGACCAATTGACCAGATATGCAAGTCACTCACCTTGGTATCTTTATGGTTTTCCAGGATGGTGATGATACGCTGCTGAATTTCAGCCGGGATCTGGTGGTCCAGCAACACTTTGATCGTGCCCTGGATCAAACCGATGGACCAACGGATCACCAAAATGGCACCCACTATACCCATGAGGGGGTCCATCCAATTCAACTTAAAATACTTGGCTCCCAACAAGGCGATGATCGCCAGTACGGATGTCATCGCATCGGTCAGCACATGCAGGTAGGCAGCTTTTAGATTATGATCCGCACCCTTGGTATGCGTGTGTTCAGAATGGTCATGTACGTGCGCATGATCATGTTCTTGCCCTTCACCCTGATCAGAATGGTCGTGAGTATGCGCGTGTTCATCAGCCTGCGCGTGGGTATGACCTCTGTCTCCCAGGATGAACATGCTGGCACCATTTACCACCAGGCCGATGACTGCTACCAGGATCGCTTCGTTATATTCGATGCTGACTGGGTTAATCATGCGGTGGATGCTCTCATATCCCATATATAAAGCAATGATCACCAGAAATATGGCGCTTGAATAACCCGCCAGGGCATTCACTTTACCGGTTCCGAAACTAAATCGTTGGCTATGCGCATATTTCCGGGCGTATATATAAGCCAGGAAACTGATCCCCAGACCGACCATATGGGAACCCATATGGATCCCATCGGCAAATAAAGCCATCGAGCCATATACCTGGCCCGCCACAATCTCAGTGACCATCATGAGTGCGGTGATAATAATGACGATCAGCGTCCTTCGCTCTCCCGAGCGGATTTTATCCTGACCAAAAATATGGGTGTGTTGCCATTGTGCAATTGACTCAGTGTGCATCTTAACTACCTTTTTAAATAACTTCTAAAAATAATTACCATTACGCTCGTTATGTGCGAATTGAAACATGCCAACGAATTATAACCAATTCATACAACGACCCATCGAACTACGATGTTCCCCAGCTTAATCGGAGTACATCGGCTGGAGCAATAGGAGAACATTTTATCTGCAGAAAAGCTTTTTGGGAATGGCACAACCAGACAATAAAAACGACTTGCAAAAACACCGCGCCCCTCTCTCAATAGTCGATGACGAATATTGGATTGCACAGCTTTAGTTCTAACGCATATAATATGTCATACCATTCACTTGTGTACAGAATATTAAACATCGGAGGCAACAATGACAGACCGTAAAAAAGTCACCCTACCCTATTTATTCAACAAGGTTGCCAATCACGAGCCAATCACCTGGCTCACCTGCTATGACTACCCTACCGCTTATTTAATGGAACAAGCCGGCATGGATATGATCCTGGTGGGTGACAGCCTGGCGATGACCATGCTCGGGTATGAGACCACTCTGCCCGCTACGATGGAGGATATGATTCGCCATTCTGCGGCAGTGCGGCGCGGTGCACCCACCATCTTCATCGTGGGTGATATGCCCTATATGAGCTACCAACCCAGTGTTGAGAGCGCCATCCGCAATGCCGGGCGCTTTATGGCCGAGGCAGCCTGTGATGCCATCAAGCTGGAGGGTGGCAGCGAGATGGCGGACCGCATCCGGGGGATCGTCAATGCCGGTATCCCTGCGATTGGTCATTTGGGATTAACCCCCCAAAGCGCTTCGGCATTGGGCGGTCATAAAGTGCAGGGGCGGGCAGCCAAATCAGCCAAAAAGATCATCGATTCTGCCAAGGCGCTGGAACAAGCTGGCGCGTTCGCCATTCTGCTGGAAATGGTGCCAGACCGCATCTGCAAAATCATCACTGAACGGGCGGAAAACTGCATCATCATGAGCCTCGGCTCCGGACCAGACGCACACGGACAGCTGCTGATCTACCATGATATGTTTGGCTTATACCCGCGCTTCAAACCGCGCATGGCAAAGGTATTCGGCAATGCCGGGGAAGTTATCCTGAACGGTCTCAAGCAATATGTCCAGGAAGTCTCCGATAAATCCTTCCCGCAGCCCGAGCATTGGTTCACCATGAAGGACGAGGAATACGACGAGCTGATGGGCATGCTGTGAGTTACGCCTCCAGGACCAGCCATCTAAAACCAGAAGGGGCTTACCAGATGCTGGCTCGGGCACAACAGCTGGAGGCCAGCGGGCGGGAAGTCATTCACCTTGAAATCGGCCAGCCGGATTATGAGACCTTTGATAACATCCGGCTGGCAGGCATGCGTGCCATCGCTGAGGGGCATACGCGCTACACATCCCCCAGCGGAATCCAATCCTTACGACAGGCAATCGCAGAAGATGCCGGTCAGCGACGCGGCATACAGATCAGCCCCGACCGGGTGGTGGTCAGTCCGGGTGCCAAACCGAACCTGTTCTTTCCGGTGCTGGCATTGATCGAGCCCGGTGACGAGGTGATATATCCCAACCCAGGTTTTCCTACCTACGAAGCCATGATCCGCGTGGCAGGCGGTAAGCCCGTGCCGGTGCCGTTGATCGAAGCGAATCACTTTTCCTTCGACCTGGATGCGTTTCTTAACCTGATCACGCCGCGCACACGGCTGGTTATACTGAATTCACCCAGTAATCCTACCGGGGGTGTAATGTCAGAATCCGACCTGCAAGAGATTGCGAGCGCTGCACAGGAATTTGGCTTCTGGGTGATGTCGGATGAAATCTACACCCGCCTGGCTTACGATCAGATCAACGTGCCATCGATAGCTTCTCTGCCCGGCATGCTGGAACGGACGATCATTGTGGATGGATTTTCGAAAACCTATGCCATGACGGGCTGGCGTTTGGGATACGGAATTATGCCGGAAAGCCTGGCACAGATCGTCCAGCTGCTGCTCACCCATTCAGTGGGCTGCACGGCACAATTCGTCCAAATCGCGGGGGTCGAAGCCCTGAACGGTCCTCAAGAGCAGGTGGATGCGATGGTTGCCGAATTTCAAAAGCGTCGGGATGTAATGGTCGACGGTATGAATGCCATTCCGGGAATCACCTGCCAGCGCCCACAGGGAGCATTTTATGTCTTCCCGAATATCAAATCCTTTGGAATATCCTCAGCGGAAATAGCCAGCTTCCTGTTGGAAAAAGCCAATGTAGCCGTACTGCCGGGTTCTGATTTTGGTGAATATGGAGAAGGTTATCTACGCCTGACCTACTCAAATTCGATTGAGAATATCCATAAGGCAATCGACCGGATCGGGGAAGCAGTAATAAAGTTGTGTTGAGCCAGGTTTTTCTATCTTTCTTCACCGATGGAACAAGTTGTTCTAGGTTAAGTACGCCGGGTTTTATGGCACGATCCATTCCGTGAGAATAAATTTGATATTTGTAATAATCCGTATCCTGTTATATCATTATCACTAAGTGACCACCATTGATAAACCAATGAAAATAAAGAAAGTTGTTCTGATCGCTGCCGTCAGTATACTGGTCCTATTCTTGTTTTGGTTTGAGTATCGGTATCTTCCAGTTGGGATTGATTGGACGAAATGGTTTCGTCCAGCAACCCTTGAGTTACTAGCCGGGCACTCACCCTACACAGTGGAAGGGTTCTTTAATCCACCCTGGATGCTCATACCTTTTATTCCATTCGCTTTACTCCCGGAAAGATTAAGCAATATCATCCTGGTGAACATAGGATTGTTAAGTTATGCGTTCATACTGTATAAATTAAAAATCCGACCGGTTCTTGCGCTCATCTTCCTGCTGTTCCCAACAACGATATCGGTATTGTATACCATGAATGTTGAATGGCTGGTTATGCTCGGGTTTTTATTTCCACCACAGATAGGATTATTCTTCGTTTTGGCAAAACCGCAGGCAGGAATAGCAATGGCCATTTACTGGTTGTTCGTTAGTCCTCATAAAATCAAGACGTTCTTGCCTGTAGTATTAGCTACTCTGATTTCTGTTGCGGTATATCCAGGTTGGATATCCAAGCTGGTTGTACGGGGTAATAAAACAGGTTTTTACGGAACTTACGATATTAGTCTATTTCCATACTTGGTCCCTCTAGGTTTGGCTTTTTTGTACCTGGCCATCCGCAAGCAAAAGGATGGTTTTGCCTACATGGCCTCTCCGTTCCTTTCACCTTATGTAGGAGCACCCTCATACACCGTGGTGTTGCTGGGTTTATTCAAATTATTGTCACAACGTTACCCAGCTATACCCAAGGGTAAAGTTGAGGAAAAATTACCCGTGGATGTTTCTCCCGACACCGCCGGCAGTCCGTAATACCAATTATTTTTCAATAGAAACGCTAGTTGCCATCCGCTGGACTTCCAACCCTATGTGTCTGAGCAATATATACCGGTGGTCTGGGCTAGATTTCACATGAACATCTGCAGTTCAATGTGCCCGATCTGCTTTTAGGATTTACCCGAAACCAGGTTTTACCCTTATCTGCGATTTTATTATGGTAAAATTTCTCTCACTCTGAAGTTAGAAATTGCGGGCGTAGCACATCGGTAGTGCGGTAGCCTTCCAAGCTACTTAGACGGGTTCGACTCCCGTCGCCCGCTCTTGTAGTTCCCAGGTATCGGAAATTTTGTACCTTAACATGGGCCCATAGCTCAGCGGCAGAGCGGACGGCTTAAAGCAGTGAATTTAACCCGGGCATGAGTGCGGATACTCATTGCCTCGATATGATTCTCTGCAAAGGGCCACCGGTAATTCCGGTGAATCCTGTCAAATTCGGGGAAGCCTGATAGATCATAATGGTAATCCCGAGCCAAGCCCTTTATTGGGAAGGTGTAGAGACTAGACGGCAGGCACTCAAATTTTGGGTGAAGGGATAGTCCAGCCCACAAACTCGAAAGAGGCAGCGAAAGCTGTAGTGGGATGCATAACCGTTTGGCCGTAGGTTCGATCCCTACTGGGCCCACCAAATAAAATAGCCCCTCAATGGGGCTATTTTCAATTCCCAACCACCCGTCACAATCAGTCAACTGATCCAGATGCTACTTGCCGATCCCTACCATCCTGATCAGGATTTGGACCAGTCCCTGCGCCATCAAGATCTTGAAAATAAGTGCCACGGGATACAAACTGGCATAGGATATGGCGGGGAGATCGGTTTCGGTTTGCGCATTGGCAGCTCCCAACCCCGGAGGGTTGGTCATGCAGGCACATAACGCCCCCATGGTTGCCAACATGTTCATGTGGTAGACACGGTCCATCACCAAAACCCCCGCCAAAACCGAAAAAATTGTCACCAACGCTCCTGCCAGGAGCAGCTGCCCACCTTGATTCTGCAAAATCTCAATAAAATGCTCCCCTGCGGTCGTCCCGGCTCCAGCCAGGAAAAGCATTAGTCCCAGCTCACGCGATAGGTTTTTAGCTGCCGTGGGCACGTACATGCGTAAGGGTCCGATCTTTCCAAAATGACCCACCAATAGACTGACGATGAATGCCCCGCCGGCGATCCCCAATTTAACCGTCAAGCCGTTCGGCAAACGGATGGGGATGCTCCCAAGGGCGATACCCAGTAATAGTCCAACCAAAAAGGGCACCATGTTGGTTTCTTCTACCTTGCGGCTGGTGCCTTGGATCAACCTGACGAAGCTGCCGACAGCATCCCGATCCCCAACTACACGGATCTGGTCGCCCATCTCCAGGGTGATGCTCCCTGTGGGAGTGATCTCCAATCCCTGGCGCCGGATGCGTGTGATCACCACCGTGTAGCGCTCCCAAAGCCGCATCTCCCCCAGGGTCTTTCCGGCCATCTTTTCTTGCGTCACTTCCACGTCCATACTCAATACGTTGGTGTTGACATCCATGCGTTCATGCGTCTCTTCCCCCAACAAGAACTGCATCTTCTCCAGCTCTTCCACCGGTCCTACCACCATCACCACATCCCCTTCTAACAGGACAATATCCGCACCGGCCGCGAAAACTTTTTCGCCGCGCTTAATACGTGAAATATTGGCGGATGCCATCCGGCGGGGATTAATCTCACTCACCGTTTTCCCAAAGCAATTGGGGTTGGTTACCTTATAGGTCTTCACCTCAAACCCCGGAGACTCCACCCGTTTCTCCTGCTGCCAGTTTTTCTCCTCCACTCGCAGGTCGCGCCGCAAGACCCTGGGCAGCAGCTGGATCAATAAGACCACCCCGATCATGCTGAATGGATACGCAATCCCATATCCCACCGAGACGCTGGCGCTCCCCCCGGGGACCAACCTCTCGATCACATCCACTGCCGAAGCCAGTGCCGGTGTGCACGTCATCGCCCCTGCGTAGAGACCTGCGGCCAGGTCATAGGGTAAGTGAAAGAGATAGGTCACACCAATCGTCGCCAGTGCTCCTACAACGATCGTTACCAGGGTAATGATTACGTATTGCACTCCATGCCGTTTAAACGTGCGGAAAAAACGCGGCCCGGCTGTGATCCCCACTGCATAGACAAACAACAATAGTCCCAGGTCCATGATCGCCTGAGGTACTTTCAATCCGAAGTGACCAAATACCAGGGCCACAAACAGCACCCCGGCAGTGCCCAGTGAGAACCCCCGCCACGACCATTGGCCGATCCACGACCCGATCGCCAGGATCGCAAAAAGTACAAGCATTTGTTCTGCCAGCAGGTTCGTCACGCTAATCATTATAGCATTTGGCGGTAGAACAATAATAACCTTGCTGCTGGCAGATTGTCATGCCTCGCGATGGGTAGATCCGCCTGGATTGCATTGATAATCTCCTTCCAAATGGGAATTCGATATGGCAATGGATGGGACGCGATTGGACCACCAGGGGCGAAGCGGCAGTTCCGAATAATTAAAAAGAGCACCTCAGAATCGCTCGCTGAGGTGCTCTTTAAAGGATATTGAATGGGTTATTCTCTAAATGCCAATGGCAGCAGCACTCTGCGGGTTGGATATTTCACCCGTGTGACAACCGGTTCACCGTACGCGAACACCCCTTCTGCGCATCGGACTGCGTAGCTTTCGTTGGTGATCAGGTTCCCACCCTGGACAGTCACCTGGAATGTCAGGGTCAGCTTCTCACCTGGGTTCAGTACTGGCAAGATCCACTGGAGGGTATCACCCACAAGCTGCCCACCCGAGCTGGCACTACCAGCGATATAGGATGTATTGGCAGGGATGGTATCGGTGATCACCAGTAAAGTGGCTTGCTGTCCCAGATTGGCTACCTGGATTTTATATAAAAGTGGATTCCCCACTGTTACAGGGTCGGGCGTGGCTATTTTGGAGATGCGCAGTACCGGCTTATCAGTGATATACGCGACCGCAGTCCTCACCACCGGCTGGTTCAGGCTGGTATGGGTGATGGTGGCAGTGTTCGTCACCACCCCCTCGAAGAAATCATCCACCATCACTGTGAAGGTGATTGATTGCTCGTCATTGGAGGCTACGTCTCCCATCCACTCGAAGCTGACGATATCGCTGGACAGGCTGCCTGCGCTTGCCATTGCATCACGCTGGTAGGTTGTATGCTCCCACGGGAATATATCCGTCACCTTAACGCCGCTCAAGTCATAGGGTCCTGAGTTCACCACATGCACCACGTAGGTCAGCACAGTCCCGTTGCCAGGCAGCGCCCAGGTGGGAGTAACGGTCTTAAACGAGTCAATCAATCCCACCTCGTGGACAGTTGTCGTCACCGGCTCACCCAGGTTCGATAAGGTATCGGAAATCCGTTCCACGTACCAGCTGGTTTGGTAATCGTCATTGACGATCAACGTGCCACTCACCAGGTCATCGTTAGCTTTAACCCCAAAGGAGCGGTAGAGATAATCCCCGGGTCCCATGGCAGGCAGGGTCCAAAAGATTACGGTGCGACCGTCGATGATCTCTGATGTGCCACCATCACTGATGGAGAGCAAGGTCACACTGGCAGGGACGGTTTCCGTCAAAACTGGTGGGGGTGGTTCTTCCGTACTCAGACCGCTGTCAAACACCTGGATGGTATAAGTCATGGTCTGCCCGGGTCCAATTTCGGGCGGCGCAGTTTTGGTCGGGACCAGATTGGCATAGTGGGTCATTTCACCAATGGCTGTGCCCGTGATAGGCTCGGTAACGAAACCGCTGAGCTCATCGGTGATAACCAGCGTAGCAGTATAATGCGTCCCTTGTGCACCGCCGATGGTGCTCTGCCCCTCGATGGTGGTAAAAGTGATCACATCGCCAACCGCCAGGTCACCGGTCCATACAAAATTTGTGCATGGGAAGCTCGTATTACAACCTGGGCCATCAACCAATGTTCCCACCGGAGGTATGACTTCCATGTCATTGGAGCTGATGCTGATGCGCCCAAAAGTGAGCAGCGCAGTCGCGTCAATGGCATTGCCCGGACCGAGATTCTCGACGGTCAGCGTGGGTGTAACTGGCCCAGTGCCGCCACCTGGCTTTTTAGCGATTGGGTCCAGGGTGGCAGTCACTTCAAAGGTCGGCCCGACAATCAGACTGTGCACCGGGATACCCGGAGCACATACTCCTTCAGCACTGCACACCTCATAATCGCCATTAAGGATGGTGATATCGGCAACGTCGCTGATAAATACGGTAAATGTCACCTGGGCGGTTTCGCGCGTGTCCAGGCTGGGTAAATCCCAGGTAACCACACCATCGGAATAAGTCCCACCACGCCGGTAGTCAACACCTTCCGGCACACGATCGGTAATCACCAAATCGGTCGCCTTCGAGCCCAGGTTCAACAAGGTTAATGTGTAAGTCATCTCGTTGTTCGAGCCGGTCGGATCGGGGAAGACTCCCTTGGAAAGGATGAAAATTGGGTCAATTACGGTGGTGGTATACGGCTCACCTGCGCTGATGTCTTCCGGGCTCACCACCAGGTAAACGTCGTTGTTGATGACGGTGCCGCTTGGAACATCACCGACCTCAACACTGAAAGTAAATTCGGTTGTCTCCCCAAATGCCAGGCTCACCGGCCGGGACCACGTCACAACATTGTCATCGGGATTAAATGTGAAACCCGGGCTTGCATCCAGGAAGGTCGTGTCCGTGGGGATGAAATCGGTCACAGTAATGGGTACATTATCCCCAGCTTGCCCCTGGTTGGTGACTACCAGCTCATAGGTAAGCGGTTTATTCTTTCCCGGTAGGGCAGGTGCGGCAGTCTTGGCAATCTCAAAGATGGGACGATCGGTGACGCGGGTTTCAGCCAGGACGGTGACAGGTTCAGCAATCATCGGGTCACTGATCACTGCCGTATTGGAGATGATCCCAAAATATCCATCCGTCACGATCACACTGAAAGTGATGCCCACGGAAGTATCAAAACCAACCACACCATGTTCCCACAGCACCATGCCATCCGTGAACACCGGCGTGGGCGGAGCACTAGACTCGATCTCCCCATACAAGGTGGTGCTGGCAGGGATCGTGTCCATCAGGGTCACATCGGAAGCGGTATAACCACCCGTATTGAGTATTTCGATGTTGTACTCCAATATCGCTCCGCCAGGTTCAGCCAGGGTAGGCGTGACCACTTTGGTGGAAAGCGTCAGCTTGGGGTATCCCACCGGTGGGTCAATGGGCCCGGCCGCGGCGAACACCCGCTCTGACGACTTTCGGGCGAATACGACCACCGTTGCCACCATCAGGATCCCTATCACAATGATGGTAATCAATTGGATCGCCTTTTTAAGTTTCGTTCTCATCTCTACCTCCTTAGAAAATTCCATCCGCAATGGGTCTTTAATCAGTACGAATCAACCCGATTACAGGTATGACCGTGGGGTATCCGTCCCACGGCGATTAACCCTTCAGTTGCAATTTTCGGTCCATTCTCCGACTTATGAGGCAATATCTCAAAGCGACCATAATCAGCTTGACAATGGGTTCGCTTATCACCTATCTATTGTTGGGAATAAGATAGCCGTCCTTTTCCGCGCTATTCACCAATTAATAAATAGTGCATGGGTTAACCTATATGACGAATCTGAACGTTTGCAGATACTTACTGGGACCATTAATCCTGGTGCGATATGATGTTTACCGCGAGGCGTTTTATTTATTTATCCTCGTGATAAAGCTTTATTGAATACTCAATATGCAAGCCTTATAAGTTTAATAACCAGTGTACCCGTTCACTTGTGAACCTGATCCAGCAACCAATACGTTATACTTACCAAACAGGCAACATTATTGCATCTAGAATAGTTGATCATCACATTTTGAAGTTGTGTTGGTGATACATAATTCATGCTTACAAGGACTTATGATCTCTAAACTATTCCTCCCAACTGGTCTGTTCCGGCGCCTTTCTCTGCTTATCCTGCTGGTTGCCATCCTGGCACCAACTTCTGCTACGATATCTGCTCCAACCATCGAAGTGGTGGTTGAAGACCCCCAGCTGCACCCTGCATACACAACCTGTAAGGATTCATACTGGTACCCATTTAGTAATAACCGTGGACACACAGCCTACCTCACCCTGAACGTCTCTGACCCGTCCAACTCCACCAATTATGGGGAATGGCACCCGGTCATCCCGCAAGCCGGGTACTACCAGGTCGAAGCCTATATCCCTGGGCACAATGCCATCACCTGGTGCAACAGCAGCGGCTGGGTTATCAACCACGACACGACCGAGGCGCGTTATTCCATCCATCACGCCTATGGCATGTCCACCCTGGCGCTCAGCCAGTACCCGCACAGCAACACCTGGATCAACCTGGGCGAATATTATTTTTCCGCAGGGAGCAGCGGCTTTGTGAGCCTGACAGATTTAAATAGTGAGATTGAATACAGCACCACCATCTCATTCAGTGCCATGCGCTTCACCTTCACTCGCCTCACCCGCCCCCAGACTTACCTGCCTCTGATCCACTACACCAATTCCTCGGGCAGGCCCCCGGCGGATGTGGGGGTGATCCAGGCACAGGGTTTTGACGCCTGCCACCTGCCCACTATCGCTGAAATGCAAACCTGGCGGAACGCAAGCCCTTACTCCTTCTATGCACTTTATATGGGCGGGATTCATTTGCCATCCTTTTGTGCGCGGGCCGATGCTGCCTGGGTGAAGGCGGTCCACCAGCAGGGTTGGAGTTTCATGCCCACCTGGGTGGGTCCGCAAGCTCCGTGTACTGAATACACCTACAGAATAAACTCCGACCCTGTGATTGCGTATACCGAAGGGCGGCAGGAAGCGGCATCTGCCTCGGCTGCTGCAGCAACCCTGGGTCTCACCAATTACGGATGGGGGGGCACGATCATTTATTATGACCTGGAACCTTACGGAGTGTCATCCCCCGAATGCCGCCAGCCGGTGGCGGCGTTCATGAACGGCTGGGTGGAACGCCTGGGTGAGCTGGGAAACCTATCCGGAGGCTATGGCTCGCGCAACTCTTACGTCGCCGATTGGGCAACCATCGTCCACGTGCCCAACGATGCCTGGCCTGCCTCCTGGTATACGACGAACTACGATCCAAACGCCACAGTTTTTGGCATCACCTGGCTCGAAGGCTTATGGATCAACCACCAACGCATCCGCCAGTATGCTGGTGGGCACAATGAAACCTGGGGAGGGATCACCTTCAATATCGATACCGACGTGGCGGATGGCGTAGTCGCCATGCCGCCTGCCAAACCGCTCTCCAATCCGATTGTCTCCAAATCGCCCTCCATCGAGGATATCGGCTGGTTGTCTGCCCAGCAGGGTTGGCTGGTCTCAAGCAACAGGCTGTATTGGACCGCTGATCGCGGTGAAAGCTGGGATGATATCTCGCCTGCTGCGGTTCTGTTAGCCTACCTGCAGCCGGGTGGGCAGACTTGGGCACTCTCCAGCCTCAATGATGGAAGATTTATCCTCTATCATTCCTCCAATTTTGGTGTCTCGTGGGAGCCCCTTGAATTATTCTTGCCACCAGGCAGCTGGTGGCCTTTGCAGCTGCAATTTTCTTCGCCGAGCAACGGCTGGATGGTCATGCAAAGCGAGACCAGCCAGGTATTCAGCAGTGCTATCCTGATGAAAACCAGCGATGGTGGGCTCAGCTGGCAAAATTATGACCTGCCGGCGGCAGCAAAAATAGAATTTACCTCCTCCAGTGACGGTTTGCTCCAGAACAGTATATCGGGTGAGTACTATCGCACCACTGACGGCGGCATATCCTGGCAGATAGCTCCTACTGCTAAATATCCATTTTCTCAATCCCAAGTGCCTGAAGGCACAACCATCTCCGGCTGGCAGTCAGGCGATTTGGGCTGGTCAGTGACCACCCAGGGCTCCTGCAGCCGAGGAAAATTCAATCCAGTCTCCGGCTGCCAGCTGAACACTCAATTGTGGCAGACCTTGGATGGTGGCCAAAATTGGGAGCAGGTTCCAATGCCCAATCTTGAGTTGATTCAGCCCTGATTCTTCAACCAAACTGGTCAGTTTAGTGGTATAAGCACTAATCATCAGTCCAATTGAAAGGTGCCGTATGACCTTGCGCTCCCATCTGCAAGAAATGACCAGTTCAGGTGAGATGCTTACCATCAATACGCCAGTATCCAAGAATTACGAGATGGCAGGCATCCTCAAAAAGCTGGAACCACGCCCGGTCTTGTTTGAAAGCATGAAAGACAGCCCCTTCAGGGTGATGGGCAACCTGCTGTGCTCCAAGGCTGCCTTTGCCAGCTACTTCTCACTCCAAAGCAAGGATATAATCCCCAGCCTGAAGCGTGCCATTGAGAACCGCTCTCCTTGCCCGGTGGTCACTACAGCGGCTTGCCAGGAAGTGGTCATCGAACAGCCTGACCTGGATGATTTACCCATCCTGCGCCATTGTGCCTTGGACGGTGGCAGCTACATCAGTGCCGGGGTATTTATTGCCCGCCATCCGAAGTATGGTCAGAACCTTGATTTTCACCGCGCCATGCAATTCTCCAAGACCGAGATGGCTATCCGGGTGGTGCGCGGGCGCCATTTCGACCGATTTTTAGAGGAATCGGGCAGCTTGGATGTGGCAGTATGTGTGGGTGTGCCCCCTCACGTCCTGGTGGCGGCTGCCACCTCGGTTAAGCTGGGCATGGATGAGTTGGAAATTGCCAATGCCCTTTCCACCCTGTATCTGAATGAGCCGCTCGAGTTGGTGCATGCCAGGACGGTTGACCTGCTGATACCTGCCGAGGCTGAGTTTGTTCTCGAGGGCACCGTGTACCGTGACCGGCGCCACTCCGAAGGCCCATTCGTCGATTTGACCGAGACGTATGATATCGTCCGCAATGAGCCGGTGTTCGAGGTCAAAACCATCACCCATCGCAAGGATGCCATCTGGCATGCCCTGCTCCCGGGTGCATTGGAGCACAAGCTGCTGATGGGCATGCCGCGCGAGCCCACCATCTTCAAAAAAGTGAACGAGGTAGTGAAGTGCCTGGACGTTAACATCAATCCGGGAGGCTGTTCCTGGCTGCATGCCATCGTGCAGATCGACAAACAATCTGAAGAGGATGGGAAAAAAGCCATCCAGGCAGCATTTGCCGGGCACAGGTCGTGCAAGCACGTCTTCGTGGTGGATAAGGACATTGATATATATAACCCATTGGAGGTGGAATGGGCATTTGCCACCCGCTTCCAGGGGCAGACCGACCTGGTGATCCTGCCCAAGGAACCCGGCTCGAGCCTCGATCCATCCAGTGAGCGCACTGAATCCGGCACTCACCTCACCACCAAGCTGGGGTTTGACCTCACCAAACCACTCATTACCCACGGCAAGGATTTCGAGAAGGCTCTCTTCCCGGTGGTGAACATTGAAAAATATATCAAAAGCTAAACGGGTAAATGATCGATTCATCCAATGAAATCCACACCGATTTTTGATTCAGGCTCCATGCACCTGACTGCGGAAGAGTATGCGATGCTCTCGGGCGCCGAAGGATGGGCTACCCAAAAAGCCATGCAGATCCTGCTGGCGCTGGGTAAGATCTACGGGGCTGAGCGCATGATTCCAGTCACATCCGTGCAGGTTGCCGGGGTGAGTTATGACAACCTGGGGGAGGCCGGGCTGCAGTTCCTGTCCGAGCTGGCAGATGGTGGTGGCAGGGCGCGTGTGCCAACCAGCCTCAACCCGGCTGGCATGGATATTGAGAACTGGCAGGCACTGGGCATCCCACCTGAATTTGCTGAGAAGCAGCTGCAGGTGCTGGAGGCATTCTCCCGTATGGGTGTGAGCACCACCTGCACCTGCACGCCGTACCTGACCGGCAACACTCCCCTATTCGGCCAACATCTGGCCTGGTCTGAAAGCTCGGCGGTATGCTATGCGAACTCGATCCTGGGCGCCCGCACCAACCGCGAGGGAGGCCCTTCCGCTCTGGCAGCTGCCCTCACCGGGAGGACTCCCGAGTATGGGTTGCACCTGGCAGTGAACCGCCAGCCGCAAGTGACCTTCCTGGTGAAAGTGCACCTGGGAGAGACCAGTGACTTCGGTGCCCTGGGTAAGTTGATCGGTGAGAAGATCGAGGCTACGAAAGCTATTCCCTACATCCTGGGAGTACAATCTGCAACGCTTGAGAATCTGAAATCGTTTTGCGCCAGCCTGGCTACCTATGGAGGCGCAGCGCTCTTCCATATGCCGGGTATCACCCCGGAAGCTCACTTGTTTCCTCAACCCGGTGAACAGGTCGCTATCAACCTGGCTGACCTGCAGGCGGCTATCGATTCGCTTAATGATACTGCTGCCGCCAATGTGGATTTTGTCAGCCTGGGTTGCCCGCACCTGTCCCTCCAGGAAATCGCCCGGATTGCACAGCTGTTGGAAGGCAGGGAAGTGCAGAAAGAGTTCTGGATCACCACTGCCCGACCGGTTAAGCAGATCGCCGATCGCTTGGGTTACAGCCGTATCATCGAAGCTGCCGGTGCGAAGTTCGCCGCCGATACCTGCTGTGTGGTGGCACCCATCCAGGGGCGTTTCACCAGCCTGGCAACAGATAGTGCCAAGGCATGTTATTACGCCTATGCCAAGAACAAGTTCAAAACGGTTTTTTTGCCATTTGATGAAGTGGTAAGGCTGGCGTTGAAATGAGCCTCATCGCTTATTATTCGCGTTGTATTGTAAAGGTTAATAATCAACCATGAAGGTATCTTTCAGGAATGTTATCGTTCGCTCCCATGCCAGTTGTGCGGCCTGGGTCTGGTAAGCATCCTGGCGGTCCTGCTCAAAGAACCAGTGGCTCGTCCCCAGGTAGGTATAGAAGGTGGTTGGGCAGTTGTTGAACTTTAGTTTCTTTTCTAGCGCCTGGATCCCTTCCTCAGTTTCATAAGGGTCCAATTCGGCAAAATGACCCAGGTAAGACGCCTTTGATTGTTTAAAATCTCCCTCGCCGCCATTCGTGCCATAAAACAAGGTGACTGCCCGCACCAATTCGGGTTTCTTCTGCGCCAACCAAAGCGCCCAATATGCACCCATCGAAAACCCGATCACTCCTAGCCCCTGCCCAGTGACTGCTGGATGTTTGCTTAAATTGTCAATCGCAGGTAGGAGAATGCGGGGAACCTCATGCTCTTCATCCCATTCGGATTTATGTTGTTCAGCTTCTTCAATGGTTCGCTCAATCTTCCCAGCAAACAGATCCGGCGCCAGAGCTACATATCCTGCATGCGCCAGGCGGTCACAGAAACCCTTAAAGAAATCATTTAACCCCCACCAGGCGTGTAGGACCAGGATGCCAGGCCCCTTGCCTGTGGCTGGAACAGCTGTATAGCCTTGCGTATTGGGTGTTGTCATAATTTTTCCTCCCTTGGTTCGATCAATTCGACCTTATGCATATCCTTTGCATGCAGGTCATGCATCTACACATTATATCTGGATATATCTAGTCCAATTTGACATTATACCCGAAACCCAGGCTGCTCACAATCAATACAGACCATAATGTGGTTTTTTCTTTTTAGCACTTCAGATCAGGTGTATAGTAAAACCTGCTGGATAATGGATTTTTCTTTTGAGTCTTTAGGAATAACATTGGATATTGACTAAGTACGACAGAATAAGATTGATAAATCAGGCAGGTATCATGGATAAATGGTTGTAGAATTAGCCCCATGATATTCCGAGGTCGCTGTATCTTCTCAGGTTGTGCAGAAGCTGAGGCGTTGGTCACCACCCAGGCAATCTCTTTTTTCGGGGGTATTGACCCTGATACGGGAGTGGTGGTTGAGCGCGGGCATGAGCTGGAAGGGCAGTGTGTATCGGGCAAGGTGCTGGTTTTCCCCACCGGGAAAGGCTCCACGGTCGGGTCGTATACCCTGTACCGGCTCAAGCAGAATGGGCACGCACCGATTGCCATCCTGAACAGCGAATGTGAAACCATCACCGCAGTCGGCTGTATCATTGCCGAGATCATTTGCGTAGACCAGATTCCCATCCGGGAGATCCCCCCTGGTAGTCTGGTGAAGATCGATGGAAATGTAATCAGTATTGAACCATCCAAGAAAAATTTAATCAGTGGAGAAAACGTATGAAAAATCGAACCCTGCTCATGATCCCAGGTCCGGTGGAATTCGAGCCCAAAGTGCTGGCTGCCATGGGAGAGCCCACCACCAGCCACCTGGCACCCGCCTTTATTGAAGCCTTCGGGCAAGCCCTGCAGAATATGCGCCAGGTCTTCGAAAGCCCCACCGGTCAGCCGCTGGTGCTGGCGGGTTCAGGCACCCTGGCGATGGACTGCGCCGGGGCAAACCTGGTCGAACCCGGTGATAAAGCCCTGGTGATCGATACCGGGTACTTCTCCGAGCGCTTTGCAGCCATCCTGCAGCGTTATGGTGCCCATGTAACCCGCATCTCCACTTCTCCCGGCAGCCGCCCCGGGTTGGAGCAAATTAAGTCAGCCCTGGAGTCGGATTCCTTCAAGCTCATGACCATCACCCATGTGGATACCTCCACCGCTGTGGTCACCGAGGTGGGCGAGATCGCCGCCCTTGGGAAACGCTATGGGGTACTGACGATCGTGGATGGGGTATGTTCCGTGGCGGGAGAGGAATTAAAAATGGATGCCTGGGGAGTCGACCTGGCTCTCACTGCTTCGCAAAAGGCAATTGGCGTACCTCCCGGATTGGCGCTGTTAATGATCGGCCCACGTGCGATGGAAGCCTTCCAAAAACGTACCACCCCGGTGCTCAACTATTACGCCGATTGGTCCAACTGGCTGCCCATCATGCAGGCTTATGAAGCCCGCAAGCCAAGCTATTTCGGCACCCCAGCTGTTAATTTAATCTTCGCTCTGGATATAAGTCTTGGGCAAATCCTGGTGGAGGGCATGCCACGCAGGGTTGCGCGCCATATCGCCATCAGCCAGGCATGTAAGGCAGGCATACAAGCGCTTGGATTAACCCAGGTGCCGTTACGCCCTGAATATTCCGCCCACACCCTCACCGCCCCACGCTACCCCATCGGGGTGAACGGAGCAGAATTCCTGGGGAAGGTATTGCAATCGGGGGTGACCCTGGCAGGTGGCTTATTCCCCACCATCCGCAATGAGTACTTCCGCATCGGTCATATGGGTGCAGTCACCCTTGGAGATGTGACTGCCACACTTGGCGCGATCGAGAATGCCCTGGCAGGTTGCGGCTATGAATTCACACCCGGAGTCAGCGTCGAGGCAGCTCAGGCGGCAGGCAAGAAAATCGGCTAATTCGCCTGTCAGAGTTTGCATCATTTTTTCATCACATAATGCAGGGTGTAATAAATCGGGTGTCCTATGCCGCTTTACCTCCTGCCTTGCCTGGCTTTTTTGCGCCGTTTTTCATCCCGCTTTACGGGCCGTTTAGCCTCCGGCTTTACGGGAGCTTTTTTGCGATATAAAATATTCCTGCATCGGATCGAAGTAAGACTCCACCCAACCCTGCTCATATTGGCAGCCATGAGGTGGAAGCCCGCTGTGCTTGAGGGTTAGCTTGGTCTGATCTCCGACCGGTTGCAGGGTTATTTCGATACGCGAGTCTGGCTCGTCATCGCTGAATTCAGATGTCCGCCAGGACTGCACGATGCGTTTGCCTGGTATCAGCTCAAGGTTCTTCCCATGGATATAACCATCCCAGGCGTCAAATTCTGCTCCCACCTGGGCTGTAATTTTAGCCGGGCTGCCAGTCATGCCACTGTGACCTTTCGAGCTCATCCAGGCATCATACAGCTCCTGTGAAGTGACAGGAAATAAAGCAGAAACTACAAATTCTATCGCCATATGAACTGTTCCTTTAAATAATAAACCCGGAAGGATTTACCTTCCGGGCAGTGAATTTACTTGGAAATTTTTTCCTTGATGGCTTCGTCGACTTTTTTCTCATCGAAGCCCACCAGGATGGTCCCCTCGATATCGAAAGTGGGGGTTGTGCGGGTGCCGTTAGCCCACTTCTTCACCTGGTCAGCAGCACCGGGTGTAACATCAATATCCACCTCGGTGTAGTCGATATTATTCACCTGGAACCAGGAACGTGCCCTTCGGCAACCGGGGCACCAACGGGTGCAATACATCACCACTCCCCCATGAGGCAAGCGGATATCTTCCGGTTTGATTGGAGGTGGTGCCGGACTGCGCAAAGCAGCTTCAGGGTCTATCCGGCGTAAAACTTCCAGCACGACGTCATTATCAGGCTGGTGATCGATGTCGTGAACATCAATATAGCGGATATAGCCGCGCTTATCAATGACGAAGATGGCTCGCTCGCTGTATCCATCCGGCTCTCTGAACACACCGAATAATTTCGCCACCCTGCCGTGCGGCCAAAAATCGCTCATTAATGGATAGTTTATCCCGCCCAATGACTCCGCCCATGCTTTCAGGCAGGGAGTATGATCAACGCTTACGCCCAGGACCTGGGCATCCAATCCCGCGAACTTGCCGGTGTCGGCTTCATACGACGGGATCTGGCCCGTTCAGACGGGTGTCCAGGCTTGTGGAAAGAACACCAGCACCACATTCTTTCCGAGATAGTCGCTTAGCTTGATGTCCTTATCCAGATGGGATGGCAGCGTAAAATCCGGTGCTGCCTGCCCGACATATAGTTTCATAATTTCCTCCTTTCTGGTGAGCAATTTTACCCGATAATTAAACGAAAAGTGGGCATTCTAGATTGCCCACTGATGAATAATCGATTAATGTTATTTAATATCCTTGGGTAAGAAAGGGCCGCCAAACAGGGGTGCGAATATACAGAAATTTAACGCCCCTGCCGCAAAGACTACCACCCCGACGATTGCCAGGATAATCCCCACTGTCCCATGCACTGCTGCCAGACCAACGATGATGAGAGCAATCCCCGCCACAATACGGAGCAGACGACCATAAATCGAAGACATAAAGCGTGCGAATCCCATTTTTTCTCCTTTTTTTACACTCAGTTATTCAATTTTTGTGCTTGCTTATAAACTCATACCTTTAGATACGCAGGTGTAAAAAAGGTTACATCTCTGGCATCGGCATATACCCGCGTTTTCAAGTCCTCTTCCTGCAATCCGAACGGCTGCAGGATGGTGGAGGCGGCGCGCAACAGCAGCACACGGTAACGTTCCTGGTCGATGCTGCGCACATCCGCGGGCTCAGGCAGATCCCAGGCATGTACGCCTGGCTCACCCAGCGTGTAGACGAAACGCACGCGCTGCCCGGGTCTAAGGTTTTTCCCGATCGCAGCCAGCTGCGCCGCCGCCCGTGCTGCCGGTGAGGGGGTGCGGTATTCAGATAACTCACGGCTCAACGTCAACGAGACTAGCAGGTCCTCCACGGGGACTGCACCCGTGCGCAGCCTGGTCAGCGACTTGCGCAGCAGCTTTAGTATCTTGGGCAGGTAGGTGGAGCGCTCATCCACATTCGTAGTGTGCACCAGGATGTCGATGATCCCCAACTGTACATCCGACACCCACGTGGGTGTGTCATGGCGGCGCACCTCAATGCCGCGCATCTTCAGGCTGCCATCCTGGAAAACCCCAAAATAACGGTTGGGCACCGGCACGCGCTCATCCATGCGCGAGGGTAGGAATGCCACCCAGCGGTAGATGCCATCCAGGGCAATTGGCAGCCCGGTGCGGTTAGTGATCTCATCCAGCAGCGGCTGAAATGAGGCAACCTCCGCCAGCCCTTTCTGCTTGACCCACAGCCCATCCACGTACATGTGCAGCACGGTGAAACCCAGATCCTCGGCGGCTTCCTTGGCGCGCAGCAGCATCTCACGCCCATAAGCAGTAACGGCCTCATGGGCTTCAATGCGCCCAAAGCGGGCATTCTTGTAGCCCAGGTAGCCAAAACAGGTCACCAGCAGCCACTTGTGTGCGGTAGCCTGTGCCTGGTAGGTCTGGCGGCGTGGGTCCCAGGTCGGCAGCTCAGCCAGGCGCAGCTTGAGCTCCAGGCGTTTATCCAGCAGTGGTGCCAGCGTCTGGGGGATCAGGCCGGAGGTGTCCTGGTCGATCCACAGGCCCAGCTCCGAAACCCGCTCCAGGCGGGCGTATTGGTCGCGGCCCTTGGCGTTCGGGTCTGCCACTGTCTCGGGTGAGATATTAAAGTGGCGCATGATGCTGGGGTACATCGAAATGAAGTCCACTTCCGCCACATCGCGGTGCAAGCCGATTAGAGGCTGGTAGACCATCCCACCCTGGTCAGCCTGTATCATCTCGAGGGCACTCTTGGGGCGCTCAGCCTGCTGTTTGTGCCAGGGCACCATGATCCCCAGGCGCAGTGCGGTCACCATCTGCATGGCAGAGATGCCGCTGCCCGGCGAAACACGTGCCACCACCTGCCCCGCCAGGGCAGTGACGCGCGCCAGCTCGTATACCCCCTCCAACCCGTAATCGTGAAACAGCATGGCGTTGCAGCCATCGATATGCCAGCGCCCAAACAAGTGCACCTGCCGGCCGCGGTAGATCACTTGCCCGTAGGCCATGTAGCTGCGCTCATCTTTCCGGATCACCTCCCGGTTCTCCTCGCGGTTCAAAGGCAGCGGGATGTGCCACTTTTCGGCCAGGTCGATCAAGTAGGGCAGCAGCCAGGTGTCTCCCCAGGCTGTCATCAGGATATCCGGGTCCTGGCGCTGCAGGATGGCGCGCAGGTTGATCAGCAGCGGTCTGGGATGTTCCAGGCTTAAGCGATAGGAAACGCTCAGGGAGCGCACTAACAGGTTCTTGGGAGCGGCATGTGAAGGGTCCACGTCCGGCTCGATCGCCAGCAGGCGCAGAGGCGGCGCGGGTGGGTCAAGCTCCCAGGGTGTATCCAACGCCTTCAAGGACTGCACCCGTCCCTTCTCATCCGCTTCCACCTGGCAGTGCACCAGCGGAAAGGTGTTGTAAATGGCGGCATGGCGGGTGGTCAGCGGCAGGTCGGCGTCGTAATAGGGCAGCTCGGGGAATTCACGTGCCACGCGTTGGAACAGGTAAGGTTGGGCGGCCGTCTGGTTCAGCGTGGCTTCCAGCACCTGCACCGGCTGGGGTGAAAAGATATCATTGCGCTCGGAGCGCTTCAGCTCCACCTTTTCCGGTTGGGCCTGCAGGAAGCGCCACACCTGGCGCAAGCGGGCAGGCGCACCAGCCGCATAAAAGGTAACGGGGAAATCCTGGGTCAGCCGATGGCGCTGCCCGTCCTCACCCACCAGCCAGAGCACGATCCCGGGCTGCGTGTCTGCGAACAGGTCCAGCAGCCACCCCGTCAGCTCAGCCATGGAAGTTGAGCATGAATCCCCCCGGAACAGGGGGCATCGCCCCCGCATCAGGGGAATCTGGCAATGAGTCAAGGGGCTCAGGCGGGTCTTGCGGTGAAGCATCGGGTTCGCTTTCGCCCGCCTGGGGAAGTGGGGCCAGGGTGCTCGCTTCCACTTCGGCGGTAAGCGCATCCAGGTAAGCGGTGGAATCACCCCGCTCCAGCTGCTCCAGGGCAGCTGCATCGCGGGGAGAAAGCAGGTATCGCATGCGCAGCACCTGCTTGTGTTCCTCCAGCAGCATGGAGAGCAGGAAGACCTCAAAAGGCAGCGCATGTGAGGCATATGCTGCCGCCGCCAGGTGTTTGTGGGCGGCCGCGAACAGGTCGTCTAACGCTTTCTGATCACTGCGGCGCAGGGCGCGCCGGAAGCGCAGGAATGACTCTTGTTCCTTCAGAAACACTTGAGTTGCAGATGGAAGTGTACGTCCCATAAAAAACCTCCTTAAAACAAGCGCAAGGGCTCGACAGGTTGTGGCTCTTCAAAGCTCCATACCTGACCAGACGCACCAGCCAGTGCCTCGAGCAGCTCACCCGGCTGGTCACGCGTGGGGTAACCGGCGCTGACTGCCACGGAGGCCATGCGGCACAACCGGCGCAGCTCAGCCAGACTCACCTCCAGCAGGCGCAAGCGCTCAGCCAGCTTCACGTTCTCGTCGTAAAAGGTATCCAGCAGGTTAAGCACCAGCACGGGCGATAAGTCTGCCACCGACTCGGTGAGCAGGGTCTCCACCTGGTAGCAGGTGAAGGCACGCGCCACACTCACCCGCTCGAGGGCAGCCTGCCAGTAAGACGTCTGCTGGCGCAGCTGGCGTGCCAGCCCGTAGCCATCGAAACAGTTGCCAGCATCCACCAGGCGCACCCTGCCGGTGAGGGCCAGGCGGGCGGTTAGAATGGTCATCATCTGGCGCTGGGCACGGTGTGGCGCCAGCACCAGGTGCAGCTGCCGGGGGGATAGCTGAAGAGAATTGTCTATATGTCTGTCGTAGTCCAATGTGGGATGTGAATAATTTTCCATACGCACATTATACCAGAACATATGTTCTATTAACATTAGAATTCCATCAATTCCGACCCCTGGTTAACCGAAAGGGCTAATATTAATCCAGTCTAATCTATAGATGAGCATGAAAATGAGGAGAAAATAATTATTGTGGTAAAATCATCCGCCGTTAAGGTGGGGCTTTTCCCCTGCAATCGTTTTTTGATGAATAATAGCGTTACTTCCTCTTCTATTTACCCGGCTAATAACCCCAGACTTCTCATCCAGTTATGCCAGGTGGTCAAGGTATACCAAACTGCGGCGGGTGATTTCACCGCGCTCAAGGGCATCTCGGCTGACCTTTATGCAGGTGAATTTGTGGGTGTGATTGGCAAGTCGGGAGCGGGCAAGACCACCCTGCTCAACATGATCACCGGTGCAGATATGATCAGCTCCGGTGAAGTTGTCTTTAATGCACCCGATGGAGAGAATATTTCCATCCACAATTTGAGCGAGAACTCCCTGGCTATCTGGCGTGGGCGCAATGTGGGCATCATTCACCAGTCTTTTCAATTGCTGCCCATGCTCAATCTGGTGGAGAACATCATGCTGCCGGTCGATTTCAGTGGTCACTACCAGCGCCGGGCGAGCAAAGAGCGTGCCATGGAGCTGCTCAAGCTGGTGGAACTGGAAGACCACGCCTACAAGCTTCCCGCCTATATTTCAGGCGGGCAAAAGCAGCGGGTCGCCATCGCCCGTTCCCTCGCCAATGATCCGCCCATCATCGTCGCTGATGAGCCGACTGGCAGCCTGGATACTCTCACCGCGGAAACCATCTTTGAGATATTTGAGAGCCTGATTCAGCAGGGGCGCACCATCATTATGGTCACGCATGATAACAACCTCGGCCCGCGCTTCACCCGTCGCCTGCAGATCGCCGATGGGCAGATCGTGGATGATTCAGGCTTCCATAAGACAACCGCTGAGGAGCAGCAATGAACGGCGCCCCGAATACATCTATGGTCCAGCTTCACAAGGTAGTCAAGCGCTTCAAGAATAGCGCAGGTGAATTCGTCGCCCTGCGTGGTGTGGACGTGGATATATTATCTGGGCAGTTCGTCGCTGTTGTGGGCAAATCTGGCAGTGGTAAGTCCACCATGCTCAATATGATCACTGGGATTGATCACCCCACCTCAGGCGAAGTGTTGGTAAATGGTGTAAATATATATCACATGACGGAGAGCCAGCGTGCCCTGTGGCGCGGTTGTAACATGGGGATTGTCTTCCAATTCTTCCAGCTGATGCCTATGCTTACCCTGCTCGAAAACACGATGCTCCCGATGGACTATTGCAACGTTTTCTCCCCTGCCGAGCGCCCGGAGCGTGCGATGCAGCTGCTCAAGATGGTCGGTTTGAAACAGCAGGCGTACAAGCTGCCGGCAGCCATATCCAGTGGTCAGCAGCAAACCGCCGCCATTGCCCGTGCGATGGCGACCGACCCTCCCATTATCGTTGCCGACGAGCCTACCGGGAACCTGGATTCACGTTCTTCCGATGAAATCATTGAGCTGTTCAACCATCTCGTTGAGCAGGGTAAAACGATCATCCTGGTCACTCACGACCCGACTATCACCAAGCGCACCTATCGAACATTGATCATCTCGGATGGGGAGATCATCGATGAGGCGGTTGCCCAGGCATTACCCCTGCTCAGCCACACTAAAATGCTCAAAGTTACCCACCTGGTCAAACGCATGGAAATACCACCAGGCGGAATGATCATCCGTAAAGGGCAGAATATAGACTATTTCTTCATCATCGTGCGCGGGCAGGTTGAGATTGTTTTGGAAAGCGCGAAGCGCCCCGAAGTGACCCTCGGACAGCTTGGTCCGGGTGAGTTCTTTGGTGAGATAGAACTGATCCATGGTGGCGATTCGATCGCCAGCGTGCGTGCCGCACCAGATAGTTCAGTAGAGCTTGTAGCCCTGCCTCACAAGGATTTCGCCGAGATGCTGGTCGGCTCACCGCTCACTGAGGAAGCTCTTTCGCGGATTGTCCAGGCCCGCATAGCGCAGAACCGCTCTGCAGACCGCAGGATCGGGTGGTGGTAGCATGATCCGTCCGCGTTGGCATAAGGTCCTCTCTGACTTATGGGATAACAAGCTGCGCACCCTGCTGGTGGTGGCATCAATCGCAGTCGGTGTGTTTTCAATTGGCATGATCGCCGGAGCATACGAGATTATCTCGAACGACATGGGTGCCAGCTATGCCTCAGCCATCCCGGCAAATATTGACATGCGCATCGAACCATTTGACCAGCTTCTGCTCGATTCGCTCCACAGTGTGGACGGGGTTAAGGATGCTGAGGGGCGGAGCTTCTTTTCAGTCCGCACGCGTACTCCAGGCAGCGAATGGGCTAACCTCGACCTGGTGGCGATCAATAATTTTAACGATATCCAAATCAACTTGCTGCTGCCGCAGCAGGGCAGTCCAGTCCCGATCGATAAACAGGTTATCCTGGAAAGTAAAGCCCTGAATGACCTGTCAGTAAAAGTTGGGGATGATTTGGAGTTCCAGCTTCCGGACGGCAGGATCAAGACGATGACCATTGCGGGGATTGTACAGGACCAGACTACCGGTGCAGGAGATTTCCTGGCGCCTCCATTGGGCTATGTGACCATGGATACCCTCCCCTGGTTGGGGCAGCTGCCCTTATACAACCGGCTACTGGTCACTGTCGATGGCAACTCGAACGACATCAACCACATCCGCCAGGTTTCAGCAGCTATCACCGATAAGATTGAGAAGAGTGGTCGCCAGGTCTACCGCACAAATCTTAACCTGACCAATGAGCACCCGATGGCATCCACTGTCAAAGCCATTTTGGGCATCCTGATGGCGTTGGGCCTGTTGATCGTATTCTTAAGCAGCTCTCTGATTGCCAATACACTCAACTCTCTGCTCACCCAGCACCTGCCGCATATCGGGGTCATGAAACTGATTGGAGCGCGCAGCCAGCAAATCTTCGGCATGTATATCATCCTTATCCTGTCATTCGGGATGATTGCCTTGCTCATTGCCCTCCCAACCGGCGGTCAGGCAGCATTTGCCCTCTCACAATTGATCGCCAGCAAGATGAATTTTAATTTACAGGGTTATCGCATCGTTCCACTCGCTTTCATCTTACAAGCCATCGTAGCTTTGCTGGTACCCCTGGCAGCCGGGTTTATCCCGGTCAGCAGTGGCTCACGCATTAAAGTGCAAGCAGCCATCAGTGGGAATGGGACAATTTCAGGTAAAGTCTCTTTCGGCTGGTTGGAGCGTTTGGGAAGCCGGGTGAAATGGCTTTCACGCCCGATGCTGATATCGCTGCGCAATACCTTCCGCCGCAAACGCCGCTTGCTGCTCACCTTACTGACCCTGACCATTGGCGGTGCAATTTTCATCGGTGTTTTCAATGTCCAGCGCTCCTTGGATGATTACATCATCCAGACCGGAAAATATTTCATTGCGGATGTGACCCTTAGTTTTGACCGTCCATATCGGGTAGATGAAATCAACCAGGCTGTGATGCGCATCCCCCATGTACAGCATATCGAGGGGTGGTCACAATTGGGGGCAGAAATTATTGATTCTACCGGTGGAACATCCGCTAACCTGAGCATCCTGGCTCCACCCGTCGATAGTAAATTGATCGAGCCGATCATGCTGCAAGGTCGCTGGTTAAAGCCGGGTGATACAACTGCCATCACAGTCAGCGAAGCCATCTGGAGTGATTTCCCCGGGCTCAAGCCCGGCGATCGGCTCAAGTTGAAGATTAATGGTCAGGAGGATTCCTGGACGGTAGTGGGCATTTTCCGCTTCATTAGCCGTGATGAGATCATCGCTTACGCCAGTTACGATTATGTGTCTGAGCTGCTGAACCTGCCAGGTCAATCATTCTCCTACCGCATCGTCACAGATGAACACTCCTTACAATATCAAAAACAGATGGCTGCAACCATTGATAGCAGCCTGCGCGATCTTGGTTACCACGTCAGTGAGGTTCAAGCCGGTCTGGCAACCTTGCAAACTGCTTCCGAGAGCCTGGCTATCCTGATCAACTTTTTGCTCATCATGGCCCTGCTTACCGCTGCCGTCGGTAGCATTGGTCTGACCGGCACCATGGGAATGAACGTTATGGAACGTACGCGCGAGATCGGCGTGATGCGCGCCATCGGCGCCACCGATGGACAGATTATGAAAACTGTCATGGTCGAAGGGATCATTATTGGGCTGATCAGCTGGTTCCTGGCAGCGATTGTCTCTTTCCCCATCACGATATTGCTTTCGCGCATTATCAGCATGGCAATTTTCAACTCCCCCAGCAAGTTCGTGCTTAACCCGCTTGGTTTTCTCATCTGGCTGGGGTTGGTCCTGATTTTAGCGGCAGTCGCCAGTATGCTGCCCGCCCGGAATGCTGCCCGCCTGACCATTCGCGAGGTGTTGGCGTATGAATAGCAATTAAATCAATCTGAGGTGTAGTATGAAACGCAACACGAAATTATTTTCGATCTTTATCATTACCGCGCTGCTCTTGAGTGGCTGTAGCGCTTTGGGCATCCAGGGCACTCCGACGAGCACTCCCGTTCCCACTGTCGAAGGCAGTAATTCTGTCATCAGCCAGGGCAACCTGGTACCCAAGGATTCGATGTACCTATCATTTCCTGGTGGCGGGCATGTATCCACGATCCTGGTGAAGCAAGGTGACAAAGTAACCACCGGGCAGGTTTTAGCTAGCCTGGGTGACCGCCAGCAGTACCAGGCGAACCTCACCGCCGCCCAGCTGGAGGTTGAAAATGCCCAGCAAGCCTTGAATGACCTGAACACCAACGCCGGTATCTCATCTGCGAATTCCTGGATCGCTTTGCTGGATGCCAATCAACACATCATCCAGGCCGAGAATGCCTGGGCGAGTTTGGATACTGAAGATTACCGGAAAAAGATAGACGAAGCTGCCATCGCGGTTGCCAACACACAGACCGAGCTCAAGGATGCCCAAACTGAGTTTGACAAGTATGCCAATCAGGATGCCAATAACCCCACCCGCAAGTCTGCCGAGACGGCATTGAATAATGCCCAGCTGAAATATGACGATGCGGTGCACAACCACGACCAGCTTACGATCGACAGGGACCGGGCACAGGCGAACCTGGAGCTTGCGCAAGCTCTGCAAACGCAGGCTCAAAAAGATTATGATTCAACCCGTCAAGGCCCCGACCCATCCCAGCTTGCTTTAGCTCAAAAGAACCTGGACGTCGCACAGGCCCATCAAGCTGCAGTCCAGTCTGCCTTGGATAACCTGGACATCAAGGCTCCTTTCGACGGCACGGTGGTGGATGTAAATGTCAGTGTCGGCCAGCTGGTCGGCTCTGATACCTGGGCAGTCCAGGTAGCAGATTTCTCTGAATGGTATGTCGAAACCAGCGATGTGACCGAACAAGAAGTGGTCAGGCTTTCCATCGGTCAGGGTGCAACCATCTCCCCCGACGCACTCCCTAGCCTGCATTTAAACAGCCAGGTGACCGAAATTGCTGATATGTTCCACACGCAAGGTGGTGACGTACTTTACCAGGTGCGCCTGCGCGTAGACCAGCCGGATCCCTTCTTCCGCTGGGGCATGACCGTCGAAATCACTTTTAATCCATAAAATGAGACCCGGCTTATAACCGGGTTATGTCTTGTATGCAACTTATTCTGGATGGTTGCATCCAATAAAATTAGTTCCCACTACTAAGACAATCGTTTAAGCTTCAGTTGTAAAATGGTTTTTTTATCTTATCCCGCGGAGTGAAATATGCCCATTTATGAATTTGAGTGTGCTGATTGTGGTATGCCGTTTGAAGCATTAGTGTTTATCAGCAGCAAAATTGGTGAGGTCACCTGCCCCACCTGTAAAAGCCAGAACATCACCAAGAAAATTTCCACCTTTGCCTCCAAGTTGTCGGGGGGAGGCTCATTTTCATTTAGCAGCAGCTCCGGATCAAGCTGCAATACCGGCAGCGTTTGAGGGACTTAAGCTACCATCGACCGTGAGTCGATAAAATTTATACGGCGCATGGAGTGGGTAAATATTGGTTACCCCCCCCGTGCGTCGTATTTTATTTTAATGATCTAGCCCATACCTGCCAGATCCATCCAACCCGTGTAGCTAAGCTCGTTTAAGCTATAATCAACCTTGAGGAGAGCCACGCATGCGTATTTTGACCGATGCACAGGAAAACTTGCTCAAGGTTTCACGCAATTTATTGAATAACCTGCGCGCCTCACTGATCCAATTTGGGGCGGCACCGGAAGACCACGAGACCCTGGCAGATTCCATCCGCCAGCTGGATGAGCTGTTCCTGCTCGTAGTGGTGGGTGAGTTCAATTCGGGGAAGAGTGCCTTTATCAACGCGCTGCTCGGGCAGAACCTTCTCAAGGAAGGCGTTACGCCCACCACCACCCAGATTAACGTCTTGCGCTTTGGAGAAACACAGGAACGGCGCGTGGAAAATGAAAATCTGCATATTCTCACCGCCCCCGTGGAGCTGTTGGCGGAGCTCAATATTGTAGATACACCCGGGACGAACGCCATTATCCGCCAGCACGAAGCCATCACCCAGCAGTTCGTCCCCCGCTCCGATCTTGTGCTCTTCGTCACCTCGGCTGATCGTCCCTTCACCGAAAGCGAGCGGGCATTCCTTGAACAGATCCGCAATTGGGGTAAAAAAGTGGTCATCGTGCTGAACAAGATTGACCTGTTCCAAAGCCGCGATGAGCTGGACCAGGTGGTGTCGTTCATCGGTGAAAATTCGCGTGCCCTACTCGGCATCACCCCCGAGATCTTCCCCGTCAGTGCCCGCCTGGCATTGCGCGCCAAGCTGGGTGAGCCTGGTTTATGGAAAGCCAGCCTTTTCGAAGCGCTGGAACAATACATCCAAACCACCCTGGATGATAAAGGTCGCCTTACCCTGAAGTTCATGAATCCTTTGGGTGTGGGCTCGTACCTGTTAAATAAATATCTCCTGGTCACCAATTCACGCCTGGAGCTGCTTAAAACAGATTTTTCCACCCTCGGAGATGTTGACTCTCAGCTCTCTCTTTACCAGCAAGATATGCACCGCGACTTTGAATTCCGCATGTCGGATATCGATAATGTGCTGTTCGAGATGGAGCAGCGTGGTCAGGACTATTTCGATGAGACCCTACGCTTGCCGCGCGTGTTTGATTTGCTCAACAAATCGCGTATTCAAAAGGAGTTTGAGCTGCGTGTGGTGGCAGATGTACCCAAACGCATTGAGACCAAGGTCAACGAGATGATCGACTGGCTGGTGGATGCCAACCTGCGCCAGTGGCAGGCGGTGATGGAGCATATTGCCGACCGGCGTCGCCAGCATGAGCAGCGCATTGTTGGGGATGCCGCCGGTGGCAGCTTCCACTATGACCGTGAACAGCTGATCGAAGGGGTGGGTCGTGAAGCCCAGCGCGTGGTGGGTAGTTATGATCGCGAAGCTGAAGCGCGGGCCATGGCAGATGGGGCTCAGACTGCTGTCGCTGCTTTGGCTGCCACAGAAGTGGGTGCGGTCGGTTTGGGTACGCTGATTACCATCCTCGCAACCACCGCCAGTGCCGATGCTACCGGCATCATTCTGGCCAGCGTGGTAGCCCTGCTCGGATTGTTCATCATTCCGGCGCGCAAGCGCCAGGCTAAGGTTGAGCTGCGCAAGAAAATCGCCAACCTGCGTGAGCAGCTTACGAAATCCTTGCGCACCCAGTTCGAGCACGAAATGGAACGCGGGATTATGAATATCAATGATGCAATTGCCCCCTATTCCCGCTTTGTGCGTGCCGAGCAAGGCAAGCTATCGGAAGTGCAATCCAAATTAGGGGAAACGAAAAACGAGCTGGAGAAGCTCAAAGTGAGGGTGGGCGAGGTGATGTCTCTTTGAGCCAGAATATCGACCAAGTCATCCTGAAGCAATACGATAATAATCTATTTGGTCACCAAACAGGAAAAAATCCTGCTATTTATCCTTCACCCACTCACGCTCAAATTTCATGATCCGCCGTTTTATATACCTTGCCTGCGGGTCTGAGATGGGCCTCTGCCGCTTGATCAGCTCAATCGCCTGCTCTGTGGTCATCCCCTCAGCAATCAAAATGCATGCCCCCATGGCCACGCCCCGGTGCCTGCCCTTCGAGCAGTGCGCATACACCGCGCCCCCTGCATCAATCACCTTGAGTGCCTGCCGCACCCCATGTTTCAAAAATCGGATGGGAATCGGAAAGATGGGCGAATCGATCACCGGTAACCACAGCCTGTTCATCGGCGGTAAATGGCTGTCTGGTGTGGGTGGGGCACCGATACGCATATTGATCACCAGCTTTACCCCCAGCTCGTGCAGTAAGGCGTAGTCCTGTACTTTTGGCGTCGTGCCGATGTATAAATAGTCAGTGATGCGCGAAAAATTCATCGATAATTCATGCCTGTCTTGTGATCATGGTTGCCCGAGCACCCGCGCTTGCCTTGCATAGATATACTTTGGTATCCTTTCCGGTCTTCAGGCGGAAGCCATCCTGCAAGCTTTCCATAAAACTGGCAGCTTGATTTTCTTCCACCAGGTTGACGGTGCAGCCGCCGAAGCCTGCCCCGGTGAGACGCGCCCCGTAGATACCGGGTAATCCACGCGCGATTTGCACCAGGCTGTCCAGCTCGGGGATGCTGACCTCATATAAATCACGCAGACTCTTATGGCTGGCGAACATGAACCCGCCGAACATGGCAGCATCTCCGCGCTGTAAAGCAATCATTGCCTGCTCCACGCGGTGGATTTCCTTGACCACGTGCTCGGCACGCCTGGCGATGTGGGCAGGGATATACATGCTGTAGGCTGCAAACTCGACCGTTGAAACGTCGCGCAAGGATTTTATATCGGGTAAGTACTTCTGTAAAAGCTGCACTGCCTGTTCACAGGCAGATCGGCGCTCGTTGTATGCCGAGGTCGCCAGACGGTGGTGAATGCCCGAATCAGCGATGACAATGGCAGTGGCGGGCGGTAGCTCAAGCGGTCTCCATTCCAGGCTGCGCGTATCGAAGCATAACACCTTTCCTTCCACCCCACAGGCACTGGCAAACTGGTCCATTAACCCCGAAGAAACCCCCACATATTCGTTTTCAGCCCGCTGGCAATGCTTTGCCAGGCTTATTTTATCGATTTCCCATCCGGATAATGCCTGCCATGTGGTCGCAAATGCCACCTCCACTGCCGCGGAGCTGCTTAGTCCCGCCCCAATCGGGATATCGGATGTATACGCGGCCTGCATTCCACACAAAGGCAGCCCGGCGTGCTGTAACGCCCACGCCACCCCAGCCGGGTAAAGCGCCCAACCCGGTAGTGGATTCCCACCAATATCACATTTTTTGTCGAGATCGCCCAGGTTGAAAACGATCTGTTTCCCCAGGTCGAGAGCATGCAGGGTCACCGTTGCATCTGACGTCGGAGCAGCCATGAGGGTCACCACCTGGTCGATCGCCACCGGCATGACCACTCCCTGGTTGTAATCCACATGCTCACCCAGCAAGTTCACCCGTCCAGGGGCATGTGTCTCAACCTGGGGCCGCTGACCAAATATCTGCTCAAATCTGGATGCCAGATTCATACTCGATCTATATCCCATCTGCTCAAAAATGTTATTACTCACCATTTTGTTTCTTTGTATATCTCTACCTTCCTATCACCAGAACATCTCATCGGGAACGTTGCCGGTTCGTCTATACGGGTAAATCTACATTCACCCGCTTGTTTCTTTGCGAAGAAACTATATCTACGGTTTCTTGATCCCGTATGCGTTCAATTTTTTTGCCTAATAATGGTTTTATCTGTGTAAATCTGTGTGTATCTGTGGCTTATTTATCCTTATCTGCGTTTATCTGCGTCAATCTGCGGTTAATAATTTTTTTAGATGCCGGTGGGTAATTACTCAAGAATAATAACACTGTATTCCAGCCCTTATGCAGCCTGGTAAGTAAATGCTCCGGGGAAATCCTGCCTGGCTTTGTCTTCCTTGCCACTCCAGGAAGATATCTGGATCCGGTAGACTGCGGTGAGGTCGAGCTCCTGCGGTAGGATTTCGCGATAATCAACTCCCGGCTTCAGCTGAGGGAAGTAGCGATCCAACAGAAGCTGCAGCCCATGCCGCCTTTGGTCAGCGTCGGTCACCAGCTCCACCTTGCCAAAGACGACCACGCTGGCATATTCAACCCCCACTTCCATGGCAGTATCTGCTGGAAGCAGGCGCCCCATCTCGGCAATGCAAAAGCTTACGCGTGGGTTTGTCTCGAGGTTGGTGCGCATACGGCCGTCCAGTGCCCCATGGATGTAAATGACATTCTCGGCTTCGTCGTATATATACAGGGTAGGCTTGATGAAGGGCTGACCTTCATACTCGGTGGCGAGCATACCAAATGGCACTCGCTGCAGGTAAGCCCTGATCCAGGCATCATCTTTCGCCCGGTCTTTCCGTCTTGGCTGGTTGATGGGGATGGGTTGAGTGTTCATAGGGTAGCTTATTTTTCGCTCTCCGAAGATATTATCATGGAATCTTCACGGCGCTTAGAGTTTGAGCCATATCGCCACCATGGTGAGCAAGCTTATGAGCAAGACCAGCACGATAATGTATGGCAGCATTTTACGCATCACTTCGCCTTCCCTGCCTGCCAGGTCGGCGGTGCTGGTCCCTACCACGATTTTCGCCGGTGCCACCACACTGGCCAGACCCGCCCCCGCCGTCTGACCAGCGAGGATGATCGCAGCCGGGTAGCTCAGCAGCTCCGCGGTGCGGACCTGTAATAGTGCAAACACCACGTTGGAGTTGGTATTGCTTCCGGTCATGAAAGCCCCCAGTGCACCGATCCAGGGCGCCACCAGCGGGAAAAATACACCCGCAAGGCTTGCCAAACCGCGTGCCAGAGCCTCGGTCATACCCGCACTCTCCATCACCACCGCCATACACACCATTAATAGGATACTGAGACTCGGTGCCTGCACCCTTTTGACCGTGCCCGCCACGATGCTCCGGACAGCGCCTGCCTTATACTTGCCCGCCAGGCGGTAAACCAGGTAAGCCAGGATGGATGCGTACAGCAAGACCGCACCAGCATGGTTGAGCAACGAGATAGGTTTCGTCGCCGCGGCGGGCGTGACGGTTCCCAAACTGGTGCTGACTTGTGGGATTTGCACCTGGATCACCACCCCTCCAAGCTGCTGCTTGACCGCTGGAATCATCTGGACGAGCAGGGTGACGACGATCAGGATGGCATACCCTGAAAGCGCGATCGCCAACATCTTTCCATCCAGTTTTCCATTTTGACTCTGTGCCCCACGATAAAAGCGTGCCAGTCCAAAACTGACCAGCAAGCCCGCCATGCTGCCCAGGAAAGCAGCCGTGTTCCATGGACCCTTCACCGCCACAATCAGTTGGAATATGCCCATCACCAGCCCCAGCAGGATGGCTGCCGGTGCCAGGCGCACCATCCCGCGCCAGCCCACCGTGATGTGCAGTACCAACAGGCCGGTAATCAGCGCGGCAATCCCCAGGAAGAGTGCGGCTGGGAATGCCAGCTCGGTGCTGGTGAACCCGGTGGTAGCCAGCAGAGCCTGGAACGCTGAGCCGAGCGAGCCAAACGTCACCGCCCAGCCACTGCCCACGGATGGGATGATGATGGCGGATATGGGCGGAAAGCCCAAACCCACCAGGATAGGCGCCACGACTGCTACCGGCACCCCAAAACCTCCCACTCCCTGCAGGAATGAAGCGAATCCCCAGCCAATCACCAGGGCCTGCATGCCCCGGTCTGCAGTTAAATGGGGCAGGGCCTCGCCAATTTGGCTGACCGCCCCGGCTTCATCGGTCACCCGGTAGAATAGAAAAGCCGCCCAAATGATCAGCAGCACATCCAGGCTGGAGAGCAAGGCTTTAAGATGAGCATACGCCAGCAGCTCGAGCCCGCTGCCAAAAAAGACCACTGCCAGTGCAAGCGCCGCCAGGTAACCAGCCAGGCTGGCTTTTGCCGCGCCCCAACGCAAACCCAGCATCAATATCAGGATCAGCAGAATGGGGATTAATGCCAGGGTAAAGTTAAGCATGGTCCGCGGACTACCCGGTGATGGTAGGGTTGATATCCATAGGCAGGTTCACCCAAATACTTTCCGTCAGGCGCTGCCCTTCAGGTAGATTCCATCTGGGTCCAGGTCTTCCCGTAAGATGCGCAATTCCTCCGGGTCGGGGGGTAGTGTGGCACGCAGACTGCCTGCTACCTTTAGATCCCAGCCGGTGTTCTCGCCCACTTGTTCAGCCGTCACGCCGGGGTGTAAGGCGGTCAGCACCAGCTCACCCGTCTCATCCGGTTCCATAATCCCCAGGTCAGTGACCACGGCCAGCATGCCACCACCACGCAGGTTGGCGGCCTTTCGCTCTGCCCTGCCGCTTAGAAAACCCGCCGAAGTGCGAAAGTCCAGCCGGGCCGGGAAGCGCCGTTTGGAATGCGGGGTGAGCAGGTAGCAGCGGTTCGCCCAGGCTGCAATCTCCATCGAGCCGCCTGAGCCGGGCAGTCGCACCTTGGGATGGGCGTAGTCACCGATCACGGTGGCATTGATATTCCCGAAGCGGTCGATCTGCGCCCCACCCATGAAGCCCACGTCCACATTGCCTCGCTGAAGATAGAAGGCAAAGATATCGTACATGCTGCACACAGCCAATGCACCGCTGACCAAAGTCGGATCGCCAATCGATAGTGGTAATCGGGCAGGCTGGGCACCGATCACACCAGCTTCATAGATCATGAGCAAATTCGGGGCATGTGTACGCCTGGCCAGGTTGCACGCCAGGTTGGGTAAACCCACCCCCACAAAAACCCTGTCGCCGTCCCGCAGCAAGCGGGCAGCATTGATGGTTAATAACTCAGATGATGTATAGTCGGCCATGTCTAGTATTTCCCATAATCCACGGTGGTGCTGGGTCGGCTGCCGATTTTCAGGCGTGCATGCACCTCACTGCCCAGTTTTTCCCAGTATTCAGCACGGGTCTCAACCCCATACACCCACTCATCCAGATAGCTCAGGGTGGCATCTCGGTTGCTGCTGATCTCATCCCACTTTAGATAAAAGCTGTTATCACGGTCGTAATATCCCTGGGTGTAGGAAGGGTGAGCACAATACGGCTCCAGGCATACCGCGTCCACAATAAACCCGGGGATGAGCGTGCGGTTGGGATCCGAGCGGATGATGTCCTCATCCACGATCTCTTCGGCGGTCAGGATCACGCGCTCTGCTGCAAAAGCAGCTTCCTTTTGCTCGCCGATGATGCCCCAAATGTGGGCATTGCCATCTTTATCCGCCCGCTGGACGTGTACGATGGCTACATCCGGCTTCAAAGCGGGAACAACCACCACCTCGCCTCCGGAATATGGGTCCTTCACTGTTCGGTATTTGGGATTGGCCCGCTCCAGGTCGCCTGCAGCTGTGGGGTTCATCGGCATGAAGGGCAGGCCGGTCGCTCCAGCCTGCAGGCTTGAGATCATCCCGAAATGGGAATACTCTTCCCATTCCAGCTTGCCGGCCTCGATCTCCGCGCGTACAATGCGCAGGGAACCCACTCCGGGGTTGCCCATATAGGAAAAGACCACCTTGCGGGCGCAGCCTCCTGCCACCATTTGGTCGTAAATCAGGTCAGGCGTGGCGCGTGCCAGGATCAGCCCGCGTCTTCGTTGCCGGATGATCTCGTGCCCGGCGGCGAAGGGGATCAAGTGGGTGAAACCGGCCGCATATACCAGGTCGCCATCTTTAACGTTTTGGCGTACTGCTTCTGCCAGGGAAATAACTTTCGACATACGGTTTAAGTGCCTCCTGTCATGGAATCTCAATGTTCAAAAGGTTTCTTGTTTCTTTCAGCCTTTCGCTCTTTCTGCTGCTCGCGCCATCGGCGCAGGGTGCGAAAGCGCATACTCTCATCGGGCGGCGGCTTTTGGCCGCGCAGCATTAAAAGCCCCCCCAGCAATAACACAACCACCCCGGCACAGAAATAGCCATAGGTGGGGTGTACTGACTGGTCCACGGCGAAAAACACTACCAACAGGATCAAGCCAATGAAAAACAAAAACCTGCCGATTTTACTCTTCCCGACCTGCATTCCATCCTCACCAGTGTAGTCCCAACAGTTAATGCATAATTTCCTATTTTAGCCAGCTAGGGCGCGACCTGTCCGGTCTGCTGAATCCGGTTTGCACGTCTACCGGATGACCGGAGAGGACGGATTCCGTGTATCACATTCCAGTCCATCTCCTGCGCCCATCCCTAGAGTTCATTGGTTATAAGAAGGGCACAGCCTGTCCGGTTTTCTTTCGTAGGGGCGTAGGGGAGGAATTCCGTATCTGGTTCTCCACGCCTTCCCCTACGCCCACCGGTCGGTATGGAATTTTGTGACTCACTTTCTTTCCTCCCCTGTGCCCGATTTTAAACCTCACAATTTGTATCAACCTCACCGGATCACGGTGTGGATCTGCTCGTGCATGTATTGAGGCAGGTAATAACGACCGCCTCCGTTCTTACCCGTGGAGCCTGAGCCTTTCCAGCCGCCGAAGGGTTGGAATCCCGGCCATGCACCTGTAGTGGCCCCTTGCGGGCGGTTAACATAGTTCACACCCGCCTCGATATGATCAAAATACCAGTCCGCATCCTCCTCTGATCCATAGAACCCGGAGGTCAGGCCATAATTTACGCTGTTCGCTTGCTGCATGGCTTCATCCAGATCCTTCACCCGGGCAATGGTAGTGATAGGCACGAACATTTCATCCTTCCACAGGTGATGTTCGAAGGGCACATCCGCCACCAGCGTAGGCTGGCAGAAATAACCTTTAGAATAAGCACCTTCTGTGAGCACCTTGCCCCCCGTCAGGAAAGTACCTGCCTGGGATAACTCCTCGCTGTAATTCATGAAATCACGGTATGAATTCCGGTTGACCACCGGGCCCAGGAACACATTCCTTTCCGTTGGGTCGCCGATCACCAGCTTGTTGATCGAATCCACCAGCCGGGAGGTTAATTCATCATAGACCAGGGATTCCACGTATATGCGTGAAGCCGCCGAGCATTTTTGCCCCTGCAGCCCATACGCCGAGCGCAGGATACCCGCTGTGGCTCGCTCCAGGTCAGCATGCCGTGAGACGATCACCGGGTTCTTGCCGCCCAGCTCCAGGATGATTGGGCGCACATAGGAACAGTTGGAGAAGTCGCGGAAGATTCCCATCCCTACCCCAAACGAACCCGTGAAGGTGGCGCCATCCACATCGTTGCAGGTGATCAGCGCCTGCCCGAGTGTGCTGCCGGGTCCGGTGACGTAATTAACCGCCCCGTCGGGCAAGCCCGCATCGCGCAAACATTCGGCGATCAAGCGCACCACCCAGGGGGTATCGCTGGCAGGCTTCATCACCACCGTGTTGCCTGCCACCAGGGCAGCTCCGACCGGACCACCGGTCAACGCAGCCGGGAAATTGAATGGACTGATCACCAGCCACGTCCCATACGGGCGCATGACGGAAATATTGGTAGAGCTGTAGCCCACCAGTGGGTCGCGGCCCATCTCGACGATATAGCCGTTATTGCGCTCCATCTCGTCGCAGTAATAACGCATCAAGTCGGCGGTCTCAGCCACATCCCCCAAACTCTCCATGCGGTTCTTGCCCACTTCCATGGAAAGCGCAGCCGAGATGGTGAAAATGCGTTCGTTGATCAGGTCCGCCGCCTTGCGCATGAGCGCTACCCTGTCCTGCCATTTCATCCGGCTCCAGACCGGGAAAGCTTTACGCGCCGCTGCCAGGGCGTCGATGGCGTCTTGCTCGCCGCCTTTCTGGAACAATCCCAGCACTTCATCTGTGTTCGCCGGTGATCGGTCTTCGATCTTCTCAGGGGTAAAGCGGTCTTTCCCACCGATAAACATGCCATAGTCCTTCCCTAACCCGGCTCTCAATTGAGCCAGGGCTTCCTCGAAATGCGTATGCAGCTCCTCGGGGGGGTTGTACATGGTGGCATATGTAAGTTTGAAACTCTCATTCATTGGTTTTTCCTCCTGACAATAAAAGTGGGTGTAGTATAGCATTGTGGTTCGCTCTCGTCAAAAGGCTTTTCCCCCACCTCCACCCCGTGACGAAGTTTTTCTATCCATTTTATTTTCGAGAGGCAAATTTGAATCAATCTGGTTGAAAGGGGATAGGCTAATCCGCTTCTTTTGGCTGGCACCCGTACCATGCCGACCTCTGCCAGGTAAAATGGATAAGCTTGCATTATAATGATTTTCTTTCACTGGAGACAAAAATGGTTGAATTTCACGCAAAAGACAATTCTACCCAGGAGAAAATGTACGTGCTGGTCGAATTTCCCTATCCTTCTGGGTCGGGATTGCACATTGGGCATGCCTTCACTTACACCGGGGGTGACGTATTCGCCCGGTTCCAACGCATGCAAGGCAAGAATGTATTATTTCCAATTGGATGGGATGCATTTGGTCTGCCAACCGAGAATTTCGCCATCCACACGGGTCAAAAGCCTCAGGATGTCACCCTTGCAAACACGATGTCCTTCCGTGAACAGATGCAATCCCTCGGATATTCCTTCGATTGGGAACGCGTGGTGAATACGACGGATCCAGACTATTACAAGTGGACCCAGTGGATTTTTATTCAATTATTCAACCAGGGTTTGGCCTATAAGCAAGAAATGCCGATTAATTGGTGCCCATCCTGTAAAGTCGGCTTGGCAAACGAAGAGGTGATCGATGGGCATTGTGAGCGTTGCGGTACTGAGACGACCCATCGCCGAATCAGTCAATGGGTCGTGCGAATTACTAAATATGCCGACCGGCTGATTTCCGGTCTTGAACAAACCGAGTTCATCGAGAAAGTGAAAGCTGCCCAGGTTAATTGGATCGGTCGCTCAGAAGGAGCAAAAATTCGCTTCCCTGTAGGCGGTGCTGAAGAGTCGATCGAAGTCTTCACCACCCGCCCCGACACCTTGTGGGGTTGCACATTTATAGTGATTGCCCCCGAGCACGATTTGGTCACCAAAGCCTCCATGCTTCCTGCGGTTGCTGATTACGTGGAGCAAGCAAAAAAAATATCGGATATGGAGCGGACCGAGGTTGATCGACAAATGGGAGGTGTTTTCAGTGGTCTCATCGCTCGGCACCCTGTGACAGGTCGTGAGTTACCCGTCTGGATATCAGATTTTGTTCTTCCCAGCTATGGGACTGGAGCAATCATGGCAGTCCCTGCGCATGATGAACGAGATCACAAGTTCGCCCGCCAGTTTGATCTGCCCATTGAGCTAGTCGTACTTCCAGAAAGCGGATGGGATTTTTCGGAATCAGCTTATACGGGGTTGGAAGGACGTATGATTAATTCGGGTCCTATCGATGAATTATCGGTTTCTGAAGCGATCCCTGCCACGATAGCTTGGTTAACCAGCCAGGGATTGGGAGAGCAGGCGACCTCGTATCATCTACGCGATTGGATATTTAGCCGTCAGCATTACTGGGGAGAGCCAATTCCGATGATCTACTGCCAGGAATGTGGCTGGATACCAGTACCTGAAGATGAGCTGCCGGTCTTACTGCCCGATGTTGAACTGTACCAACCGACCGATACAGGTGAGTCGCCTCTCGCCAATATGACCGCCTGGGTCAAGGTGATTTGTCCGCGCTGTGGAGGTGAGGCTCGGCGTGAGACAGATACTATGCCCAACTGGGCTGGCTCAGATTGGTATTTTCTACGCTACTGTGATCCGCACAACGACCAATCTCTGGCTGATAAAGACAAGTTGCTCTATTGGATGCCAGTTGATGTTTATATGGGGGGTGATGAGCACAATACGTTGCATCTTCTATATTCACGCTTTATTTATCAGTTTTTGCACGATATAGGCGTGGTACCTGCGGAATACCCCGAGCCTTATCGCAAACGCATGTCGCACGGGGTAATCCTGGGACCAGATGGTCAACGGATGAGCAAGTCTCGTGGCAATGTAATTGTACCGAAAGAATATATGGAAAAGTACGGGGCAGATACGTTGCGAACCTATCTCCTGTTTATTGGACCCTTTGACGCAACTTTTGCCTGGAATGAGCGGGCATTATCAGGGGTGAAGCGTTTCTTGGATCGGTTCCAGCGATTTATTGAAGATCATCTCGGTAAGCACCCAGAGTCAAGCCCGCGGGTAAAGTCAGTGATCAACCGCTTGGGCAAGGCTGTAGCCGATGATACCTCTACTTTCAAGTACAACACTGCCATTGCGCATATGATGGAAACGCTCAATATGCTCTATGACCTGATCGAGCCTTCAGCTGGTCAAGGTGAGGGGGTGGCAGACCAGGAACTCCGACTTTTTACCCAGATCATCGCTCCCTATGCACCTTTTCTTTCTGAGACCTGTTGGCTGAAGCTGGGAGGGAATGGCAGTGTTCACACCAGTAATTGGCCCGCCTATGATCCCGGTTTAGAGATTGCAGAGCTGGTCACAATAGCTATTCAGGTCAATGGTAAGCTGCGCGGCACTGTTACCGTCGCTCATCAAGCGACTGAGGCTGAAATTCGCCAATTGGCCGAATCACAGCCAGATATACAAAAATTCTTGTCGCTGGGTGAGCTGATCAAGCTGGTTTATGTGCCTGGTAGGACAATGAATTTCGTGGTGAAGTGACAAGAAAATTACACTCTTAGATTTCGCCTACTCGCCTGAATGGGTAAACTTGGCTCGTCGGTTGATATGATAATTTAGCGAAACTCAGTTATATATGATGATTATTTCGCTGGACCCGCCACAGCTTCCAATTCATAATCCCTTGGAAATTATCAATTCGTAAAGTCTCGTTGGTGTAACATTCTTTCTGTAAATTCCTGAACCTTAACAAAAGTGGTGAGTCAGAAGTATCCTATAGAAGTCGCAAAACCAAAATAGGAGACGGAAATGACTCACCAAAATGATTATACCCTTCCGAGGGAACTTGCAGAAAAAGGATTGGATGCAGTTCCAGAATTATTACGTGTTCTGATCAATAATGTCATGCAAGTAGAGAGGTCCAAGTATCTACAGGCAGAACAGTATGAACGGACTGAAGATCGTAAGGGCCACGGCAATGGGTACAAACCGAAGACCGTCAGGACACGAATGGGTGAGATCACCTTTGCAGTACCACAAGTGCGAGAGGGTGGCTTTTACCCGACTGCGCTGGAAAAAGGACTGAGAAGTGAACGAGCGCTGGTTACTACACTGGCAGAGATGTATGTCCAGGGTGTCTCAACCAGAAAGGTCAAAGCCATCACCGAGGAGTTGTGCGGGGTTGAGATCTCAGCCATGCAGGTCAGCCGGGCAGCGGCACAATTGGACGGGGTGCTGCAAGAATGGAGAGAAAGACCGCTAGGAGAAATTACCTATCTCTATGTGGATGCCCGTTACGAGAAGGTGCGACAGGCCGGCCAGGTACGGGATGCGGCAGTTCTGATGGCCACAGGCATCACTTCACAGGGTGAAAGGCAGGTTTTAGGGGTTTCTGTCTCGCTTAGCGAGCATGAAAGTCACTGGAAGACCTTTCTGAAGGGGCTCAAGGATCGTGGAATGAGTGGCGTGAATTTGGTAATCAGTGACGACCACGAAGGCTTAGGAGCTGCCAGAAGAGCTGTCTTGGGAAGTGTTCCCTGGCAAAGATGCCACTTTCACCTGCAGCAAAATGCTGGTGCTTATGTGCCCAAGCGAGACATGAGAATGGAGGTTGCAGCTGACATCCGGTCCATGTTCAATGCTCCAGATCGAAAGATCGCAGAGGAGTTCCTGCAAGCAGCCATCCAGAAGTACGCTGTCTCAGCACCCCGACTGTCTGCCTGGTTGGAGGAAAACCTTTCGGAAGGATTTACGGTTTTCGATTTTCCTCTTGAACACCGAAGATCGATCCGGACAACCAATAGCCTGGAACGGATCAACAAGGAAATTCGAAGAAGGACCAGAGTTGTGGGTGTTTTTCCGAATGAGGCTTCGTGTCTCAGATTGATCTCTGCACTCCTGATGGAAATCAGTGAAGAGTGGCAGATCGGAAAGCACTATTGTATTGGCAAGTCATTCAATTGTTAAAGTACGATGGATAATTCTGACTCATATTTACAGAAAAAAGGTTGCGTAATCTAAAGTCTCAATATCACTGAGAGTTTCGCTAGATCATCCATCTCCTGAATCGATATCATCTGTACGAAAATTGATCATATTCATATCCCCATGTTTGAGAGAGAAAAATTACATAGATTAACGTTTTAATTATCCTATTGCATTCAACGGCAAAAAGGTGTAAATTATATATGCAGAGATAATCTATAAATACAACTAAAATTGCAGTCGAAGATTAATCATTGAACCGAGACGCCTACAGCTTATTCCATACAACCAGATCGCCCGGAGGAAAGAAATGAAAAAGTACCTTTATCTGCCCTTGTTCATTCTTTTAGCTCTATCCATCGCCAGCTGCCAGAGTTCGGGAAACACGAACTTGCAAGCCACCAATGAGGCCCTCAGCAACCAGCTCAATTCACTCGCGACCCAATTGACCCAGCAAGCCGGCTCACCCACCCTGCCGGCTCTGGAACCCTCGAGCCCAACTGCGATAAGTATTGCACCCACTGAAGCTCCATCAGCTGCTCCCAGCCCGCTTTCCTCAGTGCAGTCATCGGTCATCGCTCCAACCCTGATCTACGGCGGGTCAGGCACAATCACTCCCTGGTCGAATAAAACCAGCTATCCCATCATCCTTTTTGGGGCTGCCAATGTCCACCTGACCTGCGATCCAAGCGATACCGTGGATGGAAAAATCTGGATCGATAACAAGAATTATTCGGCCAGCTGTAATGCCAACAGCGAATCCTGGTCTCCCTGGAAGCAAGCTATAACCGTGGGCGATCATTACATATACTCGGAAAATGCCAATGATAAATATGAATTCTGGACGATTGGGACCACACCGTTCACCATCCGCAATAAATACGAGAGCTCCGACTACATGTTCACCATTAATACAGCAGGAATATATAATTTGTCCGCCAAACTGATCAAAGGGCAGTTCAACGTGTATATCACCTGCGAAGGCGCCCAAAACTTTGACTATAAGATCGACCAATCCACAACCATCCAGGTGGTATTAAATCCTGCTCGCTGTGAGCTGCTCATCAGAGACTCACCCCCCGGAACTCTCACCCCGGGTGAGATCGAAGTCAGCCTGGAATTTTCGAAATAAATTGCTTCACCACGCAATATTGTGATCTGACGACTACCCAGACTTTGTTCTGGGTGATTTACTCAGCAACAGCTTGATCCACCTGTTGCTCAAGCATCAACAGCGGCAGCTGACCGCTCCCCAGGATGATACGGTGGAACTTTTTAAGATCGAACCGGTTGCCTAATTTTTCTTTGGCCCTTTGGCGCAGCTCCAATATTTTCAAGAAGCCCACATAGTAAGACGTCGCCTGAGCCGGCTGCATGATGTAACGCCTGGTCTCGCCTTCCCCAGGGTATCCGGTGGCATCCTGCATATACTTAATCGCCTTGGCAAAGCTCCATCGTTTCGCATGAATGCCGGTATCCAGAACGCAGCGTATTGCACGTAACAACTCCAAACTCAAGCGGCCCAGGTTTCCAGCCGGGTCATTCTCATATACACCCAACTCCCACATTAAGCGTTCGGCGTACAAAGCCCAACCTTCAATATAACCATCATATTGCATCGCATCGCGAAAAAGAGGCAGGTTCAGCTGGCGGGCAACATCAAACTGGTAACCGTGCCCAGGCACTGCTTCGTGGAAGGCGATATCCTTAATCTGGTATTTCGGCTGGTAAGAGTCAGTTAATGCTTTGAAGGTAGGTGGTCGTGAGCCATCGCGCGGTGCTGGGGTGAAGTAATTGCCTTCTTTTCCACCGATTACGGCGATTTTCTCACTCAGCTTCACCTCAAACGCCTGGTCGAGCATCCCGGTAGCCTGGTCAATAGCTGCCTGGTATGCCGCAACCGCCTGATCACCCGCAACATATCCGGACTCATCCCCTAATCGTTTCATCAGCGCTTCCAGACTATCACTCGACGGGAATCCTAACTTGCCGAAAGCATCCCTCATCTCACCCTGGATACGTTCGACATTGGTCAGACCCAGCTGGTGGATTTCCTCTGCGCTAAGATCTGTCGTAGTGTAGTGGCGCAAGAGATAAGCGAAATAATCTTCACCGTTTGTATAGCGCCAAACGCCCACATCATTGGGTGCTTCAGGTTCAAGTTTTTTATAATAACCACTCAGCGATTTATAAGCCGGGATAACATTCTCCTTGATTGCCGTTCTAGCCTGGGTTAAAAGGATCTGGCGGTCTGCCGAATTCAGGCTGCTGATATTGTTGGTTTTCGTGGAAAATGTTTTGTAATAAGGATGGGATTCTACGATGCTGGTATATTGGCTTAAGTCGGCCAGGAGATCGGGGATGATGATGCTGGGAAGGATCACCCCGAAATCCTTGCGGCGGTTTAGATCATCGATCACCTGGTCAAACTTTGAACCCACCTGAAGTAAACGCTTAATATAATCTTGGGCTTCCTGTCCATCCGTGAGTGGTTGTGCCTCAGTGAACAAATACTGCAAATTCCAATTAAGGCTGTTCAGGAAAGGGCTTACCAGGTAGTCATTGTACATAAAAGGAAATCCGCGCACAAGATCATCCAGGTACCACTCATAGAGCGCGGCATTCAATGCCTGGTTCAGGGTGAAAGACGTCTGGTTGTATTTCTTAAGCAGGTCCAATATGCCTGCCTGGAGGCGTTGCGTCTCCCGGATGTACTCGTCGGAGACGTTCGTCAGCGTATCATTTCTCGCCCCCAATAGAGCAGCCATGCTGTTAATGGTTACCGTTTCCGGATCGCGCAGGAACAGGTGTTTGACCGACTCGTCCAGGAAACTGTCAATATCAAGACCTTCCAGGCCCGCAGTAATTGGAACAGGGGTCTCGGTCATGGTTAAGGCTGCTGTAGCAGAGGGATTCAAGGTTGGCTCGAAGGGGGTGATAGTCGGTGCCATCGTCGACGTACCAGGTAGCATCACTGTTGGGGTTGCCAGGCGGGCGCGTTCACATGCTTCCAAAATTGGCAGGAGCAATAGTGTTTCGCCGGAGGTAAGAGCGAGCTTTAGAAAATCATGGCGGGAGATTGGAGGTTTTTTCATCTGTGATCCCATGTTTTCCCTTCCACAATCAAATGGGCACCCTGTCAGATACTATGAACACCGCAATTGAATTCTCGTCACCACTACAATATTGACCAATGATCGAGTGATTGAGCTCATTATTTAATATTACTGTATTCGAGGGGTAGCAGTTCAGCCATCCCCAAATGATTATCCATTTAGAGCAGGAGACTGCTTTTTTGATTATATCGAAAGGTTCAGCTTAAATTTAATAGGCTTTTTAAAGTTTAGCGTATAATAATCCTATGTTCAGCAGCGGATCCTCCTTTATCGGCATCGACCCGACCGCCGGGCATAAACCTTTCGCCTACGCCTCCTTGGGTGCTGACCTGGGTCTGAATGCCCTGGGTCGCGGCAGCCTGGAAGAGGTTCTGGCTTTCACAGCGGGGCAGCATAGTGCGATCGTGGCAGTCTGTTCCCCGCGCCGCCCCAGCCAGCGCCTGATGGAACGCGCTGAGCTGCGGGATAGTCTCAATCCTCCTCCCCGCCCAGGGCGTTGGACGAGCTTCCGCCTGGCAGAGTACTTGCTCAGGCAGCACGGGATCAGCTGCTACAAAACCCCAGCCGACGAAAAAGCCTGCCCAAATTGGATGCAGATGGGTTTCCACCTGTATAAACGCCTGGAACAAATGGGTTACCAGCCCTACCCTTCGAAGAAGCCGGCTTTGCAGTGGCTTGAAGTTTACCCCCATGCCAGCTTTTGCACCCTGCTGGGGCGCGTCCCATTACCCAAGAATAGCCTCGAAGGCCGCCTCCAGCGCCAGCTGGTGCTGCATAAACAAAAAATCGGTATCCCCGACCCGATGGAGTTTGTCAGTGGGCTAACTGCACAGCATCTGCTCCAAGGTAATCTGACTCAGACTTCCCTATATACCCAGGGTGAGCTGGATGCCCTCGTGGCGGCATACACTGCCTGGCAAGCAGTCACGCATCCCAACCAGGTTACCTCACTCGGTGATGCTTCGGAAGGGCTGGTGATCTTACCCGTCGCAGAATTAAAACGTCACTATTAAGGTTTATTGCATGCCAAACATTGAAGAGCATTTACGCAGAGCCATGGCGGAGGGCAAGTTCGACAACCTGCCTGGTAAAGGTAAACCCCTGCACCTGGATGAAGTTAATCCCCATGCCGATCCCGAATGGGAGCTGGCCTATCGCATGCTCAAAGATAGCGGTTACTCGCTGCCGTGGATCGAAGCCATTAAAGAGATCGAGAAGGATATCGAATCCGCCCGCAAGGACCTGCAAATTGCCTGGCGCTTTACCCAGGACGCCAACCCGGAATCACAATCTGTCAGCTATGTTTCGGCGGAGTGGGAGCGCGCCCAACAAGCATTCAAAGATAAGCTCACCGCGCTTAACCAGCGTATCCGCGATTACAACCTGCAGGTGCCCAATGCGCGCTTCCAGCGCCCGGTGCTCAATTACGAGCGCGAAGTTGAGAAGATTACGGGCTTTGAAACAAAGGAATCATTGTAAATATCTTGTATCGACGCCTAATTGGTTTTGGTCGTTAGTTTATTCTGGATGTAACTGATCATCCATCCAGGTCTCTGGATTGGTGTCAATATAATTCCATATGTTCTGGTAATCATGCTCGTTCCGAATGATATGATCATGATAATTCCGTTGCCATATAGGAGGAGTTGTATAACCACGCATAGCATTAATACGATAAGTGACCGAGGCTTTATACGCTCGTACGATAACACCTAAGGAATTGGATGTAACATGCGAGTAGTCGTAGGGGCGCTGGGGAGGAATCCCAAAAGTAACATGTCCAAATTCCTCCCCAGCGCCCCTAACAATATGGATTATTCCGTGGATATGGTTCGGCATGATCACAAATTTTGGAGAATTGGCTGGGAGAAAACGTTGTTGAAGCCGAATCCATTGATCGAAGGCGATATTTCCATTTATATTTAAAACAATCTTTCCATTATCGACCTTGGCAAAAAGACATGCATGTTGATAGGTCGCAATAGTAACAAAGTATGCACCTTCTAGTGAATAGTCATACCCCTTCATTCGCAGGGAATGTCTTTTATACTTTAATGGATTAAAACTTGATTCTTCATTCATTTAAGTATAAATATGATATTGATTGCCATGTTAACCGAGCCAAGTTTGCAATTTTTCAAATCACTTTTACCAGCTTCTCCCCCAAATCATCCGGCTCGCTTTTCTCGATCACTAATTCCTTGGCTTTATGAAATGCCATGAAATCCCGCATGGCCATGGCGATATTACCGACCAGCTCGTCGTCTGGCGCGACCCCTGGTTCCAAATAGATCGCCTTGAGGCGTAACAGGCCAGTCTTCCGCTCTAGCTTCGGGTCAAAGCGCCCCACCAGCCGGTCGTGATGTAGAATAGATTGGCAGAAGTATCCATACTTTCTATCGGCGGCTTTATTATATGATTCAATGATGTTCCGGTAGCCCCATACTTGCATATCCCTGCCACGGCACCAGAACAGGTTATCGAAAAAGCTGAGGAAGGTAGTCCGCTGGGCCTGAATCTCACCATCAGCCACACGCTCCAGGGTTTCGAGCAAATCTCGATGCACCACCAGCGCGTGGGTTTCACCATCTGCCAGTATAGCTGTGACCGGGATGACCAAGCCCTCATCCAGAATCTCATTTTTCAATAGTTTCGGTAGAGCCCGGCGCATATGATAAGCATATTCGGCAATTTGATTGAGCTCGCAGATGCCCAGGGCAAGCACTCCTTGTTCGATCCAATAACGATCCCGCTCGTCAAGGGTTGGTGGAAGGGTATCAACCCAGTGGGGTAAGACGCGCTCGGTCAGGTCATACACGCGTTGGAAATTTATCCGGTTGGCTATCATCAGCTCTCCGGTGGCAAATAAATACTCCAGGGCGAACTTGGCCGGTTTCCAATCCCACCAGCTGCCCCGTTTTGGACCATGGTACTCAAAATCAGATGCCCTTAGACCGCCTTCTTGCCGGATACGCTCACGCACCATCGATACCAATTTCCGGTTCTCCTGCCCATCGATCATCTTTTTATACCAATCACTGAGAGATATACGCCGCTTATCGATTCCTGGCAGCTGGTAGCGATAATCCTTGAGTGGAATGATGGCAGCGACACTTTGCACGCCTTCAAACAGCAGACGGTTTCCTGGAGAGTAGATCAACCGGTCAAAATCTGTCGGCTCGTAATTACCCAAACGGCTCCATAGGGCGATATATTGGGCACGTTGGATCAGGTTCAGTGTATCTATTTGGACGTAATTCACCTGCTCGACAGTTTTATTGATGGTAGCTAGAACCGGGATCGAGTCAGTCTGGTTCGGATTAAACAATCCCTGGGTATACAGTGCCAGGGTACGCACGACAGATAAAGGGTAGGTCGTCAAAGTTCACTCATCTCCATAAAATACCACATCATAGGTTTTAAGCCGTCCATCCTGATAAATGAACTTGCCAGAGAAAGTACCCCGCCGCTCCAGCCAGGGCAGGAAGATCACATCCCCTTCCCATAGATTCAGGTCTGTTAAGTCAGAATTAGCCACCCATTGCAAGTCGCCTTCGGGTGAATCGATCAGCTCACCTTCGAAATCCTCCACCAGGAAGACAAAGACATACCAGTCCTCCTCCTTTTCAAAGGCCGGGAAGGTTAAAAAACCCTTGAGCTGCGGGTTGCGTGCCGTGAGCCCTGACTCCTCATAAATCTCACGGATTGCACATTCCTGCGGTGATTCGCCCGAGTTGAGCTTTCCACCCAACCCATTCCACTTGCCCTGATGTATATCGTTGGCTTTCTTGATGCGGTGGAGCATCAGGGTCTGCCCCCGCGCCTGACGTAGCACAATGTAGCCAGCTTCATATCCACCTAGTACTTGACCGGGTTCAGCACGTAAAGCGCCCACCCAAAATACATCCTCCCATAGCGGATATATTCGTCCTGGCTGGCGTGCAGATGATCGATTACCTGCTGGCGCTCACGGTGCTTGGGGTGTTCTTCGATCCACCTCAGTAGCCCATACCAGTTATCGGCCTCATAGCGATCCCAATCATCCGTGCTGGAATGCAGCACGTACTCAAAGTCAAACCCTTCCTGGCGGGCCATTTGGAGCAGCTCAGTCTCTGTTTTGATGTCTTTTTCCTGCTGACGGAATTCTAACGGCACGTTATCTGTCAGCCAGGAGACCTCCCCAATCACCAGTTTTCCACGCGGTTTAATCGCCTCCTTCATGGCGCGCACCGCCTCCCCAAACGTGCCCCAGATGAACGTTGACCCGATACTAGTCGCCAGATCATAACTATGCGGCGTGAAAGCATATTTGCCTGCATCCCCACAAACGATATCGATGCGGTGTGAAAGCTCATTCCGGGCCACTTTTAACTCTGCCCGCTCGCAGGCTTTCGGCCTGACGTCAATCCCCACGCCGGAAATCCCGTACTTCTTGGCCCACAGGATCAGCGGTTCGGCAAACCCACAGCCGAAGTCGATTACCTTGTGACCGATCTTCATCCCCGCCATCTGTCCCGCCTTGATGAGCTTCTCAGGCGTGGTGGGGTTGAGCAGCTCCATGAACTGTTCTGATATGTCTTTAAGATCAAAGAATTGCATCCGATTAACTCCTTCCAATGCCCAGTAGAGGCAAAAACTTCAGCTGGTTTTGATCAGGGTTTGAGCGATGGATAACAACCGGTCTTCATCAAAATAGATGTGCTCATCCAGTCGCCCCGCAGCAACCACAGGCACCCACATTTCGAACTCCTGCGGGTCAAATGGATTGAGCTGGAGATATCTCCTTTGATAAATGAGATAGAACCTGTACTGTAAAATCCTCAACAACCATGCTCCCGGCATACTGGAGGGAATGCGCCTGCGCCCAAATAGCAGTGATGATCGGGCCACATCCAATACCGGGCAGCCGTGTGAGGCATCCAGCCAATCGATGATTACCGGACCGTGGGAGGTGAGCACGATATTACCCGGGTGAAAGTCACCATGGCACAGCTTATCATCCTCAGGGATTGTTTTCAAGGCTTTGAGGGCTGTCTGGCGCACATTTTCTGGAAGCTTTTCAGCGCCCTTGATCTTGCGGGCTAATCTTTCACTCAGTGAAGGTAGCTCAGGCACCTGGCATTGATGCATATCTGCCTGCAGCTCCGCCAGCTGGTGGGCGAAATATCTCAGTCTCCATGGCTGCCGGGTAAGCGCCTGCAGCATGGAAATCCCATCTACGCGTTCCAGCTCCAACCCAAAGCGACCTTCTATCTCGACGATTTCACCCACAGCGGGTACCGGTAGACCGGTGGCATGAACTATGCGGGTTAAATATGCCTCATACTCCACAGTATCACGTGAAATTCCTGTATGATACAGTTTAAGCACCTGCCCAGCATTCCAGGCATAGATCTCTGCAGTGAAACCGAGGGCGATCGGAGCGCTTAATGGCATACTTGATCCCGCATACGAAAAAACGTATGAATAATTCCTCAGTGAAACTACCGTAAATTTATTTGGGGCTTTCTTTCACCTGGTAAGTATATCCATCGTCAATCGGGTGCTCGGCAGTTAGATGGCGGCGGAGGAACTGCCCACAATTACTTCCAATCAAATTTTCCTCCTTCTCGCCGATGCTCAGGATTACCTGATAGCCAGAATCTTGCAGCCCTTGGACGATTTCATATTTTTGCACACCACTTAGGGGATCAACATAGGAAATTAATTTGTTCTCCCTGGCGCGGTAAGTGGGGTTTAGCGGCGTGATCTTGATTAGAAATTTATTCGGGTCAAAGAAGTTCAGTAATACCGCTGGGTCAACCGGCATCCCCTGCGCAAGCGCAAAATTCAAGGTGATTTTTCGGTCGCCCACTGTATAAAATCGCTCGCCATATTCACCAATCTGGGCAAAACTCCATTTCTTCACCGGGATGAACTGATCTCGCAGTTCCACATCGGTGGTGTGCAACGAGACCTGGAATTGAAAGTGTCCACCCGTATATTTTTCCTGTTTAATATCCAGGAGACTGGTAAAGAATTTCTCGGCACCTGCTGGAGCTACTGTTGATATCGAAGGCATCAACCCTGGAGCTTGATATCGCTCAGGCAGCTCTTGGAGTACATCCAGCACCTGTAGATTAAGCGAAGGTTCTCCCATGCGTGCAAATTGGATTTTGAATTGTTCGCATGGGATTTTCCTGTCCGGGAAGCGCCGGTCTACCAAAAAATCGATTTGAGCGAATATCTCATCCGACGTCGGCTTCCCATGGTAATAGCCTCCTGCATCACACATCATACAACCGATTGGACAGCCGTACATGGTCGATACCAGCAGCACCCACTTCTTTTCGCGAGCCAATGGCGGTTGGACGGATTCTACGCATTCCACCAGATGACCGCTGTCTGTTTCGACGATGTATACCATCGCGAATTCTTCATTCCCTGCACTTGCAATGACTTTCATTTCCTTGTCTCCTCTAATTGGCGACAGATTTTCATAGCAGTCATCACACCATCACCAACCGCGATTGCCGTCTGCCGGTAAATCCCATTCCGCACATCACCGATCAGGTAAAGAATACCTCGCCTCTGCAATTCCTGAGCTTGTTGGTTCAAGGCGTCTGTGAAACAATCCAAACACGCCTCCCGCCCAATGGCTCCGATGAGATAATCAGCATGCAATTGTAATGTGCCTTCCTTAGTATGGCAATCCAACCATAGCCCGGTTTCCGCATCTTTCCTTAACCGGTAGATTTCTGTATTGTTAGTATAGGTAATGTCCTTCTCCTTCTGCGCTCTCTCCCACAGCAAGGGAAGACACTTGGGTTGATCTCCGCGGTTCAGGAGCGTGATCCGGTTTTTCCTGCTGAGATTGAGCGCATAATCAAACGCAGCATCACCGCTTCCGGCAATAACGATATGTTTACCTTCAACGTGTAATAGTTCCTTTACTTCATAAAATACTTTGTCCGATAGGTCTACTGGTACAGGCAGGTGCTTAAATTGGAGGCTCTTGGTACCCGTAGCAATCACCACCAGTCTGGATGCATAGCTTTGTTGCCTGGTTCTCACCTGGAATGATCCCTGGTTAAAACTCAGCTCAGTCACCTCTTCATAAGTTACGTCGATGCCCAGATTCTTGGTCTGGCGGATAAATAAATCCACCAGGTCCAATCCCGAGATTCCATGCGGGAAACCGGGGTAGTTTTCCACCAAATTGGCGTTACGCAGCAACCCCCCCACCTGCTCACGCTCAAATATTAACGGATGAACCCCGAAACGCTTGAGTTGGATTGCAGTAGCCAACCCCGCCGGTCCTGCCCCGATAATGACTACTGGCTCAGTTTTCATGCTCAGCCTTGATAACAGCCAGAATATCCTCCATAAAGACCAGATTCGCAAATCCGTGCGCCAGGTTCAGCAGGCTCCCCCGATGATATTGTAAATTGTAAGTCGCGGTCCCATCCACCGGGAAGAAGACTTCATAGCCATGCATGAAAGCTGAACGGGCAGTAGTTTCGCAACACAGGTGAGTCATCACTCCACAACATACTACCTGGGTCACACCCCTGGCGTGTAATATCTCATTTAGCTGTGTCTGGTAAAACGCGTCGTATTGGCTCTTTTGGATGCTGATGCCTATGGATGGATCGATTTGCGGGATGATCTTATGCCGCGGGTTTTGAGTGGTTAGTAAATCCTTCCACCATTTAGACATCATCCCAGCGTCGGCAGTGGAGTTAATATGCTGGGTGAAGATGATCGGCCTTTCAAAGTTTGAATATGCCTTGATCAGCCTAACGATTCCTTCCACGATTGCTTCTGAACTTGGGATATACGCATGCGATGCGGCGTCCAGAAAATAAACCTGCATATCCAACACCAGCAATGCTGATTGTCCTGGTCGAAAGGAACATTCCCTGGGTGGAGATAGCTCAACTACCTGGCGGTATAGTTCCCGTGACTGCTGTTCCAGAGCTTGGATGGTAAAGTAGCGTTCCTTCATGGTAAATTCACTTCCAGGTCCTCTCGATGGACTCCCTCGAACTCCAGGATGAAATCTGCCCCATAAGCCAGAGATGGAGTCTGGAAACCTGGTATAAAATCACCTGCAAGCACCCGCTCGACTGCTCGCAGTGCAGTCTCAACGGTAAGGTCATATCCATCCGGTGTTTCCAGCCGGCTCACCGCGCGCTTCCCCGTTTCATCCCTCGCTTCACCCCACAGCCTGACCCTCGCTTGACGTCGCTGTTCATCCGATGGTCCGGGAGGCCTTTTCATCACCTGGCGCCGTAAAAATCCTTGAATTATTTTAAGGGAAAGCAATCCGCTTAGCTGGCGCAGAATTAGTGCCAGTCGCGAAACTGACCTGGGCAGGACCATATAGGTCTCGATATTTTTAATCCCCGTGCTGTAGTAAGCCGTGGATACATCACCCCACGGAATATTCACCGCCATCCGAGGACCACGCCCAAAATCAATCTGGCGGGTTTTCCCCAAGAATGGCACCCGGACTATTTTCCCCTCCATACGCACAACACCCGTCCCCAAGAGCCCCTCGATGGTAGTTAGTAATGTGCCGCGCGAGATTCCCCCACCTAAACTGCCGATTGCCAATGTCAGTTGTGTGGCTTCTGGCAAGCGACGTTTCAGGTGCGCCGCCAGGCAGTCGGACGGGACGACATCGAATCCCATCCCGGGCAGAAGCATTACTCCCGCTTTTCGGGCTTGCGCATCCTGTGCTGCTAAGGCCTCAAAAACTGCAATCTCCCCCGTGATATCCAGGTAATGCCTGCCTGTGCGCAGGCAGGCTTCTATAACTGGTTTGTAGGTGTGCTGGAAAGGACCTGCACAGTTCAATACCAATGGCGTTTCTTTAAGTGCAAGGTCCATTACTTTTGAGTCATCCAATGAAAATGGGCGGTATTCCAACCCGAGTGGATTTGCCTGGGCTTTTAGACAGGCAATATCCCGCCCGCACAGAATCGGCTGCATCCCTCGCCGCACTGCCTGTTCCGCGATTAAAGAACCTGTATAACCGTAGGAGCCGTATAGTAAAAATTGTTGGGTCACACTAACTCCGATTTAATTAGTCGGGTAAAATTAAACTCAATCATATCCTGTTTATGGGAGGTCTGCCATGAAGATTGGTGTTGTCTTTCCTCAAATTGAATTTAGCCCTGATCCGATCGCGGTGCGCGATTATGCCCTGGCCGTGGAAGGGATGGGGTTCACCCACATGCATGCCTACGATCATATCCTGGGTGCCAATCCCGAGCGCTCGGGTGGTTGGACCGGTCCGTACACCTACATACATCCATTCTTCGAGCCTTTTGTCCTATTCGGCTACCTGGCAGGCTTGACCCAAAAAATCGAATTCGACACCGGCATCCTGATCCTGCCTCAACGCCAGACTGCCCTGGTTGCCAAACAAGCTGCCACGTTGGATGTGCTCAGCAGCGGTCGCCTGCGCCTGGGGGTGGGTAATGGCTGGAACGAGGTCGAATACATCGCCCTGGGAGAAGACTTCCACACCCGCGGCAAGCGCATGGAGGAACAGGTGGCATTACTGCGCCTGTTATGGACTCAGCCTTTGGTGAAGTTTGAAGGTCGCTGGGACAATATCCCCGATGCCGGGATCAACCCCCTGCCCGTGCAGCGCCCTATCCCCATCTGGCTCGGTGGAACCGAAGATAGGGCCTTGCGCCGCATGGCGCGTATTGGGGACGGCTGGATGGTGAACGTCCGTACCGTTGAGCAGGCTCGACCGCTTGTAGCAAATCTAAAAGGATACCTGGAACAGGCCGGGCGCGAAAAAGGTAGCTTTGGCATCGAGCCGCGCCTGAATATGAACCTGATTGGACCTGATGGCTGGATGGACTTCATCCATGCCTGGGATGAATTGGGAGCAACCCATCTGACGGTCAACACGATGGGGTGCGGGTATGAGACTACAGCTGCCCATATTAGGGCCTTGGAGCAATTTGCTCTGGCAGTCGGCTTGAAAAATTAAGTTGTAAAAGATATCTTCGTGTTCGCATTGCTTCTTCCAGCGTGGCATCTGCTCTTTGATTGGATTGCATCGTAATAATCCTTTACCAGGATCCCATTCGAGGTTTTATTCGGACTATTGTCTGAACCCCAATGCCGCGCTTGTAATGTGGATATTCCATTGTATAATTTAATCGTAAGTTTCAATATCAAGGCGGAAATAATTTCATATCGATCTAGCAATAGGGTTTGATTAATGCTAGTTTCTTGGCTCACCAGCTCCAACTAAACAATTTGCAAGACCCGCGCAGCTCGAGCAATTTTTACGCGGAGTCATAACGGAGGATGCAATGAACATTCAACGGAGATGGAAAAAAAGCAGACGGATGCTCGTTTTTGTACTCCTGATAGCTGGGATTTTGTTGAATACAGCCTGTTCAGGGATATCAGGTCTTTTTGCGACGACCACCCCGACGCAGACAGCGACCTATACGCCCACGTTGACGCCAACCTCGACACAAACGTTCACGCCCACGCCTACACCGACCCCTACGTTAACTCCAACCATAACTCCTACTCCCACTGCCACTTTCACTCCCACCCCAACGCCCACCCCGATGGGATACTATTATAACCAGGACTTAAAATTCTCATTGACATTACCACCTGATTGGATTGAGAACGAACTGAACAGCCAGGTACAATTCGTGGGTCCCGATGGAGATATCGCCTTATTGGTACAGAGTATGGAAGCAGGCGCCGGAAGACTGATCGATTTATTGAATGTATTAGTCAGTCTTTTTCGTACTCCTGACTTGAATATATTCACCAGCTCCACCTCGGGAACCATAGATGATATCACCCTGGGGGGTCGTACAGCAGCAGTCCGACAGGTTGTGACTGGTAAAGATGCTACGGGGGCCAAAATCAGCATGCAGGTAGTCTGCGCTAAAAATGGTAGTGATTTCTATGCGTTCATTTTTATCGCACCCACTACCAGCATGAAAGCGAGAGAAAATCTAATCAATGGAATTTACGAGACCATCACGCTAGGGGTAAATCCTCCGCCCATTACGCCTCTGGCGAATGCTGACTCGATTGCCGGTAATTGGGCAGGCACTTCAATTGGAATTAACGATCTCAGCTTTTCGACAAAAATCGAAATAACCATAGAACCAGGCTGTACAGTGGGTAATATTTGTGGGAGTGTCTCAGCTCCGCAGCTCCCATGCTCGGGTGATATTATGTTGGAATCTATTATTGGAAATACTTTTTCTTTTATTGAGCAGAACATGGGAGGTTCAGCTTCTTGTGTTTCTGGAGGCGTTGAATACATTCGCATGCTCCCAGATGATACACTTTCCTGGGCATATCTATATTCATCTCCTTCAGGTGTTCAAACTGCCTCAAGCTCTGTTCTTGAAAAGAAATGAACCGCAGGATCAAACCAGCTTGCCCAACCAGGCCTCGTGCCGCCGGCCATTGCGTTCATCCCCGATGAAGAAAGCCAGGTAGCTCATCAGCTGGAAGGGTAGAAATTTCTGCTGCTCTGGATGGTAGCGGGTTAAGTCGTAATATGACCGCCAGGTGCCTGTATTGACCAGGAACTGGTAAATATCCTTTCCATTCTGACGGTATGTATCCAGGGCAATGATTTCATGGTGGTGGGTGTGCCCATAAATGATGTAATCTGCCTGCCGGGTAGTAAAGGCGGGTTCTTTAAGCGCATGTTTGATCAGTGATGTATCGTTATCATAAAGTTTCTTTTTGACCAGCAAGATCACCCGATTAAAATTTTCGATCGACGTCCAGCGCGTCAGCTTCAGCACCAATTCCAGCTCGTCTACACTATCGAAAGGATTCCACTTATTATCCAGGGCGCGCACGAAATCCAGGTCCAGGAAGTCAGCCACCAGGCCATTCCAGATTTTTTTAAGTGATGTCTCCGCTTTTTTAACCACATCGTAATGCCGGATCTGGCTCCCGATCCATAACGGCACAGCCACATTCGGTCTGACGTTGATCATCTCGTGTAATCCCTGGTAGAAATTATCTGGCAAGCTATCACCCATCCTTTTTTCCAATTCCTCCGGGAAGCGGGTGACCAGGTCTATCGACAAAGCATCTCCCAGTGTAGCCACATCTCGACCGAGTTCGGGGTTAAAGCACCACTTATCATAGATATCCCCATGCCGGGCAAATACGCGGTATTTCTCGAATAACCTGATCAGGGCATCCCATTCATGCGGCTCATACGCGATGGGTGCGGGAGGGTTCTCCAACCCTATGGCATCAATGATCAGCCGGCGTGAACGATGGTAGGCCTCCCCAGGTAAGTGATAGAACCAGTCATGATTGCCCACCATGTAATAAATGTGGACCGGGATCGGGATTCGTGCGCTTGCATCCAGGGCGGGCTGCCCCAGCGCATTGGCCGGGGGTAGTGAAATGGCTTCCCCATCCGCCATCTGCCTCAGCACCGCCAACGACTCTGCATTATATTCCAGTATAGCCTGCGTGATCTCCTGCACTTTTTCCGCCAGCTCCGGTTGGGCCGGGTTCGACCACGGGCGCACATAGCCCTTTTCGCCACGTTTCTCTTTCAGCCAACGCGTCGAATGGATCAGCTCGAATATATCTCCCAACAGCAGCAAGTCGATACTTTCCAATGGGCGATATTTTCCATCGCTGCGCATGGAGGCGCTGTAAGCCAGCTGCTCCATGCGTTCGCGGAAGATGTGAAATGCGCCTGGAGAGAGTGATTTCCCACAGGTGCCGTCGTTTAGATGGATATCACTGATAGCAACCAGCATAATCTTAATATTTCCTAACGGAACTGTTTATGGAACTCACTATGGAACTGTTTATGGAACTTGTGACGGAACTGATTACCGAACTTGTCAAGGATACCTTCATCGGGTGCATCTCCGCTATCATAACATTACTATTCACTGCCGGGTCTTTGAGCATAAAAGCACGCGCCGCCGTCTCATTTTCTGCGCTCAAAACCACAATCCCGAAAGTCTCATCCAGGCATGGACCAGCCAATAATACTTCGCCGTCTGAAGCCGTCTGAAGCCGTCTGAAGTAGCCTGTTTGAGATAATCAAAATGTGCCTCCATCGCGGTCTCTTCCTGTGGAGTCGGATTCACGAAGAACTCATGTCGCAGCGGATGGATCAGGTGGATAAATTCGGGCATTTTGAGCTCAGATATAGAACCTTTCCGGGTCGATCTCTACACGCAGGAGACGCAGCTCTTCCGCGCTGGGTGGCTCATTGACCGGCACATATTCAGGGATGATCAGCTCGAAGCCGGTATTATCGATCACTTCCTGCACGGTCACACCCGGGTGGGTAGCTGCCAGGCGCATGCGGAAAGTGCCGCCCGGACCATCATCATAATCCATTAACGCCAGGGTTGAAACCACGTTAATTGGTCGGGTTCCAGCTGGCAGCCCGGCATTTTCCCTGGCTGAAGGTCCCGTCAGGTAACCCGGCGTGGTGAGAAAATCCACCTTGGGGACGAAACGCCGTTTATCGTGCTGCATGATCGCCACCGTCATCCAGCACTGGCTGCCCACATCGTTGCCCCCACCGCTGCCCGGCAGGCGTGCCTTGGGGTGGTCATGCTCGCCGATCGTTACAGTATTAAGGTTGCCGTACGGGTCGATCTGCGCCCCTCCCAGGAAGCCGTAGTCGATAAAGCCGCGCTGGGCAGTTTCCATCAGCTCACAGATGCCCGCGGCCAGAATCCCCCGATGAAATGTGCGCGCCTCACCCACCGCCCGTGGCAGCTGTTCCATAATTGCTCCCAGGCCGCCAAATTCGAACACAGGCACCAGGTTGGGAGCGATGGTTTTGGTTGCCAGCATGGCTGCCAGCATGGGGATACCCGTGCCAATGAACGCCGTCGTGCCGTCATGGAAGAGGCGCGCTGCCACACAGATCATCAGCTCGGTTTTAGAATAAGTTTGGATAGTATCCATACTGCCTCCGATTAAACGCGCATTTCGCGCTCATCCACCAGCTGTGACAGGCGCTCACTGCCAATCAGCTGCATATATTCCTGGTGGTTGGCTACCCCAAATATGTATTTATCTAAATACGCCGCGGCACCATCAGCGGTCTTGCTGGATTCAATCCATTCGCGGATCACCGGCTCATCGCGCCCGTAAACATATGCCATTTCACCCGGGTGCGAGCCAAATGGGGCATGCACCACCGCATCCACCAGGAAGTAAGGGATGATCGTCCGGTCAGGGTATTTGCGGATTTCATCCGTAGGCACGATTTCCTCTGCACTGATGATCAGGCGTTTGGTTGCGCGTGCCATCTCAGCCGCGAACCCGGTGATGCCTTCGATTTGCGCATTCCCGTAGCGGTCGGCGCGGTGGACGTGGATGATCGCCACATCCAGGATCAATGCCGGCAGCAGGCAGACTTTTAAACCGGTGAATGGATCCTGTACCACTTTAGCCGAGCTGTACTTGATCATGTCGGTGCCGAGCATCGAGCGTGCCGGCAGGAAGGGCACACCCATGGCAGTCGCCTTCATCCTCCAGGATATGGAGGCGTTCGACCACTCCACACAAGTCACAATCTGCCCCGATTCAACCGCCCGGCGCAGGGCGTTGGACGTGCCGTATACTTCCAGCCCGATATAGGTGATATCCAATTTCTTCACCAGCCCGGCTGCCATCCACAGGTCAAGCTCAAGCACACCCTGCCCGCATACACGCAGATCTTTCTTACCCTGCCGCACGAGCTCGCGCGCGAGAGACATCGGGCAGCGCACAGTGCCGTAGAGCTCTGTGCCGATGTAACAGCCATCATAGACAAACGTGCTGATGGCTTCCTGTTCGCTCATCAGCTTATCTACCAATTTGCGCGACTTGTGCGTGCGGTTCCACTCCCGGAAGCCCTCGATATCGGGCGGTTGGATCATCTCACCGATCCCAGCTTCTAGTATCTCCATGTTTCCTCCTTGCTTATTGCGCTGTTGGGGCGAAGCACCCATCGATCTTTACATAAAATCCCTAATATGTATTTTGATGGGTGCTTCGCCCTTACTAAACGGAGTCTCAATCAAACCCCAGGTCCTTGATTGCTGATTCCCGGGTTATCTTGCCTTTATTCTTACCCAACAGCTCCTCCCAGAATTGCTCATCATACCTCCGCGATTGTACCGGCAGCGGCATGGGCACTCCCCATCCGAGCAGCAGCACTTCCTCCTTGGGCTGCAAGCGAGCCAGCATACCGCGCAATGCATCCCTGCCTGCCAGGCCCGAAAGCACGCTGTGGATGTCGTCCTCATCCCCCAGCCAGCCTGAGATGCGCGTCCCCAGCTGCGACATCACCTCGTCGTATATTTGCGACGGGCGTTGGTCGATGATCAGCAATGTGACGTAATACTTGCGCATCTCGCGGGCGATCGTGCTGAACGCAGTCTGACCCGCCATCTCACGGTTGAGCAGCTTGTGGGCTTCCTCCACCACGATCACCAGCGGGTGGGGTTCCTTGGCAATGTTACCGCGGAAATCATTGGTGCTCTTTTCCCAGGTTTCGCGGATGCGCCGGGTGAGCAGATTGCTCACCAGCAGGTAGTCCAGGTCTGTATCGTGCTTATAAAACGACAGGACCACATGCTGCCCTGCCTCGAGCGTCTTGATAATTTCTTCGATGCCATTTCCGGCCGGGTTTTCAACCACGTAATCTAAATTGAACACCCGCTGCATCTTGCTGCGCAGCCCCTCGGCTGCCAGCACGTTCACCCCGGCAGAATTTGCCCAGGCTGCCACACTGCCTGGTGCAGGCACCTTTTTCCCATCCTCGTTGGTGATGACGTCTCCAACTTTCATCTCGCTGAATGCCCTGAACCAACCCTCCCGACCAAATTCTGTCACCAATGCATCCAGCGTGGTGGGTGTGGTCTCCTTTAAATTCAGCTCGTGCATCAGCATCTCGATATCCGCCGGTTGGATATCTCGCTCGTCGATCTCGAGGGTGAAATTGGGTGCCTGCCCGCGGATCAATGAGCCCCTGCCCAGAGCTACCACCCTTAACTGAGAGCCAAACTTGGTCTTCAACCCGACCACCGTCTTGTGGGTATCCGAGGCGGTGTCATCGAAGCCATACTCGTTATGCATATCGAACACCAGCACTGAAGCCGTGTTGTGATGGATCAAGCCTGCCAGCATCAATCGGGTGAGGAAGGATTTCCCTGTACCCGTGGCACCGAACACCCCCGCCGAGCGCTGCACAAATTTATCCAGGTTGATGCACACTGCGTGCTTCTGCTCGCGCGTGTACCCGATGACGAAATTGCCTTCATCTTCAACCTTCCCGAAGATCTCCCCAATATCGCCTTCCTCAGCCAGGCGCACTTCGGCGTGGTGCGGCGGAATGGTCTTCACCGGCAGCGGACGAGGTTCTTCGACCAGGTTGTCCCGCCATGCCTGATATTCGGGACTGCCCGGGTCGGGCCCACGCTCCAGCATCAGGGCAGGCAGCACTTCCAGGGTGGTGTAAAGCGTCTGCCCATGTAGCAGGCGTGCCATCTCCGCTGGCAGGCGCATCTCCGATTGCTCATCGGCAAAACGCGGGTCGGTCGAGCCCAGCTCCAGGTCGGTCACCAGCCCATAGAACTGCCAGCTGCCGCTCTCGACCACCACGAACGCCCCTTCCTGCACCTGCTGTGAGGGTATGGTCAGCCGCACCCGCAGGTTCTCCTTCAACCCCCCACCCACCACATATCCGATTTGTTTTTGAGTATTTTCCATTTCAGATCACCACAACGGACACCAAGGACACTAAGGATTATTAATTGATCACGCGAGTAATTCCATCACGTAAATGGATTACATTGAAATTGATTAATAAACCAAGGCGGACACCAGATAGTTTTAGATAGGTTAATAGTTGGGCTTTATGAATAGAAATTATCGATTCGACCGCCTTAATTTCAATGATTACACATTTTTCTACAAATAAATCCAGTCGAAGCCCAGATTCGACCGTTAATCCGTTATAAACAATCGGCAATGTAATTTGAGCTTCGAACTGCAAACCCATCCCCTTCAAATCATGCGCAAGACAAGTCTCATAAACCGATTCTAGCAATCCCGGACCTAATGTAGTATGTACTTTGAAAGCTGCATCAAGCACCAGTTTCGCTATTTCCTCTGTTCTTGGAGGAATAGGTAGTAAATTTCTTCCCTTATACAACGCTTTATTATCCATGTTATTTATCTTGCTACTGTATTTTTAATTTAAGAAATTTATAAATAATTCCTTCGTGTCCTTTGCATCGTTAGTGAGACTCATATTTTGCACTCAGTTTTACATTCGTGTACTTTGAGTCCTTTGTAAAACTTATATTTTTACTAATTTTTACCTTAATCTTTACTCTAAATTCCTTTGAGTCCTTTGTGGTGATCTTAACCCGCGTCGCTGTGGTGCTCATATTTGCTTGAAATGTTTCGCTTAACTTTCCTTTTTATCATTTTCAGTATTTATTTTTTTACCTTAATCTTGACCTTTGTGTCCTTTGAGTCCTTTGTACCTTAATGAACTATTTTATTTCATTCTCTTGTAGTGATATTTTGTTCTTATCTTTTACCTTAAATTAGTTTTTCCTTCGTGTCCTTTGCGTCCTTTGTGGTGATCTTAACATGCGTCACTGTGGTGCACATATTTGCTTGAAATGTTTCGCTTAACTTTCCTTTTTATCATTTTCAGTATTTATTTTTTTACCTTAATCTTGACCTTCGTGTCCTTTGAGCCCTTTGTACCTTAATGAACTATTTTATTTCATTCTCTTGTAGTGATATTTTGTTCTTATCTTTTACCTTAAATTAGTTATTCCTTCGTGTCCTTTGCGTCCTTTGTGGTAATCTTACCCCGCGTCGCCAAGCGCACCCAGCACACTCATCAATGTGGCGTAATCATCCCTCAGCAACGTGATCAGCTCCTGAGTGGCGGCGTTCCTCCATTCCACGTCGCCGGTTTCAGCATGGGCCGCTCCGGCTTGTTGGATATGTGCCGCCAGCAGCTCACCCACCGGCAAGTCGACCGCCCGCAGCAGGTGCCTGAAGTACCCAAATCTGCCGCTGCTGGTGAACTGCCTCACCTCCTCCGAGGTGCACAGGTAGATCACATCCAGGCTGAGCGGTGGGCGGGGAGGCAGCAGGTGGGAGACTTTCCCGTCCAGCTTATATCCTAATGTTAATACGCTGAGCTCAAGCGGTACGTTGCGGTTAACCCGGTTGTCAGCAATGACGGCTTCGTCTACATCATCCGCGGTCACCAGCTGCCGTACCAGCCCATCGTCGTCGATGTGTATATCGTGGATCAGCCCATAGACCTGGTAATCCCCATCCAGTGCCACGCGTACCAGCGCCCCAAAGGATGGGGCGTCAATTTGAGCCACCCGGCAGCCCACTACAAACCCGGTGGTGCCCGCCCGTAACAGCCTTCCAATCTCGAATTGTTTCATGCTCCGTACCTCGTCCGTGTCCCAGACACGTCCTTGTTATATTGCTTGGCGGAAAGGCCCGCCACTTCCAACCCGCGCTTCTGCAGCTCGTGGATGATCATTTGGGTCACCTGTTCCTTATCTTCCATGCTTACCACCGCCGTCTCATGGGCGCGGTGCAGCAGGTAGGGATATGCGCGTGCCCCGATCATCCGGCACTGCTCGACTAACACTGCATGCAGGCTATCCAGCTTGGATTTATCCTCCACCACCCAGGCTGGGATTTCCACCCTTGCCAGGTAGGGGTGTCCTGCTTTTCCAACGTTGAGATAGAAGAAATGCAAGCTGAGATCATCCTGGTAGGGCTTCGAGGAACGTGACTGGAGGCTGAAAATTGCCGAGCGTTCTCCCGGCTGCAGTAGGTCCCGGTACAGCTCACGATCGGTCACCCCTTTGAAGGGGTGGTATTTGCGTATGTTCGGCAGGTCACCCGCCTCTGCTTTGACCACTTCCAGCAACCTGACCACCAGGTCTGCACCGGGTTTGTCCACATATCCGGCAGTGGTTGTATTAAATTCATGCAGCTTATGGAGTACATCCAGGTATTTATCGAGCGACCGCTTGAATTCTCCCGCCACTTTTCCTTGCTCAAGTGTGGTGGTCCATAATTCCAACGGGCCATCCGTGAATGTGATCACCGGAGCAGGGGCTGTGGATGCCAGCTCCAACAACCGGGTCCGCTCAGCCAGGTCGCGCTGCAATGAGAGCCGGTCATCCGACATCTCTTCCAGCGCTTCGGCATAGATCAGCTGGCTTTGGATACTGGTGACGGGGGCTTCGGAGGAGCCCGAGCGCATCCAAATGGCACCCGTGTTCACCAGGCAGTATTCCACCTCGGCATGCCGGTCGGCAAAAATCTGCGAGCCATCTGCCGCGATCAGTGTCACCTGCTCCGGCATCGGTGGCAATGGGTGTTGCGAATTCAAAGCTTCATCAACTGGCACCGCGCATCTCAGGGTCGGATCATACGTGTGTACCACTTCCTGCACTTTATGCTGCAGCTGCTCAATTTCCGTGGCACAACCCTCCAGCAGCGCGCACGTCTCCGCCAGCTTGGTTTTTTGGTCTGCCTGGTGCGCCAGGGCTTTCTCGCCTAATTGTTTCACTTGTTGGCTTACTTGCAGGAAATCAAGCGACATGTCTCATCCCTGTCTGGGTAGTATACCGCCGTCAAACTTTGAGTCTTTTTACCTCTCGCTCGCAGCTATATTATACAAGATGCAGCGCTGTTGATGTATTTCCCGTATGGGCGGGTCTCACCTGATATCGACTTTGAACCACAATTATTGAGTAGCGATATCTACATGGATCTTGCATTTTAAAAGACCCGCCCCTCCCCCTTGTCTCTTTATTCGTGTTTTTCGTGGTCCAAAATGCGTGTGCACGTCCCCTTCTCCCATGGACCGGTCCTAATGAATCCACTTCGTCAGCAATTTACTATTGACCAACCTTCTTGCGAGGATCATCATAATAACCTGTAAACTTTCAAACCTTTCAACGTGTCAACGTGTCAACGTGTCAAACCTGCACCCGCTGGGTTTCGGGTGTTGCCAACATGCCAACGTGTCAAACCTGCACCCGCTGGGTTTCGGGTGGTTCTAACATTCTAACGTTCTAACGCCTGCACCCGCTGGTATCCTGGCCCCACTGTTCTCGGTGGGGCTCGGGTGGTGTCAACCTGTCAACCTGGCAACTTCCCAACCCCTGCACCCGCTGGTTTCCTGGCCCCACTGTTCTCGGTGGGGCTCGGGTGGTGTCAACCTGTCAACCTGGCAACTTCCCAACCCCTGCACCCGCTGGTTTCCTGGCCCCACTGTTCTCGGTGGGGCTCGGGTGGTGTCAACCTGTCAACCTGGCAACTTCCCAACCCCTGCACCCGCTGGTTTCCTGGCCCCACTGTTCTCGGTGGGGCTCGGGTGTTCCAACGTTCTAACGCCTGCACCCGCTGGTTTTCGGGTGTTTAAACGTGTCAACGTTTTTTTCTAAGATATGCCTTCGTGATCTCTTCCGCAATTGCCGGTACCAGGGAGAAGGATAATATCACACCCCATTCTCGTAAGGACGGGAAATGGGTGTTGAAGATTGGCTGCAGGAAAGGCAGGCTGACCACTAAAATGAGTAACAGGATGGAAAACCCGACCGCGTACTGCATGTATTTGTTCGAGAATACTCCCAGTCTAAAAATGGATAGCCGTTCTGAACGCACCGTGTATGCCCGGATCAGTTCGCATAAGCTGAGTGTCACAAACGCCATCGTCTCTGCCGATTGCACGTCCACACCACCCCAGTTATGTCGCAGCAGGTAAACGAGCGGGTTCATCCCCGCCGGCACCAGCGCACCCGCTTCCAGGTGCCACAGCAGCCCGACCACAAATGCCCCTAACACCACGCCCGTCTGGGCAATTGTCTGGATGATGATTCCCTGCCGCATGGTGCGGTTGATAATTGGCTCGGAGGGTGGTCGCGGTGGTCGGTCCATGATCGCCGGATCACCTTTCTCCATCGCCAGCGCCAGGGCGGGTGCGCCGTCCGTGAGCAGGTTCAGCCACAGCAGCTGGATCACCGTCAGCGGTGGGGGCAAACCTGCCACCGTCGCCAGGAAGATCACCATGATCTCTGCCACATTCGACGAGAGCAGGAAGAAAACGAACTTGCGGATATTGTCATAGATAATCCGCCCTTGTTCCACCGCCGAGACAATGCTGGCGTAGTTATCGTCGGTAAGCACCATGTCGGCGCTTTCCTTGGCCACATCCGTCCCGGTGATGCCCATCGCCACACCGATATTGGCACGCTTAATCGATGGGGCATCATTCACCCCATCTCCAGTCATCGCCACCACTTCACCATCGTCGCGTAATGCATCCACGATGCGCATCTTATGCTCTGGCGAAACCCTGGCGAACACATCCGTATACTCCACCTGCTGCCTCAGTTGTTCATCAGTCAGCTTATCCAGCTCACTACCACTCAACACCTGGTGGTTGGGTTTCAATAATCCGATTGATTCCGCAATGGCGCGTGCTGTATTGGGGAAATCTCCCGTGATCATGATCGTGCGGATGCCTGCCTTGGTAGCTTTTGCCAGGGCTGGTGTCACCTCTGGGCGGGGTGGGTCGATCATCCCTACCAGGCCCACGAAGATCATGCCGTCTTCCAATTTTTCAAGGTCTTCCATGTCGGGAAAGGCCTGGCTGACCTTGTAAGCCACTCCCAGCACGCGCAGGGCTTCCTGGGTCATCTGATCGTTCGCCTTCAAGATGTGCATGCGCTGTTCTTCGGTTAGTAGTGCGGGCGTATCATCTGTACGTTGGTATTGAGTGCACAGCTCTAACACCAAATCCGGGGCTCCCTTGATTGCTACCACATATCCACTGGTTTCATGGTGGTAGAAAGGAGAAAAATCATCCGGAGTCGATTCTCGGATCTTATGCACCGTGATCATGCGCTTCCGCTCTGAGTCAAAGGGCACTTCCTGGACGCGGGGATAGGCTTGGTATAGCGGTCTCGGTAATGCCCCGGCTTTGGCTGCCGCTACCACCAGTGCTCCTTCGGTCGGGTCGCCCGTCATGCGGTAGGTTTGCTCCTCATCCCGCGAGCCCGAGATGGTTAGCTCCGAGTCATTGTTCAGTGTTCCCACCCATAACGCGGTCCGTACTGCCGGGTACTCTTCCAGGTCAACCGGTTTTCCATCTGCCTGGAACTCGCCCGTCAACGTGTGCCCCTTCCCGGTGATGGATAGGTACTTGCCATCCGCCCAGATGCGCGTCAGGGTCATCTCGTTCTGGGTCAGGGTGCCGGTTTTATCGGAACAGATCACAGTGGTGGAGCCCAACGTTTCCACCGATGACAACCGGCGTATCAGGGCATGCCGTTGGATCATCTCGCGCATACCCAACGCCAGGCTGATGGTTACCACGGCCGGTAAGCCCTCCGGCACAGCAGCTATGGCAAGACCCACCGCCAGCATGAACATGGTGATGATCGTGCCCTTGGCAGCCTGTAAATAAGCGAGCAACCCGCCTCCACTGGCGGTGATCATTCCGAGGTCCGTGAACCGCAGGATCGCTACAATAAACACCACCCCACAGATGCCCAGGGTTGCGTATCCCAAGAGTTTGCCCAGGTTATCCAGTCGCTTTTGAAGCGGGGTGGGCTCATTCTCCACGGCTTGCAGCATCTCGGCGATCAAACCGATCTGGGTGCGCATGCCGGTGCCCACTACCACCCCACGCCCGCGTCCGTACGATACCAGCGTACCCATAAACGTGGTGTTCTTACGGTCTCCCAGCGGGATATCTGCCTGCAGGCTGATATTGGCGTCTTTTTGCACCGGGACGGATTCTCCCGTCAAGGCAGCTTCCTCGATGCGCAGGTTGGCGGCTTCCAATAAACGGATGTCTGCTGGCACATAGTTGCCTGCTTCCATCAGGACGATATCACCCGGCACCAGCTGCGTTGAAGGCACAAATTGCCTTTGTCCATCCCGCAAAACCTGCGCTTCCGGAGCTGCCAATTTCTTTAATGCAGCCAGCGCCTGTTCTGCCCGCCGTTCCTGGATGACGCCCAGGGTGGCATTCAGGATCACAATCAATAAAATTGCAGCAGCTTCTTCCCAATCGCCCAACAGCGCCGAGATAACGGAAGCTACAATCAACATGATCACCACGAAGGACTTGAATTGATCCAGCAGCATTTGCCAGAAGGTAATACCTTGTGCTTCGGTCAGCTGGTTCGGACCATAAGACTGCAACCGGCGGGCAGCCTCCTCCGCAGTCAGGCCACTTTCAATCGGTGTGGCAAGCTGCCTGATGATCTGATCAGGTGGTAGGGCATGCCAGTTTGTCTCCGGCAATGTTATGGAAGGGGAAATTGGTTTTTCAAGACTCATCGGGTACTCCAAAAAAGGATTGCTCTCAGTCACCTGGCTGAGGGCACACGAATTATAGCAGAGGATATGAAGGGTGATAAAATTTATCAATCAAATGGAGGTGCAAAAACCTGAGATAATCTTAGGGTTTTTATTCCTGTTTGTGAACAAAGCTAAAGGAGAACGAAAATGACTTACCAAAACATCAGCGTGCCTGAGATGGGCGAAAAGATCACCATCAAGGGAGGCAAACTATCGGTACCTGATCACCCCATCCTGCCCTATGTGGAAGGTGATGGCACCGGGCGCGATATCTGGCGGGCTTCCCAACGGGTTTTTGATGCTGCCGTCGGGCATGCCTATGGGGATACGCGTAAAGTCAAGTGGCTGGAAGTACTTGCGGGAGAAAAAGCCTATCACAAGGTTGGTTCCTGGCTTCCGGATGAAACTGTGCAGGCCTTCAAGGATTTCCTGGTGGGTATCAAAGGCCCTCTCACCACGCCCATTAGCGGAGGTTTCCGTTCGCTGAATGTGGCGCTTCGTGTAGCGCTCGACTTGTACGTCTGCCAGCGCCCGGTGCGTTATTTTACGGGTGTTCCTTCACCTGTCAAGCATCCTGAATATGTGGATATGGTCATTTTCCGCGAGAACACCGAGGATATCTATTCCGGGATTGAATTCGAAAATGGCACCGAAGCCAACCAGCAATTCATGCTCATGTTAAAAGGTGCTTTTCCCGCCGAATATAAAAAAATCCGTTTTCCAGAAACTGCTGGGGTCGGACTCAAACCGGTTTCCAAAGAGGGTACTTACCGTCTCGTTCGCGCCGCCATCCAATGGTCCCTGGATAACCACCGTAAATCGGTCACTCTGGTTCACAAAGGTAATATCATGAAGTATACCGAAGGAGCATTTCGAAATTGGGGCTACGAGCTTGCTGTATCCGAGTTCAATGACCGTGTATATACCTGGGCGGAGTGGGAAAAAACTAAAAATGAGCAGGGTGAAGAGGCTGCCAATCGTGAGCAAGATTCCGCTCTGCACGCTGGCAAGCTGCTGGTTAAGGATGTGATTGCAGATATCGTCTTCCAGCAGACCATCACCCGACCACGTGAGTTTGATGTCCTGGCAACGACAAACCTGAACGGTGATTACCTCTCCGATGCCCTGGCAGCTCAGGTGGGCGGCATCGGTATTGCTCCGGGTGGAAATATCAACTATGAAACCGGGCATGCAGTCTTTGAAGCTACCCACGGCACCGCCCCAAAATATGCTGACAAGGATGTCGTCAACCCGGGATCGCTCATTTTATCGGGTGAAATGATGTTCCGTTACCTGGGCTGGAATGAAGCTGCCGATCGTATACTCAAAGGAATGGAAGGCGCCATTGCTGCCAAGACGGTAACCTATGATTTTCACCGCCAGATGGAAGGCGCTACATTGCTAAAATGTTCCGAATTTGGTGATGCCATTATTCACCATATGGCAGACTGAGCTATAAGCCAATTGTATCTACTCACCGACCAATCATGTTTATTTCTTTTCTTATCTTTTATCTTGGTATGATTTCGAAAAGTAGGCATACGCAGGGCTACGCTCCTGCGTATGCCTACTTTTCGATCCAATTCTCCCCTTCCCTGGCTAGGGAAGGGGAGATAAAGAGGGGATGGGTGAGTAATTACAGCCAATTTATTAGGGTCTATCCCCTGATTAGTTCTCACAGGGGTGACTTATCATTGTTCCCTCACTCAAATCATCGTGTGACATTCTGCCCAACCACTTGATGACCATCTACACCTGACAAAATCGCGTTTTATTGTGAAAATATACTCAATTTCTATCTAGGATCATACCGGGAGAGCATCCTACTCTCCTGGTTAATTGCGTCTATGTGAGAAGGAGAATGCGGATTATGACAACTCAGCAGGAACTGATCAGAGCATTGGAGGCCATCCCATGGTTCCAAATGATGACCCCCGAACACTTTGCCAAAATACTTACTATCGCAAAAATCTGCAAATTTGAGGCTAATCAGGTAATCTTCCACGAGGGGGATAAGGAAGATTTTCTATATGTCGTGATTGAAGGTCGTGTGGCGATCGAAATGAGCGTCCCTGGCCACGGACGGATCCGCATCCTCACCGCAGAGCCAATGGAAGAGGTCGGCTGGTCGAGTGTCACCCCGGTCGTTCGGCAGAGGACGGCTGGTGCACGCGCTGTCCTGCCCAGCCGCCTGGTGGCTTTTGATGCCCAGGAACTGCGCAGGTTATGCGACGAAGACCATGACTTTGGTTATTTTGTGATGCGTCGTCTGGTCAACGTGGTCGCAGGTCGTCTTTTAACCGGTCGCCTGCAGCTGCTGGATATGTTCGCCAACCCAGTCGAAAACAAAGAGGAGTAGCATGGCAGAAATTCAATTATTTGTGGGCTCAACCGTAGCCTTGCCCAAGGCTGCGTTGGAAAAGCTGTATGCCAATCTAGACCGCATGGGGTATCGTATACTCGGGCCACAAATCCAGGATGACGTGATTGTATACAAGTCGCTTAAAACCGTGCGCGATCTGCCGAAAGGATATATTAGCCAACAGGAGAAAGCCAGCTACCGCCTGGTTTACACCGGACACGCTCGCTATTTTGATGCTACTCCCGGAGCACAATCCTGGAAACAGTTTTTCTTTCCATCCCAGACCGAGCTTGCCAGTTACACCCGCGATGAAAATGGGCACTGGCAGATCGATGAACACATCCCAGATCTGACCCCCCTGGCCCTTTTCGGGGTCTTCCCGTGTGACCTGGCAGCCATTCAAGTGCAAGATAAAATCTTCCTGCGTGAAGAATGGAAGGATCCCGTTTACTGGTCGCGTCGCCAGAGTGCTTTTATCCTGGCAGTGAACTGCCTGCACCCATGCGGTACTGGTTTCTGTGCCTCCATGGGCACCGGTCCGAAAGCCAACCCCGGCTATGACCTGAGCTTAACCGAGCTGGAAGATGTTTTCCTGGTGGAGGTTGGTTCTGAAGCCGGGCGCCTGGTCATGGAGGGTATGCCCATCCTGCCGACCAGTGCTTTTTGGCTGCAAGCTGCACAAAAAAGCCTGGAGGATGCCAGCTCGAAGATGGGACGTATCCTATCCCATCCAGATGAGCTGCCCGACCTATTGCTCAATAACCTGGATGCCCGCCAATGGGACGATGTGGCTCTGCGCTGTATGAGCTGCACCAGCTGCACACAGGTATGCCCAACCTGTTTCTGTTGGGATACGCATGATGCAGCCGACCTGGCTGGTCAGACGGCACGTCGCGAAAGGCTGTGGGATTCGTGCTTCAACCCGGATTATTCATACATCGTGGGCGGAAATACACGCCCGAATACCCGCTCACGCTACCGGCAATGGCTCACCCACAAGTTTGGGTCGTGGTATGGGCAATTTGGCTCCTCAGGCTGCGTCGGTTGTGGCCGCTGCATCACCTGGTGCCCTGCGAAGATTGATGTGACCGCTGAGCTGAGTGCGCTGCGCGAGGAGGTGAAGGCATGATCGAAACGATTGGAAAACCCCACGCCATATCTCCATCCGCACCCATGCAGCCTTATTGGGCGGAGATAGTGGATATCGTGCGCGAAGCACCTGGAGTATCTACCTATTGGCTGCAGTTCCTCGATCCTGGACTACGGGATGGGTTTCACTTCAAAGCCGGTCAGTTTAATATGATCTCCGTAACCGGCATGGGTGAAGTAGCTATCTCCATCAGCTCCGACATGGAAGACCCTCACCGTATCGGTCATACCATCCGCGCGGTTGGCAATGTTACCAATACGATCAGCCGTATGAATGTGGGTGATATTCTGGGAATCCGGGGACCTTTTGGCAGCTGGTGGCCACTGGATGAGTGCATGGGGAAGGATATCGTGATAGCTGCCGGTGGGATCGGCTTACCGCCTTTCCGCCCTGTGCTCTATTACATCATCAATCACCGGCGTGATTTTGGTAAGGTGATCGTCCTTTACGGTGCGCGCACGCCTAACGATCTGCAATTTTCCAGCGAGTACAAAGCCTGGCAGGATGCGCAGATTGAGCTCCAGGTGACGGTGGACCGTGGTGACGAAGCCTGGCAGGGTCGGGTGGGTGTGGTGCCCATCCTGTTCTACAACACCCGCATCGATCCGCATAACACGGTGATTATGACCTGCGGACCTGAAGTTATGATCCGTTTCGTGATTTTTGAAGCCCTGGCTCGGCGCGTGCCGCCAGAACGCATCCTGGTCTCCCTTGAGAAAAATATGAAATGTGGGCTGGGTTCCTGCGGTCACTGCCAGTTGGGACCTTACTTCGTTTGTAAAGACGGCCCCGTCTTCAGCTTTGACAAGCTTCAGCCCTACGTCAATGTGGAGGAATTCTAATGGCTAAACCCACCGTTGCAGTTTATAAATTTTCGTCTTGTGATGGCTGCCAGCTCTCCATATTGAACCTGGAGGATGAGTGGCTCGATCTGGTGGGTGCGGTTGAGATTGCTTATTTCTTGGAAGCACGACGCCGTACCTTACCCGGACCCTATGATATCGCCCTGGTTGAAGGTTCCGTGACCACGCCCCACGAAGTAGAGCGGATACAGGAGATTCGGAAGTCTGCTAAAGCCCTGGTGACCATTGGGGCCTGTGCGACTTCAGGCGGTATCCAGGCGCTGCGCAATACCATGAAACTGGAAGACCTGGCAATGGCCGTGTATGAGCATCCGGAATACCTGCATGCCTTGCCCACTTCAACTCCCATCTCTGAGCATGTCAAAGTGGACTACGAGCTGTGGGGCTGCCCGGTGAATAAATATCAGCTGGTCGAGGTGATTCAAGCCCTTCTGCAGAAACGCAAACCCAATTTGCCCAATCACAGCATCTGTTTGGACTGTAAGCGAAAAGGCATTGTATGTGTGATTGTGGCTCAAGGTTTCGCCTGCCTGGGTCCGGCCACCCGCACCGGATGCGGTGTCCTTTGCCCTTCCAACGGGCGTGGCTGCTATGGCTGCTTTGGTCCCGCCCCGAATCAGGATACAAAAACGGTTTTGGCGGCTCTGGCACCCTTCGAGCGCTTCCCGGGCGAAGTCAGGGGTCTGCTGACCAACATCAGCAATAATGCACCCGCGTTCCGCCAGGCAGCTCAGACGCTGCCTGAGATACCCGCCCCAGCGGCAGGAGGGCAGAAATGAACCAGGATATCCATATTCCCGCTTTGGCACGTGTGGAAGGCGAAGGAGCATTGACTATCAAGCTGAAGGATGGCGCCGTCAATGAAATCCTTTTAAATATCTACGAGCCACCCCGCTTCTTTGAAGGCTTCCTGCTGGGTCGATATTTTCAGGATGTGCCTGATATTACTGCCCGCATCTGTGGGATTTGCCCCGTGGCTTATCAGATGAGCTCCGTGCAGGCCTTGGAAGCTGCCTTGGCGGTGACCATTTCCCCAGAAGTACGCCTGCTGCGCCAGCTGCTCTACTGTGCCGAATATATCGAGAGTCATGCTTTGCATATCTATTTGCTCCAGGCACCCGATCTGGTTGGCTATGAAAGTGCCATCAGCCTCGCTGCCGATGCTCCTGATCTGGTGAAACAGGCCCTGCGGTTGAAAAAAATCGGCAATGAGCTGCTCAAAACCATTGGTGGGCGCTCCGTCCATCCGGTAAATACCTGTGTTGGAGGGTTTTACCGCTGGCCGACTGTGGATGCCATCCAGGCTCTCGTCCCAGATCTTGAATGGGCGTTGCAAGCCTCTTTGGATACCGTCAAGTGGGCTGCCACGTTAAATTACCCCGAGTTCGAGCAGGAATACGAATTTGTTGCCCTTAGCCGTGTTGAAGAATATGCCATCTATGATGGGTATATCGTCTCATCCAATGGCAAGCGCACCCCTCCCGAAGAGTTTGAAAAGAACTATCTCGAAACCCATGTAGAGCGCTCCAATGCCCTGCACAGCCACACCGTGAATAATGGCACGTATTTTGTCGGTCCACTGGCACGTCTCAATCTTAACTACAAGCTGTTGCGTCCCATTGCCCGTCAGGCAGCCAAGGATATCGGGTTGAAGCTCCCCCTGCGTAATCCGTACAAGGGATTAATCGCCCGGGCAATCGAGCTGGTGCATTGCAGTGACCTGGCAATTGAGCTTGCCAACACCTACCAGCCCAAAGGACCCAGTTATAAGGAATTTAAGTTGCGGCCTGGCGAAGGCTACGGGGTCTCGGAAGCTCCTCGCGGCCTGCTTTATCATCGCTATGTGGTGGACGAGCAAGGTCTGATCCGCTTTGCCAGGATCACTCCTCCCACTGCACAAAACTTCGCCCAGATGGAAGCTGATCTATGGGCACTTGCTCCCACGGTGGTCAAACTTCCCCAGGAAGAGGCCTCACTGGCCTTCGAGCACCTGCTGCGCTCTTACGACCCGTGCATCTCGTGCGCGACGCACTTCTTAAAATTAAAAATCGAACACGAATGAACGGTCTGAACGATAGGTAATTTCTCACCATCATAAAAATGATCACCAAATCGAATGAGAATGTTGATGCAACGATTTCGAAAAATAGGGATATGCGAGGGCGTAGCCCGAGCGTATCCCTATTTTTCGATCATTCTCCCCTCCCCCGTTTTTTGCGGGGGAGGGGCAGGGGTGGGGGTCTGAGCAATTACAACGATAGTGCCAGGGTCATCCACCCTGGCACTGTTAAAATAATTGGTCTTGGTCAAAGCCTGCGCGGGGATGATGCTGCGGGTTTAGCCGCCGTAAATTTATGGAATAGTACCTATCAGTCGAAGAATAAATGGCCTGGTGTTGAAATCGAACTGGCAGGGCTGCCAGGTATTGGCTTGCTTGGCCTGATGGAAGGTGCAAGGGTTGCCATCCTGGTTGATGCGGTGCGTAGCGGTGCGAGTGCTGGAACAGTTCACATTTTAACGGAAGATCAGCTCGAAGCTTTTACCACTGGAGCAGGCTCAGCCCATGGATGGGGCGTGGCAGAAACCTTATCGCTAGGTCGAAAAATCATGCCAGCCTCACTACCCGGCAAGCTGATCTTGATCGGGATTGAAGCAGGTCAGCTTAGGCTGGGGAGAGCGCTCAGTCGGGAGGTGGATTCAGCCTTGCCTGAAGTCGCCCAATTGATCGAGCGAACTATTCGTGATGAACTAGCACCGAAGTAGTCTTACTCTACAGTCTCGCGTATCTCCCCCAGGTAACCCAATTCTGCCAGCACGCCTAAAACCTTATCAACTGCCCCGGCTTTCACCGCTACCGTCGTGGGTCCCAATGATTCTCCTAAAAAGCGGCTCGCCCGCGATTTGCGCAAAGCCTGCAAGATATCCTCCGAAACGACTCTCAAGACCACCATCGTTTCTATTCGTACCTCCGCGCCTGCTTTTTCCCAACGCTCCAACGCTTTGATCAGGCTGGGTGGGACAATTTTCGCGTAGCGGCTGAGCAGCGAAATCAGCTGGATCACCGTCAATCCCTGCTGGCGGGCGCGGGCAAGCGAAGCAGTGCTGATCCGATAGGTGTACTCCTCTGCTGTTTCCCTTTCCCATTCGCAAAAGCGTGATACCAGGTACCGCGCTCGGCGAGGGACCAGGCGCCTGGCACTGACCCGGGCGTCGGAGCGCACCACCAGCGATTCCTCTTCCAGGGGTAACCCTTTGGGAGATTTCCCTTTCAGCAATGCCTTCGACCAACCAGAAAGACGGAAGGCTGTCACCTCCTGCTCTTCTTCCTGGCGTGCCAGGTCGAGCACACCCAGCCAATGTAATGGTCCGCTCAACACATAGCGAATTAACCTGCCATCCACCTCGTCCCAGGCTTCAAAACCTCGCAGATACTCTCCAGTGGCTTTTTCACGGATGAACCACGAATCATAATCACCCGCCGGTCGTTGGAAATCCGGGTTGCGTTGTTTGATCGCCGAGATGAACGAACCCAGGTTCCACCAGGTACCTGTGGGTATACTGGAGAGGCAATCCAACAGGGTCAGGCGGGTGTTCAGCGGGTCATTTTCCCAGTTGCCCTCGAAGGTTAAATCAGGCAGCAGCTGTAATTCATTAATCAGCTTGCTATTTTTCCAGTCTTGAAATAGCTGCGCCAAAGTATCCCCACGGTTCGCTTCCAGGAAGATTCGTACTGGTTCGGGGTTGGGTAAGCCAGCCTCATCGAGAAGCTCACTGGCTGATAATAAGGATTGCATGAATTGAGAAGTTAAAACCTCTCCACTATCGGAGGAATACACATCAGGCAAGCTGGCACCCAACCGCAAGGCAGCCAGAGATGTGCATGCATGGTCAAGAATGCGGTCATTTGCCAGCTCAATGTGGGCATATTCCTGGGCTGAGGCTTGCCGTCCGAGCATGGGTGAGCTTGTTTCTTCTACCATCGGTAACAATGCCCGTAAATCGTCCGGGATATACGCAAATTCCTCTGGTCCCGTTGGAGAATCAAAAAAAGCCCTTGCGACGAATGCCCGGTACCACAACACTTCCACCGCCGAGCCGGGATTTTCCTGTGGTCGCTCGCGATCGCGCTTTGCCGGCCCTATTTCACGCACTTCGCCGTATGTGCGTGTAAATTGAGCCCATGGGAGCCTGCCCGAGTGCTGGGCGAGGTCATCCAGGGCAGTTTTGGCTTCAGCCGGCAGGCTGAGAACCATGCGGTTAACCATCTGCGTGTCAAGGAGGGCGCTGATCAGATGGATGATCGCCGCAGGGGTTTCCTGTTCCTCCAGGTTAATCCCCCACAGCTCAGCGATGATCCGCAAATGCCCAAGGTCTTTGCCTTGTAGGCTTTCAGATAGATTCGGCATAATGAAAATATAACCGGATTAAACGATGATTTCCAATGCCCCTGGAACGACTTCAACGCTCACGTTCCTCACATCGGTGCCAAAACCCGATATGACTTCGCCATCCGCGTGGATGTTTATCGGTTTTTCTGATCGAAGATTTAATCTTCGGAATGTACCCAACCTGACTTGCTTAAATCGTCCATGGGTGCCTTTCATCACCTCTGGGACCAGGCGCAGCATCATTAATCGTGAGACGTGGCAGATGGAAGCGTAATCTAACGTCCCGTCTGAGGTGATCGCGCTCGGGGCAACTGCGAAACCGCCTCCTTCACGTGGTCCATTGCAAGCCACCATCATGATCGTTTTTTCGTCCCACGCCTCATTATCCGTCTCAATGTGCATCTGTGGGGCTTCGTGGTTGAGGGCAATGGTCTGAAGCACTGCCACCAGGTACATCATAAATCCGTGAATGTGGTTAAGCTGGTGAGTGCGAATGGTCACCGTAGCATCAAATCCCATTCCGAATGTGTTGTCAAAGTATTCGCGTTGCCCATGGTCGAGTTCGAAAACACCCAGATCAATCCGTTTGGGCTCGCCGGTGAAAATCTGCTTGAGTGCTTCGGCTGGATTGCTGTGTATTCCCAGGCAATGCGCAAAATCGTTTCCAGAGCCCAATGGCACAATCCCCAGGCGGGGTCTGTCTTCTGATGGAACTTTCATCAGCCCATTGATCACTTCATGCACCGTTCCATCCCCACCCGCTGCGATCACCAGCTGATAACCCGCCTTGGCCGCCTCATAAGCTAAGACGGTTGCGTGAGTTGGGTAAACAGAGCCTGCCCAGTCGGCTCCACCAAATTCTTCCACCAGGGGTCGCAGGTCGCTCACGGTGCGCCACGCCCGCCCTAAATCTGCATTCGGGTTAACCAGAAACATCGTTTTATGTCCAGCCATGCGTCACTTCCTTGGGTGCTCGACCTTCTGGAATTATGATTATTACTTATGGTATGGTATAAGACGAGCGCAATTCATTTTGAGAATCGTAGAGCGAAACGGTTTTGCCTGAATGCCAAATCGAGGCTGGCAATCCCCAGAACAGGTTTGTTGTTGTGTTCTGCCCTGTGCGAGTGTTTAAATTGATCTCCACACCTTTATACAGGGTGAGGTCAGGGAAATAATATACATACCCCGTCCCATCCCCCAGGCTCCATCCCGATAGATTGAGCTCACCATCACCTGTGCGTAGCAGCTCCACATGTTCGGTCTCCAGCGCGCCCATGCCAAGCACTGCTTTAATCACCAGCTGCGGTTCGATCAAGATTGGGGTGGGTGTGGAAGTCGGAGTAGGTCCATGGGTAGGGGTGACAGACGGTCGGATGGTTGGTGAGATGGTGGGTGGAATTATAGTGGGAGTAATGGTGGGTAGCGGTGCTGTGGGAATTAAGATGATCTGACCTTCATACAGGCTGTCCGGGTCATCCAAGCCATTGACCGTCATGATATCCGCTACGCTTACATTGAACTGGACTGCCAGCGCTCCCAGGGTATCCCCCTTCTTTACCTGATAGGAGAGCATTTCTGCTGTCGGGAGAACCTGGTACGTTCCCGTGATCGGCACGCCAGGATCCACAATATCAATTTCGTCAGGGCCGGAATTATTGGACAGCAGCGGCAGGATCACGGATTGCGTGGGAGTGACGACGATCACTACCGGGGTGTTATCCGCCGATATGGATGGATGGTCGCGCTCCCATAACTGGAGCACCACAATCACAGTTACGGCCGAAATGACGATATTGAGCAGCACAAAATAAATAAAACGCTTGACCTGCCTCATTCAATCCTCACCATTGAAATCATAGCATAAGCCACCGATTGGCACAATGCTCACAGCCGGTTGGGCAATTTTCATTCAATGAATAGTTTACTGGCCGCTCTCCAACGGATAATCCGCCTGCATCCAGGCAGTAAATCCTCCCAGGATGGGGGTGACATTGGTAAAGCCATTATCGATCAATAATAGTGCCGCACGGGCGCTGGATTCTTCAGCGAATCAGGTGCAGTAGGGGATGATCCAGGATTTTGGATCCAGCTCATTCATCCGGGTCGCTAAATCAGAGATGGGGATGTTCACTGCCCCAGGGAGATGAGATTGTTCGAATGAGCTGCGATCCCGCACATCCAGGAAGACTGCCGATTTCGCATCGTAGGCAGCTTTGGCATCTGCCAGGGAAACCCGTTGCACCTGAGCCACGGATGCCGGCGTTGCTGTTTTTGTGGATATGGCTGTCGCTGCGGACGGTGCCAGCTTATTGAGCATCACCCACGCCAACGCAGCCAAAACCATTAATACGCCGCCTCCGATGATCAGCCCTAATTGCCGCTTCTTCCTGGTTTCAGCCATGAATGGATCCTTTCCTTTTACAATGGATTACGAAGCCTGCTTGAGTTGTTATTTTACCCTTGAACGCCTGAATTCATTATAGACTGTTATGGCAATTTTCTTATCCATTCTATTCGAATTCCTGCCAACATGGGCTGATCTCTATAATAAAATCACCCCTCAATCAAGTGAATGTATTATTGGTATTACTCACTGAGTCTTTATTAACCACTAACCAAAAACCATAATTAGGGGAAAGACTCAAATTAACCGTCATTGCGAGGAGGGCGTTTTAGAAATCCAATCTCTCTCATACACTCAGAAGCCCGACGTGGCAATCTTCTCCTATCATTACTCATGATCTATAAGTATTCTAGATTCTAGTGAGAAATTACGTATTATTGGTGAAACACCAATCTTTACCAATGATTCCAAATGCTTCCGGGGATATAACTGTCTAAAATAATAATATCGAATTTCACAATTGACCGATGGGAGGGACTGTCCGTACAAAGGTGATTTTCTACATAATTCCAAAATTGGCATAAAAGCATTGGTCCGTTGATATTTGGAATGTAGGGTGCGCCGTACGGAAGAATATTTAACTTCTTACTGGCATTTTCGTGGCAAAAACTAAAAGCCACATAACTGGGGGAAATACTGGGCGTGGAAAGATCTTCCACGCCCGGCTGATTTAAAATAACGATAGTCTTATTTACATACGAAACTATCGAGGCTCACACTATTTTGAGACCTCTCCTTCACTTCCCTCATCGGGTTCAATGGTGAAACCTCGTTTTGATAATTGCGTCAATAGCTCTTCAGGGCTCTCGTACCACTGACCCCACTTCCGCGAGATATGTTCCGTCCAGCTATAGTTATCGTAAGTAAAGGTTTCCTCCCGCTCTGCCTCCAGGCGAATCTTGGCCTTTAGTTTACGGTAGTAATCTTGAGAAAGATACCCTTCATCCATCTGTTTCATCGCTGCATTGATCTCCTCTTCCGTCATCTCAGGGTATTTATCCTCGAATAAGTTAAAGCTTAGCGGGTAGCGCGGTCGGGTTGGTGGGTTTTCCGCCGGGTAACCCATCACCAATTGGACGAGCGGGAAAACGCGGGGAGGTAAATCATATTTTTTAGCGATTTTATCGGCCATATAAGGCGCACCACCCAAAAAACAGCTGCCCATTCCAAAGCTTTCAGCTGCAATAACCATGTTCTCCGCCACGAGTGACGCATCCTGCAAGCCGAAGAACAGCATCGATAAGTCATTCGTCACCATTTTCCAGCCGCGCTTTTGCATTACCAGCTCCATGCGGTGCAGGTCAACACAAATGGTGAAAAGGAGTGGCGCTCCCCATGGTACACCCTTCTTGCGGGTGAGTAACACGCTGCACAGCTGGGCTGCAAAAGGAGCCTGCTGTCCTGCACGCACCACTGCCTGCAAAACGTCTTCGGAAGGCATTTGGTCGGTGTACTTACGGATCGATTTTCGCTTCATCATTGCGTCAATAACTGGGTTGGTTACCATAAAATATTCGTCCTCCATCCATATTATAGTCAAGTTTGCCTGTTTCTCCGCCTCGTTGAATTATCCGGAATTGTGCTATTCGGTGTCCGATTGTCCGACATTCCACCTCCAAAAAGTATATTAGAAGACTCTTATGATTAATCCAAAGATGAATCTTTAACGTATTGAGTAGTGAGGTCAGTCTAAACGGTGATTTGAAGGACTGACCCAATAAAAATGAAAATAATTTACAAGGAGAACAAGATGAACAGTCACAATCAGCGTATGTTTAAAACCGGCATGGCTGTGTTTTTAGCACTGCTGGTCTTGGCAATGCCTCTCAGCACAGTATTTGCAGCCAGCCCTGGCACAATGGGTCAGCCAAACCAATCCTGTGAAGACCAGCTATTTAGGCCGGGACAATCTGCCAGTGCACCTGGTTCAGCCTTCAATCCGGATGGAAAAGCAGGTACCGTCTACGCCGGCACGCAGCCCCAGAATTCAAATAACCCCATGTCTGTGTCTCAATACGATGTAGCTTGTTTCCAGGTCTCGCAACCGTAAGCTGGATTGCTGGATGTGCTTAAATACCTTGCCAGCCACGATTCTTTACAGTCGTGGCTGGCTGGTTTAGTCACCTGATAATTCTTGATCAGTCGGAGCTGGCTTCAGCCATCCAGATGCCCGGGTAATCGGTTACAAAACCAGCCTGGCTCACTCGCAGGTCAGCCACGAAGCGGCCATTTCCGCTTTCATATCGATACAATTGCTCTTCCAAACGGGTATAACGTTGCGGGAGGGGCTCGAGGGTGAAACCGGGGAACTTCAGCCAGGCTGCGGTGATATCCGCACTTGCGCCTACTGCCAGGTTCAACCGCCGGATCGGGATCAGGTTGGTCGCCGGGCTGAAGTTGAGGTCCACATCGCTGCAGCCGGTCACTTCCGGTATCTCAACCTGGTTTAGCCGCCAGTGCTGATCCAGGTCAGTGCTGATTCGCATGTAAACTTTCTTATTTCCGAGCCAGCCTTCGACGTTCACCCGCAGCGTGTGCCAGCTCGAATTACATAGGATGTGATAGCTCAAGTGGCATGGTTTCTGCGTATGCGTAAATACGGAACTTCCCTCCAAATACCACTTGGAATCCCGCCAGGATAGCTGGCAGGCTTCATGCCCCGGGAGCCCAATCCCCCTCCAAAGGATGGAGTGCGTTAACTCATCAATCTTTTTCATGCTCCAGGATTAAATAGCTGCTGGCGCCTCCATGCCTGCCTTACGGCTGCAAGATGTGATTCAGGGTATCCAAAAATGGTTTCATCGCCCGGCAGCCTGAAATTACCTGAGTTGGAAAATTATCCGCCAATACCTGCTGATCTGTATAGGAGCGCACCACGGTGATTTGCTTGCGCTGCAGCAGCTCAATCTCTGGATTTGCCCGGTCATACCCCTTGGGTGCAGTTATTAACATTTCGCCCGTAATACCGCCAAACGTTTCAACGAATGTTTTAGCCTGAGTGATGGCTTTGAATTTCGATGCGTCTCGATCGATTGCCTGTCTGAATTTTGACAATTGATCCGGGCTGGGTTCCCACAATCCCCCCGCGATCATGGATCGCCCCATCGGCTGGAGTGCGATATGATATCCCAGCCTGGTCATTTTCTTTCCACCCGGCGCAATGGTCGCCCACATATTCGTTTTATAAGGGCTTTTATCCTTCGAGAAGCGCAGATCCCGGTAGATCCGGGAGATGCAGTCCTTGGCGGATAAGTCTTGCAGATCATCAGTTACCCTGAACTCATCGATGATCAGAGCGACGAAGCGCTCAAACTCTTCTCGCGCCAGCTCATAAGAATCTCGATTTTGATCAAACCAGGCTTTGTAGTTGTGTTTGCTCAAATCGCTTAAAAATGTGAGCACCGGTTCTAAGGATATGCGGTTTTCCATGTGCGTTTCCCTTTTTTTAATATCTTTAGCAGGTTACCTGTGGATCAAATCGGATCCAGCTTACCAATTCTGATGAACGAGTTGGCGAATGTGCTGGTCATAAATAGATCGCACCTTCGCCATGGTCTCATCCGCGATGGGCGGCAGGTCTGCCGCACTGAAATTCTCCTCCGCTTGAGACGGTCGTTTCGCCCCTGGGATGGCACAGGTCACCGCATCGAACATCAGGATCCAGCGCAAGGCGAACTGGCTCAGGCTCATTCCTACCGGGCAGATCGCCTTAAGCTCCTCAACCGCCTGCAGCCCCACGTTGTAATCCACTCCCGAGAACGTCTCACCCCGGTCAAACGCCTCCCCCTGGCGGTTATATGCCCGGTGGTCATCCTGCTCAAAGCGGGTGTTGGCGGTCATCTTGCCGGTCAGCATCCCTGAAGCCAGCGGCACCCGCGCCAAAATACCCACCTTGCGTGCTTTGGCTTGCTCGAAGAAATCTTCCGCGGGTCGTTGGCGGAACATGTTGAAGATGATCTGTACGCTCTGCACGTTGGGGTACTCGATCGCCTTGAGCGCCTCCTCAATCTTTTCAACGCTTACGCCATAATAGCGGACCTTCCCTGCCTTCACCAGGTCATCCAGAATGCTAAACACCTCCGGCATGTAGAAGACCCTGGTCGGAGGGCAGTGCAGCTGCAGCAGATCAATTCTATCGGTCGACAGGTTTCTCAAGCCGCGTTCTACAAAGGCGTTCAGGTTGGCGCGGTTGTAGCCTTCCGCAACATGTGGGTATATCCCCCGCCCGATTTTGGTGGCGATGTAGATTTTTTCCCGGTGGGTCTGGCGCAGTCTGGCCAGCAGGCGCTCACTCCGCCCGCCCCCATACACATCGGCGGTATCAAAGAAGTTGACTCCCAGCTCAATCGCCCGGTTTAGCGCCGCCAAGGACTCGTCGTCTTTAACTGTTCCCCACGTGCCCCCAATTGCCCACGAACCAAATCCCAGGGCGGAAACCTTCAGTCCAGTTCGTCCTAATTCACGGTATTGCATAGGAATTCCTCCCTTTTACTTCAATACTTACTGATTCTGATAATCTTCAGAGACTATTATATTTCTTCTACCCGGGTTCTCCTGAACCGGATATGATAATTCGGTGAGAGTATCACCATTTGCCTTAAGCTCGTTCCTTTTACATTTTATGGTTTATTCGTGTATTCGTGATCCATTCGTGGACGGTCATTTAGCTAAATCTCCTTGATTGGGTGCCTGTCAACAACCATCCCCTCATTGCTAGACCTGCGGTTCAGCGATCTTTGCTGGCTGCGGCAATCTGCTCTTTGATTGGGAAGCGTCATAATAGTCTTATACCAGGACTCTTGCAAGGTTATATCTTAACTTCGCTTGAACCCATGTGACATATCCATACCCCTCTGGTCTCAATCTGCCTATGTAGTTTTTCCCTTCTACGGATTTCGTACGATCTTCGCTGCCAGGTCATCCCGGAAGGCAGGGATTGGGATTACCAGGCTATGATTGCGCGCGCTTACCGTGAAGTTACTCAGCCAGGTTGCCGTCTGCGGGTCGTACCAGCTCACCGTATACTCTCCATTGGTCACCTTATTCAAGGTCAGCTGCAGCCCTTCCACCAATGGCGGGATATACGCCGATGAGTTCGCCTTCCCAGTTCCTGCGTCCATGGATGCCTGGACGGTGTATCCGTCACTCCTGATCCATATCAGGGTATTCTTGCCATTAAGCCCCAGGCCATCCACCTTCCCCGGATTGCCAACCGGACCGCTAATTTGCAGCGGTGAAAATGGGCGGTACTTGGTCAGGTCTTCTCCGCTAATGAACTGCGAAAGCCCCTTGAAGTGATACCACAGATTGTTGGCGTCGAGGTAATTGTCCCACCACCAGTACATGCCCGTCCCTGCGTACCCGCTGAAAGTTGTAGCCCATAACCCGTTGTGCAGGTGGATGCCCGTGGGCTCAATATCATCCCCATAGTTTCTGGCCGAGTAGCCGAATTCGCCCAGCAGGATCGGTTTCGCCGGCATGCTTTTTGCAAAGGCCTGGTAATCCTGGGCAACCCTGCTCGCCAGGTCGTGGTCCAGCACATTGATCTGGCTGGAATATTCATGCTCCTGGGCGATATCCAGCTCAGGCAGTTTCCATATGGCAGATTCGCTCCGCATGGCGAAACTATTCGTGGTCAGGTGCTGGTTCACGTCCCGCTGGCGCAGGTAGGCGGTCATCTCCTTCAGCCAGGGGATGAGCTTATCATCCGTGATCGGGGTCAGGTTGACCTCGTTCCACCATTCCCAGGCCAGCAGGTCAGGGCTGTATCCCCAGCGGTCAACAATGTAGCTCAATCGGCGTTCAAAATAAGCCTTCGCCTGCGGGTCGCTGACGAACTGTTCTGGGCTGGATAGCGGTCCCCCCAAAGCAGCATTATAAGGGTTGTCTTCCCATTCTGGATTGGCGCGGATGCTGAATGGTCCATGATTGATCAGCACCAGGATAACCTTCACCCCGTGCTCATCTGCCAGGCGGAACAGCTGGTCCAACAGCCAGGCTTCATACTGCCGTTGGTCGTAATCCCCCAACCCGGTATCCTTCCACTCGATGCCAAACGACCAGCTAGCCATCCACACCCGGATGGTGTTGCCTCCATTCTGGGTAAATTCATCCAGCCACTGCCCATATTGAGCCACTGGATCGTGGCCGTCCTCCCACCAGCCCATGTTCACTCCCACCGGGAAGAAGAAGCTCCCGTTATCGAGTGCCAGGTAGCGTGAATTGGTGGGGTTGATGCGCACAAAACCGGGCCGCTTCGAAGCTGTGACCTTGAATGAAATTGGATTGCTGCGCAAGCCGACGCTCGGAGCAAAGGCAGCTGCGATCCAATCCCCGCTCTCATCGGGCGTGAATCTCACCTTCCAGCCGGGTCTGCCTTGAGGCTGCCGGGTCTGCGGGTCATAATCCTGGTACCAAAATGCTCCCACTTCCAATTTTCTTCCGGATGGTGCAATGAACCCCACTTTCAGCTCGATTTGGTTGGGGTCATACGGGTTGTCTGCCTGCAGGTTGGTCTGCAGGTCCAGCTCCAGCAAGCCATATCGTTCAACAACCTTATCTTTTGGAGCAACGATTGCCAGCGAATACTCGCTGGAGGGTAAAGCAGTTGGAAACTGTGTTAGAAGCGGATCAAGGAAAGATGCCACCGCAGGTGTGGCTTTGGAAGATCTCAGGCTGCCGGCAGCGAGCAGCAGGTCGTTGGCGATCCCGGCAGCCCCCGTACACCCGGCAAGCAGCAGCATCATAATTACTAACACGAAAAACTTGTTCTTTTTCAGGCTAAAGGTTCCGTCTCTTGGCAAAGGGAATAGCAAATACCTGGAGCATGGCTAAGGATTATGCATCAGGTTGATTTAATACAGGCTGTAGCAACAATACTGGTATGGATACTGCCTATTATCGCACTTTTTTCCCCTTGTGTGAACGTCGTTTTTAATGTAAAAGCGAAGCACCCCCCCACATTGTCATTGCGAAAGACCAGTGCTCTTCTGGTCTTGAAGCAATCTTCCTTTTCCAATCAAGCTCAATCAGGCAATGTCCGGAACGCTTTGCAGATTGGGGCTACCCGGTTCGTTCTTGTACTGGGTTGAGCGGTTTGTACGGAATCCCCCTGGTCTTGGGGGGAAAACCCAACATTCATGACTTCAGCCATAATATTCGATTTTTATGCCTGATTATCATTTTATTGATGGAGGAAAATACTCTGTGAGTAATTATCTTGACAAATTAGAATATATGTTCTATTATATAGACGTAACTACTCACCGAGTTCCCTTTACCAATGACAAGACCCATAATTAGGGAAACGACGCAGTTTAACCGTCATTGCGAAGCGGTCTTTGCTGAAGCAATCTTCCTTTCCGACTAAACTCATAATCACATCGGCTTACTTATCAGAAATGAGACCTTGGTGAAGATTGCTTCATTCGCAAAATTCGCTCATTCGCAATGACAAACGTATGATCCTTGCATTTTCCCTTTTTATGGTGAGTAATTACATATAGACGTAGAGAATGCTCCTATATCTTTTATCCAATCTTTCACCGCCTCACTTTCCAAGGACATTTGTTCCTCTTCGAATTTACTGTTTTTTTATTAATATCGAATACAATGATTAACAAGCACTAAAAATCTGGCTCGACAATTTAACAATTTCCCTTGTTTTTATCCGCAGATGCTTCACCTCACCATGCGAGTATAATTACCCGCATGGACCTCTTCACCCACGCCCATGAGCAGCGCATGCGAACCGAAGCCCCCCTGGCCGCCCGTATGCGCCCGCGTACCCTGGAGGAATTCGTCGGGCAGGAGGATATCCTCGGTCCGGGCAAGCTTCTGCGCCGCGCCATCGAAGCTGACCGCCTGTTTTCTTCCATCATCCTGTGGGGTCCCCCCGGCTCCGGCAAGACCACCTTGGCGATGGTCATCGCCAACTTGACTAAATCGCACTTCGATATCCTCTCCGCCGTCCTGGCGGGTAAAGCTGAGCTCAAGGAAGTGCTCGAGGCTGCCACCGAACGCCGCAAGATGTACCAGCAGAAGACCATCCTGTTCGTGGATGAAGTCCACCGCTGGAATAAAGCCCAGCAGGATGCCCTCCTGCCGCACGTCGAAAATGGCACCGTCACCTTGATCGGCGCCACCACCGAGAATCCCTACTTCGAAGTGATCGGTGCGCTCGTCTCGCGCTCGCGCGTCTTCCAGCTCCGCCCGCTTGCCAGCCAGGATGTGCACTCGCTGCTGGAGCGCGCCATCCATGACCCCGAGCGCGGCTATGGCAGCCGTCAGATCGATGCCGACGAAGATGCCCTTGAGCATATCATCAACGTCGCCGGGGGTGATGCCCGCAACGCCCTCAACGCCCTCGAGCTGGCAGTCGAATCCACCCCTCCGAGCGACTCAGGCGTCATCCATATCACCCTCGCCATTGCCCAGGATTCAATCCAGCGCCGGGCAGTGCTGTATGATAAGGATGGCGATTCTCATTACGACACCATTTCCGCCTTCATTAAGTCGGTGCGTGGCTCCGACCCCGACGCCGCTCTCTATTGGCTGGCGAAGATGCTCTACGCCGGTGAGGACCCCCGCTTCATCCTGCGCCGCTTGATTATCCTCTCCGGTGAGGATATCGGGCTGGGTGACCCGTTGGGAATCGTCGTCGCCAGTGCTGCCGCCCAGGCTTTTGACTATATCGGCATGCCCGAAGGGGTCTACCCGATCGTGGAAGCCACGCTTTACCTGGCAACGGCGCCCAAATCCAACACCGCCACCTCCTATTTCAAAGCCTTCCAGCTGATCGAAGAAGAGGGCACCGGAGATGTGCCTCAACACCTGCAGGATACCAACCGCGATGCCGTCGCATTGGGGCATGGTAAAGGCTACCAGTATCCGCATGAATTGCCCGACCATTTCCTGCCTCAGCAGTACCTGCCTCGCCCGCTGTTGGGCACCTATTTCTACACCCCTTCCAGCCAGGGGTATGAAGCTGAGGTCTCTGCACGCCTGGAACGCTGGCGCACTGCTCAGCGTAAAGCCCTGGGGATCACCAAAACCGAGGAAATCCCCGATCTCACCCAGGAAGCCGTTATCGAGATCAAGCGCAAGCATAAACCCACCTAGAGGGAATCCCATGCCCATTTTTCTGCTCATCCGCCATGGTGAGACGGCTTACAACAAGAAGATGCACATCGCCGGGCGTCTGCCCGGTGTGCATATCAACAAAAAAGGGAAGCAGCAAGCCCAGGCACTGGTTGATAAGCTTGCCAGCCTGCCCATCAAAGCCATTTATTCCAGCCCGCTGGAACGCACCCTTGAAACTGCCGAGCCGCTCGCCAGGGCCCTAAAATTGGAGATCATTACTATGCCGGGTTTACTGGAGACGGATTGCGGCGAATGGCAGGGTCAATCCGTCAAGAAGCTGCGCCGCCTGAAGATTTGGCAATCGGTTCAACAGCGCCCGGCCTTGTTCCACTTCCCCGGCGGAGAGTGGATCGGTGAGTGCCAGCACCGCATGGTGGAAGTGATCGAATCCTTGCGTCTGCAGCATTCTCCGCAGGATCTGCTGGCGTGCTTCAGTCACGCCGACCCCATCAAGCAGGTGCTGGCTTACTACCTGGGGCTGCCCCTGGATAACTTCCAGCGCCTCGCCATCGACACGGGTTCCATCACCGCTTTGCAAGTAGTGGAGAGTGGCAGCCGGCTGATCATGATGAATTTCAATCCCTCCTTCGCCTGGAATGCTCTCCAGCCTCCCCAGCCGAAGAAACCAGGCGCAATCTCAAAAGCCTGATGGCTCAATAAGTTTTCGGACTATAAAAATCATTGGTATACTTCAAGTATGACATCCATTGATATTGATCTCCACCCCGTTGACCATATCTCGATAGACGCCCTCGGGCAGCCGGGCAAACGCGTCTTTTACCTCCAGGGCTGGCAAGACGAGCGCACCATCACCCTGATCATCGAAAAACTTCAGCTTCAAACCCTGGCGGTTGGGATTGAGCAGTTCCTGGCTGAGGTGCAGGAGAAAGTCTCCACCTTGCGTGAAGCCTCAGCTGAATATGATGAGGAGCAGATGCATATCCATCCCCCGGTTGACCCACTTTTCAGGGTGGGTGAGTTCGGGTTGGGCTATGATGCTGAAAGCGATCTCGTGGTTTTGGTGGCGCGAGAATTAATGCCTGAAGGTACGCCTGCGGAAGAAGGTGGCGTGGTGCGCTTCTGGTGTACCCGCGATCAGCTGCGCGCCCTGGCACGCTGGGGCATCGAGGTGGCCGCGCGTGGTCGGCCGCTCTGCCCCCAATGTGGTGAGCCCATGGATCCTGAAGGTCATTTCTGCCCCAAGAAAAATGGGCATAAACACTAATCGTTGAACTTGCCGCCCTCGATTTTCGTCATCATTGATCCACTTCTGGTCGCTTAGATGCTGCCATGCCAGAGCTAGAGACTTCGACCGTCCTGAGTGTGCTCCAAAATGGAGAAATTACCATCAAGGGGGAATTCGTTTGGGGCTCCAACTATACATTCCTGGCCGAAGTGTGCCAGGATGCAGATGTGCTCAAGAGTGTGTATAAACCCAGCCGTGGCGAACGCCCTTTATGGGATTTCCCGGCTGCCAGCCTGGCTCGCCGTGAAGCTGCTGCCTTCCTGGTGAGTGAAGCCCTGGGTTGGGAGCTTGTGCCTCCCACGGTGTATCGCAAAAAAGCTCCCATCGGTCCTGGCTCGTTGCAGCTCTTCATCGAGCACGACCCGGATTTGCACTACTTCAACCTGGGTGAAGCTGACAAGCAGCGCCTGCGCCCGGTGGTTTTATTCGACCTGCTGATCAACAACGCCGACCGCAAGGGCAGCCATCTGCTCTACGATAACCACCATCACCTGTGGCTGATCGACCATGGTATCTGCTTCCACGTCGAAGATAAGCTTCGCACTGTGATCTGGGATTTCGCCGGTGAGCCAATCCCCGAAAAGCTGTTGGATGACCTGGGCAATTTTGTTCAGGCCCTGGCACCTGACACTCCCCTTTACAAAGCGTTAGGGGAGCTGCTCAGTCAAAAAGAGATCAAAGCCCTGGCAAGGCGCGCATTAAACCTGATCGCCACCCGCCAATTTCCCCAACCCAATCCTGAAGAACGCTCATTCCCATGGCCTCCCCTATAAAAAAAAATGACCCATCAGCGCATCTCCCTGCTCGGTTTCGGCAATGTCGGACAGGCCCTTGTGCGCCTGTTGCAGCGCAAGCAAGACCTGCTTTTGAAGGACCACGGTCTCAGCTTTACCATCACCGGGATTGCCACCGGCAGGCACGGCATCGCCATCAACCCTGACGGGATCGATATCGACCAGGCCTTGCAGCTCATCTCCACCGGCGGCAGGTTGGATTCTCTCACCATAGGTCCGCCTGTAACGGATCCGATCGAGTTCATCCGCACCTGTGGCGCAGATGTGCTCTTCGAAAATACCCCGGTCAATTATACGGATGGTGAGCCAGCGGTGAGCTACCTGCGTGCCGCCCTTCAGGCTGGCATGCACGCCATCACTGCGAATAAAGGTCCGGTAGTGCACGCTTACCAGGAGCTGACCGGGCTTGCCAGTCAGCACGGGCGCAAATTTTACTTCGAGTCAGCTGTCATGGATGGCGCTCCTATATTTTCCCTGTTCCGCGAGAGCCTGCCCGTTGCCAGCCTGCACGCTTTTAGCGGCATCCTGAATTCCACCACCAACCTGGTGCTCACCCGCATGGAGGCTGGAGACAGCTTCGAAAACGCCGTCGCCTATGCGCAGTCCATCGGCCTGGCTGAGACCGACCCTTCCGGCGATATCGATGGCTGGGACGCCTCGGTTAAGGTCGCCGCCCTGGTCACCGTGCTGATGGGCATACCCCTCAAACCCAGTCAGGTGGATCGCACCGGCATCCGCCACCTCACCTTGGATGATGTCAGTCAGGCGCACCAGCAAGGCAAGCGCTGGAAGCTGGTTTGCACCGCCCGACGCACGAACGAGTCGGTTGTGGCGCGCGTGAGCCCTGAGCTGGTCGGCAGTGATTCGCCTCTGTACGGAGTGAATGGCACTTCCAGCATCGTCACATTTGAGACCGATGTGCTGCCCCAGCTCTCCATCGTGGAGGGCAACCCCGGACCTGAAACCACTGCTTACGGTCTCCTGGTAGATTTTATCAATGCCTCTCGCCTGAGCTGATCCATACCAGGCTTCAAATCCAAGGAGGGACAATGTATTACGGCATCTATACCGCCAATTTCGGTGCTGAGACCACCCCAACGCTTCTTACCGAGCTGGCCGCCGAAGCCGAAGAGGCTGGTTGGGATGGCTTCTTCCTGTGGGACCATATCGTCTATAGCCGCAAGCAGATGCTCCCCCTCTACGACCCCTGGGTGACGCTGGCAGGTATTGCCATGCGCACCGAACACTTGCGCATTGGTACCACAGTCACTCCCATCGCCCGCCGCCGCCCTTGGAAGCTGGCCCGTGAGACGGTCACCCTTTACCACCTGTCGGGTGGCAGGCTGACCCTCAGTGTGGGTGTGGGTGACCCCGATGAGGATGACTATGGTACCTTCGGCGAGCCCACCGACAGCAAGGTGCGTGCCTCCATGTTGGATGAGGGCTTGGAGGTGCTGAATGGGCTGTGGAGTGGTAAGCCGTATGCGTTCAAGGGGCAGCATTACCAGGTGAAGAAAGTCACCTTCCTGCCGCCCCCCGTCCAAATGCCCCGTATCCCCATCTGGGTGGGCGGGTTCTGGCCTCACAAGCGCCCCTTCCGACGGGCAGCCCGTTGGGATGGCGCCTTCCCGCTCAACACCGGTGGTCCCTACACCCCTCCTCCCGACCGGCTGCGCGAGATCCAGGCTTTCATCCAGCAGCACCGTCAAAGCAGCGCCCCCTTCGACCTGGTCATCATGGGTACCACTCCTGGGAATGACCTCAAGGCGGGTCGCAAGCGGCTGGCAGGCTATGAAGGCACCGGGCTCACCTGGTGGCTTGAAAGCCTGTACCGTTGGCGTAATACCATCGAAGGCATGCGCCAGCGCATCCGCCAGGGGCCGCCTCGGGAATAATCGTCGCCTCGCTGAGCTTAATCCACACGGAGATAAAAATATGTCCATGGGTCGCTTTCTTGCCGGCATTGCCGCCCTGATCTGGTCATCGGAGACCGCCCAATATCTGCTGCTGCGTCGCTCCGAGCACAAGGATTATGCCCCCGGGGTTTGGGAATGCGTCACCGGGCGGGTTGAGCAGGGCGAGGGTTTCGAAGATGCCTTGCGGCGTGAGGTGCGCGAAGAGCTGGCTGTAGAAGTAGAGCTTGAGCATATCCTGGGCACCACCCATTTCTATCGCGGCACTCCCAGCCCGGATACCGAGCTCATAGGTGTCGTCTACCTGTGCTCGTTGTCTGACCCGGCATCCATCCGTCTCAGCCCGGAACATTCCGAGCATCGTTGGCTCTCCGCAAGTCAGGCCCTCGACCTGTTGTCCACCTCAGACCCAAGCACGCAGTGGGCCAGGCGGGTGATCCAGCGCGCCGAAACCATCCGGTCGTTGCTCCCGGGTGATCTGATCAATTTTCAAAGGCAGGTGGGTTTCGAACTGGGCTAGACTATATATACGAAGATATAGCCCTTTATCTACGCTGGGATGATAGAGATCAAGAAATTTTTCTATGGGAAAAGATGGGCTGGACGGATTGGTTTTCAGTTGCCTCCAGGTGCATCACCTTGATGGTCTCCTCCAGTAGATTAACCATCCTGAGACGTTCCTTCCTGGCATCTTTGAGTGGGTCGTATACCATCGGTTTCCCCACAATTACCAGCCCGGTTTCGTGGACGACCACCGGGAAAAATGGCAGGCGTGCACCCGTCCTCTGATAATACAGCTCTCCCAATCTCAGGAATCCCCGTTTGAAAATCCGTATCCCGGTCAAAGGGTCGGGTTCAGCCTTGGGGTCTTCTGGCACAATCAGCAGGAATTTCCCCTGCTCCAGCAGGTCAAGGCTGGTCTGAAATGTCTCTTCCTGCTCCTGGTGTGTTTCTGGCACAGGGATGCATCCGATCGATAGCAGCAATGGAGTGGATATTTTACAGATGCCCTGCGCAATGCTTTCGCTCAAAGGGGGCTGGATGTGTAAAATCTTCTCCACAAAATCCTTGCGCACATTTTCCGGACCCTTTACTTTATCCACTGTCGCCCCCATAACCCATGGGTATAGCCGCATAGGCAGAGAGGCGCATAGCCCAACCGGTCCAACCGCCCCCATGTGATTGGCGACGATCACACCCGGTCCATCTTGCAGGTTTTCTTTTCCGATCAGCTCCCCATCCCACATAAAGGCTTCCAGTACGCTTACGATGAGATGATAGGCCATATCGGTTAGCATGGGTGCACCATTTTACGAACTTTCACGAATATCAGGAAAGTCATAAAACAAAGGTTTTGATACAACCAATAAGGTAATCACATTGATAAAGTATTGGATATCTGAAGAAAATGAGCCTCTGAACCTTCTCCCGGAAGTCTGGACCACCAGCTTCCTATCGATGACTAGTTTGCCTATCTTGCGCAGCTTCATCGTTAACCAAAAATCCACACCCAAATTGACCTGCGGGTCGATGCCACCGATTTGCAGTAATCCTTCCCGTCTGATCGCCATATTGTTACCGGGCAGGGCTTTATTGAAGTAAAGAATGATCCTGACGATGCGGTCGAAGAACGGATTCAGATCATAAAATGCCAGCTTTCCCCCCACTGCGATGGTTTCAGTTGAGCTCGAGAAATTACCCAAGATTTTTTCTGCCCAGTCTGGTGGAACGCGGCAATCCGCATCGGTAAAAGCAATGATGTCTGCTTGTGATACTTCAATCCCCTTGCGGATGGCGTGAACGTAGCCTTTTTTCGCCTCTTTTTCCACCCTCACGCCCTTTGCCTGCGCAATTTTGGCGGTTAAATCCGTCGAATTATTGTCGATGACAATGATCTCGTATATATCTTTGTCGATGGTTTGGTTCAGGAGAGAATCAAGACAGCCTGCGATTAGATCTTGCTCATTATATGCAGGTACAGTGATCGATATTACCTTTTGCATCTAACCCCTCCACTGCAATAATACCCTGTCCGATTACATTTTATTCTATGTGCATTATAAGCCTATCCCTCGGCTACAGAGTATAATTCCCCAATAATAGCGATCAATCTCGGGGTTTTACCAGAGGGCACTATGAATATACCCAATTTGGAACATGTCTTCCTGCCTACCAATGGCATTCGCTTACACGTGGTGCAAAGTGGATCTCGCTACGGGTCCCTGGTGATTTTATTACACGGTTTTCCTGAGTTTTGGTATGGCTGGCGGCGGCAGATACAGCCTTTGACTGAGGCAGGTTTTCGAGTCTGGGCTCCCGACCAGCGTGGATATAACCTGAGCGACAAGCCGCGTGGTACCGCAGCTTACCGCTTTGATGAGCTTGCCGATGACGTGGTCGGTCTGATGGATGCCGCGGGTGTTGATCAATGCTGCCTTGCGGGTCACGATTGGGGTGCTGCGGTTGCCTGGTGGGTGGCTTTGAAATACCCCGAACGCCTGCGCAAGCTCGCCATCCTCAATGTGCCCCACCCGGCAGTAATGATGCGCTATCTTATGAGCAGTCCGGCTCAGCTGCGTCGAAGCTGGTATATGTTCTTCTTCCAAATCCCATTCTTCAGCGAAGCGATCTTGAAGAACAACGATTACGAGTTTCTGGCACGCTCGCTTATGGCGGGTAGCGAACCCGGCTCATTCACCAATGAAGATCTGGATAAGTACCGTCAGGCATGGTGGCGCAAGGGTGCCATCCAGAGCATGCTCTGCTGGTACCGTGCTGCGCTGCAAATGCCACCCAATATGAGTGCTGATCTCCGCATTCGTGTGCCAACCCTTATGCTCTGGGGTGCTCAAGACGCAGCCTTGGGTCGTGAAATGGCTCAGCCCAGCCTGGACTTGTGCGATGAGGGTGAGCTTGTGTTCTTCGAGAGCTCAAGCCACTGGGTGCAGCATGATGCTTACGAAGCGGTAAATAAGCGCTTGGTGGAATTCTTTACGCAACCGTAGCAATTTATGACCGACCTGCCTCCTGAACCCAGTTCCATCTACCTGCAGCTGCGCGATCGCATCTTCAGCCTCAGCCCTGCTGAAGTGGGTCTTGTCCCATCCGCTGCAGCCCCACATGTGTGGTGCGTTTTAATGGAAACTGGTTACGCCGTTGGTTTCGCAACCCTGGTATCACTGGCTGATGGCACCACCAGCCTGTATTACAGCACCGGGGGGGGTATGCTGGGAAGTTCTGATTACCTCTCCGTGGCTGAGGCTTCCAAAGCGCTTGTAGCCCAGGCGGAAAACCACCTGGATAGTTTGGCGTCTAACGGAACATTTCCCCTGCCTGAAGTGGGTCAGGTCAGGTTTATTTTTCTAACTTATACAGGCGTCTTTACTGCTGAAGCACCTGAAGATACCCTTGCCTCCGAAAAGCATCCGCTTTCACGGCTGTACATGCTGGGTCGGGAAACTCTGACTCAATTACGTTTACTGGCTGAAAAGCAACGAAAATGAATCTGCCTACCCAGGATTTCGATGTCGTCACCGGTGCGTTCGGTTATTCCGGCAAATATATCACCCGCCGTCTGCTTGAGCTGGGTCATAACGTCCGTACACTCACCAATTCGCTCCAGCGTCCCAACCCATTCGGCAGTCAGGTGGAAGCATTCCCTTACAACTTCGATAATCTTGATAAACTTACCCAATCGCTGCGGGGGGCAGGCGTGCTTTATAACACCTACTGGGTGCGCTTCGATCACCCTGATTTCACCCATGCGGCTGCGATCCAGAACAGCCTGCGTATGTTTACGGCTGCAAAACAGGCGGGTGTCAGGCGGGTCGTCCACATCAGCATCACCAATCCCTCCGAAACATCCTCACTGCCTTATTTCAGCGGCAAAGCTCGCCTGGAACGCGGGTTAATTGAGTCAGGTCTATCCTACGCCATCTTACGCCCGGCAGTGCTCTTCGGTAAGGAAGATATCCTGATCAATAACATTGCCTGGACCTTGCGCCACCTGCCTGTTTTCGGTATTTTTGGAAATGGCAGCTATCGCTTGCAGCCCATTTATGTGGACGATTTAGCCAGGCTGGCGGTTGACCAGGGGCAGGATCAGACCAACCGCATCATCAACGCCATCGGACCCGATACGTTCACCTACCGTGAGCTGGTGCATAGCATTGGCGCGATCATCGGCAAAAACAGGCCGGTGATTTCAGTCTCACCTGAGCTGGGTTATTGGTCGGGCTGGCTCATCGGCAAGCTGATGGGCGATGTCTTGATCACCCGTCATGAAATTGCTGGGTTGATGCAAAATCTGCTTTGTACCACCTCCCCTCCCACCGGGGAAACCTCACTGACCGAATGGTCAAAAGAGCATGCTTCTACCTTGGGCATGCACTATGCCAGTGAGCTGAGACGCCGCATCCATCGGGATGAAGCTTATGAAACCCAATGAAGCCCCGGCGGTAAAGCTGGGAGTAAAATAAAGGCATGGATGGAGCCCTTGGAACGCATTTAGAAAATAGCCTGACCATCGAGGTGAGCCCTGCCGCGGTGTCTGAACGCCCCATCCTGCGCCATCTGATGGAATTGTATATGTACGATTTCACCGAGTTCGATGGGGCCGATATTGGCAACCTGGGTCTGTATGAGTATCCCTACCTTGACCACTACTGGGTCGAGCCGGAACGCTCTCCTTTTCTTGTGCGCGTGAATGATTGCCTGGCGGGTTTCGTGCTCGTGGCACGTTACAATTATCTGAGCAGCGAAAAAGACTGCTGGGTGATGGCAGAATTTTTCATCATGCGCAAATATCGCCATCAAGGCGTGGGTGAACGGGTTGCACTAAACATATTTGATCAGTTCCCAGGTCCCTGGCAGGTGGGTCAGATTATCGGAAATCCCATTGCGATCGCATTTTGGCGCAAAGTCATCTCCCGCTATACCCATGACAACTTCCAGGAACACATCCTCAATAACGATCACTGGCATGGTCCGGTCCAGACTTTCACCTCCCCACCTGCTTGAATATTGGATAGGCAAAACTAAAGCCTGCCTCATTTCCGCAATGATGATCTTCATCTGATCAGTATCTGGCGAATTAACAAATGGAAAAACCACTCATCGGACTCACCACTTCCCGCATGCCCAACCCCTCCAGGCGTCCAGCATTTGGCACCAATCTGCCTTATACAACTTCCATAGCGGATGCCGGCGGACTTCCAGTTCTCATCCCATTAAATCTATCCAATGATGATCTGGATCTACTCCTGTCGCGCTTGGATGGCATCCTTTTTACCGGTGGCTATGATGTGGATCCACGTGCGTATGGCAGCCTGCCTCACCCAAAAGTTGAAGGCATCGATGCCGACCGTGACCGGGTTGAGATGCACCTGTTACAGTCAATCCTCCCCACCACAAAGCCAATTCTGGGTATCTGCCGTGGATGCCAGGTGATTAATGTTGCCTTGGGCGGCAGCCTGTTTGAAGACCTTCCCGAGCAATTTCCCGGGAGCATACCGCATGATAATCATGACCAACCCAGGAATTACCTGGCTCACTCCGTGGAAATCGATCCTCATAGCCGCCTGGCAGCGATCCTGAAGACACATGACGTTCAGGTCAACAGCCTGCATCACCAGGGAGTTCGGAAGCTTTCTCAGGCACTCCAGGCAGCTGCCATCGCGCCCGATGGTCTGATCGAAGCATTTGAGGTACCCGCTCATCCGTTTGGGTTGGCTGTTCAATGGCACCCCGAAGAGCTGCAGGAATTTGAGCCCATGCGCTTCCTGTTCCAGGCATTTGTCCAATCTTGTCTCCAGGTCAGGCAAACCTTGTCGAATCGAGGCATCCTATGAGCCAAAAGTATAATTTTCACGCCGTCATTGAGCCGGGCGATAGTGGAGGCGCATTCGTCACAATTCCTTTTGATGTCGAGAAAACCTTTGGTCAGAAGCGGGTCAAGATCAAGGCTATGATTGATGGCGAGCCCTATCGCGGCACCCTCGTCCGCATGGGTACGCCCCATCATATGCTGCTCGTACTCAAGGAGATCCGCCAGAAGATTGGCAAATCCATCGGCGATGAAGTGACCGTCGAACTGGAAGAGGACCTCGAGCTGCGCCAGGTGACAGTACCAGCCGATCTCCAGCGTGCCCTGCAAGCTGAGCCGGCTGCCCAGGCTTTTTTCAACCAGCTTTCCTTCACCCATCAAAGAGAGTACGTCCGCTGGATCGAAGAGGCGAAACGGGAAGAGACTCGCCAGTCGCGGGTCCAGCGCACAGTCGAAATGCTCCTCAAGGGTAAAAGTGAACATTAAGCCCTTGCATCCGATTGGCGTCTTTGATTCAGGCATTGGTGGGCTGACGGTGCTGCGTGCTATCCACCAGCTGATGCCCGACGAGCCCTTGCTTTACCTGGCAGACCAGGCGCACGTCCCGTATGGGCCGCGCCCAATGCAGGAAGTCCGCCATTTTTCAGAGGCAATCACGCGTTACCTGCTGCTTCAAGGGGCGCACCTGATCGTCGTAGCCTGTAATGCAGCCTCAGCTGCAGCGCTGAAATACCTGCGTTCGACCTTTCCAGAAGTTCCCTTCGTAGGTATGGAGCCGGCTGTGAAACCTGCCGCCGAACATACCCGCAGCGGTGTGGTGGGTGTGCTGGCAACCCCCGCTACTTTTCAAGGTGAGCTGTATGCCTCGGTGGTAGAGCGTTTTGCCCAAGGTGTGAAGATCATCCAGCACACCTGTCCCGGTCTGGTGATGCAGATTGAACGCGGTCTGCTCAACGATGCTGAGACACGCCGCATCCTGGAAAGTGCCCTGCAACCCATGCTGGAACAGGGCATCGATACAATTGTCTTGGGTTGCACCCATTACCCATTCGTCATCCCGCTCATCCAGCAAATCACCGGTCCGGGAGTGCGCGTCATCGATCCAGCCCCTGCGGTTGCCCGGCAAGTGCAGCGCTTGCTCGTCGCCACCAATCTCTCCGACCTGGACCTGAAACCAGAACCTGAGCAGCCTGAGGATCCCAGCCAGCTCCTGCATTTTATGACCACGGGCGATGCGAACCGTATGCAGGCTATGCTCCCGGTTTTGATTGGAGACAAAGCATTTGTCCAAAAGCTCACCTGGAAAGCCACTAAGCTGGTCGCCTTGTGATTACTCGATTGTCTTTATGTCTCATCAGGCGTTCAAATAACATTCGTCGTCCTGGTCTCCATTTTTAGTAGGGGCTGAATATAAAGTCACAATATTGTGGAAAATATCCTAAAATGTAGGGGCGTAGGGGTGGAATTTGAACAAAATACACCAGAAAAGGTTCCCCTACGCCCACATGGTGCACCTTCGATCAGAGGGCAGGGGTAATCAATCATGGTATTTTCGGAATTCCACCCCTCCGGTCAAATGCTTACCGGACTGGTCGCACATCTACTTTTGAGACAGCCTCTACAATTACGATGTAATGCAACAATGCAGGATGCGCGGGTCACCTCAACAACACGGTCATAAACACAACGTGGTTAATCGTGATGCTCACCGTAGCCAGTGCTGAATCCAACTCGCCATCATTCACGATGAAGGAAAATGTATCCGCTCCCACATACCCGTTCGTGGGTGTGTAGACCATGTTTGGTGCCGTGCCGCTCAGCGTTCCGTGCACTGGGGGTGTGACCACACTGTAAGAGAAAACGTCATTATCCACATCCGAGCCGCTGAGTGTGATTGCCACAGGCGCAGACTGTCTTGTGATGACCGACTGTGGGTCGGCTACCGGCGCATCATTGACCGACGTGATCTCAATATTCACCGCAGCCGGCTCAGAGCTTGCCAGACCATCGTTCACCACAAAAGTGAAGCTGTCCGTCCCGTTGTAATTGGTCTCCGGCAAATAGCTCAGGTTGGGTGCGCTACCGCTGAGCATGCCGTATGTCGGGCTGGAGACCACGGTGTAAGTAAGCGGGTCACCATCCGGGTCCGAACCTGTCAGGACGATCTCCACGGGTGTATCTTCGAGGGTCGACAGGGACTGTGGGTTGGCAATGGGTACCCGGTTGATGCCCGTGCCCACAATCAGCACATTGTCAATCGCAGCCTCCACCAGGCTGTCGCTTGATCCATCCGCCGCGGTGATTAACAGGTGCACGGTCTGCCCTATAAACGAGTCGATGCCAACATTGCTAATTGCCCACACCCCATCATCGTTGTTGGCAGCACCCAGTTCCTCGAACACCATCGAGCTGCTCGAACCCACCACCGTCACCCGCAGGTAATCCGCACTGTTCGAATTACTCCCGTGCGCCAGGTAGTAGCGGAAGGATAGGGTCAGGCTGTCGGCTGAGGGCAAGCTGATCTCTGGCGATCGAATGGAGGTCACCCCGCCGTCGATATCGTAGCTGTTGGCATTACTGCCCGAAAGGCGCCCGGTCACCAGATCTTTAAACCCACTCGGCGTGGTGCCAAGCTGCTTGGGTCCACTGGAATACGTACCCTGCGGCACGCCCCATTCCCATTGCCCTGAGGTGGCCGTGTCTGAGCCGTCGGGGTTCGGGATCCAACCCTTATAGGTTTCGAAATCATCCTGCCACACCGGGATACCCGGAGGTGGACCAATGACCGTATAGGTGTAAGGCAGGCTAACCGAGTTGCCGGCGTAATCGCGCACGGTCACCAAGACCGTATGCTGCCCACCCGTGACGGGGAACTCAAACTGTGAATCGGGGATAAAGCCCAGGTCGATGTAATAATCGCGGCACTCATAATCACCGCAGGTCGGTGGCACCAGGTAAAAGTCATTCAGATAAGCGGTGTCTGATGCCCCACCCGGTAGGGTATCGAAGCGCCAGGTGGTCTGCACCGGTCCGCCATCCACAGAGAAGGTGATTTCCCAGGGGGGCAGATAGTAAAACTGGTCCAGGATCAAGTCGCGGGCATGCACGTACAGGCTGTAATCACCCTCGACGGTATTCCCCGGGTAGATCTGACCGTTCTGTACCAATCCCACGCCCTGGATCTCCGGACCCACCGTATCGGGCAGCGGGTCGTGGAACTCGAACCCGTTGACGAACACTCCCCCCGCAGCCAGGATGTTCAGGTGGATGTGGTTGAAATAATCATAATACGACCACACTGGCCATTCGACGATATTCCCAATGTAGGTATCAGGAGGAATGAACCCACCATTTATTGGGTCGGCCAGATATTCGGCGTACTTCTGATAAACAAAATCCGGGATGGTGGGCTCGTCGACGTGATGGTACTGCCAGATATAACCATCTGCGTCCAGGATCGCCACTTCCCAGTACAGGTTCCATCCCGGTTGGTAATTTTCGATGTTGATCACCTGCCCCCCCGAGCGGTTGTATACGTTCGTGCCCCACATCTTCATCATGTCCATCCCGTGATGGAAGTAGGGTGTACCCCCGTAGTCCTGGTAGGATTGCATGCTCCAACCGATGGAATTGAGATCAAAAGGCCAGGCATAGATGCCGTGATCGAGCAGTTTCGGGTCGCCGGTTGCCAACTTAAGGTAGTCAGGTTTCCAGGCCTGCTCGATCTCTTCATCGACGCTGGGGTTGGCCTGGTCTACAAGAGATGGTGTGCGGTCAAGGTAACCGCTGTCATCCTGGGCACGTGCCGCTGGTATGTACGCTGGGCTTCCTCCGATTGCTGCCACGATAAAGGCGGCCACTATCAATGTGGACAACCAACGCCATTGACGAGACCCGTTTCTCAAACCGGTGATGGTGGGATGCATTCTTCACTCCTTGGGGGTAACCACTGAGGGTTGATGTTATACCGCGATGAATGAATCGACTATATCACGTCTAATGGCATGCGTCAACGCGACCCCTGTTAATTTGCTACAGGTAGGAACTATCGTAATTACTAACCATTTTGAAAATTATTGGCAATGGATGATTTTAAATCTATCGCCTACTCCCTCTAGTTGTCATTCCGCCTGCCCCCGCTGGTTCCTGGTTTGTTGGGGGGGTGAATCCTTTTTTTTATGCGGAAAGCAGGCAACCTATGTAAACTCGAGCTTGATCATGCTCCGAAATTTCTCTCTATCCAATAATGGTTTTATTCCGCTCTCCGGATATCCGCTGGTTTTGCGGATGCTGTGGTTAATTAATCCTTATCTGCGTTGATTCCGCTCTTCGGATATCCGCTGGTTTTTCGGATACTGCGTGCATTCCGTTCTTTGGACATCCGCCGGTTTTGCGGATGCAACGGTTAATAGTTATTATTTCGGATTCTGGTGAGTAATTACGTTTTTTTGACTCCTTTCTGGCGCATTGCATTTCGAATGAAAATCATGTATATTGAATAAGCAAAACTGCTCATTAAGCCTCATTGCAATTCTTCGAAATAATTAATATATACGAACCTGATCTCCGCGAACAAAAAAGGAGGTGCTATGATGTCAGACCAGAAATACTTGGATGAGGACATCGTCCATGTCTATAAATTAGGCCTGCCCCACAAGGTCGAAAACCTGATCGCCACTCTCTTCTGGGGAGATAGCGTCAAGGTGGTCGATCAAACCAGTAACAAAATAAAGCTGGAGTTTTCCATCCGAAAATGGAAACCCGAAAAGAAGAAGTATGAATGGGAAGTGGTTTATGGTGACCTACCTGCCAAAGTCCACTTTCGTCAGCAACCTCTATTAAAAATAAAGTTCCTCGATGTCGGTCAGGGCGATTCGAACATCATCGAAACACCCGCCGGGAAAATTATCGTGATCGACGGTGGCGAAGGCGAGCAATTGCGCAATTATGTGACTACCGCCTGGGCGGAAGTATTTCGCAAGGGATCTCTAGACTTGGACGCAATCGTGGTAACACACGGTGATGCAGACCATTATGCCGGCTTGACAGACCTGCTCGAGGCTACCCGCGGCTACAACCGCCCATTGGTCAATATCCAACGCGTTTATCATTCCGGTTTGGTTAAAGGGCCTGCTAGCAAAAAAGAAACCGAAATTTTCGGGGATACTGAGGAATTGGATGGCAAGCTTTACATAAAAGACCTCGTAGATGACCTACTTGGCGTGCAAAACGAGCGGATGAATAAAAAATTTATTGCCTGGAAACAGGCCCTCGATTCTGCCAGCAAGCTACCTGGTTTTGAAATGCGCCGATTGGCATATGGTGATCAAACTGGGTTCGACTTTCTCAATAATGAGGGCATCGAAGTCCAGGTTTTAGGCCCAATCACCAAGGATATTGCTGGCACGCCTGCGCTGCCATTCCTGCATCAAGGCAAGTCTTATTCCGCCGGACCTACCATCAATGGTCACTCGGTCGTGTTAAGGATGACCTATGGCAACATTCGCTTTTTCTTCGGCGCAGACTTGAATGCAGAATCGGAAGCTGAACTATTGACCAGGCTGAGGGCAGACAACTTGTCTGTGGCTTCGGAAATTGTAAAAGTACCCCACCACGGTTCCGATGATTTCGATCCACGCCTACTGGAAGCCGTTCGACCAGTGATTAGTATTATCAGCTCAGGTGACGAGAATAAAATGAGCGAGTACATTCATCCCCGTGCCGGTCTGGTGGGGGCTTTGGGCAAGTATTCCCGGGCCACAATTGAAAGACCTTTAATCTACATCACCGAAACGGTGGCTTTCTTTGAACGGGTTGGTCTTGCCCACATCTACCCGCTCACTGAAACAAAGCAAGAAGGCCAGGTAATCGAGACTGCAAATGCCTACATAAAAAAGTCTTATGGCATCGTGCATGTGCGTACGGATGGCAAGCGAGTCCTGGTCGCCTCGCACAGCGGCAAGCCCGACCAGAAGGAGAGTTATGCCTTCCAGGTCGACGATGAAGGGCAGATTGAATTTGAGAAGGTGAAAATTATCAACTAAATAGTTTTACTTGATCAATCTTAGTAACTATCGCCTATTGAACCTGTTACTCCAATTGGTGAAATAGTAACCAGGCAATCCCAACTAAGCTCGCAACATGCAATATGCTGGGACGCCTCTAGTTCTCTTTTATGAGAAACCTTAAAAAATCTATAAACCCCTTGTGGATTAGAACTTATGTGCTATAATTAGAATGCTTTCCTATGGTGTTTTTAAATAAAAGCATTCGTATACCGGTTGGTTTTTACCGGTACCAGTGTACTTCTGTACCGGTTGATTTTGACCGGTAACAGTAACTATTCACTGTATCTCTATCTTGATCCGTCGTATTTAGAATTATCGCGATCATCTCACACCAATGTCATTGCGAAAGACCAGTGTTCTTCTGGTCTTGAAGCAATCTTCCACTGACATTTCCGACGATTTGGCAATTACTCCGATTTTGGTGACTAATTACATGCTACTGTCAATTATTGCCCCTTTTCAGCCTAAGATTTTCCCTACAAAAAGGGAATTGAATGCTTTTGAATTCAATAGCGCTCTATGTGAGCGATACTTCGAATCAATTCCCACTCAAGACTTACAAAGAAGGTCATTTGTTCCTCTTCGTTTTTTTCGCGGTTCAAATATATCGTCCACTAAGATCCACTCTTCTATCCCCATTCTTTCCGCGTCTCATTACCTGAGTGCCTAAGTGCCCAATTACCTGAGTGACTGATTGCCTAATTGCCTAATCACTAACCTGTCCGGTTTGTAACCCTGTCTGGTTTGCACTTCTACCAGACTTTTACCGGAGTGCCTAACTACCAAATTACCTAATCATCTAAGTGCCTAAGTAACTAATTACCTAATCACCTAACCTGTCCGGTTTGCACTTCTACCGGACTTTTACCGGAGTTCCTGATTATCTAATTGCCTAAGTCCCCAAGTGCCTAATTACTAAGTGCCTAATTACCTAATTACCTGATTGCCAAATTACTAATTGCCTAATTACTAACCTGTCCGGTTTGCACTCAGTGATCTCCTGTCCGGTTTGATCTTCTACCGGACTAGCGGACTACCGGATTACCTAATAACTAGTTGCCTGATTGCCTTATCACTACAGTTACATTTGTAAAATGAAAATGAACTCCTTACTTCTCGTCCGCCGGTCTGACCCCCATTGCTTCCGGGTTGAACTCTATCCCCTTGAAGTTCTCAAAACTCAGGTCGCGAAAAGAATATCCCAGGTTCTGGCGAGTACGCTCAAACAGTACGGTATAGCTATCCAGGATGCGCCTTTCCCAATTAAGTTCCAGCTGGTCGGCTACACCGTGGAGGCTTTGGCTATCCGGTCCCTCGAGCTCGACGAAATCTCCGGTTGGCATCTCATCCAAAACCACCTCCACATTTCCCAGCTGGTAGGTGGTGCGGTACTTCTCATACATGGTATACACTTGGTAACCCAGGGCTTCAAACAGCGCCTTGGCAGTGTCAAAATCCGATACGGTGAATTCCAGCTCCTTGCGCAGGCGTGCGCCGCCTTCCACACTCCCCTCTCCCTTGTAGGTCACGCGTGCCCTGGTATCCATTCGCAAACGCAATACTCTACCTGTGGTGCTCAAGGATAGGTCAGGCATGTCAAACCGCAGGTTCACCTCGTGCACCCGGGGTGCGATCACCTGCCCCAGAACACTCAGCTTAGCCTCCATCACTTTACGCCTGGAGAGATAGAACTTGACTTCTAATTCAGTATCGGTACTACTCATGAGTCATCCTCACCGGGTCTACACCACACTGAGCATGGTTTCCTTGTGTTCCACCCGGTCTCCGGGTTTCACCCGCAAACGGATCACTTTCCCATCCCGGGGTGAGCGCAGCTCATTTTGCATCTTCATCGATTCCAATACCGCCAACACCTCGCCCTTGTGGATCATCTGCCCCTCTTCCACAGGGATGGAAATGACCATACCTGGCATGGGGGCTTTAAGATGATAGTCTTCATGCTCCGCCACCCTGCCACCCATGGCAGCCCGCAAGCGCTTCTCGCGCTCATCTTCCACGGTGGCAGAGAACAGGTTGCCCTGGAATATCACCTGCCAGGCGTCCTCATTCGGGTAGACGTCCGCATCCACCGACTTCCCATTGACCACCAGCGAAAATACCTGTTGGTCACCCACCTGCATGAAATCCACCTGGTAAATTTCCCCATCCACGCTTACCCGGTGGTCGTCGATGATATCCACAAGATACTCACGTCCTTCGACCATGGTCACATATTTCATGCTTATCTCCTCAGTCTCTCCCACCGGCTCAGCCATTTCCAGTTGCTGGTATCACGCTCATTGCGCTGGATCACATGGGCGGCTCTCTCCGTCTGGCGGTGTGCCACCAATGTCGCCAGGATGGCGGCAATCTCCGGGTGGGATTCTTTCCTTTCCTCGGCCTCTTCGATGGAAAAACGCTCCTCCACGAAACGCGTATCATACTGCCCGCCCATGAAACGGTGCGAATCCATCAAATGCTGGTGGAAGGGGATGTTGCTGCGCACACCCAGGATTTTATACTCCTCCAGTGCCCTGCGCATCCGCAGGATAGCCTCTCCGCGTGTGTCACCCCACACGATCAGTTTTGAGATCAGCGAATCGTAATACGGTGAGACCTCAAATCCGATGTACACCCCTGTATCGACCCTTATTCCGGGTCCGGTCGGCAGCAAGGTATGGGTGATGCGCCCGGTGGAAGGGATGAAGTTGTTGTACGGGTCTTCGGCATTGATGCGGCATTCGATTGCCCAGCCCTTGGAGTGGATATCTTCCTGCTTATGGCGCAGGCAGCGGCCGCGTGCAATCCGGATCTGCTCTTTGACGATGTCGATACCGGTGACCATCTCCGTCACCGGGTGCTCCACCTGCAAGCGGGTATTCATCTCCAGGAAGTAGAAGTTCTTATTCTTATCCACCAGGAATTCGATCGTACCGGCATTAACGTAATTGACCGCCTGAGCAGCCCGCACCGCCACTGCCCCAAGTTTTTGGCGGAATTCCTCATCCTCGCCCACAAATGGGGAGGGGCTTTCCTCGAGCAACTTCTGGTGCCGGCGTTGAATGGAACATTCACGCTCCCCCAGGTGGATCACATTATCCTGCCCATCCGCCAGGATCTGGATTTCGATGTGCCGCGCGCCTTCAACCAGCCGCTCCAGGTAGACGTTGCCGTCCCCGAAGGAAGCCTCTGCCTCCCGTCGGGCTGCGTTGAGCAGGGTGGGCATCTCATCCAGGCTGTTTACCTCACGCATGCCCTTGCCGCCCCCACCTGCGGTAGCCTTCACCAATAATGGGAAACCAATCGTTGTCGCTAAGGCCAGCAATTGCTCATCGCTCAGCGATCCTTCCCCTTCCGTCCCTGGTACCACTTTCACGCCGGCCTTGGAAACCGTGGAACGTGCCACTGCTTTATCTCCCATGGCGGCGATTGACGAGGGGTTGGGACCAATAAAAGCCAACCCGGCATCCCGGCAAGCCTGGGCAAAATCAGCCCGTTCTGCCAGGAAACCATAACCGGGGTGGATGGCTTTCGCTCCGCACTTACGGGCGACATCAATGATCTTGTCACCCCGCAGGTACGAGTCGCGGGAGGGTGCCGGACCCAGGCGGTAGGCTTCATCCGCATAGCGAACGTGCAGCGCCTGGCGGTCAGCATCTGAATAGACTGCCACGGTGTCCAGTCCGAGCTCACGGCACGCCCGGATGATGCGCACCGCGATCTCACCCCGGTTGGCGATCAATACTTTATTGAACATTGTATAGCTCCAAATGCGTCATGAGTGGCTCTATCATTATCAGGAAGAAATGTGCTTATCAAGGAACTGCAATAACCTCGGGTTGAATTCGCTGGGATTTTCCTGGGGTAACATATGCGCCGCGTCAGGAACGAGCCACAGCTCTGCTCCGTCAATTGCCTCGGCAATATCTCTGGCATGTTGTGGGGTGGCATGCTCATCCGCTTCACCCTGTACGATTAGTCCCGGGCACCTGATCTGGTTGAGCATCGAGCGCATATCCCAGCTTCGAAATTCATCCCGATACCAGCCACCGAACCAGTTGTGGAACACAGATGGATACTTATCCCCATGCGCAATTTGAAGACCTTTACGGAAATGCTCATCCGTTTCAAAATCGCGGCTGATGTTGAGAATCGCCGGCTCCATCTTTGGCTCGAGGTAAATATGGGCTGCCACCGTCACCAGGCAGCTCACCAGCCCGGGATATTGGGACGCGAAATACAGCGCTATCGTCCCGCCATCGCTGTGACCCACCAGCGCAGACCTCTCGATTCCCAGCTGTTCCAATATCCTGTGAAGGTCATCGATATCAACGCCAAAGGTTGGCAGGTCAAGATTCGGTCTAGCTTCTGATCCGCCGTACCCCCAACGATCATATGCCACCACATGGTAGCCTGCTTCCACCAAGGCCTGGGTTTGCCCTCGCCAGGCTCTCACTGAGCCCAACCCATGGTGCAGCAGAACCACAACCGGACCGGAAGCCGGACCATACTGTTCAACATGGAGGTTGTGTCCATTGACTAACATGCTTTACTTATACCCGACAAGTCAAAATCAAAACCATGCTCATGTGAAAAGGTCGCGCTTCTTAAATGGCGCAGAGACGAACTTCAGCATCATCCTGGCAGATGATGAATACTCAATGGTCACACCATTTTTTCGATTTTTCAGGATTTTATCAGCCAGCACTGGGGCCACTGTCTCAGCCCGTTCCGCAATGATATTCAAGATACGCTTGGACTTTTCCAGCTCTGCCTCTCGCCCTTCGAACTGGCGGGTAACCAGTTCGGTGATCACCATCCCCGGAGCGATCGCTCCCGTGATCACCCCCGTCCCCTCGATTTCCAGAGCCAATGAGCGGTTGATAAAATGCACGGCGGCTTTTGTGCTCCCATAGAGCGTCATTCCCTTCATTCCCCGCCCCCTGGCACCAAACCCCTCCAAATTGTAGAGGGCACCATATCCCTGGGCGAGCAACCCGGTCAAGGCCACCCTGGTACCATACATCGTCCCAAGTATATTGGTCTGAACCACACAATCGTACTGCTCTGGCGGAAGTTCCCAAAACTTCATCATGGGCATGGCAATGCCGGCGTTGTTGATCCAGATATCAATTTTCCCGAATTGGCTTTTGACACTTTCCCACAGGTTTTGCACCTGGAGATAGTCGGTGACGTCACACGCGCAGCCGTAGATGTGTTCCTTGTCATACCTCACTCCGAGCCTGGCTGCAGCAGCATTCACTGCCTCCGGGGTGCGCCCGCTGACTGCAACCGCACATCCCCGCTCCAGGAATGCCTTCGTTAGCTGATAACCAATCCCGCGTGTGCTGCCGGTGATGACGATCGATCTCGGGCTGTTGTTCACAATGGAATGCATCCATGCTTCTTGGGCGGGTTGGAATCACGCTTATTCGAGAGCATTTCCAGGGCGTTGATCAGGCGTGGGCGGGTCTCCCAGGGCTCGATCACATCGTCAATATATCCGCGTGAAGCTGCAATATAGGGGTTGGCAAATTTGAGACGGTAATCTTCCACCAGCTCCTCGCGCTCCTTATCCGCATCAGCTGCCTGGGAAAGCTCCTTGCGGAAGATAATATTTACCGCGCCATCCGGCCCCATCACTGCAATCTCGGCAGATGGCCAGGCAAGGTTCACATCACCGCGGATATGCTTGCTGCTCATCACGTCATACGCGCCACCATAGGCTTTGCGGGTGATCACCGTGAGCTTCGGCACCGTTGCCTCGCAGTATGCGTACAATAATTTCGCTCCGGAACGGATAATCCCCCCATTCTCCTGAGTGGTCCCCGGCAGGAAGCCTGGTACATCCACAAAGGTGATAAGTGGGATGTTGAATGCGTCACAAAAACGAACAAAACGGGCGGCTTTCTCGGATGAGTTGATGTCCAACACACCCGCCAGGACTGCGGGTTGGTTGGCTACGATGCCCACGCTATGTCCCCCGAGGCGGGCAAAACCGATCACGATGTTTTGGGCGTAAGCTTCCTGGATCTCAAAGAAGATATTTCCGTCCACGATCAAGCGGATGGCAGTCTTGATATCATACGGCTTGCTCGGATCCTCCGGGATGACTGTGTTCAAGCCCTCATCCATGCGTAAGGGGTCATCATCAATGTTCACAAAGGGGGCATCTTCCATGTTGTTCTGTGGGATGTACGAGAGCAGCTTGCGGATCAGATACAGCGCGTCCGCTTCTGAATCACATGCCAGGTGGCATACACCGGATATTTCGGAATGGACGTCCGCACCACCTAATTCCTCAAAAGTGACCTCTTCATGGGTCACAGCTTTGACCACGTCCGGACCCGTGATGAACATATAGGATGATTTCCGCACCATGATGATGAAATCGGTCAACGCTGGCGAATATACCGCACCACCAGCGCAGGGACCCATGATCACGCTGATTTGGGGAATCACTCCGGAGACCAGGGTGTTGCGCAAGAAGATGTTGGCATACCCGCCCAGCGATACAACGCCTTCCTGGATACGCGCTCCGCCCGAATCATTCAAACCGATCACAGGTGCTCCATTTTTTAGTGCCATATCCATGATCTTGCAAACCTTCTCGGCATGCACTTCACCCAGGCTTCCGCCGAATACGGTGAAATCTTGCGAGAAGATATATACCAACCGATTCTCAATAGTGCCCCATCCCGTGACTACGCTATCACCCAGATACTTTTGCTGGTCAAGATTAAAATCACTCGTTCGATGGGTTACAAACTGGTCAACTTCGCGAAATGAGCCTTTGTCCAGCAGCAGGTCAATCCGTTCGCGGGCAGTCAGACGCCCACGATCATGCTGTGCTTTGATCCGGTCAGCCCCTCCCCCATACCTACCCTGGGCTTTTGTCTCTCGCAACCGGTTGATTTTCGGATCATCACTCATAATTATCTCCTAAACGCAGCCACTATTATAGAAGTGCCCTGCGATATTTGTTCATTCCCTAAAAAAATTATCCCTGGTCATCCAGGTGTTCCTGGTTTTGCTCAATTATTGCGTCCATTATGCCAAAATAGGCTTTTACCTTCATGCGGTTGAAAGTCCAGACCATATAAGCCAGGCTCACTACCGTCACTCCCGCTGAAAATTGCCAGTTGGATGGCAGCAGCACCCGAACAGCTCCGCTTGCTCCAATGACGGTGTGCTGCATGAGGAATATATGATCCAGCCAGAAATATAATGCATAGGTAAGTGCAACCGCTTGCATCAGCCTGGGTGCCCAGTTTCTTGCCTTCCACAACCCCCACAAGACGAGCATGCCCGCCACACTCCAAACAAAACCAGTCAGGGCAAGGTAAATGGGTGAGATCCCAGCCCTGCTGGCCAGGAAGCCCCAATACCTGATGCTTAACCCAAACCGGATCAGGTTGATGACCGTGAATATTAACACCCCCAATGCGAGCAAGGTTACGCTCCATGGCCGTTTGTTGTGGGAGGGCAGGGATTCGGCGGGAGTATTTGATGATCCGTCAGACGTTAATGTATTGGTCATATCGGTCAATAGAGAATCAACTACATAATCCGCAGGGTGATCTTTCCCAGCTGGTCACCCAACTCAAGGCGTTGCTGGGCTGCACTTGCTTCTTCGAGTGGGTAATCGCGATCCAGCACCGGTTTAAGCTTTCCGGCGAAGACCAAATCCATCACGGTGGCGAAATCTGCGCGGGTGCCCATCGATGAACCCAGGATGGAAAGGTGCCTGTTAAAAATAAACCGGTTATCAATCTCAAATTTGGCTCCTCCCGAGTTGCCCACCGTCAGAATGCGCCCACCTTTGGCAGCCGCTCGGAAGCTCAAGGGAAAGGTGGTGCCCACATTATCCACCACCACATCCACACCACGCTTGTTTGTCAGTCCGTAGACAGTTTTAGACCAATTTTCATCTTTCGAACGGTCGATGAGGAAATCTGCCCCGAGCGACTCTGCCAGCTTGAGCTTCCCTTCACCCGAGCCGACCACGTATACCGTCGCTCCGGAAAATTTAGCAATCTGGATGCTGGCACTGTTCACACCACCCGAGGCGCCCACCACCAGCACAGTCTCACCCGCCCTAAGCCCGCCACGGACGATCAGCGAGTGCCAGGCAGTATGGAAGACCAGGGCAGCGGCTGCCGCTTTGCGCAGCTCAAAATCAACTGGGACGGGGTAGATATTATTGGCCGAGATGGCGATATATTGTGCATATGTCCCACGCACTGTCTCACCCAACAGGTGCCAGTCACGGCAGCGGTTATCCTGCCCGGCAATACAGGCAGGGCAATGACCGCAACCGAGGTTTGCATTGATGACCACCCTGTCACCAATCTGCCAGCCTGATACACAGGCTCCCAAACCTGCCACCGTCCCTGCCCCATCCGCACCAGGGATGTGAGGGTATTCCAGTTTGATACCTGGCCAGCCATTGCGTGTCCAGATATCCACACGATTAAGGGCAGCCGCTTCCAGCTTTACCAACACCTGTCCGTCCCCAGGCACAGGGGTGGGGAAGTCTGAATATTCGAGCACTTCAACCCCCCCATGCGTATGAAATAAGACCGCTTTCATCCATGCCTCCGAATCAACAATTTGCTTAGGTACCTGGGTGCCTAATCACTAATTACCTGATCACGCTGTATCAAGTGATATTCTCGATATTGATTGCCTGAGTGTTTGATTCCCAACTATCGGATCCCCAGCTCCATCCTGGAGATCACCAGGCGCTGGATCTCGCTTGTACCCTCGTATATTTCAGTGATCTTGGCGTCTCTGAAGTAACGCTCGACGGGTAGTTCTTTGCTGTAGCCCATCCCCCCGTGAATCTGGACAGCGGAATGGGCAACGAACATGGCTGTCTCAGAGGCAAACAGCTTTGCCATGGCAGCATCCCTGGTAAAGCGCTCCCCGGTGGTCTTGGAACGTTCCTTTGCCATGGCTGCGTTGTATACCAGCAGACGCGAGGCTTCTATTCGGGTCTTCATGTCTGCAATCTTGAAAGAAATACCTTGGAACTCACCAATCTTGGACCCAAATGCTTCCCGTTCCTGTGCGTAAGTCACACTGGCCTCATAAGCTGCTTCAGCAATCCCCAAGGCTTGAGCCGCAATTCCAATCCGCCCTGCATCCAGGACAGCCATGGCGATCTTAAACCCGTCACCCTCTTCCCCCAACCGGTCTTCCTTTGAGCAGTGATAATCCTCAAACAGGATCTCGCTGGTTGCGGAAGCCCGGATTCCCAGCTTGGGTTCCTTTTTACCGCGCACAAAACCCGGCTTATTGGCATCAATCAAAAATGCCGTAATCCCTCGATGCTTCTTTTCGGGATCGGTCATGGTAAACATGACGATATACTCTGCTACGGGTCCACTCGTCACCCAGGACTTGCGCCCGTTGATAATATAGCCATCCCCATCCCTCACCGCCCGGCTGCGCATCGTCCCCGCATCGGAACCCGACATAGGCTCGGTGAGCGAATATGCGCCCACAGATTTTCCTGAAGCCACCGCAGTTACATATTTCTGCTTCTGGGCTTCAGTCCCAAACTTCATGATGCCGTTGCAAAATAATGAGTTATTCACCGACATGATGGTGCCATGTGCGGCGTCCACTTTGCAGATTTCCTCCAGCGCCAACACGTAAGCCAGGGTGTCCATACCGGCACCGCCATAATCCTCGGGTACCTCGATTCCCATAAAGCCCATCTCCCCCATCTTTTTGATCGTCTTGGATGGGAATTCACCCGACTCATCATACTCTGCCGCTACAGGAGCAAGTTCCTTCTGAGCAAAGTTGCGCGCCGCCTGGCGGATACTCTCATGCTCTTCAGTAAATGGAAATAATCCACTGCCAGCCATCGTGTCCTCCTCCAAAAAGGATTGGAATGATTGTGATTATAGCATGGGAACTATTCCCGATTTCATTCCCACTGTTTTCTGACTGCCATTCTGTTTGGAGTGGTATATACTAATGATAAAGGAGCCAATCACATGAAAATACTCATCGCAGCTGATATGGAAGGCATCACCGGAGTGACCAACTGGAACCAGGTCGATCCGAACCACGCAGAATACCCACGCTTCCGGCGCCTGATGACCGGCGACGTCAACGCCGCCGTGCGCGGTGTATGTGATGCCGGGGTGAAAGAGATCCTGGTCGTTGATGGGCACGAGCGAGGTACCAACATCCTGCTCGAGGAACTCGACCTGAGTGCCCACCTGATCTGTGGTGATTACACCCCCCTGGCAATGGTGCAGGGAATTGACCAGGGCATCGATGGGGTTATCTTTGTCGGCTATCATGCGCGGGCGGGCAGCCAGAATGCCATCCTCGACCACACCTGGTCCAGCCGCCGGGTGGCAAACTTATGGCTGAATGATATCCTGGTAGGCGAATATGGTCTCAATGGTGCCGTTGCCGGTCATTTCAACGCCCCCGTGCTCATGCTCACCGGTGACCAGACCGCCTGTGCCCAGGCAACTGAGCTGCTTGGCAATATCGAAACGGTGGTGGTGAAGACCGCTCTCAGCCGTATGGCGGCTGAATGCCTGCCGCCCCAGATCGCCGAAGAACGCATCCAGAAAGCAGCCACACTGGCAGTTAAACGACTGCAAGCTGGCGAAGCTCCCAAACCATTTGTCCTCTCCACCCCGGTACATGTCACGATCGACTTCAACACCACCGAGATGGCGGACCAGGCTTCTGACCTGCCTGGTTCCAAGCGTGTGGATGGTCGTCGCCTGACCTTTACTGCCGACGATATGCTGGCGGCTTATTTATCTTTCCAGGCTGCCATTGGATTGGCAAGCGGGTAATCCTTCGCGTGAATCTCTACACCATCGGGCACAGCCGCCACCCGATCGACAAATTCATCCAGCTGCTCATAGATCACCGGATCGAAGTCCTGGTGGATGTACGCAGCACGCCGTACAGCCGTTTCAATCCCCAGTTCAACCAACAGGCCTTGCAGCAGTCGGTCGAAAGACAGCACATCGAGTATATATTTGCCGGCGACGAGCTGGGTGGTCGGCCAAAAGACCCATCGTGCTATAAGCATCAGGCAATCCCAGCAAAACCTGGTGATTACCTGAAGGAAGTAGACTATCCGGAAGTGGTGAAACGCCTCTGGTTCCTCAAGGGCATCCAGCAGCTGCTCGAAACCACCAGTATGCATACCACTTGCATCATGTGCAGTGAAGAAAACCCTGCCAAATGCCACCGCCATCACCTCATTGCCAGTTACCTGTTGGGAGTGCATCCAAATGTGACAATTCTGCATATTCGGGGGGACGGCAGCCTGCTCGATGCCAAATCCATCCCAGATATCCCGGATCAGTCAGACGCTGAGCAGCTTACCTTTTAAACGCACATCTTCTCAGCCTGTACCTTCAAACAACGGGTGATGATACGTTTTACGAAGCCTGCGTCACCCTGCCTGCTCTCAAACTCCATTAAACTAACTATGCTATAATCCCCCCGCAGAAAGGGTATCTATGCTCAAGAAATTCGTCACCATTCTCGGGGGTGACCCGAACAAAAAGGCTCTCAGCAAATCGAACGAGACCGTCGACCTGATCAACAGTCTGGAACCAGCGTTCGAAGCACTGAGCGCGGAAGAGCTTTTGGCAAAGACCGCCGAATTCAAGAGGCGCCTGGCAGAAGGTGAAACGCTGGATGACCTATTACCGGAAGCTTTCGCAGCTGTGCGTGAAGCCAGCAAGCGTACCAATGGTCAACGCCATTATGATGTTCAGCTCGTCGGCGGGATCGCCCTGCACAAAGGCAGGATTGCCGAGATGCGCACCGGTGAAGGCAAGACCCTCGTCGCTACCTTACCGTTATATCTGAATGCCCTAACCGGGCGCGGCACCCACCTGGTGACTGTGAACGATTACCTGGCACGCCGTGATGCCCGCTGGATGGCACCCATCTATCAAGCCCTTGGGTTGAGCGTAGGGGTTCTGCAGATGGCGGCTCGCACCGAAAACGGCAAGAAAGCCTACATCGTAGATCTGGAAAAGACTTCACCGCACGAAGACCAGCACCAGCTGCGCCTGGTGGATCGCGCCGAAGCTTATACGGCTGACATCACTTACGGCATCAACTCAGAATTCGGCTTCGACTACCTGCGCGATAACATGACCATGCGTATGGATGAGCGCGTCCAGCGTGGCCACTATTTCGCCATCGTGGACGAAGTAGATAACATCCTCATCGATGAAGCCCGTACCCCGCTCATTATCTCCGGACCTGCCCAGGATGATACCGAGTGGTACGTGCGCCTGGCACAGGTCGTGCGCCAGCTGCGCTCCGAGGATTATGAGCTCAATGAGCGCGACCGCAACATCACCCTGACCGAGATCGGTGAGATCCACGTCGAGGACCTGCTGGGCGTTGCTCTGCGTGACCCCGATCGCCCTGAAGATGTAACCAATGAGCAAGCGCGCCTGCTGGGCTTCCTGGAACAAGCATTGCGAGCGCAGTTCCTGTTCAAACGCAATAAGGATTACCTGGTGCAAGCAGGCAAGGTGGTCATTGTGGACGAGTTCACCGGGCGTTTAATGCCCGGCCGACGCTGGTCGGATGGGCTGCACCAGGCAGTCGAAGCCAAGGAAGGCGTGCGTGTGGAAGCAGACAACGTCACCTACGCCACCATCACCATCCAGAACTACTTCCGCATGTATGAGAAACTGTCTGGTATGACCGGTACCGCCCTCACCGAAGCCGAAGAGTTCGACAAGATCTACAAGCTGGACGTGATCGCCATCCCCACCAACCTGGAATACCAGGCCTCGCGGGATGGATCATCCCTAGCCCTGCTCGAAGGCAAGGATGAGCAAAGTTACAAGTTCCGCTATTATGCCCTGCGGGACGACCTCGCAAAGAAACCGGTATTCTTCCAGCGCAAGGATTTCCCCGATATCATTTACCGCACCGAAGAGGTCAAGTTCCGCGCCATTGCCACTGAGATCCTGCGCTATCATGCCATGGGGCGCCCGATGCTGGTGGGTACCACCTCGGTTGAGCTTTCCGACCATCTCTCATCACGCATGCGAGCTGAGCCGTTACGCAAGCTGGCTCAAATTGGCTTGCTGCGCAAGGCGTGGCTGGAGAAGAACAACCGCGAGGAGGATGGGCGCCTGATCGAAGAGCTGGTGCCTCTCAATGCTCCACTTGACCAATTGCAGGTGCCCGAGATGCGCAAGATGGCGCGTGACCTGGGCATCTCGTTCAACCCCGAGGACCCCGAAAACATCGCCCGCCTATTGGTGATCCTTGACCTACCTGAGACGGATGCCGGGCGTTTGAAAGCTGACCTGGAAGCCGGTATTCCCCACCAGGTGCTGAATGCCCGCAAGCATACCGAGGAATCCCAGATCATCGCCGGGGCAGGCGCTTTTGGTGCCGTTACCATCGCTACCAATATGGCCGGGCGTGGTGTCGATATCAAATTGGGCGGTGAGCTACCCGAAGGTGTGATCGATTCGGTCAACCGGGTGCTGCGCCGGGCAGGGTTTGCTGACCCTTATGACATGCGGCATGAAGAACGCCGCCAGGCACTGGAGTCGCTTACCCCTGAGCAGGTCGGCATCTACGAAGCCGATATCGCCAGGTTCCTGCAGTACATGCAAGATATGGAGCGGGTGAAGGAGCTGGGCGGCTTGCATGTGATCGGCTCCGAGCGTCACGAAGCCCGCCGGATTGATAACCAGCTGCGCGGGCGTGCCGCCCGCCAGGGTGACCCGGGCTCGTCGCGCTTTTACCTTTCCCTGGAAGACGAGCTAATGCGCCGTTTCGGAGGCGGGCAGGTCGAGTCGGTGATGCAGCGCATGAAGATCGACGATGCTGTGCCCATGGAAGTGGGATTGGTCAGCCGCCTGGTCGAACAATCACAGACGCGGGTGGAAGGCGCCAATTTTGACGTCCGCAAACACCTGCTGGAGTATGACGATGTGCTCAACGCACAACGCCAGCGCATCTATACCCAGCGCGACCTCATATTTACCAAGGCGGACCTCTCGGAAGATGTGACCGAGCTGCTGAGAACCGAAGTCAACCGGCGGGTGCCGGAATCGCTGGCGGATGATGAGGGTCCGTGGAAACTTCTCGCCTGGCTGGACCAGATCCAGCCTCCACTCGACCTGAGCGGCGTTCTGTTCCCATCCTACTCACTCAAGCTGCTCGTTGATCACCTTGCCAGCCAACAGAAGGGCTATGCTTCCATTGAAGACCTGCGGGATGCCCTGCTGGGCCTGGCGGGTGAAGCCCTCAAAGCCGAGGAAGAGCACCTGCTGCACACCATCGACGGCTTGCTGGAATCCAGCCACGACCGTCTGGAAAGCCAGGTGAAGGAACGTCTGGAAGCCCTCGACACATTCTTCGAAGGACTCAGCCTGGGCGAGGGAGATGATACTGCTCCTCGCAGCCCACGCGAGCTGCAAGATGAGCTGGTGGGGATGGTGCACGTCTCCGTCCACCTTTCGCCCGAGGAACAGCGCTTGCTGCGGGATGACCCCAACCAACTGAAGGGCACCCTGCGGATACAGGTCGAGAATGCCGTCGCCGGGCAATCGGTATTACGCCTGGTGGGTGCCATCGAACGCCGCCTGGAAGACTCCATCGAATTGGAAGCCTCCCAACTGAATACCGCCGATTGGGATACCATGGCAGACCAGGTCTATCAGGCCACCCAGCTGGTTTTGCGCAAGCGCCGTGAGCGCCTGATGGGTGATGGCGCCGGGCCTGCTTCAGGGCAGCTGGCGCATGACCTGGAAGCGACGCTTTCGAAGATCACCGGTCCGGTAACTACCAATCACATGCTGGGCTTGCTGCTGATGATGCCACAGGGCAGCAAAGCCTCGTTTGATAAGAAGACCCACAGGCGGGTGCAACAACGCACCACCCGCCTGTCCTACATTTACCTGGCTGCCCGGCTGCTTGAAAACCGCACCCCGGAAGATATCACCGAGGAAGTACTGAAGCATTTGCAGTCAGCCCAGGAGACCATTCGGCGTGCCTGGGGGGCGAGTGAGTTCTCCCGCCTCGCAAATGCGCGTCTACCGGAGCTCGAGCCAGCGTTGCGCGACACCCTGTGCTCGCTGCTGGGCGAAGAGACCTGCGCCAGCCTGCAGACCCAACCCCTGCAAAGCCTGGAACGCGAGCAAATCGTCAAGATCCTGGATGAACTGGGCCGGCGTTCGCTGACCGAGCTTTATCGCCAGCTGCTGCTGGGTGTGATCACCGAGCTGTGGGTGGACTACCTGACCCAGATGGAAGCCCTGCGTGTCTCCATCGGGCTGGAAGCTTACGGGCAACGTGACCCGCTGGTGCAGTACAAGAGCAAAGCCTTCGAATATTTCCAGACTTTATTCAAGGATATGCGCTCGGGTGTGATCTCGCGCATGTTCATCTACCGACCACGCGATATGAGCAGCGTGCAGAGTGAGATGCACCGCGAAGCCTCGACGGAAGAGCTACAGGTGGAGGCAGGTGTGGTGCAAGACAGCGACGATGGCGGAGAGGCTGAGGAGCAGCCGGCAGATGGAAATGAGCTCGAGAATGAAACTGAGCAGGAGCAGGTGGGTGTGCAAGGTAATCAGTCCCAGCTCAGCAAGTCACAGAAGCGAAGGAGACATCGCAGATAGCCAACACAATGTGGATAGAATCATTGGTAATGAGAACCACAATCTCCAGTGGCGCAATGATTTTGAGTGGTGTATCGTCCGGTATGATCGTAAACCGGAAGGATGATTTCCTACAGGCAAAGTTGGGAAATCACAGGAAATTTGCTAATATCGTCGTGAGTGTGCAATCCTCAGATTGAGTCAATTATACGATTAAGGAATTATCTAAAATGGCGGCTCACCTACCAATTACCCATAGTGAAGTACCCATTCGTTTATTTAAATCTAAATTTCTGGAGTTTTTTACCCATATCCATCCGGCGGTGGTCGTCATCATCTGGTTGCCTGTGGCGATCTACTTTATGACCCGGGCTGTAATCAACCGGTTAGCCGCCGCCTCTGCTTCTGCTCCTTCTTCTACATCTTCTACTTCAAACTATTTAGTGATCGGTTTCCTGCTCGGCATACTGCTATGGAGCTTGACAGAATATACCCTGCATCGTTTTGTGTTCCATTACAAACCACGTTCCTCCCGCCAGGAAAGGATTGTCTTCCTGTTCCACGGCATCCATCATGCTCAGCCTCAATGCAAGACCCGTTTGGTGATGCCGCCAGTGGTCAGCATCCCGTTGTCATTAGTCTATTATGGCTTGTTAAGCCTGATCCTGGGCATCCTGCTGGGAATCCCCCAGTGGATCTGGCCTATATATTCCGGTCTGGTCATTGGATACCTTATGTATGACCTGACGCATTATGCCACCCATCACTTTCCGATGAGGCATGGTATTTTAAAATTCCTCAAACGTTACCATATGCAACACCATTATAAGACACCCAACCAACGCTTTGGCGTCAGCTCACCGTTATGGGATATGGTTTTCGGCACTTATCCCAAAGAAGACCCCCGGGTTGCTGAAGCATAATTGCCCAAATATCGGGTGCGGTTAGCGTCCGGTAATTCGGTAGAAAACATACCGGACAGGTTAGGTAATTAGTGATTAGGCAATTAGTGATTAGTCAATTAGTAATTAGTGATTAGTGATTAGTCAATCTTGTGTCGTCCTGATATATATTTACAGGTATACAATAAATATCTAAACAGGAAGTGATCAGGATGACGACAAAAAGATATAGTGAAGCATTCAAACGGCAGGTTGTTGCCGAATACGAAGCTGGTAACAACATAAGCCTTTTAGCCAAGAAATACGGTATCACCGGTGGAGTAACAATCAAGTATTGGATAAAGAAATATGCCAAGGAAGGATTTAGGCAAGAGTTGGTGCGGATACAGACTGCGGAAGAAGCCAATCGGGTGAAAGAGTTGGAACAACAAGTAAAAGAATTGGAACAAGCATTGGGGAAGGTGATGTTGGAAAAGCTGAAGCTGGAGAGCATTCTTGAAGTACTGCAAGAAAATGAAGCTGAATTAGTGAAAAAAAACGTACTTCCATCATCCAGCAATGCTTCTGGAAAGCCCAGCAAGGGAAGTGCCACGTGAGCATGGCCCAAATTTGTGCCCAATTTGGTATCAGTCGTCAAGCCCATTACCAGATGCTGTGGCGGGAAGTCGAACGCCATTCCGAAGGTGAAGTTGTGCTGGAAATGGTCCGCCAGGTGAGACGCAAGCATCCACGTATGGGAACTCGGAAGTTGTTGTTCAAAATTCAACCTCTCCTGGAAGGTGACCAGCTGCAAATCGGACGCGATCGCCTGTTTGAGCTGCTGCGCAGTGAAGATTTATTGGTTAAACGCCGTAAAGCCTACCGTCGGACGACCATTCCTGGCTTGTGGCGAGCTCCAAATCGGCTGCCGGGTTTGACCATCTCCCACCCCAACCAAGTCTGGGTATGTGATATCACATACCTGGAATTGGAGATCGGTCGCTTCGCTTACTTGTTTGTGCTGATGGATCTCTATGCACGCTATATCCTGGGTTGGCATGTTACTACTTCCTTGGCAGCAGACGGTGCACTGACCAGCCTCAATATGGCTTTGTCGCATTTGCCCCATACACATCAAGATTTGATCCACCACTCCGATCATGGAGTTCAATACACCAACCATGCTTACATGAATACCTTGCTCACGCGCAATATTCAACCTAGTATGGGCGCTGTTGGAAATTGTTATGACAACATTTTCGCAGAACGTCTCATCGGCATTTTGAAGTCCGAATATTGCCTGGATACCCGTTTCATGAACATCGCTCAGGTCAATTTTGCAGTTAAGGAGGTGGTTCATCTTTATAATAACGATAGACCTCATCTATCGCTCAATCTAGCTGTCCCTCAGGAAGTGTATTCTGGCATTCGACCAGATGTTCCATGTTTGGAGATTCCTGATGGGTCATATTGAGCTACTAATAACTAACTTTTCCTGTAAACGTATTTCAGGACTTGACATCTGTCAAGTCCTAAAATGCGATTAAAGGAAATATTAGTTATTCGTAAGTTGGGTTCCTTTATATTCCGTCAGACATAATGATATAAGGGGCGACCCATCAGTGTCGCCTATGATCTGATTTAACCAGGTAGTATTGCAATGTGTGACAATATTTTCCATAGATCGGGTCGCCCCTACCGGTTTGCCAATGCCCCTTCCGGAACCCAACCGGAAATACTCCCGAAGTTTACGTACCACCAATAGGCAGACTTTGCCAGCACGCCGTCCAGATTGTTCATTTGCTCTATGATAGTACCATGGGTGCCCATTGGAACGGTGGAAAAACTGGCGTAATTGGTGCCGGGTCCTAAACGCATTTCAACAGCATAGGTTGTGGTTACAGCATCACCAGGCATAAAAGCAGTCGAGTAGGCACCGGGTTGGGCAATCACCATCAGCATCCCATTTCGAACTGCCCGCTCGATACCGGCGGGTGAGCTGATCACATCCTTCACGGTCGGTACAACCGTCTGCCCATGTTGGCTGTTACGCTCAACTAATGGGAGGAAAGTCTGGTATTTCCACTGGCAGCCGTAGATGTTGCAATAGGTGTTGTTGACCACCAGACCGTTGATCACCATTGTCGAGGACCCGCCGCCATCCTGTGCCACACCCCAAGAGGCACCCAGGGTATCCCGAGCAAATAATGCCAGCTCGTGAATGGTCATGCCGACACTATGGTATAAATCCCTGCCATCCACCACAAGGAAGTAGATGTATTGATCGTTATATAAAATCGCGGTGCGCGGGTTGCGCTCGGTGGCGCCAGGGTCTTCAAAATCCCTGATTTGTCCAGCTTTCAGGAAGAAAAATGCTCCCTGGATGCTGGCGTAGGTCTTAGTCCAGCTGAGCGCATAGGGCGTGGTGCAATCATCCAGGTATGAAGTGATTTCTTGCGAAACACGTATCTCACTGCCAACCTGAACATTCTCTGACAGCATCTGGGCGGCGGTTCCATTGGCGGAGAGCACGATGGAGTTGAAAGGGATCAGGCTATTCCCTTCACCAATATGTATCTGGCGCACAAATCCTTTAGCGTAGGCAGGTGCGGGTAGTATCATGGTGGGGCGTTCCATCTCGACCACTACCTCTACCCCTGAATTACTCGTGCCAGTGCGGCTGTTATATTGTGGAGTGAATATTATGAGCTCATCTGCATCGCGAGGGCGGTTGACACCGCTGATCGGCTGGGTTTTGACGGTTGCAGGGTAGGTGACCAATTGCTTATCTGGCTGATGGATCACGCACTCGCCGATGAAGGCAGTGCGGTCCAGCTTCCAGGCAAAACCAGTCCAGCCTCCATAATCATCGTAGCGGCTAGCATACCATCCGGATTGCACCAATCCACCCTGGAGTAAGCCACCACCCCAATCAAAATATGAGCCGTTGATGGCTACGACTGCCTGGCTGCGCATCCCCCAGGTGGGTGTGATGGTGCTGCCTCCCCAGTAATTGAGCGCCTGGTCATAGCGAGCATACATGCCGCTGACCGTCTCCCTGCCTTCGGATAATGTCCCCTGAGCGATCGTGCTTTCAAGCGTCACGGCGGGGTTGGTTCGATCCATGCGGACCACGAAGACGTTATTGGGGTCAGGCAGCTGGTATGTTTGATATTCGATCCCGGGAGCAATTAAATCCCAGTCCGGCTCTTTTACAGGAGCAGCGGCTGAGACGGAACCAGAAGAAAGTAGGACCAACAACAATAACCACAACAAGCTATTTCGCAAGACCATTGGACCTCGATTATTAGTAAGACAACCTTTGTTGAATATATTCCTTAAACTGCAAGTTTTATTATACTATCACTGAAATCGGAATTAGGCACTTAGTAATTAGGCACTCCGGTAAAAGTGCAAACCGGACAGGTTAGGTAATTGGGCATTCAGGAGGGTAGGCACATAGGCACTCAGGTGATTAGGTAATTAGATAATATGTCTCTCAGGCAATCAGGAAGACCAAGAAGGCAAGTTTGTAAAGGGCCAATGGGTGTGAGGGTTGTGGAAGGTGAAAAAGGAATTAATAATAAAAAAAATAAAAGAGGAACAAATCCAGGGTGATGGGGGAGAATTCTGGGAAATGGATGGAGAGATGAAGGATGGTCATGACAGGATATTTTCTGTACCTATGAAAACCAACCGCACCGGTATGGGAGAGCACCAAACAACCGGTATAAAGATGATCTCATTGAAAGTAATATATGAAATCATCGATACCGATCAGAACAGTATTGATCGGTACAAGGGTGGATTTATTTTATAAAACATATTAAAGGAATCCACCCTTGATGTAACTACTCACTAATCCAGGTTTCCTGACCCGTAGGGGCGCAGGGGAGGGATTTGAGGATATAGATTATTGAAATTTTCCCCTGCGCCCCTACAATATATTTATTGTTTGGTCAATTTTGGACCGTTATATATAGTTGTGGTGAGTAATTACCCCTTGATTATAGCACAATAGTTCTAATCTACAAGGGGTTTATGAATTCTTTAAGGATAGCGTCAGGTAAATAACAGGGTCAGGTCGTTTCGCCAGCACCTATGATGGAAAATGAATAGTGGTGAAGGAAGATAAACAGGTGTAGGGTTCGAGCGGAAGTGGATCGCCCTGAACCCAACCGACTTGCTTTATGGTCAGGGCTGCACGGAGACGTCCCGCCGGGGCATCTCTACAAAGGCGCATTATGTTATGGTCTTTATTTATTGGAGATGGGGAAGGATAACCAAACCATCAGCGATGGCGGCTACAAAAACCACGATTAGAGCACTGATGGCCTGGCAGCACCGAGACGCTCCAGCGGGGCGTCTCTACAAAGGCATATTATGTTATGGTCTCTATTTATTTGGGGTGGGTAAGGATAACCAATAGAAGGCCGCCATCAGCGATGGCGGCTACAAAACCAGCAAGACAAAGCCAATCATACTTCAATGCTGGACAAATGGCAAAAACACACTGGATAACTCGCCCCGGTCGTGGATGAAGACGTCCAGATAGCCATTGGAATCGCCGATGACCAGGTTGGTAGCATAAGAGTCGAAGGCTACATAACGTGCGTCCTGAGAAATATACGCTCTGCCTGAATCGCCATCTGCCTGGGTGCCGTCGCTAGTAACCGACACGCGGGTTGTCCGGTACGTGAAGCGGTCTCGCACAAAGATATCAAACCTGCCATTGCTATCCCCATCGACCAGATTTGAAGCGCACGAATCAAACGCCACATAGCGCCCGTTAGCAGAGATGGAAGGAAAAGTAGAATAGCAATCTGCCTGTATCCCACTACCAGCGACCGAGACCCTTAGCGTCTCCCCCGTCAGCGTGTCGTGCAGGAAAATATCCGACCCGCCATTGGTATCATGCTCCACCAGGTCTTCAGCCCAGGATTGGAAGACCACATAGCGCCCGCCCATAGAGACGGAAGGCCAACCGGACCAGTTATTGCCCTGGGAGCCATCTGAGGTGACAGAGACGATGGCCGTCTGCCCGGTCAGGCGCTGGTGTAGGAAGATATCCTGGCAGTTGTCGTCGAAGGAACCATCCTGATCGGTATCACAAAAATTATTTAAATCCTCTGGCACCAGGTTGGAAGCATAGGACCGGAATGCCACATAAAGACCATCCGGAGAAATGGAGGCCTGATCAGACCATTGATTTGCCTCCGTACCATCACTTGCTCGTGAAACCCGGGTGGTTTCCCCGGTCAAAGTGTCATGCACAAAAATATCCTCAACGCCATTCGTATCGGCGACCACCAGGTTGGAGGCATCCGATTGATACGCAATATAGCGCCCATCCGCGGAAATTGAAGGATAGTATGATCGGTCATTCGCCTGCGTACCATCAGAGGCAACCGATACGCGGGTGGTCTCACCGGTCGACAATTCATGCAGGAAGATATCCTCCAACGCGTTGGTATCGTCATCCACCAGATTTGGAGATAGGGAGGCAAAGACAATATAGCGCCCATCCGCTGAGATTTTGGGGAACTTAGATTCAAAATAGCCTTGCTCCCCATCGCTGGCCACCGAGACCCTGGTTGTTTCACCCGTCAGACGATCTCGCAGGAAGACATCCAGAAAGCCATTCGTATCCCCATCCACCAGATAAGAGGCAGCGGAATGAAATGCCACGTAACGCCCGTCGGCTGAGACTGAGGACCACCAGGAGAACTCATTCCCCTGAGATCCATCACTGGCGACTGAGATAAGTTCGGTGGAACCGGCGACCGTTTGGATGGGAATCATGGCGGATGAGACGGAGGCGGACAGACATAGGAATGTCAGCAGCATAATCGTCAAGGTCACGCGGATAGCGGGGTGTTTTTTCATGATTTTGAGAGTTAATGATTGGCGTTTCATCTGACCCTGTTGCCCAGAGGAGGCCCTGACGAAAGGTTACCTCGCGCGCACCAAGTTTGGGTATGTGAACGCAAGATTCTGTTTGAATTTCTTTTTATCAAAATATTATAGATAGAGCATAGCAAAAATCACATGACGTGTCAAATATCACCGAATCCATTTTCCCTGGCGAGCCAGTCAGCGCCGAGACGCCAAGGGGTGGCGTCTGTACAAAGGCATAATATGCGATGCAAGGCCGATATTTTTGCTGGTGGGGAAGGGCAATCTGAAGAAAGACCGGGCGAGTCGCGGGCGAGTGAAGAGATGGGGGCAAGTTATTTCACAGGATAAAGAGGAAAATAGCTGATGCGAGAGAGACTCGCCCCTACGGAAAAACGGTGCTGTGATGGTCAAGCGTCACCGAGACCGCCACGGTGTGGCGTCTGTACAAAGCCACATTATGTTATGGTCTCTATTTATTGGAACCGGGAAAGGATAACCAAACCATCAACCCCCTTCAGCCCCTTCAAGAGCAGTGGGGCTAAGGGTGCAACGGGGGCAGGCACCCGAAAACCAGCGGGTGGAGGCTGATGGCGGCTACACAAAAACATTTGGGCATGATATGCTGGTAACACAGAGACGCCCCCCAGCGGGGCGTCTCTCCAAAGGCACAAGGGGATGCTAAGTTGCTCAGATTAATTCCGCCCCACCCGTGGGACATATGCCGGGTAGACGATTTTGATCTGCACATGGGCCTGCCGCGAAATCCCATAACTATCGGTGGCAGTCAAGGTGATGATGTGCGTCCCGGGTTTCAGGGTATTGAGCGCCAGCGAAGAACCAAGGCCCAATTCACCCTGGCGGTCGCTGCTCCAGACCAAACCGCTATCCGGCAGACTGCCATCCTCCATATCCATGGCGGAGCCGTGCAGCACCACCAAGCCCCCTGGAACCGTAGTAAAACCATTGGATGGGGTCAGGATGGTGGGCACAGGCGGCTGGTTGGGGATGGTAATTGCCTGGTCAGTCTCATCGATTGCAGTATTAATACCATCACTGGCAACCACGCGGAAGCGTACGTCACTTCCACCTGCCATGCTGTTGACATTCACCGAGTAGGACGGCGTGGTCAAGTCTCCTTGTAACAAGGACCAATCTTTACCCCCGTTATTGCTGTAGAAGAGGTTGTAGAGCAGCGGATCACCGTCCAGGTCAAGCCCCTGCCATGAAATCGTGTGGGTTTCACCCTGGTTCCAGGTCTCGGCAGCGGTAGGGCTGGTGATCAGCACCTGGGGCGGGTTGTTGCTCACCACACGCTGGTCGAGCAAATTTCCCTGGTATACCAGGGCAACCGAATGCGTACCAGGATCCCAGGGAACAATAAAAGACACATCGACTTTGGATGTTGGGTCCGAGGGGAAGGGTGGGGGATCCTTCGGTCCGATGGTAGAGCCAGACTGAGGTCCCGGATTGGGGCTGTATTCGCTGTGGAAATCAACCACGAAGGGATAGCTTGCCAGTACAGCCCCGTCCACATTGCGCAACTCGACAGAGTAATCTCCGGGTGGGAGGGTATAGGCCACACCGCTCTCCGTACGATAAAGCTCACCGAGCGTGCCGGGGAGCGGGGGATTCAGGTCGGGGTTGTAGACCGTGGTGTTGATCACCAACGATTCGCCAGCCGCGGTAGGGTGCATGATGTATGGCTGGTTATTGACATCTGTCTGGGTGGAAAAACGGCTTAGCGCAAAGTCGTTGAACAGCTTGTTCCAGGTGAAAGGAGCGATCCAGCCCAGCTTGCTACCCCCCGATGGGCAATAGCTCATCAGGTCGTGGGTATTGACAGGACTATAAATCTTACCGGTAAACGGATTGAAACCGACTTCCTGGATGCTTGAATTGCCGTAAGGAAAATCGGAGTTACTATCATTCGAGCCACAAGCGTCGGGAGTATCGGTGTGGTACACGTTGTAATCGTGAACCAATTCATGACCGAAGATCAGGGCACCGCCGCCTGGATCATCCGTGCTGGTCCCAGGGCGGTCGGAACCTATGCCCACCACACCAAACCCACCGGCGTGGGGGTAGACAGGCATGTCGGCATGACCGCCGGAATAACCTTGATTTGGAGCCCAACCGTAGACGTGATCCGCACCGGTAAAAGCTCCCGAAAACCAAAATGAGAAGGCATTTTCAAGAATCCATTGGGCGTTAAGCGTGGCGATCAGGCTATGTTGGCCGTCCCCACTGCCGAGTGAGGTGGTCCAATTGAGATAGCCACTCTTTACCACATAATCAATCCCAGTGTTGCTCATGGGCAGGATCTGTTCGAACCAATCGGCGGCACCACCGTTCACAGCCCAGCCACCCGCGTATTGGTCACCGCTGTAACCCGAAGGGTGATAATAAAGGCGCTGACCGACAATCTTCAAATTATCGCGTGTGCGGAAGTTGAGCGTGATGTAGCCAACAGCGGGGTAGCGATTGTTGGTTTCATCCGTCTCGGAGATCACATTGTTTGGATCGACGATGGCGTAAAAATCAACCGTGACATCACTGCCAAAATTGACATTGAAGTAGATATTGGCGCTATCAGGATTGGTCTGGTCGATGCTTCCGGTGGCTTTCCCGCTGGCATCGGCCTGATACCATACTCCTGCAGCGCGAATGAACAGGCGCACCGGCACATCACTCTGGCTTCCACCATGCAGGCTGGAATACCTAAGATAAATGCGGGCAGTGGTGTCTTTCTGGTTCACCAGCGGCATGGAGTTATTCGCACAAGCCGCCAGGCCTCTGGAGGGGTCGAAACATTGGATACCCTGGGTGATCTCGATGCCGTGGATGGACAAGTCTTCGCTGAAATAGATGGGGGCAATGGGGATCAATGCAGGTCTATAGGCATACATCGGTACCACCGAGGTGGGGGTGGGGCTTGGACCAGGGAGAGGCGTGCTGGTGGGCACGGGCGTCCAGGTGGGCATGGGCGTGCGGGTGGGCGGGATTCCCCGACGGGGTGCAAAATACAGGTCATCGATGGACTCGGAGAGCAGGGTCTTGCCGTAATCCAGGGTGATAGAGACGATCCGTCCATCGGGGTCGTACAAACCCATGAAAGCTGTATGAGGCTCCGGGACCACCGGCAGACGCACCTCGCAGATAATCGCCCCAGTGGCATCATAAGCCGTCATTAAGGCGCTGATCTGGGCAGTCTCTCCATTGCCGACGTAGAAACCGACGTGCGTCTTCGGTTCGTCAAAGTTGATGCGCATGGGAATGCCCTCGCTGTTGCCGGGCGGGACGGCATCGTTAATGGCGACATTTGGTCTCGAATGGGCTTTGTCTGGCTCTTGACCGTAGATTATCGCCCGGGTCTGCTGCCCATCTTCGAATGCAACCCCGAAGGTCGACCGGTAGTGATCGCCGATCACCGCTGCGTCGGGCAGGTCATCGAAATTGATCAAGGTCGGGGCGGGGATGATCGATGGATCGGTGAAGGAGGTGCAGGCTTGTTGGGCGCTGGCAGAGGAATTGGTTTGAGCAGGGTTTTTCAGGGAAAGTGCTGGCAGTGTAAGGAATAAGAAGGCTGCCATAACGGGTAGAGCAAACAAAAATATCTTCAAATGGGGATTTCTCATTACAAGACCTCCACAACGAAACCTATTTATATTGCCGTTGGACCAGTTAATGGACAAAATTTATTTATTTCATGAATATTACTATAATTATCTTAATAGTTCATGGATTATTTCTGAGTATAAGATGATAGTTCGGTGAAAACCTTCGATGTGATATAAGCAAAGTATGATTACAATGCAATCCAATCCAAGTGTAGTGCCACGACATCAATGACAAAAAAAGACCAGGATCAACCCCCTTCAGCCCCTCCAAGAGCAGTGGGGGGCTAAGGGTGCAACGGGGGCGGGCACCCGAAAACCAGCGGGTGGAGGCACCCGAAAACCAGCGGGTGGAGGCACCCGAAAACCAGCGGGTGGAGGCACCCGAAAACCAGCGGGTGGAGGCTGATAGCGGCTGCAAGAAACGATTAGAGCACTGCCTGGCAGCACTCTACAAAGGCACGAGGGGAAGGAAGAGCAAGTAGCCGCCATCGTTGATGGAGGCAATAAAAGCGTTTGAGCATGACATGCATGAAATCACGGAGACGCTACGGTGTAGCGTCTCTACAAAGGCATAATATGTCATGCACAGCTGATATTTTTGCTGGTGGGGAAGGGCAATCTGAAGAAAGACCGGGCGAGTCGCGGGCGAGTGAAGAGATGGGGGCAAGTTATTTCACAGGATAAAGAGGAAAATAGCTGATGCGAGAGAGACTCGCCCCTACGGAAAAACGGTGCTGTGATGGTCAGGTATCACCGAGACGCCCTGGCGGGGCGTCTCTACTTAGAAGATTTCGATTGCTTCTCCCATTCCATCACTGCTGAGCGGATGAGGTTACGCACGTCTTCATCGGGAACGTCCTTGACGCCTTGGAACTTCTGCCCATCCATGGTGACCAGCACCCCATGGTCGGGTCCATCGTTCACCGTGATGCCCCGCTTCTCAAACGGAGTCCCAGTGATCCTCTGCTGCAGGATATCATCGATCTGCATGGCAATACTCTTGAAAGCAGGAGCCGGGGCGGCGGCAGGCTTAAGGATGCCTCCCACCACATCAGGCAAGCGTGTACTAACCGGTTTCACTTCAGACGTGGATTCAGTCGTAAATGGAGGTACCACGAGGTTTTGGGGTTCGATGGGGTCCGAATCCGCGGGGATCCAATCACTCGCCGGTGGAGGTGTTACGAGAGGGGGTGTGGCTGGCTTTTCTACGGATTCAGGAGGGGCTGGCAGCTCCATAGGTGCATTTGAACCGGTGGCAGCAGGTTGCTCCAGCCATTTGGCGAGTACATTGGAAGAAAAACTCAAGCGGCGGTGTTGAGGCGGAGATAGCTCAAGTGACGATTTGAAGGTATTACCATCGATCTGCACCACCAGGTCTTGGGTCTGGTTGTCACGCATCAGGCGCGCAATTTCAGTCAGATTGGAATCATCTTTCCCAACAGTAATGCCCTTGTGCGAGGTCTTGTTGCGAATAGCCAGCAGCGCCCAGAAGAATGCGACTACCGCCGCTCCCAGGATAAAGAAGAACACAGCTGCTAGAGTATATAAAATCGATGCATTCATGGTTAACCTCCATTTTGGTCGAAAACAGGCTGGCAGTGGGGACAAAAGTGGGTTCCGCGCTGCCCAACTGTGATGCGTGCAATCGGTGTGCCACATTCGGGGCAGGGTTGCCCGGTACGCTGGTATACGCGGAAATAATTCTGGAAATCGCCGCCCCGATAAACCCAGTCGATGCTGGCGCCGTTACGCATAATCCCATTACGCAAAACGGTGCGAATGCTCTCCAATAAGCGGCTGGCTTGCTGTTCGGTGAGAAGGTTGGCCGGGGTTAGCGGGTTCAGCTTTGCCAGGTTCAAGGCTTCATCGACGTAGATATTCCCCAGCCCGGCGATGAAGGTCTGATCGAGCAGTAAGGGCTTGAGCTGGCGGCGGGTGATATGTAGCCTGGCGAACAGGTCAGCGACCGAGAGACTCTCATCCAATGGCTCAGGTCCCAGGTCGCCCACCACACGGTCAACCTCGTCCACCAGCCAGACACGGCCGAACTTGCGGGCATCATTGAAAGCCAGCTGCAGATTTCCATCCAGCTCGAGGACCAGGCGGTCATGCGTGGCGATGGGGGCACCGGAGGGTCTTACCCACAGGTCACCGCTCATGCGCAGATGGTAAAGCAGCCAATCGCGGGTGAGCTGAAAATACAGGAACTTCCCACGCCTGCCGATATCCATGATCACCTGCCCGGCGAGGCGCGAGGAAAATTCTGAGGGGAGAGGCTCCACCAGGGTACGCTCCCAAAGCAGATTGGCTCCCAGAATGCGCCTGGTAAGCAGGGCAGGCTGCTCGCGCCCGCCCAAGCGTAAAAAACGGGCGATAGTTTCGACTTCGGGTAATTCAGGCATAGCTGGTTGCCATGATTAAATAATTTTGAATTCGTCTTTTAAAATGCTCATCACGAACACGTCGACATACTTGCCTTCTCTAAATTCTGCCTGGCGCTGACGGCCTTCATGGGTGAAACCAGCTTTCTCATAAGCCCTGACGGCACCAGGATTGGTCTCGAACACTCTGAGATAAATGCGGTTCAGGTTAAGCGTGTTGAAGCCGTGCCGGCACAACAGGCGCACTGCTTCGGTGCCGTAACCCTGGTTCCAAAAACTCTTCTCACCGATCATAATGCCGAATTCGCTGCTGCGATTGCGGTGGTTAAGATTGAAAAAACTACAGCTGCCAATCAGCTTCCAGCTACCCTCACCCTCATCTGCAACAATCTCCCTGGTTTGCTCCCCTGGCAGGCTCACCTCGATAGCAAGGCTGTGCTCATCCATTGGTTTCTTGCGCATTGTCTCGAACCAATCTTGCTCATCCGCCATGGCGAGGGGCAAGTAAATCCCTGTTCCCCGCAGCACCTCGGGGTCATTGACCCATTTGATAAAGGTGGCCAGATCCTCTTTTTCGATACCCCTGAAGCGAATCCGTTCTCCGAAGATCATATCAGCTCCATAAGTTTGTTGCAGTAATCATCGAGATTATATGACGAGCGACATCCCATGTCAGAACTCGTCCCTCAACTGGCTCATCCTCAACACGTCAATAAACCTGCCATCCTTGTACTCTGCCTGGCGTTCGCGCCCTTCAAGGGTAAAACCAGCCTTCTCATATGCCCGGACGGCGCGGGGGTTCGTCTCGAATACGTGCAGATAAATCCGATTCAGGTTGAGGGTTTTAAATCCGTGCTGGCAAATCAGGCGCACCGCTTCGGTACCATAACCCTTATTCCAGCAGGATTTATCCCCAATCATGATACCGAACTCCGAAGAGTGAGTGCGCCAGTCAATCCCATCAAAGGCATACGTGCCAATCAGTTTCCAGGACTCCTGATTGCCCTGCTCAGCAGGTATCCTTGCTTCAATGGCGAATACATGCTCATCGGGTGGGCGGGTGATCATGCGCTCGAACCAATTTTCTTCATCCGCCAGTGAGAGCGGGTTATGAATCAAGAGCCCCTGGATGACATCCGGATCATTCAACCAGGTCACGAACAAAGGCACATCTGCCCGTTCCACGCCTCTAAAGCGTATGCGTTCGCCGTAGATCATCCCGTCTCCTTTAGCTGCAACTTACTAGCATTGACCAGCTTTTCGACTGCCTGGAAAGGTGATAAGCGCCTCTCGAGCATATCTTTCAATATATTCTCGTATGCACCGGCTGGCAATCTGCGGTGAAAACCATCTACCAGGGTAGTTTGAAGTAACAGATCGAGCTCGGTTTGCATGCGCCAGCGCTCGCGCTGCTCCCAACCCCCGGTGGTTTCAAGATGGAGACGGTGATCAGAGATTGCCTCTACCAGCTTGGGGATGCCTGTGCCATCCAGTGCCACCGTACGCAGGATGGGCGGCACCCATATTGGCTCGTTTGACTCAGATGGAGCGGACTTCTCCGGAACCATCTCCAACTTCCCGTGATGCAAAAAGCGGTGTGGCATGGGGTGAGCAAGATTCAAGGAACCACGCAAGGCGCGTTCGGTGTTTTCCACACCCGGGAGGTCAGCCTTGTTGACCACGAGCACATCGGCGATTTCCAAAATCCCGGCTTTAATCGCCTGGATATCATCCCCGAGACCAGGCGCTTCCACAACGATGGTCGTATGAGCCAGGCGGGCAATATCCACCTCAGATTGACCCGCTCCGACCGTCTCAATCAGGATCAGGTCATAACCAGCAGCATCCAATACCTGGACTACGGCAGAGGTGGCAGAGGCAATCCCACCCAGCGAGCCGCGGGTAGCCATTGAGCGGATGAAAACGCCAGGGTCACCTGACAGGTCGCGCATGCGGATGCGGTCGCCCAGGATAGCACCCCCGGTGAATGGACTGGTAGGATCCACTGCCACAATTGCCACGCGCCGGGTTGGCTCTCCGGAGGCGGGGTTACGATAGTATCGTGCCAGTTGGTTCACCAGGGAGGATTTCCCGGTGCCAGAGGCACCCGTCACTCCCACCAAATGAGCATTCCCGGTATGGGGGAAAAGCAGGCTGAGGGTTGATTTCCCAGCGTCTGTGCCGTTCTCTACCAGTGAGAGTGTGCGCGCCAAAGCCAGCCGGTCACCTGCCAGAATCTCCTTAGCCAGATCCATCTCATTCATTTGATAATGTATCAGGCATTGGAAACCAGCACGGCTTTACGGATATCTTTTACATAGGTATCGCTCAGAGTGCCGGGTCCGTAGATGCCAATCACACCCATGTTCAAGAGGAGCGGCACGTCTTCATCAGGAACGATACCACCCAGGAAGACCTTTACGTTTTCCTGCCCGTTGGCTTTGAGCAGCTCGAGCACACGTGGCACGAGTGCCATATGCGCCCCCGATAGAATCGAGAGACCTACCGCGTTCACATCCTCTTGTAATGCAGCTTCAGCGATCATCTCAGGCGTTTGCCTGAGACCGGTATAGATGACTTCCATGCCTGCATCGCGCAGAGCACGTGCCACCACCTTGGCACCCCGATCATGCCCGTCAAGCCCGGGCTTGGCAATCAATACACGAATCTTGCGTTCACTCATCTTTCCTCCTTGGCAGCATGGGAAAATTATACCAAAGAGGGAGAGGCTAGCATTCAGCAATTAGCAATTAGTGATTAGTGTCAAGTCCTGAAATACGTTTACAGGAAAATTAGTTATTAGGCTATCGTGGGATGAAAAGGGATGCTATGTAATTCATTCTGCTGATTGACTATTTGGTGTATTACGGTATATCATATCCATGGTAGCAAAAGCGGTGGAAAAATTGATGAACAAGATCAGACCGATGCCCGACCGGGAAAAATATCAGCATGCCTTTGGAATGGTGAGTGCTTACCAGAAGCAGGTCATGCTGTTTGTGGAAGAGCGGTTAGGTTATGAGGGTAGGCATGAGCTAGGCTCGGTATGGCAAGCGGCCATTACTCCCATCCGCAAGGATTACCACGATTACAAGAAGTATGAAGCGGCATATAGCAACTGGTTATGGATGGCACGCAGCACTCATGACTTCCTGGCTGATCTGCTGGACCGTGAGGGGATAGCAGACTACAAACGCCTGCTATTGCGACAATATTCACTCCAGCATGATAATCCTGGCATGCCAATATGGCATCTATTCAGAAATCATGCTGCACTGGCGAAGGCGTGGGCTTATGAGATGCAGTGGATCACACCCATAGAAATTACCAGCAGCAGCAAGGAAAAGGTAACCTGCACGGTCCATGATTGCAAAATCCTGCAGACGCCAGCTACAGAAAGAATCTGCCGGGTAGACTGCAGAAACGTGGGTGCTGCACTGGCACACCAGATATACCATCTCAAACGTGTGGATACCATCATAGATCACGGCTGCACAATCACACTGACCCCCCTGGACGAGTGAAAGTGGATTAAATACAAAGACGTCCTGACAGGCATCATCTGCCTGCTTGGACGTCTCTTTGTTTATAACGAAAGTTTTACTAGCTCATGCGCTCGTAGCGCGAAGTGGGCGTTCCACACACCGGGCATTTACCCTCGAGCGGCCCTTCATGTGTGAAACCGCAGACCGGGCAGACGTAGTAATCCACATCCGGCAAGGGTACCTGCGCATCCAGAGCGGTGAGCGCTTTACGATACAGCGCTTCGTGGACCTTCTCAACCTCAAAGGCATATTTGAAGGAAAGCAGAGCCCGCTTCATTGACTCTGAGTCCGCATCCTGCATGAATTCGGGATACATGGTCACCCACTCGTAGTTCTCACCTTCGATGGCAGCTTTAAGGTTGTCGGTGGTGGAGCCTACTCCATCCAGAGCCCGCAGATGGTTGTTCGCATGCACCGTCTCAGCGGCTGCAGCCGCGCGGAATAATTTAGCGATCTGGGTGAGACCATCTGCATCGGCTTTTTTGGCAAATGCCAGATACTTACGATTAGCCTGCGATTCACCCGCAAAGGCAGCTTTTAAATCTTCGATCGACTTGGACATGACATTCTCCTCAAAATGGATATCTATGGGTAATTAAAAACTATGACCTTAATCGACCTGCTCAACCAGATAGGATTGAAGACCCATCAGCTTGACCTGCCCGATCTGGGCTTCCAGCCAATCGACATGTTCCTCTTCATCGGTCAGGATGGAATCCATCAGCTCACGACTGCCATTATCACCGAGCTCATATGCCAGGCGGATGCCTTCGTTATAGCCCTTGACAGCCCCATACTCGGCGGCCAAATCATTGTCGAATTGGGCTTCGATATCGGCACCAATGTTGATTTTCTTGAGATTACTGACGACGGGCGTCCCATCCAGGAACAAGATACGGGCGATCAGTCTTTCGGCGTGTTTCATCTCGGTGATGGCACGCTCCTCGATATGTTTGTGGAGCTCCGCATAGCGCCAGTTATCGCACATCTCGGAATGCACCATATACTGGCTGATGGCAGTCAGCTCGTCGGATAACAGATTGTTCAGTGCTGCAAGTATCTTATCGTTGCCTTTCATATTAAATTACCTCCTCACGATTTTAGTTTTGAGTGATAGCTATTGATTTTTGGATATTATATAGTTTACCACTTCAGTTGAAAAGTTATTTTATTCCTCTGATACCAATCAAAAAATAACACCGGTGAGTGAATAGGTCATATTTCAAAGTGAATGGAGTTAGAAAACCTGGTAATATTTAGCTCTCAGGCGTGGCTAACGATCAGAACGAGGAGGCGACCTTGATCAGTCCAGACAAGATTGATGAATGGATCCATGAGGCGGAAGAGAGACCAGCTTCGGCAGAGCTGATCATCCGCTATATTGCCAATCGATTGAGCGAGCTGGCCAAGAGGGATGAAGAGCTGGCAGCACAGAATATCGAGCTGCTGAGTGGAAGAAAAGTGGAGCAATATGAAAGCCGGATCGCCAGCCTCGAATATCAGCTCGAGCTGCTTAAACGCCAGCTGGGGGGTGAAGTGATCCTGCCGACCGAGATGCCGAACTCCATCCCCAACCAAGAGACAGTCAATGTATTGTGTTTCCACCCACAGGGCCGTGTATTACGATTGGAAATGGAACCTGCAGCGCTGGGTAAAATTGAAACCCTGGCGAGTATAGCAGGTGAGGTATCACCAGATGGAATTCCGCCCACGGTGATGGTGACTAACTCGCAGGAGGAGCTGCTATTTATCTTCGATTCAGGGCGCACGGTGGCACATCCAGTAACCCAGCTGCCGGTATCCGATGCGGAAAGCTTCGCCTGGCAGCAGGCGTTTTTCGAAGAGCCGCGCATCAAGGAAGAACTGGCAGCCATCCAGCCTATCGCCAAAATGCCGCTGTATGAATTGTGCATCCAGGCCAGCCGGCGAGGATTTGTGAAGAAAATCAAAATGCCGGCCTTCACTGGGCATGTGGCGGAGAATTATATTGGGTCGGGAGTAAAAATACCGGCAGACAAAACCTGTGGATTGACTTTTGCCAATAAAGATGACCAATTCGTGCTGATCAGCCAGGAGGGGTACATCTTCAGCATGCCGGCCGAGCGTTTGCCAACCGCGATCGACGTGGTGATCCGGTTGGGGATCACTGACCACATTGTGTCGTCCTTCGTGGTCAGTCAAAAATCTTCCATATTATTCATCACCCAAAATGGCAAGGCAGTGCACCGTGATACGGGCTGGCTTGAAGTGGCGAGCTCGTTCAAGACGAAAGGCCAGGCCATCCTTTCCAAAGAGCGGCGCGAGGCTGGGATTCGGATTGTAGGGGCAGCTCCGGTGGACGAAACCGATTGGGGTGTATTCCTGCATACTGATGGAGCACTGACCTTGCATAACCTGAAAGAGCTTTTAGCAAGAGGTAATGTGACCTCCGAGCAAACCGCAGCCCCTATTTTGAGCTTTACCACTTTCCATATGCCGGAAGTAAAGGGGTAAGAAGCCAATGACGCATCTTAAGGACCAGGGATGATATGGGACTGAAGGTTGGGATCGACTTTGGGACATCGAATTCCGGCGTTGCCATTTACAAGGGCGGCGAAGTGCACGTCCTGCCTATCGATGGAAAAAACATCGTCCCGGAAGTGGTCAAAACCATCCTGTATATCACGCGTGACTTCAGGCATTTCATTGGGCAGGAAGCGGTTGAGCTATATTACAAGCAAAATATTAACCGGCAGCGACGCTTTGTACAAAAGTGGTCGGGCGAGATCGATTATCGCGGCGCAGACATGCATTATGTGCGTGACATCTACGTATATGTAGATGAATTGCAGCCAGGAAGGCTGCTACAATTCATCAAGACTGCATTACGATCGGAAAAGTACCAGGGAACCCAGGTCTTCGAGCGGTATTACAACCTGAGCGATATCATCTCTGCCTACCTGCTGGCATTAAAACAACGCGCTGAAGCGCTGTTGGGAGATGATATTACGGGGGTAACCCTGGGGAGACCGGTGAGGTTTTCGCAGAAAGCCGAGCAGGACCAGAAAGCGCAGGAAACCCTTTTACAGGCTGCAATGGAAGCGGGCTTCAAGCAGGTGGAATTTGAATTTGAGCCAGTGGCAGCCGCCTTATTTTATGAAAAATCGCTCAACAGCCCTCAAAACGTGCTCATCTTTGACTTTGGCGGCGGCACGCTGGACCTGACCATCTTGCGATTAGGTGACCCGCTACACCAAAATGTATATGCCAGCGGAGGCATCGGCATCGCCGGGAGTGACTTCGACCGGGCAATCATCGAGAAACGCATGTTACCCCACTTTGGAAAAGGAATAGTGCATCACGACCCGGAAATCCTCAAGCTGATCGATACCGTTCCCGATTGGGCAGCCCTGCCTGAGCTCTCCACGCCGCGCGCCAAGGCTGAGCTGGAACGGGCGATCCAGGCCAGGGAAGCACCGGTGAGGCTAAAAGCACTCGAATCGCTGATCTTTAATGATCTGGCGTTTTCTTTTTACAATATGGTGGAGGCAACCAAGATCACATTATCAAGCCGGGGTGCAGCAATCGCCAGCATGAAGGAGAAGGACCTGGATATATGGGAGCTGTACACCCGCACCCAGTTCGAAAAAGACATCCTGGAGCAGCGCGAGCAAATCCGGCAAGTGTTGATGGATACATTGGCGGCATCGGGATTGGAACCTGGACAGATCGATGCGGTGGTCAAGACGGGCGGCTCGTCCAATATACCGGTGTTTTCTGAATTGCTAGGCGGGATCTTTGGAGCGGATAAAGTGATCGCTTCGGATATATTCAACAGCGTGACCGGGGGATTGGCAATCAAAGCAGCACAAGCCGCGTAGCACGAGCCTGGCGGAACGCAACCATCATGGTCTAATATAACTCTTAACCCCTCACCCACTGCAAACGTTATAATCCAAATCTATCCAATTAAATCCGGTAGATGACCTGCTTCACGGGTCTTGGCTAGTTTAATGAGGGAATTATGACAAAAAAACCAGATTTTGACTTACAGGCAGCCCATAAATACTTCTCTGCAGAATGCTTCAACCGGGCATGGGATTATATCGACAAGCCAGTGCGAAAATCAAATGAAGGGGATTTGATGCTCCAATTGAGCATGGCATCCCTGTGGCACTGGACGCAAAGGACAGATCACACTGCAACCAATTTATCTGTGGGATATTGGCAGGTTTCCAGGGTATATGCGCTCCTGCGGCAAGCTGATCAAGCCCGGCATTATGGGCAGCGATGCCTGGAAGCTGCTCAAGGCGAAGACGTCGAACCGTTTTATCGAGGCTATGCCTATGAAGCCCTGGCGCGGGCTGAGCTGGTGGCAGATAACGAGGATGGAATGGAGAAATACCTCATCCTGGCTCACCAAGCGGCGGCCTCGATCACCGATCCAAAAGAGAAGAAGCTGCTGCTGAAAGACCTGGCATCGATTCGCTAGCTCGGAGAAAAGAGCCGGGTAAAAGTAGAGGGTTGGTATAAAATGCTGGGCGCAGGGGTTGAATACTATGGTTTGGTAAGAAACCCTACCCTCCGGTCAATAGCAGACCGGACTAGTCGCGCCCCTACTGATGGTACTAGATAAACTATTCAGGAAATTTTAGAAAACTCCCAGCCTTTCCACCGCACTTAAGCCGGGTTACAATCTCTGCATGGGATACATCCACCTGCGCACGCATTCCTATTATTCTTTCCTGCGCGGTTTAGCTTCACCACAGGCGCTGGCGAAAACCGCGGCAGATATGGGGATGCCAGCACTTGGGTTAACCGACCACCACAGCCTGAGTGGGGCAATCGAGTTCCACGATGCCTGCCAGCAGGTGGGGATACAACCCATCCTGGGGCTGGAAGTGGAAGCAGGCCTGCCAGCAGAGATCGGAACGGTAGAGCCAGGTACGCTTACCTTCCTGGCAATGGATATGGCTGGATGGCGCAGCCTGTGCCGGATCAGCAGCTCTTTAGCTGAAGATAATGATACGCTGCCGTTCGACCGGCTAATAAATGAGACCGCTGGATTGCTGTGCCTGACGGGCGGGCGGCGAGGCGCATTGACAAGGTTAATCACCACGGGGCAGAGAGCTCTGGCGGAGACCTGGTTATCCTCCTTGAGCGAGCTGTTCAAAGGGCGCCTGTACGTCGAGCTGCAGGTGCATGCTGCGGAAGATACAGAGCGATGCGTGAGCTTGACCACGCTGGCTCACCGGATGCATCTCCCAACGGTTGCCACGCATGATATTCACTATCTGACAGCGGACCAGGAACATCTGCAACAAGTGCAGACGGCGATCCGGCTGATCCGACCACTCAAGGAGCTTGACCCATCTGAAACAGCACCCCCGCAGGCGGAGTTCATCACCCCTCAAGGGATGGCTGACCGGATGCCAAATTTCCCGCAGGCGCTGGAGGCTACCCAGGAGATCGCCAGCCGCTGTCCGCTGAAATTACCATTAGGCGTGCTGCACTTCCCGGAAATCCCACTCCCGGAAGGCATATCGGGTGAGGAGCTGCTGCAGCAGAAAGCCCAGGCGGGAGCCATCAGGTTGTATGGTCCAATCACACCAGACCTGCATGATCGACTCGAGCATGAACTGAAGGTGATTGGTGGGTATGGATATACTTCACTGTTCCTGATCGTGGAAGAAATCCTCAATTTCGCCCGCCAGGAGGGCATCCCATTTTCATCACGGGGATCAGCAGCCTCATCTCTGGTGGCACACTGCCTGGGGATCACCTCGCCAGACCCGATCCGGTTGAACCTGTACTTCGAACGTTTCCTGAACCCTGCCAGGGCGACCCCACCGGATATCGACACCGACCTGTGCTCACGGCGCAGGGATGAGGTGATCCGGTTTGTCTACCGGCGATTCGGAGAGGATCGGGTGGCGACAGTATGCACCGTCAACCGCTTCCGCAGCCGCTCAGCACTGCGCGAGGTAGCCAAGGCATACGGCTTACCGGCACAGGAAGTTAGCGCCTTGGCAGACAGCCTGCCATCCCACTGGTTCGGACCATCCAGCCGAGGCGGCAACAAAGAAGACCCTTTTGCAGACCTGCGCGAACGCTACCGGACCTCAACTCACCAGGCGATGTTCAGGGATGCAGCCGCTTTGATCGACGTGCCACACCACCTTTCCGTCCACCCAGGTGGGGTGGTCATCAGCCCGGGGGCACTCACCGACCTGGCTCCCACCCAGGTGGCAAACAAGGGAGTGGTCATTACCCAGTTCGACCTGGATTCCATCGAGCGATTGGGCCTGGTCAAGATCGACCTGCTGGGGATACGCGGGCTGACGGTGTTGGGAGATGTGGTGGAAACCATCGCTAAAGAAAGACCTGCCACAAAATCCCACCCCGAAACTTCCGTGCTGACCGAAATCTTGGAAACCATCCCCAGGGAAGACGCGGAAGTAAGCAATATGGTCAACCAGGGGCGGACAATTGGCTGTTTTCAGATCGAAAGCCCGGGAATGCGCGCCACACTTAAGGAAGTGAAAGCGAGAAGTGTGGATGACATCATGGTGGCTCTAAGCCTTTATCGGCCCGGTCCGCTGACTGGAGGGCTCAAGGATGCATTTGTAAGGCGCCACCTAGGCAAAGAAGCAACCGAATATCTGCACCCTGCTTTAAGCAGGCTCCTGGCAGATACCTATGGGGTGATCCTGTACCAGGAGCAGGTCCTACAGCTGGCGCATGAGCTGGCAGGGTTCAGCCTGGCAGACGCAGATCTGCTGCGCCGGGCCATGTCACACTTCGACCCTGGTAAACAGATGCAGACATTGAAGGAAAAATTCGTCGCTGGAGCCTGGCAGCTGAACCAAGTACCTGAAGATAGCGCCATCCGTATCTGGGAGCTGATGGCAGCCTTTGCAGGCTACGGATTTCCAAAGGCGCACGCGGCCTCCTACGCACAGGTGAGCTGGCGTTCTGCCTGGTGCAAAACACATTACCCGGCATTTTTCATGGCAGCAGTGCTGGCGAACTGGGGGGGTTATTACAGCCAACGCATATATATGAACGAAGCCCGCCGGATGGGATTAAAGCTGCGCCCGCCCGAGGTAAATCACGCCGAGCGAGAGTTCAGTGTCAAGATTCTGGAAGGGGAACAGGTTTTATTCATGGGACTGGACCAAGTGCGAGAGCTGACCCAACGCACGCAGTCATCGATTGTACGTAATCGACCTTACACCTCACTGGCTGATTTCCTGAGGCGGGTTGACCCACGCCCGGTGGAAGCCGAAAACCTGGTGAAGGCAGGCACTTTGGAAGGCTTTGGCAGCATCCCAGTACTGCTGCACCAGCTGGAACACGGCGGGTGGCAAGGTGGACAGCTCTCGTTGTTCTCGCTGGGAGAAGCAGTCGAGGAAGATTGGAACCTGGCACAGAAAGTAGCTGCGCAGGAAGAAATCCTGGGGACGGGGGTGATCGCGCACCCATTGGAGCTGGCTGAGAAGCAAATCGCCACTGCCGGTGCACTCACCACGGTGGATGCGGCATCACGACTGGAACAACAGGTGCGCGTAGCTGGCATGCGGCAAACCTGGCGACGCAGCCTGACGACACGGGGGGATTACATTTATTTCATGTCACTGGAAGACCTGGAAGGCATGCTGGATGTGGTAATCACCTCGGCGGTGTACCGGCGCTCCAAGGCGGCTTTATCCACCGGTGGACCGTACGTGGTTGAGGGGAAAGTGGACCTGGACAGCCAGCGAGGGGAGCCGTTCATCCGGGCGGAAAAGATTTGGTCGCTTAAGTAAGAGGCAATTTCAAAAACTTCTCGTGGTGCTGAGTGCAGCGCTATTCGTCCCCGATATAGAACCTGCTCACCAGATCCAACCATTCCAAAGGCATGTACAGCAGATCCCAAGAAAGCGCCAACCCGGCCGGATTGGCTTTTTTTATTCCAACCAGGTCTGCCTGGATGCGTTCCGGGTTTTGATGGGTCACTCCGTCCAGCCTGACCAGCTCCATGCCTGCCAGGGCGGGGACGGAACATGCCCTGATCCCTCGCATGACCTCCATTTCTAGCGCGGAGGTGGTAAGACCATCTTTTTTGAGCGTCTCCAGACTGGTGGGCAACGGTAAGCCGGTGATCTCAGCGAGCATTGCGAATGCCTGTGTATCAGCGAGCTGAGTCGAAGAAGATAGATACTTGAGTAAACCAGATAATTCAAACGGGAGCCCGGCGGGAGCGAAGGTGTGGGCATAGGTCATCAACTTGATCCAATCCGCGTGCTTGCTCAGCGCATTGTGATCCTGCCCAACCAGGTTCGTCAAACAAGGCGAATAGCAGTCCAGACCGATCTCCAGATGTGCCTGTCGAAGGGTTTTTGAGACCATGGTGAGAAAATCCAGAATGCTGTGCTTACGGAAGGCAAGGAATTGAGCCAGCCCCGGGATTGGGTCAGACTTTTCAGATTCTGCTCCTCCAGATAAAAGCGCTTTTACGAAGGCTATCGGCCCATCTTCTTTACGGGTTGAGGTCAAGATCTCACGTCTGACCTGTTCCAGGTCCAGATCCAGCTCAGCCGCTTTACGACGGCAGAATTCGCAAAAGCAGGTCAGGTGATTTATTGGATCTGATGCAGGTGATGGGAAGCGCACCCGGTCGAGGAAAAAACCTTGATAGATCCCCTGGGATACCAGATTTGCGATGTGCGTAATCACAGCTTCCTGTACTTCCGGATGATTGGGGCAGGCGAAGGTGAATTTGGGTGAGTTTTGATATCCCAAGACCTTATGACCTGTAAGACCCACAGTCTGCCAGGCGGGTTGGGGTAGAAAAACCCGATCCGTGGTGAGCAAAGGCTGCCAGCGGATGAAACGCAACCCCAATCGTTCTGCTTCCAGGCGCAGCACCTCCAGCAAGTGCCTGGGTAAATGCCAGCCAATCAGCAGATGGGTAATTGGCAGGCGCTCAGCTGCAGCACGCAGTTTATCAATGGCCAGACTCGGATCCAGTTGAGCCAGAGAGGCAGAATCCTCGAGATATTGAATGGTAAGCATTGGAATTGTCATCCGTAACCGGATTAACCTTCTCTGACTATTTTAATCCCTTTGAAGGATTCTCAATCTCTCTTTTGGGGAGGGTGCTGTTAAGGAAGGAGATAGATCAACCCAAATTGAGCTAAAAGTACCGGAAGGTGACGGTAAACGGTGTGAGTGACCAAATAACCTACCTACTTTCCAGAGAGGAGCTGAGATAGATTACACCCTTCAAGTGATCGAGTTTTGGTTATCACCTAACTCCATCCATAACTAATCACTTTTTAGCTGAGTTGAATCTCGGTATCCTCATAAGTAATATCAAAAATATCTTGGCATAAATATGCTTTTTGCCTCCTTAATTTCAATTGGAGATCTATTAGAATTTTTAAATCAATGAGCTGATCCAAATACGAATGCGCCGTAGGACTTGAAACTCCAAGTTTTTTTATTATTTGAGGAGCTGTTGTGTATGATTGAATAAATAGATCTTGCACTAGCGGATAAATTCGGCTGGGGCTGCAAGCATCATCAAGACGCTTAAGATATTCGTCTCTTAATGCCAACAATCGCGAACAGCGCCTCTGTGCATCTAGGGCCTGAATTGCTACTCCACGCAAGCAAAAATCTATCCAGTTTGTCCAATCACCTTCCGTGCTAATTTTATACAGACGATCAATATATTCATCCTTGTGTTTTTCAAAATATGCACTCATATAGAGCCATTGTCCCGTAAGATTGCACCAATCTTCAATTGCGATAGCGAGCAATAATCTGCCTACGCGACCATTTCCATCACGGAAAGGATGAATGGCTTCAAATTGATAATGGGTAATAAATGCTTCGACCAATGGATTAAATCGTTTTTCTTGGTGAAAGTATTTTTCAAAATTATCGAGGCACTCAGGGAGGTAATTCACAGGGGGAGGAACATATCGGGCATTTCCACCCACCTGTACCTGGCCACGTCTAAATTCGCCAGGTTCAGCCTCAGATCCTCTTACATCTTCTAATAATACACGATGTAGCTCACGAATTAATCTTAATGAAACAGGTAACTTCTCTTTTGTTTCTTCACGAACGCGGAGAGCTCGTATATAATTTACCACTTCTCTTACAGGTTGTTTTTTCTCTCCTGTTTTTTCCACTTCGCCAGGATTAATTTCAAACAATACAAGTTGTTCAGGCGTTGCATAAGTACCTTCTAAACTTGAGGATTTTTGGGCTTCGCGATTTTGCAATGGGGTTAATAATAGCTGCGGATTAGGAAGATCGCTGCCAATTCCATCCAATCGAGCTAACTCTTCTCTCGCTTGTAATAATGTTGGCCACAATTTAGTTGGCCATTCCCAATCAGGAGGCAATGGATTAGGAATAAAAGCATGAGTAAGTCCAGGAATGCCAGATATTTCAATTATATTTCCTGGGGATTTATTTGTAAAATTAGATGGATCCATTTTATAGTTCACCTTTCCCATATAAATTTTATGCCATTAATTATAATGGGAAAATCGAAATGTAAATATTCTTACTAGAATAATCTTTCTGGTAAAAAAGGCATTAACAATAGCCGCGAGTTACCCGACTTCGCCGACCACACCTGCAACGACGACACTATCCGCTACAACGACAGCACCTCCAACAGCAACCGCACCTACGACAACGACACTTCCGATAACAACTCCATCACCAATACCTAGTACATCTGCAATATCGGATATAGTGACATGATCTTTATAAAGGTTTAATTTGCGGGAACTGGGCGAGAACAGTATGGGAACAATTGGAACAGTTTGGGAACAGCTATCCTGAAATATCCTGGTAGATTATCGGCTAACTAGACGTACCAGATGGCTATTTTTTCCTGATCAGGGTACAAGATTCTCCCTTCCGGGGAGGAATAAAAAAGACCCCCTTCCAGATGGGGGTCTTGGAACTCATACTACCTGTGGGGCGGGTTTATGGGGGTAATGGGTAAATTCTCCGTTTGGATAGCTCCGGTAGAACGAGTATAAATCAATAACAGGGATCATCAAGGCATTTATGTTTTTTAAGCCCAGCTCCAATCTTTGGCAGGATTCTTGCCGAGCATGAAGACGAAGAATAACAGGCAGACGGATGTGATGGCGAATAGCCCGGTGGTAATTGGCTGCCATGCAACAGGCTTACTCACCACCTGACTGATGGGGACACTGAAGCCGGCATAAGCATCGAATTGCCCCGTGCGCATCACCACCACCTTAACATCCCATTGATCTGCCATGGCGAGATAGCCACCGCGCAGTGAATAATCACCATTGCCCATATTGGTCATGGCAGCCTTGCTGGCAGCCATCATACCAGACACAGAGTTGAACTCTAGCGAGACGTCTTTGGCATCTGCCACGGGCTTGCCATTGGAGGTGATCCGGGCGGTGAACGTGTTCATGCCGGCATGACCAGGATCAATATTCAGCGATACTTTCAAATCATTTACCAGAGCGGATTTATTGTATCCCGCAGAGGTAGCCACTGCCCTTGCGGGTGGCAGGGTAGTTAGAATTGCAACCAGGATCAATACCGTCAGTCCAAGGATCATCTCGCCAGCCAAAAGCCCGCGGAAAAGCTTGACCAATTTAAGGCTGCCATTGGTTTTACTGGCGGCGCGCTTCATGAGCGGAGTAGTCACCAAAAAGTGAAAGCCACCCAAGGCGAGCATGGGAGCGATGACCAGCAGTTTCACCAATAAAACCCGCCCATAGGTGGTATCGATCAATGCGTTGATCGGTGCAATGCGTAAATAGGCGGAGTAAATGCCGGATAAGGCAACCATACCTACGCTGCTCATTGCCAAAACTGTGAAATGAGGGATCAAGATGGCTGTCAAGGCGGTGCGGCGAGGGGGATCGAGCTTATTAATCGCCCATACCGCTCCAAGGAAGGAAATCAAGCCTCCCACCCAGATCGAGATGGCGGCAAAGTGAACCCAGTCACTGAGGATGGGCAGAGTGGGAAGGGGCTCTGAGGCGGCATGGCTCTCCAGGCTGAAAGTGAGCAGGAGCAAAGGACAAACAGCCAGGGCAAGATACCGGTTCCAGTGGTTTGCCTGAGGCAGCAATAACCCGGCGAGGATAAATGCCAATGCCAGCCTGGCAACCACCATAGCCCCAAAACGGGTATTCAAAAGGACGGTCATAAAATCAGCCTGCCAGGGCCAACCCATCAGATGCCCACTCACTTGACCTGCCTGGGCGAACAAGCTGAGCACATCCGCTGAAATTAATAAAACCAGGGCGCCTAATAACAGCTTATGCGAGAAATTTATATAGGCTGGGAAATCGCCCAGGGTTAAGTTAGCCTTCCTCAAAGAAGGCTTCCACACCAGGAAGGTAAACAGTAATGCCCCGATGATCGTGGCAATCGAGACATACAGCAGGATCTTGGTGAAAATAATTCCGCCAGTAAAACTGCCGGTGGTGGTTGCGGTTGGGGTAACCATCATGGAACCCATGGCCATATTACCGACTGCAAATGGGAACGACCCGGTAGTCTGGTGACCATCGGTGGCGGAAACCGCCGTCCACATCACAGAATAAACGCCATCGCCCAATTGGGTCAGGGAGACGAGCATATGAGTCGCATCTGCAGGATCAAGATGCATATCCCCCGCATCCACCTTTTTCCCATTGGCGTCCAAGACGCTGACTTTACTGAGATTGGGATCGATGGCTTCACTGAAATACAGATCAACCTGTTTGGGAGCAGTCGTGAGGGTGGAATTATCTGCGGGTACAGAATTTACCAAAACCGCGTGCGCCTGGACTGGTGTAACTCCGTACCCCAATAAGGCAAAAATCAGGATTGGGACCAAAAGGAAGTAGATGCGTCTCATAGGCTGATGCTCCTTTTTTCTTTATTTTTGAGCGGGTTTACGGGCAAAAGAGACCAGACCCAAAACAGTGCCGAATGCGCCCAGCACGATACCCACAATCCCCAACCAGCCGGCCACGCCAAAAGAACTGGCGTTGCTGGCTGCCGCGGGAGGGTCGGCAGCTGGGAATTGGACGACATCGGCGGTCTTTACTTCTTCCGGTTGAACATCGGTATTGAACGCCGTCGTGCCGATATTGCCACCCAAATGGACGGTGTATACGCCCGCCATCATGGGGGTGATGGGAGCGATAAATTGCCCTGGGGTGTTTTCACCCAGGGGTTGTAAAGTGAGCTGCTTGTTTTGGGGACCAAAAACCACCTGGATTGTAAAAGCCGAGGTATCGATTTCAGCAGTCGAGCTGATATTCGAGGTGATATTAATCACTACCGCATTGGGCTGACCGACTACAGCAGGCTCGTTGACCCACCCATATTCGACCGTGTAATCACCCACAGTGATATTTTGATGGGCTGATACAGCACTAACAATGAATAGAATTCCCAGCAATAAAGATAAGACAACCAGTACTCTGATGATAGATGTTTTCTGAGTTTCCGTGCTCATTTTCGCCTCCTTAGAATTTATTGAAGAATAATTCTAGAAAAAGACTCTGACTTCGTTCCGATGGGAGGCTGGTCTCTCAACCAGCCTCCCCTTTGGATTTCCCCGATCTTGATTAGTTATCGTTAGGTCTCCGCAAGCTCTCGGCTGCTTCAGAGGCTGCCCGACAGGATGGTCTTGTCGGGCAGCCTCGCTATCAAGCATCTACAGGAGACTGACGGAGTGAGTAGAGATTATTTTGGTAAGATTCAGTCGTTCAACCACGAGCCATTGTTGCAGATAAGCTTACCTCGATACCACCGGCAGCAAGGCTGAGTAGGTAATCGCCGGCACCCGGCTGGAGGTGAACTCATCAAAGTACATGGACCCGTGAGCACTGGTACTCAGACCCAATGATGGCCCTAAGATCACTTCTTCGAGCTTGAAGGCGCTGGTATCACCAGTCAGTGTGCGGAACAGCTTTCCATCGATGTAGAAGCTGATGCCACCACTCACACCAGAAGCCCAGGCGACATCGATCTTGTGGGTCAGGGAGATTGGATCATCATCACCAGGTTCCTTGGTGAAGACATCCCAGCTGGTGTACTCAGGACCATCATTGTGCATGGCCCAGGCACGCAGCGCGTATGAATTCGCATCCAGGAACTTATACTGAACACCGAAGATGGGCTGACTGTTCTGATCCAATCCGAGGAATATGTCCACCGCACTATCGGAGACAGCCGTGTTGGGATTGAAGTAGAAGTTACCTTCATACATCATCTCAGCGTTTGGTGAGGTGTCGTATACATATGCCGGTTCCTGGCTCGCGCCAATGGTTGCAACCATACCCAGAGTTCCACCGTTTGGACCAAGTACAGCATTGGTGATAACGTTGCTGTCACCGATCAGTCCTGACCATTGATCGAGCCCAGTCTCGAAGGAGTCGGCAAAGATAGGACCCGGCTCATCGTTAGATTGGATCGTGATGGGAAGCGGTGCAGCCACGGGTGTAGAGTCGGCCGATAGGTTAGGATAGCCAACGGCCGGTGCCGTGTACGTCTGGGTGTAGCCAACTACATCGTTGGCAACCACCCGATAGTAGAAGGTGGTGAAGCGCGGCATCCCACTATCGACAAAGGTCATTGCAGTGCCCGTGCCAGGGGCAGGTGGTGCAGCCGGGGTCAAAGCCAACCACGGTCCGTTGGGTGTGGTTGCCCGCTGGACGGTGAAGCCCGTTTCATTGAACGACCCATCATTCCAGGTGACGGTGACAAGTTGGTTACCCGCAGGCCCACTCCTAACAGCATTTACATTGGTAACCGGATCAGGTGGGATAGCCAGCAGTACCGGGCGCATCATGTCGTTCTCTTCATGACCCAGGATGTGGCAGTGGACCACGTATTCCCACCCGTAGTTAATCACCTCATTGGTGACTGCAGCGGGTTGGTTGGTAGGATCGATGTTGGCGAAACCTTGTGTGTTGGCAGGGTTGCTGGCACCAAGCGGCTGAGTTACATCCATTGGACGGAGGCTGTTGGGTATCGACCAAGGCAGGTTTTGCTTCATCGGCCGCAGGGCAACGATGATGTCTTCCAGCGGGTTCATGCGGACGGTATCTTTCCAGGCCACCTCATTGACATCGGGCGGCTTGATCATGCCGTCCCAGCCCACCCGGTTGATCACCTGGACATCATACAAGTGGAAGTGGATGAAGTGCGTATCCACGCCATTGTGGGTGATCTTCCAGAAGAGGGTATCACCAGATTGGAACATCTCGGTGGGCGGGTCGATATAGCCGTAGGGGATGGTCGTCTGGATGAAGAAGTTGGTGAAAGGAAGCTCGACACCCAGAGTGGCATTCATACGTCCATAATCCAGTGTAAATAACTCCTGGATCGCTTTGGCACCGAACGGTATCAGTGGAGCATTGGCTGTTGCCGCGGCAGGTATGGTTGGTGTACCTCCGCCCGTGAAGACAACGGTAGGTGCAGAGGTATAGCCCGTGCCTGGATTGGTCAATACCAGACTGAGCACAGTGCCGGGAAGATAAGTGGCTGTAGCAGCCGCGCCCGTTCCACCTCCGCCGCTGAAACTAACGGCTGGATTGGAAGTATAGCCGGCGCCAGCATTGGTGATCAGAAGAGCATTCACGAATCCCTTGATGGTAGCTGTAGCTGTGGCACCCGTTCCACCGCCACCTCCGGAGAAACTCACAGTCGGAGCAGCGGTATAACCAAGACCGGGATTGGTCACCGTTACACTACCAACTGCAACGGTTCTTGAGGCAGTCGCGGTTGCACCAGATCCACCGCCACCGGTAAAGCTAACCGTAGGAACCGAGGTGTAACCTGAACCGCGATTGGTAACCGTGACGGTGCGTACCCGACCATTTTGTAAATTGGCAATAGCGGCCGCACCCGTACCACCACCGCCGGTGAAGACAACTGTGGGAGGTGAGGTGTACCCTGAACCGCGGTTTACAACCGTGACACTGTTAACGACACCGGTGAGTGCGGATGTTGCTGTGGCCCCAGTACCACCACCGCCGGTGAAGTTTACCTTAGGAGCGGTCACATAATTGGAACCACCGTTCACTACCGCGACGGAGGCGACATATTTGATGATGGTAGCCGAGGCTGTAGCTGTGGTGCCGCCACCCCCTGGTGGGGCGATGGTCACAGTCGGCGCGGTATCGTACCCCGAGCCAGGAGCCGTCAAGGTTAGATTATTGACATTTGCGCCGGCAAAGGTAAGAGCTACCGTTGCGCCAGTGCCCCCACCACCGGTAAAGGAAACACTCGGTGCTGATGCGTACCCACTGCCAGGATTGGTCAGGGTGAGGCTTCCGATTTGCCCATTGAACCAGCCGGTGAAGGATGTATCGGAGATTCTTGAGTAAGTTGGGTCCACCGCAAAGCCATTACCCGCAGGGAATTGGGGCTCTGGAACAATGATCTGGTTTTGCTGGGCGATAAAGGTATTCGCGATCCCGGCTTGAACCGCAGGTAAATTGATCGGCGTTCCACCAGCCATGTTGGCAACCGCAGTGGCGCCCAGACCAGTACCTGGAGCTGTGTCAGCTATCGTAACGGCCGGGATGGAGGTGTAGCCCAATCCATTGTTGGTGAGCGTTATGCTGTTTACGTTGATAGTTGCAACGGCAGTTGCACCCGTGCCACCACCCGTGTCAGCGATGACTACCTGAGGAGCGGAGGTATAACCAAAACCACCGTTGATAAGCTGGAGACCGGTAGCCGAGATTGTAGCCGTAGCAGTCGCGCCTGTTCCACCACCACCCGTGAAGACCACTGTAGGAGCAGCTGTGTAGCCGGAGCCTGGGCTGGTCAATATGAGGGAACTCACAGCGAGAGTTGCTGTGCCTGCAGCACCTACGCCACCACTGGTAAAGCTCACGGCTGGGGCAGCTGTATAGCCCGAACCTGGCAGACCCAAGGCTAGGGTAGTAATGGTGAGGGTTGCGGTAGCAGCTGCGGGTACGGTGGGTGTCCCACCACCATCTGTGATGGATACCGCAGGCGCTGCCAGATAACCAGAACCAGAAGCAGTTACAGCGATGGCAGTGATTGAGATGGTTGAGGTGGCAAGTGCGCCGGTGCCAAGACCGGCATCCGTGATGGCAAGGACAGGTGAAACATAACCTGTGCCACCATTGATTATGGTATAACCGGTGATCGCACCGGTGACATCGATTTGAGCGGTGATGACCGCGCCAGTGCCTGGACCACCGCTATCGGTAACCGTAACTACCGGAGCAAGATAGCCTGTGCCTGGAGCGCCAGGTGTGACGACATCAATGACACCACCAGTCTGACTGGCTGTCGCAGCTGCACCTGTGCCGGGACCAACATCTGTAATACTAACTGATGGAGCAGAGGTATATCCGGCACCAGGATTCGTGATCGTCAAGCCAGTGATCACTCCACCCACAACGTTTACGGTGGCTGCAGCACCGGATCCGCCACCTCCCGTGAAAGCAGCAACGGGAGCGGTATAACCAGTACCGCCATTTGCCACAAGCAAGTTATCCACCACACCACTGGCAGTCGCGGTGGCATTTCCGGTCATACTGACCGAAGGAAGGACATAGCCTGCTCCGGGTGTGACAACGGTAATGGCATCCACGGCACCTGTAGCTGTAGCCGTAGCGCCTGATCCACCACCGCCGGTCAGGCTGACATTGGTATTGGGATAACCTCCACCACCCGCAGTCAGGGCAACGGAATCAACAGATCCGAAAGCCAGGGCTGCAGCGAGGCTACCACCACCACCTGTGAATGAGATTGTCGGCATTGTAGCATACCCAACGCCAGGCGAGGTCAGGGTCAACCCACTGACTGCACCAGAGGTAAAGCTAGCCGAGGCACCCGAACCACCACCGCCCACGAAGGAGACGGTAGGATTGACATAGCCGCTACCGGCATTGGTCAAGACCAGGCTATCAACACTGCCCGTGGCGGTTGCAGCGGCACCAGAGCCGCCACCACCGGTGATGGCAACTGTTGGAGCAGTGTAACCCGCGCCAACATTGGTCACAGTGATGCCACTTAAGGAACCGTTCCCACCTGCGCCGGTTGCATTGACCTTGATCTGCATTATGGTGCGGGTGTTGGGACCATAACCCGGCATCGTGGTTGGAGCACCACCGGCCATGGTCTGATCGGGATCGCCTGTGTAGAAATCTGTGCGTGCGTCAAAGGCAGGCACAGGGGCAGGGGCATCGTTATACATAATCAAGGTCTTGCCTGCAAATTGGGAGAAGTCCACCAGGACATCAGCCCGCTCGGCTGGTCCTAGCAGGAGACCGTGAGTAAAGATATTCAAAACGGTAATGCTTCTGCGGTTATATTCATAACCCACCGGAGTGGAGGGGATCACCACAGGTGCAGGCAGGAGACCACTTTCCGTACCAATCTGGATGAAGGGTGGACCGGCGCTAAGTGGATCAGGCACGCCACCATCACGTCCATCGGTAGGCCAGGTGGTCGGCCAGCAGCCGGCGGGCAAGCCTGTCCCATTGATTGGATTGCCATCGGCATCCAGGAGGGCCATAACCAGCATTGCGCCGCTGGTCGGGTTTGAATCCGCACATAGCGGAAGCTCGCCACCACCATTCTCTGGAGGAGCGGATTCCACCATTTTGACTTCCGAATTAACGGAAGCAATGGCAGCCGCGCCTGAGCCGGTGGTATCGCCGGGAGCATTGGTTAAGGTAACTGTCGGATTAGAGGTGTAACCTGACCCGGGGTTTGTAACCGTCACATTCATCACAGATCCCGGAGGAGTGACGGCAGCGGTAGCTGTTGCAGTGACACAGCCAGTCGTGCAACCCAAGGGTGGATCGACGATGACGGTGGCAGATGTGTAGCCGAAACCGCCATTGGTGACACGGATCGCGGTGAGTGTGGTTGTAATTGGATCAACCACTGCAACTGCTTTGGCACCGGTACCGTTACCCTGGATGGTGACATTCGGGGCAACCGTATAACCATGACCGACGCCGGTAATCAGAATGGAGGTGACTGTGCCATTCGACATGTTCGCAACCGCAGCTGCGCCTGAGCCACCACCACCAGTGAAGCCAACGATGGGTGGGAGGGTGTAATTCGTCCCCCCCATGGTGACCTCGACAGCCAGAGGCTCGGCTACATACAAGCCGAAGTTCCAGGTGCGGTCATTGCCGGCCATGAGCATCTGGAAGCGGTAGCTGGTGGGGTCTACGGTCAGGGTTGGGTAAAGGGCACCATTAATAACCGGGGTATCCATAAAGCCTTCGGGCGTGCCGGAGGGGTTGGGAATGCCCGGGCATAGAAGGGGCGGGAAGGCCGGTGGAAGGTTGGGGGGATTATAGAATGAGCTAGAGCACTGGTAAGGCTGTTCTACAAAAGTAGTCGGGTCTTGCGGTGGCCAGAACCAGGCACCATAATCCCACCGACCATAGGCATTAGCGCCGGTCACATCGGCGGGGTTCTGGTTGGGGGTATAGATATGCGGGAACCAGAGGTCACCGGTACTGCCATACAAAGTAGTACTCCAGGTAGGATCTTCAAGCGCCAGCTGGCCACCGGGAGCGCCGTTATCGGGCACGAAAGTCTTGTCCTGGATGACCAGGGGGATGAGGTGGGCTATATCACCTGGCAATGTTCCAGGGACGCCTGCAGCCATCAAAGCTGCTTCCTCAGTCGGATCTACGATGAGATAACCAGCAGCCTCACCCGCATAGACGTTCAGGCGGGTGGTACCGTAAGAGTGATCGTGGTAGAACAGCAAGCGGCCGCTCTGCTGGTTGGTCCAGTAGAAGGTGAGTGATCCAAGACCCGGGTCATTGCTGTAGCCCGGGCAGGCTAACTGACCGGAACAGGCAGAGTTCACATTCCCATTGGCATCGAACCACATATCCGGGACGTATGCAACAGAGTCGCCCTTGGAGTAGGAGGTCAACTCACCGTAAGGTGTGGTCCACTGGTGCGGGGTACCATCACTAATCCATGGGGAGTTGCCACCATGCAGGTGCAAGGTAGCACGGTTCTGGGCATACATTTCACCGGGCTGGCCCGGGATGGCAGAAGTTGCGGTTGCGCCCGTTCCACCGCCACCGGTGAAACTGACCGCGGGAGCAGAGGTATAACCAGAGCCGCCCAGGTTCACAGTGACCGCAGTGACGGCACCATTAATGATCGTGGCTGTCCCAGCTGCCCCTGTTCCTGCACCACCGGTGAAGTTGACCGTTGGGGCAGAGGTGTAGCCGGTTCCGCCATTGGTTACCGTGACGCTGGAAACAGAACCGCCAGGGCCCATCCCTGCACCCATATAGGTGGTGTCAGTCGGGATAAAGAGGTCGCCGCCCGGACCCGTGGGCAGGTAGTTGGTGAACTTGACCCGAACTGGTACGGGCGTGCAGGTGGTTGGGTTAGCCACTTCACTGCAGCCGGTGGCTACAATCATTGGGCCCAGGTAATGTGGCTTGTAAGCACCATAGACCTGTGCATTGCCATTCCTGGGGTCCAAAATATCCTGGGTCAAGCCATTCGCAACAGTCAAAGCCACTGCGCCGGGGAAAGTTGAGGGCACAATCTGCACATAACCTCGCAGCTTGGTACCCGGGGCAGGCAGATCTGGGCTCATTTGCTCGCGATACTCCACCACGGCGATTTCATAATAGTCTGAGCCAGGGAAGGTGGTTGTATCTGCGATACCTAACGGGATGCATTGCCCCAAGCTGTTGGTTGCACCTGGTTGGCCGCATATCCCGGGTAGAGTATCGACGAATTTGCGGATGCCCGTGCCTGGGATAATGGCACCATTTGCATCGAGCTTAGGCAGTGGGCTATTGGCGTAGTTGGGAGCCCCAAAATAATCGGGTTGTGGAAGGATACCGCTTAATGTATCCACCATTTTTGCCAGCTCGCCGCCCACTCTGCCGAATATACTGATATTTGCCGTATCCGGGTTGATCCCGGCATACGTATCAGCGGCACCGCTGCGAGGTTGAACGAGATGCAGCGCCGCGGCGATGCGCATGGCCATGGTGGTAGTTCTCATCTGGCCCGTGGTATTGCTGACCCCGAATTCATCATTGGGGGCAGATGCCTGGACCGTTTTTGATACATCGACCGGTATAGTTTGGGGCGATTGTGCTTCCACCTTGGGTACACCACCCATCAGCGGGGAAGCGATGAAGGTAAACAATAGGATGATAGTAAATAATTTACTGAGTTTCATTGTGCACTCCATTCTGTGATTTGATTGATCACATTTCTCCTAAGGTAAGATGGATAAAAAAATTTGGATATATTGAGCATGAAATTAATCGCGAAAGAGCTTGATATATGGATGGAACTAGACACCTCCCCTGACATGATTTTCCTGATTAATGAATCCAGTCCAGAAAGGTCGAATTTCCTGGACTGATTTATGCTTGTGCTAACCACAAGCGGGGTTTTATTGGGGGAATTTACGGTTTGGCAATCGATCAATGTGACCTCCTTTTATATATTTTTGTAGACAATAAAAATGGAATGAAGAAAACGAGCTCGAGGATTACTGAAAAATATGCCAGGGGTGGACCCCAGCTTTCTACTTCCATCAGAGGCAAGCCTACTGTACGGCTGAGCAAGTAACCGACGATCGCTCCGATGGAAAGAACTGCGCCGAACGTCCAACCCGTAAACAACGCACCACGATAGATACCGAAGGCTGATAAGATCGACCCAAGGAAGAAAGCATAGAATAAACCTCCCATATACGGAGCTTCGCGATATTCACCTGGGGCATTGTAGAGATGAACCAATCCTGAACACAGGATCGAGAAGATGCCGAGCCACTGGCTAAAGTTTGCCTTATATAGCAATGTTTTCCAACTTGTGTAACGATTGACAGAATTCGGGTGGCTCATAGGTCAATCATCCAATTGAACCTGGTTGGATTTGATATTCTTACCCACGATCGTCACGACACAATCCAATAATCGTTCAGGGGCAATAGGTTTCATCAAATAGTGAGCACTTAATAACTTGTCCTCCTTCTCATTTTCCATTAATGACTGGTCAGTCAGTATCACGATCGATAGATTAGGATGATTCACAAGAACCTTGGGGAGTAATTCATTACGGGTCCCGGGCATGTTGATGTCTGTGATAATCAGGTGATAATTTCCAGCTTCAATAATATTCATCGCCTTATAAATACAATCTGTAGCCGTGACAAAATAACCGGCGCGTTGAAGGATGAGAGCAATCGATTGGCGCAAGTTAAGATCATCTTCGACCAGTACGATTAATTTAGGACTCATAATTCTCCATAAGATTCTCATGTTGATTCTATAGATTAAATTGAGGTGAATAATTGGAAATAGTTGGCGTATATTGGTTCTGCACCAATGGTTTGAATTAACAAAAAAGGTGAGCAGTGGCAATCACTACTCACCTTTAAGAAACCCAGGGAAATTTTTAGACCACCAATCGATAACCTACATCTCTAACCGTAATGATCAGCTCGGGGTGGCGAAGGTTATTTTCCAATACCTTGCGGATCTCATGCATCTGCCAACGCGCAATCTCGCGTGCTTCAGCCCGGCTTACGTGCTGATATCCTTGAGATTCCAAGACCAGTTTTTCATAGGTTACCGGGTGAGGTGAATGCCGTACCAGTGTGACCAGGTAATCAAAGGTGGATGGTGGCAGGGAAGTATTATTTTCGTTGTACTGGACCGTGTGTGTGTGCCGATCCAATTGAAGCGGTCCGCATTTTAAATAGCGGGCCGGGTCTGGTGGCGGCGTGCTGGTTTCTGAACTGGCATTGGGTACTTCCTTCCCGTCGATGGACTGCAGCTCAGCCAATAAATCCTGCAGTTGAGAGGTGATTTCGCGCCTGCGCTTGGGTTTTACCTCATTTAGTATGCATTCAACGCGGCTAAGGATGCTTTCGGGGTCGACCGGTTTTAATAAATAATCCCTTGCTCCTGACCTGACCGCACCTATGGCGGTATCCAATGTGGCATGCGCCGTAAGGATAAGGATGGGCATATCCGGATATATTTCCTTTATTTGAGGCAATAGCTGAATACCATTTTGATCTGGGAGCTTGATATCCAGAAAGGTCAGATCATAAGCCCCCGCATGTAAAAGATGAAGTGCTTCAGCTGCATCGGCTGCAGTCGTGATCGCATAGCCGGCGCGTTGCAAGATGAGCCCAAGGCTGCGCCGTAAATTGGGTTCATCATCTATGATCAGGATAGAGCGATTTGTGCCCATAGTTCATTCTCCTCTGGGATCAATCATTCACCACTAATGGGTAACCAAATGGTAAAGCTTGTCCCCTGACCAGGCTCACTTTCAACCGTGATCTGCCCGCCATGTTTCTGGATAATACCATAACAGATCGATAACCCCAATCCCAAGCCGAATTCCTTGGTAGTGGTAAAAGGCTCAAAGACATGGTTTATTATCTCAGGCTTTATTCCCGGGCCAGTATCGGTGAAGATTACCCCAACTTGAAGCTTATCCGTCGAGAGGACCATGTTTACGGAGACGGTACCTCCATCAGGTTGCATGGCCTCGATGGCATTCATCGAAATATTCAGAAAAACCTCGATGATCTGGTCTTTAATACAGCTTACCTGGTAATGCTCCAAACCTGATAATGGCTGCCAGAGCACATGTGAATTATTGAGATGGGGGAGCAGTAGCGAATGCACTTCATCCACAATACCCAGTAGATCATGGGATTGTTTAGCTTGCGCTCCGGATGGTCGATAAAGCTGGCGTAATTGCCCGACGATATTAGACAGCCGCTGTGTTTCAGAAAGTGCCATTTCCAATGGTTCCGTGTTCGGAGAATCTGATCCAGTGTCTTGCTGGATCAGATAGAGACAGTTTTTAATCGTCTGCAGAGGGTTGTTAATCTCATGGGTTACCGAACCCACCATGCGGCCAATTGCAGCATGTTTTTCAGCTTGAACTAATTGGGTTTCATAATTCTTTTTATCAGTGATGTCGGTGCAGGTACCAACCCAGGACAAGATTTGCCCATCCTTACCGATAATTGGCACCCCGCGGACGGAAAAATCGCGGTAATCACCAAAACGATTTCTAATGCGGGCCTCAATCTCATAGGATGTTTTCGATTCCACTGAATGGGACCAAATTTCAGCCACCCTTTCCTGGTCGGCAGGGTGCAAGGCGTTGATCCAACCCCGGCCCAAACTCTCTTCCTGGCTTTGCCCGGTGAACTCTCTCCAAGTGGGCAAATCCTCTACCACTTCCCCATCCGCGTTCGTCTGCCAGACGATCTGCGCAGTGGCAATCACCAATGACCGATATTGCTGCTCGCTCTTACGAAGGGCTTCTTCGGCTTTTTTATGTTCGGTAATATCCTGGCGGATTGATATAAAGTTGGTAATATCCCCTTGCGGGTCGAACACAGGGGTGATCATTTGCTGTTCATTATAAAAGCTGCCATCCTTGCGACGGTTAACTAATTCGCCTTGCCAGACATACCCATCCAGGATAGTATTCCATAAGCTGCGGTAAAATTCTACATCATATTTACCAGATTTGAAGATACGGGGATTTTGACCCACAATCTCGTTCTCCGTATAACCGGTCATCTGGCTAAAAGCCGGGTTAGTCCATAGAATGGTGCCATCTTTATCAACGACGATAATCCCATTGGCGGCTGATTCAAGGGCGGTAGTCAAGAGAATTAGCCGTCGCTCGGCTTGTTTGCGCTCGGTGATATCGCGCGCAGCCGCAAAAACACCAGCCACATCGCCTGATTCATCGCGATAAACAGAAGCGTTGTAAGTCACCGGCGTCGTGTGCCCATCTCTGTGCTGTATCTCCAGCTCATAGTCGCGCAGCATCCCAGATTCAAATACCTGCTGATAACCGGATCGAGCTTTGTCTGGATCGGTGAAATAACTATGAAAATCCGTTCCTATGAGCTCAGTGCGTTTATAGCCGGTGATGGTTTCAGTCACCGAATTCACATCACCGATCTTTCCATCGGCGGTGATGGTTGCCAGAGCATCCAGGCTGGCTTCGATCAGGCTGCGGTTGTAGGCGTTCAGCTGATGAAGTTTCAGCTCTGCTTGTTTGCGCTCGGTGATGTCGCGCGCCGCGGCGAACACACCGGCTACATTTCCATCCTCATCTTTAAATACCGTGGCATTGTACACCACAGGAGTGGTGTGCCCATCTTTATGCTGAATTTCCAATTCATAGTCATGAACTGTGCCAGTCTCAAAAACTTCTTGGTAACTTTTACGGGCTTTCTCTGGGTCGGTGAAGTAATTATGGAAATCTGTCCCAATCAGCTCCATGCGAGTATAACCAGTCACTACCTCTGTGGCTGCATTTACATCCCCGATTTTCCCATCCGGGGTGATGGTCACCAGGGTATCCAAACCAGCTTCCAATAATGAGCGGTTGTATGCATTTAATGTACGTAACTTCTCCTCCGCTTGCTTACGAGTGGTGATGTCGATGCCCATCTCAAGAATTAGGGTGGAACCGTCTACATCTTTGAAGGGGAAGTCAAAAACATCGTAATTTCGTTGATCAGGACCCGTCCATTCCCAATGATGATCGGACCCAGTTTGCAGCACTTTATAAGTTTCACAATTCTCACAGGGCTCACTGCGTCCAAAAAGGTACTCATAACAGCGTCTACCTTGATCTTCGCCGAAGCGCTCTCTAAAATAGCGGTTGGCGAATGAAACATGATAGTCCGGCGTCAACAGGAGTAAATACGCCGGTAATATTTCCAGGACGTCATTAAAGCGTTGGCGCTCACCTTCTACAGCATTGGTTTGCAAAAGCAGCTCGGATGCGATCCGTTCTCGTTCAGCGATTTCTGTCCTTAATTCCATATTCGCAAGCATAAGTTCTTCAGTACGTTGTTCTACCGTCATTTCCAGCTTTTCATGTGCTTGACGCAGCGCCTCTTCGGCGTGAATACGCTGGCTGATATCCTGGTAAGTGACGACGACACCAAAGTTGGGTAGGGGAATAGGTGAAGCAGTAACGCTGATCCAGGTGACTTGATCTTTATCTTTAATGATGCCCATTTCAACGTTTTCGACGCGACGATGCTCCTTGAATGCCCTTACACTTGCATATTCTTCCGCTGGCATGGGTGTTTTATCCGGCCGAATTACACGCCATTCCTTATCACCGATTCCCAGTCGTTTTTGTTCTTCTACAGAGATACCCAAAAGGAGGGAAGATTCTTGATTGGATTCAACGACATGACCATTTTGATCCGAAACAGTGACACCAAGAGGAAGGGTATCAAAAAGCACCGAGTATTTGGTCAAGTTGATACGCAATTCATCTTCCATCTGCTTATGCTCGGTGATATCCAGGAAGATGGTAGCAAATTGATTGGGAGCGCATCGATAGGCAAATACTTCGTAATGTTTGTTGAGAGAAGCAGAGTACTCTTCAAACTGCACAGGCTCACCTGTGGACACAACTTTTCCGAAGATTTTTACCCATGTATCACTCTCGTCTGGAAGCACTTCGCGTAAAGTTTTACCAGCCACAAGCTCCCGTTTTAATCCTGTCAGGCGCTCGAAAGCAGGGTTGATATCTAAAAAGCGGTAATCAATGGGCCTGCCATCTTCATCGTTGATAATCTCTTGGATGCCAAACCCCTCGGTCATTCCATCAAACAGCGAACGGTAACGTTCTTCGCTCTCCCTTAAAGCCTGTTCAGCCAGCTCGATAGCGGTGAGGTCCACGGTTGCCACCCCCACCCCAACTATCTGTCCACTCTGATCGCGGATTGGCTCCAGAAATAGATCGAGATATAAACGCCGTCCCCCACTGGTGATCCAACCCTGTTCGTGTAATTCCTTTCCTGTTTCAAGTACCTGGCGTTTAAGACCCATCGTCCAGGCGGCTACCTCCGGTGGGAAAATATCCGTATCCGTTTTTCCGATCGCTTCCGCCGGATCGATTGTTTTCTGATTGTATGCCCAGATAAAATGCAAATCCTTGTCCTGGGCTGCAACAGTAACCGGGGCATTTTTAAGCACCATGCGGAAACGGGACTCACTTTCACGTAACTCATTTCCCATATTCCGGATTTGGGTTATATCTTTGGAATAGATTCGGACTGTGTCATATTCTGCCGGAAAAGAAATGGTTTCTCCAAATATTAATTCTCCGAGCTTGACATCCCTGACAAAATGAACACTCAATTTTTCGTGTGCAATATTGCACATCTCCATGAAATCATCAGGTAGAAAAACTCGCGCATCGGTCATTCCGAGTCCAGATAAAACCTGTTGTGCAGCAGGATTGAGATAAACCACCTGCCCATCGCGGTCAAATTCAAGAACAGGATTAGGATTCGATTGAGGGAATGAAGCCAAGCGACGATATTCTTCGTTTTGTTGACGCAGGGTGGCAACTTCTCTTTGTAATTCCTCAATGGTGGGGGCAACATTCGCTGATTGCATGAATTGCTTCTCTCCTCTGACTGTGACTCACCATATCCCTAATATTGCCATTTGAGCTTATTACATTCAGCTCTCTGGCATAATACGATCATGGCGTAACATAAAAACACATTGTTTCGCAAAGATTTGTTTGGGATTTTGGATAAATCTGACAGTCTGCACAAAATTACCAATAAAAATTTCACATTCGAGATTGGAATCTCTCTATTCTAATACATATTTAATGATTTAATTATTCTATAACCTAGAGAGCATTCCAAGATGAAAATCGGATCAGCTTATATCGACGATAATAACAAGTGGATTTGCTCGTCCTGATTATCGTAATCATACCAGTGAATTATTCGGTGAGCAGCCGATCACTCGTACACTTTTTCGCCCTCCGCATCTGCATTCAAGGCGTCCGTTTCCACGTCACGGGCGGATGAAGTTTTCGAGAGCAATTCACGATAATATTCGTGCTGGATGACCAGGTTCATGATCTCATTCGTGCCAGTCCAGATGGTCATTAAACGTGCGTCACGCAGCAGACGCTCGATAGGGTATACATTGGTATAGCCGATCCCACCCATCACCTGCATGGCGTCATTGACCACCGCCCAGGCTGTATCTGTGGCAAACTTTTTGGCTTCTGAGACCATGCGCCGGATGTAACTTGAATTGCCGATCGCATCGATACTGCGGGCGGTCTCATGCACGAGTGCGCGGGCTGCATCCAGGCGGGTAAGACTATCGGCTATTTTAAAGCTGACCGCTTCGAATTCGCGGATTTTTTGCCCAAATGCTTTTCGCTGGTTGGCATAACGGGCGCAGATTTCCAAAGCCGCACGAGCCAGACCAAGTGCTCCGGCAGCGCTGGTCATCCTTTCGGGGATCATCATCTGGTTAAATATCTCGTACCCAGCATGTTCCTGACCGATCAGGTTTTTCACCGGCACCGGCACATCTCGAAAATACACCCGCCCGGTGCCGCCACCGCGCGTGCCCATCAGCCCATAAACATGCTCGACCTCCACTCCCGGCCCGCGATCCACCAGGAGCGTGCTGATGGCTCTGTGGCTGGAAGTATCCGAGCTTGAACGGGCATAAACCAGGAACAGGTCAGCCCCTTCAGCGCCGACAATAAAACGCTTCTGCCCATTGAGGATATAAAAATCACCATCGCGAATTATTGTAGTCGTGGCACCAAAAAAATCTGAGCCTCCGCGCGGCTCGGTAAGTGCTTCGGCAACGGTCAGCTTGCCTGATAGAATAAGCTTGAGATACTGGGCTTTTTGATCAGATGTACCAAAGACATTGATCGCCTCGCCCACGATGGAAGGCAGGGAGAATAAACAGGCCAGGCTGGCGCCCAGCACACCGATTTCTTCCAGCGCCAGGACCTCATGCGACCAATCGAGGCCGCGCCCGCCCCATTCAACAGGGAAGCGCAGTCCAAGCAGGTGCTGCCCGGCAAGCATTTGAATGTACCCGTGGGGATAGCGGACTTTCTCTGCGTCCATGTCGAGCAATAATTGACGAGAAACCTTCTCGCGCGCAAAGGTCCGCGCTTCATCACGCAAGTCGAGTTGGGAAGAGGTGAGTAAGATATCAGACATACCCGTCCGTCCTATTTATTGAGTTTGATGGAGCGTTATTTATTTTTTCCACCGATTGGTTTGGATAAGGATTGCTGTGTCTGTCCCAACCTCATTTATGGAGATGATAGTTAACCCGGCAGCTGTTGATTTATTCTTGCCGCGAAAAATAACGAGGTTACTTCGTTTTTCTCAAAATATCCTAAATCAATCAGTCATAATCAATATGCCAGATGACTTATAGAAATCGGTAGCGATTAAACTTAATGGCAATCCCACAAGATCCATCGCTTTGAGGTTCGGTTCGTACCACAGTTCCGTTTGTGGCGATTTTGGGGGCATCTTTTTCAATCACTGCACCAGCCAGTAAGATGATTACATCTAAAACGGATCCATTCTCAATCATGCGATTGGCTTTCATATATAACCCGCTCGCGCTTAAATTAGCCAACTGCGCCAATTCGCTGTATTTGTTCCCATCTTGATCATATCCAGCAACGATTGCCGGGTAATCGCAACTGACGCGTGGTTTGATCCGTTTTTCTGGAGTGCTGCTCATAAAGCTCCCTGGTAGACCTCTACATCGTTGCTGATCATCAATAGCATTCCTTGAAGAAATTAAGTTCAACCATATTCTAGAAAAACCGAACTAGCTACGACAAAATCGCTCGATATTATTCTTTGCAGATAACAGTAAATATCTGAACAAGCTCAATCGAATAAAACCGATAAATCACATGTACGAGCAGATCTTACAAGGATAAGCCAGGTAGGTTAAAGATTTTTTTGCGCAGCCACCAAACCATTCCGGTGTGCATAAACCAATAATTCCAATCGATCGGATACCCCCAATTTACTGTAAATTGAAGTGAGATGATGTCTTACGGTAGTCTCGCTAATACATAATTCTGTGGAAATTCGCTTGTTTTTTAATCCCTGTCCAATTAATTTAACCACTTCTTTTTCACGCTCACTGAGGCGGGTGATGCTTTCCACCTCCGGATCCACTTTGCTGGCTGGTTGTTTCCGTGATAAGCGGGATAGCACATTGGCAATTAGCGAACGCTCAAGCCAGACTTCACCAGCGTGGACTTTTTCAATCGCTTTTAGCAGGGTTTCAGGAGATTGGGTCTTATACACCACGCCCACGATACCTTCTTCAACCACCTTTTGATGAATCTTCGGGTCGTTCGTCTCAGTTACGAGGATCAGTCGCATTCCAACAGATGCTTTGACTATCGCTGACAACATATCCGGATCGGATTGTCCGGTGAGATTCAACTCGACCAGGATAATATCAGGCTTGAGGTTGGTTATGATTTCAATGGCTTCACAACAACTCCCTGCTTCTCCAACGACCTCCATACCATTGTGGCTTTCAATTAAACAACGTAGTCCAGCCCTGAAAAGGGTATGGCTATCAAGCAGGACAATACGGATAGGATCTTGTGTTAAGCCTGTCATATTATTCGGAACGACCTTCCCCCAATAAATCCTTCTGAATTAGTAATAAGGGTTAGGAATAAGGTGGGAGACACTATTGGTTCTAATATATCAAAGGATACCTCCCGTGTCAATAAAAATTATAAAGTTAGAAACGGGAGGCGTTGTGGATATACAGGGATAAATCAGGTTTGATCATCGCACTTGAACGACGCATTATTGGCGGATATTTTTTACTATCACCAGTCCAGCACACAATTGCATCCGGAATGAAGAAGGAAATGCAACCCGCTAACTGGCCCTTAGGAAAAATGAACTGTTTGCACATCGTTAGGTCTTTTCCCCATCTTCGCTCTTTACGCCACGACCACACACACTGCACGGGCCGCGCCGCCGGAAATAGTAGCCCAACGTCGCCACCGCAAGTGCGACACCCCAAACCGGGAACAGCAAGGTAGGGCCTAGCTGGAAGATTGTGGCCCCGATGACTTCTATATCCCCTGCCCCAATAGCCCTGTAATTCGCGACCATCTGGCCCAGACCGAACCATATCCCGATGCCACCCACGAACAGCAACACCGATGCAAGCGAGGCCGGGATCACCGCCAGTGCGATGGGCACCCGGCGCTCGGCCAGGCCGATCATCCAGCGTGGAAATACCTCACCCCAACGCTGCACCAGGCCAAGCATGAGCACGGCCCCTACCAGGCCAAAGCTCGCCAGGGAGAGCCCCCCGATCCAGGTTCCCCTTGCCTGACCGGAACGCAGATACTCCTCGCTCATACCCAGTGGAATTCCCAATGCCCAGGCGTAACGAGTGAGGGTGTAGAAGAGTGGCGCTACCATGGCTAAATTCAACGCGATCCTGCCCCAGCGCGCAGCATTGTTCGGACTCGTCCACCCTTCCGGGCCGTCGCGACGACCGCAATACAAGCAGGCGTCCGTACTCCGGCGAGCATAACTGACGGTAGCCGCCAGCCAGAGGAACCCGCCGATGAGGCACAGCAATTGATGGATGGTTGCCCATTGAGTCCAGGCCTCCATGTAGGCCTGGCCCTTCTCGGCAGTGAAGAGGCCGATGAGGGCAGCAGGGATATAACCGACCTTGACCAGCAGGTCGAGGCCGGTCATGAGAAGCAGGAGCACTCCGGCGAGCAATGCTCCGGCGGTTATAAATAGAGGCCGGAACGCCCTGCCTCGCACCCCACGCAACATCGCCACTCCCAGCGCCGCCGCAGGAAGCCCTGCCATCATCACGACGATCCAGGCCACGGCTGGCCCAAACCTTCCAACCACCGGCCCCATACCGTCGGACACATTTTCGGGGGTGTAAGGGAACCCGCTACCGCTCACCGCCCAGTACAACCCCAGCGCGGTGTAGATCAGCGACCATGTCACTGCCGCGTAGGGTGCCCAGCGCTGCCAGCCGCGAACCCCTTCGCCACGAGCGGGCAGGACACTCGGCATCTCATTTACACCCGCGATTAGAGTTTTCATGTTTTTCTCCATCATCTCATAATTGGTAGAGAATTGGCACACAGATTGGTCGCCCATTCCCAGATGAAAGATTAATTGCGATAATCACCTGGCTGCGCCTGGATCACGTTTGTTACCAATAACTTTTATCGCCATTTCAAGCGTAATAAATTCAGCTTAGTAGCTATAAAACGATAAAAAGTCATTTATCACGCACTACCGATAACGTTACTAATAAATGACCTGAATGTAGATATACTCAATAAATTTTCTCATAAGAGTAGGAAGGTTTCAATAATTATTCAAGCAGCGCCTATAAGTTTTCATGCTGTGGATTGTCGACGACTCATCTGATACCTGCCGCGCAGAAAACAGATGAAATACTTGTAGGGTAAGCATCAAATCAGCTCCACATTATGCGGGTGCGACTCCTGCATGCCCGAGGGTGTAATACGAACGAACTCGGCTACCTTCCATAGTTCCTCGATGGAACAGGCCCCGGCATAGCTTAATCCTGAGCGCAACCCACCCACAAGCTGGTGCAATACGTCCACTAAGGCACCCTTATAAGGGACCACAGCCTCAACCCCTTCGGGCACCACTTCACCCCATTCTTCGATGGCAAGCTCATTTTTATCCAGCATCCTGCGACCAATATTAGCCGAGATGGATGCCATTCCGCGCACAATCTTATAACGCCTATCCTGGCGAATAATGGTCGCCCCGGGGCTTTCATCCGTGCCGGCCAGTAAACCACCAATCATGACCGTGCTGGCACCCGCAGCCAATGCCTTGGTCAGATCTCCGGAATTACGGATGCCCCCATCTGCGATGATTGGCGTATTCAACCCGCGTCCGGCTTCAGCACACTCGCTGATTGCACTGAGCTGTGGCACGCCAAACCCACTCACGATACGGGTCGTACAAATCGAGCCGGATCCCACCCCCACTTTGACCGCATCAGCCCCCGCATCCACCAGATCCTTCACCCCTTCAGCGGTCGCCACATTGCCGGCGATAATGGGCACTGCGGGGAAACGTTGCTTCAAACTTCGTACCATGTTGATCACGTGGTCAGAATGCCCATGCGCAATATCCACCACTACGATATCTGCCCCGGCTGCCACGCAGCTGGCAGCGCGTTCCATATCCTCCGGATGAGCCCCTATAGCTGCACCCACGCGCAGCCGCCCACGGTTGTCTTTCGTGGCATTGGGATGTTTCTGGATTTTCATAATATCCTGGGCGGTGATCAGCCCTGCCAATCGCCCTTCGGCATCCACCAGAGGCAATTTTTCGATGCGGTGTTCATACAGCTTGCGTTGTGCTTCTTCCAGGGTTTCATCTTGCCCGGCAACAATAAGCTTTTCACGCGGAGTCATTACCTGACTTAATGGTACTCGCTGATTTGGCGCCAGCAAAACGTCTCGATGGGTGACAATCCCCAGGAGATAGTTATCGCCATCCACTACCACCAGCCCACCCACGTCTTCCTCTGTCATGCGCTGCCGGGCTAGCTCCACGCTCGATTCAGGAGAGATGGTGAGAGGTGCCTCTACGACCAGGCTTTCGGACCGTTTCACTCGGGCGACACAATCAGCCTGTTGTTCAATCGTCATAAAGCGGTGCAAGATCCCGATGCCTCCAAACTGCGCCATGGCGATCGCCATGCGCGTTTCGGTCACTGTGTCCATGTTCGAAGAGACAATGGGGATGGAAAGGTGAATTCCAGGCACAAGCCAGGTGTCAGTGGCGACGTCTTTACGGCTTCGAATAGAGGAGCGGTGTGGAACCAGAAGAACATCGTCAAATGTCAGGCCGAATTCAGCGCGAATATTCATGTGCCCTCCCAACTATAAGAATCCAAATTCCATCTATTGGATCAAGGCGCAAACGTATCGACCAATAGCTTCACATCACCGCACACCGGGTACAAAATGGGACAGGTACAGCCATGCTTGCGAAATTCATTCACGCACACACGCGCTTCATCCGGCGTACCGGAAGCCGTAATGCGATCGATCAGCTCATCGGGCACAAAGTGCTTGGCTTTGTCAATCTGTTCTTCGGTGGCTGGCCAGCCCAATATGGCCTGAATCTCCCTGACGATCTCTTCACTCACCCCCGAGGCTTTGGCAATATGGGGTTGTTGTGCCAGGTACTGGCAAAGCAGCCCACGCGTGGAATCATAAGCCACAGCATGGTCGTTATCCACCGAACAGACAACCAATTGCGGCCGGTCGATTTCATCCAGGGTGCGGCCGCTTTTCCTGGCACCTTTCTCGATCAATTCCAGCGTATGGTCATTATGCTCAGGCGGTGCGCAATAGTTCAAGACCACACCATCGGCAATCTCACCGGCCAGCTCCATCATCTGGTCACCCGTCGCGCCGATCATGATCGGCACATGACGCGGCTCGCGCCGTCCGTGCACCACATCCAGCTCGATGCCGTTGACATGGATGAATTCACCATCAAAAGTGACCCGCTCCATATTCAATAAGCGGCGTAGAATGGTGACCGTTTCTTTCATGGCGGTCAGCGGTTTCTTGCGATCGATACCCACATTTTTCGCCAGCGGGTCCCACCAGGCGCCAATGCCACAGATGATACGGTTCGGAGCCAGGTCATCCAGGGTGAGGAAGGTGGCAGCTAACAAGCCAATATTGCGCGACCAGTTGTTGATCACCCCCGAGCCAATCTTAATGCGCTCGGTAACTGCCGCATACGCTGCCATCGGCACAATCGCATCTCGCACCAGGCGGCTTTCTGCCTGCCAGACAGCCTCAAAGCCTTTATTCTCCGCATACCTCACATAATCGAGACCATCGCGCAGGTCGTGTGTATCTTGCAGGTATAGGGCAACGCGTTCCATAAATTATTTCCTTTCTCACCCCAGGAATCCTGAGATCGCGACTGGCATCTATCTATCTACAGCTCCTGCAAGCGTTTCCACATCTTGGGAGCTAATTCGCGTGAACGCGCCGCCAGCCGCTCCTCGTCCATGCTCAGGATTTGCTTTCCCTTCATCAGGATTTTACCTTTACATACGGTCGTATCCACGGTCGCATCCACCAAACCGAAGATGAGATGCCCGAGGAAATTTGCCTCACTGAGCGGCGTTGGAGGCTGGTAGTCAAGGATGGCAAGGTCAGCCGGCAGGCCTTCTACAATCTCGCCCAGGCGCAAGCCAAACTGTCGTTCGACAATCTCCGTATTGTTCTGCAACAGCAGCTGCGGGGCTTCTAAAAATGCTACCCGCGGGTCATGGTTGGCGAGCCTGTGCAGCAGGTAGGCACAGCGCATCTGGGCCAGCATGTCAGAACCCATACCGTCGGTACCCAACCCGACCAGCACGCCTTTTTTGAGCAGCTTGAGCAGAGGTGTGACGCCTACGGCGTTGTTCATGTTCGATTCGGGGTTGTGGACCACACTCGTCCGGGTGGCTGCCAGGATGTCTACTTCCGCCTCGTCAATATGAACACAATGCACGAATATGGACTTTTCACCGGTCACGCCCAGCTTATCAAGCCGCTGTACAGTGGGAACGTGATATTTGGTGAGTGAATCTTCCCGGTCGGCAGCATCTTCAGCGACATGGATATGGCAACCAACCCCCCCATCACTGGCGATACCTACGCATTCCTCAATCGTCGCATCCGATAATGTGAATGAAGCGTGCATGCCCATCATTGCTACAATCTGACCATCACCCTTACCCACCTTCTTGATAAAGCGTTCGTTCTCAGCAACCCCCCCACCGAGGATGTTGCGGTCTGAAACCTCATAGCATAGTGAGGCACGCAGGCCTGCCTGACGGACGGCGTTCTCGATCAGATCGAGCGAGCCATCCCGCATACCTGGTGAAGCATGGTGGTCAATCACGGTGGTGGTGCCATTGCGGATGCAATCGATCAGCGGCAGCTGAGCTGACAGCGTAATATCTTCTTCATCCAGCGCCAGATCCACTTTCCACCATAACCGCTCGAGGATCTCCACAAAGTTAGCCGCGGGCTCACCGGGGATGCTCATCCCGCGCGCCATGGTGGAATAGAAGTGGTGGTGGGTGCAGATGAAACCAGGCAGGATGATTTTTCCCGAGCAATCCATCCCTTCAGCCCCAGGGAAGCGCAGTTTCATCGCCGGCGCATCGCCAACCGCTACGATTCGTTCCCCATCTGTGACCACGGTAGAATCCCACAATACCCGGTTCTTATCTCCCAATGTGACGACTATTCCGTTTTCGAAGCGAGTGGTCATAACATTCCTTTCGTGTCTAGTGTTCTATCAATGCTGCCTGTTCTTCAAGGCTGCGCTCTCGCATGCTGATGGCGCCTACAAAGCATTTCTGCGCACAAATCGAGCAGCCGATGCACAGGGCTGGGTCGGTATGCGGCAAACCTTTCGCGTCCAATGAGATCGCCAGGTAGGGGCAGCGGGCGCAGTTGCCACAGGATACACAGTATTCCGAGTTAGCCTCCGAAATTTTCTTGACACTGGTGAGGGCCATAAAGTCGGTAATGGGGTTTGGCTGAGCTATGCCAATCAGCTCCTTCATAGAATGGATGCCGCGCGCCTGCATCATGAAGGAAGTGCCCGATTCGAGCTCATGGATAATCCCATAGCCCTGCTTCATTACGATGGTGCAAAACTGCACCGTTTTAACCCCCAGGGCAAGGAAATCCAGGGCGGCTTTGTAATTCATCGGCCCACCATTGCCGGATATTTCAATCCCTTCCGGCACTGCCTGTGCCAGGGTCAGGTACGAAATCGGGGTAACCCCCTCCCCGCTCATCCCCACGACCACCCCTTCATCCCAAGATCGTCCTACAGCCGGTCGGAATGCCAGGGTTGGGAAGGAGTTCGCCAGGGTTATTCCAGCCTTCTTGTCTGGGTATTTATCCAGCACCTTGCGGATTGCCCGCAGGATCGGGGCGATGGATGTGACCGCCGCAGTCAGCTTGAACAGCTTGGGGATGTCTGGGTCACCGACTTGCATGATCCAGTCAATGATCTTGGCAGTGAGAGCCGCATTTTGCGAGACGATCGCGCCCTCCGTCCCATCGCCCCCCTGCGGGCAGGATAACGAGTATTCGATGCCCATCGCACCAGCTGCTTCCAGCATCCGGGTATTGGATTGCCATCCGGCTGCGTCCGCAGCATCATTGCCGGTCACCGGTCCACCCGTGGAGGCCATCGTCAGGCGCTCCGGCCATTTCTTTACCAGTTTTTCCACTTCACCACACACCCGATCGAGTGCGTGGCCCGATACGTTATCGGCATTGGCATAGGTATATGGGTTATAGGTGAACATATACTCACCCGGGATGTGGATGGGAACATTGTCAAAGGCGGTTTTCATCACAGCCCCCGCCCAGCCGGCCTCATATGCCCGGTCCATCTGGTCAAACCCATCGGTGGACGGAGAAGCAGAAATAAGGTATGGGGAGATGATTGGCCGGCCAAAGAACTCGGTGGTGAGCGGGACCGGCACCGAGTTGTACCCCGGCAGCGCAAAATACGACTTGACTGGCTTTTCAATCTCCGGTTTCTGCTTGCCCATCAAGCAGGCATCGATCTCAAGGGCTGCGTTCTTACCGGAGGCAATGCCCTGAACAACGGTTTTGGGTCCTGTCAGCATATCCCCGGCGTAAAACAGGCCATCAGCTTGTTGGCGGGGTAATGTTCCACGCATCCCAATCGCCACCACCACCGCAGTAAAGCTCGAACGGATTGCCTCGCTACCGGCTACGTCGCGCACATTCGCCGGGCTGAAGGTCATCCCTTCCGGAAGCTCGACCTTAATCGTTTCAAGCCCACTGGCCTTCTTGCCGCTCTTGATGATCTTGCTCACCCGCATGCGCCCGTTCACTTCGATGTCAAAATCCAGCAATTCCTTGCGTTCTTTCGCAGTCAGGGGCATCTCGCCCAGCTTTTCCAGCATGAACAGCTCAACCTGCCTGGCGCCATGTTGTCTGGCGGTGATGGCACAATCGATAGCCGTGGCACCGCCTCCAATGACTGCCACTCTCCCTTCGAACTTGTGCGCATATGGCTTTGCCAGCAAGTCGACCATCTTGATCGCCAGGTCCTCATTTTCGATACCCAGCTCGATCGGTTTCCATAACCCGGCGGTGACGCATACCGCGTTATAGCCGCTCTTGAGCAATTCAATGGGATCCTCGACTTTTGCCCCCATTTTTGGGTTGATATTCCCCAACGACAGCAGGAATTGAATATCCGTCTCCATCACCTGCTTGTCCAGCCGGTGTTCAGGGATCAATCCCATCATCCCGCCCAGCCGGTTGCGGCTTTCGAAGATATCCACCGTGTAACCCATCTGCGCCAGGGCAGCCGCCGCGCCTAACCCTGCGGGGCCTCCCCCAATGACAGCCACTTTCTTCCCCTTCAGCTCCGGTGTTGAGAATGCGGGGATGCCTCCCAGGCGTTTAGCCATTTCGACGATCGTCGCCTGGACGAGCGGGATGTTGATCGCCCCATCGAATTTCTTGCGCGTGCAAGCCGCCATGCATAACGTGTCGGGGCAGACCATCCCGCACACCCCACCCAATGGGTTGGCATGCATGATCTCAGCCGCCGACCGCCGGATATCGGAGATATTCCCCAGGCGCGCGGCCATGATGAAATCCGCCGGTGAACAGTCGGCCGGGCAGGCTTCTTTACACGGTTTCTCCTCACAGTACTCGCAGCGCAACAATTCTGCCTGGAGCTGTGCCCTGGTCATGATGAGCGTATCAATTTTTATATTTTCCATGGTGTACCTCTAAATTGGTGTGGGATGATATGAGGAATTATACCCTCTCCCCCAAGTCTTCATTTCTTAATACAGATAGGTCAATATTTAGTTGTTAGCGATGGGATTGAGGGGTAATTTTTACCGTGGTAAAGAAGCCTGGTTAGTTGATAGAAGCCTGACCAGGCGTATTTCAAGCTTCTTTCTGTGTACCATCTTGTTGACCCCGATGCGGATCGAACACAAGAATCCTTGGCTTATATGGACGGTACTTACGTCCTTAGCCAAGCAACTTTATCGATCAAAATAAGTTTACTTCTTACCTAGCAAAACAAGCTGGCGAGTGTAGGGGATCAATCCACCCGCTTCTATGATTGCCTGGCGCGACTTTGGCAGTGATAAGATAGTAAAGGATTTCCCGTTGGTTTTGTTCACTACCCAATCAGCGTTGACTTCCAACTCATCCCCCTGCTCCGCATCAATATCGGGGCAAATGACCGTACGAAGACCCAGGTTGATCGAGTTTTGCAGAAAAATACGGGCAAAATGGCGTGCCACCACCACCAGATCAGCTCCCTTCAAGCATGAAGCTGCCTGCTCGCGAGACGATCCACAGCCAAAATTCTTGCCTGCGACGATCACACTCCCGGATGGGATCTTACCAGCCGTCAATTGTCGATTGAATTCCACATAATCGGCGAAGGCGTACTGCGGCGTCTCAGTGGGTAAGACAGTGGCCATATAACGGCCTGGATAAATGATATCCGTGGATATATCATCACCTAGTTTCAAAACAACTTTTGCCATTTCAACCTCCTTTGCGTGGATCAGTGATCACACCAGTTACTGCACTGGACGCGGCCACTGCCGGAGAACACAGATAAACTTCAGCCGAAGGGTTGCCCATGCGGCCCTTAAAGTTGCGGTTGGTAGTTGCCAATGCCACGTCACCATCCGCCAGCGCACCTTGATGGACACCCAGGCATGGTCCACAACCCGAGTTCATCACTACTGCGCCAGCTTCCATCAAAGTAGACAGGTAACCCAATTTCAGCGCTTCCTGGTAGATGCGAGAGGAGGCTGGAAATACCAGCATACGAACATTGCGTGCAACCTTCTTGCCCTGCAGGATATTTGCCGCGATTTCGATATCATCCAGGCGTCCATTCGTGCAGGAACCAATTACGATCTGTTGAATGACTTTCCCAGCAACTGCTTGCACTGGCTTGACATTATCCACAGTATGAGGACAGGCTATTTGCGGACTCAGCGTGGTTGCATCGATCTCAATGGTCCTTTCATAAACAGCATCTGGGTCTGGGTGATAGATCGGCACCTCTTCGGTAACGCCGGCAGTCTGCTTGAGATAGCGCAGCGTTTCAGCATCTGGCGGCACGATCCCCGAAGTGGCTCCGGCTTCCACCGACATGTTACATATCGTCAGGCGACCTGAAGTGGGCATAGTGTGGATTGCATTCCCATGATATTCGATAACCTTGAAATTAGCCCCCTCGGCGGTTAATTGGCCAATCAGGTATAAAATCAAGTCTTTCGGGAGCACATTTTTCGCAAATTTACCGTTTACCACAACCTTGATCGTACCCGGCACTTCAATGTTCAATACGCGGCCCAACGCCCAAATGGAAGCCATTTCGGTTGCTCCAATGCCAAAAGCAAAGGCGCCCAAGGCACCATGGCTGGTAGTGTGGCTATCGGTGCCGACCACCACTGCACCCGGGCGAACATAGCCATTCTCCGGTAAAATCTGGTGACAAATGCCGCCTTCATCCCCTCGAATATCGTGAAATTTCGAAATGCCTTGTTTATTGACGAACTCGCGCAATTTCTTCTGGTTCAAGGCAGTCTTTGCAGTTTCGGCTGGAACACGATGGTCGAAGATGATGGCTATTTTTGAGGGGTCCCAGACCTTGGCCTCCAGTCCTGTGCCCTGGTAGATTTCATTGAACTGGTTGAGCACAAGCGCCCCATTCTCATGTGACATGGCCAGGTCAATTTTCGGCTCGACCACGTCGCCTGCACAGACAACTTGTTTTCCAGTCGCCTTTGCAAGGATTTTTTCCACCATTGTCATTGCCTGTACTTTTTCTATCATCACTTCTCCTTTAAGTCCATTAAGCATAAGCCACGAATGGTCAGCGAAATCAATATTATTAAATGACTGCTTTCTTTTTTAAGACTTCAATTTCTTCGGTTGTATAACCAAGTTCGACCAGGATATTCTCGGTATGCTCCGACAAGCACGGAGGGGGGGCAGTAATCTGAGCAGGTGTCTTAGAAAACTTGGCCGTCATATTAAATATCTTGATTGGACCAATCCCTGGTTGTTCAACGCTTTCCAAAACTTGGCGATGATTGGCTTGCTCAGATTGGAGGGCTGCCTCCAGGCTAAGGATTTCTCCAGAAGGGATGCCTTTGGCATTCAATGCTTCCACCCAATATGCAGTGGTCTTCTCGGTTAGTTTAACCTCCAACAGCGGGGTAAGCAGGAAACGGTTCACTTTGCGTGCCTCACGTTCCTTGAAGCGAGCATCTGTCTTTAGCTCAGGCAGGTCAAGTACGTCCACCAGGTCTTCCCACTGCTGCTGCTGGTTGGCAGCAATGTTGATATATCCATCCTGTGTCCGGAACATACCCGACGGAGCAGCGGTAAAGTTATCATTACCCAGCAAGGTTGGCTGTTGACCGCCAATCAGCAGGTTGGCAGCCACCCAACCCATCAAAGGCATGATCGAGTCCAACAAGGCAATGTCGATAAACTGACCCTCCCCGGTATGTTCCCGATGATACAGGGCTGCCATGATGGCGAAAGATGCGTTCAAACCACCCACTGTATCGCAAAGTGGAAACCCACAACGCAGGGGGTTGAGACGTTCATCCCCATTGATTGCCATCACTCCCGACAGCCCCTGGATGATCTGGTCATAGGCGGGCTTAAAAGCATCTGGGCCAGTCTGTCCAAAGCCAGAGATGGCGCAGTAGATCAATTTGGGATTGATTTCACACAGCTTTTCATACGAAAACCCCAGGCGTGGCAATACGCCTGGGCGGAAATTTTCCACCAGCACATCCGCAGTCTTGACCAGGCGGCGAAAGATTTCCTTACCTTCATCAGTCTTGAGGTTAAGCGTGAGAGACCGCTTGTTGGCATTTTGAGACAGGAAACTGGTACCCAATAGCTGCTGATTATATTTCGGAACATTGCCCAGTTTACGAGCCAGGTCACCCCCGTCGGGATTTTCAATTTTGACCACATCAGCGCCTAGTAAAGCCAGGTGCAGGGTGGCAAACGGGCCCGATAATACATTGGTCATATCCAAAACGCGGATCCCAGTAAGCAGTCTCATCATAAACTCTCTCCTTGGAAATCCACGATCGAGCCAGATTGCAAGATAAAACCGGGCAGTTGGCGATTGAAGAAGGCACTCACCTGCCTGGCCACGTCCAACAATGACTCAAGTTTAATATCCCGGCATAAGCCCATCCGCTGCAGGGAATGCACCAGATCTTCGGTGCTGACGTTTCCAGCCGGCAGCCTGGTAAAGGGGCATCCGCCCAGCCCGCCAAAGGATGATTCGAAATAAGTAACCCCACTCCTCAATGCCGCAACACAGTTCGCTAATCCCAAGCCGTAAGTATTATGGAAATGGCAAGCCAGTTCCACTCCCGCATCCATCTGGCGGATACCCCCGAATAGATCCTCTACCTGCGGCGGATTTGCGTGTCCTGCCGTGTCTGCCAGGCTAATATTGCGGATGCCAACCTCCAGATAGCCATCGATAATCCGCAAAACTTTCTCTTTGGCGATCGGACCTTCAAAGCCACATCCAAATGCTGACTGCACCGATGCCTGGACGACTTTGCCTGCCTGTAAAGCTTGCTTCGCCATTTGAACGATCCGAACCTCTGCCTCATTCGTGGTCATTCCAGTGTTCTTTTGGCTATGCGTTTCGCTGGCAGAGACGCCCATACAAAACACCTCAACACCGCACGCCATGCCGCGCTCCAGGCCTCGTTCATTCAATACCAGACCGGATAGAGCGACATGATTGGGCTTATTATCCCTGAAATGGGCAAACAAGGCGTCGGTATCTGCCATCTGTGGAACTTTTTCCGGGTGAACAAAAGAACCAAGCTGGATAATCTCGACGCCTGATGCAAACAGTCCTTCAACCCAGCGGATCTTCACCTCCGTCGGAACAATTACTTTCTCTCCTTGCAGTCCATCACGAAGTCCTACCTCATGAATGATGATCTTGGTCATTACCGCTCCTCTACAATTTAGCGGCAATGGCTTCGCCCATTTGAAGCGTGGTGTTCGTTCCTCCCATATCGTAGGTACGAATTTTTCCCTCCCGGATCACCGATGCAGTCGCCTGCTCTAAAGAGGCAGCTTTCTCAACCTCGCCCAGCCAATCGAGCATCATTTTGGCGGAGAGAATGGCTGCGATCGGATTTACCTTATATAAACCGGCGTACTTGGGTGCGGAGCCGTGGCCCGGCTCAAAAACAGCCAGCTTTTGACCGATATTGCCGGAACAGCCAAACCCAAGCCCGCCCACCAGTTGAGCTGCCAGGTCAGAAATGATGTCACCGAACATATTGGTCGCTACCATTACATCGTAATTCTTTGGGTTTTTTAATAGCCACATGCAGATTGCGTCTACATTAGCATCATCCATCTCGATTTCAGGATACTCCTGGGCGATTTCCCTGGCAATGTCGAGGAACAGGCCTTCTGTTGCCCGCACCACGTTCGCCTTATGGATTACCGTCACTTTCCTGCGATTGTATTTGCGTGCATACTCAAACGCCGCGCGGATTATCCGCTCTGAACCTTTCCGCGTCACCACCTTATTCGAGATGGCGTACTGATCCACGGGGATATCCTTGAACATGGCGAACGGTTTGGATAACCGCCCCAAAACATCTGCCAGCTCCTGCGGAACAGGATTAAACTCTACCCCTGAATACAGGTCTTCTGTATTCTCACGGAATACTACGAGGTCGATATCATCCTTATAGTTTAGCGGGTTTCCCTCGTAGGCCTTGCACGGTCGCAGGCAGATATACAGGTCGAACATCTGTCGCATGCGCACGATCGGAGATCGATACACGAGCCCAGTTCCCTTCAGCTCTGGTACCAGCTCCCCTTCCGCAGCTTTCACCGGCTTAGAGGTGATTGCCCCAAACATGGCGACGTCTACATTCTGCAACAGCTCAATCGTCCGTTCTGGAAAAGCATCACCCTCTTTACACCAGAACTCCCAACCGATATCACCATGGATATAATCTGCGTCCAATTGCAGCTTATCAAGCACGATCCGGGTTGCATCAAGCACATCGACGCCAATGCCATCGCCGGGCAACCAGGCGATTTTATACCTCGGCTTTCTCTCAATTCCATTCATCTTATCTCCTTATTTCTCACTACTGTTTCTTCGCCCACTCCACCACATCCAGCACTTCTGGAAAATCGATTCCCAGCTGCTTCAGCTTCTCGGGTGTGGGGATACTATTCTTATCCCAACCACGGCGCTTGTAGACCGCATCTGCCAGCTGCTCGTACTGGGCTTCGCGGTATTCACGCAGCGCTTTTATCTTTTCATCAGTGGACATTCCCCTCGGGTCGATTTCCAGCAGGCGTAATAACTGCTCATCGTAGCGTTCCTGGCGCGATTCGTACTCATCAGCAGTCACAGGTCCCATGGCGCGGTAAGGTGGAAAATCGTGCTGGCGGCCAACCCGCCCCATGCGAATGGCGAAAACCTTTTGGAAGTTGTAGACGCGCTCGGATTGTGCCAGCAGTGTTTCAGGTGTGGTCGGGATGCCGGTCACGCCTTCGTGGATCCAGGTGTAGTTTTCCACGTGCTCTTTCACCTTGGCGGGTTCGGCGGTGTTTTTGTTATTCGCCGGCGAGATGTCGTTCCAGGGCAGCTTGCATAGTCCATGCAGGCTGAACCAGGTGCGCCACATGGGGAAGTAATGCAGCGCTTCGGCTTTGTCTTTGAAGGTCGGCAGCAGTTTCTGGATCTGGTCCATGAAGATCAGCCAGGCTTCGTCATGCTGCGGACCTTTGGTTGCCAGTCCAAAGCCGCCCTGCTGGGCGATGGATTCCTTCGTCCCATACTCGGAGATTTCCATACCCTTGATCTCCATGCCAATATCTTGCAGAAAAGCTGGGTCTGCGCCGAAGTTATCGACGAAATATTTCTTCATATAGCGCACGCCCTGTCCAACGATGACGCCAAAGCCCTCGCCCCTGGCCATCTGGTGCAGCAATTCCAAAGCGGCAGCCCCATTCCCGAAGTTCAGCTCCAGACCACCGGTGTGTTCTTTTGTGATCTGTCCTTCTTCGTAGCATTCCATCACGAAGGCCATGCTGGCGCCGAACGAGATTGTATCCACGCCATAGGTATCGCAGTAGAAGTTGAGCTCAAGCAATCGCTGCGGATCAAAGTTACCGATGTTCGACCCCAACCCGGCAGCATTCTCATACTCAGGACCATCTACCAAAACACATTGACCGGCGTAGGGTCCGGTTTGAAGCGGGAATTTATCCACGCCGTGCGAGCAGGACAGGCTGCATCCCAACCAGCAGCCGTCAGGCATGCCCTGTGTGAAGCGTTCCGTCCAGACGTGGGCATCGATTTTCTCTGTGTCGGGGTGTGAGCCGTAGCGGAAATTGTGAACGGGCAGCAGGTCGAAGTGATCCATGATCCCGACGATGTTGGCTGTGCCGACCTTGCGCATATTGTTCTGCTTGTCGTCCAGGTCGGCGATCTCCTTATTGATACGAGTCCCGGCCTTGCGGATGAGCGCCATGTCAGCCACGCCGTTCGGGTCACCTTTCATGTTGCTGAACTTGACCACGATGCCTTTGATCTTCTTATCGCGGAAAACACGCCCCGGGCCGCCGCGCCCGGCTTGCTTGAAGCGGATTTCTTTGCGGCGCACATCGTACCAGCTGGAGTTGATCAGGGCGTAGCGGATATGCTCGGCGGCCTGCCCGGCAGACAGCACCGAAATACTGCGCTTGGTCTTCTCGTCGCCGTCGCTGTACATGTCAGTCAGAAGGCTGCCCAGCAGGTGGGAGTCCACACCTTCGAGTGGAGCGGTCTCGATCGACACCCGGCCAGTATCCCCGTCAATAACGATAATTACGTCCTCATCCGCTTTGCCCTGGATCTCGAGCGCATCGAAGCCTGAGAATTTCAGGAAGGCGGCGAAATAACCACCCACGTTGGAATCAATCACATTTTCAGTCAGCGGGCCGATGGTGACTACCGTGGCTTTACCCGAGCCGGGATACGCAGTGATGCCACAGATCGGCCCGTTGGCAATCACCAGTTCATTCTCGGGGCTGTCCCATTTGGTGTCGGAAGTGACGGCATCCCAGAGCAGCTTCAGCCCAAAGCCGCGCCCGCCGGTAAAGCTGTCTTTCATCTGCTGGGTGACGGGTTTCTCGGCAAAACTGTTATCAGTCAGGTTGATAAAGAGCGTGCGATTGGCGTATCCACGCTCGACGGGTCTAAGCTTATAAATGAATTCACCCAGCAGTTTATGGGCGGCTTTCATTTTTTCCATTGGGAGGGGCAATGCCATAAAATTCTCCTTTAAGTTCAAAATGATTTTCTGTTATGTAATGATTACCGCATAGCTCACGCTAAACCCATATCTGATGGCTCGCGAAAGCTAAGTGGAAAAATATTTTCATCTACACATCCCGTACTAGTAGACATAGGTTTCACTTTGGAGCATCTTATTCCGGAACCTGGTAATACGCAGCTCATCAATGTCGATGCTGTGGGCGCGTCCATCCAATATTTCTTCCGCGATCAACATCCCGGTGGCTGGGGAGTGCATTACCCCATGCCCGCTGAAGCCGCTGGCGTGCAGATAATTTGGCAGCTCCGGATGGCGACCAAGGATCGGCATGTCATCCGGGGTAATTTCATACAGACCAGCCCAACATTGTTTTGTTGCCAGGCGTGCTTCATCAAGCAACGGAAACCGATGGGTCCCAGCCTCCAGCACTTCTGGCAGCCAATCCCAATCCACATTCAGGTTGACTCTTGGGAGTTCAAATGGGTTTGCCATTCCAAAAAGGAGGCGGTCTTGTTCCTTGCGCATCCAAAAACCGGTCTGCACATCGAAAGTCATCGGTATTGGGTTGGGGAATTTTGGGAAGCGTTCTGTTACATATACATTGCGCCGATATGGCTGCACTGGCAGGTCAATTCCGAATACCGATGCTACCTGCCCTGACCACGCCCCGCATGCGTTCACCACTACGTCGCCACTTACCAGCCCCTCCGGAGTCTCGACGGCCATAAAACGCCCGCCCCGCATCTGTGCACCGCTAACCGGGGTAGAAAGCACCATGCGTACACCCAACTCGCGCGCCCGTTTTAAATATCCACTGGCAATCCCGTAGGGATCACAAAAACCATCTTCTGGTCCAAAAGTAGCCCCAACGAGATCATCCAGCCGTGTTCCGGGCACATATTCGAGCACGTTGCGCGGTTCGAGCAGCTCAACCTGTACACCCAGGCTCCGTTGCAGTCTAACCTGCTCTTGGAATTGCGCCCACTCATCTTCCTTGTTGAGTAAAAACAGGTATCCAGTTTGGCTTAAGCCTGCATGTCCGCCAACTTCCTCGGTGAAGTTCTTAATCCGTTCGATGCTGTAATTAGATAAACGGATGTTTACTTCCCGTGCAAACTGATGCCGTACCCCGCCGGCAGATAAGGCTGTACTGCCTGTTATAGGAGATTCAGCCTTTTCCAAGATCAACACATCTGTGCAGCCACGGATTGCCAGGTGGTAGGCTACAGAGGCTCCTATGATCCCCGCTCCAATAATCACAACATGTGCTGAATGGTTGTTCACGCTATCATCATCCGGGCAAGAATTCGTTTTACAGCTCTAACACCGTGTCCAGCCCGCGACGCAGGCCGGTGAAGGTGCTTACCTTGCGGATCGCCAGCAGGGCGCCATCGATGTAGGGTTGGGCACTGCTGCCTGAGTCATGCCGGAGGCTGAGTTTTTGATCTGGCATGGCGAAGATGATTTCAGCGGAGATGGAGTAGCTGGGCAGGCGGATAGAGTGTACCTGCGAGCCATTCATCCGTGCACCGCGCGTTTCACTGACACCCTGGGTTTGATCCAGGGGGACAGTCAATTCAGAGGGTCGCACAGTGGTCAGGCGGTTTACCAGTTCCCGCACAGTACCGCTCGGAGTGTCCTTTTTGCGGTCGCTGGCATAGTCGATGATCTCCCACTGGGGGATGTAGCGCGCCGCGATTTGGGCAAATTTTTGCAGCAGGACGACCGTCAGGGCGAAATTGCCTACCGCCATCACGCCTCTCCGCTCTTCCTCGGCGGCTGCTGCGATTTCTGCATAGTCCTCGTCGGTCAAGCCAGACGTCCCGATGACCACATGCGCCCCGTGCCGTAAAGCCGCCAGCACGTTTGACTTGGCGATGTCTGGTGACGTGTAGTCAAAGAACACATCGCAGGGATGCGCCAGGGCTTCCTCGGCGGTGGCGTAGATTGGGCAGTCCAGCAATGGTTCGCACAGCACCTCACCCAGGTTACGCTGGGCGTGTGTACGGGAGACGGCGGAGACCGGCTGGATGTCGGTAGTTTTTACGAGGGCCAGGGCGAGGGCTGAGCCTGCCCAGCCGGTTGCACCTGCGAGACAGAGTCGAATTGGCATATTTTCTCCTGGATGCAGAAAACACCTTCGTGGTGTTACGTTTCAGATTAGTTTTTAGGTTTTAGCTTCAGTTTTGGTTTGCCGAACCAGCAAGGTCACGCCGGCATGCTGTCTGGTGTCATAATAGGAAAATCCCGATCCGTCATCCCGGCGGCCGCTGGCAAGAATTTGCAGTCCATTTTCTGCGAGTTGCTTATCCGCAGTGCTGATATCAGCCACTTCAAAACCGATGTGAAAGACGCCTTCTCCCTTTTTTTCTAGAAACTCTTTATAAATCGTCTTTCCTTCACCGGGTTGAACGAGCTGGAGCTGCAAATCACCTATTTTTGTATAGACAAAACGAGAGGCGAAAAAACCTTTTTCGTCCATCACATTGAGCTTTGTATATTCAACCAATGGAGGGTATTCTATCCACGGACCGATACCAATGGATTCATAATAGCTTTTAGTCTTTTCGATATCATTTACGACAATACATATATGGTGAAGTTTACTGAAAGCATTATTTTCTACCTGTTCAGAATCCATTTCATCCTCCATATATGTTTATTTGCCGGTCACCGCAATAGCCAGATCCGGACATACGATTTCACACAATTTACATTGGGTGCAAGCGTCGAGATTAACCGCTTCGGGCAATATAAATCCCTTGGAATTTATATGGTTTGAAGGCTGCAACACTTTCTTTGGACAGAAGGCGATACAGATGCTGCAGCCCTTGCAATAATCAGGATTAATGACAATCTCAATCATGAAATCCTCTCAGCGCACTTATCAATGATGGTCTCATATCTTTCAGTCCATTCGGGTCGTGGCGCGTTAAGAAATTCACCGACAGGAATTTTATTGCTGTCCGTAGATTTATCTTTGGACACTGTCATTGCCTTCAGGGCAGCGATCATTTCCACCGGCGTCTTATGTTCGTGAACAGGACATTGAGACAGAATCTCGATAAAAGAAGCGCCTTTATTGGCGATACCTTTTTTAATCGCTTTAATAGTCTGCATGGGATGGGCTGTGGTCCATCGGCTGATGTAGGTGGCACCAGCTGCCTCGGCCAGTTTGCATAGGTCAAACGCCTCTTCAGTATTACCGTATGGTGTGGTGGAGGTGGTTATAAACGGCTGGGTGGTTGGGGCAACCTGACCGCCGGTCATGCCATACAAACCATTGTTGACACAGATCACGGTAACGTTGATATTTCTGCGAAATGCGTGAATGAAATGGTTTCCACCGATGGCCGCCGCATCTCCATCACCCGTAAAAACAATAATTTTCAGTTCAGGATTCGCCAGAAGTACACCAGTGGCAACGGGGAGCGCCCGGCCGTGAAGCGTCCATCCGGAATCAAAATTTAAATAATGACTGGTAAGCCGGGACGAACAGCCAACACCAGAGATGAAAACAAAATCCTCTTTTTTAGCCCCGGTTTGATTAATGATGTCATCTACAGCATGCAGGGTGTAATTGAGTACCTGACCCGCTCCACAGCCCGGACACAGGATGAAAGGCAATCGCTTCCCTGCCGGACCAACTTCTTTGATGTATTTGAGCATGGGATGTTTTAACATGCTGCCCCCTTGAGAATTTGCTCAATAATTTTTTCAGGGCTGTGCAAGGCTCCGATCTCGGGAATGGATATAACCCGATCACATTTATCACGCAGGGCTTCGGTAATGGGGTGTTTAATCATGCCCAGGTTCATCTCCGGAACAAAAACGTTTTTTACTCTTGAAATTAAAGTCCGTAATTTCTCTTCAGGGAAAGGCCACAAAGTGACCAGGCGGATAAAACCAATTTTTATACCGTGACTTTGGCGTACTTCCTTTACTGCTTCAAGACCGGTTCGTGCCACAGCGCCGTAACAGATAAGCACGTGCTCACAATCATCCATAAACTGGGATTCAATCCGAGCAATTTCATTTACATTTCCCTCGATTTTCTGATGGAGTCGGTCTATATTTTCCCGATGAACCTTTAAAGAATAGTTTCCGACATTACCATCTTCGCTGTGAGCCAGGGATACGTGGTTAATGTTGTATCCATCTCCGAAATCTGCCATCGGAGGCACGATACCATGACCATACGGAAGATAGGCTTCCGGAGAAATATTCAGGTCTTGGGGTTTCTTTCGCTTAATTATTTCAATCGTATCCAATCCAGGCACGATAAGTTGCTCACGTAAATGCGCCACAGTTTCCTCGGTCATTATCAAGACGGGAGTCCGCCATTTTTCAGACAAGTTAAATGCCTCGATGGTCAGATTAAACATATCCTGTACGGAGGAGGGGGCCAATGCAATAATGGGCCCTTCTCCATGATGTCCATACCGCGCCTGCATCACATCTTCCTGGCTGGTAGTGATATATCCCTGCCCAGGTCCTGGTCTCTGGACATCCACGATTACCAGTGGTGTTTCCGTCATGATTGAAAAACTGATGGCTTCTTGCATCAGTGAAAAGCCCGGGCTTGAAGTAGCAGTCATCGCTTTTGCGCCAGCCCAGGAGGCACCAATCAATGCGCAAGCAGCCGATATTTCGTCCTCCATCTGGATGAAGCGTCCTCCAAACTGGGGAAGTCTTCGGGAGGCATGTTCCATGATTTCCGAAGCAGGTGTAATGGGATATCCCGCATAGACTTTCAGACCTGCAATGAGTGCGCCTTCGACACAGGCTTCACTACCTTCCAGGTAATGTCTGCCAGGTTCAATGTAAGGTCGGCGGAAATTACCGTGGGTTTTCTTTTCCTTCATAGCTGCCTCAACCATCGATTTTTCCTTTTTCAGCTTCAGCAACAGCCATATTTGCATTCATGATGTGCGCCCATCCTCTTTCAAAAGCTTCTAGATTTTTCTCTATCGTTGTTGGAGGGACGTTTTCAGACACTGCCGATTTCAGCGATTCCTTTTTAATCATGGATTTCAAAAGCGCTGCCAGCGCACCTAGAACGACTGAATTCTGGTATTTAACATTGCCCACAGAATGGCCAATTTCCATGGCCGGAACCTCATAACAGACAAGGTTTTTCGGAAGATCTTTCACTGAATTAGGATCAATCAGCACGATCCCGTCTTCTTTCAGATCTCCGATGTACGTATCCAATGCCGTTTGAGACAAAGCGACCAAAATATCTGCCTTACGTACACTTGGGTAATGTATTTCACCCTGGGAAACCACAACCTCCGATCGGCAAGCGCCCCCCCTCGATTCAGGACCATAGGAATGTGTATTTACCGAGTTTATCCCTTCGTGGATTGTAAAGGCAACCCCCAGGACTCTTCCCATGGTCACCACTCCTTGACCACCGAATCCCGCGATGCGGATTTCAAACCGGTTATTTTTCATAGCTGGTTTCCATTTGTCAGGCGATTAAACAGGCAATCCTTACCCGTGGATATCCAATTAAAGTAGTGCCGCCATTCAGGATACACCGAGGAAAAGCTCTGCAAATTTTGGATCGTCTAGCAAATTTTGCCCGCTGTCAGTACGCCGGATCTGACCTGATTCGATCAGATAGACACGTGGACAGTGCTTTAAGACGCTGCTTGGATTTTCCTCCACCACCCAAAGGATAGCTGTGCCTCCCTGGTTGATCTCCAGAATCAGTTTAATCACTTCTTCCCCAATTCTCGGAGCAAGACCTGTCGTCGGCTCGTCGATCATCAAGAGTTTGGGGGCAAGCATCAAAGCACTCGCAATGGCAAGCATTTGGCGTTCACCACCCGAAAGCGTTCGCGCCTGTTGTTTCTGACGCTCACCGAGGATGGGAAAACGTTCGTATGCCGCTTTGATCTTTGGCGTGCGATCTTTCAACAGAGTAGCCGCCATTTCGAGGTTTTCAGCCACCGTCAAGTTGGGGAAGACATTCCGATCCTGCGGCACATAACCGAGTCCCCAGGTGGGAAGCTTGCTTGGCTCATAGTCATGGACGCGCTTTCCATCAAATTCAACCTGACCCTTCCAACAGGGCAATAAACCGGCAATTGTCTGCAGCAAGGTGGACTTGCCAGCCCCATTTGGACCGATCACAGCCACAAGTTCGCCCTCCTCAATATGCAGGTCAACGCCATGTAGAATGGGCAACCGGCCATACCCGGACTCAAGGGAGTTTATGGTTAATAAACTCATTGGCGCACCCCCATATAGGCTTCAATGACCCGCTCGTCACGCGCCACAACCTGGGGCGTGCCAGAGGCGATCAGTTTACTGTAATGCAGAACGTGCATGAAGTGACTTAGTTTCATGATAAAACTCAAGTTGTGTCCAATGATAAAGAAGGTCATCCCTTCCTTGTTCAATTCGCTGATCATGTTGGCCAGAACATCGAGCATTGCTGGATTAACGCCGCTTGACGGTTCATCAAGCATGATCAATCTCGGAGAAAACATAAGCTGCCTGCCGATCTCAAGCATGCGTGCCTCCGGAGCGCTGAGATTTGCCGCCTTTTCTTCTATTTTATGGGCAAGACCGATCCGGTCTGTGATGCGATGTGCCCGCTCGATTTGTTCTTCCTCTTGCTGGCGAATATGACCCTGGCCGGTAAACACGGCCCACAGGCTTTCCCCTTTCTGGTGCGGGTATGCAACCAGTAAATTCTCCCAGACTGTTAACTTGGGGAAGAGGGATGATACCTGGAAAGTACGTGCAATGCCGAGGTTGGCAATACGCTGCGGTGGGAGGTTCGTGATATCGCGACCTTCAAACAGCACATGCCCCTTGGTGGCTTTTTGAAATCCAGTAACCACGTTGAACAAGGTTGTTTTTCCGGATCCATTCGGGCCAATCAGGGCGGTAATTCTTCCTTTCTCCACGCCTAATGTGCAATCATCAACAGCTTTCAATCCGCCAAAATACTTGCAAATGCCTTCTACTTGCAGCATTGCACTCATATAGCCTCCTTAGTAATCGCAGGTCTGGGCGGTCTTGGGCTTTTTTCTGGTATTAATCCCCTGGGCCAGAAGCGCAGGATTACAATCAGCACAAGTCCTTCCATGATCAACTGGACGGAGGAAATGATAGGCGCCATCGCGGGGGTGAATGAAATAAATTTGAAAGCCTGCTGTACACCCAATAGGACAATCGTGCCCACAATCGCGCCTTTGTTATTACCCTGTCCGCCGACGATAAGGGCAATCCAGGCTGCGAACGAGACGCTCATTCCAAAGATGGAGGGCATGGCGAGTGTCATATACCAGGTATACATGGCCCCGGCAAAGCCGCAGATGGCGGCACCAAGGAGGAATGTCCGCATCTTGAAACTATAGACGCTTTTACCGACGGCGAGCGTTGCTGGTTCGTTATCACGTATGGCGCGCAAAGTACGGCCAAAGGGAGCTTTTCCCAGGCGCTGGACGATCAGGTAAACGACAGCGACGATGACCACAATGAGGAGCGCTAAAAAGAGTGTGTAATTCCTCCCGGGAATCAATTCGCGAAAAGGTAGATGAATATTGATGAATCCGCGTGTACCGTTGGTCAGCCAGCCTTCATTGGACAATAGATCCTGTATTACTTCAGCAAATGCGAAAGTCACAATCAACAGATAATCACCTTCAACCCTCAGTGTGGGCAGTCCTATGATGAAGGCGAACAGCGTAGTGACCGCGCCAGCCGCCAAAAAGCCGACCCACCATGGCTGATTGAAGTAGAAAAGATATACATCCTCCCCTACAGGCGCACCCCTGGTGACGATCGCATAGGTGTAGGCTCCCACTGCTGCAAAACCCACAATCCCAAAACTTAGGAGACCGGCGTATCCATAGTGCAGGTTCACCGCCAGGGTGAGGAGAGCATAAATCCCCATCAACGCGATGACGCTCGCTAAAAATAGAATGATGTTTGACATGTTCATGCCTCCTTGAAAATGCCCTGGGGACGTATCAGCAGTACGACGATGATGAGCACAAAGGCTATCAGTTGGCTGTATTGCGGTGGGATGACCATTACGCTCATTTGCGTAATCAGACCGATGATGAGCGCGGCGACCATTGCTCCGTAGATACTCCCCAAACCACCAAGGATGGCAACGATCATAATGAGCATAATATATTCAAACCCCATGTAGGGAGCCAGCCTGCTGATCAGACCAATCATGACTCCGGCCAACCCACCCATAGCGGAGGCAATCAGCCAGATAATCACCCGCAGCCGTGGGGTATTAATTCCACGTATGCGCGCCAGGTTGAAATTCGCCGCCATGGCTCGGATCGCTTTACCGGTTTCAGTGCGCGTCAGGAGAAAATGCAGGAATAGAACCGTTATAGCTGCTGCAACCACCATAGCAATCTGGTCAGGTCCTGCCAGTGACAGATCCCCGATCTTAATCGCACGCATTGGAGGAAACCTGTATTGTTTAACATTTGGTCCAAAGAACACCTCGATCAGCCCCTGGATGACATATGAAGCGCCAGTGGCTGCGATGGCAATCAGCAGGGGAGGCTTTCCAGTAAGCGGGAAAAATACAGTGTAAGCAATCAGGTAACCAATGACGGCGGTTACCAGCACAGCTGCTATCGCTGAGGGGATGATATCCCAACCCAGCAGGTTGTTGAATACGTAGCAAGAATAAGCCCCAACAGCCAGCATTTGTCCGTGCGCAATATTAAGGAATCCTTCGACACGGCGAATCATCGAGAATCCCACGGTGGCCAGGAGCAGAACACAACCCATCAGGAGACCATATACAGCATATTGCATAATTGCTACTCCTACTACACGATCTGGGATTAATACCTTACGTACAGAGACCGGTACCTGTACATAAAACTTCATCCCACCCCTTTCCACCGAGGAAAGGGGTGGGATTTACACATTGGTCTATATCAAAGCCACGGTAACGTTCAGATCGAATTACTCGGGTAGAGTAAAATTATCAGCTGTATAGAACTTGAATATCACCCAGCCATTCCCTTCCGCCTGCAAAATTGACCAGGGTGCGACCACATTGTTAAATTTGTTGAATTGAAGCGGGCCCGAGACACCCATATATTGGATGGTCTTGCCATCACGGATTGCTTTCACGCACTCCGCAAATGAAAGACATTGGACATCGCCGGTCGTCACCTTTTTCATGTTGGCGTTTATCGTCTCACCAGTGGCTTGACCACCGATTTCAATTGCCAGAGCCTCAAGGATAAAAGCATCATATAAGGGGCTGGAATAAGGCGCGACGGTATCTGAACCAGTCTTTGCCTTCCAGAGTTCTTGATAACGTTTGTAAGAAGGCGAATTCACATCGTCGGCACCAGCCTGGCCAAATTGCCCTGCCATAATATCAGCACCGATTCCCGATACCACTTCATTGGCACCAAGGTCGCTTCCAAGAATCCACTTTCCACCATAGTTACCGCGAAACCACTCGCGCATGATGGTAGTTGCTGAGTCTGTACCAGCGGAAAGGAGCACAATTTCAGGTTTATTCTCAAATACCTTTGCCAGTTCAGCCTGATAGGAAGCCTGGCCGGGGTTGTATGCCACATCAGCAACAACTTTTCCGCCTGCAGCTTCAAAGGCTTTTTTCATCGTCACGGCGTTGCTTTGTGGCGACTCGCTGTTCTCATACATGTTAGCTGCCGTCTTGTAGCCTTGATCCACGAGGAACTTGGCCGTGGCCACACCGGCAAAACTGTCGGATAACGCGTCGCGGAAGACATAATCGCCGCCTTCAGTGTCAAGCTTCACTGTGCCGCCCCAATGTGTGATGATCGGCACTTTGTTGGAGCGTGCAAAATCAAGCAATGAGACCATGTCAAGAGAATTGAGGCCAAGCAGCGTGATTGCTCCATCAGTCAGAACAAGCTTGTTGGCGCCCTTAACTGCACCTTCTGCAGTGGACTCGTCATCCTCAGTCTGCACCGTGATTTTACAGCCCAAAGGTCCACCTGCCGCATTGATCTCCTCAAGAGCAATGTCCACGGCGGGCAACTGCGCCTTACCCAAGTCTCCCAGGTCGCCGGTTAGCGATAGTAACAACCCAAACTTGATTTCGCAATCGCCAGATGGAGCCGCGGTTGCTTCAGATGCATCAGGAGCCTTGGTTGTAACAGGAGCGCTGGTACTTGCAGGGGCGCACGCTGCCAACAAACCGAGCAGGACTAATACGCTAAGTATCTTTCTAAGTAAGCTAATGTTTTTCACGTTCTCCTCCAAAGTTTGTGTTTATATGGTTTGAATTCCAATGCAATTTAAGGTATGAGTTTGACGGCGAATCACTTTTTACTTTATAGGCAGACTCCTTTTCAACAAAAATGGTTGATTTCTTATGCTGGACACTGCTAGTCTGACCAATTTGTCTATTCAAAGTTCAATTAACGGATAACCTGCCACCGTTGTTGCGATCAGAGCCTTAGCTTCGCCGCAACGGTAAGACAATCTGCACGGAACGATCACACGTGGAGCGGAGATGTTGTACCATCGTATTTTCGGCGCCTGTGCCATCGTGCGCTTTGATTTTCTCTACGAGTGTCGTATGTTCTTGAATCACTGCTTGCACCCAATCTGGAGTATGGGAAAAGATTAACCTAACTCGATGCATCTGAGCATCCAGCGTTGCTAGAATCTTGCCGAGCCTGATATTTTGGGTTGCTGCGATGATTAGTTTGTGTAAACGGATATCGCATTGAAAGATTTCATCTACTCGTTCAGTGAATTTCAACTCATTTAAGAGTGCAATTTCCTTTTCGAGCAGCTGGATATCTTTTCCGGGCATTTGCTCCGCTGCGATACGGGCAGCCAGACCTTCCAGACCTTCCCGAACCTGGAATATTTCCATGATGTCTTGGGCGGACAATTCGGCGATAAATGTGCCTCTGTTGGGAATTGACCGCACCAGGCCGTCCTCTTCAAGCCGTTTGAGTGCCTCACGAACCGGGGTCCGGCTAAAGTTCAATTCTGCTGCCAGTTGATACTCAGAAATCGGATTGTATGGAAGGAATTCACCATCCAATATACGACGCCTAATTTCATCGTAGGCTCGTTGATTCAATTCACGTATAATCATACGTGCTCCGATCGGGGTGATTTGAGAACTGTATGAAATCGAGCATTTGGTTGAATTGCAACTTGACTGCCCAGTATTCCACTAGTATACTGCCAGTATACTAGCATGTTTACAAAAAGTCAAAGCCTTTTATCCGTTGCCAGGGATTCTACATTTGGTATTTTCGAAAAGAAAGTTTCCCCCGCCGGCACTTCATGCAGTTCATAACCTTAAGCGTAAGCTTGATATGACTACATTCTGTGTAAATTGGAATAAAGGAGAAGAATAGTAATGGCTGATATCAACCCCCGCGCACTGCAGCACACAGAAATTAGAAAGGCTGTACGTGATGTCTGCAGTTCTTATGGCAGCAACTACTGGCAGAAAATTGAAGAAGAATCCGGTTATCCAGAAGAATTTATTAAAGCATTGACCAAGGCTGGCTGGCTGTCAGCGTTAATTCCTGAAGAGTATGGTGGAAGCGGAGCCAGCCTCGTTGAGGCTTCCGTAATCCTGGAGGAAATCAATCGTTCTGGCGCCAATTCTGGCGCCTGCCATGCCCAGATGTACATCATGGGGGCACTGTTACGCCATGGGTCACTTGAACAGAAAAGCAAATACTTGCCGCAGATTGCATCAGGTAAATTACGGCTGCAAACATTTGCTGTTACCGAACCTACTACGGGAACTGACACGACCAAGACCCGTACATTTGCCGAGAAACGAGGCGATCGTTATTTTGTGAACGGTCAGAAAGTCTGGATCTCCCGGCTGCAACATACGGATTTGATGCTGCTATTGGCGCGCACTACCCCGCGGGACCAGGTCAAGAAAAAAACAGAGGGATTGTCCATTTTTCTGGTGGATGTGAGAGAGAACGGTGGCAAAGGGTTGACGGTTAGACCCATTCGAAACATGGTTAACCATGAGACGAATGAACTGTTTTTTGATAATTACGAAGTTCCAGCTGAAAATCTGATTGGACAGGAAGGGCAAGGCTTTAAGTACATCCTCGACGGTATGAATGCCGAACGTATTCTGATTGCCGCAGAATGTGTTGGTGATGGCTATTGGTTTATTGACAAAGCGTGTGGTTATTCGATTGACCGCGTGGTATTCGACCGCCCGATTGGACAAAATCAGGGAATTCAGTTTCCGATTGCCCAGGCATATGCCCAGGTACGCGCCGCGGATTTGATGCGCTATGAAGCTGCCCAACTTTTCGATGCAGGTCAACCCTGCGGTGCTGAAGCCAATATGGCAAAGTTACTGGCGGCGGATGCATCCTGGCAAGCAGCAAATGTCTGCCTGCAAACCCACGGCGGGTTTGGATTTGCGGCAGAATATGATATCGAGCGAAAATTCCGTGAGACCCGGCTTTACCAGGTTGCGCCAATCTCCACCAACCTGATTCTTTCATTCATTGCTGAGCATGTTTTAGGCTTACCACGGTCGTTTTAGTGGTCCCAGTATAAGGAGGTATGATGGATAGTTCGCCAGATCTACCTGCCGTTACAAAACATCCGCACTTTGCTGCGCTGAGACGTTGGGGGGATGTGACCTCGCTGGCTGGCATACTCCCAGCTTTGCTGCCTTCCCATAATCTGCTGGGCGTTACCCCGCGCAAGCGTATAGCGCAAGCCTTGGGCGGGCATACTCAACAGGAGTTAGCGGAATTGCGAGGCACCCCATGATGGCGCATACTGACCGGCTTACACGGTCAATGTTGTTTGTGCCCGGTTCTAATCCGCGCATGATACAGAAATCGGCAGAAAGCCAGGCCGATGTGATTTGTCTCGATCTTGAAGATGCAGTTTCCCCAGATCAAAAGGTTGAAGCTCGCTGCAATGTGATTGAAGCTCTGCAGCACCTTGATTTTGGCCTTCGGACCAGGATGGTACGAATTAATGCGCTGGATACTCCCTTCGCCTATCGGGATGTTATTGAAGTGGTGGAAGCTTGCTGGCAAACCCTTGATCTGATCATGCTGCCGAAGACTGCCAGTGCACAGGATGTATGTTTCATCGATACTTTATTGAAACAGATCGAAGCTAACGTTTTGAGCACACGTTCGATTGGGATTGAATCGCAGATCGAGACGGCTGCAGGTTTTATGAACCTGCGTGAGATTGCCCAGAGCTCATCCCGCCTGGAAGCTTTGATCTTTGGACCAGGCGATTATGCGGCATCGATGCGAATGCCGCTTTCAAATATTGGTGTTGCAGATGAATTTGACGTATTGTATCCCGGACATCGCTGGCATGCAGCCATGCACTCCATCGTTGCCGCCGCACGCGCGAATGGTTTGCGGTGTATGGATGGACCATATGCGGATTATCAGGATATCGCTGGCATGGAGCGGGTTGGCAACATCGCCCGTGCCATGGGCTTTGACGGTAAACAATGCATTCATCCCAATCAATTGGCACCGGTCAATCGTATTTTTTCACCCTCACCCGCTGAGCTGGAGTGGGCACGCGAGGTGATAACTGCCTACCAACAGAGCACAGCTGCGGGGCGTGGAGCATTCAGCTATAAAGGAAAAATGGTCGACGCGGCAAACATTCGTATGGCAGAAACCGTTTTACAACGACAAAATTCAATCGATGCACGAAACAAGGAAATCAAATGATGAACAACTCTGCAGGGAATTGCTATGAAGACTTTCAAGTTGGCATGGTAATTCGCCACCCGCTTGGACGCACCGTTTCTACCACCGATAATACCTGGTTCACCCTGCTAACGAATAATACCAACCCGATTCATTTCGACCACAATTATGCTGCCCAAACAGAATTTGGCAAGCCGCTGGTGAACTCAACTTTTACACTGGCTGTCATCGTGGGTCTTACCGTGAGCGATATTTCTCAAAATGCAGTCAACCTGGGCTGGCAGGAAATAACCATGCCCGCGCCTGTCTTTGAAGGGGACACGCTTTATGCCCAGACTGAAGTGCTGAGCACCCGCGAGTCCAAGTCACGCCCCAATATGGGGATCGTTGAGATCAAGACCCTCGGCTTTAAACAAGACGGCACTGTGGTGATGAAGTTTAAGCGTACGATCCTGGTTTACAAGCGTGGTCACGTTCCTGAAAGACCAATACCAGTTGTAAAGGAATGATTTATTCCATTGGTATTGACTGGGAAGATAGATAAGATATCTGAGGTGACGTTCTTGACCACATACGGCTTATTCCGGCCACCTTCCCGCTACCTCGACGGGTGCGTGGCTTGGCTACCAATCCTTCGGTGGATGGAAAGGTATCAGTGCGCCTGGTAGGGGAACACATGCCCCGCATTTTCTGTTGTCGTACACGTGTGAACAATCTCAGACTATGGTTGAACCTAAACAGCAGTCAAAAAATCCAGGAGAGATCGCAATGCTAAATATCTTCCACAAACTACACCATGTTTGCATCGTTGTTTACGACATTCAGAAAGCAATGGCTTATTACGAATCTGTAGGAATCGGTCCCTGGTATAGCTGGGGTAGTTTCTCTGAATTTCCGGAACTGGATGTTGAAGATAAGGAAGCGCAAAATGAGACGATATACATGTGTGCAGACATAGACAATATTCAGATCCAACTTTGTCAGCCAAGTCTCCGTAAAACACCGAAACGCAAATTCCTCGATGAGCATGGTGAGGGCGTCTTTCATCTAGGTTTTGTGGTGGACGATGTTGATCAAAGTGAAGCCGCTGGCCGCGCGGCAGGCTTGACCGTATTTGAGCGTGGAAGGCGGGCTGATAGAAGCGGGTTTAGTTATTTTGATACCGCAAAGCAGGCAGGCGTAACGCTTGAGATTCGTGCAAACAAGCGGGAATGAATTGTAGGTCAGGAACCATCCACCAGGTTCCGGCATCGCTGGCTTTGGAAATGCCGAATCTAGATTACGATAGATGTTTATGGCTATTAGCGTAACTGGGTTAATAATCTGCAAGTATATTCTTGGAATAATATTATAGAGGCTGAATTATGGATATGAAAAATATTCCCTTTGGTACGACAGATTGGTCGCAAATAATCTCTACAGAACATGCGGGTGAAACCGGCATGGCACACTGGCACACGCAGCAATTTGATACGATCCGTGTCCGTCTGGTCGAGTATTCACCGGGGTATAAGGCTGATCATTGGTGTAAAAAGGGTCATATATTATTTTGTTTGGAGGGAGAGCTAAATACCGAGTTGGCGGATGGAAGAATATTTATCTTGCGTCCAGGAATGAGCTACCAGGTAGCTGACGATTGTGAAGCGCACCGTTCATCTACTCAGACAGGTGCTAAGCTCTTCATTGTGGACTGAAACAAAAACCTAAATATCAATAACACTACTTCGGTTGTTCTTCAGTATCCCCACTTACTCTGGTCTTAGAACCTATTTCTACCGCTTGAAACTGAATCTGGTATCGTTTACCATCAATTTCAACTTTATCCATCCCGTAAAAACCACGAGAACCTGTCTTGAAGGTTTTTGGGTTAGCAGTTATTACCTTCACAGTTTGACCGTTTGTATCTTTGATTTCGACAATCAACATCAGGCACCTTCCTTCCTGGTGTCAATTATATGCTATTACCCATCTGACACTCGTAGAATATCAAAAGAAAGAAACCCGTCAAAATGATTCTGGGAAATACTGTAGAAGCAGGGGACCATTTTAAACGGTAAACGCCCGCATCGCGAGCGTTCTTGGCAAGCAATGTTCCAACGTACCTGCCAGGGCGAGTTGTGCCCTGGTAAACGTCAGAACGTTTCTATGGTGACCCCGAGGCGGATCGAATTTTAACACCCCCTGCGGGTGCAGTAACCTATAGGTGATTAAACAAATGGTGACCCCGAGGCGGATCGAATTTTAACACCCCCTGCGGGTGCAGTAACCTATAGGTGATTAAACAAATGGTGACCCCGAGGCGGATCGAACGCCTAACCTAACGATTAAGAGTCGCTTGCTCTGCCAATTGAGCTACGGGGCCAGTAGGATTGCTTCTTCTAATTCGGTCGGCATTGTAAAGTTCCACACCCTGCCGGGTTGAGCTGAGGGCAATTTTAGCACGGGAATTATACCCTAAAGAAAGGCGGTGTCAACTTTCGCACCTCAACCTACTGCGCTCAAAGATTAAAGCTTTAACAAATTGCTGCCGCGGGGATTGCATTTTCACCCATTTAGTCATAAACTAATTGTGTCCAGTATCAGGCTCCAAACTCACGAGGGGATGAAAGATACGGAGGTTAACATTCAGGGGTACCTGGCTTACATTAATGGGTGCAGCCACCCATTAATGTTTTTTACATCACACCATCCAACCTTGCCAGACAGGCGGGGGAAATAGCCAATATTTTAAGATGACCGTCGGGTTCGAAACCTGACCCACATGCTATAATCTTTCTCTCTCTAATAACCATGTCATTTGTTCATCTTCACGTCCACACCGAATACTCCCTGCTAGACGGTTTCAGCAATATCCATAAACTGGTCGAACGCACCCAGCAAATGGGCATGCCAGGCGTGGCTATTACCGACCACGGCACCATGTTCGGTGTAATCGAGTTCTACAACGCGGCCACTGAGGCTGGCATCAACCCCATCATCGGGTTGGAGGCTTACCTGGCGGCGCGCACTATCAAGGAACACGACCCGCAGGAGGACAAGAAGTCTACCCACCTGCTGCTGCTGGCGGAGAACGAGACCGGCTATCGCAACCTGCTGCAGATCGCCAGCATTGCCCAACTGGAAGGCTTTTACTATTACCCGCGCATCGACCACGACATATTGGCCCAGCACGCCGAGGGGCTGATCTGCACCTCCGGCTGCATGTCGGCGGAGATCCCACGCTTACTGGGGCAGGGTAATCAGAAAGGAGCGGAGAAGCAGCTGGGCTGGTATTACGACCTGTTCGGGGCAGACAACTTCTTCCTCGAGCTGCAATCGCACGCCATCCCCGAGCTGGATTCGATCAACAAGCAGCTGTTCGAGCTGGGCAAGCGCCACAATGCACACTACGTGGCGACCAACGACGTGCACTACATCGAGAAGAAGGACGCCCGCCTGCAAGACATCATGCTGTGCATCCAGACCGGCAGCCTGCTCTCCGACCCCAAGCGCATGCGCATGACCGGCGACACCTACTACCTGCGCAGCCCGGAAGAGATGGCCGCCTTGTTCCCCGAAGTGCCCGAAGCCGTCTCCAATACGCTGCTGATCAACGAGCGCTGTAAGCTTGACCTGGGCTTCAAGGGCTATCACCTGCCCCAATTCGAGGTGCCCGGCGGCGGTACAGCTGACGCCTATTTGCGCCAACTGTGCGAGGAAGGACTCACCCGGCGCTATGGCGAGCAGGCGAATGACCCGACCGTGAGGAGCCGCCTGGATTACGAGCTGCAGGTGATCCACAAGATGGGCTTCGACACCTACTTCCTCATCGTATGGGACCTGTGCCGCTATTCGCGCGAGCACAGCATCTGGTATAACGTGCGCGGCTCGGGCAATGGCTCGATTGTGGCTTACTGCCTGGATATCACCCTGGTGGAGCCGCTGCACTATGGCTTGATCTTCGAGCGCTTCCTCAACCCGGGGCGCATCGACATGCCGGATATCGACCTTGACTTCCGCGACGACTGCCGCTCGGAGGTGCTCGATTACACCGTCCAGAAGTACGGCACCGACCGGGTGGCGCAGATCATCACCTTCGGCACCATGGGCGCACGCGCCGCCATCCGCGACGTGGGGCGGGTGAAGGACATCCCGCTGAGCGAAGTGGACCGGGTTGCCAAGCTGATCCCCAACATCCCCGGCAAGCTAGTGACGATCCGAGGCTCGCTGGAAAGCATCCCTGAATTCAAGGAACTGTATGAGTCGGAAGACTACCTGAAGGACTTGATCGATACGGCGGCGGATATGGAAGGCGTGGTGCGCAATGCCGGCACGCACGCGGCGGGCGTGGTGATCGCAGACCGGCCGCTGGTGGATTACATGCCGCTGCACCGCACCACCGGCGCGGCTGCCGCGCTGGCTGCCACGGGCGAATCACCCATCAAGACCGTAACCCAATACGAGATGAAGATGCTCGACAAGCTGGGCGTGCTCAAGGTGGACTTCCTCGGCCTGGCCACGCTCACCATCATGGCTCGCGCCTGCGAGCTGATCATGAACCGGCACGGCATCAACTTCAGCCTGGATAACATCCCCACGGATGACCCTGCCACCTATGTGTTGTTGGGGCGAGGGGAGACGGCGGGTGTATTCCAGGTGGAAGGCAGCGGTATGCGCCGCTGGCTGATGGTGATGAAGCCGACTGTTATCGAGCACGTGATCGCCATGGTGGCCTTATTCCGCCCGGGACCGATGGAATCCATCCCGACGTACCTGCACCGCATGCACGGTGAGGAGCCGGTGGAGTACCGGCATCCGCTGTTGGAGCCCATTTTCAAGGAGACCTACGGCACACCGGTTTACCAGGAGCAGATCATGTCTGCGGCGATGCAGCTGGCAGGCTATACCCCGCCCGAGTCGGACGACCTGCGCAAAGCCATCGCCAAGAAGGACGCCGATAAGCTGCTCAAGCACAAGCAGAAGTTCGTGCACGGGGCAGTGGAGCACGGCATCCTTGAAGAGACGGCGGGTGAGATCTTCGAAGATTGGGAACAGTTCGCCCGCTACGGCTTCAACAAGAGCCATGCCGCCGATTACGGCATCATCGCCGTGCAGACCGGCTACCTGAAGTGCCATTATCCCGAAGAGTACATGACCGCCCTGCTCTCCGTATCGCAGAACGACACCGACAAAGTGGCACTGTACGTGGCGGACTGCCGCCGGATGGGCATCGACGTCAAGCCGCCCAGCGTGAACATCAGCGGGTGGGACTTCACCATCGAAGACCGAGCGGAGGGCAAGAGCTCCATCCGCTTCGGACTGGGGGCGGTGAAGAACGTGGGTAAGGGCCCGGTGGATGCCATCCTGGAAGGCCGCAAGGAGCAGCCTTTCAAGGACATCAACGACTTTGGACGGCGAGTGGACCTGCGGGGGGTGGGCAAGCGGGCGCTCGAGTGCCTGATCAAGGTGGGCGCCATGGATACGTTCGGCACGCGCAGCGCCATGCTGCTCATGCTCGACCAAATGCTGTCGATCAGTGCTTCGCACTTCCGCGCTTCGGATGCCGGGCAGATGAGCATGTTCGGGGCGCATACGGGACTGAGCGACGAGATCACCCTGCCCAAGGGTGCCCCCGAAACCAACCGGCGTGAGATCCTGGAATGGGAGCGCGAGCTGATCGGACTGTACGTGTCTGACCACCCGCTGAGCCCGGTGATGGATGCACTCACCCAGGTGGTGACGCATTTCTCAGGGCAGCTGCCGGAAGCGGCGCCGGGTGAGAAGGTGCGCGTGGCGGGCATCGTCTCGCGGGTGCGCCCGCATATGACCAAGACGGGCAAGAACATGGGCTTCGTGACGCTGGAGGACGTGCAGGGCAACATCGAGCTGGTGGTCTTCCCCAGAACCTGGGACCAGTATTGGGAAGTGTTCGAGATCGACAGCGTGGTGCTGGTGGACGGCAAGGTGGACGCGCAGGGCGGCGACCCGAAGGTGCTGGTGGACAGCGTGACCACCGACCTGAAACGTTTGGTGAGTGAACCTCCAGCCTCTTTGACTAACGGACCGGGCGGTGCTGAACGCTCAGCAGATCAGAGCCGCCGTCAGGGTACCACCGGCGCAGCGAGAACCCAGGCGCCCGCTCCAAAGGCATCCCGTTCCCCTGCACCGAAGGCGAAAGCACCGCCCTCCCAGGAGGAGGATTGGGGAGACTTGCCTGAGCCGCCGGAGAACTTCCACTCCGACTGGACTGCCATGGAGGTGACCCCGGGCGGTTTCGTGGTGGAGCGGGGGGTGATTTCCAGCGAAGCGCCGATGCCGGGGGGGAGCAGCCAGCCATCAGCCATTAGCAGTGAGCGGCCAACAGTGAGCGAAGAAGAGTCAGACAGTGACATTGAGACCTTGACCGACACAGAGTTGAAAGAGGTGGATGAGACCCGCGTGAGCGGGATCGCCTCCACGGGGGAGGAGCTCAGCGGGGATGCAGTGACAATGGGAATTGCCATGGCGCCGGTGATGGTCGAGCCGCTGGAAAGCGCACCACCCGCGTTGATGGACGTGCCGTCTTTGGTGGGTGATTCCACCATTTCCGTCCCACCCTATATCCTCCCTCCCACCGAGGCGTATGCCGGGCAGGAGCTGCGCATGATCACGGTGGTGCTGCGCCCGGGGGTGGACAAGGTGCGGGATAACCTGCGCCTGCGGCAGTGCTACGGCATCCTGATCTCGTATTCGGGGCACGACCGCTTCGCGCTGCAGATATTCGAGCGCAGTCGCGGCTACCGCATCGAGTTCCCCAATTACACCACCACGTTCTGCGCCGAGCTGGTAGCGAGATTGGGGGCGATCGTGGGGGCGGATAACGTGATCGTCGAGCCGTTGAGGGTACATTAAGAGAAAGATCACCACAGCTGAGAGTGCACTAAGAGAAAGATCACCACAAAGGAACGAAGGTCACTAAGGTTCACAAAGGATTTATATATTTTTTTCTGCAGCTGGGGTCGGTGACCCCGGATTTTTTCGCTCGCAACAGTAAAAGTAGAAACCCAACCAAAACCTTTAAGAATTTAACCGCAGATACTTTAAGAAATTAACCGCAGCATCCGCAAAACCGGCGGATATCCCAAGAGCGGAATGAACGCAGATAAACGCAGATAAACCATTTTTTTAGTGAAAAGATTTAACCACAAAGGGCACAAAGCGCACTAAGGTCCACAAAGAATTTATATATATTTTTTTATTACCGAGGTCGGTGATCCCGGATTTTTTCGCTCGCAACAGTAAAAGTAGAAACCCAACCAAAACCTTTAAGAATTTAACCGCAGCATCCGCAAAACCGGCGGATATCCCAAGAGCGGAATGAACGCAGATAAACGCAGATAAACCATTTTTTTAGTGAAAAGATTTAACCACAAAGGGCACAAAGCGCACTAAGGTTCACAAAGAATTTATATATTTTTTTCTGCAGCCGGGGTCGGTGACCCCGGATTTTTTCGCTCGCAACAGCAAAAAGTAGGTTGGGTTGAGGCTTCGCGAAACCCAACACCGTAAAAAAACCTCTCACCACCAAAGAACACCAGGTGCGCAAAAAGAATTCACGGCGATTAAAATCGCAGCTCCGAAGACCACTAAGCCCACCTGCGTGGGCTGGAGAAGATGGATTTTCGCTCATAAATGCAATCGCGACTGCGTCGCATCAGCGAACCCATGAAGACGCAGCTAGAAATCGCTCCTTGATCGCTCACAGGTTATGTTGGCGATATTTCGGTCAAGGTCGGACCTCAATTGTTTCGCGAAAAAAATAAAAAGAAACAATTCCGTGTGGGGAAAAGAATGATGAAAGTATAAGATAGCGGCGGTCATTCTTCGATCCCAGAGGAGAGTGGCAGGGGCGAGGGCGGAGAGGGGTCGGGATTGGAATAATCGCCATAGCGGGCACGGAGTTCGTCGTTGACGCGTTTGATGGCTACGGCGATCTCGTCATCCATGCCGGGGCCGGTGGAGGTGATAATGAATTGGGTTTTGACGATGCGAGTGATGGTGGAGGAGGCCAGGCAGAGGGCGCGCAGGATATCGGCGAGCTCGTAGACATCCGATTCGGGGTGAATGGATTCGATCAGGCGCCTTGTGAAGACACGGATGAGGGCAATCTCTTCGATCAGTCCGGAGGGTTCTGTGGCTTCGACCCCGGTGAGGTCATGTTGGCGTAGACGACGGGTGTAGAAGCCATGTTTGAGGGCATTGAAGTTACCTTTGGGAGCGCCGCGGCGTTTTTGGGTGGTGGGGGGCATGGGGTTCCTTGGATTCTAGCAATTAGCGGTTGGCTGTTAGCGATTGGCAATAAAAAAAGGCAAGGGAATCAAAAACCATAATTCCCTTGCCAGAGGTATCCCTAGTATAGCACATATGTTCTAATCTACAAGGGGTTTATCGAAACTCGTGAATATTTTAAGATTTCTAATGTGGGAAGCTTGTAAGCGGATAATATAACAGATTAGCGGATAAGATCACTCGGCACAGGTTAGCGGAAAAGATCACAACCCATAAATACATGTAAGAGGGGAGACATGATTACGCGAGGTGAAACCTTCTACGTTTTTCGAGTATAACCTTTTGTGCTTTTCATTTTGCACCCCCTTTTATGTTCGTCGGACTGTATTGAACTTGGGAGAGCGTAGTTGACAAATACCTATTTAGCAAGCAGTTTTATAGGTTTTACTTAACAATACCTGATTTGCTAAGTAGTTCTTGAACTAAATGGCGAAATTTAGGCTGAACAAGTTCCAAATCTTTTTTTAATGCATGATGAAATGGATTATGTGCTGAAAGATCGCCTTTATCTCGGAATATACCAAGATACTCTTTAGCATTGCGAGAAAGGTGTATTGTTATATTTGCAGTTGCCTTCTTAATGATTAGGGATAAGTGAAAATATTCACCTGATGCATCGAGTATTTCATTTTCAACATTAAAATTCTTAAATGTCAAGATCAGTAGCATTTCAATAAACCGCCGCATCAAGACAGCGCACCCATCGTATATTCCAAAGTGAAATGACTTATTTATTTGATCAGCCACTCTCTCAATAATAAGCGTAGTTCCTTTATAAAGCTCAAACGGGAGCATATCATCGCGCCAGGACGTGTCAGGTGTAATGATTGGCGTTGTTTCGAGTAAATCTTTTGGCAAACTGTTAATATAAGTTCTTACCCTTTGGGTAAGCTTGGGTTGATCATTATTCATTGGTCAATAAATACTTTTTCATATTTTTAAAGATGGTCTCAATCTTGTCGTCTGTTACATCGGCATTAATATGTATTTCAATATTTAGTTGTAACTTAGGTGGAATATCGACCAAAGGCTTGACTTTTGTCTCGAGAGTAACCGGCAGCAATGGCTTATCAATCGGTGGCTCTAATTTCTGAGTGAGTGTGCCAACACCAGACCGTACTGTCTTCTTAGCTAATTCAACCGGTACGAATTTTTCACCGCCAGCTATATCTTGAATTAGCTGCCAGTCCCTTGCATTCTGAAACAAATTTGTGAGCACTGCAACGACTTGGCGAGTTGGAACGGTGCAATCTTTTTCTAAAAAATCTCTGGCTGGTTTTTCAGATGGAACAGATTTACTACCCCCAGTTCCAAAATGATCGTAAAATTTTTGAAATACTTCTATTGAGAATAGAGCATCAAACGCAGCATCAATATTTCCTTTAGCTATTTCTTCTCCACACGGTTGAAGTTCAATCTTTTCGGCTTTATATGAACCAATGGTCAATCCATAACCTGATGATGATGTTATCATTTCTCGAAATTTTTTGCCTTCTGATCTAAGCTTTAGTTCAGCGGCAAGAGTCACTCTAAACATTGGTTGCCCACCATTTCGGTAGATAGTATCTGGTATGGATAATGCTTCTTGTAAAGTTTGGGGTGGATAATAACTTTTCGGCATTGCGATTTCCTTTCTTAACAAATATTTATGATTATTTTTAATCCCGATCTATAATATCAAGGTTTAAAAAATATAGATGCCTATAACAAATTTGTAAATAATAAAGTGATTAAGCAGCGGAGATTAGGGTGATGACAGTTCCCATTATATTGTGATTCCTTTAATCAAGTGGATAAATCAACCTACAATAATGCAATCTTTGGTTGCCGTTATCATATTGTCTGAATAAGAGACTAAATTAAATCAATTTATCGGGGGTGAGATAAATAAAGGCGATCAGGTGGTTGAAACCCCGCCTGCTGAATTCACCGAGTCAACCTGCGCTGACTAGTAGGGACAGGTCGCGACCTGCCCCTACGAACCCTCCACCAACCTGATCTCTTCGTCTGTCAAACCATAGAGATCATAGACCAGGGCATCAATCTGGCGGTCGGTGGTGTCAATCTGGCGCTGGAGGAGGATCTTTTCAGCGGGGGTGTTGCTGCCGGCGAACTGCTCGTGAAGAGAGAGCATTCGCTCAACGATAGATACTATTTGGTTATAATGCTGGACATCTGCAGGGTCAGAGAGATTTATGGTATAGATAGGAATTCTATTTAAGAATCTTGGTTCATAGGCATACCATCCACTTCTAAAGGGTGAACTAATTCTTTGGAAATAGAAAGTCAATAAACGAGAGTTTAGCATACCCAATAAATAATTAGGTGAATAATCTGTATTTGGTACTAAGCCACAGCCACCGCCAGCACCTTGTGGGAATAGATATCCAGATTGCTCATATGAAAATGAATTTCTTGGTGAAAGTGTTGGCGTAATAAGTTTAGGTACAGAAAACATTGATAAAGAAGATGAAAAGCTCAATCCATACCAAGCAGGCCCCTTTAGTTTACCCTTTTGTCTCGCCTCTAATTCTCGTTTAAATTTTTGCAAGTATTGCCAAGTTTTTGGGTAATTTTCAAGATCGGATTCAGGAACCAATTGTGTACGATTATTTAATAGCTGATATGGATAAAGTAATAAGCGTGACCCTTTGCCAATATGATACCGTTTAAGAGAATCTGCTTTTAAATAAGGAACAAGATATTTGGTTTCAAGTTCCACAACCTCGTCTGTGTCTTCGCGGCGTAATCGAGCAAATTGTTCATCTCTATCTAAGATCTCAAAAATAAAAACATTGTTAGCACCGGTCTTCACTCCTGTAATTGCTAAATCAACCATGTCTACCAATCGTGATGTGATCTCTTCAAGCTTCAGCAATATTCCTGAATCAGAAATTGGTGCAGATTGCCATGGAGACACTCCAAAAGTACTGTAATTTCGTTCTTCAAGTGGAATTTCGGCAAGGAATTTTTCCGCAGAAAGATATGTGCGGTTAAATTTCGCTTTAAATCCTTGTTGATAGACTTTCGACAAAAAAAGTAAACATGTATAGGTAGTAGCTCCTTCGAAAACTTGGGAATTCCCGAAATCAACAAGGTCTACTAGAGCGTGTTTATCAGTTATAAGTCTACGAAGTCCGACTCCATAATCAGCCTGCATGAATTTATTTGGAAGAATGAAGCTCAGAATGCCAGTTTCGTTAAGTAGTTGGTAACCTTTTTCAACGAAAACAACAAAGATGTCAACTTTACCAAAGCTTGCTGTTGAATAATGGCTTTGTATGAATTTGACTTCGTCTGGATAATAATCAACGAGGTTATGAATGCGGATATAGGGAGGATTGCCGATGATAATGTCGAAACCACCTGAAGAAACAAACACTTCCGCAAATTCACGGTGCCAATCAAAGGCATTGATGCGATACTGCTCTTCAGTGTTGAGGAACGAAGACTGCTTATCGGTATAGAAATCAGGACCGATAAGGGAATTACCGCATTTTATATTGTGTGCCAGGTCGGGCAGGACACGTTCACGGAACATGCTGAGCTGTTTACCGATCGACTCTTCACTCTCACCTTCCAGCACCTTGAGCAGCAGGGAGAGCTTGGTGACCTCGACTGCCTGGGAGTCAATATCCACCCCGTAGATATGGTCGAGCAGGATGCACTTGCGCTCAGAGGTGGTCAGCTTCCATAGAACACCATCGGGGGCGGATATTTGATAGATCCTGGGAGAGGCACCTTTGGACCACTTCTCAGGCTCGAGGGTGTACCCGTTCAGGTACCAATCCAACAGATATTGATAGGCACCGAGCAGGAAGGAGCCTGAACCGCAGGACATATCCAAGACACGTATGGGAGTGCCCCTGCCTACCCCTACCTGACCGGGGGCTTTGCCTTCAAGGAGCTTACCCAGGGTATTCTTGACGATGTAATCGACGATGAAGGTGGGGGTGTAAAAAACACCGCCGGCTTTCTTGACTTCGGGCTTGTCTTCTACCACGGCACGATGACCAGTGGTGAGACGGATAACCTTGCCGAGAAAACGCTCGTAGACCTGACCGAGGATATCGGCAGGCAGAACGGAGAACTCGTAGGGGCTATCGGGATAGTAGAGCTTAGCGAGGATATCCTTGAGGGGTTTATCGTCCAGCACCAAGGTGGGAGTGAGCGTATCGGGTGCATCCCCTTCGCCGCGCTCGGCATGGAAGTGGAACAGACCGGAGTTGTAGCGCTCGTCAGCCTTGCGGAACAACTGGCACAAGCGGGCGTAGGTATCACCACCGTTGAGCAATGACTGTAATTGACTATAGAACTCGATGTGGCGGTCCTCGCAAATGCGCAGAAAGATCAGGCGGTCGATAGTCATCTGGATGGCGAAATTCAGGTCACGCTGACTGAAGGAGGGATTGCGCAAGGCGATGTTATGCGCCAAAAGCTCACGCCAGCGCTCAATCTCCAACAAGAAGGCATCGTCCACCTCGGCAGTGCCGTGTTTCCCGGCAGCGATCTCGGCAAACTGGTCGAAAGAGCCTTTCAGTACCGCAGGTTTGGAGAAAGTATCATAAATCTCGTCCCAATGGGAAGGATAATCACGATAGGTGAGCAACATGATGCGCCCGGTGGAGGCTTTATCGGATTTATCGGGCTTGGGGCGGCAATCGTAAACGGCGAACTCTTCAAAATCAGTGAGGATAGAGAGGGGCAGGTGAGCACTCCAGGCGTAACGGCGCAGCTGGTAGGCGGGGGTGATCTCGTCTTTCAGGTTAATGGAGGGTTTCTTAGCTTCGACAAAGAACTTACGGGTGCCGCCGATGCGGAAGGCATAATCGGGGGCCTTGGTGCCACCGGCGACTTTGATGGAGTCCTCGTAGATCACGTCCTTGTAGGCATAGGCGATGCCCTGCCGGTTGTAGACATCCCAACCAAGGAAATGGAAGAAGGGTTCGATGAATTCGTTACGGGTTTGGGCTTCGTTGTAGTCGGACGAGCGATAGGAAGCGAGCTGGTTGTGGAACTGGTCGATTAATTGGAGGAGGGTAGCGGGTATGGGCATGAGGTTGTTGTAGTGGATCGGAAAATATTGAAAGATTTTATCCGTTCCCCTACAAATATACACCCCATTGGGTAAGAGGGCAAATCATTAAAATGCCGAACCATGATTTATTTGATTGAATGATGGGCATGATTAGAGCGAAGAGAATAATCTTGGTAATCATAAAATCAGTCTACTCATGGTTGAAGACAAAATAAGAATGGGCGGATGCCATCCGGTCACATCCGGTAGACGTGCAAACCGGATTCAGCAGACCGGACTAGAGTGCCCCTACACGGGAAATGGGGGACCTTACCCATTAAATAGAAATATCCCCCTTCAACCCATAGTTAGTACCTACCTGGCCACAGCGCAGCAGCCCCATCACGGGGCTGAGCTACAGGCCTCGGACGAGGCAGGCTATCAGCAGGAGACCGGCAGCGATCAGGGCGAGCCAAAAATCATACTTGGCGAAGGCGGCAATAACACCGGTCTTGCCCAGCAATGCTGCTACCGCCAGTATCAGGGCGATGATCCAGGTGATATTCTTGGGTGGGGTTAGTTTCATCTTGTTGCTCCTTAGGTCGAGGGTATATGTTCCGCAGGGCGGTTATATTCTATATATGATTAACCCTGGGAGCGGGTGAAGGTTGTGATTATTGATCGATTCATTGTTCGGTGGAGGGAAGTCGGAACCATGATTTATTTGATTGAATGATGGGCATGATCGACCCCCCTCAATCCCCCCATCCCGCAGAAGCAGCGGGATAGGGGGAAGGTAAAAGAAGACCGGACTCGTTCCGCCCCTACCCCAGGTCGCGAACGTCTTATGTGAGCGAAAAAATATATTTAAAAACCTTGGTGTTCTTCGTGGCCTTCGTGTCGTTCTTTATCTGAATCCCCCAGAAACAACCGAATGCCTATTGACTCCATCCACAATTCTAAATATAATATTTTATATCGGAATAGTCCGATATCCGCTAAGGGAGGACATTTACAGGCGTAGGCAAACATGGTTTCTCCACAACAGCCTGCGGGCCCTCCACAACGGGAACATTATTTCTCAAAAGGAGCATACAATGGAGCAAACGAACAGCAATATCCTGCGGGGTTATTTCGATGAAGTGAACAACCAGAAACGCCTGGACCTGATCCCAAAATATATCAGCGAGAAATTCACCGGTCACGGCAGCCCCTACGTGGGCATGGGGGTGATGACGGACGACAGCAGCGGTGACAAGATCATCATCAAGGCAGTCTATCCGGGCAGCCCGGCAGAGGGCAAATTGATGGTGGGCGATGAGATCTTGAGCGCCTGCGACGGTGATCGCACTTGGCAGACCTTCGACGAGCTGCGCATGGGAGGCACGTGGGGTCAGGGTGCGATCGGAACCACGCTTAGTGTTTGCGTGCTGCGTCAAAACGCTGAAATCGAGGTCGAGATTACACGCGGGCTGGTGAAGGGCTTCGAATATCACTTCGATATGGTCGAGATGGGCACAGGTGAATTCTTCAAGGAGTATCCCGACCTGAAAACCAACCTGGTGAACCTGATCGAAGCGGGTGACATGGTAGCCTATCAGGCCGAATATCAGGGGTTGAACACGCGCTACGGGCGCAGTGCGGTGTGGGATGAATTCGGTTTCGTGCGCTTCCAGGACGGAAAGATCACCGACTGGTGGAGCTCTGACGAATCGATCCCCCAGTTCAGGCAGCTGGGATACAGCATTCAAGCACCGGAGATGGTGAAGGCATAAGGCAGGACGCCCCCCTCAATCCCCCCATCCCGGCAAAACCGCGGGATAGGGGGAAGGTAAAAAAGGCCGGGATCAACGATCTTACGAGCACGGCTCGCCGGTGGATGGAATCCGGTCACATCCGGTAGACGTGCAAACCGGATTCAGCAGACCGGACTCGTTCCACCGGCTAACCGTTGGAAACCCGCCTTCGGCGGGTTTGGTGGTTTGTACAGCCAGGGGATTTAACCCATGGTGATAGCGAACCCTGAACCATGATTTAGTTGATTAAATGATGGGCGTAATTGGAGCGCGAAGGATAATCATAAAATCATTCCAGTCATAGTTCTTGACAAAGAAAGAAGGGGCGCTTGCCATCCGGTCACATCCGGTAGACGTGCAAACCGGATTCAGCAGACCGGACTAGAGCGCCCCTACAAAAAAAATATAAAAACCTTTGTGTCCTTGGGGTCCTTTGTGGTGTTCCTTTCCCCTCACTCCCCCGGCAACACCTGGATGCAGCCCTCGGCGTAGCCCACCGTCACCTGCTCGCCCACGGGGAAGGGCTCCATCACGTAGGGGTCGGTCTCCAGACCGGTGAGCAGCTGCCCATTGACTTCGACGTCGTACTCGATCACGTCACCCAGGTAGACCATGCGGCGGATGAGCCCCTTGAACAGCTCACCGCTCTTCTTGATGCGGATCATCTCGGGGCGGATGATGAGCGTGACAGGCTCCAGCTGGTGGAAGTCGCGCTGGATGTTGGTGAGCTCGAGGGTCTCACCGAAGACGTTAACGCTCAGCTTGCTGTCGGACTTTGCGCGCACCTCCCCGGGGACGAAGTTTGCCCGCCCGATGAAGTCGGCTACGAAGCGGCTGTTGGGGAAGCGGTAAACCTGCACCGGGGTGCCGATCTGCTCGATAATGCCGGCGTTCATCACCACGATGCGGTCGGAAAGGGTCATGGCCTCGATCTGGTCATGGGTGACGTACACGCTGGTGATGTTCATGGCTTTTTGGATGCGGCGGATCTCGGTGCGCATCTCTTCCCGCAGCTTGGCGTCCAGGTTCGAGAGCGGCTCGTCCATGAGCAGCACCTTGGGCTCCATGATCAGGGCGCGTGCCAGGGCTACGCGCTGCTGCTGCCCGCCCGAAAGCTGGGTGGGAGCCCGGTCACCATAGCCCTCCAGGTGCACCAGGTCGAGCACCTTGTTCACACGTTCGGCGATCACCTGCTTCGACAGGCGCTGGACGTTCAACCCATAAGCGATATTCTCGAACACAGTGAGGTGCGGGAAGATGGCGTAGCTCTGGAACACCATGGACATCTCACGTTTATGCGGCGGCAGAGAATTGATCTCGCGCCCATCCAGGATGATGGAGCCCTGGGTGGGGAATTCGAAACCGGCGATCATGCGCAGGGTGGTGGTCTTGCCGCAGCCGCTGGGGCCGAGCAGGGTGATCAGCTCACCCTTTTCGATATCCAGGTTCACGTCGTGAACCGCGGTCACTTCACCGCCCCCACCGCGGGAAGGGAATATTTTGGTGATATTTGCCAACGTCAGATACATTGATTTACCTCGAAGTATGTTGATTAGAAACCCTGGCTCATATCGACTGAGCCCCGGCCCTTGAACATCTTATTGACGATAAAGTTGAGCGCTACTATGGCGATCATGACGAAGATGATGATGACGGTGGAATAGGCGGCGGCGATGCTGACCCCACCCTGCTCCCACTCGCTGAGGATGGAGGCGGTGACGATGCGCCACTTTGCCGACACCAGGAAGATAATGGCTGACAGGCTGGTCATATGGCGGGTGAAGCTGAAGATGAGCCCGGCGAACAGGGCCGGAAGGATGAGCGGCAGGGTGACCTTGCGGAAAGTATAGGAGGCATCGGCACCCAGGATGTTGGAGGCCTCTTCGATGGAGGGGTCGATCTGCTGCAGGGCAGCCACCCCCGAGCGCACCGAAGCGGGCAAGCTACGCACGATGAAGGCAGCCATGATGATGTACGCCCCGCCCACCAGGGCAAAGGGAATCCCCACAAAAGATAGCGTGCAGGGTATGGCAAGCCCCAACACCCCCAGCGCAATGCGGAAGCCGCGCCCGCGGGCACCCTGCAGAAGGATCACCCCGGCAAAAAGGAGCACGATAGCCAGCAAGGAGGGGGTAGGCTGGATGAGCACCTTGAAATGGTCGGAAAATTGAAAGATTGCATTACTGAAGAAGCCACGCGGCAGCGACTGGCTGAAGGAGACGATCGGTTTGGCGATAGCGGCAGCCCAATTGGTGGACATGACATATACACCCAGGAAGAGGGCGATCAGGGAGATGGACAGTTTGCGCTGAGAGAACAGGAGCACCAGCGCGATCAGGATATACAGCCCACCTAGAATGTAGTACATAGTGACCGAGCTGACCCGGGTGAGGACCACGCCGGCGGCCGTGCCGACGACGAGCATGAGGATACGCTCAGCGGCATTCTTCCCCACCACCTGAGCATAGAATATCGCCAGGATGGCATAGATGGCGATCGCCAGGGCGAGGGGTGGCTTGTTGAACGCCAGGATGAAACCGATACCCAGGATGGTGCCCGGGACAGCGCCGCCCAGGTTGGAGGTGAAATCGAGCACATCCTTGCCGGTGAACTTTTTACGCACCACCAGCCAGGCGATGACCATGCCCAAAATGGCGGCAAAGGGGGTCGCCAGGACGGACAGGAAGGTGGTATCCAGGATGGCTTCGACGCCGCGGGTGAGGGTCATTTCCCAATGCTTGAGGGTGGGAGCGTAGTTCACGCCCCAGGCGGTGCTGAAGGAACCGTAGATGATGGTGGCATATAAAAGGATGATGAATGCGATGATGGCATAAACTGCAGAGTTGAATACAAAGCGGATGAGCGGGTCTTTTTCGACGATCTGCGAGCCGGCGGGCTTGCCGGTGACCGAAATATAGGTGCGCCGGTTGACGTAATAGCGCTGGACGATGAAAATGATCAGGGTGGGGATGATGAGCACGAGCGATAAGGCCGAGGCTTTCTGGAAGTTATACTCACCGATGACGGCCATGAAGATTTGGGCAGATAGAACCGTCTTGTTGCCGGCGATGAACAAGGGGTTGCCCAGGTCGGCAAGCGATTCGACGAAGAGCAGCAGGAAGGAGCCAGCAATCCCGGGGATGAGCAGGGGCAGCGTGATGGTGCGGAACAGGTGGAAGCGACCTGCGCCCAGGCTGGCGCCGGCTTCTTCCATGGCGGGGTTCAGGCGCTCGAGCATGGCCTTGAGGATGAGATAGGAGACGGAGAAAAAGGTAATAGTTTGGACAATGACCAGCCCATCCAGCCCGTAGATATCGTTCATACCCCTGACGAACTCGATGCCGAGCAGCTTGTTGGTGATGAGCCCATTGCGACCGAATAAGAGGATCATGCTGAGGGCGAGGGCGAAGGGTGGCGAGACGGTGGGGACGAGCGCCAGCCAGTGCACCCAGCGCTTGCCGGGGACCTGGCAGCGGACGATGGCGTAGGCGAAGATGAAGCCAACCAGGGTGCCGGCGGTGGCGGTGCACAACCCCATTACCATGGTGTCTACAAACGATTGGCGCAGGGCAGGTCCATAGTAGCTGTCGAAGTAGCGCACAAAGTAGGTCACGTCCCAGGCGCCTTCCTTGGAGACAAACCCACCCATCGCCGAGCGGAACAGGGGAAATACGACAAATATGAAGATGAAGATACCGGACAGCAGCAGGCTGATGGAAAGGACCGGGTCTCTGCCGAGGAGGGTGAACTCGCGAATTCGTCTGGTGAGGTTTGAGGATTTAATAGCGGGGGGGACAGGGCCAGGGATGGTGGTCTGCATAATCCTCCAGAGAAAAGGATTCTGGGCAGCTTGCGCTGCCCAGAATTCGATAATATTGTTACTACTGCTTCAGATTTTCAGCGTTGGCGATTTCGTTGGTGAACTTGTCTACGAAGGCAGTCTTGTTCTCGCCGCACCACTGGAAGTTATAATCGATCAGCTTAGCTTCCATCAATTCGGGGTGGGAGAGCTCAACGCCATTGATCGTGGGAGCCTGGTAAGCGTGGTATTTAGGTCCCAGGGATTGGCCTTCGGGTGTGAGTTCCCAGTCGTACCACAAATGGGCAGCCTGGATATTCTTGGCACCCTTCAAAATGGCCATACCACCCACTTCGTAGCCGGTGCCTTCGGCGGGGAAGGTGAGCACCAGGGGCATCTGGTTGTTTTCAATTTCGTTCACGGTATCGTGTGAGAAAACGATGGCAACCGCTGCTTCTCCCTGGCCGACGAACTTGGCAGGGGCGGCACCGCTTTTGGTGAAGGAAGCCATCTGAGCGGCGTACTTTTTAATATATTCCCAGCCGGCTGTCTCACCACGTATCTGCAAGACTGTGCACAGGGCGGTGTAGGAAGTGCCGGAGGTGGAGGGGTGGGCAACCATCACCTGGTCGGCAAACTCGGGTTTCAGCAGGTCGTCCCATGAGGTAGGGGCTTTGGAATCGGGATGTGCGGCGAGCCAATTGGTGTTGGTGGCAAAGCCAAGCGTGCCTACATACACACCCACCCACTGATTGTCGGCATCTTTCATAAGATCGGGATTATAGAGATTTTTAAAATTGGGTGAATTGTAGGCTTCGAGCAAACCCTTGCCCTTGGCGGAAACGAAACTATCGATGGGGCCACCCCACCAGATATCAAAGGTGGGGGCGTCTTTCTCAGCTTCGATACGGGCCAGGGCTTCGCCTGCAGACATGCGGACATAGTTCACGGTGATGCCGTACTTGGCTTCGAATTCCTGCTTCATTCCCTGACACCACTCTTCTTGTGGGGTGCAGAGCACGTTGAGCTCAGTGTCAGTGATCACGAGCGGGGCTTCGGTTTCTACGGCGGCGGGTGCATCTGTAACAACTGGGGCCTCAGTTGCCTTTGGCTGGCAGGCTGCAAGGATGGTCGTAGCCATTAAAGCCAAAATTAAAAGTACATTTACTTTCTTTGACATTGCATTCTCCTCAATATATAGGTTTGGCACAGAAATGTGTCGGATTTTATCTGGCATCGACCCACAATTCGAGCCAGTAGATATTCATTATATCAAAGCTTTGGGATAATATACCGAATGCGGAGATTTGTACATGCTGGGGGGTGATTTAAGTAACGTGTGGGCGGGATGGAGAAGGAAAAACAGGTCTGAACCATGATTTATATGATTAGATGATGGGCATGATTGGAGAAAAGAAAATAATCGTGGTAATCAACAAGTTAGCCGAATAAAAGATGAAGAAGCCCCCCTCAATCCCCCCATCCCGGAAAACCACCGGATAGGGGGAGGGTAAGAGGTGAGGCTCGCTCTACAATAATAAAGGGCAGGCCTGAGCACAACCAAAACCTGGTTGCACAAAGCCTGCTCCTACGAAAAAACTTTGGTGCCGCTCGTGTCATCTGTTCTCACTCACTTGTCATAATGAATAGCGGTTTCATTTCAAAGGACTCGTAATAGGGGCGCAAGCGGTCGCTGTTGTAATAGGTGTTGATATCCACCATCTTCTTCTTGCCGATGATCACATCCACAGGCATATTGTCATAGCGCCCATTCTTCAAAACAACCAACCGACCATGCACCTTCTTCATCGCCAGGTTCAGTGCCAGGTTGCCATAAGCCATCGGGACGATCGAGTCAATGGCATCTGGGTCACCGGCACGCACCATATAGCCCAGCTTCTGGTTGATGATGTTGATTGGTTTGCCGTTGTTATATTTACCGGTGAGCTCGGCCAGGCGGGCTGAAACCAGGTCACCGATGCCACCCAGCTTGGCGTGCCCGTATGCATCGGTGGTCTTATCCAGGAAGACCATCTCCTGACCTTCGAACACCGCCCCTTCAGAGACGAGCACCACGGCGTACTTGCTGGGGTTGCGGTTGCGGTCGTATACCAGCAGCTCTGCCAGGCGATCAATATTGAACTTGAACTCGGGGATCACACAGCGATTGGCCGCGCCAGCCATGGTGGGCAGCATGGCGGTGAAGCCAGCGTAGCGCCCGAACACTTCCAGCACCATGATGCGCTCATGCGAGCCAGCGATGGTGCGCAGGTTGTTGGTGAGCTGGATGGTGCGGGTGACACAGGTGCTGAAGCCAATACAGTAATCGGTGCCAGGCACATCATTATCCATCGTCTTGGGGATGGCGATGATCTTGACACCCTCCTGGTACAGGCGCACGGCGTAGCTGAGGGTGTCGTCACCGCCGATGGGGATCAGGTAATCGATGCCCAGCCAATCCAGGTTCTTGAGCACCTCGGGAGTCAGGTCATTCGAGTCGGCCTTGTACTTTTCCTGCAAGTGGGTAGGCACGCTTTCCTTCTTCACCAAACTCGGACGGGTGCGAGAGGTATGCAGGAAGGTACCTCCAGTTCGCCCAGCCCGATTGACGCCCTCCTCGGTGAGGATCTGGAAATTATCGCTGTTATCAGCTTTCTCGTCACGTATCACGTCGATGATACCTGCCCAGCCGCGGCGCAAGCCAATGACTTTGTAGCCTTCACGCAGGGCGCGCACCGTCACGGCGCGGATGGCCGGATTTAGGCCTGGCACGTCTCCACCACCAGTCAGGATACCGATCACACCTTGAGTCTTCTTGATATTTGCCATATTCTTCTCCAATTGATCATCCCGAGAAGCGGAGCTGCCCAGGAAAAATAACTAAATCCAGGTAGGTTCCTGGTAGATACCAAATTCTTGTTTCATGACACCCACGATCTCACTCAGGGTGGCATAGGCACGCACCGCATCCAGGATGAAGGGCATGGTGTTCTGGGTGCCGCGGCAGGCGAGGCGCAGATGGTCTAAGGCCTGCCCCACACGCCCGGCATCACGGGTCTGGCGCACCTGCTTGAGGCGCTCAGCCTGGCGGGTGAAACCAGCGGGATCCATGGCGAGCAGCGGAATGGAGAGCGGTTTGTCTTCGGCGTAGGCATTTACACCCACGATTTTGCGCAGTCCCTCGTCAATCTCACACTGGTAGCGATAGGCGGCATCCGAAATCTCGCTTTGGAAGAAACCCTTATCAATCGCAGGAAGTACCCCGCCGAGCTCATCGATGCGGCGGAAGTAGTCATAAGCCTCGGTTTCGATACGCCGGGTTTGAGATTCGAGGAAGTAGGAACCTGCCAGAGGGTCAACTGTATTGGCGACGCCTGATTCCTCGGCGATGATCTGTTGGGTACGAAGGGCGATGGTAGCGGCATGCTGGGAGGGGAGTGCCAGGGCTTCATCCATGCTGTTGGTGTGCAGCGATTGGGTGCCCCCAAGCACAGCGGCAAGCGCCTGGATGGCGACACGAACGATGTTTATCTCCGGCTGCTGAGCGGTGAGAGAGACACCGGCAGTCTGGGTATGGAAGCGCATCAGCCAGGAGCGCTCGCTTTTGGCGTTGAATTTATAGCGCATCTCATGCGCCCAAATACGGCGTGCGGCGCGGTACTTGGCGATCTCCTCGAAGAAATCGTTATGGGCATTGAAGAAGAAAGACAGGCGTGGGGCAAAGCTATCGATATCCAGGCCACGCTGCAAAGACCAACGCACATACTCCATACCATCGGCGAGGGTGAAAGCCAGCTCCTGGGCGGCGGTTGAGCCGGCCTCGCGAATATGGTAACCCGAGATGCTGATGGTATTCCACTGCGGGACGGTGCTGGTGCCGAACTCAATCGTATCCACCACCAGGCGCATGGATGGCTCGGGGGGGAAGATGTATTCTTTTTGGGCGATATATTCCTTGAGGATATCGTTCTGAGTGGTGCCACGCAGCTGGTCGGGGCGGATGCCCTGTTTTTCGGCTGCGGCGATGTACATCGCCCAGATGATGGGTGCCGGTGAGTTAATGGTCATGCTGGTGGAAACCTTATCCAGCGGAATGCCCTGCAGCAGAATTTCCATATCTTTAAGGGAGGAAACCGCCACACCGCACTTGCCGAACTCACCCAGGGCTTCGGGGGCGTCTGAATCATAACCCATCAGGGTGGGCAGGTCATAGGCAATCGAGAGACCGGTTTGCCCCTGGTCCAACAAGTATTTGAAGCGGGCATTGGTCTCTTCGGCGGTGCCGAAACCAGCGAACATGCGCATGGTCCAAAGGCGGCTGCGGTGAAGGGTTGGGTGCACCCCACGCGTATAAGGATATTCGCCCGGGAAACCCAGGTCGGTCAGGTAGTCAAAGTCGGGGAGGTCCAGGGGAGTATACAGGCGTTCCACGGGCTCGGAGGAGGTGGTGATAAATGAAGCCTGGCGCTCGGGCATGGAATCGAGCGCTTTTTGAAGATCACCAAGCTCCCACTCCTGCAGCGCCTGACGCAGCTGTTCAAGTTTTTCACGATCAAACATGGCGCATCGACTCCTTCCTCCACCGGCCAATATTTCAGTTAAATTTGCGGATGGAATTATACCTCTCCCTGAACACACGGGGGTATTTATTTAGGATATGGGAAGCAGAAAGACCGACAAGTTGAGAGGGGGAGAAGAAATTGTATTTCTCTCCCATACTTTGAGTGCTTATCCAAGGACTTCTGGATATATTTAAGTAAATACCCTTGACTTGGAGTCAACTCCAGGTGATAAACTATCCCTTAGAGGTGAAGGTATGAAAATTGCGGAAGTAAGTGAACGATATGGCATTTCATTGGATACGCTGCGTTACTATGAACGCATTGGATTGATCCCGCCGGTAAATCGAAATAAAAGCGGGATCAGAGATTATATCGAAACGGACATGAAGCGGGTTGAATTTATCAAGTGCATGCGGAGGGCGGGGCTTCCAATTGAAACACTGATAGAGTACGTCCGGTTAGTTCAACAAGGCGACATGACTATTGAAGCCAGAAAAGAAATCTTGAAAGAACAGCGGGTGCTGCTGGCGACCAGAATGAAAGAAATGCAAAAAACACTGGACCTGTTGGATTACAAAATAAAGGTATATGAAGAAGCAGTGTTGAAAAAAGAGAAAGAATTAATTCCAATCGAAGGATAGAAAGACGAAAGTAATTACTCACCCCCTCCCATCCTCCCCAGAACCAGGGGGGACCAGACCTCCCCCGATTTCCACCAGCGAGATCAAGAAGACGCTGCAGGAATACGGAAATCAGGAGAGGAGCTATCGAACTTGTAGGTCTTACTCGATAGAACCATTGGACAGAGAAAATATCGGTGAGTAAGCGCAGACGATATATAGAAATAAGGGAGTATAGGAAATGCAAAAGCGTTACCTTGGCAACAGCAACCTAGAAGTATCGGCCCTGGGGCTCGGCTGCATGAGAATGAGCCATGATGAAAACCCGATTCCCGATAAGCAGGAGATGATCGCGTTTCTTCACGCAGCGGTTGAGCGCGGCATCACTTTCTTCGATACCGCAGAAGTCTATGGACCTTTCATCAACGAAGAACTCGTGGGTGAAGCGCTGGCTCCTTTCCACGGACAAGTGGTGGTCGCCACCAAGTTCGGCTTCAAACACGATCCACAAAAGGGGCCTGGTCCTTCAGCTGGCCTGGACAGCCGACCAGAACAGATCAAGCAGGTTGCGGAGGCTTCGCTCAAGCGACTCAAGGTGGAAGCTATCGACCTGTTTTATCAGCACCGGGTAGACCCGTCTGTGCCCATCGAGGATGTAGCGGGAGCGGTGAAGGACTTGATCCGGGAAGGGAAGGTGAAGCACTTCGGTCTTTCGGAAGCAGCGGCGCAAACCATCCGGCGTGCCCACGCAGTCCAGGCAGTCACAGCGGTACAGAGCGAATATTCGCTATGGTGGAGAACCAGCGAGGAGGATGTGCTGCCTGCATGTGAAGAACTAGGGATTGGGTTCGTGCCGTTCAGCCCGCTGGGCAGGGGCTATCTCACGGGAAAGATCGACGAAAACACAACCTTCGCCAGTGTGGACATCCGCAGCCGCCTGCCGCGCTTTACGCCCGAGGCGCGGGTAGCAAACCGGGTGGTGATTGATCTGCTTGCCAGGATTGGAGAACAGAAGGGAGCGACGCCGGCTCAGATTGCACTCGCCTGGCTGCTAGCCCAGAAGCCGTGGATCGTTCCCATCCCGGGCAGCCGGAAGCTCGAGCGCCTGGATGAGAACATCGGAGCAATTGACATAGATCTGACGCCAGACGACCTGCGGGAGATTGAGAATGCCCTCTCTAAGATCACTGTGCAAGGGGAGCGGTACCCCCAAGACATCGCCCGAATGACAGGTCGCTGAATCAGGTAAGATTGGAAAGGAATTAAAAAAATGACAAGATGGACGAGCGACGAACTCAACAAGATCGGAAATGCGGAAGAACTGCAGATTGAGTCACTGCGTGGCGACGGCACGCTACGAAAGCCGGTGACGATATGGGTGGTGCGTTTCGGTGACGAGCTATACGTCCGAGCGGTGAACGGGCGTTCGGGTGCCTGGTTCCGCGGTACCCAGTTGCGCCACGAAGGCCACATCCAGGCTGGCGGCATCGACAAAGACGTCACCTTCATGGATGCTGATCCCGACATCAACGATCCGATCGACGCGGTTTACCACACAAAGTACCGCCGCTATGGCACAAGAATCGTCGGCACCATCGTGAGCCCTGAGGCACGCGCGTCAACCCTCAAACTTGTGCCGCACTCAGCCAACCCATAGTCAGTTTTATCAATGAGGTCTCTCGCCCAAACCCATTAAAGGAAAAGACCATGGAATACGTTCGATTAGGATCCACAGGGATGAAAGTCTCGCGCATCTGTCTCGGCTGCATGGGGTTTGGGGACGCAAAGCGTTGGGTTCACAAATGGGTACTCGACGAGGAAAACAGCCGGTCGATCATCCAAAAAGCTCTAGAGCTGGGGATCAATTTCTTCGATACAGCCAATGTATATTCCATTGGTAGGAGTGAGGAGATCCAGGCCATTGAAGGACTTCGCCAAACGGGACGAAGTCGTCATTGCCACCAAGGTACATGGCAAAATGCATGATGGACCCAATGGCTCCGGACTGTCGCGCAAGGCGATCCTGAGCGAGATCGACCAAAGCCTGAAGCGGCTAGGAGTGGATTACGTAGACCTGTATCAGATCCATCGCTGGGATTACGAAACCCCAATCGAGGAGACGATGGAAGCGCTGAACGATGTGGTGCGGGCGGGAAAGGCGCGCTACATTGGCGCGGTCCAATATCAACACTTTCTTTTATACGGGCGAAGTCTCCCTGTCTTTTTTCAATCCAATCCAAAATACTTTTGAAAGCTCAGACTCCTGAAAACACCAATCCCTGACAGGGAAAACCGGAATGGTTTGTGTGAAACAACAGAAAAATTCAGGGCTGTAGAAATTCCAGGAATAGATTTAATATTTGTATCTCCCAGGAACCTTAAAGTAATATGGAAGTTTTCAGGATTTTGTCCAACGAATATCCTCTCCATGTAATTTTTCTTTTATTCGCTTGTGCCAATTCAGAAATGAATCATCAGGTTTTATCTTAACCGCAATAAATAAGCGTTTACATTGATTATCATTCATTTCAGAATTTCCCCATTTACAAATGCTGTATTTTTTAGTAAATTAGTTGCTCAATCTAAAATAAAACGAAAAATGAGTAAATCAAAAAAAATTGCGGTGGTTCTTTCCGGTTGTGGAGTTTTTGATGGATCTGAAATACATGAAGCAACCCTGAGTCTTTATTTTATTATGCATCGTGGGGCCGGTTACCAGGTTTTTGCACCTGATATTAACCAGCACCATGTTATCAATCATCTTACAGGCAAGGAAATGAATGAGACAAGAAATGTTCTTGTTGAATCTGCAAGGATCGCACGTGGAAATATCAAATCCCTTGACACAATTCAGGGCAACAGATTTTGATGGATTATTATTCCCGGGCGGATTCGGAGCCGCCAAAAACCTGTCGGACTGGGCATTCAAAGGCAGGAATTCCAAGGTTGTGCCGGAGGTCGAACGATGCATCAGGGAAATGGTAGATGCCGGAAAACCTGTTGCAGCCTTATGTATTGCCCCGGTCGATGACCTTCTTACGGCCGTCACGGCGCCGGCCGCGGGCGACGACCTCGTGTTTGTCGGCACGGCCGAGGCCATCGAGGCGTATGCCGCCGACACGGGCGTCCGGCAATGGCGCGTTCCGCTGGAGGGGCGGCTCACCGCACCGCTCGTCTGGAACACGGGCTGGCTGGTCGCGGGCACCGATCGCAACGATCTCGTCGCCCTGCGGGGGCTCGACGGCGAGGTGCTCTGGCACCGCCCGCTCGCCTCGCCGACGCGAATCGCCCCGGCCATCTCCGGGCGCCAGCCGTACGTGCCGCTCGAGAGCGGCCACGTGACGGCGCTGGCCGTGCAGACCGGCACGCCCTTGTGGACCCGGCGGCTTCCGGGGCCGGCGACCGGGATCCTGGCCCTCGACGACCAGGTCTACGTGGGTTCCACCGACAATTACCTCTACAAGCTGGCCGCCTCGAACGGCGACATCGCGTGGCGCTGGCGCACCGGCGGCGACCTGATCGGTGCGCCGGTCGCCGATCGCGATCGCGTGTACTTCGTGGGGCTCGACAACGAACTGCGCGCCCTCGACGGCCGAAGCGGGGCGTTGCGGTGGCAGCGCCCGCTGCCGATCCGGCCGTCGGCCGGCCCGCTGCAGGCCGGGGAGATCCTGATCATCGCGGGCGTGGCGGTGGACCTGCGCGCGTATCGGGCGCGGGACGGGGCGCCGGCCGGCGAGATGAGCCTCAAGTCGCCGGAGGGACGCGCCCTCTATTTCGTGGCTCCGCCGCACCTGGTGGGATCCCCGCCTGCGGGGCTCCTCGTCCTCACACGCGACGGCCGGCTGCAACTCCTCGCGCCGTCCGCACCCTAGGGCGCCGGCGCCGGGGCGTCGCCCGCGGGGCCAGGGCCGGCATCGGACTCCCGGAACCCGCGGTATGCGCGACGTACGCGCCCACCGCCGTGAGGGCGAGGTACTGGAAGACGAGCCCGCGCAGCAGCCACGCCGCGGCCTGGAGCGGCAGCACCGCAACGCCGGCCAGCGGCACGAACGCGATGAGGCTCAGCCCCGCGGCGGCCACGACCGACACGGCCGTGGCCAGCATCACCAGCCCGAACACGACGGCGAAGACCGCGATCACGCCCCGGCCGCGCGCGCGGAGCAGCGCCGCCACACGGGCGACCGAGGTTCGCACACCGCAGTGGTCGGCCGCCATGACGATCTGCACGAGGACGTAGACGAGGTTGACCGCGGCGATCCAGATGACGAGCCGATGGAGCAGGCGGCGGCCGCCACCGGCCAGACCAGGGGCCCGCGCGCTGTCGCCCATGCGCTGGTAGATGCCGTAGATGACGGCGAGGTAGACGGCCCCGGACACCGCGTACCCGGCGATCAGCACCAGCCCCAGTCGCAGGTATCGCGCCGAAGAGCCGGGTGCTCCCGTCCATGAAGGCTTCCATGGAGAACCCCGACATGTCGGCGAGACCCTGCAGTCCCGGCGGGCTCCACGCCACGGGTCGGGCATCTCCGGTCGGCGCCGACGAGCACCGTCACCGTGCCGCCCTTGACGAAGAACACGAGGGCGGCACCACCGACGACCGCCAGCAGCAGCGCGACGAAGAACAGGGCGAGGGCCGCCGGCCGGGCCGCCAGGGCATCCGCAATGGTCGCGATCGTGCTGCGCAAATCCCCGCTGGCCAGGGCGACGATGTCGCCGCCCACGACCAGGACGACGAGGAGCACGCCGCCGATCAGCGGGACGGTCAGGAGAATCTTGAACGCCGTCTCGGCGATGAACTGCGCCGTCACGACCTGCCAGTTGGCCGCCGCGATGAGCGCGCCCCGCTTCAGCAGGGTCTTGAGCCCTGGCGGACCATCCATTTGATGCCGCCGCTGACTATAGCACCGCGGGCGGGCCCGGACCGTCCCCTTGTCGCCCCGATGGCGCGCCTGTATGCTGGCAGTCGGACCGACGGGAGCCGGCCGATCCCTTTTCCCGGCTTCAGCCACGCATGTGATCGCCCACTCGACACAGCCCGAGGGCGGCGGCCGACCGGCGACGGGTGCGCGTACGGTGCGGCGGCTGTTCGCGGTCGCCGCCGCCTGCGCCGCCGCGACCGCCGCGCTCGGCCTCGTGCTCGAGCGATCCCGATTCGGATCGTCGGACGCCGAGGCCCTCGCCCGCGTCGAACGCTCCGTCCGCGCCCAGATTGACGCCCACGCCGCGGCCCTGCGGCACACCGCGGAGGCGCTCGCCGGTGAGAGTGCGCTGCTGGCGTCCGCGTCGACCGATCCGACCGCGGCCAGGAACCTGCTCGATCGCGCCGACCAGATCGTACAGGGTCACCAGGACGCCGCGCTCAGCGTCACCGTCTACGGGTCAGCCGGCACGCCCGTGGCCTGGAGCGGGCATCCTTCCGAGTTGCCGCCGGACCGGACCGACGGGCCCGAGGCGTTGTTCGTGGCCCCGGGGCCGCTCGGATTGCGGCTCGTGTATGTGCGGCCCGTCCTGGACGGATCGCGCGGGCGACGGCTTGGCTCGGTGGCCGCCGAACGGGTGTTGTCCTCCGCGCGCGGTCTCCGTACGACGGCGGCGGATACGATCCTGCTCGGCCGCACAATCGTACCCGTCTCGCTGCGCGCGCGCGACGACGCGGCGGGCGGGGGGCACAGCCCCTACCGGTTCGTCGTCGAGGCGCCATCGGGCGAGCCACTGCTCGAAGCGGAGATCGCGCCCGACGCGCTCCCCGCAGCGCGCGGGCAGTGGCGGGATCGCGTCATGCGGGCGGTCCTGGCCATCGCGGCCCTCGCGGTGCTGCTCTGGATCATCCCCCTGCTCGAATGGCAGACGGCCGCTCGGTCGCGGCGCCGCTATCTGGGTGCCGTGGCGGCGATTGTGTCCGTGCTCGCCGCGGTTCTGGCCCTGCTGCGGCTCGCCGTCTCGCCCGACCCGAATCCGGTTGCCGCGCTCGCGCACCTGTCCGGCGGGTTCCTCCCGTTCACGGTCGGCAGGCCCGCCGAGTTCGTGCTCGGGGCGTTGTGGCGAGCGCGCTCGTGGTGCTCGCCTCGCACGGGGTCGAACAGTGGCGCCTTGTAGTACGCCGCGACGCCGTGGGTCCCGGCGCCGCCGGATGGACCGGATTACCTCCTCAGCCAGGTCGCGGCCGGACTGGCCGTGTGGTCGATCGTGGTCACCTACGAGCAGTTCCTGCGCAGGACGCTGACGGCGGCCCCGGTCGGCATCCTGCATTTCTCGTTTCAGACGTGGAGTCCGCCGCCACTGGCGCTGGCGTTCGGCCTGGTCCTGCTGCACGCCGTGACCGTCTGGACGGCCGTGCTGATCGTCCAGGTGGCATCGCTGCGCTGGCGTCTCCGCCGCGGCCTGACGGCTGCGGCGGCCTTCGTGCTGCGCGCGATGCCCCTTGGCGGCCATGGCCGCGGCGTGGCGGGCATCGGAGTCGGATCCGGCGTCCGTCCCGGTCGGTCCGGCGGTCCTGGCCGGTTTCTCGTGTCTCCTGCTGGCGGCGCTCGCGACCTGGCTTCGCCCACGCCATCGGCACGCCTCGCAGGCGCTTCGGCTCGTGTCCGGGGCGCTGGTCCTGCTGGTTCCCGTGCTCGTCATGTACCGTCGGTCCTGCAGTTCACCGATCGCGCCAGGCAGCAGGTGATCGAGCGGCGATCCGGACCCGAAGCGCTGAACCAGCGCGCCCAACTCCAGGCCATCGTGAACGACGTGGGGACGCAGATCGACGGGATCGCGGAGCTTCCCGATCTCGGTCGTCGGCCGCGCCTCAGCGGCCGGTGTCGGCCGGCGCGGCGTTCCAGGTGTGGTCCCGGACCCGTCTCGCTGACATGCGGGTGACCTCGGCCGTGGAGCTGTACGGCGGGGATGGGTCCCTGCTGAGCCGTTTCGCCCTCAACCTGCCCGAGTGGACCTCAACGCCGCAGCCGTGGAAGGAATCGGGCTGCCAGTGGGATCTCTTCGAGGAAGTGTCGCCGATTGGATCCAGGAGCGCCGGCTGCTGCACGCCGGCCGCGGTGTGTGCCGGCCGGACGCCCCGCCGGGCGGATCTCCTGATGGCCCCGGCGGTGGCCGGCGCCGTGGTGGTGCACGTGATGCTCGACTACAACGCGCTGTCGTTCATCACGTCGAAGAACCCCTACTTCGAGTTCGTCCGCGCGACCGCGGCACCCGGAACAGGACGCCCTGCTCGGACGCGATCTGGAATTCGCCGTCTACGGCTGGGGACGGCGCCCGATCTACGCCTCGGGCGACAGCGCCTGGCCCCTCGACGATGCGTTGTTCCGGCAGGTCGCCTCGTCCCGGCGCCCGTTCTGGACCAGGCTCGAGCGCGGTGGCCGCCGGTACACCGCCTACATCCTGAACGACCGGGCGGGCGTCTACGCGCTCGGGTACCCGCTCGTCACGCCGCTCGATCACCTGATCAACCTGGCGGAACTGCTGACGCTGGCCTCGCTCGGGTACGTCCTGGTGGCGTTCGTGGCGAGCGTCTTCGCGCTGGTGGGCGGGCGCCCGTACGCCTCGGGCCGCGCGCTGCTGCGCGAGATCCGCGCCAGCTTCTACCGGAAGCTGCTGCTCGCGTTCGTGGCCGCCTCGGTCGTGCCGGTCGTCACGCTGGCCCTGGTGACGCGGGCCTTCTCGGTCGCCCAGCTGCGGGCGAGCATCGAATCCGCGGCCATCAGGACGGCGTCCGTCGCCCAGCACGTCACCGGAGGAGATCGCGTCGCTGCCGCAGGGCGGCGCCGCGGGAGCGGCCGTCCCGGACGACGACATCATGCTGTGGCTGAGCCGGGCGATCAATCAGGACGTCAACATCTTCGAAGGGGCGGCCCTGCTGGCGACCAGCGAGCGGGACATGTTCGCATCGGGCCTGCTGCCGCTCCGGACGTCGAGCGCGGTCTACCGCGCCATCGCCCTCGACCGGCTGGCCAGCTTCGTGGGCGAGGAATCAGCCGGCGACTTCCGCTACCTCGTGGCGGCGGCTCCCGTGAGGGTCGGCGGGCGCGAGGCGATCCTGACGGTGCCCCTCGCGCTGCGCCAGCAGGAGGTCGAGCGGGAGATCGACGAGCTGGATCGGCGCGTCCTGCTCGCGGCGCTCATCTTCATCTTCCTCGGTGCGGGCATCGGCTATTCCATGGCGGAGCGGATCGGCGACCCCGTGAAGCGCCTCACGAGGGCCACGCGGCGGATCGCCCGCGGCGATCTCACCGCGCGCATCACGCGCCGATCGCTCGGATGAACTGCGGCGCCTCGTCGACGACTTCAACCGGATGGCGGCCGATCTCCAGCGGCAGCGCGTGGAACTCGAACGCACGCATCGCCTCGAGGCGTGGGCCGACATGGCGCGCCAGGTCGCGCACGAGATCAAGAACCCGCTGACGCCGATCCAGCTCTCCGCGGAGCACCTGCTGCGCGTCCACCGGGACCGCGGCGAGCCGCTGGCGCCCACGCTGCAGGAGTGCGTCGAGGTGATCCTCGCCCAGGTCGGCCTGCTCCGCCAGATCTCGGCGGAGTTCTCGAGCTTCGCGTCCTCGCCCACACCCCGGCCGGCTCCGACCGCGCTGGCCGAGGTGGTGGCGGCGGTCGTCGATCCGTATCGCACGGGTCTTGGGACGCGCATCGCGATCCGCACCGACGTACCGGCCGATCTGCCCGCCCTGCTGCTCGACCGCACGCTGCTCGCCCGCGCGCTGACCAACGTCGTCGAGAACGCGCTGCATGCCATGCCGGCCGGGGGGACGCTGACCCTGGCCGCCAGCCGCGACGACGACGGCGCGGCCGTGCGGCTCTCGATTGCCGATACCGGGGCCGGCATGGATGAGGAGGCGCTGCGGCGGGTCTTCGAGCCCTACTTCTCGACCAAGGGCACCGGCACCGGTCTCGGGCTCACCATCGCCAAGCGCAACATCGAACTGAACGGCGGCACGATCGCGGTGGAGTCCCGCAAGGGGGAGGGCACGCGCGTGACGATCGCGCTGCCGGTTCAGGCGGCCGCCGAGCCCGCGGCCCGCCCGTGAGGGTCAGCTGCGGGGCCGGTGCTCGACGACGCGCGTCAGCGGGGCCGGCGGCTCCTCCTGAGGGGCCGGGACCGGCTCGCCGCCGCGGTGCCGGATGCGCGTCACCACGATCTCGACGAACGCCGAGACCAGAGATACGCGTACGACACGACCACCAGCACCATGGCGGGGTGCGCGAACACCGCCGCGAAGCCGGCCGCCAGCAGCGATCAGCACCGTGTACGATCGCGCGAACCCGCAGGTCGATCGTCTTGAAGCTGCGGAAGCGGATCGTGCTCACCATCAGCACGGCCGGCACCAGCATGAGCGCGAGCGCCGGGAGCGCCTCCTGCGCGATTGTGCAGCCCCGCCGGGTACGCGAAGATCGTCGCGGCCGGGACGCGTCGCGGCCGCCGGGCTCGGCATGCCGACGAAGTAACCGCTTGTCGCCGCGCCGCCCTGGATGTTGAAGCGCGCCAGACGCATCGCGGTGGCCGTGAGGTAGACGAAGCCGGCCGCCCAGCCCCACCGGCCGAGCGGGGCCAGCCCCCACGAGAACGTCAGAATGGCGGGCGCCATCCCGAACGACACCACGTCGGCCAGCGAGTCGAACTCGAGCCCGAACGCGCTGGAGGTTCCCGTCATCCGGGCAATCCGGCCGTCCAGCCCGTCGAGCAGCAACGCGATGCCGACGAACGGCGCCGCCGTCACGTAGTCGCCCCGCATGGCGTACACGATGCAGGCGTAGCCGCAGAACAGGTTGCCCAGCGTCATCAGGCTCGGCAGCAGATACACGCCGCGGCGGAACCGGCGACGAGGCCCATCGGTGTGGCGGCGCGTCTGGCCCAGCATCGGGATCTCCATCTTACAACGTCGCCACGCACGGTCTCACCGCCCCGCACCCGGTCGCCCGCTGCGACGCGCAGCGCCGCGGTCGGCGGCAGAAACACGTCCATCCGCGATCCGAACTTCATGATGCCGAGGCGATCGCCCGCGCTCACCAGGCGGCCGGGCTCGAGCCGGCAGACGACGCGCCGCGCGAGCACGCCGACAACCTGCCGCACCACAATCACTTGCCCGTCATGATCGATCCACATCTCGCTGCGCTCGTTGCTGCGCCGCGGCCTCCCGGCGGTACGCCGGCAGAAACCGGCCGGGGCGATAGTCGACACGGCTCACGCGCCCCGACACCGGCACCCGGTTCACGTGCACGTCGAGCGGCGAGAGGAAGATGCTGACCTGCAGCCACGTCCCCGACGGCGCCACGTCAGGCTCCGCGGGTCCCGCCACCAGGACGCGACCGTCGGCCGGCGCCAGCACCAGGCGCGAACCGTCCGGCGGCTGCCGGTCGGGGTCCCGGAAGAAGAACGCGAAGAACACAGCCAGCAGGGCCAGCGCCGCCGCACCGGCCGCCCCTGTTGTGAACGCCGCGACCGCTCCGAGGCCGGCCGCGCCGGCAATGAACGGCAGGCCGGCCCGATCGATGGTCATGCGCACGCTTCCCCCGCCGCCGAGCCCGGACGGGGCCGCGCGCACATCAGACGCGCCGGACGCACGCCGGGGACCGGGACAGCCTCCCGGCCGTCAAGGAGGATCCCGTCATTCGGAATCCTCCCAACGGCCGCTCGGACGGGCTGCGTCCGTGACGGGGATGCGGTCACGCACCCTCAATCAGTGCACGCTCGGAGACGAAGGCGGAGCGAATACCGGCGTCGCCTCGGCGCGATGACGGCGAAGGATCTCTTCCATCCGATCCTTCAACTGCAGCTTCCGCTTCTTCAACGTGACTTGTTCGAGTTGTTCGGGCTCTGACAGATACGGCTTGGCGGACATTTCGTGGAGGCGATCGTCGAGTTCAGAGTGCTTGGCGGCGAGTTGTCGGAACTCTTCGTCAGTCCGCAGCAAGAGTTCCTTCAACTCCTGGGAGTTTGTGGCCATTCTCCGCCTCCTTGTTCGGGATCGATGGGAGCATGAGGTCGCCGGGGAGGCACCGTGCTGCCTTCCTGAAGGCACCCTACCACAAGCCCCTGGTCGTTTCAAGCAGCCGGCCTCCCCGGCCGGAAGCTCGTCCGTCCAGAGGATCAGCGCATCCTCCATCGGGCTGCCGTAGTAGCTCGGCCGCATCGCCGCGATCCGGAACCCGAGCCGCTCGTAGAGGCCAATCGCGACCCCGTTCGAGCGTCGGACCTCGAGCGTGGCGCGCTTCGCGCCCTGGCGCCCGCCCGCCTCGAGCACGTGCTCGAGCAGGGCCGCGCCGTACCCGCGACGCCGGTGATCGGGATGAACCGCCAGGTTGTTGATGTGCAGTTCGTCGAGCACGAGCCAGTACGAACAGAACGCGACGGCGGTTCCGCCCCGGTCCGCCCGGCTCCGGGCCCTCCGAATCCGAAGCGCGTACACGAACGACACGTCCGGGTTGTCCAGCTCGCGCAGGTACATCTCCCGCGTCCAGGGATTGCTGAACGACGCAGCCTCGATTGCGAGCACGTCGTCGATCTCACCAGCCGAGCAGCACGCGATCGATGGTCCAGGACATGTCAGCCCTTCATCCGATCCCTGGCGATTTCGGCATCCGGTCCTCCGGACGTAGAGCGGCTGAATCACCTCCGGCGAGGTCGGGCCGCCCGATCGCGCCTGACGCTCGGCCAGCCGCGCGATCGCCGGTGCCAGGAGCAGGGACCGGATCCACGATCCGGGCCTGGTCGGTCAGCCGTGCCCGGATCGCACCGGCGTACAGCACGCCCCGCCGCCGACGAAGACGATGGGCCGCCCGTGCCGCAGATCGGCCCAGCGTGCCACCGCGGCGTCCGGAGGCTCCGCGGCCGGGCCGTCGAGCAGGTGCTCGCCCTCGGTACAGCGCCGTGAACACTTCCCCGCGCTGCGCGTCGATCCAGGCGCCGACCAGGCCGCGCGCCGATCCCGCGTCTGGCGCCGCGGCCACCGCCTCCTCGAACGCCGCCCGCAGGGCGTCGAATGTCGACACGCCGACCAGGCCCCGCCCGGACACCAGCGCCAGTCCCTGCATCGTGGCAATGCCGATCCGCAGTCCGGTGAACGACCCCGGCCCTGCCGCCACCGCGTAGAGATCGATGTCCGCGAGGCCGACGTGCTGGCGATCGAGCAGCCGAGTGATGTCGGCGGGCAGCCGCTGGCCGTGCGTCCGGGCCTCGGTCGCCCGCGTACACCTCGAGGACGACGCCGTCGCGCGTCAGCGCGAGGCTCCCGATCCGGGTCGTCGTATCCAGCGCCAGCACGAGCATGGAGATCGCGATGTTAGAATGGAGAGGTCACCCGTCAACCGGACCCATTGTACATGCCCGGCGCCTCCGGATCCGCACTGTCCACCTCGAGCATCACGCCCGCCATGCGGCAGTACCTGGAGGCGAAGCAGCAGTACTCGCGACGCCATCCTGTTCTTCCGGATGGGCGACTTCTACGAGATGTTCTACGAGGACGCGCTGGTGGCCGCGCGGGCCCTCGAACTGACCCTCACCTCGCGATCCAAGGACGGCCAGGGTGCGGCGATCCCGATGTGCGGCGTGCCCCATCACGCGGTCGATACGTATCTCGCGCGGCTGGTCAAGAAGGGGCTTCCGCGTGGCGATCTGCGACCAGGTCGAGGATCCCGCGAAGGCCAAGGGGCTCGTGCGGCGCGAGATCGTGACGAGTGGTGTCGCCCGGCACGCTTCACCGACGCGGAGTACCTCGACGCGCGTGAACCGGCGTTCCTGCTGAGCGTTGCCCCGGCCGGGACGCCGGCCGACCCCCGCGCTCGGCGTCGCGCTGCTCGACCTCTCGACCGGCGAGTTCACGACCGCGGAGTACTCGGCCCCGCGGGCTCGCGCGCTGGCCGACGAGCTGTCGCGTCCTGCGGCCCGCGCGAGATCGTCGTCGCCCGCCGGCGTCGATCTCGACGAGCCTGCTGCCCGCGCTGGCCGAGCAGCCTGCCGACGACGCAGACCGAGCCCTGGACCTTCGAGCACGAATCGGCCCGCCGCACGCTCCTCGAGCAGCTCCGGACCAGCGGTCTGGAGGGGTTCGGCCTCGAGGGGCATCGGGCGGCCGTCTGCGCGGCCGGGGCGCGCTGCTCCACTACCTGCGCGACACCCAGAAGGCCGACCTCGCGCACGTCCGGTCGGTCACGTTCAGGGCGAGCGCCGACTGCCTGCTGGTCGATCCGATCACCCTCGCGGCATCTCGAGGTGGTCGAGTCGACTGAGGGCGGCCGCGACGGGATCGCTGCTGCACGAGATCGATCGCACCGTGACGCCGATGGGCGGGCGGCTCCTCCGGTCGTGGCTGCTGCGGCCGCTCGCTGTCGCTCGAGCGGATCCGGGATCGGCTCGATGCCGTCGAGGAGCTCGCGTTTCGCACGACCGATCGCGGTAAGTTCCGCGAGCCCCTGAAAGTCGGTTCACGATCTCGAGCGCCTCGTCGCGCGCACCGCCCTGAACACCGCGGGCCGCGCGACCTGGTGGGCCTCAAACAGTCGATCTCCGCCGTGCCGCGCATCCGCATCGGCGCTCGACGGGCTCGACGCCCCGCTCGTCCGGCGCTGGTCAGCCGGCTCGACGATCTGCAGGACGTGCGCGACGCGCATCGATCAGGCACGTCATCGACGAGCCTCCGGCGCTCGGCCCGCGACGGCGGCTTCATCCGCGACGGCCTGGACCCGGAGCTGGACGCAGCTGCGCCGACATCAGCCGCTCCGGCAAGCAGGTGATCGCCGAACTCGAGGAGCGCGAGCGCGTGCGCACGGGCATCGCGTCGCTCAAGGTCCGGTACAACCGCGTCTTCGGCTACTACATCGAGGTCTCGAAATCGAACCTGCACGCCGTGCCGCCCGACTACCATGCGCAAGCAGACGATCGCCGGCGGCGAACGCTTCATCACCCCGGCCTTGAAGGAGCACGAAGAACGCGTCCTCGGCGCCGACGAGCGGATTCTTGAGCGGGAGATCGAACTGTTCGAGTAGTTGCGCGGGCGTGTCGCCGCCGAAGCCACCCGAATCCAGGAGACCGCGCGGTCGCTCGGCGGCACTGGACGCGCTGGCCGGTCTCGCCGAGACCGCCGCTCTCGGCAACTACGTCAAGCCGCAGGTTCACGACGGCGACGAGATCGTCATCATCGACGGGCGGCATCCCGTCGTCGAACGCCGCTGCGCGGCGCGTTCGTGCCGAACGACGTCGACGCTCGACGCGGACGCGACCAGTTGGTCATCCTGACGGGACCCAACATGGGCGGCAAGTCGACCTACCTGCGTCAGACCGCGCTGATTTGCCTGATGGCGCAGGCCGGATCCTTCGTGCCAGCCAGCCAGGCGAAAGCTCGGCCTGGTCGATCGCGATCTACGCGAGGGTCGGGCGCGTCCGACAACATCGCGCGCGGCCAGTCGACGTTCATGGTGGAGATGCAGGAGACGGCCAACATCCTCCACGGCGCCTCCTCGCGCAGCCTGGTCGTGCTGGACGAAATCGGCCGGGGCACGGCCACGTTCGACGGCCTGAGCATCGCGTGGGCGGTGGCGGAGTATCTGGCCACCAATCCGCACGCCCGGCCGAAGACCCTGTTTGCCACGCATTACCACGAATTGACCGATCTGGCCGACGCCCTCCCCGGCGTCGTCAACTGCCACGTCGCCGCGCGCGAATGGCAGGACGACATCGTGTTCCTGCACAAGATCGTGCCAGGCCGGTCCGATCGCAGCTACGGCATTCAGGTCGCGCGGCTGGCCGGGATTCCGGCAGCCGTCATCACGCGCGCGCGGGCGATCCTCGAAGCGCTCGAACATGACGAACTGGCCCGCGGCGGACGTCCCTCGATCAGCGGGACCCCGGCGGAGCCGCAGCAGCAGCTGGGTCTGTTTCAGGCGCCCGCTCCGCCTGACGACCGCCTGCTCAGGCGGCTGCGGAGTATCGATCCGAATCGGTGCACGCCACTCGAGGCGCTTGCGCTGCTGGCCGAACTGAAGAAGGACATTGAGTCATGACGCCGCCGCCAGTCCACGACGGCGGCGGCCCGCTGTTGACTTTACCTTCCTGCGAGACGTGCATCGGCGTGCCCCGAGCCTCAGGTCCATTGAGTTTCTGCGCGGCGCCTGGGCCGCGTGCGCCGTATGGGGACTGATCCTGCTTGGTTGCCCCTGGACGAGGTCTCCGCAGGTTCACGGTATGACCCGTCCCTGCACTTTCGATCACTCGACTACGCAACACTTTGTAATCCATTTCCACCAGGGCGAAGAGAACCTGGCCGTCCGTCTGTCGGTCATCGTTGAGCGGGTGCACGGGGTGCTCCCGGGACGCTCGCCTCGGTTCCGCGCGGGCGTACCCACGTCGTGCTGGTCGATCAGACCGATCAGGCAAACGGCTGGGCGACCCCGACACCCCGCAACACAATCGAGTTGAGCGCGGTCTGGCCACGCACGACGGAGGCGATTGGGAACACAGACGACTGGCTCGCCCTCGTCTTCGCGCACGAGTACGCCCATATCCTGCACGTGAGCCAGTCGGAGGCCTGGGCCGCAGGCGTCGCGGCGTCTCTTCGGGAGGGTGCCGTTCGCGTTTCCAAATCTGTACCTTCCGCAGTGGCAGATTGAAGGGCTCGCGACCTACGAGGAGAGCCGGGTCACAGGACGTGGACGCCTGTTCGGCGGGGACTTCAAGATGCTCGTCGACGAGCCGCACGGTCGAGTGCCTTCGAACCGATCGATCGGGTGAACGGCGGTCTGGTGGACTGGCCGTCGGGGGCGGCGACGTACGCCTACGGTGCGTTCTTTCATCAGTACCTCGCAGACCGCTTCGGTGAAGCGCGATTCGGCGACCTCGCGCGCCGCACCGCAGGCCAGATTCCCTATACGGGCGGGCGCGCCTTCACCGCGTCTTCGGCGAAAGCCTGGGTGCCCTCTGGCGTGGTTTCACACGCAGCACGAGGAATCGATCGCGCGAGGCGGAAGGGCCGCGGGACCTGTTCCCACCAGACTCACCCATGACGGCTTTGTCGTCGTCGGGCCGCGTTTCTTCGACCGTCAGCATCGCACCGAACATCCGCCACGACAGCTCGCCCGCTGCGAGTGCTTTACTCCACGCGGAATCCGAGGGGGTTTCCCTCCCTGCTCAGTGCGGGTTTGGACGGATCCCCGCCGGTTGCGGATCGCCGACCGCTTCGGTGGCGACCAGGTTGCGGCCACGACCGCGCGATCTACTTTGACCAACTCGAGTTCAGGGCCAACGTCGCGCTGATGAGTGACCTGTACACCCGGACCGGGCCACTGGCCGGGTGGACCGACTGACGCGCGGCGCCCGCCTCTCCGATCCAGATGTCTCCCCGGCCGGCGACACGCTGGCCTGTGTCGCTGTTCACGCAGATCGTCGTGACCTGGCCGAGTTCGACCTCTCACGTCGCCGTGTACGGATCGTCGTCTCGCAGCCGGACGCGCAATTCTCCTCCCCACGCTGGTCACCCGACGGCCGATTGATTGCCGCCGCACGCCAGGCGCTGACGGCCCGTCGGACATCGTCGTCGTCGATGCGCAGTCGGGCGAGACCCGGGTCGTCACCTCGACCAGGCTCGCGCGTCACGCGACGCCGGCCTGGACGCCGGACGGCCGGACGGTCCTCTTTGCCTCGGACCGCGATGGCCCGTTCAACCTGTATGCGGTCGATCTCGACACCGGCCCGGCCGCGGACCTGAGGCCGGACGACTGTGGCAGCTCACCCGGCTGCCCGGAGGGGCCACATTCCCGGACGTCTCGCCGGACGGCCGCCTGATCGTGTACGTCGGCTACACCGCGGACGGATTCGACCTCTTCACGATGCCGCTCGATCGGTCCGCATGGTCCCGTGTCGAGGAACCGGACTCTTCCAAGGCGGCGTCGCTCGTGCCAGCCTGGGCTCCGGGGCAGGACGGAGCCCCTGATGCCGTCCGGGACGCTCGGGCCTACCAGCCGATGAGAACGCTCGGTCCGACCGCCTGGCAGCCGGTCGTCGCACTCGACGGGCGCGAGATGAGGGTTGGCGCGTCAATCAGCGGAGCCGATGTGCTTGGCCGCCACTGGTACACGGTCTCCGGTGTCTGGCTCACCTGTCGCGGGTGCGCCGACCAGGCCCCCGAACGTCCCGAATGGTACGCCGCGTACGTCTACGATCGCCGGCTGCCCACCTTCTTCCTGACCGCCTCCCGCGAGATGTCCCGGACCAGCGATCAGGCGGGGTCTGACGCGCTCTCGCCTCCGAACACCTGGCGCGAGACGCAAACCCTCACGGCGGGGATGCGCGTGCCCTTCCGCCGGGTTCGCTTCTCCCAGGTCCTGGTGGTCGGCGTTCAGCGACGAGCGCGCGGCCCGTGCGGACGACAGGACTGCCGTCCGACATCGACCGGCGCTGCAGTTCGCCTGGGCCTTCGGCAACGCGCACGAGTACGGGTATTCGGTCAGTCCCGAGCGAGGCCTGAGAACGCTCGTGACCGTCGAGCAGGTACCGCAGGCGCTCGGAGCGCCCGGCAATGCTGCAGCGGTCACGGCCCAGGTCCGTGGGTACATCCCGGCGGGGGGCCGCCACGCGGTCCTGGCCGTGCGAGCCGGCGCCGCCACGTCCTCCGGTGACCGGCGGGTCGCCCGGCTGTTCGAGCTCGGAGGCGCCGGCCCGGATGAGCTCCGACCGGACTTCGGCGCCACCCCGCTGAGCCTGATGCGCGGGTTCCCGGACGGATCGTTCGCGGGACGGCACCTCGCGCTCGCCAACCTCGACTATCGGATCCCGCTGGCGCGCCCCGAGCGCGGCCATGGCCTCCTGCCCCTGTTCGTCCGCTCGGTCCACGGGTCGGTCTTTCTCGATGCGGGCCGGGCCTGGAGCGGGCACCCACCTGAGGGGGGGATCGTCACGTCGACAGGCCTGGAGCTCTCGTGCGACCTGGTGCTCGGCTACTACTTCCCCCTGACGGTCACCTCCGGCGTCGCCTGGGGGCGCAGCGGCGCGCCCCGGGCGACTCGCGTGGCGGCGTTCGTCCGCGTCGGACGGGCCTTCTGACCCGGCGCGCGGCGCCGCGGGCGCGCGCGACGGGCTGGCCCGGTCGCGATTTGGCGGTAGAATTGCCCAGCCATGACGAAGCGGTCCGGGTTCCTGCAGACCCCCGTCGAGCCGTTCCGCATCGATCCCGATCTGAGGGCCGATCGAGATCCTGGAACGCATGGAGCGCATCTCGTTCCAGGGACGCTCCCTCGGCGACGGCCCATCGCGTCTGGCAGAGGATGCTCGCCGACGATGTGACGATCTTCATGGGCGTGGCGGGCGCGCTGAGCGCCGGCGGGCTGCGGATGATCCTGGCGTACCTCATCGAGCATCGGTTCGTGGACTGCCTCGTCTCAACAGGCGCGAATCTCTACCACGATCTTCACGAGACGCGCGGCCGGCACCACTACCTCGGGTCCGCCACGCGCCGACGACGTGGCGCTGCAGGCCGAACGCATCGACCGCGTGTACGACACGTACGCCAGCGAGGAGGAGTTCGTGCGACAACGACGCCTGGATTGCGCGAGTTCGCGGCCGCCTCGAGCCCGGCCGTACACCACGCGCGAGTTGCTCTACCTGCTCGGCGAAGCACCTGTGGAACGAGACCACGGTCGACGGCATCCTGACGGCCGCCTACCGGGCGCGCGTGCCGATCTTCTGTCCGGCGATTGCCGATTCGTCGATCGGCATGGGGCTCTCGCAGGCACGCCACAAGACGCCGGGACACCGGCCAGATCGATGTCATCGGCGACATCGTCGAATCGGCCAACCTGGTCATTCGACGGCCGCGGACGGCCATCCATCGTGCTGGGCGGCGGCACGCCCAAGAACTTCATCAACCAGGCCACCGTGCAGGCGGCGTTCTTCATCCCGCGGTCAGCGGTCACCGGTACGCGCTGCAGATCGTGACCGACGTCCCGTACTTCGGCGGCGCGTCGGGGTCCACGCTGGAGGAGGCGCAGAGCTGGGGCAAGCTCGCCACGCGATGCCGACCAGGTCACCGTGCACGCCGACGCCACCATCGCGCTTCCGCTGCTGGCGACCGCGCTGGCGCGCAGCGCTCGGGGACACGCGCCGCCGCGTCGGCCACGGCCCGCTCTTCGATCTCGGGCAGCCGGCGATGCTCGTCGACGGCGTGCCGCTTCGCAGCGACACGTTCGAGGAGATCCAGGATGACCCTGCCGCCTCGGTACGAATACGGCGAACCGCTGGCCTTCGGCGGCACGATTCCGGAGCCGCGCAGCTTCGAGGCGTCGCCGCGCCGTCATCCTGCCGGTTCCGCTGGACCGCACGACGTCGTACGGGTCCGGCACGCGCAACGGTCCTCGCGAGATTCTGCTCGCCTCCGTCCCACATGGAGCTGTGGGACGAGGAGCTGAACACCGACGTCCACGGCGTCGGCATCTTCACGCTGCCGGAGATGGAGCTGCCGTTCGGCGACATGGCGGACGCTGCTGGCCGAGATCCGCCGGGTCGCGCGGCGCTGATCGCAGCGCGGACAAGTTTCCGTTCGTGCTGGGCGGCGAGCACTCGATCACGTCCCCGGTCGTCGAGCGCGCTGGCCGAGCGCCACCCGGGACTTGTCGGTGCTGCAGATCGACGCCCACGCCGACCTGCGCGACAGCTACATGGGCACGCGCTTCAATCACGCGTGCGCGATGCGCCGCGTGCTGGAGTTCGCGCCGCTGCACGCAGGTGGGCATCCGCAGCCTCTCCACCGAGGAGGCCGCAGCGGCGCCGTCGCTGCCGACCACGGATCTTCTACGACGTCAACATGCGGAACGACCGGAACTGGATCGACCGCGTCGTCGATTCCCTCGGCGAGACGGTCTACATCACGATCGATTGCGACGGGATGGATCCCGCCATCATGCCGGCGGTCGGCACGCCCGAGCCCGGCGGCCTCGGCGTGGTACGAAATGCTGGCGCTGCTCCGACGCGTGATCGCCGCGCGCCACGTCGTGGGCGTGCGACCTGGTGGAGCTGTGTCCCGATTCCGGGGATGATGGCGCCGAACTTTCTCTGCGCGAAGCTGGCCTACAAGATCCTCACGTACCGGTTCGCGACCGGAAGCCCGGCGGGCGGCCACTCGCCTAGCGTGGGGCCGACAGGTGATCGAGCTCGCGCTCTTGCCTCGGCAGAGTATGGCGACGCGGGGAACTCCTTCGTCAGCCGGTTGAATGTCTGCGTCGCTTCGGCGACCTTGCCCGCCGCGCCGTAAGCGCGCCCGAGCTGCTGGAGCAGCCGCGTCGAGCGGCAAGCTGCTCGTCCTTCCGGTTGACCAGCTCCTGGCAGGCGGCAATCGCGCGGTCGTAGCGGGCGGCCCCGATCTCGGCATCGATCATCCCGAGCTGCGCCATCTGGCCGTAGAAGCTGTCCGGCCCGCCGCGGTCGATGACCTCCTGGAAGCGCGCAGATCGCCTCATCGGTGCGTCCCAGCGCCGCGAGCGTGCTGGCCGCGTAGTAGCGCGCCGCAAGCCCAGCGTCGCGTGGACGGATAGCCGGTCGCGACCTCCATCACTTTCGGCAACAGCGCCTCAGACCTCGCGCGAGCCGACGGATAACTGCCCGCCGGGGGCGCGGGCGGCTTGCTCGGCGCTTGGCAGCGCCGGGTGCGGGGGCCGGCGGGGCCTGACGGGTGCCTCGGCAATCGTCAGCGCCGCGGCGAGCAGTACCACGGGCGCGCGCCTCGGTGCGAGATCGCCAGCCCCAGTAACCGCCCGCGACGGCGAGCACCACGACGACCGCGATGACGCCGGCCGCAGCCCGCGCCCGTACTGCGACAACCCCTCGAGCGTGTGCCGGAGCGTCTCCGACAGCTCGTTTTCCTTCAACTGGTGTCGTTCAGAACGTTTCATGGTTTCGCGTCTGGCAGCCCGCACGCACGCCGTCCATGTCGGCGCCTGCCGGCATCGATTCCTCGCTGCGGAATGGCGCGCCCGGCAGGTCTCGAACCTGCGACCCCCGGTTTAGGAAACCGGTGCTCTGTCCTGCTGAGCTACGGGCGCCAAAACGCCGCATTATACCTCGCCGCCCAGCCAAGTCGTCTGCCGATCCCGAATCGCGTCGGCCCGCACATGGCAGGCGCGATGCCCCTGCACGGCAGTGCCATGCGCCCGACGGTGAATCGCGCAGGGTTCACGGCGGCTAGTACTGGAGCACGCTGTGGATCCGCTCGTTCGGCAGACGCGAGCGGCCGTTCAGCGCGGTCAGTTCGATGAGGAACGCCAGCCCCTGTACGTCCCCGCCGATGCGCCGGACAAGGCTTGGCGGTCGCGTTCGCCGTCCCGCCCGTCGCGAGCAGATCGTCCACGATCAGAACGCGCTGGCCACGGCTCGACGCCGTCGGCGTGAATCTCCAGGCTGTCGACGCCGTACTCGAGCTGCGTAGGTCTCGCGCACGGTCTGCGACGGCAGCTTTCCCGGCTTCCGCACCGGCGCGAAGCCGGCGCCCAGCCGATCCGCCACGGCGCCGCCCAGGATGAACCCCCGGCTTTCGATGCCGACGACGACGTCGATCGATTTCCCTTCGAAGGGCCGTATCAGCGCGTCCACGACCGACTTGAACCCTTCGCGGTCCCGCAGCAGCGTCGTGATGTCGTAGAACAGGATGCCGGCCTTCGGAAAGTCCGGCACGTGACGAATCTTCGCCTTCAGCGCTTCCATGGTCTCCTTGAGCGCTGCGTCCATGCCGCCTGCCTATCTAGTCACCGAGAATCCGATGAATCGACCACTCGGCTCCGAGGAACTCCGTCTCCACGTCGTCCACGCGGGCGCCGGCAGGTCCGTGTCGCACCGACAACTCGAAGTGGAACACGGCTTCCGCGTCCCCCTCGGCGATCACTTCGACACGGCCGTCCGGCAGGTTGCGGACCAGGCCGCGCACCCCCTCACGGTGCGCCGCATCCTGAACGATAGTAGACGGAAGCCGACGCGCTGCACCCGTCCCCTGAGCAGATAGCGACGTGAAACGAGCATCGACTGGCCATCAACAGCGCCGCGGATTATAGCAAACCGGTGGACTCACGGGGTCTGCGCGAGCGCCGCCAGGCGCCGCCGGGCCACGGTTGCCGCGCCGGTTCCATCGTCGGTCAGCGGCTGATCGCCGAGCCCGGAGACCTCCTTGTAGAGCGCAACCGCCTTGTTCGCGCTCACCCATGCCCTCCAGGCACCGCGCCCTGAAGAACAGGACGGCGCCCTTCCCCACGCCCGTGTCCCGTCGACCACGCTGCCGACGGCATTCAACTGATCGAGCGCCTGACGGTAAGTCACCGAACCGCATGTACGCGAGCGCCAGATTGAACCCAACAGGTCCCGATCGGCGCCGGCGGGCGCAAGGATGGCCGCCGACCGTCAGCTTCGCGATGAGCGTGTTGCCGTATAGGTCGGATCGAGCACCGGCGCACGGCGCGCCGCCGCTGCACGGGCACGATTGACCACGCGCGGCGCCGACCCGCGCTGACGACCCGCAGCGCCACCAGCTCGCCGGGGCGCTCTCTGGCGCACCCGATCGTCGAACTGCGCCGCGGTGGCCACGCTCCGTCCACCGCCTCGACGACCTCGCCCGCCCTTCAGGCCCGGCCATCTCCGCCGGCGAGCCCGGCATCGACCCGGACGACCAGCAACGAGCGCCCCCGAGCAGGCCGTGTCGACGACGCGAACGCCCACGTAGTTCTGATACACGAGTTCCGTGGCGTCGGACGGCACGTCCAGTCGCGCGAGATCGCCTTCAGGTCGTCCTGGCCCGCCACCCACCGGATCCGATCGGGCGCCGGCGTGATCGCTCCAGAACAGCAGCAGATCGACCGGCGCCTCGCTCCCGGCCGTCCCCGCCCGCCGCACCGCGCCAGAACGCAGCGGCGCATCGAAGTTCTCGTTGGCGAGCCGCAGCAGCCGCGACGACGGCCGCGCTGTCCCTCACATCCGCCGCCGCGACCAGATCGACGGCCGACTGATCCGTCCAGCGCGGAATCTCCGGCGGCAGCTCGACCCGCGCGGCCGCGCGATAGGTCGTGACCACCGACGGCAGCATCCGATCGATCTGGGCCGCCAGCTCCGGCAGAGCCCGCAGGCTGCCCTGCGCCGTGTCGACGGCGCCGACCATCGCCACGCTGGGCTTCAGCGCCGCATCGACCGACTCGGTCCGGCCCCGCACGACGGTGGCGACCGCCTGGAACGCGCCGATGCGATGCCGCACGCGCACCCGGTGCTGCCCCGAGCAGACGCCGCGCTCGAACGGCGTGCGCCCGAGCAACTGGCCGTCGACGAACACGTCCGCGTCCGACGGCGTCGATGAGACCCGCAACGTGCCGACGTCCGGCTGGAGCCGCACGACGCTGGCGTCGCCGAACCAGAGGACGGCCTGCTCGGGACCCAGCCGCGCCAGCGCGTCGCTGGTGACCGCAATCGTGCGCACCGTTTCGACGAAGCACTCGCGGCGGAAGCGGACGACGATCGGGCGGTCGACCGGCGGATCCCGCAGCAGGATAGCCGGTGGCCGACGCCGCGTCGAGCTTCGCGACGTCGACGGCCTGATCCACCGCGGCCGCCTCGGCGGCCGTCAGCTGGTTCCGCAGGACCTGCAATCTCGCCATGCGCGCCGGTGCGGCGCTGTCGACCGTGAGCTCGACGTCCTCCCGATCGGCCAGCAGCACCACCGGGGGCACCCGGCGCATGGGCGCCAGATCGCGCACCGTCACCGTCTGGCCCGCCGGAGATCGTGACGCGCGCCACGCCCGCCTGGAACCCCTCCTTCTCCAGCCGGACCTCGTACTCGCCCGCGAGCAGCGGCAGGCGCGTCGGGCGCTCGCCGGTCAGACCGGCCGGCACGCCGTTCACCACGATCTTCGCCGACGTTCCGGGCTCGCGATCTCGAGCACGCCGCCCTCGCGCGCCCGCAGCGCGTCCATCAGTTCCTGCTCGCGCGGCGCCAGCTGCCCCGTGAAGAACGGGTCGATCCGCAGCACCTCGCGGAAGCTCTCCTCGACCCTGTCGTTGTTCAGCAACTGCAGGTGCCCGTTGGCGCGCAGCAGGAACAGGTCCCGGTGGATCGGACGCTCGAGATCGGTCAGCAGCGCGCGTCCGGCGCAGTTCGATCGACTGCACGGCCAGCCGATCCAGGGCCGTGACCGCCGACGGCAAATCGGTGTCCATCTGCCGCCGCGCGGCGTCCAGCGCCGCGCTCAGCACTGCTGCCGAGATCCTGGCGAACCGGGACCGGCTGCGCCGCCGTCACCGAGCGCGGCGGGCGCCTGCTCCAACCCGGCAGATTGCGGCACCGCCAGCCACAGCAGCGCCGTGCGAAGAAGTATCGCCGCGCATCACTGCACCCTCAGCAGCCTGGGACTCGACCGCCCGGCCACGACCACGCGTCCCGGAGGCCGTGACCGCCAGCGCCGACGGGTTCCTGAGGGCGCGGTCGCCCTCGGCGGGAATGGCCATCGTCCGCACCGCCTCGGCGCCGATCCGGCCGTCGGCCGCGACGCTCAGCGCCACCACGTCGATCCGCCGGAGTTCCGCATCGAGCAGGTACACGCCGTAGGCGGCATCGACGGCGATGTCCACGACCCGCTCCAGCTTGACGTTGTTGACCACCGGGCCAATCGTCGCCAGCAGCTTCCCGCGGTCATCGAACGCGCGGACGACCTGCCGCTCGTCGAGCGTCCACACGAAGTCGGACGGCCCGACCTTCACGGTTCGAAGCCGGCCCGGCGGCCCCCACGGCGCGCACGTCGCGCGCCCCGGCGGCGCACCGCAGCAGCCCGTCGTAGTCGCGGTCGACGACGAACAGGTCGCCTCGCGAATTGGCCGCCAGCGACCGGGACCTCCTCAGCGGATGCGGCCGGCCGCCCCACGTCCCCGACTGGGGAAGCGGTGACCGCGCCCTGTGCCGCGACCAGCCCGGTCCTGCCGCCCACGATCAGGGTGCCGTCGGGCAACTCGGCCGCCGCCTGCGGCTCCTGTCCCGCGGTCACCGGCGTCACGGCGTCGGCCGTCACCCGGTACCAGCCGGTTCCGGCCCTGATCGGCGACCAGCCATGCGCCCGATCGCTCCAACAGGACGGCGGCGGGTTCGTCGAACTCGGCGAGCCCGCGCAGCGGAAGAGCCTCGAGGATGGGCGCGGCCGGCGCGCGCGTCCGGTCGAGCAGCCGGCGTGCCACGAGGGTCGCGAACTCCAGCGCCCGCTGCCGCTCCGGCCGATCCGCCGGAAGTCCGTCGCGCAGCGCCTGGCACTGCAGGAGCGCCGCCGGCAGATCTCCGGCGAGTGCCAGCAGGCGGGCCAGCCGCAGGCGGCCGCCCTGCGCCTCCGGCGTCCGCGGGCGGTCCATCTGGAGCGCATACGGCCGATCGAGCGCAACGTCCAGCTGCATGGCGCCCTCGGCAGAGACCGCCTGCTGCAGCAGCACCGACGCCGGAGCCCCCGCCTGCGCTGCGGCCATCCGGCTCGCGCCAGGGCACACCGCGAGCACGCAGCAGAGGCGCACCGACGCCCGAAGGACACGCATGTCAGCGAATCTTCTGGACGACAATCTGGCCACTCTCCGGCACGGCTCGAATCGAAAACTGCCGGCCTCCGGTGAGGTCGATCGTATCAGCGATCTCGACCCCACGCAGCGCGCCGTCGGTCCAGCGGAACCCGATCCGGTGGGTGGTGGCCGCCAGCCGTGGGATCTGGGCCGGGTACGGCCCGGCCAGCGGCCGGCCGTCGAGCGTAATCTGCAGACCCGCGTAGCTGTTCCCCTGCACGCCGACGAACGCGCCCGCAGCACCCGGCAGCGTCAGGATCCGGTGCTCGTCCGGTCTGAGCGTAATCGTTCCAAGGCTCTGGTCGAGGAACACGGCGTCGTTGATCCCGCGCAGCGTCATGCGACCGGCCTCCACCGACACCCGCTGGTCGGGGCTCTCGACGCGGCCGATCTGCTGGCCATCGGCGATGAGCGTCACGGGATATGCCGGACCATCGAAACTCACCTGCAGCGATGCCGGTCCGGGTGCCACGGCGGGCCGCCGCGCAGCCGGCGCCGCCGCCTCGGCCGGCGCCGCCGCCGGCGGCGTCTCGGCTGCCACGCTGCGCGCGGCGGGCGGCGCGGCACGGCCTCGCCTGCGGCCGGCCCGGCGGCGGGTTCGCCGCTGCGGGGCGGCGCGGCACGGTCCGCCCGCGGCGTCGGGACCGCGTCGGGGGGTTTGGGGAGCGCGGCCATCGCCGGCACCGTCGAGACCGGCCCGGACAACGGGGCTGGCGCGCCGCCTCCCGACGGCCCGGCAGCTGGCGCTTCCTGCACGGGCGCCGGGGTGGCCGGCGCGGCCGGCGACGGTGCCACCTGCACGGCCGAAGCCGGCGCCGTCACCTGAGCGGGCCGCGACGTGGCCGGAGCACGCCTGCCGATCGCCACGAGCGCGAGCAGCAGGACAATCGGCAGCGCGGCCAGCGCCACCAGCATCCCCAGCCGGCGCTTCGGCGCCGGCGCCGCGACCGGCGCCTGTGCCGACGCCGCCGCCGCCGGGAGCACGTTGCCCGCCATCGCCTGGCGCAACTCGCGGCACAGCTCGGCGCCCGAGCGGTAGCGCTGGTCCGGCGTCCTTGGCCAGCGCGCGCTCGAACACGCCGGCGATCCGGGGCCGATCGCGCGCGTTGAACTGGCTCGGCGGCGTCGGCGGCTCGTGCACGATCCGGTACATCGTCGTCGCCACGTCGTTGCCGGCGAACGGGCCGCTCCTTCGTCAGCATCTCGTAGAGCACGACCGCCGCCGAGAACAGGTCCGAGCGGCCGGTCGAGCGGCCTGGCCTCTCACCTGTTCCGGCGACATGTAGCTCGGCGATCCGACGACGGTGCCGGTCTGCGTCACGGTCGACACGGCCATACGGGCGACGCCGAAGTCGGCGACCTTGGCGCGGCCCTCGGCGTGATCAGGATGTTGGCCGGCTTGATGTCGCGGTGGACGATGCCCTTGCGACGCCGGCGTAGTCGAGCGCGGCGGCAGATCTGCTCGAAGATGTCGAGGGCCGCATCGAGCGGCAGCGGCGCGCGCTCGGCGATCAGCGACGCGAGCGTCTGGCCCTCGATGAACTCCATCGCGACCGCGGTCGATGCCGCCTTGCTCGAGCACGTCGTAGATCGTGACGATGTTCGGGTGGGCCAGCGTGCCGGCGGCGCAGGCCTCCCGGTAGAGCCGCTGGCGCAGGTCCCGGTCGCCTCGGCGTCGCCGTCTCGAACGCGATCGTCTTCAGGGCGACGGTCCGTCCGATGACCGGGTCGAAGCCCCGGTAGACGACGCCCATCGCGCCGCGCCCGAGCTCCTCGAGCACGTGGTAGCGCCCGATGCGTGCGAACTGCGGGGGTCTCGTCGGTCGCTCATGGACTCCCCGGTGGCCTGCCTCGGAGGTCCGAGGAACGATCGCTCGCAGGATCGCGTCCACCGGATCGGCTTCGCCAGGAAGGCGTCGGCGTCGCAGGCGCGCGGCCCGCTCGGCGGCGTCGGCGACGTCGTAGGCGCTGACCACGACGGCGCGGGCCGTCGGGCTGCCGCCGCTTCAGGTGCTCAGCACGGCGAAGCCGTCCGGCCCGCCGAGCACCACGTCGATGAGGGCCGCGTCGAACCGCGGTGTCTCGATGGCCTCGGCGCCGCGGCCGCGCCGCTCTCGGCCGTCACGACCTCGTGGCCCCGCCAGCTCGAGCAGGCGCCCGTAGACCTCGCGCGTGTTCGGTTCGTCGTCGACCAGCAGCACCTTCATGGCCGGCGTCCTCCGCCATCGGTGTTCTCGACGGCCTCGTCGAGTCGACGTGATGCCCTCGCCGACCAGGCGCAGCGCGCTCTCGCGCAGCGTCCGCATGCCGGCCTGCGCGCGCGGCCACGCGGATCGGCGCCGCGCGGCGCCGCGCGCGAGGATCAGGTCTTCGATGGCGCCGCTCGACCGACCAGCGCCTCGTGGATGGCGATCGCGGCCGCGGTAGCCCGACTGCAGGCACCGCGGGCACCCGCCGGGCCAGTACAGCGTCGCGTCGGCCAGGATGCGTCGCCGTCGGCCCGAGGCCCGCCACGCCGGGCCGCCGCACCGGTCGTCGGGACGCTTGCAGTCGCGGGCACAGCCGGCGGATCAGCCGCTGCGCCAGCACGAGCCGGAGCGCCGAGGCGATGACGAACGGCTCGAGGTTCATGTTGAGCAGGCGGACGATGGCCCCCGGCGCGTCGTTCGTGTGCAGCGTCGACAGCACCAGGTGCCCGGTGAGCGCCGCCTTCAGCGCGATGTCGGCCGTCTCGACGTCCCGGATCTCGCCGACCATGATCACGTCCGGGTCCTGCCGCAGGAAGCTGCGCAGCGCGCGTCGCGAACGTGACGCCGTGCGCCTCGTCGCACGGCACCTGCCCGGTGCCCGTCGATCCGCGATTCGACCGGGTCCTCGGCCGTGAGCACGCACGTGTCCTCGTCGTTCAGCGCGTCGAGCAGCGCGTAGAGCGTCGTCGTCTTGCCGCTGCCGGTCGGCCCGGTGACCAGGATGATGCCGTTCGGCAGCTCGGCCGCCGCCTCTGACCGATCGCGAGCACGTCGGGCTGGAAGCCCAGGTCGTCGAGGTTCCGCCGCTCGCGCGCGCGATCGAGCGCGCGGAGCACGATGCGCTCGCCGGTCGCCGAGGGGACGAGCGAGAAGCGGAAGTCGACCTCGCGCCCCCAGATCAGGTCGTAGCTGATGCGCCCGTCGAGCGGCGCGTGCGACGGCTCGATCGGCAGCTCGGCCATCGCCTTCAGTCGCGCGACGACCGGCAGCGGCGGCCGGCGGCCGGCAGCGTCCACGTCGTCCGCATCGATCCGTCGACGCGCGCCCGGATCGCGCAGCCGATCGGCCGAGCGGTTCGACGTGGATGTCGCTCGCGCCGGCGTCGATGGCCCGGCAGAGCATCTGGTGGACGAGCCGGATCACGGCCGGCTCGCGGATGAGCGCCTCGAGCGCCTCGGGCCTCGCGAGCATCGGCGTCGCGATTGCGGTTGATGAGCGAGACGGCCGGATCGAGCAGCCGCTCGAACGGCTCCTGCGAGCCGCTCGCGGTAGGCAGCGCTCGACCGCGTCCCGGCTGCTCCGGCGTCGGTCGCCGCGCGCGGCGGCCCGCGTCCAGATAGGCGCCGTAGTGCTGCTCGAGCGCCGCCGTCATGGCGCACCTCGTGCGCGACCATGCGCCGCGACCCGGCAGCCCGACAGCGACTCGAGCGCGGCGACGCGTCCAGCCGTCGGTCGGGTTCAGCATGCACACGTGCAGCGTGTTCAGCTCGGTCTGCACCGGGAAGACGAACAGCGCGCCGATGACGTCCGGCGGGATCAGCGTCGTCATCGTCTCGACGAAGTCCGGGTACACCGTCATCAGCGAGGGATCGACCGCCCGGACGCCGGTGAGTTCCTCGAGCAGCGGCCCGATCAGTTCCGGGGCGCACCAGGCTGCAGCTCGACGAGCGCCCGCGCCAGCGTGACGCCCCGCGGCTGCGCTGGATCTCGCGCGCGCGGTCGACGAGCGCCGGGGTCAGCGGTCTTGTAGCCGACGAGCAGTTCGGCGAGCCGATCGTCGAGTTCCTGGTCGGTCATCGCTCTGCCAGGCGCGCACGCGCCCGCTCAATCCCGTCGCGGCCTGCTGGCGGCGCGGGTCGGCCGCGTCAGTCATGCCGCCACCTGTTCCCACTCGATGATTGCGTCCTCGAACCGCAGATACGTGAACGCCCGCTGTCCCTCGGCCAGACGGCGATCGATCTCGCGCTGGATCGCCGCGTCGACCTCCCGCTGCCGCTCCCGCGATCGAGGGGTTCGCCGGATCGAGCGCGCCCGCCTGCTGCAGCAGCCGCCCGGCCTCCCGCAGGCGTCCCCCCGGATGTGCGCCAGCGCCATGATCGTACAGGGCGCCGGCGTCCGCACTCTCCGCCGGCTTCCCGGCTTCCGGCGTGTCCGCCGCCGGCCGGCCCACCTCAGGTTGCGCCGCGGGCGCGCCGGAGCCCCGCGCCACCTCGGGCTCGCGTGGCGGCGAGGTCTGTCCGGTCCGCCGGCACCGAGCCCGCGCCGGCCTGCGGCCGTTGAGGCGCGCGGCCCAGCATCAGGAGCACCACGACGGCAGCGCCGATCACGATGACGGCGATGCCCCCGGCCATCATCAGCGGGCGGCGCGATCCGGCTGCCGTCGCGGGGACTCGCACGTCAGCGCGGAACACCAGCGTCTCGGCGCCCAACTCGATGACGTCGCCGCCGCGTCAGCGGCGGCAGTCGTGATCGGGCGCGCCATTGACCCGCGTGCCGTTCGAACTGCCCAGATCGGCGATCGTGAAACCGCCGCCGCTCGCGCGAATCACGGCGTGGCGCTTGGACACATAGGCCGAGTCGAGCCGGACGGCACTGGCGGGTCGCGTCCGATCGTACACTTCGCGCCGCCGACCGAGAACGTCTGCTCGGCTCCCGACGCGCCTGCGCCACACCAGCGTGGCCATCTCATCCCTCGCCTCGGCGTCCAGCGTGAGCGTGATCGGGCCGCCCGGCGACGCGCGACTCGACGGTCGACGCGGGCGCACGGGGCCCGCGCCGTCCCGCGACGCCGACGCGGCCGACGCCAGCTCGCCCAGGCAATCGATGATCGCGTCGACGCAGCATCCGATTGGCCTGCCTCGAGCACGTGACGGCCGACGAGCGCGTCCGGGGAGGCGCCGAGCAGAGCGGCCGCGCCCGGCATCGACCGCCCGCACGACGAACGACCCGTCGAGCGTCACCGTCCGCCCGGCCGAGGGCGCCCCCGGGCGCGCGGATCGGCAACCCGGGGCTCGCGTCCGAGCGGCGCGGATCTCGACCGCCGGCGGCAGGGGCGGGCGCCGATCGCACGAGGAAGTTGATCGCTTCGATGGGACGCCCGAGCACGGGGATCCCGTACCGCTCGGTCAGCGAATCTGGCGCCCCGCCACCCTCAGATCGAGATCCTCGGCAAAGGCGGACAGGCGTGAGACGAGCATGCGCCAGCTCAGCGCGGAGGCGACCAGCCCGATGGCGAGCGCTGCCGCCACGCTGGCCAGGTCGCACGAGCAGAAGCGGCCGCCGGATCTGTCCGGCCGGCGTAGCGCCGGATCGAACGCCACCCAGGCCACCGCCCAGCCGCTGGCTCCCGCGACCGATCGCGACGGCCGCGCCTGCACCTGTCCGCCGACATGCGCCGCCGTCGACGTCCCGGATCGACGTCACCGCACCCAAGCCGCCAGCGTAGCCACCGTCGTATCGAGCCGCTCCGGCGGGCGCCAGCACCCGGCCTTCCGGCGCCGAGGATCATCGCGGCGCGAACCCCCGGCTCGCTCCATCGCCGACGCGACGCCGACGGCCAGCTGCTGGCCCGAGGCGAGCGGCGTCCGGTTGTCGGCCGCGCAGCAGGCGCACGACCGTCGTCGCACGCGTCGGTCGTTCTCCGCGCGCCGCGGTCACGCCCGCGGCAACCGATGGCGGGCCAGACGCTCGACGGCGTACGTCAACGGCCACCCGCCGGCCGCGCCCACGCACAGCACCTGCACGCGCAGGCCGACGCCTGGCTCGCCGTTCGCTCCGCGCCGCCGCCGCCGGGCAGGCGCCGGCCGGCGCGGGCGCCGGGGCCGCAGGCGCGCCTCGCCCGCGGGCAGATCGTGCGGTCCTGTCGAGGTCGCGCGGCGCGGCGGGGACCGGGACCGCGCGCCGTCGCGCGCGCCGGCCGGCGCCTGGCTGCGCCACGCGCGGCGCGGCGGGGCCTCCCGGGCGCTCCACGCTCACGCTGACGTCGCCGAGCAGCACGCGGTCGCCCGGCTTCAGCACGCGCTTCCTCGACCGGCGACGCCGTTCACCAGGATCGCCGTTCTTGCTGCCGAGATCGCGAACCTTGACGCCCTCCGGCCCGGCCTCGAACTCGGCATGGCGCCGCGACAATCGGACCGTCGCGATCGGCACGTCGCAGGCCGCATCCCGCCCGACGACCAGCGGCCGATCGAGGACGACGATCCGTTCGCCTTCAGGTGAGCGGAAGATCAGCTGGACTGACATCAGCGGATCCCTGCGCGATCGGGTGCGGCCTCCGGTGCGACGTGCAAACGATCCCCCTCCACCAGGCCGGACGCCGCCGCGCGTCCCGCCGGCAACTCGATTACCGCATGCGCCTTCCAGCCGCCGGATGCCGTCCGAAACGGCGCAAGGCGGTGGCACGACCCGAACGACCCGGCCGATTGCGGTCAACGAACACGACGTCGATCGAGAACCGCATGAACCACGTGTGCACGGCGCGACACGGCCGAATCAGCAATCCGCCGTCCGCCGACAGGGCCGAGCGGCCGAGCAGGCCCCTGACGCGCTGCCACGGTGTGGACGCCATCTCCAGCGCAGGGGCCAGCGCTCACGCCGGTCCGCTCCACCACGAACATCAGAACGGCGATTCCACCGTAGATGAACGACAGGACCACCGGGCCGACGAGCACGATCAGCACGGCCGGAAAGATGAAGACCGCCAGCGGCAGCAGCAGCTTCTGCGACGCCGTGGCGCCCTCCTTCTCCGCCCGCTGGAAGCGCTCGGTCCGCATGCGGTCGGCCTGCGACCGCAGCACCGTCGCCGATCGAGCGCGCCGAGCGTTCGGCCTGGACCAGCACGCCCGACGAACGACACCACCTCCGGCACGTTGATGCGGCGCGCGAACGCTCTTCAACGCGCCCGCCCGGCTCTCGCCGAGCCGGATGTCGTTGACGATCGTCGTGATCTCCTCGCGCAGCGGGCCCTGCGCCGCCCTTGTCGACCACGCGCTGCGAGCGCCGACAGGAAGTCCATCCCGGCCTCGACGGCCAGCGTCAGCATGTCGACGGCCGACGGCAGCGCACGCAGCACGCTTCTGCTCGCGCGCCTGCCGCTGCTCGGTCACCATCCGATCGGGCAGCAGGTATCCGACGACGCCCAGGCCGATGACCAGCGATCGGGTTCCGCAGACTCGAGGACCCAGGCGCCGCAGCAGCGGCATGCCACACGGCCATGCACACCTTCAAGGCCAGGAGGTGGTCCACCGTCATGACGCGCGGCAGGCCGGCGAGCGGCAGTTCCCAGCGCCTTCGCCTCGCGGTACGCCGGCGAGCCGAGCCGCCGCGATGAACGGCACCAGCGCGGCGAGCAGGGGCCACAGCAGCTTGAACAGCGGCGACTGGATCGTGGCCGCCTCCGCCCTGGCCCTCGGTCCGCGCTGCGCAGCTCGTACACCTGCGACTGGGACGGGAAACGCCGCATACGACGAGCCCGGCCGCCGCCACGAACGCCGACAGCAGCGCACAGGAGGTACAGCACGATCATCGCGCGGCCTCCGCCTCCTATGGCGTGCCCGTCACCGACGCTCAGGATCGCGCTGCGCCACGCTCTCGAGCGCCTCGCGCATCGAGCCCCCAGCATGTTGAACACGATCATCGCGATCGACGTGGTCACGCCCGATCAGCACGACGTACTCCGGCGGTCGACTGCCCGGCGGCGTCCGCCGCACGCGCGCGTCTGCGCGCCTCAGACATCGATCTTCGACGATCTTCAGGATCATCCACATGCCGAGCGCATCGAGGATGATGACCACCGATCCAGATCATCCAGCCGAGCGCCGTCGTGAACATCGGTGGCATGTACGTCGGGTCCATCACGTAGAACACGGCGCCGAGGACGAACGGCATCGCGCACATCGCCGACACCCTGGTACACGCCCTGCGCGGTCAGCGCCGCGATCTTGCCCTCGACCTTCTTGCGCTCGACGATGGTGTTGCGCGACCGTCATGAACGTCTCGCTCAGATTGCCGCCCGTCTCGCGCAGCGTCACGATCGAGTGGACGGCGATCTCCAGGTCCGGCAGCGGCAGCCGTTCCGACATGCCGACGAGCGCGTCGTCGATCGCCGGCCGAGCTGGATCTCCTTCAGCGAGCCTGCCGAACTCGTCGGCGATGGGCGGCTTGCATCTCCTGGCGGCCAGCTCGATGGCCTGCATGCAGGCTCAGGCCCGCCTTCAGCCCGTTGGCCATCAGGATCGAGCGCGTCGACCAGCTGATTGTCGAGCGTCTGCAGCCGCTGTGCGCACTGCGGTAGCGCACCCAGACGTACGGCGCCGCCGCGCCCGCGACGCCGAGCGAGCACCGCCGGGAACGGCCCGCCCAGAGGAACCCGGCCGACACGCCGGCCCGAAGATCGACGCCGCGACGATCCGCCTGGGCGCGAGGCGCGGTCCATCGGCCGGAACATCGCGCGTCGTGCTCGCCCACGATCCACGCCACGTACCGCTCGATGCGCCGGTTCCACCACGGGCACGAGCGCGCCAGGAGGCCGAGCGTGACGCCAGGACCGCCGCCGCCGAAGACCATCGCAGCACGAACCGCTTCATCAGCAGCATCATGGTCACGCCGTCTGGTGGAGGAAGATCTCGCGCGGCAGCGTGATGCCGCGCCGCGCGACAGGGTTCGACGAACCGCGGCACGTGCCCGGTCGGCACGAACTGCCCGAGCGACCTTGCCCTCGGGCGTCATGCCGGTCTGCTTGAACACGAAGATGTCGGCGACCGTGAACGCGCCGTCCTCCAGGCCCGCGCACCTCGGAGATGTGCGTGACCCGCCGCGACCCGTCCGGCAGCCGCGCCTGCTGGACGATGAGGTTCACGGCCGACGCGATCTGGTCGCGGATGGCGCGCGACGGGCAGGTCCAGGCCCGCCATCAGGCTCATCGTCTCGAGGCGCGACAGCGCGTCGCGCGGCGTGTTGGCGTGCACGGTCGTCAGGCTGCCGTCGTGGCCGGTGTTCATCGCCTGCAGCATGTCGAGCGCCTCGCCGCCGCGGCACTCGCCGACCACGATGCGGTCGGGCCGCATGCGCAGCGCGTTGCGCACCAGGTCGCGGATCGTGATCGCGCCCTTGCCCTCGATGTTCGGCGGCCGCGACTCGAGCCGGACCACGTGCTCCTGCGGCAGCTGCAGCTCGGCCGAGTCCTCGATCGTGACGATGCGCTCGTCGGCCGGGATGAAGCGACGACAGCATGTTCAGCAGCGTCGTCTTGCCCGACCCGGTGCCGCCGGAGATGACGATGTTCTGCCGCGGCCCGCACCGCCGCGCCGAGGAACGTCGGCCATCTGCTGGGTCAGCGACCCGAACCGCACCAGGTCGTCGACGGTCAGGAACGCCTTCGAGAACTTCCGGATCGTCAGCGCCGGGCCCGTCGAGCGCGAGCGGCGGGATGATGGCGTTGACGCGCGACCCGTCGGCCAGCCGCGCGTCCACCATCGGCACCTTCTCGTCGATCGCGCCGGCCGATGCGGCGCGACGATGCGCTCGATGACGCCGCGCAGCTGCTCGTTGCTGAGGAACTGCGCCGTCGTCAGCTCGAGCTTGCCCTTGCGCTCGACGTAGATCCTGGTCGGGCCGTTGACCATGATCTCGCTGACCGTCGGGTCGGCCAGCAGGTCCTCGAGCGGGCCGAGGCCGAGCGCCTCGTCGAGCACCTCCTTGATCAGGCGCGGCGCGCGTCCCGCGAGGTGATCGTCCGTCGGCCTCCTCCTCGACCAGCGCGGCCACCTTGGCCTCGGCGCGGCGCCGGAGCTCCGCCAGCTTGACCGGATCGCGCATGTAGTCGATCTCGCCCTTGCGCAGGTCGATCTCCGCGACCAGCCGCCGGTGCACGCGCAGCTTGGCCTCGCGGAACTGCTCGGCCGCGGCCGCCTGCGCGTCCGCGGCCGAACGCGCGACACGACCTGCGCGACCCGCAGGCCGCGGGCGGCGATCTCGCGCGCCAGCCGATCGATTTCGCGCGCCGCCGGCGTGCCGCGGGTTGGCCAGGAGACGATCGGCTGCTTGCGGGCCGCCGCGTCCTGCTGCGCCGCCGGGTCCTCCGGGACGCGCCGCGGAGACCGCGGCCTGGAGCATGGTCTGCGCCATGTCGGGCGTGATCGGGCCGCGCGGCACGCAGCGGTTCAGGCAGACGACCACCGCCTCGCGTCCGATCTGCAGGCGTCCGGCAGGTACTCGAGAGCCTGCGCCCGCTGCAGGCCGCCGTCGACGGCTCGGCCACCAGGCACACCACGTCGGCGTGCTCGAGAGTCGCCGGCGTCAAGGGTGCTCGACGCCCACCCTCGTCCACGACGATCGCCGCGAAGACGCGGCGCGCGAGTTCGAACACCCGCCTGACGACGTCGGGCGTGACGTGGCGGCGCCTGCTGGACGTCGCCGACGAGCGGCAGCACCGCCAGCTGCCGGGGCCGGCCGTAGGTAACTGCCGAACAGCTCCGGCGTCAGCTTCGACAGCAGCGGGACCATCTCGCCGACGCCTTCGCCCGATCGACGCCCGCCACGGCCGCGACGTCCCCCGGCACGGGATGGTGGCCGTCGACCAGCAGCACCCGCCCGAGACGTGCTGCGGCAGCGCCGCGGCCAGGTTCAGCGCACACCGTCGTGGCGCCGCTCCGCCGCTGGCCGCCGCTGACGACGATCGTCTTGGCTCCGACAGCCATCTTCGTGTCCCTGTCGCGGTCAGACCGGTTACGGCACCGAGGCCAGATACGGCGTAATCACCACGAGCAGCACCGGCTCGGCCGGCGGCGTCCGCTCGGTCTTCGAGGTCGCGCGCCCGCGCCTGGCGAACAGCGCGCCCAGCGTGCGGGCGATCTCCGCCTCCTCGCCGCTCAGCCGCGGCGTGCCGCGCGGCGTGCTGCCCGCGCCGCCCGTGGCAGGCTGCCGCGGCTGCGCCTCCGCCGCCATCGCATACGGCTTCAACAGCGCGCCAATCTCCCGTTCCGTCACGTACCGGGTCTCCCCGGCGCCGACCGTGAACTCGAGCTGCGCCCGGGCCCACCCGGCCGTGCCCTGCCGGCGCCGGTACGGCCGATCGGCAGATTCGTGTCGACGACCAGCGTCGTCCGGATCCGGCCGCTCGAGTCGAGCGTCGGCCGTAGCCCGATGCTGATGCCGCTCACCGTGCCCGCGGCGGCGGTGTCGTCGCGCTGCCCTCGGCCGGGATGAACTGACGCACCGAGGCGCCGGACACCGCCGACACGCGGGTCTTGAACAGACTCCGCCCCTGGGGCCCCATGACCTCCGGCGGAGGCGCGGACGCGAGCGTCTCGAAGCAGCTCGAGTCGTACTCGCACGCCGCGCCGGCGCCGGCGGTCGCCCCGGCCGGGACGCTCGATGCCGGCGCGGGCCGCGCCGACGGCGCCGGAGGCGCGCGACGGCGGTCACGTTCGGTGGAGGCGGATTCTCCACGGCCGCAGGCGTGCCGGGCGGCGTCACCGGGGCCGCCGGCGCCGCAGCCGCCGCTGGCGGCGCCTGGGCCACGGCTGATCCGCTCGTCGGACCCGCCCCCAGCGGCACCGGCGTCGGCGTGCCGGGCGCGCATCGGACGCGGGGACGGCGTGGATGCCGGCGCCGTGCGCACGGCCGGACTCGTCGCCGCCGGCGCGGCCGATCGCGGCGTCGGCGTCCGTGCCGCGCCGCCCGGCGCGGGCGCCGCCTCCCGCGACGTCACCAGCGATTGCACGTTGCTGCCGGCCGCCTTGGCGAGGGCCCTGACCGCCTGCAGGCTCCGCCTGCGTGTCGACCGTGCCGGTCAGCGCCAGCCGCGTGCCGAGACTACGCGACCTGGACGCCCGGATACGGCCGCAGCAACTCGATCAGATCGTCCTGAGCTTCGCGAACTCGCGCGAGGTGACCTCGATCTGCGATCTCGGCGCGCTTGGCTCCTTGCTGATCCCACAGCGTCAGCAGCGTGTGGCCCTCGCCCTTGGCCAGGAGCATCACCTCGCGCGCGACCCGGCAGCATCTTGAAGTCGCAGACCTTCGGGTCGCCGATCGCGATGTTGCCGATGGCGTAGCCCGGACGCAGCAGTCTTCTGATCGCCGGTCAGCAGCTCGATCGGCTACTGCGGCTCAGCCGTCTGCGCCTGCGCCGCCGGAACGGCGCGGCCAGCATGACGACGATCGCCGCCGCGAGCACGTCACCCGACGCACGCATGGCACTGCTCGCCATCCGCGCCGCTCGCTGACGCGATCCATTACGGCTGCGTGCCGCGAATCTCACGCCAGACTCGGCTGCGGCGCGTCTTCAACGGCACCGGCGTCTGCACCTTCAGCATCGTCAGCGGATCCAGCCGGGGCAGGTCGACGACCTGGCCCGCATCGAGGTTCGACCGCAGGCTGACGGTCAGCGTCCCGACCTGCTGCGCGAGCACGACCTCCTGCACCTGCTGCGGGGACACCAGCAGCGTCATGCTCTGCACCTCGACCTCGCTCGGGCGCCGGCACCGCCGCCTCGGCTCGGTGCCGCCGGCGCGGGCCGGCGCGCGCGGCGCCCTCGGCGCCCGCGAACTCGCGCGCCCACCGCCACGACCTGCACGTTCTGCGCGAGCGTGAGGGCCTCGGTGCGCTCCTGGCTGTAGGTGGTCTGGCCGCCCTCGCTGCCCGCTCGGCACGCCGTACTCGAAGATGCCGACCAGGTCGACGAAGTTGCCCGCCCTCACCAGGCCCGCGACGCCGGTGACATCGCTGACGGCGATCGTGACGGCCCGCATCCCGCGCGGCACCTGGAAGGCCAGCGCCTCGCGCCCGCCCTCCTGCAGCGCCGGTGCCGCGTCACCTGGCGATCCGCTCGGGATCGGCACGGCGGCCACGCGCCCGACCGCGTCGGCCATCGACGTAAGCGCGCCCGGCTGCACGTACTTCTGCGGGCACGCGCGCGGCCGCCACGTTGCGCTCGTCGATGACCGTATTGGACAGGATGTCGCGGGTGGCCACGACCACATCCTGCAGCGCCGCCTGCTCGAGCAGCGTCCGCTCGCGGACGTTCAGGTACAACAGCGACGGCCACGAGCGCGAACAGGCCCGGCGCCGACTGACAGGACAAGAGCAAGGCGGCTTTTCATCTCTCGACCCTCTCATTGAGCGAACGCCTCGACCGCCACAACGCGATTTCGAGTTCGTCGATCGCCCGGTCGGCGTTGCCCAGCCATTGGTAGACGTTCGCGTCTGCCGCGCCGGCGACCGACGGGGCCGTGCCCGCCCCGATCGCCGTCCGCTTGAATCCGCCCGCCGCCGCGCGCGCTCCGGATGCGCATCTGGTCGTTCGACAGCCCGTACGGCCGGAAGAACCCGACCACCGGCACCCAGACCTCGCGGGTGTTCCACTCGACGAAGCGCCACGCGTACCGCGCCGATGTCGAATTCGACACGAACGCCGCCTCAGTGAACAGGCGTGCGTGCGACCGGGCCGCGAGCCGGAACACGTACTCGTCGGCCAGGAAGAGCTGGTACACGCCGGCCAGCAGCATCACGAGCGGCAGCGTCATCAGCACGGTCTCGGTCATGGCCTGACCGCGCTGGCTGGAAAGGCGACGCCGGACGGGGCGCATCATGCCGGACATCAGTGATAGATCTCCCGCCAGCGTTCACGCACGGTGTCGTCGATCCCTCGCAGGAGCTCCCGCAGCGGCGTCACCTTCGCCACGTACCGCGCGCGGGCCTCCTTGATCTCGCCGCCGATCGGCTTGGCCACCGCCGCGGCACTCATCGGCGGAATGGCGTACGGGCCGAAGAACGAATCGAAGAGCCGCGCGCGGCGCGCCGGCGCCGTCACCACCCAGGCGAACGCGATCGGCATGGACTCGGGCACGGCCCGGTACCAGAGGCTGAAGGAACTGGTCCGGACCCGGATGCTCCGCAGCGCGGAGCAGGACCAGGTCACGTGCGTCCGTCCCGGGTAGCCCCCCGACTGCTCCGACGAGGTGCCGTCCGGCACCTGCTCGAGTTCGACGACTCGGCCGGCCGGCCGCTGCCGCGACAGGCCCGGCGTTCCTCGCCCATGGCCAACTGTTCGCCCGGGAACGAGATCCTCGGCGTTGAACGCGCTCACGGCATACGCCTCCTCAGCCGCCCGCCGTCCGTACCCGGATTGACCGCCCGGATCACGCGCGCGAGGTTTCCCGGGCCCTGCCGTACGCGCGCGACCGCCTGGTCGCTGGGGCCGCACGGGGGCAGGGCCGAAGGCGCGGGTCGCCTGCACCATCGTCGCCCACGCGCGCTGGATCCGTCCGTTCTGCTCGGCGATCGTGTTCATGCCGCGCGCCATCTCCGTGGCGCCCGTGAACGCCCCGGCGTCGGCCACCATCTGAAGCAGGATCCGCCGGTTGACCGCCTGGCCGATGTTGATGCTCGTGGCCACCAGCAGCAGCAGCGCCAACAGGATCGTCAGCACGAAGACGAAGGCCTGCCCGTCCTCGCGCGCCGCCGCGGCCGGCCAGCCTCGGCCATCGTTCACCGCGCGGCATTGTCGCCTTCCTCCGGCAGATCCGGCTGGCGCGCGATCGGCGCCACCGACGGTCACGATGACGACGTTGCCCGCCGCGTGATTGAACAGGGGCAGCGCGAACGGGGTCGGGTACTGGACCCGGTACCCGTCTGCCCATGGTTCCGCTCGCGGCGGCCGCCCCCAGTCCATCATCCCGGTCACCGCCTCCACCGCCTGCCGGTGCATCGAGCCGCCGCCGGCACGGGCCGCGTCGGCGGCGCTGTACATCGAGGCCCGCGCTCCGGCAAACGCCGCGTAGTTCACGACGTGCTTGGTCGAGGCCAGGAAGGTCAGGTGGATGAGCCCGAGCACGATCAAGCATGAAGAAGGCGAGCGACAGCACCGTCTCCGTCACGGCCTGCCCGGAGGCGTCACGACACACCCCACGTTGGGCCGCCTGCACGGCCCGCGGTTCTCGCCTCATCGGCCCGATCCCCGCCTACCGCGTCCCGCTGGTCACGCCCTCGTTGACGTTCCCCATCAGGCTGCTCATCGCGGTGCCGATCTCGTCCCGGAAGATCGCGAACACCCCGAGCAGGATCACCACGACCACGCCGGCGATCACCATGTACTCGCTGGTGGTCTGCCCGCGCTCACCCGACAGCCGCTCCCTGATCCGCCACCCGGCCACCTGTGCTCCGTCAGCAGTCTCAGCATGTCGTCCTCCCTGTTTGTCGATCGCCACCCGCGTTCCCGATCAGCTCGTGAAACCCACCACGATCCACCGCGCCAGCCGCACGACCGCACCCGCCACCGGAGCCACGAACAACGCCATCGCCGCGATCACCGTCGCCACGATGAACCCCATCATGACCACGTACTCCGACAGCGCCTGCCCGCGCTCCGACCGCGACCGCCCGCGGCCGGCACCGAAGAGGTGCCCGCGGCCCGGCTCCTGCCCGCTCATGGCGCGATCGTCCTCACGTTCAGGACGGCGCCGTGCACGAACGTCTTCAGGCCGCGCCCCAGGATGCCGGACACCAGCAGGCCCGTGATCACCAGCACGCCGGCCAGGGCGACGTACTCGGTGATCGCCTGCCCGCGCGGGTCGCGGACCAGCCGCCGGACTCCGCCCGATCAGTCCGCGCACCGCCGCGGGACGCCCTCGGTCATGCCTCCTCCCCGGCGGACTCCCCGCGATGGCGGACCAGAACGACCGTCACGTTGTCGGGGCCGCCGGCGTCGTTGGCCGCGTCGATCAGCCGATCGGCCGCCTGCTCGAGCGAGCTGCCGCCGACGTCCAGAATCGTCGCCATCTCGTCGTCACTGACCGCCCCGTGAAGCCCGTCGGTGCACAGCAGGAGCGTGTCCCCGTCGTTCAGGTGTCCGCGCCCAGCGAGACCTTCAGTCGCCCCTCGGTTCCGAGCGCACTGGTCAGCAGGTGCCTCATCGGATGCGCTTTGACGACCTCGGGGCGCGCGCCGGACCGAAGTCATCGACGCGGCCCACGAGTCGTCGGTCGACAACTGGCGCAGTGAGCCCCGGCGGAACAGGTACAGACGGCTGTCCCCCACGCCCGCGTAGACGAGGCGGCTCGCACGCACGCAGGCGGCGACCAGCGTGGACCCCATCCCCTCGCGATCCGGGTGATTCCTGCGCGGCGGCGAGGATCCTCAGGTTCGCCAGCTGAATCGCGTTCTGCAGCTGGTTGGCCTCGAATGACAGCGCTGCGTTCAGGCCCGTACGGCCACGTGATTCCGCTGTCGCTGGCGCTGGTGCGCACGAAATCGGCGACCGTGTCGAGGCCGATCCTCGACGCCACCTCGCCTGCCCGATGCCCCCCCATCCCATCCGCAATCGCGAAGAGCTGCAACGCCTCATCGACGAGGTAGCAGTCCTCGTTCTCGGTGCGGCGACGACCCGGGTGTGTGCGGCCGACGGCTGTGGTCATGCGCCTCGAGTCCCTCAAGGTGGCCGACTCTCTTCCAGCAACGGCAATGCCCGCAAGGTCCCCACCCTTGAATTGTTGCATCTCACTCATAAAACGAGAGTTACGTCGCATAGCTCGAACCGGTCCTGTCTCCCGGATGGTCCGGCGCGTGATCACTTTTGCATCATCGGCCGGTGACTATTCACCACCTGTCGCCGGCAGCGACGACCCGGAAACGTCGCACCCTCCCCCGCCCGGCTGTCGACACTGATCGTGCCTCCGTGCAGCTCCACGATGCGGCGGCAGATGGGCAGACCGAGACCGGTGCCGGCCGGCTTGGTGGTGAAGAACGGCGTGAACACCGCATCGGCCGCCGCCTCGGGGATGCCGGGACCGGTGTCGGCAAACGCGATCGTCACCCGGTCCCCGGCCTGGGACGCCGCCACCCGCAGCACTCCGCCGTCGGGCATCGCCTCGAAGGCGTTGCGCGCGAGATTCTCGAACACGCGCGCCAGCTGCTGGGGGTCGCCCCTCACCTCGCGGATCCCTGGATCGACGGACAGCTCGATCCGGACGCCCCGGCCGCGCGCCTCGGCCTCGTGCAGCGCAATCCGAGATCGGAGCACCTCGGCCACGCGGACTGCCGTCGAGCCGTGGGGGCGGCAGCCTCGTGAACTGCAGGAAGTCGCCCACGAACGCGTCGAGCGTCTCGACCTCGGAGGCGATGATCTCGGCGTGGTGCACGACCAGGTCATCGTCCGGGCGCTTCAGGCGCAGGTAGTCGGTGCAGCCCCGGATGGCATTGAGCGGGTTCCGCACCTCGTGGGCGACCACCGAGGCCAGCCGCCCCAGCGCCGCGGCCTCCTCGGCGCGCACGAGCTCGTCCCGGTAGGCCGCCAGCGCTGCGGCCATGGCGTTGAACGACTCCGTGAGCTGGCCGATCTCGTCGCGCCGGTCCACGGGCAGGCGGACGTCGAAGTCCCCCCTGGCGATCCGCTCGGTCCCCCGCGACAGCGCGGCGAGCGGCCTGACAATCGCCGTCGCCACCAGGCCGGCCCCGAGCAGGGCCAGGGACACCGCCAGCGCGGTCACGGACCAGCTCCCCACCAGCCGCCGCCGGCAGCAGGCACAGCGGCAGGATCATGATCAGAATCCGGACGCCGAGAGGAATCGGCGGACAGGCGCATCGAGGTCAGTGACGCTCCGGGCGTCATCTTCCGCAAGCGGTAGCGGATCTGGTTGCGCGTAATTCCCAGGGTTCGGGCGGCGCGGGTCCGGTTGCCTCCGGCGGCCTCCACCGCACGCCGCACCACCTCGCGCTCGAGATCCTTGCAGGTCGGCCAGGTTGTCCATATCCGCCGGCACCCGCGTCTCCGCCCCGGTGGCCCGTTCCAGCGGGAGTTGCGCGCGGGTGATCGTCCGCCCGGTCGTGAGGATCACCGCTCGCTCGACCGTGTGGCGCAATTCCCGGACGTTTCCCGGCCAGGCGTGACGCCTGCATTGCATCGAGCGCATCGGTGTCGAATCCGTCGACCGCCTTGTCGTGGGCGCGCGCAAACTGCCTCGAGGAAATCGCTCCGCCGAGTGCCGGATGTCCTCCGGGCGATCCCGCAGCGGCGGCAGCACGATTGGAAACGCCGCCAGACGATAGTACAGGTCTTCGCGGAACTGCCCGGCCTCGATCAGAGCCGCGAAGGTCGCGATTGGTCGCCGCCATGAATCCGGACGTCGACGTCGATGCCGTGCTGGCCACCCGAGCGGCTCGATCGCGCTTCGATTCGAGCACGCGCAGCAGCTTCGCCTGCAGCGGCAGCGCCAGATCGCCGACCTCGTCGAGGAAGACGCGTGCCGCCGTGCGCCAGCTCGAACTTGCCGGGCTTGCGGGCGACCGCGCCGGTGAACGCGCCCCGTTCGTGTCCGAAGAGCTCGGACTCGAGCAACGGCTCCGGCAGCGCGGCGCAGTTGATTGCCACGAGCGGTCCGCCGACGGCGATCGCTGCGGTCGTGGATGTACTCCGCGAAGAGTTCCTTGCCCGTACCCGTCTCGCCGACGAGCAGCACGGTCGTGTCCAGACCAGCGACGCTCGTCGCCAGATTGCAGCGCGGACGCGCAGCGCCCGACTCGACGCCCGCGATCCGGTCGCGCCCGGCCGCGGCCAGTCGCGCCTGCAGATCGACGACCTGCTCGGCGAGGCGCTCGTTTCTCGAGAGCCTCGCGAACCAGACGCAGCAGCAGCGCGAAAGTCGACCGGCTTCGTGAAGTAGTAGAACGCTCCCTCCTTCATCGCCGCGACCGCCTCGTCCGTGTTGCCGAACGCGGTGATCAGCACCACCGGCAGGTCCGGACGCATCGCGCGGACGCGCCTGAACAAGATCGAGGCCGCTGCCGTCGCCCAGCTTGATGTCGGTGATGACGAAGGCCAGGCGATCGCCGAGCGCGATCGAGCAGCCGGCCGGCATCGGCGAGCGGTCCCGGCCGTCACGGGTCTCCCGCCCGCCTCGCGCGCGAACGACGCCGTCAGCTCCAGCGAATGCGGGTCGTCTTCGACAATCAGGACGAATCCACCGTGAGGCTCGCCGTCGGCAGCATCCGGCAGTGTACGGGACGGGACATGGGCTATCTGGGGTTGACAGACCGGGCCGTATAATCGGGCAGCCAATGCGAAATGTCACGAGAATTCGAGGCACCGAATCGCCCTCGCACGTGGTCGCCGCGGCGTTGACGCGGTACCGGAGGCCGCGAACCTCACTCAACGGGCGGACTGCCCGCTTCCGCCGCTGACGACGCCTCCAAATCGCCGCACCGGCACTGCGGCGTACCCTGCTTCCGGCTGTCTCCTAGCAGCACCGCCGCACGTGAGCGATGCGGTCCAGCGTGGCGACCGCCCGGCCGAGTAGGACGCGTAGCGATCGACGCCGTTCTCCGGCGCCATGATGACTTCCTCGTCCGACAGAAACGTCAGCCGGTAACTGATCCAGTAGTCCGCGCGTCCGCCGCGCACACCTGACGCCTTCAGGCAGGCCACCATCCGGCGGTCGCACGGGATCACGGTCAATGTCCGGAACCAGAGAACCTGCTGCGACCCCGAACGTGCGACGATGACCGCCAGAAAGCAGCGCGCCCGGAAGCCACCTCCCCCAGCGGCCGGCCAAGCGACACCCGAGCACGAGGGCCACCGGGACGGCGGCGTACACCGGCACCAGATAACGGTACGAGTGCGCGTCGAGGCACATGCCGCTGACGACGAACGCTGGCCGGAAGCGCCACCAGGAACACCGGCAAGAAGGCCACGCCGAGGGGGCCGGCCAGCGGCCCGCAGCGTGAGCGTGTCCCAGAGCACCCCGCGCGAGTCCCACAGGTACAACCCGAACGCCAGGACCGCCGGGGCCACGAGGGCGGCCGGAAGCGGCAGCCGATCTGTCGTCGGCGCGCTCACGCCCGACAGGATCGCCGGAATGTCCCGAACCATCGCGGGAATGGCCTGCTGAAGCCGGTCGAGATCCATGCTGCGCAACGGCGCACCGACGCGTCCTCCCGAGAGGGCGTGCACGATCACCGGGACGTACCCGATCAGGAATCCGGCCGCGGCGTGGCGAGCGTCGCGCCACAGATCGGCCAGCACACCCCTGAACTCCCCGTGCGTCACCGTCACCAGCGACACGAGCACGCACAACGCCGCGATCGCGGCCATCTTCTGCGGATGGTGGGCACTCACGACCAGGCCGGCGACGGACACGTCGATCCGCCCGATGACAAACGCCGCGATGCCCAGTCCGGCATACGCCAGCGCCGTGGCGTTGAGCAGCAGCACGACCGGCCGCGGCCGGCCCTCCGCCCTCCCGACGATCACGGCCCGCAGAAGGCGCGTCGATCGATGCACGCGCCACCACTCGCTCCGAAGCAGCCCCACCAGCGCCAGCGGCAGCAGGTAGCACCCGATGAGCGGGTGGGTCCACGCGCCGAGGCCGGCGAGCACGCCGAACGCCAGCCGACGGCCCGCCGATGCCCCGGCACCCTCGGCGGGCAGGAGCAGGAGCAGGCCGGTGCCGATCAGCATGACCAGCACGAACTCGGCGTTCGCGCTGAGCGTCCAGTACAGCAGCGCCGGCGGGCCCACCGCCGCCACGACGGAGGCGCCGATCGCCACCGGCCAGCCAAACCATCTGTCCGAGGAGCAGGAAGCTCGAGGCGACGTACAGCGGCGAACAGCACCGCCGTCACGCTCTTGAGCACCGCGACGTGGCTGCCAAACAAGGCGAAGGCCGCGAGCGGCGACGTACGTCTCGGGCACGCCCTTGTAGCTCTGCCCCCAGAAGAACGCCGGCAACTCCCCTTCGAGCACGTGCCGCGCCATCAGCCCTTCAACGGCTTCGTCCGAGTCGAAGAACGCCTCGCTCCGCGTCAGGAACGGCGCGCGAACGGCCAGCGACAGGCAGGCGAGCAGGATCGGCGACGATCACCTGCCGTCCGAACGGACGTGACGGTGCTCGCCATACGGAGCCTGCCCATGGCCCGCCGGTCTCAGTCACGCCCGTCGCACCCTGTACAGCACCCGGCCGTCGGCCTCGACCAGCCACTCGAGACGGAGGTTCGAGTGCACGTACGCGACGACGCTCGGCGAGGCGGAGGCGGTATCGAGGACCAGGTAGCGGAACGGCAACGTCAGCGGCCCCGGCTCGTCGTCCTCCGCCACCGCTGGTTGACCGTCCGAGAGCCGCAGCAGGTTCCCCACGACGGGCATCCCGGCGTAGGCGGCCGCCACGCCCGGCGGCATCCGGCCGATGAACCCCCCGACGAGCGGATGGCCGTGCAGCGTGGCATAGTACAGAACCCTCCGGTCCTGTCGTCCCACGCCTCGGGTCAGCCCGTCCCCTGATCCCCAGGGGCAGCTTCGCAGACGGCGCCGCCGTCATTCAGCGCGGCCAGGTGCTGATAGACGAGCGGCCGGTCGAGCGCCGTGAGCGGAATCGGCGCCGATAGGTAGTCCAGCGCCACCCCCAGCACCAGCACCCATTGCCAGACTGGTCTCCGCGCGCGTCCTTCCAGCGCGGGGACCCGCAGCGCCAGGAGGATCGCCAGCGCGAGATACACCACCACCATCGCCCGTCCCGGCATGCGCGCGTCGGACACGACCGGGATGAATCTGAGCGAGGCTCTGGGGCAACGGCAGCCCGACGTCAACGCCGGCCACCGTCGCCAGCGGGCCCAGCGCCCACAGCGCGCACACGCCCGCGACGACCAGCCAGCAGCCTCGCTTCCTCCCGGTCCGCCCAGCGTCCTCTCGGCACGGCCAGCAGCACCAGCGGCACGACGCCCAGCCACGCGACGCCTTCGATGCGATCGAGACGGCCGCCCGATACAGGCGGCTGACGGCGGCTCCGGTCACCGGGTGAAACGGATTGCCCGCGACGCCGGCCAGCAGGTCCACCCCGCGGGGCGCGCTCCGCCAGAAGTACGGCTGGCTGGCATAGCGGCCCGGACCCGATCAGGGCGCCGGCTTCCAGGACCAGCGGAAGCCGCCGAGACCACGAACACGCGCCGGCCAGGGCCAGCACGGCCGTCGCCCGCCGAAGCCGCGCGCCTGACGACGGCCGGACCCGCAGGCGCAGCCGCCATCGGGTGAGCACGATCGCCAGCACGACGGCCCACGCGACCGTCAGAGGCGGCTGCACCGTCCGCGCGGAGATCGGTCACGCCGGCCAGACGGCACGCCGCCGCCGCCCGTGGCCAGGATCCACGCGACGCACGGCACCGGCGACGGCCAGGGCCGCCAGCAGACCGCGGCGCACGCGACGCGTCGTGGCCGTCTGACGCCGCCCTCGACGCCCGGTGACAGGCACTGCGACCAGGCTGCGGCGTAGGTCAGCGCCCAGCAGGCCGATGTACACGACGTAGTAGTACGCGCTGTACGCGGCGACACCGGCCGACCAGGCCGCAGCCGACGGCGGCAGCCTTCGCCCCATCGCGCAGCGCCCGCCGCAGCAGAGCGCGAACACGGGCAGCACCCACGCGCTGAGCAAATCGAAATGGCCGAGCAGGTGCGCACCGACGTAGGGAGACCCTCCGAACGTGATGCCCGCCAGGATGGCCGCGCGTCGATGCCCGGTGAGCTCCAGTGCCAGCGCGTACGCGGCCAGCGCATTGGCGAAGACCGACACGACGATGTACAGGTTCTCCGCCTCCACGATCGAGAGCCGCGCGAGCAGCGTGGCCGTGATCGCGCCCTGGAGCGCGGTGTGGGGATGGTTGACGAGATCCACGCCGAACGGGATGAAACAGGAAGTCGGAATGAAAGACACTGAGGCCGTGCGACGCCACGACATGGCGCATCCACCACAGGTTCCACAGGAAGCTGAAGTTGTCCCCGGGATCTCCTGGCAGATGGGTCTGCGTGTGGCCGATGAGCGGCCACGTCCAGACCAGACTGGCAGCCGCGAACAGGAGCAGCGGGCCCAGGTGGGGCCTGAGCCTCCTCAGCGCGCCAATTCCCGTCGCGCCCCCCGGCGGATCAGACGCGACTGGCCACGACTGAGCGTCGCACCGGCACAAAATAGCACGACGCGCCAGTGCGGCGGGCATCACCATCGCCGGATCACCCACCGGGGCTACTCTTCCCGGCGCAGCGTGAAGGCGCTGAGTCTGCCGAGCGGCGCGCCCCAGGCTGCCAGCGCCACGTAGGTGATCCCGTCGGCGCGAAACTCCACTCTCAGCGCGTCCCCGTCCCGGCTCACCGCGGGAACCACGCCGGACAGATCCTGGCCGTACGCCTTCAGCGTGACGTGACGGATCGCCGCGTACGCACGCTCGTCGGTCCCGTCGAGCGAGGGCGTGAACACCACGGCGTAGCGGCCCAGGCGTTCCGGATTCTCGGCGTAGACGTAGGGGTGCCCCTCGAACGAGCCCCGATGCCTGAGGTCTCGTGCCGCGGTTCCCGCCGGGACCGCCGGCCAGGCGGCCACGGCCTCGAATCGTCCTTCGTGCGACTGGGATTCCCTGAAGGTGATGAGGGCGAACCGGCCGATCGCGAGCAGGACCACCAGGACGATCAGCCCGATCACGCTTGGAAGGATCCGGCCGTCGTGCGTACCGCCCGTCGACAAGCCCGGGGCCCGCGGTTCGGCCGAGGCCTGAGGATCGATCACCGCCACCCCGCGTGTGCCGTGGAAGAAGCGCTACGTCCTGGCTCGAAGCGACCGTTGCAGCTTGCCGAGCGCATTGTTGTCGGCCACTGTGCGCGTTTCACCCGTCGCATCGATCCCCGTTTCCTGGGTCGTGCGCGCCTCGGCATCCAGCGCCTCGAGCACCTTCGCCCGCCACCCCTCCGGACTCGGCTCCGACACGATCAGGTACCGGCGGGATCCAATCGTGATGTCCAGCGCCATGGCCGCGGATTCTATCATCCCCCTGGGAGGATCCGCCAGAACTCCTCACAATTCTGTAATCAAACCGCACGGCGGCGACCCATTCTCGGGACACGTGACGGGCGCCAGGACGCCCCGGCCAGACACGACGTCGGCCGGATTCCTTCGATAAACAGCCTGGCCGTTGCCCGCACCCGAACCGGTCCAGACCGCGGCATCGTGCTTGCTATCCGGGTCGCTGACCGAGGCTCTCGGACGAGTCGAGTATGTGGAATTGGCTCTGCTGCTGCCTGTCGGGTGGACACGACTACGGCGTCTCCGGCGGGCAGCACGTCATCTACCTCCGGTGCGTCCACTGCGGGAAGCGGTCCAGCGGATGGGATCTTCGACCGTCCGTCTTCGCTCCGAATCCCGTCCGCGGCGCCGTCCCGGCTCCCGGCAGGCGGCCTCCCCGTCGGGTGCCGCCCCTGGCGTCTGCCGTGTCCGCGCCGGCCCCGCGCTGAGTTCCGCGCGGCCGGCCTCCTTGACGCGCACGCGACGCGCAGGAAGCAATAGGGTCGTGCGCGTCCAACGAATCACCAAGGAACAGCTCAAGGAACGGTTCGATCGCGGCGACCTCCCGACCCTGCTCGATGTCCGGCTGAAGTACCCGTACGAACACAGCACGCTCAGGCTGCCGGGCGCGTTGCGTGGGGCCGCCGGGCGCGCTGTCATCGCTCAGCGTGCCGCGGGACACGGGACCTGGTGCGTCTACGACTCCGATCCCGGCGAGATCGTCAGCGCCCGCGTCGCCCGGGACCTGTTCCGCCAGGGTTACCAGGTCAGCGTCCTGAAGGGCGGCCTGCCTGACTGGGTGGCGGCGAACTACCCGACGGAGCCGAAGGGGTCTTCGCGGGCGGTGCCGGCTGCGTCCGGCTCGCCCGACGCCTAGCGGACTCGTTGCGTCCGTCGGCCATAGGGATCCATCGGAAACGATCGTCGTGACGCTAGAGGTGCCGCAGCCCTTGTCGAGATCTGCGCTGACACCGCAGCCACGCGGTCACAGGACCGGCGGACTTCCGCAGCCATCGACCGGACGCCACCTCCCCGATCTGCCCCGCTTGCCGGCAACTCCCGGTCTCCTGCTGACCGGCTTTCCGGACTCTGCGGCCGTCTCAGCGCCCCTTCGCATCGCATGTCGGCGGACGCGCGGTCAGCGCCCTGGTGGTTTCCGGGGTCACGTTCTGGTGCTATCGCGCGACCCTGCTTCCCGGACTCGACCTTGGCGACACCGCGTCATTCCAGGCGACGTCGGTTCACTGACCCTGACGCCGAGACACGCGTACCCGTTGTACTACGCGATCGGCAACCTCTTCGTCTGGATGAGCCGCACAGGAACCCGCGCACGCCATGAACCTGGCGTCGGCGGTGTACGGCGCGCTGGCCAGCGGCGCGACGGCCTGGGTCGCGGCGGCGCTGGTCGAGTCGACCCGGCGCGGGCTCTTCAGCGGGCTTCTCATCGGCTTCTCGTACACCTTCTGGTCGCAGTCCATCATCGCAGAGGTCTACGCGCTCCACCTGCTGATGATTGCCGCCTCGCTGGCCGCCCTGCTCGCGTGGTCCCGGCGCCCGACCACCGTGCCGATTGTCGACGTTCTTCGCCGTCTACGCGCTCGGCTTCGGCAACCACATGAGCATGATCCTGCTGCTGCCCGGGTTCGCGCTGCTCGTGCTGTTCGGCGGCGGGCACGGGCCCCGCGCGGTCTTGCAGCCACGGCATCGTGGCGCTGGCCGTCGTCATCGCCGCACTGGCCGCACTCCAGTATGGCTGGAACTTCCGAGGGCCTCTGGTCCCTCGATCTTCCCGCCAGCCGAGCCTGCGCGACGCGCTCGGCCGGTTCTGGTTCGACGTCACGAAGGCCGACTGGCGAGAGTCGCTCGTCCTCGGGGTGGATCGCGCACCGCGATCTGCCGATCGTCTCGGGATGTACTGGTTCGACCTCCGACAGCAGTTCGGCGGGCTGGGCGTCGTAGCGGCGGCGCTCGGAGCCGTCCTATCTGCTGTGGACGAGGCCGCGGCGCGGTCCTGTCATTGCCCCGCTGTACGCGGCCAACCTGCTCTTCGCGCTGACCTACAACGTCGGCGACACACACGTGTTCCTGCTGCCCGCGCATCTCGCCGTCGCCCTGTTCGCGGCCGGCGGCGTCACGGCGGCTGCAGTCGATGGCGGTCCGGGGACACGTGCCCGGTGGGCACCGGCCCTCGTCGCGGGGACTCTGCCTGCTCTATCCGGCGTGGCGAGGATTGGACACCTGGCCGGCGGTCGATCGCAGCGATGATCGTCGCGCGACCGCGTTTCTGGACGCAATGACGAGAGATGTGACCGACCAGAACGCGCGTCTTCGATCTCGACATGAACTGGCAGCTGGAAAACGCCCTCGACTACTACGCGAAGTATCAACGGCCCGATCTCGCCTGGTTTCACACCGACGAGGTGCGTGACCACTTTCCCGCGCTCGTCCGCGACAACGCGCGAGATCGGCCGCCTGGTGCTGGCCACGCCGCTGGCGCGGCAGAGAATCGCGGCCGCCTACGGCGGGCAGTTCGAGGCCACGCCCGATCCCCGCGTGAAGGTCCCTGGACTGACCGACGTCGTCAGCCAGCTTCCCCCGGCACGCCGTACGCGCTGGCGCTCGCTGGATCGGACCGGAGTTCCCCGTCGACCAAGGCGATCTCATGGCCGCGATCATGCGCCTCACCGGCGGCCGGACCTCCCGTGCGGCCGGATCGGCACTACCAGATGATCGTCGGCACGGCTAGGCGACCGCGCCGGCGCTTCCGCTCGGAGGACCGTCCGTTCCGGGCGCCGCCCGAATCGGCGATCTGCAGATCGACGTTCGGATGGAATCCTGGCTGCCGGCCGACACGATGCGCCGCGCCGGGTTCGGTCACGTCATCGTCAATCGCCGCCATGCCCTGACCCTCGAGCGCGGGATCAGCCTCGCTGTGTTCGACCGCAGCGGCCGTGTCAGCACCACGACCTACCGCGGCGGGCTGCTCGCCCCCCAGTCCACCGGTACGTGCGTCCGGACACGCGGCTGATCGGGCGGGCCCCGGGCTGCCGCGACCGGTGTGCTATCGTATCCTCACGGTGCAGCTCACCCCGGTGATCGCCTGCCTCACGCTCCTGGCCGGCGTCGCTGCCGCGCAGGGCCCGCCCCGGGCCGTCCGCCGACGAAGTCGCGCGGGACCTCCAGCGAAAGACGACACGGTGCGGGATTTCACCGCCGACTTCGTGCATGTCTACCGCGGGGGAATTCTGCGTCAGACGGCGACCGAGCGCGGCCGGGTGCTGATCAAGAAGCCCGGCCGGATGCGCTGGGAGGACACGTCGCCGGAGCCCAAGCTGTTCGTGTCCGACGGACGAAGGCTCTATTCCTATATTCCCCAGGACAACCAGGTGATGGTCGCCGCCGTGCCCGGAGGCGGACGACGCCACGACGCCCGCGCTGTTCCTGAGCGGAAAGGGCAATCTGACGCGGGATTTTGCCGTCAGCTTCGACACGATCCCCGAGGCGCCGGCAGGTGCGGTGACGCTCAGGCTGGTGCCCAAGCGGCCGGAAGCCGAGTACGAATGGCTCTCCCTCGCCGTCGACCCCCGGACGCTCGCGATCCTGGTGCTCGCCACCGTCGACGCCCAGGGCGGCCACTCCACGTTCACCCTGGCCAATCTGAGGGAAAACGTCGGTTTGTCCGATAATGAGTTCATATTCAGGATGCCGCGGGGCGTCGACGTGGTCACCGATGCGTCAGCCAGATAGACCGGAGCGGCGGCCGCTGGCCGGCGCGTGCGGGGCTGGCGATCCTGACCCTGTGCGCCGCCCTGGCCGGCTGCGCCACCGGCGGAGCCGCTCGCGCAACGGCCGCAACGCCGAGCAGCGGCAGGACTACGACCAGGCCGTCGTCGAGTACACGGGGCGCTGGAGCGCGACCCGGACAACAAGGATGCGCGCGCGTCGCTGGCCCGGGCGAGGCTTCGCGCCGTCGCAGGACCACTTCACCCGCGGCCGGCGGCTCGCCGCCACGGGGAAGCTCGACGAGGCCCTCGTCGAGTACCAGGTCGCCTCCGAGATGAACCCCGCGAGCGGCGACATCGACGAGGTGCTGCGGGCCACGCGCAACCAGCTGCGCGCCAAGGTGGCCGTGACCCGCGAGGGCAAGACCGAGCTCGAGGCCCTGATCGAGCGCGCGCGAACCTGGCCCACCCCGGCCTCGACCTGCCCCAGACCGCACCCCTGCCGACGTCGCTCGTCTTCCGCGAGCGCCAGCAGCCGCGACGTCTTCACCGCCGCTCGCGCGCTTCGCCGGCGTCAACGTGGTGTTCGATCCGGCCTTTCGCGACTCGACGATGTCGATCGATCTCCGCAACGCGACCTTCGAACAGGCCCTGACGTCGATCGCGGCGCAGCACGCAGACCTTCTTCCGTGTCACCGGCGCCCGCGGACCATCACCGTCATTCCCGACACGCCGGCCAAGCGCCGCGAGTACGAGGAAGAGATCGTCCAGACGTTCTATCTGAGCAACGCCGATCTCAAGGAGACGATCGACCTGCTGCGGGTCGTCATCGACGCCCGCCGCGTCGCGCCGACCGCCGGCCACCAACGCCATCACGATCCAGGACACGCCGGAGCGGATTGCCGCCGCCGCGCGAGCTGCTCGCCGCCATCGACAAGGCGCGTGCCGGAGGTCGTCATCGACGTCGAGCTGCTCGAGGTGGACCGCATCGCGCCTGCAGCGAGTACGGCCTGCAGATCGCGTCGCCGGGCTCAGCCGGGCATCTACGGCGCGGTCGACGTCAACCGCGAGGGCCTGACGCTGCAGGACCTGCGGAACCTCGGCCAGTCGCAGGTCTTCCTGACCGACGTGCCCGGCCTGTACTACCGGCTGCTGAAGACCGACGCAGGACACGCGCACGCTGGCCAATCCGCAGCTGCGGACCTCGGAGGGCGTGGCGGCGCAGGCGAAGTTCGGCGAGCGCGTGCCGGTGCCGGTCACGACCTTCTCGCCGATTGCCACCGGCGGCGTGGCCCAGCAGCCGATCACGTCGTTCAACTACGAGAACATCGGCGTCAACATCGACATCACGCCGCGGACCCACCACGACGACGACGTGTCGCTCGCGCTGAAGATCGAGGTGAGCAGCATCTCGGGGACGGGGTTCGGCGGGCTGCCGACGTTCGGCAACCGATCGATCAGCACGGTGATCCGCCTGAAGGACGGCGAGACCAACATGCTGGCCGGGCCTGATCCGCGACGACGAACGGCGCGTGCTGGACGGGATTCCCGGGCTGAGCGACATCCCGGTGATCGGCCGGCTGTTCGCCGCACACCAAGAACGAGACGCAGGCAGACCGACATCATCCTGACGCTGACGCCGCACATCGTCCGCGTGCTGGACCTGAACGAGGACGACCTGCGGCCGTTCCGGGTCGGCGCGCGACCTGGGCACGCCGGCTCGATCGAACTGCCGCTCGCCGGCCGATGCCCGTCGCAGGCCGCGTCCGCCGCGACGCAGCCGCAGCGACGCCGGTGCCACCAGCGCCGTGCCGCCGCCGCCGCGCCGCCGGCGCCGCCGCGGCCCCGAACGCGCTAGTTCGCCGATCCTCTCGACCTGCGCCCCCAGCGCCCTTGAGACGATCGACCAGCTGGCCGTAGCCGCGCTCGACCGTCTCGAGCGGGCTCAGACGGCTCTCGCCCTCCGCCGCCAGCGCCGCCGCGATCAGCGCCATGCCGGATCGCAGGTCGCGCGGATCGAGAATCCGCCCGTACAGCTGCGTCGGACCGGTGACGATGATCCGGTGCGGGTCGCAGAGGAACAGATCCGCGCGCATGCCGCTGAGCTGCTCGAGGGCGAACAGCCGCAACTCGTACATCCAGTCGTGGACGAGCGTGCGTCCCTCGGCCTGCGTGGCCAGCACGGTGATCAGGCTCACGAAGTCGCTCGGAAAGCCCGGCCACAGGCCGGTCGTGATCCGCCCGGCGGCCACAGGCTTCGACGGCTCCACCCGGAGCCGGCCGTCGTCGAAGGTGCACTCGCACCTGCATCCGCTGCAGCACCGACGCCACGACTTCGACGTCCTCGGCCCGGGCCCCGGTCGACGTCGATGTCGCCGCCGGTGACCGCGCCCACCACGGCCCAGCTGCCGGCGTCGATGTAGTCCCCGTTCAGCCGGTGCTGCGGCGCCGCGAAGCCGCGGCGCGCCCGTCGATGCGGATCGTCGAGGTCCCGCCGCCGGTCACGCCGACGCCCATCCTGCCGCAGGAACTCGCACAGCTCGACGACGTGCGGTTCGCAGGCCGCGTGGCGGATCTCGGTCGTGCCCTCGGCCGTCGCGGCGGCCAGAATCGCCGTCTCGGTGCCGGTCACCGACGCCTCGTCGAGGTAGATCGAGGCGCCGCGCAGCCCGCTCGGGCGCCTCGAGCGCGTGGTCCGGCGCCCGCGAGCCGGCGCGCGCGCCCATGGCGACGAGCGCGCCGAGGTGCGTCGCGATGCTGCGTCGCGCCGGGAAAGTCGCCGCCCGGCGTGCGCCAGTCTGGCACGGCCCGTCCGCGCCAGCAGCGGCCCCAGCAGCAGCACCGAGCCGCGCAGGCGCCCCACCAGCACGGCGGTCAGGCTCGTTGGTCGTCACGCGCGGCGTGCGCACCCGGAGCGTCGTCGTGCCGATGCCGTCGACCTCGGCGCCGACGTCGGCGAGCAGCCGCGCCATCACCTCGACGTCGCCGATCCGCGGCACGTTGGTGAGCACGCACTCGTCCTCGGTCAGCAGGCAGGCCGCCAGCAGCGGCAGCGCGGCGTTCTTGTTGCCCTCGACCTGGACGCGGCCGGACAGCCGTCGCTTGCCTTCGATCACGAGCGTCGACATGCCGGACGACTCAGCTCCCCTCTGCCTCGACCGGCTCGAACTCGCCCAGGTAGACAATCTCCTCGTGCAGCTCGATCGCCGAACTGCTCGCGCACCCGCCGGCGGCACACGCTCGATCAGCGCCCGGATGTCGCTGCGCGGTCGCACCGCCCTCGTTCACGATGAAGTTCGCGTGCACCGGCGACACGCGCGCCCGCCCGATGGTCGTGCCCTTCAGACCGGCCCGATCGATGAGCGCCCCGGCCGACGCCGGGACGTCCGTCGGGAACCGGATCGCGCGCCGGGTCCGGGTTCCGAAAGACGCAGCCGGCACTCGTCGCCGTCGAGCGGCTGGGTCCGCTTCCGGTGCGCCAGCGACCTGCCGGGCCAGCTCGCGCAGGCGCGACGGATCGTCTGCCGTCACCCGGAAGACCGCCCAGAGCAACACGTCCCTTCGTCCGCTGCAACCGGCTCCGATCGTAGCCGAAATC